>NZ_JAKUHT010000010.1 GCF_022436705.1 Nocardioides sp. CFH 31398 | reverse complement strand
GGCCCCGTCCTCCGGGGGGGCACCGGTTTGGGCCTGGGGGGGGCCCCCCCCCCCCCGGGGGGGCCCCCCCCACGGCACAGGCGGCTCACGGGGCGGCCGGGACCATCCAGTCGAGGACCGGGGTGGCCTGCAGACCGACCAGGATGCACATGCCCACCAGCAGCACGAGGCTCCAGCCGATCACCTTGCGGAAGATGTCGCCCTCCTTGCCCGCGAGGCCGACGGCGGCCGCGGCGATGGCGAGGTTCTGCGGGCTGACCATCTTGCCGAGCACGCCGCCCGACGTGTTCGCCGAGGCCATGAGCACCGGGTCGAGCCCGGCCTGGGCGGCGGTCTGCACCTGGAGCGCGCCGAAGAGGGCGTTCGCGGAGGTGTCGGAGCCGGTGACCGCGACGCCGATCCAGCCGAGGATCGGCGAGAGGATCGCGAACGCGGCGCCGGTCTGCGCCAGCCAGGCGCCGAGGGAGACGGTCATGCCGGACAGGTTGAGCACGTAGGCGAGCGCGAGCACCGCCATGACGGTGACGATGGCCCACTTCAGCTCGCCGTACGTCTTGCCGTAGGTCTTCAGGCCCTGGCCCGGCGACACCTTGAGCACGAGCATCGTCAGCAGGCCGGCGAAGATCATCAGGGTGCCCGCGGCGGGCAGCCAGTTGAAGGTGTACATCGTCGTCGAGACCGGCTCGCCGGCCGGGTTGAGCACCTCGAGCCCGGGCCAGCTGAAGACGACGGTCCAGGGCTCCTCGGCGAAGAACGCCTTGACCGCCGGGATGTTCACGATCGAGAAGATGGCGATGATGATCAGGTACGGCGCGTAGGCCTTCGCGACCTCGGAGCCGGAGTCCGTCACGGGGCCGCCCTGGTCCACGGCCACGCCGCCGGTGGACGCTCCACCCGCGTCGCCACCGACGCGCTGGGCGTTCTCGCGGATGGCCTCGGCGTCCGCGGTGATGGTCTCGGCGGGCTGCCACACGCGGCTGAGGACGACGACGGCGAGCGCACCGCCGAGCGCGGCGATGATGTCGGCCAGCGGGACGGAGATGAAGTTCGCGGCGACGTACTGCGAAATCGCGAAGGCGACGCCGCAGACGATCGCGGGCAGCCAGGTCTGCTTCACGCCGCGCTTGCCGTCGACCACGAGCACGAGGATGAGCGGCACGAAGATCGCGAGGATCGGGGTCTGGCGCCCGACCATGGCGCCGAGGGTCTCGACGGTCAGGCGGGAGTCGTCGTTCACGCCCGAGGTGACGGCGGCGAGGGTGGTGATCGGGGTGGCCAGCGCGCCGAAGGCGACCGGCGCGGTGTTCGCGATGAGGGCGACGACCGCGGCCTTGATCGGCTGGAAGCCGAGCGCCATCAGCATGACCACGGTGATGGCGACCGGGGTGCCGAAGCCGGCCAGCGCCTCGAGGAGCGCGCCGAAGCAGAAGGCGATGATGATGGCCTGCACGCGCTGGTCGGGGCTGACCTTCTCGAACGAGCGGCGCAGCACGTCGAAGTGTCCCGACGCGACCGTGAGGTTGTAGACCCAGATCGCGTTGATGACGATCCACAGGATCGGGAAGAACCCGAACACCGCGCCCTGCGTCGTGGCGAGCAGCGCCTGGTCGACCGGCATGGAGAACGCCAGGACGGCGAGCACGATGGTGACGGCCAGGGAGATGAGCCCCGCCTGCCACGCCTTCATCCGCAGTGCGCCCAGCAGGACGAACAGCGTGAGCAGCGGTACGGCGGCGACGAGCGCCGACAGCGTCAGCGAGCCTCCGACGGCTTCGAGGTCCTGCTGGAACATGGGGTCTCTCCCGAGATCGTGGGTGGTTCGGACGGGGCTAGCGGTCCATGAGCGCCGAGAGCGGCGCCCCGTGGATCGAGGCGTCGAGCACCTCGATGGTGTGCGCCATCCCCATCGGCGCGGTTCCGTTCTGCTCGGCGTGACGGTGCAGCGCCGAGGTCACCTGCATCAGGCAGCCCGGGTTCGCGGTGACGAGCAGCTCCGCGCCGGTCTTCGCGATGTTGGCGGCCTTGCGGTCCCCCAGCTCCTGGGCGGGCCCGGGGTTGAGGATGTTGTAGATGCCGGCCGAGCCGCAGCAGATCTCCCCCTCGGGGATCTCCTTCAGCGTCAGGCCGGGGATCTCGGTGAGCAGGTCGCGCGGCTGCTTGCGGACGCCCTGGGCGTGCGCGAGGTGGCAGGCGTCGTGGTAGGCGATCGTCACCTCGAGCGGGTGCCGGACGGCGCGGGGGCCGAGCTCGAGCAGGATCTCCGAGATGTCGCGGGTCTTCTCCGCGAAGGCCTTCGCACGGTCGGCGTACGCCGGGTCGTCGGCGAGCAGCTCGGCGTACTCCTTCATCGTGGAGCCGCAGCCCGCCGAGTTGACGACGATCCGCTCGACGCCGGCGTCCGAGAAGCTGTCGACGAGCTTCTTGGCGAACGCGACGCCCTCGGACTCGCGGCCCGCGTGGACCGACAGGGCGCCGCAGCAGCCCTGGTCCTGCGGGACGACGACGTCGCACCCCTCGGCCTGGAGCACGCGGGCGGTGGCGGCGTTCACGCCGGGGAAGAACGCGCCCTGCACGCAGCCGACGAGCATCCCCACCGTCATCCGGCGCTCGCCGGAGGCGGTGATGTGCTCGGGCAGCGGCATCGGCTTGCCCAGCCTCGGCGCCAGCTTCTCCATCGCCGCGAGCTGCGGGGCCATGCGGTCGAGCAGGCCGGTGCGGCGCATCGCGCGGTCGAGTCCGGTGCGCTGCAGCACCTTGAGCGGCCCGCGCATCAGCCGCAACCGCCTCGGGTGCGGGAAGAGCGAGAAGATCAGGCCGCGCAGCGCCTTGTCGGCCGGCGTGCGCTCGTGGTTCCGCTCGACCTGGGCGCGGGTCTGCTCGATGAGCGTGTCGTACTGCACCCCGGACGGGCAGGCCGTCACGCAGGCCATGCAGCCCAGGCAGGCGTCGAAGTGGCCGACCATCTCGTCGGTCATGGGCTCGCCCTCGAGCCCCTGCTTCATCAGGTAGATGCGCCCGCGGGGGCTGTCCATCTCCTCGCCCCACAGCACGTACGTCGGGCAGGTCGGCAGGCAGAACCCGCAGTGCACGCAGTCGCCGATGAGCGCGGCGTCCGGCGGGTGGTGCTCGTCGAACGCCCCCGCCCTCGGTCCGCCCAGCACGTCGGCCGGGTCGACCGCCAGGGGGTTCGCGCCCTGGGTGCCGGCCATGCCGTCGACGTCGGTCGCGTCCTTCTCCTGCGTCATCTCACATGCCTCCCACGTAGCGGCCCGGCGAGAGCCGGTGGTCGGGGTCGAACTGGTCCTTCACGCGGCGCATGAGGGCGAGGGCGGGCACCGGGCCCCAGACGTCGACGGCGTCCTTCACCGCGGCCGGGGCGTCGACCACGACGGTGGCTCCGCCGTGGCGGGTGGTGGTCGCGCGCAGCCGGTCGACGAGCGCGGACGCCTCGGCGACCGGGGTGGACGACGGCAGCGCGGCGTACACGACCCCGGAGCCGGCGGAGCCGCGCAGCACGGCGGGGCTGCCCTCCAGGGTGGCGAGGACGTCGGCCAGGCCCGACAGCGCGAACGTGACCTTCAGCGCGGTGGCCCGGTCGTCGCCGGTCGCGGCGGTGTCCCAGGGGTACGTCGCCCCCTGCGCGGGCGGCTCCTCGCCGACCTCGACGTCGCCGCCGAGCAGGGGCGACAGGTCGTCGACGCGGCCCTGGACGCCGGACTCGCGCCCCTCGAGCAGCACGCTGACGGTGCCGGCGCCGGCCTCCCAGCCGACCTCGACGGCGGCGGGGACGACCTGGCCGTGGACGGCGGCCTGCGCGAGCTCCATCGCTCGGGCCGGGCTGTCGGCGCGGGCGGTCACCCAGCGCGAGGCCGCGGGCAGCGGGTGGAGGCGGAACGTCGCGTCGACGACGACGCCGAGCGTGCCCATCGACCCGATCAGCAGCTTGCCGAGGTCGTAGCCGGCGACGTTCTTCACGACCCGGCCGCCGGCCTTGGCGACGATGCCGTCGTGGCGGACCATCGTGATGCCGATCAGCAGGTCGCGCGCCGAGCCGACCGCCGTCCGGCGGGCGCCGGAGGCGTTGGTGGCGAGGATCCCACCGATCGTCGAGCCGGGGACCGTCTCGTCGAGCGTCAGCCGCTGGCCCTCGGTCGCGGTGGTCTCCTGCAGCCGGGCGAGCGGCGTGCCGGCCTGCGCGGCGACGATGAGGTCGCCGGCCGCGTGGTCGGTGACCCGGTCGAGCCCGCCCAGGTCGAGCAGCACGTCGACCCCGGACGGGGCGTGGCCCCAGGTCAGCTTGGTGCCGGCACCTCGCGGGACGACGCGCAGCCGGTGGGCCGCGGCGGCCCGCACCACCTCGGCGACCTCGTCCACGCTGCCCGGCCGGGCGACGAGGGCGGGGGCTACGCCGTCGACGGCGTCCGCCTCGGTGGCGTCACGGACCTCGGCGCAGGCCGAGCCGAGCGCCTCGCGGGCCCCGGTGTCGACGGAGGCGGCGTGGCCGGCCTGGGTCGTCATCAGAACACCTCCGCGAGACCGGCGGCCTGCAGCGGGTGCGGCCCCTTGTGGCGGCCCGGGACCTCACCGCACAGACGCGGCGTGGGGAAGAGCTTGCCGGGGTTGGAGATGCCCGCCGGGTCGAACGCGCAACGGACGAGCTGCATCGTGTCGAGGTCCTCGTCCGAGTACATGCGCGGCATGTACTTCGCCTTGTCCATCCCGACGCCGTGCTCTCCGGTGATCGAGCCGCCGTGCTCGATGCAGAGGTCGAGGATCGCGCCGGACACCTTCTCGGCGGCCTCCCCCGCCCCCTCGACGGCGTCGTCGAAGAGCACGAGCGGGTGCAGGTTGCCGTCGCCGGCGTGGAACACGTTCGCGACCCGGACGCCGGAGGACCGGGACAGCTCGTCGATCGCCGTGAGCACCTCGGGCAGCGCGGTGCGCGGGATGACGCCGTCCTGGACGATGTAGTCCGGGCTGATGCGGCCCACCGCGGCGAACGCCGACTTGCGGCCCTTCCAGATCAGCGCCCGCTCCGTGGGGTCGGTCGCGACCCGGATCTCGAAGGCACCGTTGTCGCGGCACATCCGCTCGACGTCGTCGAACTCGGCGTCGACGTCCGCGGTCGAGCCGTCGAGCTCGATGACGAGGACGGCGCCCGCGCCGTCGGGGTAGCCGCAGGAGACGGCGGCCTCGGCGGCCTCGATCGCGAGGGCGTCCATCATCTCGATCGCCGCGGGCACGATGCCCGCGGCGATGATCGCGGACGTCGCCGCGCCGGCCTGGTCGGTGGACTCGAAGCCGACCAGCAGCGTGCGCACGTCCTGCGGGAGCCGGGTGAGCTTGACCTCCACAGTGGTGACGATCCCGAGGGTGCCCTCGGAGCCGATGACGGCGCCCAGGAGGTCGTAGCCCGGCGCGTCGGGGGCCGTGGTGCCGAGCCGCACCGTCTCGCCGTCGGGGGCGACGAAGTCGGCCGCGGCGACGTGGTTGGCGGTGAAGCCGTACTTCAGGCAGTGGGCGCCGCCGGAGTTCTCCGCGACGTTGCCGCCGATAGAGCAGATCTGCTGGCTGGAGGGGTCCGGCGCGTAGTAGTAGCCGTCGCCGCTCGCCGCCTTGGTGACGTCGAGGTTGATGACGCCGGGCTCGACGAGCGCACGCTGGTCCTCCCGACGGACCTCGAGGATCTCCCGCATCCGCGAGGTCACCACGAGCACGCCCTCGGCGTGCGGCAGGGCCCCGCCCGACAGGCCCGTGCCGGACCCGCGGGCGACGTACGGCACGCCGTGCTCGGCGCACGCGGCCACGACCGCGCCCAGCTGCTCGGCGTCCTCGGGGATCACGACGAGCGCCGGGGTGACCCGGTAGTGGGCCAGCCCGTCGCACTCGTAGGTCCGCAGCCGCGTGCGGTCGTCGATGACGCCCTCGGCCGGGAGGGTCCGCCGCGCGACGGCGGCCACGGCCTCGATCTGCTCTGCACCCATGTGAGCTCCCCAGGAGTCGCTAGTCGACCTGGGCGACCAGGCCGGCCGCCTCGATGCCCGCCACGGCCGCCGCCTCGTCGTTGTCCGAGGTGTCGCCCGTGATGCCGACGGCGCCCAGGAGGTTGCCGTCGGAGTCCTTGACGAGTACCCCGCCGGGCACGGGGACCAGCGACCCGCCGACCGCGTTCGTGACCGCGGCGACGAAGTACGCCTGCTGCTCGGCCCGGGCCATGATCGAGCGCGAGCCCATCCCGAGGGCGAGCGCTCCGTGGGCCTTGCCGTAGCCGATGTCGAAGCGGCCGATCGAGGCTCCGTCCTCCCGCTCGACGGCGACCACGTGCCCGCCGGGGTCGAGGACCACGACGGTCAGCGGCTTGAAGCCCTGCTCGGCGCCGTGGGCGCGGGCCGCGGCCACGATCGTGCGAGCGGTCTCGAGGTCGACGTGGTGGTGGGTCATGCGGACTGCTCCTTCTTGACGGCGCGCTGGCGGTGCAGGATCGGCTCGGTGTACCCGCTGGGCTGGGCGAGGCCGTCGAGGACCAGCGCCCTCGCCGCCTCGTACGCCGGGCCGTCGAACGACGGGGCCATCGGCGTGTAGCCGGGGTCGCCGCTGTTCTGCTCGTCGACCACGGCGGCCATCTTCTGCAGGGTCTGCTCGACCTGCTCGCGGGTGACGACGCCGTGGTGGAGCCAGTTGGCGACGTGCTGGCCCGAGATCCGGCACGTCGCGCGGTCCTCCATCAGCGGCTCGCCGGACAGGTCCGGCACCTTGGAGCACCCCACGCCGGCGTCGACCCAGCGGACGACGTAGCCGAGCAGGCTCTGCAGGTTGTTCTCGATCTCGGCGGTGCGGTCCTCCTCGGACCACTGGGAGGGGTCGCCGAGCGGGACGACGAGCAGCTGCTCGCGGTCGCGGCGCCGGCCGCTCGCGGCGAGCTCCTCCTGGCGGGCCTTCACGTCGACCTGGTGGTAGTGCAGGGCGTGGATGGTCGCCGCCGTCGGCGAGGGCACCCAGGCGCAGGTGGCGCCGGCCTGCGGGTGGCCGATCTTGGCCTCGTACATCGCGGCGAGGCTGTCGGGTGCGGCCCACATGCCCTTGCCGATCTGCGCGCGGCCGAGCAGGCCGCACTCGAGGCCGATGTCGACGTTGAGGTCCTCGTAGGCCTCGATCCAGTCGGTCTTCTTCATGTCGGCCTTGCGGACCATGGGGCCGGCCTGCATGGAGGTGTGGATGTCGTCGCCGGTGCGGTCGAGGAAGCCGGTGTTGATGAAGACGACGCGCTCGCGGGCGCGCTCGATGCAGGCCTTGAGGTTGAGCGAGGTGCGCCGCTCCTCGTCCATGATCCCCATCTTGATCGTCAGGGGCTCCATGCCGAGGAGCCGCTCGACGCCCGCGAAGAGGTCGACGGCGAGCTGGACCTCGTCGGGACCGTGCATCTTCGGCTTCACGACGTACGCCGCGCCGGTGCGGGAGTTGGGGCGCTCGGTGCGGCCCTGGACGTCCTTCAGGCTGCCGAGGCCGGTCATCACGGCGTCGAGGAGGCCCTCGGGCACCGGGTCGCCGTTCGCGTCGCGCACGGCGTCGGTGGTCATGAGGTGGCCGACCTGGCGGATGAACAGCAGCGAGCGGCCGTGCAGCGTGACCTCGCCGGCGCCGTCGGGCGCGGTGTAGACGCGGTCGTCGTTCATCGCGCGGGTGAACGTCTTCCCGCCCTTGGTGACCTCCTCGGACAGCGTGCCGTCCATGAGGCGCATCCAGTTGCGGTAGCCGAGCACCTTGTCCTCGGCGTCCACGGCGGCGACGGAGTCCTCGAGGTCCATGATCGTGGAGACCGCGGACTCGAGCAGGAGGTCCTTCACACCGGCGGAGTCGGTGCTGCCGATCTGGTCGTCGGGGTCGACCTGGATCTCGACGTGCAGGCCGTGGTGGACCAGGACGACGGCCTCCGGCGAGGCCGCGTCGCCGCGGTAGCCGACGAGCTGCTGCGGCTCGGCGAGGCGCCGGGCCTCGCCGTCGACGGTGGCGGCCAGGCCGTCGCCGTCCACGGCGTACGCCGTGACGTCGGCGTGGGAGGCGCCGTCCAGCGGCCAGTGGGCGTCGAGGAGCTCACGGCCGCGGCGGATGACCTCGTCGCCGCGGGTCTTGTTGTAGTCGCTGCCGGGGGCGAGGTCGCCGTCGGTGGGGACGACGTCCGAGCCGTACAGGGCGTCGTACAGCGAGCCCCAGCGGGCGTTCACCGCGTTCGTCGCGAAGCGGGCGTTGAGAAGCGGGACGACGAGCTGCGGGCCGGGGATCCCGGCGACCTCCGGGTCGACGCCGCTCGTGGTCACGCTGACCTCGGCGGGCTCCTCGAGCAGGTAGCCGAGGTCCCGCAGGAGGGACCTGTAGGCGTCGGGCTCCGGCGTCCCCGGGTGCGCGCTGTGCCAGTCGTCGAGCGCGGCCTGGATGCGGTCGCGCTCGGCCAGGAGCTCGCGGTGGCGCGGCGAGAGCTCGGCGACCAGCGCCGCCAGCCCCTCCCAGAAGGAGTCGGACTCGAGACCGGAGCCCGGGAGTCCCTCCTCCTCCACGAACCGGTGCAGCTCGGCGGCGACGTCGAGCCCCCCTGCCTGGACCCGCCCGGACGTTGACGCAGACGTCATTGGCTCCCTCATCGTCGACGGCGGAACTCGACCGACATTGCTTGCCCGAGTTTCCGCATTGTGGAAGTGTGTTTCCTGTCCACGGAAAACTACGGAGGGCGGCGAGAGCGTGTCAACCTCGGGTGAGAGAGGCGGCGTGCAGTCGCTGCACCGCGCGCTCGACCTCGTCGAGATGCTGGCCTCGCGTGGCGGGGCGATGACGATCGCCGACCTCGCCGCGGCCACCGGGACGGCACTCCCGACGGCCCACCGGCTGCTCGGCACGCTGCGCGCCCGGGGCTACGTGCGCCAGCTCCCCGACCGCCGCTACGCGCTCGGCTTCCGGCTCGTCCCCCTCGGCGCGACCGCCGGCTCCAGCGTCGGCGTGGGCGCCGAGCGCGCGCTCGCCGGGCTCGTCGAGGAGCTCGGCGAGACCGCCAACCTCGCCGTCCTGGACGGCGACCGCATCGCCTACGTCGCGCAGGTGCCCGGCCGGCACTCCATGCGGATGTTCACCGAGGTCGGGCGCCGCGTCGACCCGCACTGCACGGCCGTGGGCAAGGCGATCATGGCCCGCATGCCCCGCGAGCGGGCCCGCGCCCTGCTGACCCGCACCGGCATGGCGCCCCGGACCCCGCACACGCTCACGGACCTCGAGGAGCTGTGCGACGGGCTCGACGAGATCGAGCGCCTCGGCTACGCGATGGACGAGGAGGAGCAGGAGGTCGGCGTGCGCTGCGTCGCGGTCGTCGTCCCCACCGAGGAGCCCCGGGTGGCGATCTCCGTCTCCGGGCCCGCGCCCCGCATGACCGACGGGCTGGTCGGCGACGCGGTCCCGCTGCTCCGTCGTACCGCCCAGGAGCTCGCGGCCGCCCTGATCTGACGCCCCGCGGGGTGCGAGGATCCCGGCATGCAGGACGTGCTGGGGCCGCCGTGGACGGCGGAGACCATCCCGCTCGCCGACGACGCGGAGGGCTCGGTCGTCGCGACGCTGGTCCACCGTCCCGCCGACGAGGGCACCGTCGCCCGAGGTGCTGTCCTGCACGTGCACGGCTTCGCCGACTACTTCTTCCAGACCGACTTCGCCGCCTGGTGGACCTCGCGGGGCTGGGACTTCTACGCCCTCGACCTGCGCAAGTACGGCCGTTCGCTGCTGCCGCACCAGACCCCGACCGACGTGCAGGACGTGCGCACGTACGCCGAGGAGCTCGACGCCGCGTACGAGCGGATCACGGTCCGCGACGGCCACGACAGGCTCGTGGTGTCGGCCCACTCGACGGGTGCGCTCGTCGTCGCCCTGTGGTGCGAGGACCGCCGCGACGTGCAGGCCGGCACCGTGGCGGGCGTCGTCCTCAACGCGCCGTGGCTCGACCTCCAGGGCTCCACGCTGCTGCGCACCGTCGGCACGCGGGTGATCGACGTCGTCGGCGCAGTGCTGCCCGGTGTCGTCGTCCCCCGGACCGTCGACGGTGGCTACGGCCGCAGCCTGCACCGCGACCACGGGGGCCGGCAGACCTACGACCTGAGGTGGAAGCCGGTGGAGTCGTTCCCCGTCCGCCTCGGCTGGCTGCGCGCCATCCGCCGCGCCCACGCCGAGCTGCACCGCGGGCTGCACGTTGACGTGCCGGTGCTCGTGCTGACTTCGGACCGCAGCGCCGAGCCGCCCCTCAGCGCCGACGACCTGCGCAGCGCGGACGTCGTCCTCGACGTCGAGCACATGTGGCGCTGGGCCCCCCGCATCGGCCCCCGCGTCGAGGTCGTCGCCGTCGAGGGCGCCCGCCACGACGTCGTCCTGTCCGAGGAGCCCGCCCTCACCCGCGTCCACGACGCGCTCGCCGACTGGGCCGACCGCTTCCTCGACTGACCGCCGAGTCGGCACGTCTGCGCACCCAGGGAGCGTCGAGTCGGCACATCTGCGCACCGGGGCGGGCTCGATCACCGTGCCGCCCGGCACCTCCGCGGAGCTCGGGGCCGACGAGTGGCGCATCTCGACACGGGCCACCGTGACAACGGCCCCTTCCGGACGCGCCCTGGCCGCGGGACGTGTTCACCCACTGCGCAGACGTGCCGACTCGACCCCGCTCAGGTGCGCAGACGTGCCGACTCGACCCCGCTCAGGTGCGCAGACGTGCCGACTCGGCGACCGTGCGCTGGCGGACGACGGCGGGGACGAGCAGCAGGGCGAGCGCTCCCCCGCCCAGCGACAGCACGGCGAAGCTGGTCGCGTCGACGACGAGCCCGGACAGGACGCCGCCGGAGGCGCCGGCGAGCGCGACGAGGACGTCCACGGTGCCCTGGGTGCGGGCGCGGCGCTCGGGGGTCGTCCCGTCGACGAGCAGCGCGGTGCCGCTGATGAGGCCCAGGTTCCAGCCGAGCCCCAGCAGCACGAGGGCCAGGACGAGAGTGGGCAGCGAGTCCGCCGGCGCCACGGCGGCCACGACGCCGGCGGCGAGCAGGACGGCGGCGGCCGCGACGGCCATCGGCAGGCGACCGACCCGGTCCACGAGGCGTCCGGTGACGAGCGACGGCAGGAACATCGCGGCGACGTGCAGCCCGATGACGAGGCCGACGTCGCCGAGGTCGTGGCCGTGCGCGCGCATGTGCACCGGGGTCATCGTCATGATCGCGACCATCGCCACCTGCGTCAGCACCATCACGGTGGCCCCCAGGCCGACGCCGCCGGGCAGGGCGACGACCGACGGGAGGTCGCGGTCGTGCGCCGGAGCCTCCGCCGCGGCGAGGCGGCGAGCCACGAGCAGCGGGTCGGGCCGGAGCAGGACGAGCAGCACCAGCCCGGCGGCGCCGTACGCCGCGCCGCCGAGCACGAACGGGCCGGTCAGCGGGGGCAGGCCCCAGGAGGCCGCGAGGGACCCCAGCAGGTCGACGGACGCCGGCCCGGCGACGGCCCCGAACGTGGTCGACACCATCGCGACCGAGATCGCCGTCCCCCGCTCGGAGGGGGCCGCGAGGTCGGTCCCGGCGTAGCGCGCCTGCAGGTTGGTGGCGGTCCCGGCGCCGTACACGAGCAGCGAGACCAGCAGCAGCGGCACGAGGTCGTGGACGGCGGCGAGCACGATGCCCGCCGCCCCGAGCGCGCCGGCGAGGAAGCCCCCGGCCAGGCCCACGCGGCGTCCGGCGCGCTGCGAGACCCGCCCGACCAGGTACGCCGCGAGCGCGCTGCCGAGCGTGAACAGCGCGACGGGCAGGCCCGCCGCACCGGTCCCGCCGAGCATGTCCTGGGCCAGCAGCGCCCCGACGGTGATGCCCGCCGCGAGCCCCGCACCGCCGAGCACCTGGGAGGCGACGACGACCCGCAGGGTGCGCCGCTGGACGGCGACCCGGTCGACGACGGTCGGGCTCACGGCCTGCGCGGTCCGGCTCAGCTGCCGACGAGGAAGGACACGACGGCGGCGACGCCGACGACCACGATGACGATCCGCAGGCCGAACGGCGGCAGCCGACGGCCCACCTTCGCGCCGATCTGCGCACCGATCACCGCGCCGACGCCGATGTAGAGGACGATCCACCAGTCGACGTACGGCTCGACGAGGAAGTGGACGGCGACGAACACGACGCCGGAGACGCCGTTCACGATCGCGGCGAGGACGTTCTTGACGCCGTTCAGGCGCTGCAGGTCCTCGTCGATGCCGATCCCCATCACGGCCATCAGCAGGACGCCCTGCGCGGCGCCGAAGTAGCCGCCGTACACGCCGGTGCCGAGGATCGAGGGCCACACCCACCAGCCGCCGTCCGCGGGCCGGTCGCCGGCGGTGCCCTTGGCCTCGTGACGCCGCGCGACCCACCGCGAGATGCGCGGCTGCGCGAGGACGAGGAGCACGCCCAGGACGATCAGGACCGGGACGATCGCGGCGAACGCGGACTCCGGGAGCGCCAGCAGCAGCGCCGCGCCCGCCACGCCGCCGAGGAACGACGCGAGGCCGAGCTTGAGGATGCGCCGCCGCTGGCCGGCCAGCTCGCGGCGGTAGCCGATCGCCCCCGAGATCGATCCGGGCACGAGCCCGATCGAGTTCGAGACGTTGGCCGTGACCGGCGGGACGCCGAACGCGATCAGCGTGGGGAAGGTGATGAGGGTCCCGGACCCGACGACCGTGTTGATGAGGCCGGCGCCCATCCCCGCGAGGACGATCGCGGCGATCTCCGCGGGGCTCACGGGGTGCCGGGTGCCTCCGGCTCGGCGGAGCCCGACGACGCACCCGGGGTCGCCGCCCGCTGGGCCTCGGCGATCGCGGCGCGCACGTCGGCCTGGGCCTCCGAGAGCGACTCGTCGGCCTCGGTCTCCTTGGCCAGCGAGGGGGTGCTCGTGTCCACGCGGACACGCGGGCCGCCGACGTCGTCCGGGATGCCCCGCATGCTGTTCATGGTCGACCCCAGGCCCTCGAGGGCCTTGGTGATCTCGCTGGGCACGATCCACACCTTGTTGGCGTCGCCCTCGGCGATCTTCGGCATCATCTGGAGGTACTGGTAGGCCAGGAGCGACTGGTCCGGGTTGCCGTCGTGGATCGCCTGGAAGACGGTCTGGATGGCCTGCCCCTCACCCTGCGCCCGCAGGATGGACGACTCGCGCTCGGCCTGGGCCCGCAGGATGGCGGCCTCGCGCTCGCCCTCCGCGGTGAGGATGGCGGACTGCTTGCTGCCCTCGGCGGTGAGGATCGCCGACTGGCGCTGGCCCTCGGCGGTGAGGATCAGGGCGCGCTTGTCGCGGTCGGCGCGCATCTGCTTCTCCATCGAGTCCTTGATGGACGGCGGCGGGTCGATGCCCTTGATCTCCACGCGGCCGACCCGGATGCCCCACTTGCCCGTCGCCTCGTCGAGGACGCCGCGCAGCCCGCCGTTGATCGAGTCGCGGCTGGTGAGGGTGTCCTCCAGCGTCATGCCGCCGACGATGTTGCGCAGCGTCGTCATCGTCAGCTGCTCGACCGCCTGGATGTAGTCCCCGATCTCGTACGTCGCCGCCACGGGGTCGGTGACCCGGAAGTAGATGACGGTGTCGATCGAGACCGTCAGGTTGTCCTCGGTGATCACCGGCTGGGGCGGGAACGACACGACCCGCTCGCGGAGGTCGATGAGGTACCGCACGCGGTCGATGAACGGGACGATCAGCTTCAGGCCCGGGTCCAGGGTCCCCTGGTACTTGCCGAAGCGTTCGACGATCCCGGCACGCGCCTGCGGCACGATCTTGACGGTCTTGGCCAGCACCGCGACCGCGAGGAGCGCGATCAGGACCAGCAGGACGAGAACGGTGACGCTCACGGGTTCCCCCTCGGGATCGAGTGCGGCCAGGCTAGCGACGGTCTAGGACTCCAGGCGCGGCACCGGGTGCACGTACGCCGTCGCGCCCCGGATCTCGAACACCTCGACCGTCTCGCCCGGCGCGATCGTCAGGTGCTCGTCGTACGGCGCGGCCGACCAGATCTCGCCGTCCAGCTTGACCCGCCCGGGCGCGGTCGCGGTGATCTCCTCGGTGACCAGGGCCCGGCTGCCGACGAGCCGCGTGTGCCCGTGACGCAGCTCGGGCCCCTGGTGGAGCCGCTTGAGGACCGAGGGGCGGACCAGCGCCAGCATGGCCACCGAGACGAGGGCGGCGGAGATGACCTGCAGCTCGACGCCGAGCCCGGCGAGGGCGGCGACCATCCCGGCCATGGCCCCGACGGCGAGCATGAGCAGGATCAGCTCGGTCCCGAGGACCTCGGCGATCGCCAGCAGGGCGCCCAGGCCCAGCCACGCCTGCCAGGGCTCGAAGTCCATGCCCCGACCCTAGCCGTGGCCCCTGGTCAGGTGGGTGACCTCGATCCGGTCGACGGCGACGCCCCACCGCTGGCACGCCTCGGCGAGGACCTCGCGCACGCCCTCGGCGAGGGCGCCGCTGCCGACGAGCACCTCCTCGACCCCGACGGCGCCCACGTGGTTCCGCGCGCTGACGACCGCGAGCTGCTCGACGCCCTCGGCGACGCGCACGATCTCGGTGACCGCGGCCACGGGGTCCTTGACGGTCCAGGCCAGCCGCAGGCCGAGCGAGACCGTGGCTCCGTCGCGGTCCACGGCGGTGAACACCGGGACCTGCCGGACCTGAGGACCGGCGTCGACCACCCCGACGTACCGGTCGAGGCCCGGGACCAGCCAGTGGCGCCCCGGCGGCAGCAGGCGGGGGCGACCGCGTCGCTGCACGACGCCGACCATGCCCTCCCGGACCCGCACGCCGACTCTCGCGTCAGCGGTGCCGCGTGCGACGCCGCGCGGCCCAGCGGCCGTCGACGTGGTCGAGCACCAACGGCATCCCGAAGGTCGCTGACAGCGACTCGGCCGTGAGGACCTCCTCGATGGGGCCCTCCTCCACGACCTTGCCCTGCCGCAGGAGCAGCGCGTGGGTGAACCCGGGCGGGATCTCCTCGACGTGGTGCGACACCAGCACCGTCGCCGGCGACTCGGGGTCGTAGGCGAGCGTGGACAGGGTGGAGACGAGGTCCTCCCGGCCGCCCAGGTCGAGGCCGGCGGCGGGCTCGTCGAGCAGCAGCAGCTCGGGGTCGGTCATCAGGGCCCGCGCGACCATGACCCGCTTCCGCTCACCCTCGGAGAGGGTCCCGAACGTGCGGTCCGCCAGGTGGACGACGCCCACCTCGCGCAGCAGGTCGTCGGCCCGGCCGTGGTCGAGGTCGTCGTACGCCTCCCGCCAGCGGCCCACCACGCCGTACGACGCGGACAGGACGAGGTCACGGACGGTCTCGCCGCGCGGCACCCGCTCGGCGAGCGCGGCGCTGGTGAGGCCGATGCGGGGCCGCAGCTCGAAGACGTCCACACGGCCGATCAGCTCGCCGAGCACGCCGACGTAACCCGACGTGGGGTGCATCTGGGCGGCGGCGACCTGCATGAGCGTGGTCTTGCCGGCACCGTTCGGGCCGAGGATCACCCACCGCTCGCCGTCCTTGACGACCCAGGTCACGCCGTCCAGCAGGGTGGCGCTCCCGCGCCGCACGACCACGTCTGCGAGCTCGAGGACGGCGGGCATGCGACGACCCTAGCGACTCCCCCGCCCCGTCCGGCCGCGCCCGTCGTAGCCTGGCGGGTCGTGGACGCAGGACTCCCCGACGCAGGCCGCCTCGCGTGGTGGCTCACGGCCTGGTTGCGCGGCGACGCCGCGGGCGACGACGCCCTCGCGGGCATCACCGGCGACGACGCGGCGCACCGCGTGGCGGGGCTGCCCGGCCACGACGAGCCGGTCGGCTGGGCGCTCGCCGTCGGCGCGCTGCGCTCGGCGGGGGCCGAGGAGGCCGGTCTGGCGCTCCCGACGGAGGGCGACCCGGTCGGGCTCGGCGGGCCGCGGGCCTTCAACGACGCGGCGCTCGAGGCCGGGGAGGCAGTCGTCCTCGGTCCCCTGCTGCCGGGCCAGGACGGCTGGGGGCTCGTCCCCGAGCGCGTCGGTCGCGGCGTGCTGTGGACGGCTTACCCGGCGCGGCGCCGTCAGGTGCCGGACGTCGGGGAGGCCGACCGCGCCCTGCGGCAGGCGCTGACCCTCGGCGCGACGGCGCTGGCCGACCTCGACGTGGCCGCCTGGCGCCCCGAGGTGGCCGACGAGCTGATGGACCTGCGGCGCACGGTCGCCGCCGAGCCGGTCCCCGGGGTGCCCCCGCGCTGCGTCGAGCTGGCCGGCCGGGCGATGCGCGTGCTCGGGATCGTCGACCTCGCGCTGGTCGATGACGGCGGCGCCCGGACGGCGGCCGAGGTGGCCGCCCGGCGCGAGGCGCTGGACCCGCTGGCCCGGGCGGGCCGCCGCGGCCTGGTCGCCGCCTGCTCGCCCGAGGGCTGGCCGCGGTAGGCGTGCCCTAGATTCCTCCGTGATGAGCGACGCCCACCCCGAGACGCTGCTGGTCACGCTCACCGGTCGTGACCGCCCCGGGGTGACCGCCACCCTGCTCGCCACGCTGGCCCAAGCCGGTGTCGAGGTCGTCGACGTCGAGCAGGTCATCCTGCGGCGTCGACTCATCCTCGGTCTGCTGGTGACGGTGCCGTCCGACCTCGAGGCGCTCGAGGCCCGCGTGGGGCAGGCGGCGTCCGAGCTCGACATGCAGGTCGAGCTGGAGCGTGGCACCGGCGACAACTCGTCGCGACCGGCCGGGCGGTCCCACGTGACCGTGATCGGTGCGCCGCTCCTGGCGACCGCGATGGCCGAGATCACCGCCGTCATCGCCGACGCGGGCGCCAACATCGACCGCATCGAGCGCATGGCCCGCTACCCGGTCACGGCCATCGACCTGCACGTGTCCGGCGCGGACCCCGAGCAGCTGCGGACGACGCTCGCCGAGGAGTCCGCCCGCCTCGGCGTCGACCTCGCCGTCCAGCCCGCCGGCCTCCAGCGCCGCGGCATGCGTCTGATCGTCATGGACGTCGACTCCACGCTCGTCCAGGGCGAGGTCATCGAGATGCTCGCCGCCCACGCCGGCTGCGCCGACGAGGTGGCCGAGGTCACCGAGCGCGCGATGCGCGGCGAGATCGACTTCGCCCAGTCGCTGCACGAGCGGGTCGCCCGCCTCGAGGGCGTCCCGGCGTCCGCGCTCGACGAGGTGTACGCCGACCTCCGCCTCGCCCGCGGCGCCCGCACGATGGTCCGCACCCTGCGCCGCCTCGGCTACCGGTTCGCCATCGTCTCCGGCGGCTTCAGCCAGGTCACCGACCGCCTCGCCGCCGACCTCGGCATCGACTTCGCCCGCGCCAACGAGCTCGAGATCGTCGACGGCCGCCTCACCGGCCGCATCGTCGGGGACGTCGTCGACCGGGCCGCCAAGGCCCGCGCGCTGCGGGAGTTCGCCCGGGAGGCCGGGGTCAGCGAGGGCGCCACGGTCGCCATCGGCGACGGCGCCAACGACCTCGACATGCTCGCAGCGGCGGGCCTGGGCATCGCCTACAACGCCAAGCCCGCCGTCCGTCGCGCCGCCGAGGTCAGCGTGAACGTGCCCTACCTCGACACCATCGTCTACCTGCTCGGCATCACCCGTGAGGAGGTCGAGGCCGCCGACGCGGCCGACGCCGCCGACGCCGCCGACGCCGCCGACGCCGACGGCGCCACCTGATGAGCCGGCACGTTCTCGAGGTGGGAGGACGCGCCGACTCGACGTCCTAGCCCCGGCCGACGTGGACCGCGCGGACGGTGGCGGTGCCGGGCGCGAGGTCGGTCCAGGAGCCCTCGAACGTCAGCACGGTCGCCGCGGACGTCGGGTAGCTCGACGCGATCGCGCCACGGGCGGCCGCGTCCCCCTCGCCGTCGTCCAGCCAGACCGCCAGGGCGTGCATGGTCGGGTTGTGCCCGACCACGACCGCGGTGGTCGCGTCGTCGTCGAACTCGCGGACCT
Organism: Nocardioides sp. CFH 31398; assembly: GCF_022436705.1. Classification (GTDB taxonomy): domain Bacteria; phylum Actinomycetota; class Actinomycetes; order Propionibacteriales; family Nocardioidaceae; genus Nocardioides. Next base: position 102,279 of record NZ_JAKUHT010000010.1, on the reverse strand, counting down.
GCTGGAGCACCACGGCCTCGTCGGCGAGGTAGAGGCTGCGGGTCAGCCGCGGGCGGCAGGTCCAGCCCGCGGCCGCAGCGACGGCGTCCCAGGTCTCGTCGGTCCGCTGCGCCGCCGAGACCAGGCCCGCGTCGGGCACGACGCCCTGCTCCGCGAGCCAGGAGCCGAGGTCGGCGGCGTCCACCCGGCCGCGATCGGCCAGCCGCCGCTCGAAGTCCGTCGGGGCCTGGCGCTCCGCCTTCGCGTGCCGCACGACGACCAGGGTCCGGGAGGCCATGGTCACACCCTAGGGTGATCGCCATGTCCCGCGGACCCCTGATGATCATCGGCGGCGCCGAGGACAAGCTGCGCGGTCGCGCCATCCTCAAGGCCTTCGTCGCCGCGGCGGGCGGCCCGGACGCCCGGATCGCCGTGATCCCCACCGCCTCGTCGCTCGGCCCCGAGATCGTCGAGGTGTACGACGCGCTGTTCCGGCGCGAGGGCGCCGGCGAGGTCGTCGCCGTGCGCCCGGAGTCCCGCGAGGCGGCCGGCGACCCCGAGCTGGTCCGCCGCCTGGACGAGGCGACCGGCGTGTTCATGACCGGCGGCAACCAGCTGAAGCTGTCCGCCACCGTGTGCGGCACGCCCGTGGGCGACGCGATCGTCGCGGCCCACGAGCGGGGCGCCGTCGTGGCGGGCACGTCGGCGGGGGCCAGCATCCAGTCCAGCCACATGGTCGCCTTCGGCGGACCGGGCTCGACCCCGAAGCAGCGGATGACCCAGGTCGCCGCCGGGCTCGGACTGCTCGACGCGAGCGTCATCGACCAGCACTTCGACCAGCGCAACCGCTACGGGCGCCTGCTCATGATCACCGCGCAGTCGCCGCAGCTGCTCGGGATCGGCGTCGACGAGGACACCGCCGCGATCGTCGAGACCGAGCCCGGCGACCCCGAGGCCGCCGAGGCCGGCGAGGGCGTCGAGGCCGTCGAGGGCCGTCAGGTCCTGCGCGTCCTCGGCAAGGGCGCGGTGACGATCTTCGACCCCTCCCGCATCGTCACCAACGCCTACGAGGCCAAGCGCAGCGCCACCATCCTCGCCAGCGGCGTGGTGCTGCACGTGCTGCCGCAGGGCTCGGCCTTCGACCTGACCAGCCGCACGCTCGTGCCCCGGGAGACCCGCGTCAGCGCCGAGGACGCCGCCGAGCTCGCCGAGGCCGGCAACGACCTGCGGAAGATGGCGCGCGACATCGCCGCCGACGACGTCTCCCCCACCACGCTGCGCCGCCGCAAGGCCCGCGCCGCCCGCCGTACCGAGACCAGGCCAGCCGAGCAGTCCAGCGCCGAGCAGAGGAGCGAGCAGGCATGACCGAGCGCCCGACCCCTGACCTGACCATCGTCGAGACCCGGGTCTACCGCGGCCCGAACGTCTGGTCCTACGACCGGGCCATCCACCTCGTGGTGGACCTGGGGGTGCTCGAGGAGTACCCGAGCAACACGCTGCCGGGCTTCACCGACAACCTCGTCGAGATGCTGCCGGGCCTGCGCGAGCACACCTGCTCGCGTCGCAAGCGCGGCGGCTTCGTCGAGCGGCTCCACGAGGGGACCTGGCTCGGTCACGTCGCCGAGCACTGCGCCCTGGCGCTGCAGCAGGTGGTCGGCCACGACATCCGCCGCGGCAAGACCCGCATGGTCAAGGGCCACCCCGGCCGCTACAACGTCATCTTCGGCTACGCCGACGAGCAGGTCGGGCTCGCCGCGGGCCGGCTCGCCGTCCGGCTCGTCAACCACCTCGTCGAGGCCGACCCCGAGTTCGACTGGGACGTCGAGCTCGACGACTTCATCCGCCGCGCGCAGCGCACCGCCTTCGGCCCCTCGACGCAGGCGATCATCGACGAGGCCGTCTCCCGCGACATCCCGTGGATCCGGCTGAACCAGTACTCGCTGGTCCAGCTCGGCCAGGGCGTCCACGCCAAGCGCATCCGCGCCACGATGACCTCGGAGACCTCGGCCATCGCCGTCGACGTCGCCTCCGACAAGGACCTCACCACGAAGCTGCTCGGGGCGGCGGGCCTCCCCGTGCCCAAGCAGGACTCGGTCCGCACCGCCGAGCAGGCCGTCCGCGTCGCCGACCGCATCGGCTACCCGGTCGTGGTCAAGCCCCTCGACGGCAACCACGGTCGCGGCGTGTGCCTCGACCTCCAGGACGCCGACGAGGTCCGCGGTGCCTTCGAGATCGCCAAGGGCGAGTCGCGGCGCGGCTGGATCGTCGTCGAGTCGTTCATCACCGGCAAGGACTACCGCTGCCTGATCATCGACGGCCGCATGGTGGCCGTCGCCGAGCGCGTCCCCGCCTCCGTCACCGGGGACGGCGTCAGCAGCGTCGAGCAGCTCGTCGACACCGCAAACGCCGACCCGCGCCGCGGGGTCGGCCACGAGAAGGTCCTCACCCGCATCAAGGTGGACGGCGCGGCCGTCGAGCTGGTCCGCGAGCAGGGCTACGAGATGTCCGACGTCCCGGACGAGGGCGCGACCGTGAAGCTGGCGCTGACCGGCAACATGTCGACCGGCGGCATCTCCATCGACCGCACCTTCGAGGCCCACCCGGAGAACGTCGAGATCGCCGAGGAGGCGGCCCGGATGGTCGGGCTGGACATCGCCGGCATCGACTTCATCTGCCCCGACATCACCGCGCCGGTCCGCGAGGCCGGCGGCGCGATCTGCGAGGTCAACGCCGCCCCGGGCTTCCGGATGCACACCCACCCGACCATCGGCGAGCCGCAGTTCATCTCGAAGCCCGTGGTGGACATGCTCTTCCCGCCCGGCGCGCCGTCGCGCATCCCGATTGTCGCCGTCACCGGCACGAACGGGAAGACGACGACGTCGCGGATGATCTCCCACATCTTCAAGGGGATGGGTCGCAAGGTCGGCATGACCTCGACCGACGGCGTCGTCATCGACGAGCGCTTGGTGATCCGCGCCGACGCGTCCGGGCCGCGCTCGGCGCGGATGGTGCTGCAAAACCCCCGCGTCGACATGGCCGTCTTCGAGGTCGCCCGCGGCGGCATCCTGCGCGAGGGCCTCGGCTACGAGCGCAACGACGTCGCCGTCGTCATCAACGTGCAGCCCGACCACCTCGGCCTGCGCGGCGTCGACACCGTCGAGCAGCTCGCCGACGTGAAGTCCGTGCTCGTCGAGGCCGTGCCGCGCAACGGCGCCGCCGTCCTCAACGCCGACGACCCGCTGGTGGCCGACATGCGCCGCAAGTGCTCCGGCGAGGTCGTCTGGTTCTCGATGTCGGAGCCGGGCAGCGAGACGCGCGACATGATCGACGCCCACTGCCGCCGCGGCGGCAAGGCGCTGGTCCTCGAGCCGTCCGAGCGCGGCGAGATGATCGTCGTCAAGCACGGCCGTCGTGACATGCAGCTCGCCTGGACCCACCTGCTGCCCGCCACCTTCGGCGGCCGCGCCCGCATGAACGTCCAGAACACCCTCGCCGCGGCCGCGGCGGCGTTCGCCCAGGGCGCGCCGCTGCACGACATCCGCCAGGGCCTGCGGACGTTCTCGACGAGCTACTACCTCTCCCCCGGCCGCCTCAACGAGGTCGAGGTCTCCGGCGTCAGCGTCATCGTCGACTACTGCCACAACGCGCCGGGCATGGCGATGCTCGGCGACTTCGTCGACCGCGTGGGCGACGCGATGGCCGCGAACGCCGCCGACCGGCCCTCACGCATCGGCATCATCGCCACCGCCGGCGACCGCCGCGACGACGACATGCGCGAGCTCGGCCGCATCGCCGCCCGCCACTTCGACGTCGTCATCGTCCGCGAGGACGAGGGCCTGCGGGGTCGCGAGCGCGGCGAGGTCGCCGGGTTCGTCGTCGAGGGCGTCCGCGAGGCGATGGCGGACGGCGCGCGCTGTCGGCAGGTCGAGGAGGTCCTCGACGAGATCGAGGCCGTCCGCCACGCGATGGGCCGCGCCAACCGCGGCGACCTCGTCGTGGTGTGCGTCGACAAGCACGCCGCCGTGATGTCGGAGCTCGAGAACTGGTCGAACCAGGCGTACGCCGGCTCCGGGGCGTCCGAGGACGCTCCCGGAGCCGACCCGGACTACGTGCCCAGCGCGGCGGAGTAGGGCCGCTACCGCTCCTCGAGCGCCGCGCGCACGAGGCGGATGGTCTGGGTGACCATGGCCGCCCGCCGCTGCTCGTAGGCCTCGTCGGTCAGCCTGTCCCCGGCGGGCACACCGAGGACGGGGGTGTGCACGTGGCCGCCGACGTTCCAGCTGCGCACGCCGTCGCGCAGCAGGGTCGCGCGGTAGGCGATCTCGTTCGAGAGGTAGTCACCGGGGCCGCCGGCGACGGCGAGGAACCCGGGCGTGGGCCCGTCGGTCGTCGTCCGCTCCTCGCCGGTGGCGGGGTCCTTCTCGGTGATCTCGTGGTTGACCACCACCTCGTAGTCGCCGGTGTCACGGGCGGCCATCGCGTCCATCGGCAGGTCGCTGAGGGTGAACTGCGGCTGCGGGCGGACGGTCGGGTAGCCCTCGGGGATCGGGACGAGCCCGGTCCGCTCGACGTTCTCGTTGTCCGCGAAGCCACCCCGGTTGGCGCCGTTCCACACCTCGAGGTCGAACCGGTCGGGGCGGCCCTGGCTGACGGTGACGAGGGCGTCCAGGCCCTGCGGTCCCCGCTGCACGTACGGCGCCAGCGTGCGCTCGACCTCACCGGCGGCGAAGTCGTCCCAGCGGACGGGGAACATGGCCGTCTCGATGCGCACCGGGCCGTCGGCGGTGCGGATCGTCCGCCCGTCGAGGGCGAGGGCGACGGCGCCGGAGGGGTTGCCGATGCGGGTGTCCGCGTCCAGCGTGAAGGGGTCGAACCCGGTGACGACCACCTTGGTCGCGCGGCGCTCGGTGGGGACGTCGAGGGTGTCCTGGCCGCGGCTGGTGGTCTCGAGCCGGTCGGTCAGCCCGGCCACGGGCTCGTCCTGGGCGGCACCCCACTGCGCCAGCACGCGGGTCATCGACACCCGCGCCCAGTAGAGCGGCCGGTCGTCGCCACCGGGGAGGTTCCCGCGGACCCGCTCACGGCCCTGGGCGCGGTCGGTGGCCCAGGTCCACAGGTCGCGCCCGTGGTCGCGGACCACGCGGCGTGCCTCGGCCCGGTCGCCGGCGGCGCACAGGTCGCCGGTGAACGCCTCGACGCGCTCGCCGGCGCGGCTGCGCCGCAGGACCGCCTGCGGCGCCGGCCGGTCGACGCGCGCCTGCTCGACGGTCGGCTCGACCGAGGTGTCCAGGCAGCCGGGGGGTGCCGGGGGTGCGGCCGTGGCGGCCGTGCCGGCGGCCCCGAGGCCGGTGGTGCCGGCGAGGAGGGAGGTGAGGAGGAGCAGGGTCGGCCGCGAGGGGCCCCGAGAGTTGGCCATGCCCCGTTCTACCCGGTCTGCGCCTCCGGTGCTGCGGCGGCCCTGACCTTGGCGGCGAGCTCCCCGGGTCCGTCGGACGTCGCGCCGACGGAGGCCAGCCAGTCGTAGACCTCCTGCCGCTCGGCGTGGCACATGAGGCCGACGACGTCGTCCGGGCCGGCCTGGTCGACCAGGGCCTGCAACGACGCCAGCTCCGTCGGGTACGACGGCACATCGGTGACACCGACCCGCTCGGCGCCGGCACGCATCAGCACCTCGAGCTCCTCCGTCGTCCGACCCCGCAGGTAGCGCTCCTTGTGCCCGATGACCAGGACGTCGGAGTCGCGTGCGCCGATCTCGGCGAGCTTGTCGATGAGCTCGTCGGTCCGGTCGCCCACCACCCCGAGACCCAGCAGCAGGCGCCCACCGGGACGGCGCACCCCGGCCATGATCTCGAGGAGCGCCTCGAGCCCGGCCTCGTTGTGGGCGAGGTCGACGACGACGGTCGGGCCCCGCCCGTCGGGCCCGGGCACGCTGAACGTGTTCATGCGGCCCGGGTTGTGCTCGGCGTCCGGCAGGAAGGTCCGCAGGCCCTCGACGACGGAGGCACGGTCGAGGCCGATGGCCAGGCCGGCTGACGCGGCGGCGAGCGCGTTCTCGACGTTGAAGCGGGACAGCCCGGCCAGGGTCATCGGCACGTCGACCAGCTCGACCAGGGGGTCGGCGTCGGCGTCGGCGGCCAGCACGCTGATCCAGCCGTCGATCACCGTCGTGGCGCGACCGTTGTCGGCGAGGACGTCGCGCACCGCCGGCGAGTCGGCGTCGCGGGAGAACACCCACGGCCGCGCGCGGGTGACCTGGCGCATCGCGAGCACCCGCGGGTCGTCGCCGTTGAGGACGGCCCAGCCGTCGGGGCGGGTGATGCGCGGGACGACGGACTTCACCTCGGCCAGCTGGTCGACGGTGTCGATCCCGTGCAGGCCGAGGTGGTCGGCGGTGACGTTGGTGACCACGGAGACGTCGTTGCGGGTCAGCCCGATGCCCTTGAGCAGGATGCCGCCGCGGGCGGTCTCGGTGACGGCCAGCTGGACCTCGGGGTGGGCCAGCACCCGTCCCGCGCCGCTCGGGCCGGAGTAGTCGCCGGACTCGACCATCACGCCGTCCACGTAGACGCCGTCGGTGTTGGACCAGCCGACGAGCCGGCCGTCGACGCGGCCCATGTGCGCGACCCAGCGCGAGGTGGTGGTCTTGCCGTTGGTGCCGGTGACCGCCACGACCGGGACGCGGGGCGTCAGGGTCCGCGGCCGTTCCCCCGCCTCGCTGGCCGCGACCGTGGCGGCGGCCCGCTCCACGAGGGTCTCGGGGTCGGCGCCGTCACCGGTGCCCGACGCGTGCTGCTGCAGCGCGTCCAGGACGTCGGCCACCGCGCGCCCCATCGTCTGGGCGCGCTCTCGGTGCCGCCACGGGTAGGCGACGACCAGCCGGTCGGGCTCGGCCGTCGCCCGGACGCGCACGGCGAGGCGGTTGGTGCCCGCCTCGGCGGCCAGGGAGCGGACCAGGCGCGCGAGCGCCCGCGCCACGAACCGCTGGCGGAAGCCCGACCCGGGCTCGCCGGGACGGCTGGTGGGCATGCCGATGCGGGCCGCGAAGCGGCGTGCGGTCTCGACGGGCAGGTCGCTCAGCCCACCGACGTCCAGGGTCAGCTTGACGGCCGCCCGCGGGAAGTAGAGGTTCGGCCCCTCGAGGACGCGGAGCTCGACGAGTGAGGTCACGGCGTGACGCTACTGGTCAGGCTCCGATCGCGTGGAAGCCCCCGTCGACGTGGACGATCTCCCCGGTCGTCGCCGGGAACAGGTCGGACAGCAGGGCGCAGACCGCGCGGGCGGTCGGGCCCTGGTCGCCGTTGTCCCAGCCCAGCGGCGCGCGCTCGTCCCAGGTCGCCTCGAGCTTCTCGAAGCCGGGGATGGCCTTGGCGGCGAGGGTCTTGAGGGGGCCCGCGGAGACGAGGTTCACGCGGACGCCCTCCGGGCCGAGGGTGCGGGCGAGGTAGCGGGAGGTGGACTCGAGCGCGGCCTTGGCCACGCCCATCCAGTCGTACGCCGGCCACGCCGTCGTGGCGTCGAAGGTGAGCCCGACGACCGACGAGCCCTCACCGAGGAGGGGCCGCGCGGCCTGGGTCAGGGACTTCAGCGAGTACGCCGACACCTGGACCGCCTGCGCGACGTCCTCCCAGGGACCGGTCATGAAGTCGCCGCCGAGCAGGGTCTCGGGGTTGCCGAAGGCGATGGAGTGCACGAGCCCGTCGAGGCGCTCCACGCCGTGGCCGCGCAGCGTCTCGGCCAGGCCGTCGAGGTGCGTGTCGTCGGTGACGTCGAGCTCGAGGACCACCGGTTCGACCGGGAGCCGCTTCGCGATGCGCCGGGTGATCCCGAGCGCGCGCCCGAAGTTGGAGATCAGGACGGTCGCGCCCTGCTCCTGCGCGAACCGGGCGGTCGCGAAGCCGATGGAGGAGTCCATCGTCACGCCCGCGACCAGGATCGTCTTGCCGTCCAGGATGCCCATGGCTGTCTCCTACTCGTCGGGGTCCGTGCGGGGTCAGTGGCCCATGCCGAGGCCGCCGTCGACGGGGATCACGGCCCCCGAGACGTACGCCGCGGCGTCCGAGGCCAACCAGGTCACCGTGCCGGCGACCTCCTCGGGCGCGGCGAACCGGCCCAGCGGGATCTGCTGCTTGTACGCCGCCTGCTGCTCCTCCGGCAGACCCGCCGTCATGTCGGTCTCGACGTAGCCGGGGGCGACGACGTTCGTCGTGATCGACCGGCTGCCCAGCTCGCGGGTCAGCGACCGCGCGATGCCGATGAGGCCGGCCTTCGACGCGGCGTAGTTGACCTGGCCGGGCGAGCCCAGCAGCGCGACCACGGACGACATCAGCACGATGCGTCCGCGGCGGAGCCGGAGCATGCCCTTCGACGCCCGCTTCACGAGCCGGAAGGTCGCGGTGAGGTTGGTGTCGATGACGCCGGCCCACTGCTCCTCGCTCATGCGCAGCAGCAGCGTGTCGTCGGTGATGCCCGCGTTGGCGACCAGCACCTCGACCGGGCCCTGCTTCTCCTCGATCTCCGCGAACGCCGCCTCGACGGCCGCCGGGTCGGTCAGGTCGCACACGAGGTCGAGCGCACCCTCGGGCCCGCCGCCGCCGCGCGAGGTGACCGCGACCTGGTCGCCCTGGGCGAGGAAGGCCTCGGCCACCGCGCGCCCGATCCCGCGGCTGCCTCCGGTCACCAGCACTGATCTGCTCACGAGCGGTGACGCTAGCGACTACCGGCGGGTAAGGGAGAACCGGACGTGCGGGCGGCCGTGCTCCTCACCGGGTCTCGACCCGCGGATGCGACCTCGTTCCTCGGTCGCACGCTCGCTCGACCTGACCGGCGTCGCACCTTCGCAGGCTCAGGTGCGGCCGGTCAGTCGTCCTCGAGGCGGAACCCCAGCTTGAGCCCGACCTGGAAGTGGTCGACCTGGCCGTCGATCACGTGGCCGCGGACCTGGGTGACCTCGAACCAGTCGACGTGACGCAGGGTCTGGCTGGCGCGCTCGACGGCGTTGCGGATCGCCTGGTCGATGCCGTCCGGGGAGGTGCCGACGACCTCGGAGATGCGGTAGGTGCGGTTGGTCATCTCAGACCTCTCTGATGGGTACCGGGAGTGCTGGGTGCAGCGACAGTACCCAGGACCTGCGACGTAAGGTGGGCGAGTGACCGGGCACGGCGACAAGCAGCGTGGCAAGCGCGACGGCCGGCAGTCGGCGGTACGCATCACCACCGCGGCCGACGATCCCCGCGAGGACCAGAAGCGGCGCCAGAAGCGCTACCTCTACTCGATGAGCCTCCGCACGATCTGCTTCATCGGCGCGCTCGTCGTCGGTGACAACATCTTCCGCTGGATCCTCGTCGCCGGGGCGGTGTTCCTGCCCTACATCGCCGTCGTCCTCGCCAACGCGGCGTTCCGGCGCGACGACGACTTCCGCATGGCGCCGGTCGACCCGCAGCTGCAGCAGCTGACCGCCGGCGAGCCCGCCCGCCGGGCCTCCTGACCGGGTCGTCCTCCACGGCCCTGTCCGGGTTTCGTTGGCAGCCGCGGCACCGCGTGCCACACTGACGTCGCCCGGCTCGGTCTCCCCCGTCCGAGTCGGGCCGACGATGCCGGACGGCCTCCCCCGTGGTCGTCCGGCATCGTGCTGTGACGACCGCCCCGACCTCCCCGAGAGCGTGCAATGACCGAGCCGACGACCGAGCCGACGACCGAGCGGCCCGGTCCTGCGACCCCGCGGTGCTCGGCGCGCGGGTGCACGGCGGACGCCGTGTGGGCGCTGCGGTGGAACAACCCGCGGATCCACACCCCGGAGCGGCGCAAGGTGTGGCTGGCGTGCGACGAGCACCGCTCGACACTCGGTGACTTCCTCACCGCCCGCGGGTTCCTCAAGGAGGTCCGGCCGCACTCCGCGACCGACGAGGACGACTGAGCCGGACGGGGGTCAGCCCCCGATGGCGGACATCGGCCGGTCGGGCTGCAGGAACGACGGGTCGTCGATGCCGTGGCCCGCGGCCTTGCCCCACATCGCCGTCCGCCAGCGCTCGGCGATCTCCTCGTCGGAGGCGCCGCCGCGCAGGGACGCGCGCAGGTCGGACTCCTCGCGCGCGAACAGGCAGGTCCGCACCTGGCCGTCGGCCGTGAGCCGGACCCGGTCGCAGGCGCCGCAGAACGGGCGGGTGACCGACGCGATGATGCCGACCGTGCCGGGGCCGCCGTCCACGGTGAACAGCTCGGCGGGCGCGCTCCCGCGGGGCTCCTCGGCGGCGGTCAGCGTGAACGACCGCTCGAGCAGCGCGAGGGTCTCCTCGGCGGTCACCATGCGCTCGCGGCTCCAGCCGTGCTGGGCGTCGAGCGGCATCTGCTCGATGAAGCGGAGCTCGTAGCCCTCGCCGAGGGCCCAGGCGAGCAGCTCGGCTGCCTGGTCCTCGTTGTGCCCGCGCAGCAGGACGGCGTTGACCTTGACCGGGCCGAGCCCGGCGTCGCGGGCGGCGGCCAGGCCGGCGATCACGTCGTCCAGGCGGTCCCGGAGCGTGATCTGGGCGAAGGTGTCGCGCCGGATCGTGTCGAGGCTGGCGTTGACCCGGGTGAGGCCCGCCTCCTTGAGGGCGTGCGCCGTGCGCGCGAGGCCGAGGGCGTTGGTGGTGATGGACTGCTCGAGGTCCGGGTGCGCCTCGTGCACGCGACGGACGATGTCCATGAGCCCGCGCCGCACGAGCGGCTCGCCACCGGTGAATCGGACCTCCTCGACCCCGAGGCGGCTGACGCCGATGTCGACGAGGCGGACCACCTCGTCGTCGGTCAGCACCTGGTCCGTGGGCAACCAGTCGAGCCCCTCCGGCGGCATGCAGTACGAGCAGCGCAGGTTGCACCGGTCCGTGAGCGAGACCCGGAGGTCGGTCGCGACACGGCCGTACCGGTCGGCGAGCGGGAGGGGAAGCATCTGTCCAGCCTACGTGGCACAGGCCACTCCTCGGGTGCCCGGATAGCCTGTGGACGTGGGTTCCTTCCGCTTCCTCCTCTCGCGGCGGTGGGTGCTGTTCTTCGTGGTGGTCGTGCTCCTCGCGTGGCTGGCCTACCTGCTGGGCGAGTGGCAGTTCCACCGCCTCGACGAGCGCCGCGACCGCAACGCGGTGATCGAGCGCAACGAGGTGGCCCCGCCCGCGGCGCCCGACGAGGTCATGCCCGTCGGCGGCGACGTCGCCGCCTCCGACCAGTGGCGTCGCGTCGAGGCCACCGGCACCTACGTGCCCGAGGACACCGTGATCGTCCGCTACCGGACCCGTGACGGCATGCCCGGCGCGGACGTCGTCGTCCCGCTCGAGACCGCCGCCGGTCCGTCCCTGCTGGTGGACCGGGGCTGGGTGCCCACCGGCAACAGCGGCGCCACCCCCACGGAGGTGCCGGCCCCGCCGACCGGCGAGGTCACCGTCGTCGGCTGGGCCCGCACCGACGCCACGGACTCCACCACGGTCACCGACCAGTCCACCCGCGCCATCTCCAGCGAGGAGATCGGACCCGCCCTCGACCGTGAGGTGTACGGCGGGTTCGTCGACCTGGAGTCCGAGGACCCGGCGCCGGCCGCGGCGCCGGACCCCAACGGGCTGCCCGAGCTCAGCGAGGGCCCGCACTTCTTCTACGGCCTGCAGTGGTGGTTCTTCGGCCTGCTCGCGATCTTCGGCCTGGTGTACCTCGCGTACGACGAGTGGCGCGGCCCGCGCCCCGGTCGGCGTGGCGTCAAGGGGTCGAGGCCGGCGAAGGCTCCTGAGGCCGACGACGCGGACCGCGACGGCGAGGGCGCCAGGGAACCGATCGGCACCCGACCCTCGTCCTGAGGGTGTGGAGGAACGACAGCGAGCGGCGTACGCGGCGTTCGTGGACGGCCAGTGGCGACGCCTCGTGCAGGCGGGGGTGCTGCTCGGCCTCGACCGGCACGCCGCTGAGGACCTCGCACAGTCGACCCTCGTCCGCTGCTACGTGAAGTGGCCGCGGGTACGAGCAGGACGGCGCCGCGCTCTCGTTCGGCCCCCTCGCCTCCGAGGCGATGGCCTGCCGGCACTCGGTCCCGCTGCTCACCCGCCTCGACGACGTCGCGGGCGTGGACGACATGGGGCGGGGGGTCGTGCTCGTGGACGGGTCCGGCGAGCCCGTGGCCCGTCTCCACCGCGTCCCCCCGACGCCCGCCGAGGGGCCGCCCCTCGAGGGGAGGTGGTCCGTCGAGGCGCTGGTCGGCAGCGACGGTCGCGGTCTCCTGTCCGAGCGGGCGGCGCGGCCCGCCGTCCGGTTCACCCCGGGTCCGTGGCCCGGCGAGGGCGTCGTCGACGGGCGGACGTACTGCAACGTGGTCGAGGGCTCCTACCGTCAGGACGGCGAGCGCCTGCGGATCACGTCCCGCATCCCGGGGCCGGTCAGCCTGTGCGTCGACGTCGCGCTGACCGACCGGCTCGATCGGGTGCGGCACGTCACCAGCTCCCGCGGCGGTGATCGGCTCACCCTGCACGCGCGGAGCTGGATGATCATCGCCGTCCTCGACCGCGCCCCGGATCGCCTTCCGGACTAGAGCGACCGCAGCATCCCGCCGTCCACCGGCAGCGAGACGCCGGTGACGAACGACGCCGCCGGCGAGAGCAGGAACGCGGCGACGCGGCCGAACTCGGCCGGGTCGCCGTACCGGCCGAGCGGGATGGTGGCCAGCGCGCGCTCGCGGGCGGCCTCGGCGTCGCCGGTCGACTCGTCCAGCTCGGCGACCCGCTCGGTGCCGACGCGGCCCGGCAGAAGGCTGTTCACGCGGACCCCACGCGGCGCGACCTCGTCCGCGAGCTGCTTCGCGACCATCGCGAGGCCCGGACGGAGCCCGTTGCTGATCGCCATGCCCGGCAGCGGCGCCCGCACGCTCGACGACAGCACCAGCGCAAGGGCGCCGCCGTCCTCGAGCTCCGTGGCGATCGTCCGGGCGACCCGGACGCCGCCGAGGAAGACCGACTCGAAGGAGCGGGACCAGTCCTCGTCCGAGGTGCCGAGCACCGAGCCGGGCGGGGGCCCGCCCACGCTGACCAGGGCGCCGTCCAGGCCGCCGAACAGCTCGCGGGCGGCGTCGACCAGACGCCGCGGGGTCCCCGGATCGGCGTTGTCGGCGACGACGGTGGCGCAGGCGTCCCCGAGCGCGTCGCTCGCCGCCCGGAGGGTGGTCTCGCTGCGCCCGGAGAGGACGACGCGCGCTCCCTCCCCCACCAGCACGTCGGCGGTGGCGCGGCCGAGACCCCGCGCACCGCCGGTCACCACGAACACCTTGTCCCGCAGACCCAGGTCCATGCCCGACAGGATGACCGATCGGTGTCGCCGAGCGACACCGGACGGTCACTCAGGCGCCGGCGGGGGCCGTGTCGTCGACGAACTGCGTGGCGTGGAGCTGGGCGTAGAGGCCGCCGCGCTCGAGGAGCTCGGCGTGGGTGCCCGACTGGACGACGCGGCCGTGTTCGAGGACGACGATCAGGTCCGCGTGGCGCACCGTCGAGAGGCGGTGGGCGATGACGAGGGAGGTCCGGCCCTCCAGGGCGGCGTCGAGGGCGCGCTGGACGGCGCGCTCGGACTCGCCGTCGAGGTGGGCGGTCGCCTCGTCGAGGACGACGATCGGCGGGGCCTTCAGCAGCAGCCGGGCGATGGCGAGACGCTGGCGCTCTCCGCCGGACAGGCGGTAGCCCCGGTCACCCACCACCGTGTCGAGGCCCTCGGGCAGCGAGCCGACGAGCTCGGCGACCTGGGCGGCCTCGAGGGCGTGCCAGACGTCCTCCTCGGTCGCGTCGGGGCGGGCGTACCGCATGTTGTCGAGGATCGTCTCGTGGAACATGTGGGCGTCCTGGGTCACGTACCCCACGGTGTCCTCGAGCGACTGGAGCGTCACGTCGCGGACGTCGTGCCCGCCGACCCGCACGGCGCCGGACTGGACGTCGTACAGGCGCGCGAGGAGGTGGGTGATCGTCGACTTGCCGGCACCGGAGGGTCCGACGAGCGCGACCATCTGGCCGGGCTCGACGCGCAGCGAGACGTCGTGCAGGACGGGACCGTGCTCGGCCTCCTCCGTCCGGGCGACGCCCTCCAGCGATGCAAGGGAGACCTCCGAGGCGCGGGGGTAGGTGAACGCGACGTGGTCGAGCTCGACGCCGGAGGCGCCGGGCGGCAGCGCGACGGCGTCCTGCTTCTCCGTCACCATCGAGGGCAGGTCGAGGACCTCGAAGACGCGCTCGAAGCTGACCAGCGCGGTCATGACGTCGATCCGGACGTTGGCGAGGCCCTGCAGCGGCCCGAGCAGGCGCAGCAGCAGCGTGGCGAGTGCGCCGAGGGTGCCGATGGTCACCGCCTCGTTGAGGGCGAGGTGGCCGCCGACGCCGTAGACCAGGGCCGTCGCGAGGGCGGGCACCGTCATCATCGCGGCGCCGAAGATGCGCGTCAGCAGCGTGATGCGGACGCCGAGGTCACGGACCTGGGCCGCCTTGCCGGCGAACGCCTCGTCCTCCTCCTCGCGGCGCCCGAACAGCTTCAGCAGCATCGCGCCGCCGACGTTGAACCGCTCGGTCATCACGTTGCCGAGCTGGGCGTTGGCCTCCATCTGCTGGCGGGTCAGGCCGGCGAGACGCGTGCCGACCCAGCGGGAGACGAAGAACAGCAGCGGGAAGGTGGCGAGGCACAGCAGTGTGACCTGCCAGCTCAGCGCGACCATGGTGATGCCGACGACCACCACCGCGATGATGTTGGAGACGGTCCCGGACAGCGTCGAGGTGAAGGCCCGCTGCGCCCCGATCACGTCGTTGTTGAGCCGGGAGACGAGGGCACCGGTCTGCGTCCGGGTGAAGAACGCCAGCGACTGGCGCTGCACGTGGCCGAAGACCCTGGTGCGCAGGTCGAAGATGAGGCCCTCGCCGATCCGCGACGACAACCAGCCCATGCCGACGCTCAGCAGGGCGCTCAGGAGCGCGGTGCCGACCATCCCGAGGGCCAGCAGCGTCACCAGCGTCCCGTCGCCGCCGAGGATGCCGTCGTCGATGATGTACTTCACGAGCAGCGGCGTGACGACCAGCAGGCCGGCGTCCACGACGGTCAGTGCGAGGAACATGCTGATCAGCCGCTTGTGCGGCACGGCGAAGCGCAGGACCCGCCGCAACGTGTCCCGCTTGAGCCCCTGGCTGACCGCCGAGCGGTCCGTGCGGAGGTGGCGCCAGGCCATGCCCGCTCCGGTCATCCCCGACATCGCCCACCTCCTCGTCCGTACCGGCGCGCCGTGCGCCCAGCCCCGGTCCAACACCGGGTCCCCGACCCCTGTTCCCCGTCAGGTTGCACCCTCAAGCGCGCTCGAGGTCAACCTGCCGTCGAGTGAACACTTGTACTGCGTAGAGTCAGCGCGCGTGAGGGACGTGGTGGGACGGCGCGGACGCGGGAACGCGTTCGGCTCCTTCCTGCTCGGCTCACCCGACCAGGGCCGCCGGGTCCTGCGCCTGCGGGTCCAGGTGATGCTCACCGTCCTGCTGGTGTCCACCAACGTCATCGGCGCGCTCGTCGTCGTCGGGCTGTCGATGCTCGTCGTCCCGGGCCCTCCCCCGAACTCCGACCTGCTCCTCGCCGCCGCGATCGCCATCCCGGTATACGTCGGGGTCGCGGTGGTCGTCGGCGCCGTGTGGGGCACCGCGTGGGCGCTCCGTGCGCTGCGCTGGGCCAGCGAGGGCCGCGAGCCGGACGAGCGGGACCGCCGCCGCGCCCTGCGGGTGCCGCTGCGCCTGACGGCCATCCAGGGCGGCCTGTGGGCCACCGCCGCGCTCCTCTTCACCACGCTGACCGTCATCCTCCAGCCGGACCTGTGGATCGCGGTCGCCCTCACCAACGGCATCTCGGGCGTCGTGGTCTGCTCCATCGCCTACCTGTTCAGCGAGTTCGCCCTGCGCCCCATCGCCGCGCGGGCGCTGATGGGCCACGGTCCGCCGCTCGACCGCGGTTCCGGCGTGCGCCGCCGCATGATGCTGTTCTGGTCGCTGGGCACCGGCGTCCCCACCGCGGGGCTGTTCACCGTCGCGATCCTGTCCTTCACCCGCGACGACATCAGCCTGGAGCGGCTGCGGGTGATCATCCTGGTCATCGCGGGCGTGGTGCTGACCTTCGGCGCCCTCATCACGCTGCTGAACGCCCGCGCCGTGGTCGCGCCGATCCTCGCGGTGCGCGACGCCCTCGCGCTCGTCGAGCGGGGCGACCTCGACGTCGAGGTCGTCGTCTACGACGGCACCGAGCTCGGCCGGCTCCAGGCCGGGTTCAACGAGATGGTGACCGGGATGAAGGAGCGCGAGCGCATCCGCGACCTGTTCGGCCGCCACGTCGGCCAGGAGGTCGCCGACGCCGCCGTCCGTCGGGAGGTCGAGCTGGGCGGGGAAATCCGGACCGTCTCGGTGCTCTTCATCGACATCGTCGGCTCCACCGGCTTCGCCGTCGACAACGAGCCCACCGAGGTCGTGGAGGTACTGAACCGCTTCTTCGCCGTCGTCGTCGACGAGATCGACCGGGCCAGGGGCCTGGTCAACAAGTTCATGGGCGACGCCGTCCTGGCCGTCTTCGGCGCGCCGGTGGAGCACGAGGACCACGCCGGGGCGGCCCTCGCGGCGGCCCGGCGCATGGCGGAGCGGCTGCTCGAGGAGGTCCCCGAGATCCGGGCGGGCATCGGGGTGTCGACCGGCGAGGCGGTCGCCGGCAACGTGGGCGACGCCAAGCGGTTCGAGTACACCGTCATCGGCGACGCCGTGAACACCGCCGCCCGGCTCACCGAGCTCGCCAAGGACGTCGAGGGCTGCATCCTCGTCACCCGCACCAGTGTCGAGACGGCGGGCGGCGACGAGGCGGCCCATTGGGTCCACCACGAGGACGTCACGCTGCGCGGCCGGTCGACCACGACCGCGACGAGCGTGCTCGCGCCTCAGGCCAGGGCGACCAGGTCGGCGTAGTCGTCGTTCCAGTGGTCCTCGACGCCGTCGGGGAGCAGCAGGACCCGGTCCGGCTCCAGCGCCTGGACGGCGCCCTCGTCGTGGCTGACCAGGATGATCGCGCCCTCGTAGGAGCGGATCGCGGCCAGCACCTCCTCGCGGGAGGCGGGGTCGAGGTTGTTGGTCGGCTCGTCGAGGAGGAGCACGTTCGCGGACGAGACCACCAGGATGGCCAGCGCCAGGCGGGTCTTCTCGCCGCCGGACAGCACCCCGGCCGGCTTCGTGGCGTCGTCCCCGGAGAACAGGAAGGAGCCCAGCACGGTCCGGGCCTCGGTGTCGGTGAGCTGCGGCGCCGCGTGGCGCATGTTCTCGAGCACCGTCAGCGAGGTGTCGAGGGTCTCGTGCTCCTGCGCGTAGTAGCCGAGCTTGAGCCCGTGGCCGGGCTCGACCTTGCCGGTGTCGGCACGGTCCACGCCCGCGAGGATCCGGAGCATCGTGGTCTTGCCCGCCCCGTTGAGGCCGAGGATGACGACGCGGCTGCCACGGTCGATCGCCAGGTCGACGTCGGTGAAGACCTCCAGCGAGCCGTACGACTTGGACAGCTCGGCGGCGGTCAGCGGGGTGCGGCCGCACGCGGCGGGCTTCGGGAAGTTGATCTTCGCGACCTTGTCGGCGCGACGCTCCTCCTCGACCCCGGCCATCATCTTCTCGGCGCGCTTGAGCATGGACTGCGCGGCCTGGGCCTTCGTGGCCTTGGCGCGCATCTTGTTGGCCTGGTCGGTGAGCGTCTTGGCCTTCGACTCCGCGTTGGCCCGCTCGCGCCGGCGGCGCTTCTCGTCGGTCTCCCGCTGCTGCTGGTAGCGGCGCCAGCCCATGTTGTAGACGTCCATGCGCCCGCGGTTCGCGTCCAGGTGGAGGACCTTGTTGACGGTGTCCTCGAGCAGCGCGTTGTCGTGGCTGATCACGATGAAGCCGCCGGCGTACGACTTCAGGAACTCGCGCAGCCAGACGATCGAGTCGGCGTCCAGGTGGTTGGTGGGCTCGTCGAGGATCAGGACCTCGGCGGAGCTGAAGAGGATCCGCGCCAGCTCGACGCGGCGGCGCTGGCCGCCCGACAGGGTGCGCAGGGGCTGGCCGAGGATGCGGTCCTCGAGGCCGAGGCTCGCCGCGATCGTCGCCGCCTCGGACTCCGCGGCGTACCCGCCGCCGGCGTGCAGCTCGTCCTCGGCCCGCGAGTAGCGGCGCATGGCGCGCTCGCGGGTGGTGGGGTCGTCGCTGGTCATCTCCTGCTCGGCGCGGCGCATCTTCGCGACGGCGGCGTCGAGCCCTCGCGCGGACAGGATCCGGTCGCGGGCGAGCACCTCGAGGTCGCCGGTGCGCGGGTCCTGGGGCAGGTAGCCGATCTCGCCGGTGTTCGACACCGAGCCGGACGCCGGGAGGGCGTCACCCGCGAGCACCTTCGTCAGCGTGGTCTTGCCCGCACCGTTGCGGCCGACCAGCCCGACCTTGTCACCGGCGGTGACACGGAAGCTCACGTCCTCCATCAGGAGCCGTGCACCGACCCGGATCTCGAGCTTCTGGGCGGTGATCATGACGTGGTCGATCGTACGGCGAGCCGCGGCGCCCGCCCGCATCGACGGGCGGCGTCCGGGTGTGACCTGCGCCCCGTCGTCGGCGCGGTCCTAGAGCAGCGCCTCCACGTGCGGCGCCTGCCGGGCGAGCGCCCGCAGGTGCGGCGCCACGGCGGGGTGGCGCAGCTTCCCGGCCAGGGCCCCCTCCCCCTTCGCCACCCGGGACAGCGCCCACTCCGCGCGGCTCAGCACCGTGAGGACGGCGACGGTCCGCGCGCCGAGGAGGACCTGCTCGCGGGTGGCGAGACCCTCGGGCAGCCCACCGAGGTAGGCCTCGACGAGCGGCTCGAGCTCCTCGCGCGTGGACAGCGACCAGTAGCCGAGGTCCGCCCCGACCGGGCCGCGGCCCAGGGTGGACCAGTCGACGGCCAGCACGACCTCGCCGTCCCGGCCGACCAGGTTGGCGGGCACCGGGTCGCCGTGCTGCGCCACCTGCGGCAGGGCGGCCACCCGGTCCAGCAGCAGCCGGCGGCGCGACCACAGGTGGTCGGCGACGTCGGCGGCGGTGGTGCGCCCCAGGGTCGGCCAGCCGCCGTTCCGCTCGACCAGACGCAGCCGGTCGGGCAGCGGGTCCCGGGCCAGCCAGCGGTGGGTGCCGAGGTCCGCGGCGGCGAAGCGGCCCATCCCCCGCGCGGCGAAGAGGCCGGTCGGGGCCTCGGGCGGCACCTGGCGGTGCCGCAGGGTGATGCCCGCCTCGTCCTCGTCGACCGCCAGGGCCTCGGGCCCGGCGAGGCCCGGGGTGGCGGTCACCAGCCCGGCACGGGCCACCTCGGCCGGCCGTCGCCAGTACGCCGCGTGGCCGGGGTCGTCGTACTCCGACGGGTCGCCGGGGACCGGTGCCACCAGCCGGGTCACGACGACGGGCCCCTCGTCGTGCGCGAGCCAGGCACCCAGGCAGGTCGGGGAGCTCCCCGACCCCAGGGGCTCCCAGGCCGGGTCCGGCTGCCACACGGCGTCGCTCCCCGTCCGCCGGCTCAGCGGGCCGGCACCGGCAGCCGGTCGGCGAGGAAGTCCGTGGTCCGGGCCCACGCCTTCACCGACGCGTCGGGGTCGTGGAACGGCAGGTCGGGGTTGTCGAAGGCGTGGTCGGCTCCCGCGTACGTCACGAGCTCGACGCCGTCGCGCACGACGGCGGCCTCGACCTGCGCGACCTGCTCGAGGGGGATGAAGGAGTCGGCGGTGCCGAAGTGGTGCAGCGACGGGGCGGTGACCCGGGGCGCCAGGTCGAGCAGGCCGGGCAGCGCGGAGCCGTAGTAGGCGACGAGGGCGTCGACGTCGGCGTGCGCGGCGACCGCGAAGCCGAGACCGCCGCCGAAGCAGAATCCCACCACCGCGGCGCGGCCGTCGGTCTCGGGCCGTTCACGCAGCACGCCGAGGGCGGCGACCGCGTCGGCGACCGCGGCGTCCCAGTCGCACCGGCCGGCCACCGCCATGGCGTCGTCCAGCGCCGCCGGACCCTCGGGGACGCGGTCGACGCCGAGGCGCCAGAAGATCTCCGGGGCGAGCACGACGTACCCCAGGTCCGCCAGGTCCTGCGCCCGCTGCTCGACGTACCGGCTGATGCCGAAGATCTCCTGGAGCAGCAGGATCCCCGGTCCGGTGCCGGACGCCGGGAGCCAGAGGTGGGCCGGCATCGCGCCGGCCTCGGTGGGCACGGACACCGACGGGGTGCTGGGCATGGGCCGAACCTAGGGCATGGGCCGGTCGTCGCGGGTCAGGACGCCGCGGGCAGCACGAACGGCATCTCCTCGCCCGGCCGCACGACGAGGCGCTCGGGCCGCGGGTGGACGGTGACCTCGCCGTCGGCGTAGGTCCGCCCGTGCACGGTGAGGCGCACCGGGCCCGTCGTGCGCCGCACGGTGGCGAGGGGGGCGTCGGTCTCGTCGAGCCACTCCAGCAGCGTCGTCCCCAGCCGCTGGACCTCCTCGGGCCGGCGTCCGGCGAGGTCGCGGCGCTCCCCGGGGTCCGCCTCGACGTCGTGGAGCGTGAACGTCTGCGTCTCGTAGTCGTGGGCGAGCTTCCAGCGCCCGTGCCGGACCCAGGAGCCGGGCCGCTGGTCGCGGACGCCGGAGACCAGGTAGCCGGGCACGTGCCCGAACCGGGGTCCGTCGAGGGTCTCCCCCGCCTGCAGCGCGCCGCGCAGGCTGCGGCCGTCCAGCGGGGCCTCCGGCCGCGGCCTGGCGCCGGCGTAGTCGGCCACGGTGGCGTACAGGTCGGTGCCGTCGATGACGGAGTGGTTGAGCCTGCCGCGCTCGACGAGGTCCGGGTTGGCGCTCCACACGATCCACGGCACCCGGATCCCGCCCTCCAGCAGCAGCCCCTTCTGCCCGCGCAGCGGCCCGTTCGAGGCGCCGAGGTCGGTGCGGCCGCCGTTGTCGGAGGTGACGACGACGATGGTGTTCTCGGCGAGCGGGCGACCGGGGTTGCGGGGGTCCTCGGTCTTCATCAGGTGGTCGACGGTGCGGGCCACCGACTGGTCGAGGCCCTCCACGAGGCCGGCGTACGCCGTGGCCTGGTCGTCGTCGCGGGCGTCGCGGCGCATCGCGCGGTACTTCGCGAGCAGGTCGCGGCGCGGCTGCCTCGTGTCGATCGGGTCGTGGACGGCGACGTGGGACATCCAGAACAGGAAGGGCCGGTCGGCGTGCCGGTCGATGAAGTCGGTCGCGGAGTCGGTGAGCGCGTCGGTGAGGTGCTTGGGGGTCCCGACGAGCTTGTCGACCTCGCCGGGCGGCACGTCGTGCGAGTACGGCGCGATGCGCGTCCGCACGTACTCCTCGGTGTAGTCCTCGGCGAACCGGTCGAGCGTGGGCCACACCTTGTCGTCGAACCGACGGCCGCGGTGGCCCTCGGGGTGGCGCTCGGCGTGGTAGGAGTCCGCGGCGCCGGTGTTGCCGCCGCCCAGGTTCTCGTCGAAGCCGTGGTGGTCGACGATGTTCGAGGCGCCGCCGGTGATCTGGAACTTGCCGGCGTACCCGGTGGCGTAGCCGACCTCCTGCACCGCCTCGGCGACGGTCGTGGCCCGCTGCGGGATCACCGTCGCCCCGTCGCCCCTCCCCTGCGCAGCGCCCTCGAGCATCGGCTCGGCGGCGCCGACGCGGTCGAGGTCGGTGACCGCGAAGATGCCGTTGTCCGGCCGCGGCGCGGACATGCCGGTCAGCAGTGCGGCACGGCTCGGCGCGCAGGTCTGGGCCGCGTAGGCGTTGTCGAACACGACGCCCTCGCGCGCCCGGTCGTCGATCGCCGGTGTGCGGTGCAGCCGGTGCGGGTGGCCCCCGTTCGTCCGGCCCGTCGACAGGTCGCCCCACCCGAGGTCGTCGGCGAGGACCACCACCACGTTCGGCTGCTGCGGGGCCGCGCGACCCGGTTCGTCGACGCCGACGGAGCAGGCGGCCAGCGGGAGCAGGCAGCCGAGGGCGGTCAGGCGGGCGGTGCGGGTCGGGTGGATGGGGTCTCCCCGGTCGTGGGACGGCTGGACGCGCCTCCGGCTACCCGGCGTTCGTCACCGCGAGGCGCAGGGCCCGGGCGTCGGCCACGGCGGCCAGGAGGACGTCCCGCCGGGGCTCGGGGACGTCCAACCATGCCGTCGTGGGCGCCAACGACCGCAGGCGGGGGTCCGCCAGGACCGTCGACACCCCCTCGCGGTCACCGCCGAGCACGACCGTGCCGAGGCCGTCGAGCAGCCGGGCGGCCTGGTCGGCGGCCGCCTCGAACGCGACCCGCGCCTGGCCCGCGCGGCGCCGGGCGAAGCGCTGCTGCGACTGCCCGCCGGCGGCGGTGCGCCCCTGCACGTGGCGCGAGCCGACCTTGGTCGCCCGCAGCTCCTCGACCGCCAGCCGGGCCACCGCGTAGCCGCCGCGGCGGACCAGCAGCACGCCCCAGTCGTCGGGGACGGCGGCGCCGGCGGCGTCCGCGAGGCCGTCCGGCCCGCCGTCGTACGACGCGTCGAAGGGCAGCCGCACGACGACCGTGGAGCCGTCCTCGGCGTCCCCGTGCAGCGCCCCGTCGACGACGGTCCACCCGGTGGGCCCGTGGGAGGCCGTGAAGTTCTCGACCCACCGCGCCCAGCGCTCGCGGGGGACCAGGACGGCGCGGGTGCCGCTCACCGGGGCTCCACGAGCGGGTAGACCGCGTCGTCGAGCTCCCGGTCGGCCCAGGCCAGCCGGGGCCGGTCCGCCGGGTTGTCCCGGAGCCCGAGGTCACGCAGGCCGGCGCGCCGGGCCACCGCGATCGAGGCCGGGTTGTGGGCGTCGATCCACGCGACGCAGGGGCGCTCCGGGGCGGCCTCGTGGGCCGCGGCCAGCGCGGCGGCGACGAGCAGGCCGGCGTACCCGCGGCCCTGGTGGTCGACGGCGATGCGGTAGTTCAGGTTCCAGTGGTCGGCGCCGCCGCGGGTGTGGTGCTGGGCGCCGCCGGAGCCGACCGCCTCACCGGTGGCGGCGAGCCGGACGGTCCAGTAGCTCAGCCCGGCGTCCCAGCGGGCGGCGGCCCGCTCGAGGTAGGCGCGGGTGACGGAGGGGTCGGGGTGCACGGAGTCGGGCTCGTGCGCCCACAGCCGCTCGTCGGAGAGCAGCGGCCACAGCTCGTCGACGTCGTCGGGCGTCACCGCAGTGAGCTCGAGGGGCCCGACCCGCACGGGGGCCTACCTCCCCGCGGGCGGCAGGACGAACGGCATCTCCTCGCCGCCGCGGACCCGCAGCGTGGTGGCGCGCTCGTGGCGGGTGATCGTCCCGTCCGCGTAGGTGATGGTGCCGGGGACGACGCGCACCCGTTGGGGGCCGCTGCCCCGGCGGACCGTCGCGAGCGGGGTGTCGAGGCGACGCAGCTCGTCCACCATCCGCTCGCCGAGGCGTCGCGCCAGGGCGGGGCGCCGCGGCGCCAGGTCGTCGCGCTCCCGGAGGTCGTCGGCCAGGTCGAAGACCTGGAGCCGTCGGGACTCGTAGGAGTACCGCACCTTCCAGCGGCCGGTGCGCAGGGCGGTGACGGGCCGTTGGTCGCGTCCCTTGCCGAGCGAGTAGCCGGGGAAGTGGAACAGCAGCGGGTGGCCCTGGTGCACCCCGTCGGAGAAGACCTCGCGCAGCGAGAACCCGTCGATGGGCTTGCGGTCGGCCCCGGGGACGCGCGCGTAGTCGACGAAGGTGGCGGACAGGTCGGTCACGT
The DNA here is from genome assembly GCF_022436705.1 of Nocardioides sp. CFH 31398. Lineage (GTDB taxonomy): Bacteria > Actinomycetota > Actinomycetes > Propionibacteriales > Nocardioidaceae > Nocardioides. The sequence continues at coordinate 78,575 of NZ_JAKUHT010000010.1, read as the reverse complement.
GGGCGATCGAGCGGTCCACGACGCCGCGGCGCACGAGGCGCTCCGAGCCGCTCCACGCGACGAACGGCACCCGCACCCCGCCGTCCCAGAGCTGGAACTTCTCACCGCGCAGCGGGCCGTTCGAGGCGCCGACGGGCTCCGGTCGCTGCGCGTTGTACGTCCGGCGCCCGCCGTTGTCGGAGAGCACGACGACGACGGTGTTGTCGGCCAGGGGGTGGCCGGGGTCGCGGGGGTCCTCGGTCTGCTGGAGGTGGTCGACGATCCGGCCGACGGTCTGGTCCATGCCCTCGGCCAGGGCGGCGTACGCCGGCACGGCGGGGCCGTCGCCGTCGTAGGACCGCTTCAGGCGCCGGTACTTCGCCAGCAGGTCGTCACGGCCCTGCTCGGGGGCGACCGGCGTGTGGACGGCGTAGTGGTTGACGGAGGCGAGGAACGGGCCGCCGGTGGCGGCGCCGCGGTCGATGGAGGTGAGGGCGGCGTCACCGACGGCGTCGGTGACGTGCTTGGGCGTGCCCACCAGGGCGTCGAGGTCGCGGCGCGGCACCCCCCTCGAGTACGGCGCGACGTTCCGCTCGACGTACGCCGCGGTGTAGTCGCCGGCGAACTCGTCGAGCTCGGGCCCGACCTTCTCGTCGAACTGCGGGCCGTCGGCGGTGGGCTCCGCGTGGTAGTCGGACACCCCGCCGGACTGGCGGCCGCCGTAGTTCAGGTCGAAGCCGTGGTGCTCGGTGATGTCGGACGCCCTGCGGGTGACGTGGAACTTCCCGACGTGAGCGTTGGCGTAGCCGGCGGCCGAGAGCATCTCGGGGACCGTGATGGTCTCCGGACGCAGCTCGGTGCGGCCCTCCTCGTCGCCGTGCGGGATGCCGCGCAGCGCGGGCGGCCGCCGCTTGCTCGCCGGCCCGGACAGGGTGTCGAGGTCGACCCCGCCGTACACGTTGTTGTCGACGCGCTGGTTGTAGTCACCGGTGAGCAGGCTCATCCGGCTGGGCGCGCAGGCGGGCTCGCCGTACGCGTTGACGAGGGTGGTCCCCTCCGCGGCGAGCCGGTCGATGCGCGGCGTCCGCAGGAAGTCGTTGGCGTTGCCGTCGTTCATCCGCTTGGTCGAGACGTCACCCCAGCCGAGGTCGTCGGCCAGCACCATCACGATGTTCGGGCGACGGTCGTCGGTCTGCGCCGGCCCCGGGGGCATGGCCGCCCCGGGGTCCTCGGCGGCCGACGGGCCCGTCGAGGCCGGCGCCGTGCAGGCCGCCAGCGGGACCGCCGCGCAGGCCAGGGCGAGGGCGGAGGCCAGGGCGCGGCGGCGGGGAGTCGGCATCCGTCCGACCGTAGCGGTGGCGCGGTGACCGGGCCCGGACGCCCGTCTCAGCGGCGCGGGGGCCCGGGAGGCTTCGGGTGGAGGAGCCGGAAGCGCTCGAGGACCACCGGCATGTCACGCCGGAACCCCCGCCCGAGCGGGTCGTGGTCGGTGAAGAAGCGCTCGTGCTCGGTGCGCCACTGCTCCAGGGACCCGTCGCCCTCGCCCTCCGCGGCCGCGTGGTCGGCGTCGACGTCGTCGAAGGCCACGACCCGCACGTCGGTGGTCCCGATCAGCGCCCGGGGGCGGCCGGAGCCGTCGAGGACGATCGACAGCGCGCCCACCTCGGGCAGCGGGTTGTCGTCGCCGGCGTAGTCGTCGGCGGCGCTGGCCGTCGCGGTCTTCTCACCGTCGAGCACGAGGCCCAGCAGCTCGTCCGCGGTGACGCGGTCGTCGCCGAAGGCCCAGGCCGGCGGGCGGACCGAGGCCAGCACCGAGGGGCCGAAGTACCCGGGCAGCGACTCCAGCTTGGCCCGGCGGCGGGCCTCGACCCAGAAGGCCTCGACGGCCTCGTCAGACGTTGAAGCCGAGGGCTCGGAGCTGCTCACGACCGTCCTCGGTGATCTTGTCGGGGCCCCACGGCGGCATCCAGACCCAGTTGATCGCCGCCTCGTTGACGAGGCCCTCGAGGGCGGCGGAGGTCTGGTCCTGGATGACGTCGGTCAGCGGGCACGCCGCGGAGGTCAGCGTCATGTCGATGACGGCGTTCGAGTCCTCGTCGACGTGGACGCCGTAGACGAGGCCGAGGTCGACGACGTTGATCCCGAGCTCGGGGTCGACGACGTCCTTCATCGCCTCGGTGACGTCGTCCACGGTCACGGTCGACGTCGCGGCGGCGCCGCCGTCCACGCGGACCTCGGGCAGGTCGTCGCCGTGGTCCACGGCGCCGGTGGGCTGGGTCTGCGGCTCGGTCATGCGGTACCTCCGTTGGTCTGGGTGCTGCTCGTGCCGGCCGTGCTGACGGCGTCCTTCCAGGCCATCCAGCCCAGCAGCGCGCACTTGATCCGGGCGGGGAACTTCGCGACGCCCGCGAAGGCGACGCCGTCCTCCAGGACGTCCTCGTCGGGCTCCACGGCGCCCTTGCCCTGCATCAGGGCCAGGAACTCCTCGTGGACGGCGAGGGCCTCGGCGACGGGCTTGCCGATGAGCAGGTCGCTCATCACCGAGGTGGAGGCCTGCGAGATCGAGCACCCGACGGCGTCGTACGACACGTCGGAGACGACGTCGCCGTCCTCGCCGGGCGCGACGTGCACCCGGAGGGTCACCTCGTCGCCGCAGGTCGGGTTCACGTGGTGGACCTCGGCCTCGTAGGGCTCGCGCAGGCCCGCGTGGAGCGGGTTCTTGTAGTGGTCGAGGATGATCTCCTGGTACAGCGCGTCCAGGTCCTGACCCGTGCCACCGGCGGTCATGCGCTCACCCCGAAGTACGTGCGGGCCGCCTCCAGCGCCTCGACGAAGGCGTCGATCTCGGCGGGCGTGGTGTACAGGTACGACGACATGCGGGTGGTCGACTGCACCCCGAAGCGGGCGTGCGCCGGACGGGCGCAGTGGTGGCCCGCACGCACGGCGACGCCGCGGCTGTCGAGCACCTGCGCCACGTCGTGCGGGTGCACGCCGGCCAGCTCGAACGAGATGGCGCCCCCGCGCTCCTCGCCGACGCCGGGGCCCATGACGCGGACGCCCGGGACGGTGGACAGGCCCTCGAGGGCGTACGCCGTGATCGCGCGCTCGTGGGCGGCGACGGCGTCCATGCCGAGGTCCGAGAGGTAGCGCAGCGCGGCGCCGAGCCCGACGGCCTCGACGATGGGCGGCGTCCCGGCCTCGAACTTGTGCGGCAGGCCGGCGTACGTCGATCCCTCCATGCGGACGGTCTCGATCATCTCGCCGCCGCCCAGGAAGGGCGGGAGCGCCTCCAGCAGCGCGCGGCTCCCCCACAGCACGCCGATGCCGGTGGGGCCGACGGTCTTGTGGCCGGTGAGGACCAGCGCGTCGGGCCGCTCCTCGACCGGCATGGCGGCCAGGTCGATCGGCATCTGCGGCGCGGCCTGCGCGGCGTCCACGACGACGACGGCGCCGACCTCGTGGGCGCGGCGGGCGATGTCGGCGATCGGGTTGACCGTGCCCAGCATGTTCGACACCCAGGTCAGCGAGACGACCTTGGTGCGCTCCGTGATGAGCGCGTCGATGTCGGAGGTGTCGAGCCGGCCGTCGTCGGTCAGGCCGAACCACCGCAGCGTCGCGCCCGTGCGCTGCGTCAGCAGCTGCCACGGGACGATGTTCGAGTGGTGCTCCATCTCGGTGACGACGACCTCGTCGCCCTCGCCCACCTGGTGCTCGCCCGCCCACGCCATGGTGTTGGCGAGGAGGTTGAGGGCCTCGGAGGCGTTCTTGGTGAACACGACCTCGTCACGGGACGGGGCGCCGAGGAACTCCGCGACCGTGTCGCGGGCCGCCTCGAAGGCCTCGGAGGACTCCGCGCCGAGCTGGTGCATCGCGCGGGCCACGTTGGCGTTGTGGTGCTCGAGGTGGTCGACCATCGCGTCGATCACGCACTGGGGCTTCTGCGAGGTGTTGGCGCTGTCGAGGTAGACCAGCGGACGGTTGCCCGCGAGCGTGCGCTCGAGGATCGGGAAGTCCTTGCGGACGACGTCCAGCTGGGGAAGCAGTCCGTCCATCGTGGTCACCTCTCTGGGTCGGTCGGGTCGGTCGGGCCGGGCGCCGTGGGGCCGGCGGCGCTCAGGCCGTCGCGGCCTTCGTGTACTTGTCGTAGCCCTCGGCCTCGAGCTGGTCGGCGAGCTCCGGGCCGCCCTGCTCGGCGATGCGGCCGTTCACGAAGACGTGGACGACGTCGGGCTTGATGTAGCGCAGGATGCGCGTGTAGTGCGTGATGAGCAGGACACCGCGGTCACCCTTGTCGGAGAAGCGGTTCACGCCCTCCGAGACGATGCGCAGGGCGTCGATGTCGAGCCCCGAGTCGGTCTCGTCGAGGATCGCGACCTTCGGGTCGAGCAGCTCGAGCTGCGCGATCTCGTGGCGCTTCTTCTCACCTCCGGAGAAGCCCTCGTTGACCGAGCGCTGGGAGAACGTCGGGTCGAGGTCGACGCGCTCGAGGGTGGCGTTCACGTCCTTCACCCAGGTGCGCAGCTTCGGGGCCTCGCCGTCGATCGCGGTCTTCGCGGTCCGCAGGAAGTTCGCGACCGAGACGCCGGGCACCTCGACCGGGTACTGCATCGCGAGGAACAGGCCGGCGCGGGCGCGCTCGTCGACGCTCATGTCGAGGACCGACTCGCCGTCCAGGGTCACCGAGCCGCTCGTGACGTCGTACTTCGGGTGACCGGCGATGGAGTAGGCCAGCGTCGACTTGCCCGAGCCGTTCGGGCCCATGATCGCGTGGACCTGGCCCGACTCGATGGTCAGGGTGACGCCCTTGAGGATCTCCTTCGGGCCGTCCTCGGTCGCGACCGAGACGTGCAGGTCGGTGATCTCCAGCGTGCTCAATGCAATCTCCTCGTTCGGTGGCGGTCCGGGGTCGGACTCAGCCGGGGGTGACGCCGTTGAGCGTCCGGGTGGGGTCGACGTACACGCCGTCGGCGCGCACCTCGACGGGGAACAGGGCGACCGGGTCGGTCGCGGGCGGGCCGGTGGGGTTGCCGGTGCGCAGGTCGAACATCGACCCGTGCAGCCAGCACTCGATCTGGCAGGTGCCGCCGGTGACGGCGACCTCCCCCTCGCTGAGGGCGACCTCGGCGTGCGAGCAGAGGTCCTGGATGGCGAAGACCTCGTCGCCGTCGCGACCCAGGGCGATCTCGAGGTCGCCGGCCTTGACGCCGAGCGCCTCGCCGGTGGGGACGTCCTCCAGGCTGCAGACGCGCTCGAACGCCGCGTCGTCGGTCCCGCTCATGCGACCGGACCGGTGCTGACGGGCTCGTAGCCCTTGAGGACGTTGCGGCGCAGCTCCTGCTCGACGGTGCTGAGCAGCTGCTCCTCGAGCTCCGGGACGCCCACCTTGCGGATCAGGTCGTTGAAGAACCCGAAGATCACCAGGCGGCGGGCCTCGGACTCCGAGATGCCGCGCGAGCGGAGGTAGAACAGCTGGAGGTCGTCGAAGCGACCGATCGTCGAGGCGTGGCCCGCCCCCTCGATCTCCCCCGTCTCGATCTCCAGGTTGGGCACGGAGTCGGCCTGGCAGCCGTCGGTCAGCACGAGGTTGCGGTTCTCCTCGTACGTCTCGATCCCCTCCGCCTCCTTGCGGATCAGCACGTTGCCGACCCACACGGTGCGGGCCTTCTCGCCCTGGAGCGCGCCCTTGTAGACGACGTTGCTCTTCGTCCGCGGCGCGTTGTGGTCCGCGAAGAGGCGGTGCTCGAGGTGCTGGCCCTCGTCGGCGAAGTAGAGCCCGAGCAGCTCGGCCTCGCCCCCGGGACCGGCGTACGTGACGTTGGCGTCCATCCGGACGACGTCGCCGCCGAAGGTGACCGCCACGTGCTTGTACGACGCGTCGCGCCCCACGCTGGCCTGCTGGTGCGAGAGGTGCACGGCGTCGTCGGCCCAGTCCTGCAGCGACACGACGGACACCTGCGCGCCGTCACCGACGACGACCTCGACGACCTCGGCCAGCGACGCGGAGCCGGTGTGGTTCAGGACCACCACGGCGCTGCTGTGGTGGCCGAAGCGCAGCACCACGTGGGCGCCACCGGTCGGGTCCACGCCCTCGCCGGCGACCTCGACGAGGACGGGCTCGGTGAGCTCCGCCTCCGCCGGGACGTCGACCAGCAGGGTCCCCTCGGTCTCGGCGAGGATCCGCGCCGAGACCAGCGTGTTCGGGACCAGCCCGCTCACGCCGCGGAGCTCTCGCGCGGCCTCGCCGGACACGGTCTCGACCCGCACGCCGTCGGGCGCGGTCCAGGACGTCCGCACGGCGTCGGCGGCGAGGGCCGCGTCGGCGTGCAGGCCCCGGAGGCGCTTGAGCGGGGTGAAGCGCCAGATCTCCTCACGGCCGGTCGGGACCGGGTGGGCGTCGACGTCGAACGAGCCCTCGGGGTGCAGGTGGCTGTCCACCCGCGCCATCTCGAGCGCGCTCTCCACCGACTCGAGGGCGGTGCTCGCCGCCCCGGCGGTCTGGTCGGTCACAGTCACGTGCGGTGTACCTCTTCGTGGGTCGTGGGACGGGTGGGGACGGGGCCGGTCAGCCGACCGCGCCCTCCATCTGCAGCTCGATCAGGCGGTTGAGCTCGAGGGCGTACTCCATGGGGAGCTCCTTGGCGATCGGCTCCACGAAGCCGCGGACGATCATCGCCATGGCCTCGTCCTCCTCCATGCCGCGCGACATCAGGTAGAAGAGCTGGTCGTCGGAGACCTTCGACACGCTCGCCTCGTGACCCATCGAGACGTCGTCCTCACGGACGTCGACGTACGGGTAGGTGTCGGAGCGGCTGATCTGGTCGACCAGCAGCGCGTCGCAGAGCACGTTGGACTTCGAGCCGTGCGCGCCCTCGTTGACCTGCACGAGGCCGCGGTACGACGTGCGCCCGCCGCCGCGCGCCACCGACTTGCTCAGGATCGAGCTCGAGGTGTGCGGCGCCGCGTGAACCATCTTGGCGCCGGCGTCCTGGTGCTGGCCCTCGCCGGCGAAGGCGATGGACAGGGTCTCGCCCTTGGCGTGCTCGCCCATGAGGTAGACGGCCGGGTACTTCATCGTCACCTTGGAGCCGATGTTGCCGTCGACCCACTCCATCGTCGCGCCGGCCTCGCAGGTCGCGCGCTTGGTGACGAGGTTGTAGACGTTGTTCGACCAGTTCTGGATGGTCGTGTAGCGGCAGCGGCCGCCCTTCTTCACGATGATCTCGACGACCGCGGAGTGCAGCGAGTCCGACGAGTAGATCGGGGCGGTGCAGCCCTCGACGTAGTGCACGTAGGCGTCCTCGTCGACGATGATCAGCGTCCGCTCGAACTGGCCCATGTTCTCGGTGTTGATCCGGAAGTAGGCCTGCAGCGGGATGTCGACGTGCACGCCCGGCGGGACGTAGATGAAGGAGCCGCCCGACCACACCGAGGTGTTCAGCGCGGCGAACTTGTTGTCGCCGACCGGGATGACGGTGCCGAAGTACTCCTTGAACAGGTCCTCGTGCTCACGCAGGGCGGTGTCGGTGTCGACGAAGATGACGCCCTTCTCCTCGAGGTCCTCGCGGATCGAGTGGTAGACGACCTCCGACTCGTACTGCGCGGCGACGCCGGAGACGAGACGCTGCTTCTCGGCCTCGGGGATGCCGAGCTTGTCGTAGGTGTTCTTGATGTCCTCGGGCAGGTCGTCCCACGTGGCGGCCTGCTTCTCGGAGGACCGCACGAAGTACTTGATGTTGTCGAAGTCGATGCCGTCGAGGTCGGAGCCCCACGTCGGCATGGGCTTGCGGTGGAAGAGCTTCAGACCCTTCATGCGGAGGTCGAGCATCCACTGGGGCTCGCTCTTCTTGCTCGAGATGTCGGCGACGACCTCCTCGGAGAGGCCGCGCTTGGCCACGGAGCCCGCGGCGTCGGAGTCGCTCCAGCCGAACTCGTACCGTCCGATGCCCTCCAGGCCGGGGTTCAGCTGCTCGATCGTGGGCTGGGTCTCGGTCGTCATGAGGACGCACCATCCTTCGCGGGGTCGGTCGTGCTGGTGGAGCCGGTCGTCTCGTGCTTGTCGTGCGGGACGTCGGGGACGTGGGTCGTGCACACGCCGTCGCCGTGGGCGATCGTCGCGAGGCGCTGGACGTGGCGGCCGAGCACGGCGCTGATCGCGTGGGTCTCGGCCTCGCACAGCTGCGGGAACTCGTGGGCGACGTGGGAGACGGGGCAGTGCTGCTGGCACAGCTGCTGGCCGATGGGGCTCTCCCGCACCCCCGCGGCGTACCCGCCGCGCGTCAGGACCGTCGCCAGCGCCTCGGCCGGGTCGCGGTCGGGGTCGTCGGCCATGAGCCTCGAGTGGTCATGCTCGATGAACGCCACCCGGCGCCGGGCGAATTCCATGACGGCGTCGTCGCCGGCGGTCTCGGCCAGGAACCGCAGCGCGTCGGCCGCGAGGTCGTCGTACTGCTGGTCGAAGTGGTCGCGACCGGACTCGGTGAGGGCGAACACGCGCGCCGGGCGGCCCCGCCCACGGGCGCCCCGCTGGCGCTGCTGACGGCTCTCCACGGAGCCGTCGGCGACCAGCTGGTCGAGGTGGCGGCGGACGGCGGCGGGCGTGAGCCCGAGCCGCTCCGCGAGCTGGGCCGCGGTCGACGGGCCGTTCTCGAGGACGGACCGGGCGACACGGGCCCGGGTGGGCGCGTCGGTTGCCTCGATCAATTCCACAACACGAGTGTGACCTTATTGCCGGGGACCTTCAAGTGAGGTTCACCTAAGTACCTGAGTACCCGTGCCCAGGAGGTCGGGTACGACGGCGCAGGTGCCCGGGGCGCCGCGCGGACAGCCTCGAGTCATGAGCACCAGCACGAGCAGCGTCCTGAGTGGGTTGTACGCCCTCAAGCCCTGGTACACGCGCCGGCTGGGCCGGTTCGTCGACGCCGCCGTGCGGCGCGACCTCTCCCCCGACCTGTTCACGGGCGCGGGGGTGGCGGGCGCCGTCGGCGCAGCCGGGTTCGTCGCCGCCGGCTGGTGGCTGCCCGCCCTGGCCGCGCTGGCCGTGCGTCTCGGCGGCGCCAACCTGGACGGCGCCGTCGCCCGGGCCCGCGGCGTCTCGCGCCCGTGGGGATTCGTCCTGAACGAGGTCGGCGACCGGGTCTCCGACCTCGTCGTCCTCGCCGGGCTCGCCGTCCTGGCGGCGCGCACCGGCGGCTGGGACGGCGTCGGCGTCCTCGCCGTCACGGTCGCGGCCCTCGCGGCGACCCTGCCCACCTTCGCCTCGCTCGCCGCGGCCGGCGCCGGCGCGAGCCGCCGCAACGGCGGCCCCGTCGGCAAGACCGAGCGGTGCGCGCTGGTCGTCCTCGCCGCCGCCGTCCCCGCGTGGATCGTCGGCGTCAGCGCCGTCGTGGCGGTGGGTTCCGTCGTCACCGCCGTCCTGCGGCTGGTGGCGGCCCACCGCGAGCTGGCGGGAGCGGCCCGATGACCGGCTGGCTCGAGGCGACCTTCTCGCCGTGGCGCCGGTGGGCCGGCTTCGACACCTCCTCGCTGAGCCTGGACGTCGACCTCGGCCCGCTCTCCCTCGACGTCACCGGCCGCGCCGTCTTCCTGTTCTGGGTCACCCTCGGCGTCCTGGCCCTGGCCGGGCTCGCCGTGGCCGCGTCGCGGCGTCCCGCCCTGACGCAGCGGTGGACGACGTGGGCGCTGATCGTGCCGGTCGTCGGCCTGCCGATCTGGGCCGGCCGGGGCACGACCGCCGTGCTCGCCGCCGTCCTGGCCGTCGTGGCGGTCCGGGAGTACGCGCGGCTGGCTCGGCTGACCGACGTCGACCGCACGGTCCTGCTCGTCCTCGCCGTCGGCTACCCCGTGGCCGCGTGGCTGGCGCCCGACCTGCTGGGGCTCGCCCCGCTGGTCGTGCTGCTCTCCGCCGTGCCCTCGGTGCTCGGCGGCGACCTCGCCGACGGCGTCCGCCGCTCCGCGATGACCGCCTTCGGCTCCGTGTGGATCTGCTGGTCGCTGGCCCACCTGGTCCTGCTCTGGGAGGACGCCTACCTCGTGGCGTTCGCCGCCGCGGCCGCCGACGTCGCGGCCTGGTGCGGCGGCACCGGCCTCCGGCGCCTCGGCTGGGCCCGCCGTCCGCTGTCGCCGCTGTCGCCGAACAAGACCGTCGGTGGTCTCCTCGGCGCGGTCGTCGGCACCGCCCTCGTGCTCACCCTGCTCGGCGAGCTGTCGCTCGGCCTGGTGCTGGCCGTCGGCCTGGGCGGCGTCCTCGGCGACCTCGTGGAGTCGATGGTCAAGCGGCAGGCCGGGGTCAAGGACGCCGGCGGCTGGCTGCCCGGCTTCGGCGGCCTGCTGGACCGCGTCGACTCGCTCCTGCTCGTCCTGCCGCTCGCGGCCGTCCTGACGGGGGGCCTCGCATGAGCACGCGCGTGAGCAGGCGCGTGAGCAGGATCGCCTCCCTCGCCCGACGGACCCTGTGGCGCGTCGTCACCGCCCTCACCGGCGGCCTGCGGACCACGGGCGGCGAGCACCTCGAGGGCCCCGGCACGACCGGCGGGCGCATCGTCGTCGCGAACCACTCCTCGCACGGCGACACCGCGGCGCTCCTCGCGGCCCTCCCGGCCGGGTCGCGGCCGGTCTTCGCCGCGGCGGCCGACTACTGGTTCGACGTCGGCTGGCGGCGCCTGGTCGCTACCGGGCTGGCCGGGATTCTGCCCGTGCGTCGAGGCTGCGACGGCGCGTACGAGGCCATGCTGGACGCCGTGCGGCCCGCCCTGGAGCGCGGCCACACCGTCGTGGTCTACCCCGAGGGCACCCGCACGGAGGACGGCACCGTCGGCGAGTTCCGCTCGGGCGCGCTCCGGCTGGCCCGGGACTGCGGGGTGCCCGTCGTCCCCGTCGCCGTGCTGGGCACCCGCGAGCTGCTCCCCAAGAACGGGCGGCTCACCCCGGGGCCGCTCGAGGTCCGCGTGGGCGAGCCCCTCGACCCGGCGACGACCGACACCGAGGCGCTGCGCGACGCGGTCGTCGGGATGCTCGACGAGGGCCCCGCCCGCCCTCGGACGTCGCGGCTGTGGCGCGCCACCGCCCGACTGGCCGCCTCCCGCGCGGGCCTGGTGGTCGCCGTCGGGTGGGGCCTCGCGGAGGCGTGGAGCTGGCCGGTCATGGCCGAGATGGCGCTCGTGCTGCTGGCCGCCGCCGTGCCGGCGCAGGTGCCCCGCTGGGCGCTCGGCGTGGTCGCCGGCTCGGTGGTCGGCGTCGTCACCCACGCGTGGGCCGCGGCGCACGGCGTCGGCGTCCCCCTGCCGTGGACCACCGACCGGATGGTCGACGCGGCCGCCGCCGACCTCGCCGGCGGGCCCACCGGCGTGGTGGCCCAGGCCCTGTCCGGCATCCCCGTCAAGGTCTACGCCCACCTCGCCGGCACCACCGGCGTCGACCTGGGCGCCCTGGCCGCCTGGACGACGGTCGGCCGCGGGTTCCGCATGGCCGCCGTCGCCCTGGTCGTGTGGTGGCTCGCCCGGGTGCTCCACCCGTGGCTGCGGCGGCTGTGGGGGCCGTACCTGGTGCTCGTCTGCTCCGGCTTCGCCCTGGCGCTCGGAGCGATCGTGCGCGGCTGGTCCTGAGCCGGTGCCGGGGCCGGCGCCGGGGCCGGTGCCGGAGCCGGTGTCGGGGCTCCGGGGCGGCTCGCAGCATCCTCCCTAGACTTGCCCGGTGCCCGCCCCGCCCGCCGTCCAGGTCTCCGACCTCGTGATGCGGTACGGCGCCACCACCGCCGTCGACGGGCTGTCGCTCGAGGTCGCCCGGGGCTCGATCACCGCCGTGCTCGGCCCCAACGGCGCCGGCAAGACGACGACCCTCGAGACCTGCGAGGGCTACCGGCGTCCACAGGGCGGCACCGTCCGCGTGCTGGGTCTGGACCCGGTCCGCGACCGGCGGGCGCTGCTGCCCCGCGTCGGCGTGATGCTCCAGGGCGGCGGTGCCTGGTCGGGCGTCCGCGCCGTCGAGATGCTGCGGCACGTCGCGGCGCTGCACGCGCACCCGCTCCCCCTCGACCTGCTGGTCGAGCGCCTGGGCCTCGCCGAGTGCGGCCGCACGCCGTACCGGCGGCTCTCCGGGGGGCAGCAGCAGCGCCTGGGGCTCGCGATGGCGGTCGTCGGGCGCCCCGAGCTGCTGTTCGTCGACGAGCCCACGGCGGGCATGGACCCCGCCGTGCGCCGCACCACCTGGGACCTGCTGCGCGAGCTGCAGCACGACGGCGTGACCACGGTGCTCACCACCCACTACATGGAGGAGGCCGAGCGGCTCGCGGACCTCGTCCACCTCGTCGACCACGGCCGTGTCGTGGCCTCGGGCTCCCCGCTGGCGCTGACCCGCGGCCGCGGCGACGCCACGATCCGCCTCGTCGTCACCGAGCCGTTCCCGGCCGGGGCGCCGCAGTCGCTGGCCGCCGCGCTCGGCGCGGCCACCGAGGTGCTGCCCGTGGACGAGTACAGCCTCGTCGTCACCGGGCCCGCCGACGCCAGCACCCTGTCGGTCGTCTCCGCCTGGTGCGAGGACTTCGGCGTCGTGCCGGAGTCGCTGACCATGGGTCGCATGACCCTCGAGGACGTCTTCCTCGCCGAGACCGGGCGCACGCTCGCCCCCGGCGAGGGGGGCCACGCGGCATGACCCAGCAGGACACCGCCCGCACCGGCGCCGACGGCACCTTCGCGCCGCGACCCGGCGCCGCGCCGTACGCCGCGATGGTGCGCGCCCAGGCCTCGATGGAGACCCGCCTGCTGCTGCGCAACGGCGAGCAGCTGCTCATCGCCGTCGTCATCCCGGTGATCGCCCTCGTCGGCGGCGTCGTCGCCGCGGGCCGCCTCGGGATCGACCTGGACGGCGCCGACCCGGTCGACGCGCTCACGCCGGGCGTGCTGGCGCTGGCCGTGATGTCGACCGCGTTCACCTCGCTGGCCATCGCCACCGGGTTCGAGCGCCGCTACGGGCTCCTGAAGCGGCTCGGCGCCTCCCCGCTCCCCCGCTCCGGGCTGCTGCTCGGCAAGGTCGGCGGCCTCCTCGTCGTCCAGGCGGTGCAGGTCGTCGTGGTCGGCGCGGTGGCCCTGGCCCTGGGCTGGTCGCCGGACCCGCTCGGGCTGCTGCTCGCGGTGCCCTGCGCCCTGCTCGGCACCGCGGCGTTCGCCGGCCTCGGGCTCACCCTCGCCGGCACGCTCCGCGCCGAGGCCACCCTCGCGGTCGCGAACCTCGTCTACCTGCTGCTCCTGGCCGGCGGGGCCGTCGTCCTGCCGCGCTCGTCGTACGGCGCGGCGTCGGAGGTGCTCGCGCTGCTCCCGTCGGCGGCGCTCGGCGACGCGCTGCGCGCCGCCCTCCTCGACGGGACCCTCGCCGTCCTGCCCCTCGTCGTCCTCGCCGTCTGGGCCGCCCTCGGCGCCAGCCTGGCGTCGAGGTTCTTCCGCTGGGAGTGACAGGGAGAATGGGCGCGTGAGCACCCTGCTGCGCCCCCTCGACCGTCTCGTGCCGTGGCTGTGGCCGCTGGCCGTGGCCGACCTCGTGGCCAACGTGCTGATCGTCGTGACCGGCGGCGCGGTGCGACTGACCGCGTCCGGCCTCGGGTGCCCGACGTGGCCCCGGTGCAGCGAGGAGTCCTACGTCAGCCACGGCGAGCTGGGCCTCCACGGGGCCATCGAGTTCGGCAACCGTCTGCTGACCTTCGCCGTCGCCCTGGTGGCGGTGCTCACGCTGCTCGCCGCCTGGCGCAGCGGCCGGCGACGCGCGAGCCGGCTGGCCCTCGTCGTGTTCCTGGGCATCCCCGCGCAGGCCGTGCTCGGCGGCGTGACCGTCCTGACCCAGCTGAACCCCTGGATCGTCGCCCTGCACTTCCTGGTGTCGATGGCGATCATCGCGGTCTGCGTGCTGCTGCTCGACGAGCTCCGGGGGCCCGAGCGCGGCGCCGCGCCGCTGCCGGTGCGACGCGCCACCCTCGTGGTCTTCGCCCTCGGCTGGCTCTCGCTCTACCTCGGCACCGTCGTCACCGGCTCCGGGCCGCACGCCGGCGACCTCGACGCCCGCCGGACCGGGCTCGACCCGCAGTGGATGTCCCACGTGCACGCCTGGTCCGTCTACGCGCTCGTCGCCGCGACCGTCGTCCTGCTCGTCCTGGCGCGCCGCGCCGGGGCCGCCCGCGTGGCCGCCGCGACCGGCCTGCTGCTGGGGCTGGAGCTCGCGCAGGGCGTCGTCGGCTTCGTGCAGTACTTCACCGACCTGCCGGTCGTGCTCGTCGCGATCCACATGCTCGGCGCCGCGCTCATCTCGGCCTCGCTGACCGCCGTCGTCCTCTCCGCGCGCCCGCTGGTACGACGGCGGACCCGCACCCCCGTGGACGGGTCCACCGCCGTCACCACCTGAGACGCGCCAGACCGCCGATCGGTTGCACCCCACCCGCACGATCGCGCGGGTCGGGACGTTCTCCCGACCAGCGGGAGAAGCCGTCGACGCGGCGTCAGCCGAAGGAGCGCTGGACCAGGGGGTCGATCGCGACGGCGACGAACAGCAGCGACAGGTAGAGGTTCGAGCTGTGGAACAGCCGCATGGGGCGGATCTCCGAGAGGTCCTCGGTGCCGCGGGCCCGGCGGCGCAGGGCGACCGCCTCCACGAGGAAGACCGCGCCGAGCACGGTCGCGGCGAGCGGGTAGAACCAGCCGGTGCCGGCGATCGGCCACAGCAGCAGCGAGGTCGCGACCATGACGACGCTGTAGGCGATGATCTGCGTCGCGACGGTGGCGGCCGGCTTGATCACCGGCAGCATCGGCACGTCGACCTGGCGGTAGTCCTCGCGGTAGCGCAGGGCGAGGGCCCAGGTGTGCGGCGGCGTCCAGAAGAAGACCACCAGGAACAGGATGACGGGCGCCCACGCGAGCTCGTTCGTGACCGCCGTCCACCCGATGAGCGCCGGGAAGCAGCCCGCGAGGCCGCCCCAGACGATGTTCTGGGCGGTACGGCGCTTCAGCACCATCGTGTAGACGAGGACGTAGAACGCGTTCGCCGCCACCGACAGCCCGGCGGACAGCCAGTTCACCCAGACCGCCAGGACGACGGTCGACACCACGCCCAGCGCGAGACCGAACACGAGGGCGGCGCGCGGCGACACGATGTGACGCGGGAGCGCCCGGCGCCGGGTGCGGCGCATCTGCTCGTCGATGTCGCGGTCGTAGACGCAGTTCAGCGCCGACGCCGAGCCGGCGGACAGGGTGCCGCCGACCACGGTCGCGACGACGAGCCCGAGCGGCGGGACGCCGCGGGCCGCGAAGAACATCACGGGCACCGTCGTCAGCAGCAGCAGCTCGATGACGCGGGGCTTCGTGAGCCCGACGTACGCCGCGACGACGTCGCGGGCGGACGCCCGTCCGACCGGCGCGTCCACCACGCCGGCGTCGGCCGGGCGCGGTGGGACACCGGCTGCGCGGCCGTGGGCGGCCGGCGGGCCGGATCGGGTCACGAAAGGTCCTCGCAGAACTGGACGACGGGGTGATGGGGTGCATGGCGCCGGTGCTCGCGGGCACGAGGACGTGGTCGTCAGTACCACGTGTCCATCGCACGCACTCCCGGTCGAGTCTAGCCCGCTGACGACAGTAGGCTCGAGGTGACCCGAGCCGACGTCCCACCGAACGTCGCGCTCCCCACGGACCGGGTTCACCGACACCGGCACGGATCGTGAAGGAACCACGTGAGCACCCACCCCCAGCTGGACTGGACCGAGATCGACGACCGCGCCGTGGACACCGTCCGCGTGCTCGCCATGGACGCCGTGCAGAAGGTCGGCAACGGCCACCCCGGCACGGCCATGAGCCTGGCGCCGGCGGCGTACCTGCTGTTCCAGAAGGTCATGCGCCACGACCCCGCCGACGCGGACTGGATCGCGCGTGACCGCTTCGTCCTCTCCTGCGGCCACTCGTCGCTGACGCTCTACCTGCAGCTCTTCCTGGGCGGGTGGGGCCTCGAGCTCGACGACATCAAGTCGCTGCGGACCTGGGGCAGCAAGACCCCCGGTCACCCCGAGCACGGCCACACCACCGGCGTCGAGACGACCACCGGTCCCCTGGGCCAGGGCATCGGCAACGCCGTCGGCATGGCGATGGCCGGCCGGCACCTGCGCGGCCTGCTCGACCCCTCCGCGGCGGACGGCGACTCGCTGTTCGACCACCACGTCTACTGCCTCGCCTCCGACGGCGACATCCAGGAGGGCGTCGCCAGCGAGGCCTCGTCGCTGGCCGGCACCCAGCGCCTCGGCAACCTCACGCTGATCTACGACGCCAACCAGATCTCCATCGAGGACGACACCTCGATCGCGCTCTCGGAGAGCGTCACGCAGCGCTACGAGGGCTACGGCTGGCACACCCAGGTCGTCGACTGGACCGACAAGTCCGACGGGTACGCCGAGAGCACCGAGAAGCTGTGGGAGGCGATCCAGGAGGCCAAGCAGGTCACCGACCGCCCCAGCTTCATCGAGCTCCGCACGATCATCGCCTGGCCCGCCCCCAACGCCCAGGGCACCGGCTCCTCGCACGGCTCCGCGCTCGGCGAGGAGGAGGTCGCGGCCACGAAGAAGATCCTCGGCTTCGACCCGGACCGCACCTTCGAGGTGCCGCAGGGCGTCCTGGAGCACACCCGCGCGCTGCGTGAGCGCGGTGCCGCCGAGGGCGCCGCGTGGGACGAGCGCATGGAGCAGTGGAAGGCCGAGAACCCCGACGGGTTCGCGACCCTCATGCGGCTGCGCCAGCACGAGCTGCCCGGCGGCTGGGACGCCGACCTGCCCACCTTCGAGGCATCCGAGAAGGGCGTCGCGACGCGCAAGGCGTCCGGCGAGGTGATCCAGGCCATCGCGGCGACCGTGCCCGAGTTCTGGGGCGGCTCGGCCGACCTCGCGGGCTCGAACAACACCACCATCGAGGACGCCGACTCGTTCCTGCCCAAGGACCGCTCGAGCGCCAAGTTCACCGGCGACCCCTACGGCGGCCGCGTGCTGCACTTCGGCATCCGCGAGCACGGCATGGGCTCGATCATGAACGGCATCGCGCTGCACAGCGGCACGCGCGTGTTCGGCGGCACCTTCCTGGTGTTCTCCGACTACATGCGGCCCGCCGTCCGCCTCGCCTCCCTCATGGGCCTGCCGGTCACCTACGTGTGGACCCACGACTCCATCGGGCTCGGCGAGGACGGCCCCACGCACCAGCCGATCGAGCACCTCGCCGCGCTGCGCGCCATCCCGGGCCTGGACGTCGTCCGCCCGGCCGACGCGAACGAGGTCACCGCCGCCTGGCACACGATCATGCTGCACACCGACCGTCCGGCCGGCCTCGTGCTGTCCCGGCAGAACGTGCCGACCTTCCCGCGCGGCGAGGTCGACGGCACCGCCTGGGGCGACGCGGCGGGTGTCGCACGCGGCGGCTACGTGCTGCTCGACACCGCCGACGGCTCGGAGCCGGACGTCGTCCTCGTCGGCACCGGCTCGGAGGTCCAGCTCGCCGTGGCCGCCCGCGAGCAGCTCGCGGCCGACGGTGTCAGCGCCCGCGTGGTGTCCATGCCGTGCCGCGAGTGGTTCGCCGCCCAGGACGCGGCGTACCGCGACTCGGTGATCCCGCCGACCGTCCGCGCCCGGGTCTCCGTCGAGGCCGCCGTCGCGCAGGGCTGGCGCGAGGTCGTGGGTGACCACGGCCGGGTCGTCTCGATCGAGACGTTCGGCGCCAGCGCCGACTACGAGCGCATCTACACCGAGTACGGCATCACCGCCGCCGCGGTGGCCCAGGCCGCGCACGACAGCATCGCCAGCGTCGGCGCCGCGAGCGCCTGACCCACCGACCCTTTCGAACGCTCCTCGAGGAGGACCCATGACCGACCGTCTCAAGACCCTGGCCGACGCCGGCGTCTCCATCTGGCTCGACGACCTGTCCCGTGAGCGCCTGCGGACCGGCAACCTCGAGCAGCTCGTCAAGGAGAAGTCGGTGGTCGGCGTCACGACCAACCCGTCCATCTTCGCCTCCGCCCTCGGCTCCGGCGACGCCTACGACGAGCAGCTGCGCGAGCTGGCCGGCAAGGGCGTCGGCGTCGACGACGCGATCTTCACCATCACCACCGACGACGTCCGCGAGGCCTGCGACGTCCTCGCCCCCGTGTTCTCCGGCGAGCCCGCCGACGGCCGCGTCTCGATCGAGGTCGACCCCGGCATGGCCCGCGACGCGGACGCCACCGAGGCGCAGGCCCAGGCGCTGTGGGCGGCCGTCGACCGGCCCAACGCCATGATCAAGATCCCCGCGACCGAGGAGGGCCTGCCGGCGATCGCGAAGACGATCGGCGCGGGCATCAGCGTCAACGTCACGTTGATCTTCTCCATCGACCGCTACCGCGCGGTCATGGACGCCTACCTCACCGGGCTGGAGTCGGCGAAGGAGGCGGGCAAGGACCTGTCCTCGATCCAGTCCGTCGCGTCGTTCTTCATCTCGCGCGTGGACTCCGAGGTCGACAAGCGCCTCGACGCGGTCGGCACCGACGAGGCCGCCGCGCTCAAGGGGAAGGCGGCGCTGGCCAACGCCCGGCTCGCGTACGCGGCGTACCAGGAGGTCTTCTCCTCCGACCGCTGGCAGGCGCTCGCCGACGCCGGGGCGCACGTGCAGCGTCCGCTGTGGGCGTCCACCGGGGTCAAGAACCCCGACTACCCCGACACCCTCTACGTCACCGACCTCGTCGTCGCCGGCACCGTGAACACGATGCCCGAGAAGACGATGGACGCCTTCGCCGACCACGGCGAGGTGACCGGTGACCAGGTCACCGGCCGCGCCGAGGAGGCCCAGCAGGTCTTCGACGCGCTCGAGGGCGTCGGCCTCGACCTCGCGGACGTGTACGTCGTCCTCGAGAACGAGGGTGTCGACAAGTTCGACGACTCCTGGGCCGAGCTGACCCAGACGGTGAAGGACCAGCTGGAGAAGTCGGCATGAGCCAGGGGGCGGCGCCCGACCAGCCCGTCGACCCCACCACGACGGAGGCCTGGAACCGGCTGCGGACGCTGGCGGACGGCTTCGCCCCCGACCTGCGCGCCTGGTTCGCCGAGGACGACGGCCGCGTCGAGCGGCTGTCGTTCGCGGCGGCCGACCTCCACGTGGACCTGTCGAAGGCGCTGCTCGACGGCGACGTCCTCGACGCGCTGCTCGCCCTGGGTGACGCCGTGGGCGTCGAGGCCCGCCGCGACGCGATGCTCGCCGGCGAGCGGATCAACGTCACCGAGGACCGCGCCGTGCTCCACACGGCCCTGCGGCTCCCGCGGGACGCCCAGCTGGTCGTGGACGGTCAGGACGTCGTCGCCGACGTCCACGAGGTCCTCGACCGGGTCTACGCGTTCGCCACGAAGGTCCGCGACGGCTCCTGGACCGGTGTCACGGGCGAGCGCATCCGCACCGTCGTGAACATCGGCATCGGCGGCTCCGACCTGGGCCCCGTCATGGCCTACGAGGCGCTGGCCCCGTACCGGCAGGAGGGCCTCGAGTGCCGCTTCCTGTCGAACATCGACCCCACCGACGTGGCGCTGACCCTGCAGGGGCTCGACCCGGCGACGACGATGTTCGTGGTGTCCAGCAAGACCTTCGGGACGCTCGAGACGCTGACCAACGCCCGGATGTGCCGGTCGTGGCTCCTGGAGGGCCTGTCGTCGGCGGGCGTGGACGACGCCGAGGCCGTCGCGAAGCACTTCGTCGCCGTCTCGACCGCCCTCGACAAGGTCGCCGACTTCGGCATCGACCCCGACAACGCGTTCGGCTTCTGGGACTGGGTCGGCGGTCGCTACTCCCTCGACTCCGCGATCGGCACCTCCCTCGTCATCGCCGTCGGGCCCGAGCGGTTCGCCGACCTGCTCGCCGGCTTCCACGCCATGGACGAGCACTTCCGCACCGCCCCGCCCGCGGAGAACGTGCCGATGCTGATGGGGCTGCTCAACGTCTGGTACTCCGACTTCCTCGGCGCCCAGACCCACGCCGTCCTCCCCTACTCGCAGCTGCTCCACCGGTTCCCGGCGTACCTGCAGCAGCTGACCATGGAGTCCAACGGCAAGGGCGTCCGCTGGGACGGCTCACCCGTCGTCACCGACACCGGCGAGGTGTTCTGGGGCGAGCCCGGCACCAACGGCCAGCACGCGTTCTACCAGCTGATCCACCAGGGCACGCGGCTGATCCCGGCCGACTTCCTGGCCTTCGCGGAGCCGTCGTACCCGCGTTCGGACGGTGACACCGACGTCCACGAGCTGTTCCTGGCCAACTTCCTCGCCCAGACCCGCGCGCTGGCCTTCGGCAAGACGGCCGACGAGGTCCGGGCCGAGGGGACCGACGAGGCCGTCGTCCCGGCTCGCGTGTTCACCGGCAACCGGCCGACCACCTCGATCATGGCGCCCGCGCTGACGCCGTCCGTGCTGGGGCAGCTGGTGGCGCTCTACGAGCACATCACGTTCACGCAGGGCGTCGTGTGGGGCATCGACTCCTTCGACCAGTGGGGCGTCGAGCTCGGCAAGAAGCTCGCCCTCGAGGTGGGACCCGCCCTCGCCGGCGACGCCGACGCCCTCGCCGCGCAGGACGCCTCGACGCAGGCGCTGATCGCCTACTACCGCGAGCACCGCAGCCGATGAGCGCCGACGACTCCGCACCGACCGTCCGCACCCACCCCGACGCCGACGCGCTGGCGCACAGCGTGGCGGTCGCCCTGGTGCACCGGCTGGCGACCTGGCAGGCCGAGGGCCGCGAGCCCGCCGTCGCCCTCACCGGCGGGACCATCGCGGAACGGATCCACGCCCTGGTGCCGACGCTCGACACGTCGTCGGTGGACTGGACGCGGGTCACGTTCTGGTGGGGCGACGAGCGGTACGTGGCCGCGGACTCCGACGAGCGCAACGACCGGGCGACCGTGCGCGACCTCCTCGAGCCCCTGGGCGTCCCGGCCGCGAACGTCCACCGCATGCCGACCACCGACGACGGCCACGCCGACGTCGACGCGGCGGCGGCGGCCTACGCCGACGAGGTGCGCAGCCAGGGCGGTGGCGGGTTCGACCTCGTCATGCTGGGAGTGGGGCCCGACGGTCACGTCGCCTCGCTGTTCCCCGGTTTCGCGCAGCTCGGGGCCGACGACCTCGCCGTCGGCGTCACGGGTTCCCCGAAGCCACCGCCGGAGCGCGTCACGCTCACCTTCGCCGCGCTCGAGCGCACCGAGGAGGTCTGGTTCCTGGTCAGCGGCGAAGCCAAGGCGGACGCCGTGCGACGCGCCCTGGCCGAGGACGGCACGGTCGACGAGACGCCGGCCCGCGGGGTGAGGGGCGGGGACCGCACGTGGTGGCTGGACGCCGACGCCGCGTCGCTGCTCTAGGCGCCGTCGCGCTGCTGCCCGCCCTCCTGGCGGCGTGCTCGTCGACGCCGGACGGGGCCGAGGAGGTCGAGGTCGGCGGCGGGCCCGCGTTCGTGTGGGGCGACGGCGACCGCACCGTCGTGCTGGCCCACGGGGCGTCGTACGACGCGGCCAGCTGGGCCGAGCAGGCCACGGTGATCGCCGAGGACGGCGCCACCGTCGTCGCGACGGAGGAGATCACGCCCCAGGCGCTCGCCGCGGCGGTCGAGCGGGCACGCACGGACGGGGCGCGCGAGGTGGCCCTGGTCGGCGCGAGCGCGGGCGCGGACGCCGTCCTCGCCCTGTGCGCAGCCGAGGCGGACTGCGCGGACCGGCTGGTCCTGCTGTCCCCGAACGCCGTGGTCGTGCCGCGCGGTGACGTCCCCGGCCTCTACGTCGCCAGCGAGGACGAGGTGGTGGCCGACGTGGCACCGCGGATCGCGGGCGCGGTGGACGGCGCCGACCTGCTTCTCGTGCCCGGCGACGCGCACGCCCAGGGGCTGTTCGACTCGCCCGAGGGCGAGCAGGTCCTGGAGGCGGTCAGGGACCACCTCCAGGACCGGTGACTCAGAAGACGATCTCGCCGGCCTTGCGGCGCGAGCGCAGGGTCGCGATGGCCTCGTCGAGGATGCTCGCGGCCTCCTCGTCGCTGCGACGCTCCTTCACGTAGGCGAGGTGCGTCTTGTACGGCGCGATGCGCGGGGCCTCCGGCGGGTTCTCCGCGTCGAGGCTCGCCGGCAGGCCGCACTTGGGGCAGTCCCAGGTGTCGGGCACCTCGGCCTCGACCGAGAACGCGACCACCGAGCGGTGGTCCTGCGAGCAGTAGTACGTCACGGACTGACGCGGCGCGGCCTCGCCGCGCTCCGCCTCGCCCATCGGGCCCGAGCCGACGCGGCTCCCCCGGATCGCGTTGGCTCCGCTTCCTCCGGCCATGTGTCCCTCCCAGTTCGTGTGTCCGGTTGCGGTGCGTCCCGTCGACGCGACCGCGGTGTACGGCGCCGTCTCCTCCCCAAGGACGACGCCGCGTGATTCGTGCTCAGGCGGCTCCGTAGGCGTACAGCAGTCCGAGCGCCACCACGCAGGCGAACCAGATCATGCCGATCCCGACGGTGAACCTGTCGAGGTTGCGCTCGGCGACGGACGAGCCGCCCAGCGAGCTGGACACCCCGCCTCCGAACATGTCGGAGAGCCCGCCGCCACGCCCCTTGTGCAGGAGCACCATCACGATCAGCAGCAGGCTGGTCAGCATGAGCAGGATCGTCAACACCAGAGTCACGACGAGGACCCTACGTCACGCGGCACGGCTCAGAGCACCGGCATGTCGTAGAACCTGCAGATGCCACCGAACTCGTCGGCCTGCAGGCTGGCGCCGCCGACGAGGCACCCGTCGACGTCGTCCTTGGCCATGATCCCGGCCACGTTGGCCGCCTTGACCGACCCGCCGTACAGCACGCGGACGCCGTCCGCCGCGGCGTCGCCCCACACCTCGCGCACGCGGGCGCGGATCGCGCCGCACACCTCCTGCGCGTCGTCCGGGGTGGCGACCTCGCCGGTCCCGATGGCCCAGACGGGCTCGTAGGCGACGACCAGACCCGCGACCTGCTCGGCCGAGAGCCCGGCGAGCGAGCCGTCGACCTGGGCGAGCGTGTAGGGGACCTGGTCCCCGGCCTGCCGGACGTCGAGGCCCTCGCCGACGCACACGATGGGAGTCATCGACTCCCCGAGCGCCGCCTTCGCCTTGGCGTTGACGAGGGCGTCGTCCTCGTGGTGGTGCTCGCGACGCTCGGAGTGGCCGACCACGACGTAGGAGCAGCCGAGCCGGGCGAGCATGTGCGCGGAGATCTCGCCGGTGCGGGCGCCGGAGGCCTCGGTCGAGACGTCCTGCGCGCCGTACGCGATCTTGAGGCGGTCGCCGTCGACGAGCGTCTGCACCGAGCGGAGGTCGGTGAACGGCGGGACGACCACGACCTCCGCCTTCGCCGGGTCGTGCCGCTTGTCCTGCAGCGTCCACGCGAGCTTCTGCACCAGGTGGACGGCCTCGGCGTGGTCGAGGTTCATCTTCCAGTTGCCCGCCATCAGGGGGGTCCTGCTCACGCGGTGCTCCTCTCCAGGACGGCGACGCCGGGCAGCTCCTTGCCCTCGAGGTACTCGAGGCTCGCCCCGCCACCGGTCGAGATGTGGCCGAAGTCGGTCTCGGCGAACCCGAGCGTGCGCACCGCCGCCGCGGAGTCGCCGCCGCCGACCACCGTCAGGCCGTTGTTCCGGGTGCACTCGACCAGCGCCTGCGCGACGGCGCGGGTGCCGTCGGCGAAGGCGTCGGTCTCGAACACGCCCATCGGGCCGTTCCAGAAGACCGTCCGCGCGTCACGGAGCGCGTCGGCGAACGCGGCCGCCGACTCGGGACCGATGTCGAGGCCCATGGCGTCGTCGTCGATCTCGTCGACCGACACGGTGCTCGGCAGCGGCTCCCGGTCGCCCGACGGGAAGGAGGTGTCGGTGACGACGTCGGTCGGAAGGATCAGCTGCACGCCGAGCTCGTCCGCGCGGCGCAGGTACTCCGCGCAGCGCTCCACCTGGTCGGACTCCAGCAGCGAGGCACCCACCGACTTCCCCTGGGCGGCGAGGAAGGTGAAGACCATCCCCCCGCCGATCAGCAGCCGGTCGGCCTTGCCGAGCAGGTTGTCGATGACGCCCAGCTTGTCGGAGACCTTCGAGCCTCCGAGGACCACGGCGTACGGGCGCTGCGGGTCCTCGGTGAGACGCCGCAGGACGTCGATCTCGGAGGCCACCAGCGCGCCCATCACGCTGGGCAGGTGCAGGGCGACGTCGTACGTGCTGGCCTGCTTGCGGTGCACCACGCCGAACCCGTCCGACACGAACGCGTCGGCGAGCTTGGCGAGCTCGCTGGCGAACGCCGAGCGGACCTCGTCCTGCTTGGAGGTCTCTCCAGCGTTGAAGCGGACGTTCTCCAGCACCGCCACCTCGCCGTCGCCGAGCCCGGCCACGGTCTCGGTCGCGGACTCCCCGACCGTGTCGGTGGCGAAGGCGACCCGCCGCCCCAACAGCTCACCGAGCCGGTCCGCGACGGGCCGCAGCGAGTACGCCGGGTCGGGTTCTCCCTTGGGCCGCCCGAGGTGGGCCACGACGACGACCCGCGCGCCGGCGTCGGCCAGCGCGGAGATCGTCGGGACCGAGGCGCGAACCCGGCCGTCGTCGGTGATGCGGGTGCCGTCCAGCGGGACGTTCAGGTCCGAGCGGACCAGCACCCGCTTGCCGGCGACGTCGCCGAGACCCTCGAGCGGGCCGTCGATGACCGCCACGTCAGAGCGTGGCGCCGACGTGGACGATCAGGTCCGCGAGGCGGTTGGAGTAGCCCCACTCGTTGTCGTACCAGCCGACGACCTTGACCTGGTTGCCGATCACCTTGGTGAGCGGCGCGTCGAAGATGCAGGACGCCGGGTCGGTGACGATGTCGGAGGACACGATCGGGTCGGTCGAGTACTTGAGGATCCTGCCGTCGGCCGCCGCCTTCACGATCTCGTTGACCTCATCGACCGAGGTCTCGCGGGAGGCCTCGAAGGTGAGGTCCGTCGCCGAGCCGGTCGGGACCGGGACGCGCAGCGCGTAGCCGTCGAGCTTGCCCTTCATCTCGGGCAGCACGAGGCCGATGGCCTTCGCGGCGCCGGTCGAGGTGGGGACGACGTTGAGCGCGGCCGCGCGGGCGCGCCGCAGGTCCTTGTGGATGTTGTCCTGGAGGTTCTGGTCGGCGGTGTAGGCGTGCACCGTCGTCATGAGCCCCTGCACGATGCCCAGGCCGTCGTTCAGGGCCTTCGCCATCGGCGCCAGGCAGTTCGTGGTGCAGGACGCGTTCGAGATGACGGAGTGGTTGGCCGGGTCGTAGTCGCCCTCGTTGACGCCCATGACGACGGTGACGTCCTCGTTCTTCGCGGGCGCGGAGATGATGACCTTCTTGGCGCCACCGGCCAGGTGCGCCTTGGCCTTCTCGGCGTCGGTGAAGAAACCGGTGGACTCGACGATCACGTCGGCCCCGACGTCGCCCCACTTCAGGGCGGCGGGGTCGCGCTCGGCGAAGGCCTTGATCTCCTTGCCGCCGACGGTGATCGCGTCGTCGGAGCTCGTCACGTCCTGGCCGAGACGGCCGAGGATGGAGTCGTACTTCAGCAGGTGCGCCAGCGAGGCGTTGTCCGTCAGGTCGTTGACGGCCACGATCTCGATGTCGGCGCCCGACGCCTGGACGGCCCGGAAGAAGTTGCGGCCGATCCGGCCGAAGCCGTTGATGCCTACGCGAACGGTCACTGCGA
This sequence comes from Nocardioides sp. CFH 31398, assembly GCF_022436705.1. Classification (GTDB taxonomy): domain Bacteria; phylum Actinomycetota; class Actinomycetes; order Propionibacteriales; family Nocardioidaceae; genus Nocardioides. Next base: position 52,887 of record NZ_JAKUHT010000010.1, on the reverse strand, counting down.
GTGCTCCTGAAGTCGCTGGGTGTGGCGGACGCCTCGACACTATCGGCCGCCACCGACCTCGCGGAACCGCTGTCCGCCGTACCGTCGAGTAACCGGCCCACCCCCGCCGCGGGCGTTCGCGCGGGTGGTTCCGTGGGCTGGGCCTGCCGGGGTTTCACCAGCCGGCTGGTGATGTGCCGACCTGGCTGACGAAGTTTCGGGGGCCAGGTCCGGGTTTCACCAGCCGGCTGGTGAAACCCCCGCGCGGGAGGACGCGCTCAGGCGTCCTCGGCGAGCATCTCCTCCGTGAGCGAGGCCTCGGTGCCGGGGACGCCGAGCTCCTCGGCGCGCTTGTCGGCCATGGCGAGCAGGCGGCGGATGCGGCCGGCGATGGCGTCCTTGGTGAGGACCGGGTCGTGCAGCTGGCCGAGCTCCTCGAGCGACGCCTGCTTGTGCTCGAGGCGGAGGGTGCCGGCCATGCGGAGGTGGTCGGGGACGTCGTCTCCGAGGATCTCCATCGCGCGCTCGACGCGGGCACCGGCGGCGACGGCGGCGCGGGCGGAGCGGCGGAGGTTGGCGTCGTCGAAGTTGGCGAGACGGTTCGCGGTCGCGCGCACCTCGCGGCGCATGCGGCGCTCCTCCCAGGCCATCAGCGACTCGTGGGCGCCGAGGCGGGTGAGCAGGGCGCCGATGGCGTCGCCGTCACGGATGACGACGCGGTCGACGCCGCGGACCTCGCGCGCCTTCGCGGGGATGCCGAGCCGGCGGGCGACGCCGACGAGGGCGAGGGCGGCCTCGGGTCCGGGGCAGGTGAGCTCGAGGGCGGCGGAGCGGCCGGGCTCGGTGAGCGACCCGTGCGCGAGGAACGCGCCGCGCCACGCGGCGACGGAGTCGCAACCGCCTCCGGACACGACGTGGGGCGGCAGGCCGCGCACGGGGCGACCGCGCTGGTCGAGCAGGCCGGTCTGGCGGGCGAGCGCCTCGCCGTCCTTGGTCACGCGGACGACGTACCGGCTGCCGCGGCGCAGGCCGTTGCCCTGGACCATCGCCACCTCGGAGCTGTGGCCGAACACCTCGGCCACGTCGGTGCGCAGGCGGCGGGCCGCGGCACCCGTGTCGAGCTCGGCCTCGACGACGATCTTGCCCGAGACGATGTGCAGGCCACCGGCGAAGCGGAGCAGCGAGGCGACCTCCGCCTTGCGGCAGCAGGTCTTCGTGATCCGGGTGCTCGACAGCTCCGCCTTGACCTGTGCCGTCATCGCCATGCGGGTGATCCTGCCACGACGGTCAACGACCCTCGCGCGTTGCCTGGTCAGGCCAGGGACCGGACGTGAGAAGCGCGACACGCCGAGCGCCGCGCCTCGTGTCGTTCGGCGCGTCCGACGGTGGCCGGAGGGCTCACGAGAGGTCGGGAGCCGCGCCGGGACCGGTGGTCCGACCGCGTGATCACCGCATCCACCGCGGGGTTGTGGTCCCTCGGTGGGGTGCCGGTGCCGTGTGCACAAGCCGTAACCCCGCGTTACATGGGCCGGCCGGCGCGGCCTCAGGTCGCGAACAGCTCGCCGAGGACGTCGGCGAGGAGCGCGGGGTCGTGGCGGGCCCCGCCGTCGGGGGCGGCGACGTCGGCGAGGACGAGGCGGGCGCCGGCGCCGGCGGCGGCGCGCTCGAGGGCGGCGACGTCGTCCGGGCCGCCGACCCCGGCGCCGTGGGCGACGACGGCGTGGATGGCGAGGTCGGGGGCGTGCTCGAGCAGGGCGGCGAGGTGGTCCTCGGCGGCGAAGCCACCCGTCTCCCCCGCCTGCGGCTCGAGGTTGAGGACGACGACGAGCCGGGCGTCGGTCTTCTCCAGCGCCTGGCGCAGCCCGGGGACCATGAGGTGGGTGATCACCGAGGTGAACCACGAGCCGGGGCCCAGGACGACCCAGTCCGCGGCGAGGATCGCGTGCACGGCCTCGGGGCAGGCCTCGGGCTCGGGCGGGTCCAGGGCGACCGAGACGATCTCGCCGTCCACCGTGGCCACCTCGACCTGGCCGCGGACGGTGCGGGTCGGGGCGTCGGGGGCGGCGCCGACGTCGCGGACGCGGGCGGTGATGTCCATCGGGGTGGTCGCCATCGGGAGCACCCGGCCGCGCGCACCGAGGAGGCGGCCCACCCAGTCGAGGGCCTCCACGTGGTCGCCGAGGCGCTCCCACAGCGACACGATCAGCAGGTTGCCGACGACGTGGCCGTTCATCTCCCCCGCCCCCGCGAACCGGTGCTGGAGGACGTCGGCCCAGGTGCGGCCCCACTCGTCGTCGCCGCACAGCGCGGCGAGCGCCATCCGCAGGTCGCCCGGCGGGAGGACGCCGAACTCGCCCCGCAGGCGACCCGACGAGCCGCCGTTGTCGGCGACCGTCACGACGGCCGTGAGCTCGTCGAGGGTGAGGTCGTCGATGAGCCGGCTGAGCGCGCTCAGCGTCGCGTACAGCCCGTGGCCGCCCCCGAGGGCGACCACCGACTGGGCGAACTGCGTCGAGCCCTCGCCGGGGCGGTCGGCGGCCACGCCTACTCCCGGCCCAGGTCGCGGTGGGTGGCGCGGGCGTCGTAGCCGAGGTCACGCAGCCGCTGCGTGACCTCCTCGGACATCGCCACGCTGCGGTGCTTGCCGCCGGTGCAGCCGATCGCGATGGTCGCGAACCGCTTGCCCTCGCGCAGGTAGCCGGCGGCGACGGTCTCGACGAGGGGGACGTACTGGTCCAGGAACTCCAACGCCCCGGGCCGGCCCATGACGTAGTCGGCGACGTCGCCGTCACGGCCGTTCATCGACCGCAGCTCGGGCACCCAGAAGGGGTTCGGCAGGAACCGCATGTCGGCGACCAGGTCGGCGTCCACGGGGATGCCGTACTTGAAGCCGAAGCTCACCACGGAGATCTTCAGCCGCGTCGTGTCGGGCGTGCCGAACGCCTCGGCCACGCGGTCCGTGAGCTGGTGGACGTTCAGCGTCGTGGTGTCGATGACTAGGTCCGCGTTGCTGCGCACGTCCGCGAGGGCCGTCCGCTCGCGGTGCAGGCCGTCGAGGAGACGTCCGCCGCCCTGCAGCGGGTGCGGGCGCCGAGCGGCCTCCTGCCGCCGGACGAGCACGTCGTCCGAGGCGTCGAGGAACAGCAACGTCGTCCGTCGGCCCGTCGCACCCTGCGCGAGGTTGGCCTGGAGGCTCTCGAAGAACGACCCCGAGCGGACGTCGACGACCACCGCTACCGGCTGGCTGCGACCGGCGCTCTCGTCGACCAGACGGACGACGTCGCGCAGCAGGCTGGGCGGCATGTTGTCGACCACGTAGAAGCCGAGGTCCTCCAGCTCCTTCGCCGCCGTGCTGCGCCCGGCGCCGGTCATGCCGGTGACGACGACCAGCTCGCCGGGGTCGGTGACGGTCGCGCTCATGCGCCGTCCTCGAGGATCTCGCCGGTCGCGGTGTTGACGCTCACGGGAGCATCCTGGCCCGGATCCGGCGCCACCGCCTCCTTGATCGCCGCCGCGGTGCGGGGACCGATGCCCGGGACCTGCGCGATCTCGTCGACCTCCGCGAGTCGGAGCTTGCGCAGCGAGCCGAAGTGCTTGAGCAGCGTCTTGCGCCGCACCTCCCCCAGGCCGGGGACGTCGTCGAGGGCGCTCTCGACCATCGACTTGCTGCGTCGGCCCCGGTGGTGGTTGATCGCGAAGCGGTGCGCCTCGTCGCGGACGCGCTGCAGCAGGTACAGCCCCTCCGAGGAGCGCGGCAGGATCACCGGGTCCTGCTCCGACGGCAGCCACACCTCCTCCAGCCGCTTCGCCAGCCCGCAGACGGGGACGTCGTCGATGCCCAGCTCGGTCAGCGCCCGCTGGGCGGCCGCCACCTGGGGCGGGCCGCCGTCCACGACGACCAGGCCGGGGGCGTAGGCGAACTTGCGGGGCCGGCCCGTCTCGGGGTCGACCAGCATGGGCCCGGAGTCGGTCTGCTGCTCGAGGCTGTTGGACTGCTCGTCGAGCAGCCGCTTGAACCGCCGGGTGATGACCTCGTGCATCGAGGCGACGTCGTTCTGGCCGTCGACGGCACGGATGACGAAGCGGCGGTACTCGCTCTTGCGCGACAGGCCGTCCTCGAAGACGACCATGGAGGCGACGACCTCGGTGCCCTGCAGGTTCGAGACGTCGAAGCACTCGATCCGCAGCGGCGCCTCCTCGAGGTCGAGCGCCTCGGCGATCTCCTCCAGCGCCCGGTTGCGGGTGGTGAGGTCGCTGGCGCGCTTAGTCTTGTGCAGCCCCAGCGCCTGCAGCGCGTTGCGCGCCACGGTCTCCTGCAGCGCCTTCTTGTCGCCGCGCTGCGGCACGCGGATGCCGACGCGCGCGCCGCGGAGCTCGCTCAGCAGCTGCTCGAGGGTCTCGGTCTCCGGCGGCAGGGCCGGGACGAGCACCTCGCGCGGGATCGCGTCGCCGGACTCCCCGGCGTGCATCTGGAGCAGGAAGTTCTCGACCAGCTCGGGCGTGCCGCCCTCCTCCACGCGGTCGGCGACCCAGCCCCGCTGCCCGCGGATGCGGCCGCCGCGGACGTAGAAGATCTGGACGGCGACCTCCAGCGGGTCCTCCGCGAACGCGATGACGTCGGCGTCGGCGCCGTCCCCGAGGACGACGGCCTGCTTCTCCAGCGCCCGCTCCATGGCGCCGAGGTCGTCGCGCAGGCGGGCGGCGCGCTCGTACTCCTGCGCCTCCGACGCCGCCATCATCTCCTTGCGGATGCGGGTCATGAAGGGCTTGCTGCGCCCGCCGATGAAGTCGCAGAAGTCGTCGACGATCGCCCGGTGCTCCTCGGCGGTGACCTTGCCGACGCAGGGGGCCGCGCACTTGTCGATGTAGCCGAGGAGGCAGGGCCGGCCGATCTGCTGGCTGCGCTTGAACACCCCGGCGCTGCAGGAGCGCATCGGGAAGACTCTCAGCAGGACGTCGACGGTCTCGCGGATCGCCCAGGCGTGGCTGTACGGCCCGAAGTAGCGGGTGCCCTTCCGCTTCGCACCGCGGCCGACCATGACGCGGGGGAACTCCTCCCCCGTCGTGACCGCCAGCCACGGGTACGACTTGTCGTCGCGGTACTTGACGTTGAACCGGGGGTCGAACTCCTTGATCCAGGAGTACTCCAGCTGCAGCGCCTCGACCTCGGTGGCGACCACCGTCCACTCGACGCTGGCGGCGGTGGTGACCATCGTCGCGGTGCGCGGGTGGAGGTTCGCGATGTCCTGGAAGTACGACGACAGCCGCGCCCGCAGGCTCTTCGCCTTGCCGACGTAGACGACCCGGCCCTTCGCGTCGCGGAACCGGTAGACACCCGGCTGGGTGGGGATCGAGCCGGGTTCCGGACGGTAGGCCAGCGGCCCCCGCGAGGTCCTCGACGTGCGTCCCGATGCCACCCGCCAAGCCTACGGACCGCCGCCGACGTCCGGTCGGCGGCGGCCCGGGTGGGGCTGCGGGGGGCCGGGGTCGGTCAGCGGCGCGAGGCCAGGTCGTACGTCGCGCAGCCGATCAGCTCGGTGCTGACGGTGAGGCGGTCCATGCTGATGTTCTTCGCGATGGTGTCCTCGGGGCTGTGGTACGGCGGCTCCAGCAGCGCCGGGCTCGACTCGCCGCGCCAGGAGAAGTTGGCGGAGGCGATGCCGACCTCCTGGAACGACTGGTGGTCGCTCGCGCCGCGCTGCGTGACGGGAGAGATCTGCAGGGCGTAGCCGAGCCGCTCCGCGGCGGCGGTGACGCTCTGGGTCGTGGGGTTGGCCTGCCCGTCGAACGACAGCTGCCAGTAGCGGGTGGCCGGCGACCAGCTCGTGCCGACCATGTCGTTCTGGAAGACGCCGCGGATGCGGTCGCGCTCCGGCTGGGCGAGCTGCGCGACGTGGTGGCGCGAGCCGATCAGGCCCTGCTCCTCGGACCCCCACAGCGCGAAGCGGACGCCGGCCTCCAGCTTCCCGAGCTTCGTCAACACCCGGGCGAGCTCGAGGGTCAGGGCGGTGCCGGAGCCGTCGTCGTTCGCACCGGGGGCACCGATCACGGTGTCGTAGTGGGCCGACACGTAGACGAGCGGCGACGTGCCGCCGCGACGCCCGGCGGGTCGCTCGCCGATGACGTTGTGGCTGGTGAGGCCCCGGTGGGCGACCGTCGACAGCTCGAGGCGCAGCGGCCGGACGGCGAGGTCCTCGCGCAGCAGCTGCTTCTGGACCTGCGCCACGCCCAGCACGGGGATGCCGGCGACGGTGGTCGGCGGCGGCACGGAGCCGGTGCCGGGCACGAGGCGCGGGGAGGACGCCTGGGCCCGCCGCGGGAAGGCGAGGTCGGCGGGGAGCAGGACGACGGCGACCGCGCCGCGGGACTCGGCGTCCGCGACGAACGCCGCCCGGGCGGCGACCCGGGCGACGGGGTCCGTGGCGTTCTGGGGGTCGTCGGCGAGGACGACGCGCCCGGTGACGTCGTCGGGCCAGGTCGGCGAGGCAGCCGGGCCGACGTCGACGGCGTCGCCCGCGACGCGGACGTCGAGCGCGGCGTCCGGCGAGGCGCCCGCCTGCCAGCAGACGTCGTCGGGCAGCTGGCCGCGCGGGTCGTCGACCTGCGCGAGGAACTTGTCGGCGACGGCGAACGGCTCGAGGCGTACGGCGAGGCGCTGCCGGTCGAGCTGGGCGGCGACGTACTGCGCGGCGTCGTACTCCGAGCGCGTGCCGCCGATGCGGGGCCCGATGTCCTCCGACAGGGCCCGCAGGTGCCGCAGCAGCTGCTCCGGCCGGACCTCGCGGACGACGCGACGGTCGACCGTGGCCAGGGAGGGGCCGCGGGTGGCGCCGGGGCGGGGGCTGTCGACGGCCCAGGCCGGTCGGCCCGCGGCGACGACCGCGACGGACCCGGCGAGACCGCCGAGGACGGTCCGGCGGGAGAGGGGACCGCCGGACCTGTGGGTCGGCTGGTCGAGAGTGGGCAGGGTGCTGTGAGTGTCCCGAGAAGGCATGCGCGGGACCCTACGCAGCCCCCCGGAGGGCGGCAATGCTCTCGGGGAGAGCGTCAGGCAACCGTGATCTCGTCGTTCTCGACGGTGATCTCCACCGTGGGCAGCGGGTCGGTGGCGGGCCCCGCGGTCGGGGCGCCGTCCTCGAGCGAGAACGAGCTGCCGTGGCAGGCGCAGTCGATGGTCTCGGTGACCTCGGTGACCGTGCAGCCCTGGTGGGTGCACTCCGCACCGAACGCCTTGAAGTCGCCCTCGGTCGGCTGGGTGACCACGACGCCCTGGTCGGCGTAGATCACCCCGCCGCCCACCGGGATGTCGCTGGTCGGCGCCAGCGGGGTGCCGGCGTCGGCGGTCTGCCCGCCGTCGGAGCCGGACTGCGAGCTCGAGTCGGAGCTGCAGGCGGCGAGGAACGGCACGGCGAGGCCCGCGCAGGCCACGCCCCCGATCGCGGAGCGGCGGGAGAGGCAACGGTGGCCGGTGGCCTCGGGCAGGGCGTCGGGGGCAGCGCTCATGACGGCGAGCGTAGCCAGCGGACCCCCGCGCACCCGTCCTCCCGGGCGACTCCTCAGCCAGTCTTCAGGAAGCGGCTACTTCGCCGCCGCCTTCTTGCGCGCCGCCCGCTTGCGGGCCGCGGTGGCGGTGCGGCTGCGCACGGGCAGCTCGTCCTTCGGCGGACGCTTCGCCCGGCTGCGGGTGGCCTCCTTGCCCTCGAGGAGAGGGGCCAGGAAGCGGCCGGTGTGGCTCGCCTCGACGGCCATGACCTCCTCGGGCGTGCCCTCCGCGACGACGGTGCCGCCGCGGGTGCCGCCCTCGGGGCCCATGTCGACCAGCCAGTCGGCGGTCTTGATGACGTCGAGGTTGTGCTCGATGACCAGCACCGTGTTGCCGGCGTCCACCAGGCGGCCGAGGACGAGCAGGAGCTTGCGGATGTCCTCGAAGTGCAGGCCCGTGGTGGGCTCGTCGAGCACGTAGACGGTCCGGCCCGTGGAGCGCTTCTGCAGCTCGGCCGACAGCTTGACGCGCTGCGCCTCGCCGCCGGAGAGCGTGGTCGCCGGCTGCCCGAGGCGGACGTAGCCGAGACCGACCTCCACCAGCGTCTTGAGGTGCCGGTTGATGGCGGGGACGGCCTCGAAGAAGTCGACGGCCTCCTCGATCGGCATCTGCAGGACGTCGGCGATCGTCTTGCCCTTGTAGTGGACCTCGAGCGTCTCGCGGTTGTAGCGGGCGCCGTGGCAGACCTCGCAGGGCACGTAGACGTCCGGGAGGAAGTTCATCTCGATCTTGATCGTGCCGTCGCCGGCGCACGCCTCGCAGCGACCGCCCTTGACGTTGAACGAGAACCGGCCCTGCTGGTAGCCGCGGACCTTGGCCTCCGGGGTGGCGGCGAACAGCTTGCGCACGTGGTCGAAGACCCCGGTGTACGTCGCCGGGTTCGACCGGGGCGTGCGGCCGATGGGCGACTGGTCGACATGGACGACCTTGTCGACGTGCTCGACGCCCGTGATCTTGCGGTGCCGGCCGGGCACGGTCCGGGCGTTGTAGAGCTGCTTGGCCAGCGAGGTGTAGAGGATGTCGTTGACCAGCGTCGACTTGCCGGACCCGGAGACGCCGGTGACGGCGACGAAGAGCCCGAGGGGGAACGTGGCGGTGACGTCGTCCAGGTTGTTCTGCCGGGCACCGTGCACGGTGAGCTCGCGGCCGACGGTGCGCGGGCGCCGTACGGCGGGGATCGGGATCTCTTCGCGGCCGGACAGGTAGCGGCCGGTCAGGGAGTCCGGGTGCTCCAGCAGTCCCTGGACCGAGCCGGAGTGGACGACCTGGCCGCCGTGCTCGCCGGCGCCCGGCCCGACGTCGACGACGTGGTCGGCGACCTTGATGGTGTCCTCGTCGTGCTCGACGACGATGAGCGTGTTGCCCAGGTCGCGCAGGCGGACCAGCGTCTCGATGAGCCGGTGGTTGTCGCGCTGGTGGAGACCGATGGACGGCTCGTCGAGCACGTAGAGGACGCCGACCAGGCCGGCGCCGATCTGCGTGGCGAGCCGGATCCGCTGCGCCTCCCCGCCCGACAGCGAGCCCGAGGGCCGGTCGAGGGTCAGGTAGTCGAGGCCGACGTCCAGCAGGAAGGTCAGGCGCTCGTTGATCTCCTTCAGCACCTGCTCGGCGATCTGGCGCTCACGACCGGTGAGCTCGAGCTCGCGCAGGAAGCCGGCGGCCTCGCTGATCGGCAGGGCGCAGACCGAGGCGATGTCACGGCCGCCGACGGTGACGGCGAGCGAGACCGGCTTGAGGCGGCTGCCGCGACAGGTCGGGCACGGGACCTCCCGCATGAAGCCCTCGAAGCGCTCGCGGCTGGTGTCGGACTCGGCCTCCCGGTGGCGGCGCTCGACGTACTTCGCGACGCCCTCGAACTCCGAGTAGTACGAGCGCTCGCGTCCGTAGCGGTTGCGGTGGCGGACGTGGACCTTCGTCGGGTGCCCGCCCAGGATCGCGGCGTGGGCGCTCCGGGGCAGGTCCTCCCACGGGGTGTCGACGTCGAAGCCGAGCTCGTCGCCGAGCGCCCCGAGCAGACGCAGGAAGTAGTCGGCGACGTGGGCGCCGCTCCACGGCTGGATCGCGCCGTCGGCGAGCGACGCGCCGGGGTCGGGCACGACCAGCTCGGGGTCGATCTCCAGGCGCGTGCCGAGGCCGGTGCAGGCCGGGCAGGCGCCGTACGGTGAGTTGAACGAGAAGGACCGCGGCTCGAGCTCGTCGGTGTCGATGGCGTGGTCGTTGGGGCACGACATCTTCTCGGAGAACCGCATCTCGCGGCCCGGGTCCTTCGCCGGCAGGTCGACGAACTCCAGCAGCACCAGGCCGCCCGCGAGGCGCAGGGCGGTCTCGACCGAGTCGGTGAGGCGCCGCTTGGCGGTCTCCTTGACCGACAGGCGGTCGACGACGACCTCGATCGTGTGCTTCTTCTGCTTGTCCAGCTTGGGCGGGTCGTCCATCGGGTGGGTCTCGCCGTCGACCCGGGCACGGCTGAACCCCTGCGTCTGGAGCTCGCGGAACAGGTCGACGTACTCGCCCTTGCGGCCGCGCACGACCGGCGCGAGCACCTGGAACCGGCGGCCCTCCTCGAGCGCGAGCACGCGGTCGACGATCTGCTGCGGGGTCTGCCGCTCGATCGGCGCGCCGCAGGTCGGGCAGTGCGGGCGCCCGGCGCGGGCGTAGAGCAGCCGGAGGTAGTCGTAGACCTCGGTGATGGTGCCGACCGTCGAGCGCGGGTTGCGCGAGGTCGACTTCTGGTCGATCGACACCGCGGGCGACAGGCCCTCGATGAAGTCGACGTCGGGCTTGTCCATCTGGCCGAGGAACTGGCGGGCGTACGCCGACAGCGACTCGACGTACCGGCGCTGACCCTCCGCGAAGATCGTGTCGAACGCGAGGCTCGACTTGCCCGACCCGGACAGGCCGGTGAAGACGATCAGCGCGTCCCGCGGGAGGTCGACGGAGACGTCCTTGAGGTTGTGCTCGCGGGCGCCGCGGATGATGAGCTGGTCGGCCATGTGGCGGGCGGTCCTTCGGTGCCTGGGTGGGCAGGTCGTCGTGATCGAACAAGTGTTCGTCAGCGCGGCGTGCGGCGCAAGGCGCCGCGCCGTCCGGGGGGAGGTCCGAGCCGCGGGTGATACCACCTTGCCACGCCGACGTAGCAGGTACCCAACGGTGTGGGGAGGATCTCCGGCCCCGCGGGTCGGTGCATCATGACGACCATGCCGAGCGTGGACCTGCTGCCCCTGACCGACTCCACGCGCCGGCTCGTGAGGAGCGTCGACGCCCTCGACGAACCGCTGCTGGCGGCGCCGTCGCTGCTGCCCGGCTGGACCCGCGCCCACGTCGTCGCGCACCTCGCGCTCAACGCCGAGGCCATGGCGCGCGGGGCCGAGGGCGCCCGCACCCAGGAGCCCGTGGCGCTCTACGAGTCCCCCGAGGCCCGGGCGTCCGACATCGACGAGCTGTCCGCGGCGACGTGCACCGAGCTGCGCGAGCGGTTCCTGGCGAGCACCGCCGCGCTGGCCGAGGTCCTCGGGTCCCTGCTCGAGAGCACCCTGCCGGTCGAGGTCGAGTGGTACCCCGGCGGGATGCGTCGGGTCCTCGCCCAGTTCCCCGAGATCCGCCGCGCGGAGGTCGAGGTGCACCACGTCGACCTCGACACCGGGGCCTACGACGCCACCTCCTGGCCCGGTGACTTCCGCGCCTGGCTCATCGACAGCCGCGCCCGCTCGCTGAGCCCCGAGACCGGCGAAGCGTCCGACGTGGTGCCCTTCACCGTGTACGCCGGCGACCTCGACCGGAGCTGGTCGGTCGCGGGCGGCACGGACGCCGATCCCGTCGTCACCGGGTCGTCCGCCGACCTCGCCTGGTGGCTGTCGGGACGGGGTGACGCCTCCGGTCTCGCCTCGGACCACCCCCTCCCTAGGATCGCCGGATGGTGACCTCCCCCGACCCGTCCGGCTACACCGGCTCCGTCTCCCCCGGTGGTGACGCCGACGTCCGCGAGCTCGACGCCCTGCGCATCACCAAGGTCGCCGTCGACCCGCAGATGTCGAACAACTGCTACCTGCTGCGCTGCACCGCCACGGGCGACCAGCTGCTCGTCGACGCCGCCGACGAGGCGACGCGCCTCCTCGACCTCGTCGGCGACGCGGGCCTGACCCGGGTCGTCACGACGCACCAGCACTGGGACCACCACCGCGCCCTCGCCGAGGTCGTCCAGGCCACCGGGGCGGAGGTGCTCGTCGGCGAGCCGGACGCCGAGGAGACCGCCAAGCAGACCGGCGTGACCGTCGACCGGCACCTGCGCGACGGCGACGAGGTCACCGTCGGTGAGGTGACCCTCCGCGTGATCCACCTCGTCGGCCACACCCCCGGCTCCGTCGCGCTCGTGTACGACGACACGACACCGGGCGGCCACCCGCACCTGTTCACCGGCGACAGCCTCTTCCCGGGCGGCCCCGGGAAGACCTGGTCGGCGGAGGACAACGCCTCGCTCCTCGACGACCTCGAGGCCAAGGTGTTCGGCACGCTGCCGGACAGCACCTGGTTCTACCCCGGCCACGGGGACGACTCCACGCTCGGCGCCGAGCGCCCCCACCTCGCGGAGTGGCGCGAGCGCGGGTGGTGACGGCGCCGCCGCGCGCAGCCAGCGGCCTGCTGCTGGTCTGCGCCGCGGGGGTCGTCTGGGGCACCATCGGCCCCGCGGTCGCGATCGTCGGCGACCGGACGTCGCTGTCGGTGCTGATGATGGGCGCCTACCGCTCGGTGGCCGCCGTCCTCGTCATGGTCGCGGTCGTCGCCGTCGGCCGGCACTGGACCACGTGCCGCCGCCTGCTGGCCGAGGCCGGTGGGCGGGCGGTGCTGGTCGGTCTGCTCACGGCGGCCTTCCAGATGCTGTTCTTCGTCGCCGTCCTCGCCACCGGGGTCAGCGTGGCCACGGTGGTCGCGATGGGCATCCCGCCGGTGCTGCTGCTGGTGCTCCACGCCGCCCGCGACCGGCGGCCGCCGTCCGTCCCGCAGCTCCTCACCGTCGCGACCGCGCTGACCGGCCTGCTGCTCGTCACCCTCGTCGGCGGCGGTCACGCCCCCGGCGGCGAGACGACCGTCGCCGGCGTGCTGATCGCGCTGGCGTCGGGGTCCGCCTACGCCCTGTCGGCCGAGTTCGGCGGTCCCCTGACGAAGACGTACGGCGCCGTCCCGACCGCGACCGCGACCCTGTCGGTGGTCTGCGCGGCGCTCGTGCCGCTCGGTGTCGTCGCCGCGCTGGTGCTGGACCAGCCGCTGACCACGTCCGACCCCGTGGCCTGGTCACTGCTCGTCTACCTGGGCGTGGTGACCATGGCGCTGGCCTACGTGCTGCTCTTCGCCGGGCTTCGGACGACGTCCAGCGGCAACGCCGTCCTGGCGACCCTGCTGGAGCCGGTGACCGCCGTCCTCATCGCCGTCGCGTTCCTCGGCGAGGCGCTCACCCTCCCGGGCGTCGTGGGCTCGGCGCTGGTGCTCCTCGCCATCGCCAGTCTCGGGCGGCAGCTGGAGGAGCCGGAGCCGAAGTGACCGGTGCTCGGGCGGCCGGCGCCGCGGCCTAGGCTGGGAGCCATGATCGAGCTCCGCACGCCCGCCCAGATCGAGGAGATGCGTCCCGCGGGTCGCTTCGTGGCCGAGGTGCTCGAGGCCCTGCGCGGGGCGGCCGACGTCGGGGTCAACCTGCTCGAGCTGGACGCCCTCGCCCACCGGATGATCAAGGACCGCGGCGCGGAGTCCTGCTACATCGACTACCACCCCTCCTTCGGCGCCTCGCCGTTCGGGAAGGTGCTGTGCACCTCCGTCAACGACGCCGTCCTCCACGGGCTCCCCCACGACTACGCGCTGAAGGACGGCGACCTGCTCAGCGTCGACTTCGCCGTCGCCGTCGACGGGTGGGTGGCCGACTCCGCCACCAGCGTGGTGGTCGGGACGCCCCGCGACGAGGACCTGCGCCTCATCGACACCTCCGAGCGCGCCCTGGAGGCCGGCATCGCGGCCGCGCGCGCCGGCAACCGCATCGGCGACATCTCCGCCGCGATCGCGCAGGTCGCCCGCGCCGAGGGCCTCAAGATCAACACCCAGTTCGGCGGTCACGGCGTCGGGCGGACCATGCACGGCGACCCGCACGTCCCGAACGACGGGAAGGCCGGCCGCGGCTTCCCGCTGAAGCCCGGCCTCGTCATCGCGATCGAGCCGTGGTTCCTCCACACCACGGACGAGATCTACACCGACGACGACGGCTGGACGCTGCGCAGCGGCGACGGCTCCCGCGGCGCCCACAGCGAGCACACCATCGCCGTGACCGACGGCGACCCGATCGTCCTCACCGACCGGTCGTTCCTGGCGGCGTGACGCCCGAGCTCCCCCCCGCGGAACTGCTGGGTGCAGCCCGCGCCACCACCGGCTTCATGCCGGACGACGAGGGCCTGTTCCTCCACGACTGGGCTAAGCGGGCCCTGGCGGTCGGCCCCGTGCTGGAGATCGGCTCGTGGTGCGGCAAGTCCGCGGTCTACCTCGGCGCCGCGGCGCGCGGGGTCGGCGGCCCGCAGGCCGTCGTCCTGACCCTCGACCACCACCACGGGTCGGAGGAGAACCAGCCCGGCTGGGAGCACCACGACCCGTCCCTGGTCGACCCGCGCACCGGCCGCATCGACACGCTGCCGTTCCTGCGCCGGACCCTCGTCGACACCGGCCTGGAGGACGTCGTCGTGCCGCTCGTCGGCGAGTCGGCGACGGTGGCGGCGATCTGGCGCACCCCGCTCGCGCTGGTGTTCGTCGACGGCGGCCACGGCGACGCCCCGGCCCACGACGACTACACCGGCTGGGCGCCCTGGGTGCGCACGGACGGCCTGCTCGTCATCCACGACGTCTTCCCCGACCCCGCGGACGGCGGCCGCCCGCCGTACGACGTGTGGCGGCGCGCCCTCGCCTCCGGGGACTTCGCCGAGGAGGACGCCCTCGGCTCCATGCGCGTGCTCCGGCGCGTGCGCGGCGACGCGGGCGACCCGGTCACCTAGCGGTGGTCGAGCTCAACCAGCGGTGGTCGCGCAGCAGTGCGGCGTCAGCTCGCCGAAGGGTGGGGCCAGGCCGTCGCCGCGCATGATGCCGGAGCCACCGGTGGCGCGACCGTGGCGGGCGCCGAGGGCGTCCGCGGCGAGGACGACGGCGCCGGCGGTGAAGGTGGTGTGCTCGGGGGGCCAGCGGACGCCGTCGGCGTAGACGAACCCGGTGGCGTAGCGGCCGTCGTCGTCGCGCAGGTGCTGCAGGTCGGCGAAGAGCCGCAGCGCACGGTCGTGCTGCCCCACCGCGTCGAGCGCCATGACGAGCTCGGCGGACTCGGCGCCCGTCACCCACGGGTTCGTGTCGACGCAGCGCACGCCCAGGCCGTCGACGACGAAGTCGTCCCAGCGGGCGTCGAGCAGGGCCACGCCCTCCTCGCCGCGGACGGCGCCGCCGAGGACGGGGTAGTACCAGTCCATCGCAAAGGTGGACTTGTCCGCGAACTCGGCCGGGTGGCGGCGGATCGCGTGGCCCAGGCGGCCGCCGGCGAGCTCCCAGTCCGGCTGCGGCTCCCCCAGCAGCTCGGCGATCGCGACCCCGGCGCGCAGCGCCTGGTAGATGGACGACGACCCGGCCAGCAGGGCGCCGTCCTCGTGCACGTGGGAGGGGGCGCCGTCGGTCCAGCACTCCTGCCACGGGATGCCACCGAAGGGCATCTGGAGGGAGGTCACCCAGTCCAGGCCGGCCCGGACGGCGGGCCAGCAGCGCCGCACGAACGCCTCGTCCCGCTCCACGAGCCAGTGGTGCCAGACGCCGACCGCGAGGTACGCCGAGAAGTTCGCGTCGCCCGCGTCGTCGGTGACGACCCCGTCGACGACCGCGGTGGGCCAGGACCCGTCGTGCCGCTGGAGGCCGAGGACCCAGTCGTACGCCCGGCGGGCCGCGTCCGTGCGGCTACCGACGACGAGGGCCATCGCCGCCTCGACGTGGTTCCACACGTCGACGTGGCGCGCGGGCTCCCACGGGATCGCGCCGTCCCGCTCCTGGGTCCGCTCGATCGAGGCGACGGTCGCGTCGACCAGCGCGGCGTCCAGCACGCCCGGCACCGCGGGGAGGCCCGTCATCCGGCCGGCTTGCGCAGGTAGAGGACGAGGCTCTTGCCGACCAGCGGGTCCAGCACGCGCTCGGCGAGGCGGGTGGCGAGCGGCCGCTTCATGATGTCCCAGACCAGGACCTGGTGGTAGGCGCGCACCAGCGGGTGCCTCTCCTTGCGCACGCCGACGGCGCACTTGATCCACCAGTACGGCGTGTGGAGGCCGTGGACGTGGTCCTTGCCGACGAGCTCCAGGCCGGCGCCGCGCAGCTTCGTCTCGAGCTCGGCGTCGGTGTAGATGCGGATGTGCCCGCCCGGGTTGGAGTGGTACTCCGTCGACAGCGCCCAGCACACGGCCTCGGGCAGCCAGCGCGGCACCGTGACCGCCATGGTGCCACCGGGTCGCAGCACGCGGGCGAGCTCGCTGATCGCGCCCAGGTCGTCGGGGATGTGCTCGAGCACCTCGGCGGCGACGACCCGGTCGAACTCGCCGTCGCCGAACGGCAGCGCGAGGGCGTCGCCCTCCTTGACGTCGGCGGAGG
Source organism: Nocardioides sp. CFH 31398 (assembly GCF_022436705.1). Taxonomy (GTDB): domain Bacteria; phylum Actinomycetota; class Actinomycetes; order Propionibacteriales; family Nocardioidaceae; genus Nocardioides. The sequence continues at coordinate 36,725 of NZ_JAKUHT010000010.1, read as the reverse complement.
CACCCTCGGGGACCTGCCCCTCCTCACCCATCGCGACGAGCAGCTCCCGGACGTTCTCCAGCTCCTCGACGTCCTGGTCGAGGGCGATCACGTCGCCGCCGCGGCGGTAGGCCTCGAAGGCGTGGCGTCCGGCGCCGCAGCCCATGTCGAGGATCCGCTCCCCCGGCCGCAGGCCGAGCCGGTCGAAGTCCACGGTCAGCACGGCGGTGCCTCCTGCCCCTCATGCTCGCGGCGGTGACGCTCGACCGCCTCGGTGTACGACGCCGCGGTGGCCTCGGCCACCGCGCGCCAGCTGAACCGCTCCCGCGCCCGCGTCCGTCCGGCAGCACCCATGGCGGCGCGGCGGTCGGGGTCGTCGAGCAGCGCGGCCAGCGCCTGCTCCAGCTCGCCCACGTCACCGGGGGTGACGAGGTCGGCGCACACGCCGTCCTCCCCCACCACCTCGGGGATGGCGCCCGCGCGGGACACGACGAGTGGCGTCGCGCAGGCCATGAGCTCGGCGGTGGGCAGCGAGAAGCCCTCGTGCAGCGACGGCACGCAGGCGACCTCGGCCGAGCCCATGACCGCGACGAGCTCGGCGTCGCTGAGGCCGTGGACGAAGGTGACGTGCTCGCCGATGCCGAGCTGCTCGACCAGGCGCTCGGTGACGCCGCCGCGGGCCGGCTTGGCGACGAGCACCAGCGAGACGTCGCGCTCGGTGCGCAGCTTCGCGAACGCCTCGAGGAGGGTGGGGATGCCCTTCAGCGGCGCGTCGGCGCTGGCCATCGCGAGGATCCGCCCGGGCACCCGGGGCGCCGTCGGCGGGACGAACCCGTCGGGGACGCCGAGCGGGACGACGCGCAACCGGTCGGGACGGACGCCGAACTCGCGGACGATGTCGTCGGCCGACGCCCGCGAGACCGTGAGCACGGACGGCGACGCCGCCGCGACGCGCTGCTGCATGCGCAGGAAGCCGTACCAGCGGCGGAGGGTCAGGCGGCGCCGCCAGGACGTCGCGGCGGCCAGGTCGATGCGGCGGTCCAGGGTGATCGGGTGGTGGATCGTGGTGACCACCGGCAGCCCGTCGCCCTCGAGCGCGAGGACGCCGTCCGCGAGCGTCTGGTTGTCGTGGACGACGTCGAAGTCGGCGAGGCGCCCCCGCAGCAGCCGGCGCACCCGCAGGCCGAACGTCCGGGGCTCGCCGAAGCCGGCGGTGCACATCGTCAGGTACTCGAGGACGTCGACGCGGTCGCGGAACTCGCGCAGCGCGGGGCGTCGGAACGGGTCGGGCTCGCGGTAGAGGTCCAGGCTCGGGACCCGGGTCAGGCCCACGCCCGGGTCGAGCACGGGGTAGGGCGGGCCCGAGAACACCTCGACGGAGTGGCCCAGCGCGACGAGCTCGCGGGAGAGGTGACGGACGTAGACGCCCTGGCCGCCGACGTGCTGCTTGCTGCGGTAGGACAGCAACGCGACCCGCATCGACCCCTCCGCCCGGTCCGGTAACTCCCGTTTACACCGACCCGGCCAGCCTAGGGGTGGCCCTCAGGCGTTCGACGAGTGCCCCGGGAACACGTGCGCGGCGGGGTCGATGTCGACGGCGGCGTTGTTGACGGCCGTCGCCGCCTCGCCGAAGCCGACCGAGATCAGCCGGACCTTGCCGGGGTACTCCGTGATGTCGCCCGCGGCGTACACGCGGGGCAGGTTGGTGCGCATGTGGGTGTCGACGAGCACGTGCCGCTTGTCGGTCTCCAGGCCCCACTGCTGCAGGGCGCCGAGGTCGGCGACGAAGCCGAGCGCGGCCACCACGGCCTGGGCCGGGAGCACCCGCGTCTCGCCGTCGACGTCCAGCTCGACCTCCTCCAGCGTGGTCTCGCCCCGCAGGGCCGTCACCTGCGCCCTCGTGACGATCTCGACGCGGCTCTCGGTCACCTCCCGGACGGTGCGCTCGTGGGCGCGGAACGCCTCACGGCGGTGCACCAGGGTCACCGACCGCGCGACCGGCTCCAGGTGCTGGGCCCAGTCGAACGCCGAGTCCCCGCCCCCGACGATGACGACGTCCTTGCCGCCGTAGGGCGCGAAGCTGGGCACGAAGAACTCGAGCCCCCGGCCGAGCCACCCGTCGCCGGCCGGCAGCGGGCGCGGGCTGAACTTGCCGATCCCCGCCGTGACCAGGACGGCGCCGCAGACAACTTCCTGTCCGTCGTCGAGGCGCACGCAGACCCGCTCACCGCCCTCGACGTGCTCCATCGAGGTCGCCGTGCGGTCCAGGAAGTACGACGGGTGCGCGGTCGCGGCCTGCTGGACGAGGCCGGCCACGAGGTCGCGGCCCTTCACGCTCGGGAAGCCCGCGACGTCGAGGATCTGCTTCTCGGGGTACATCGCGGTGACCTGGCCGCCCAGCTCGGGCAGCGAGTCGACCACCGCCACCCGCATCTCGCGGAAGCCCGCGTAGTAGGCGGCGTACAGACCCGTCGGGCCGGCGCCGATCACCAGCAGGTCGACCTCGGTGGGCCCCGTCACGGTCCCCGCGCTCGTCATGGAGGCGATCCTGCCCCGCGAAGGGGTCTCTGGGACAGTGGCACCGATGACGTCCGCCCGCCGTACCGCCGCCGGCTGGCTCGTCGTCCTCGTCGGCTCGGTGGCCGCCACGGCCCTCCTGCGGGCCGTCGGCGCCCCGACCCCGGCGCTCTTCGGGCCGTTGCTCGCCGGCCTGGTGTGGGCGCTGACCTCCCCGGTGAGCCTGGTCCTGCCGCCGCTGGCCGCGCGCTCGGGCCAGGCGGTGCTGGGCGCCACCATCGGCGCCGTCGTCACCGCCGACACCCTGCGCAGCCTCGGCGCCGACATCGTCCCGATCGCGCTGGTCGTGCTCGCCTCGCTGGGGCTCAGCCTGGGCGCGGGCTGGGTGTTCGCGCTGCGGCGCGACGTCGACCTGGCGACCGGGGTGTTCTCGATGATCGCGGGCGGCGCGTCGGGCGTCGTCGCCGTGTCGCGGGAGCTCGGGGCGGACGAGCGGGTGGTCGCGGTCGTGCAGTACCTCCGCGTGCTGCTGATCCTGCTGGTGATGCCGCTCGTCGCGGTCGCGCTGTACGGCGGCACCGCGGGCGGCGGCGCCGCCGTGACCGCCGGGACCGACCTGCCCGGCGACCTGCTGTTCGTCGTCCTCGCCGTCGGCGGAGGCCTCCTGCTCGCGCGGGTGCTGTCCGTGCCGGCGGGCGGGCTCCTGTGGCCGCTGGCCGTCGCGGTCGTCATCGCGGCGACCGGCGTGCTCGGCACCGTGTCGGTGCCCGCCTGGCTGCAGTGGCCGGCCTACGCCGTGATCGGGGTGCAGGTCGGCCTGCGCTTCACCCGGGAGTCGCTGCGCTCGATCGCGTCGATGCTGCCCGCGGTCGTCGGGCTGATCGTGACGCTGGTGCTCGCGTGCGCGGGCCTCGGCGGCCTGCTCGTGCTCACCACGGACGTCGACCCGCTGACGGCGTACCTGGCGACGACGCCCGGCGGGCTGTTCGCCGTCCTCGCCACCGCGCTGGACAGTGACGCGGACGCCGCCTACGTGCTGGCGCTGCAGGTGGTGCGACTGCTGGTCATCCTGCTGCTCATGCCGTTCCTGGGACGTGTCCTGGCCCGCCGCCGAGAGCCCTGATCTGGGCGCGGGTCGAGCGCCGCCAGCGCCACAGCTGCAGCAGGCCGAGGCCCCAGAGCACGTACTGCGTGCTCATCGCCCAGCGGAACGCCTCGGGCGAGTACGCCGTGCTCGTGCCCGGGGTGAACGCGTCGAGCACGATCCCGATGGCCACGACGAGGACCAGGCTCGCGACGAAGCCGCCCTGGTTGATCAGGCCGGTCGCGCTGGCCAGGCGCTCGGAGGGGTTCGACGTCCGGCCGAGGTCGAAGCCGATCATCGAGGCCGGTCCCCCGATGCCGACCACGACCATGAGCAGGAGCAGCAGCCACAGGGGTGCGCTGCCGGGCCACAGCAGGACGGCGCCCCACGTCAGCGCGAGGCCCCAGACGACGCTGATGGCGAGGGTGGACCGGTGCCACGGGTGGTTGCCGATGAACCAGCCCATCAGCGGGCCGGAGGCCATGACCGCGACGATGATGAGGCTGAGCAGCAGACCGGCCTCCGCGGGCGTGCGGCCCTCGCCGCGCACGAGGAACGGGTAGCCCCACAGCAGGCTCATCGTGGTCGAGCTGAACTGCGTCGTGAAGTGGATCCAGAAGCCCAGCCGGGTGCCGGGCTGCGCCCAGGACGCCGTGAGGCTGATCCGGACCGCGGTCAGCGAGATCGGGGCGCCCCGGAGGCGTCGGACCTCGGGGGTGTCGGACAGCACCAGGAACGCGACGACACCGACGACGAGGCTGGCGCCGGCGGCGATCAGGTAGGCGCCCGTCCACCCGACGGTCCCGAGCGCCCAGGTCATGGGGACGGCCGCGACGATCGCGCCGGACTGCCCGAGCGTGCCGGTCAGTTGCGTCATCAGCGGGATCCGACGGGGGGCGAACCAGCTGCTCAGCATCCGCAGCACGCACACGAAGGTCATGGCGTCGCCGACCCCGACGCCGATCCGCGCCAGGACGGCGAGCGCGTAGGTGTCGGCAAGAGCGAAGCCGGCCTGCGAGACGACGATGAGGGCCGTCCCGGTCAGCAGCACCGACCGGGAGCCCCACCGGTCGACCATGAGCCCGACCGGGACCTGCATCGCGGCGTACACGAGCAGCTGGAGCATGACGAAGGTGGACAGCTGGGCCGCCGAGATCCCGAAACGTTCCGAGGCCTCGAGCCCGGCGACGGCGAGCGACGAGCGGTGGAAGACGGCCAGCAGGTAGATCGCCAGCCCCACGCCCCAGACCGTCAGCTGGGTCCGGCGGGAAGGCATGAGCACTCGCCCCAGGATACGGCGTCCGGACCCCCGGGGCCGCTTCGGCGACGGTCGTCGGTGACGCCGTGCGTGCCGCGGTGCGTGCCGTGGTGCGGGCCGCCGTCGCCCTCGTCCTAGTGGGCCTCGTCGTCCTCGTCGTCCTCGTCGAGCAGCCCCTCCCGCTCGGCCTCGCGGACGATCCTCCGCACGTTCTCGACCGCGCCGCAGTCGTCGTCGATGTGGGCGTTGCGGGCCTCGGCGAAGGTCTTGCCCAGCTCGGCCCGCTCGCGGTCGGACACCCCGTCGCGGGCGGGGTTCAGGATGGTGAGCTCCTCCTCGGTGAGGTGGTGGTTCACCGCGGTGGCGAGCGCCTCGACGGCGTCGTCGAACGCCTGGGTGTCGGTGCCCTTCAGCTCGAGGACGGCGAGCAGCGCCTCGTGGCCCTCGGCGTGCTCCTCCTCGCCGTGCTCGGCCTCGTGCTCGCTCACCGCCTCGCGCTTCCTCAGGCGCGGGTACACGTGCTCCTCCTCGGCCCGGGCGTGCGCGACGTGGAGGGCGGAGAAGGCGCGGCGGACGGCGTCCCGGTCGGCGGTGGCGTCGCGGAGGTCGCGCAGCAGCGTCTCGAAGCGGCGGTGGTCGTCGAGGATCAGGTCGACGACGTCACCCTCGACGGGCCGGCCCAGGTCGATGGAGGTGCTCATGACCGGACCCTACGGGTCAGTCGAGGCAGAACTCGTGGCCCTCCGGGTCGGCCATGACCAGGTGGCCGGCCTGCACCCCGCCCGGGTCGGTGCGCGAGAGCCGCGTGGCCCCGTGGCCGACCAGCCGCTCCGCCTCGGCCTCGAGCGCGGCCATGCGCGCGTCGCCCTCCAGCCCGGGCGCGGCTCGGACGTCGAGGTGCAGGCGGTTCTTGACGCCCTTCGGCTCGGGCACCCGCTGGAAGAACAGACGCGGACCGGCGCCGTCGGGGTCGCTGCAGGCGGAGCGGGAGTTCCACTCCGACTCCGGGACCCCCCATGCGGCCAGTGCGGCGTCCCAGGAGTCGAACCCCGGCGGGGGCGGGTCGACCCGGTAGCCGAGGACCTCGCACCAGAAGGCGGCGAGACGGGCGGGGTCGGCGCAGTCGACGGTGACCTGGACCGACCGCGCCGTCACCGGGTGGCCTCCATCATCTGGCGCAGCTCCTTCTTCAGGTCCCCGATCTCGTCGCGCAGGCGGGCGGCCACCTCGAACTGCAGCTCGGCCGCGGCGGCGTGCATCTGCGTGGTGAGGTCCTGGACGAGCGTCGCGAGCTCGGCGGTGGGCATCTCGGCGACCGGTGGGGCCTCGCCGTTGGCCCGGCTCAGGGCCGGCACGGGCTGCTTCGCCTTCGCCCTGACCCCGCCGGCGCGGGAGTTGGCCTCGGTGCCGGCCCACGTCTCCAGCAGGGCCTGCGTGTTCTCGTCCTCGCGGGCCAGCATGTCCGTGATGTCGGCGATCTTCTTGCGCAGCGGCTGCGGGTCGACACCGTGCTCGGTGTTGTAGGCGACCTGCTTGGCGCGGCGGCGGTTCGTCTCGTCGATGGCCGAGGCCATCGACGGGGTGACCGTGTCGGCGTACATCAGCACCTGGCCCGACACGTTGCGGGCGGCGCGGCCGATGGTCTGGATCAGCGACTTGTCGGAGCGCAGGAAGCCCTCCTTGTCGGCGTCCAGGATCGCGACCAGCGACACCTCGGGCAGGTCGAGACCCTCGCGCAGCAGGTTGATGCCGACGAGGACGTCGTAGCTGCCGAGCCGCAGGTCGCGGAGCAGCTCGATGCGCTTGAGGGTGTCGACCTCGGAGTGCAGGTAGCGGGTGCGGACGTCGTGGTCGAGCAGGTAGTCGGTGAGGTCCTCCGACATCTTCTTGGTCAGCGTCGTGACCAGCACGCGCTCGCCCTTGTCGGTGCGGTCGCGGATCTCGGCCATGAGGTCGTCGATCTGGCCCTTCGTGGGCTTGACGATGACCTCGGGGTCGATCAGGCCGGTCGGGCGGATGATCTGCTCGACGACGTCGCCGCCGACCTTGTCGAGCTCGTAGTCGCCCGGGGTCGCCGACAGGTAGATGGTCTGGCCGATGCGCTCGAGGAACTCCTCCCACCGCAGCGGCCGGTTGTCCATCGCGCTCGGCAGGCGGAAGCCGTGCTCCACCAGGTTCCGCTTCCGGGACATGTCGCCCTCGTACATGCCGCCGATCTGCGGCACCGCGACGTGGGACTCGTCGACGACGAGCAGGAAGTCCTCGGGGAAGTAGTCGAGCAGCGTGTTGGGCGCCGAGCCGCGGCTGCGGCCGTCCATGTGCATCGAGTAGTTCTCGATGCCCGCGCAGGAGCCGACCTGGCGCATCATCTCGATGTCGTAGGTCGTCCGCATCCGCAGCCGCTGGGCCTCCAGCAGCTTGCCCTGGGCCTCGAACACCTGGAGCTGCTCCGCGAGCTCCGCCTCGATGCCCCGGATCGCCCGCTCCATGCGCTCGGGACCGGCCACGTAGTGGCTGGCGGGGAAGACGTACAGCTCGGCGTCCTCGGTGATCACCTCGCCGGTGACGGCGTGCAGCGTCATCAGCCGCTCGATCTCGTCGCCGAAGAACTCGACGCGGACGGCGTGCTCCTCGTACATCGGGAAGATCTCGAGGGTGTCGCCGCGGACCCGGAAGGTGCCGCGGGTGAACGACATGTCGTTGCGGGTGTACTGGATCTCGACGAGCCGGCGCAGCAGGGTGTCGCGGTCGCGCTCCTCCCCCACCTTGAGCCGCACCATGCGGTCGACGTACTCCTGCGGCGTGCCGAGGCCGTAGATGCAGGACACGGTCGAGACCACGATGACGTCGCGCCGCGTCAGCAGCGAGTTCGTCGCCGAGTGCCGCAGCCGCTCGACCTCCTCGTTGATGGAGGAGTCCTTCTCGATGTAGGTGTCCGTCTGCGGGACGTACGCCTCCGGCTGGTAGTAGTCGTAGTAGGAGACGAAGTACTCGACCGCGTTGTCGGGGAAGAGCTGGCGGAGCTCGTTGGCGAACTGCGCCGCCAGCGTCTTGTTGGGCTGCATGACGAGCATGGGCCGCTGCACCTGCTCGGCCACCCAGGCGACCGTCGCGGTCTTGCCCGTGCCGGTGGCGCCGAGCAGGACGACGTCCTGCTCGCCGCCGTCGATCCGCTTCGAGATCTCGGTGATGGCGGCGGGCTGGTCGCCGGCGGGCTCGTAGTCGGAGACCACCTTGAACGGCGCCACACGGCGCTCGAGATCGGTCACGGGTCGCATGCCGATCAATCTACGACCGGGCGCCGACAACGTCTGCCCGGGACGTCGGAGGCTCAGGCGACCAGCCGGAGCAGGCTCTCGGCGAGCTGGGCCTCGACGTGGTCGGCCGGCTCGCCGTGGGCGACCGCGCGGGCGGCGGCGAGGCACAGCGCCCGCACCGCCGGGGCCAGCCAGGCGTCGTCCAGGTCGCCCGCTCCCTGACCCGAGGCCCGGCGCCGCGCGAGGTCGCCCGCGAGGGGCTCGTCGGGCACGACCCGGCGGACCAGGCCGTCCAGCTCCGGCCCCAGCACCCTGACCAGGTGGGCGTGCTCGGCCACCTGCGTGGTCACGGTCCTCGCGAGGTGCCGCATGGCGTCGGCGAGCGGGAGGCGTTCGAGCTCGGGGACGAGAGGCCCCAGGACGCTCGCGGCCCGTTCGGCCAGCACCCCCAGCAGGAGGGCCTCCCGGTCGGGGAAGTGGCGGTAGGTGGTCGCCCTCGTCAGGCCCGCCCGCCGCGCGACCGCGACGACCGTGACCTCCTCGCCCCCTCGCGCGAGCTCGTCCACCGCGTCGAGGATCCGGGCGCGGTTGCGCACCGTGTCGGCGCGCTCGGGGCGCAGTCCGTCGATGGCCACCCGTCGACCCTAGGGGCCGACCGACCCTTGACGGATCCGAGACACCTGCTTACTTTCATGTTCGGTGATCGGTCGTTCACTGAAACCACGACCGCCGCGCGGCCGTCCCGACCCCGTTCCCCTCGGAGGACTCGTGTCCACTCCCGCCCTCTCCCGCCGCTCGCTGCTCGGTGCCGGTGTCGGTGCCGCCGCCCTCGTCGGCGCCCCGGTCGCCGCCCGTGCGGCAGCCGTCCCCGTCCGCCGTCAGCGGCGCCGCGCCGTCGTCATCGGCTCCGGCTTCGGCGGAGCCGTCGCCGCGCTGCGCCTCACCCGCGCCGGCGTGCCGGTGACGCTGCTCGAGCAGGGCCGCGCCTGGCCCACCGGCCCGAACTCGGACACGTTCCCGACCGTCGAGACGCTCGACGAGCGCCTGCTGTTCTACGGCTCGGCGCCCGAGCTGTTCGGACGTCGCCTCAGCCTCGCGCCGTACGCCGGCCTGCTCAACTCGGTCGCCGGGCCGACGATGACGGTGCTGTCCGGCGTCGGGTACGGCGGGGGCTCGCTGACCTACCAGGGCATGACCCTGCAGCCGAGCCGCGCCGTCTTCGAGTCCGAGTTCCCCGGCGGCCTCGACTACGACGAGATGACGGAGCACTACGGGCGGGTGCGCCGCATGCTGCGCCTGGAGACGGCGCCCGACAGCATCGTGTCCGCCGCGCCGTACGAGCCAGCCCGGATCTTCCGGCGCAACGCCCGGGCCGCCGGCTACCCGGTCGACCGCGTGCCCATGCCGATCGACTGGACCTTCGCCGAGCGCGAGCTGCGTGGCGAGATGACGCCGTCGTACACGAACGGCAACTGCGCCTTCGGCGTCAACAACGGGGGCAAGCACAGCCTCGACGTCACCTACCTGCGCGCCGCCGAGGCCACCGGGCGCCTCGACGTCCGCCTGCTGCACCGCGTCACCGACGTGGAGCGCACCGGATCGGGTGAGTGGCGCGTGACGGTGGTGCGCACCGACGTCCGCGGGAACGCCCGCGAGACCGTCGTGATCACCACCCCCACGCTCGTCATGGGCGCCGGGAGCGCGGGCACCACCCGCATGCTCGTCCGCGCGGCCGCGAACGGCGCCGTCCCCGACCTGCCGGACGGCCTGGGGCGCAACTGGGGCAGCAACGCCGACCGCATCTACGTCTGGACCAACCCCGAGTTCCCCCGCGTGCAGGGAGGGCCCGTCGTCTTCTCCAGCCGCGAGTGGGACGACCCCGCCCGCGCCAACACCGTCATCCAGGCCTCGATCCCGCCGGTGGCCTTCGGCGGGGTCGACGTCGACCCGCGGAGCACGATCATGGTGGGGTACGGCGTCAGCGCCGCCCGCGGGCGCTGGCTGCACGACCCCGTGACCGACGCCGCGCGGCTGCTCTGGGCGCCCGAGAACGACGCGGCGATCCAGACCTCACGGATCGGACCGCGGGTCGCCGAGATCGCCGGGCCGGGGTCGGTGCTCCTCGACACCAACCTCGTGGCGCCCTCGACCTGGCACCCGCTCGGCGGCGCCGGCATGGGTGACGTGTGCGACCTCGAGGGCCGGGTCCGCGGCCAGCGCGGCCTCTACGTGCTCGACGGCGCGCTGCTCCCGGGCACCGCCGGCGCGTGCAACCCGTCCATGACCATCGCCGCGGTCGCCGAGCGGGCGATGTCCCGCATCGTGCGTCGCGACGTCGCCGACGCCCTGATCTAGCGCCCCCGCGGGTCGGCGCCCCTGCCGCGCAGGGGCGCCGCACCCGGGCCGCCCGGGTTAGCATCCCGGCACCGCGACCACGGACGCGCCGCGGGGACCTGGGGGACGACCGTGCCCGGTGGCACCTTCTGCAGCGACTGCGGCACCCGGCTGAGCCGGCCGTACGGCCCGTGCGAGCGCTGCGGCGCCGGGGCCGTGACCCACCTGAGCCCGGACAGCGGCTCCTCCCGGTATCCCTGGGACCAGGCCACCACGGCGCGGGGCTGGGGCGACACCGACGGCGGCGGCAGCCGTCCCCCCTACGGCGAGCCGCTCCCGCCGTCCCGGGGCGGCCGCGGGCCCCGGGCCTCGCTGATGGTCCCCCTCGTCCTCCTCCTCGTCCTGGCCGGCGTGGCCGCCGGACTGGTCGTGGGCTTCGGCGTGCTCGACGACGGTGACGGCGAGCAGCAGGCCGGCTCGGCGCAGCGGGCCGACCGCGCCGAGCGGGGCGGCCCACGCCGGGGCGCGGCGCGACAGGGCGGGCAGGGGACGGCCGAGCTCCGGTTCACCTGCTGGACCGGCAACCCAGCCGTCTCCGAGCGCGCCTGCCCCGCCGGCCCGAACGACTCCCGCCAGGGCTTCGGCTGGGTCTTCCCCCGCGTGGACTTCGAGCGGTGCCGCCGCATGACCTCCGTCAACCGCACCCTCCGCAGCTGCGAGCTCGACGGGACGCGGGTGAACTTCTCGCTCTGGAACGACCTGGAGGAGGCGCGCAGCCACTACCTGTCCGACTTCGGCGTCGACCCCGAGGTCATGCCGGCCGGGCGCGTGAAGTGGGACAGCGTGGGCGCCGACTTCGGCGAGGGCGAGTACAAGAGCGCCGTCATGTACGCCGACCACCCCTGGTCGATGACCGTCTACGCGACGTCGCGGGAGGCCGTCTCGCCGGTGGTCTACCGCTACTGGATGCGGGCGGCGGGCGAGCTGCGCGGCGCGGAGGCCCCGTGAGCGGAGGACGCGGCGTCGTGGAGACGGCCGGCGTCGTCGTGGGCCTGGCGGCCGTCGTCGGGCTCCTGCTGTTCGGGCTGGACCTGCCGCTCGGGGGTGGGGCCGACCGGCCCGAGGCCGCGGGCGGGCAGCGGACCGCGGAACGCCGGCAGGCCCCGGCCCCCGGCCCGGCGCTCGAGCGGCGGGTGGTCGTCGTCTCCGTCGACGGCCTGACCCCCGGGGCACTGGAGACCGTCGGCCGTGCCGGCGCCCCGGCGATGTGGTCCGTCCTCGACGGCGGCGCCTCGACGATGGACGCGCGCACCGACCACGACCTCACCGTCACCCTGCCCAACCACACCGGCATGGTCACCGGCCGCACGGCCCTGCCCGAGCTCGGCGGGCACGGCGTCGTCTGGAACGAGCCCGTGCTCGGCGCCGTCGTCCCCGGGGACGGCTCGGGCGAGGTCGGGTCGATCTTCACGCAGGTCCACGCGGCGGGCGGCAGCACGGCGCTGTTCACCGGCAAGCCGAAGTTCGAGGTCTTCCCCACCACCTGGCCGAACGACGTCGACCGCTACGTCTTCGAGCCGGGCGCCGCCCGTCTGACGCGCCTCGCCGCGCGCGAGCTGCGCACGGAGCGGCCGGACTTCCTGTTCGTCCACCTCGCGCAGCCCGACAACGCCGGGCACGCGTCGGGCTGGATGTCGGCGCCGTACCTGGACGCCGTCGAGGACGCCGACGCCTCGGTCGGCCGCCTGCTCGAGGTGGTCGACGCGACGCCGGAGCTGCGCCGCGACACGGTGGTCGTACTGACCACGGACCACGGCGGCCGGGGCCGCGGCCACGGGGACCCGACGGCCCCGGTCGAGTACCGGATCCCGTTCGCGGTCGCCGGACCCGGCGTGGCCACCGGCGACCTCTACGCCCTCGCGCCGGGGCTGACCGACCCGGGGGCGGGCCGTCCGGGGATGGACGACCCGGCCCCCGTGCGCAACTGCGACGTCGCGAACGTCGCCGCGGCCGTGCTGGGCGTCGCCGCCGTCCCCGGCTCCCAGTGCGTCGCCGCCGAGGAGATGACGGCGCTGCTGGGTGTCGGCTGACGACGGCCCACCCGGTCCGACGTCCGCCGGCTCAGCGCTCCAGGCGGTCGGCGTCGCGCAGGACCCGGGCGTCCTCGTCCTCGCCGGACCCGATGTTGGGCCCGCGGGGCGGGATGGCGTCGTACTCCGCCGGGTCGAGGCGGTTCACCTGGCCGGTCGCGATCGACGACAGCATCCCGTCGAGGCCGAGGTAGACCGACCGGGTCAGCACCGCGCGGTAGCGCTGCCCGAGCGTCTGGGTCTGGCCGCGGACCTCGAACAGGACGGCGCCGCTGCCGTTGAGCGCGAACGAGCCGAGCGCGGTGCCCGGCAGGTCGATGTCCTGCGGGTAGAGCGTCACGTTCCCGAACAGCGGGCGGTCCGCGGCGGCGGCCTGCAGGGACCGGTTCACCGCGACGTTCAGCTGCTTGGAGTAGTCGAGGTCGTAGGTGTCGGCGTACTCGGCGTACTCGGGCTTGGTGGCGGGGTCGGCGACGAACTGGCCGGAGATCGACAGCGTCACGTACTCGTCCGGGTCGTCCGGCATCACGTAGCAGGCGCCCTGGTGGTGCAGGTCGACGTAGGTGTCGACCTCGCCGAACTCGTCGCTCAGGCCGCGGTAGACGTCGCGGACGATGCGGGCCTCGGGGGTGATGTACCACCCGGTCTCCGCGGAGCTGCCGGGGAAGTCCTCGGCGCGCGGGCGGTAGTCCAGGTCGGGGTTGAAGTCGCGGTTGGCGTCGAAGTCGGGCCGCTGGCTGTAGTCGTCGCCCTGGATGTTCGGGCTCGTGTAGTAGTTCCAGGCGGGCTGGGCGCCGCGGAGCTGCGGGAAGCGCGCCTGGACCTGGCGCCAGGTCTGGTCGTTGCCGCGCCGGTCGAGCTCCGCGGCGTCCGGGTTCATCTTCGGGATGGCGACGATGGTGAGCTCGTCGCGCCAGCGCTCGGCCTTCCGGGACTCGCTCGTGCCGACCCAGTCGAGCAGGTCGAGGATGGCGTCGGTGCCGGTCTTCTCGTTGCCGTGGATCTCGCTGACGAGCATCACGACCTCGTCGCCGGTGCCGACCCTGGCCTGCCAGACCTCGCGGCCGCGGTTGCTGCGGCCGATCTCGTCGACCTCGACGCGGCCGTCGCTGACGCGGGCGATGCGGGCCAGCTCGACGCCGAGCTCGCGGTGGTCGGTGAACTGGTTGACGGGCAGGTCGCGCGGCGCCTCGCTGCACGACTGCCGGGCACGGACGAAGGCGCGGTCGCCGGGCTGCGCCTCGTCGTACGAGCGGGACGACGAGGGCGGCTCCGAGCCGGAGGCGGCGCCGCCGGGGGCACCGACGGCGGACGTGCCGCCCGCGAGGAGGGCGAGGGACGCGAGCCCGAGGACGGGCGCGAGCGCGCGTGAGCGCAGGACAGCAGACACAGGTTCTCCCGAGAATGAGTGGATGTGCTGAGAGGTTGCTATCAGTCCTCACCCGCGGGCGCCAGGGTCCTGCTTATAGGTTGACGCCGTGCCGACTCGCCGTCCCACCCCCGCCGAGACGTGGCTGGTGGTGCTGCGTCGGGCGTTGATGGGGCTCGTCGGCGTGCAGCTCCTCACCGCCGTGGGGCTGACCCTCACCGACTCCTACCGCCGCCGCGGGCGCAAGCCGAAGCCCTTCCCGGTGACACCGCCGCGGTCGGTGCCGGTCGGCGGCGGCGAGGTGACGACGTACACCTACGGGCGCGACCTCTACGCCGACATGCTGGCGGCGATCGCGGGCGCGCGGCGGCAGGTGCTGCTCGAGACCTACATCTGGAAGGGCGACGAGGTCGGCGAGCGGTTCAAGACCGCGCTCATCGACGCCGCCCGCCGCGGCGTCGAGGTGCACTGCATCTACGACGGCTTCGCGAACCTGGTCGTCTCGCCGCGCTTCAAGCGGTTCCCCGAGCCCGTCAAGGTGCTGCGCTACCCGGTGTGGACGGCGGGCCTGCGGATCTTCGACCTGCGCCGCTACGGCCGCGACCACCGCAAGATCCTCGTCGTCGACGACGAGGTGGGCTTCGTCGGCGGCTACAACATCGGCACGGCGTACGAGACGGAGTGGCGCGACACCCACGTCCGCATCACCGGGCCCGGGGTCTGGGACCTGAAGCGCGCGTTCGCCGACTTCTGGAACCTGAACCGCCGCCGGCTGATCCTCACCTCCGAGCGGCCGCTGCTGCTCGAGACGCCGTCGCGGTGGGAACCGGCGATCCGGTTCCAGCGCAACGTGCCGCGCCAGCTCGTCTTCCCGATCCGGGCGATGTACCTCGAGGCCATCGCCAAGGCCTCGCGGAACATCTGGATGACGCACGCCTACTTCATCCCCGACCAGGACTTCGTCGACGCGCTGCGCGTCGCGGCCATGCGCGGGGTCGACGTCCGGCTGCTGCTGCCGATGACGTCGAACCACGTCGTCGCCGACTGGATCAGCCGCGGCTACTTCGAGCAGCTGCTGGTCGCCGGGGTCCGGATCTTCCGCTACTCGGGCGCGATGGTGCACGCGAAGACGTCGACCATCGACGGCAGCTGGTCGACCGTCGGCACGGCGAACGTGGACCGGCTCAGCCTCCAGGGCAACTACGAGATCAACGTCGAGATCATCGACGCCTCGATGGCGTCGAAGCTCGAGGAGATCTTCCTGACCGACCTCTCGAACACCGTCGAGCTGTCGCTGGAGGAATGGGAGGCCCGCTCGTTCCAGCGCCGGTTCGCCGAGGCGATCCTCGCCCCGCTGCGCCCGCTGCTGTGACCCGCCACGACCGAGCCTGCGAGGTCGTGACGCGGGTCAGGTCGAGCGAGCGCGCGGCTGAGCCTGCGAGGCCGCGACCGCGGGTCGAGACCCGTACCCGCCACGACCGAGCCTGCGAGGTCGTGACGCGGGTCAGGTCGAGCGAGCGCGCGGCTGAGCCTGCGAGGTCGTGACGCGGGCCAGGTCGAGCGAGCGCGCGGCTGAGCCTGCGAGGCCGCGACCGCGGGTCGAGCCCTAGACCGGCTGCGGCGAGGCGTGGACCTCGAGCTCCCGGCCGTCCGGGTCGGTGACGCGGACGAGCTCACCGACGCCCTCGGCGTGGCGGACCTCGGCCGGGTGACCGGCGGCGACCAGGCGCGCGGCGACGTCCGCGAGGGGCTCGGAGGTCTCCAGGCCGAGCTCGCAGGCCGGGGACCCCTCGGTCGGTCGGTGCAGGCCGACGGCTCCGCCCGGGCCCTCGCAGGCCGCCCACCACTCGTCCTCGCCGGGGCGGGGCGCCAGGCCGAAGGCGCCGAGCAGTGCCCGGGCGTCGTCCCGCAGGTCGAGGGGGAGGTACCAGACCGGTCGCACCGTCCAGCGCTCGTCCGGTGCGCCCGGGCGCTGGTGGTAGCCGTACTCCGCCCCGGAGTCGGTGTCGACCTGGATCTCGCGGCCGTCCGGCGCCGGGACCACGAGCGCCCGGCCCCACGCCTCGTCGTAGGGGGTGAGGTCGCGGCCGGTGCCGCGCAGGTCGGCGACCAGGTCGTCGAGGCCGGAGGAGACGAACGACAGGTGGGTCTCCCCCGCGGCGGCGCCGAGGTCGCTGGACGCGGCGCTGTGGACGGCGACCGCGCCGCGGCCGGCGCCCAGCACGACCCAGCCGCCGCCGTCGGCCTCGCTCTCGCGGGCGAGGCCGAGGGTCTCGAGGAAGACCGCCACCGCCTCGACGTCGTCGGTGAAGCGCACGGGGCGGACGAGGTCGCGGACGTGGGTGGCCCGGGTGGACTGCGTGGTCATGCGTTCTCCTCCAGGTAGGCGACGAGGGCGCGCTCGACGAGCGCGGAGAGGCTGGTCTCCTCGTCCACGGCGCGGTGCTTCACGCGGCGCACGAGGTCGGGCGGCAGGTAGACGTTGAACTGGGTCTTGCCCGCACGGCTGGGTGACGGCATACGAGGATGCTAGCAATCTATGCAGGCGGACGCCAGGACGGGCCACGGGACCCGGGGCCCCACCTGCGCTCAGGGAGCGACGTGCTCAGCCGGGCAGGTGGGTCGGGAGGGTGAGGCGGGGGCCGCGGCGGGGGCGTGACAGGTGGGCGAGCTCGACGAGTCGCTGCACGCGGTGGCGGTGCGGGCGGAAGGGCTGGAGGAGGGCGGCCATGTCGTCGTCGTCCCCGACGGTGCCGGTCAGGGCCCAGGTGACGTTCTTGGCGATGTGGTAGTCGCCGAAGCTGACGGCGTCTGCGTCGCCGAGGGCGCGGAAGCGGACCTCGGCGGAGGTCCACACGCCCACGCCGGGCAGCGTCCGGAGCCGCCGGTCGGCCTCGGCGTGGTCGACGTCCACGAGACGCTCGAGGCTGTCGGCCACGCGGGCGGCGCGGACGGCGGCCTTCGAGCGGGCGGGGTCGACGCCCATCCGCAGCCACTCCCACGACGGGATGGACGCCACGACCGCCGGCGTGGGCGGCACCCACAGGCCGTGCTCCGCGCCGGGCCCCGGGGCGCGCTCGCCGTACCGGCGCGCCAGCAGCCGCTGCGCCGCGAACGCCTGCTTGCCCGTCACCTTCTGCTCGAGGATGGCGGGCAGCAGCGCCTCGAACACCAGCCCGGTGCGGGTGAGACGCCAGTGCTCGTGGCGTCGCCACGCCTCGACCACGACCGGGTGCTCGGGCACGAAGCCCGAGGGGTCGTCCTCGGCGCCGCACATCGCGGGCAGCTGCGTCAGCGCCCAGTCGGCCCCGTCGCCCCAGGCCGCGGCGTGCACCTCCCCGAGCGCGTCCCTGGCCCGGACGACGAGCGTCGCCGGGCCCTCGGGGGTGCGGATGCCGCGCCAGACGGTGCCGTCGGGGTCGATGCGGAAGGCCGCGTCACTCCCCCGCTTGAGGATGCGCAGGTTCAGCGCGACGGGGCACGGCCAGTCCGGCCGCCACACCCGTCGTCGTCCCCGGTCCACGCCGTCCACCGTAGGACGGCGCTCACGCCTCCCCCGCCCGCGGCCGGGTCCACGCCGCCCGGCGGGCCTTGCCGGCGACGTCGCGCAGCGGCCCGGTGGCGGTCTCCCAGGCCACCGGGAGCTGCGGAGGGCGCAACCGTCCGACGGCCCAGCGGCGGACGGCGTCGAGGTCGTCGGTCTCGACCACGGCGCGCAGGCCGGTCCCGTCGCCGTCCTCGACCCCCACCGCCAGCACCGAGCGGACGGCCGGGTGCTCGCCCAGCACCTCCTCCACGTCGGACGGCGCGACGAGGACGCCGTCGACCCGGACGACGTCCGCGAGCCGGTCGAGCACCCACAGCCGGCCCTCGGCGTCGAGACGGCCCGCGTCGCCGAGGGTGTGCCACCCGTCCCGGTCGGTGCGGGGCGAGCCCACGTAGTCGTAGGTCGTCCGGTCCCGCCGCATGAGCACCTCCCCGGTCTCGCCCGGCGCGCAGTCCGACCCGTCGGCACGCACCACGCGGAAGCGGGTCCCGCCGACGCCCCGCCCGACCGAGCCCGGGTGCGCGAGCCACTCCCGGCCCCCGATCAGCGCGAGCCCCGACGACTCCGTCCCGGCGTACAGCTCGTCGACCCGGTCCGGGCCCAGCCAGTCCAGCCAGCCGCGCTTGAGCCACCGCGGGCAGCGGGCGCCGAGGTGGAGCACGGACGTCAGGGAGTCGACGTCGGCCGCCGGACGCTCCGGGTGCTCGAGGACGGCCCGCATCGAGGTCGGCGACAGCACCGCCCAGGTGGCCCGGTGGCGGGCGACGAGGTCGAGCCACCGCCCGGGGTCGAAGGCCGGCATCAGGACGAGCTCGTGGCCGGTCATGAGGCCCCGCAGGGCGTAGACGAACCCGGCGCCCGCGTGCGGCGGCGCCGCGACGAGCTGGACGGCACGGTGCGGGACGAACGGCGCCACCGCCCGGTCGGGGTCGACCCGGGCGGGGGCCGTCGCGCGCACGAGCTTGGGCCGCCCCGTGCTGCCCGAGGAGGCCGCGACCTTCCACGACGACGCCGCGTGCGCCGGCAGGGGCGGACCGTCGGAGGGTCCGGCGCGGTCGAGCGGCCCGTCCACGACGAGCGCGGGCGCGGCGAGGTCGAGGACCGCCGTCCGCTCCGCGGCGGGCAGGCCCGGCGGCACGGGCATCGGCGTGGCGCCTGCCTTCCAGGTGGCTACCGCCGCCAGCACGAGGTCGACGGGGTCGGGGCAGCCGAGCGCCACCAGGGCGTCCGGCCGCACGCCGTCGACGACCCAGCGCCGGGCCACGCGGTCGGTGAGGCGGTCGAGCTCGCGGCGGGTCGTCGTCGTCCCGTCGTCGGCGCGCAGCGCGACCGCGTCCGGCTCGCGGGCGGCGAGCAGCGAGATCGCCCGTGCGATCGGCAGGTCGGCCACCGCACGAGCCCAGCACACGACGGCCGGGTCCGGGGAGGGCGGGAGGGTCGGTAACACGGATCTGACACAGCGGTTCGCCGATCGGTTTCCTGACGAAACCACTGCGAAACACTGCGCTCCAAGACTCGTCGCATGAGCCAGCCCGCCCGCCGAGCCGTCGCCGCGCCGTACGACGCGCACCGGCACATCGGCGTGCTGCCGAGCTTCCCCTTCTACGGCGGGCCGCCGATCAACCCCGACACGACGGCCGCGTCCACGGTCGCGGACTTCCGGCGCAGCCTCGACGAGCAGGGCGTGGAGCGGGCGCTGGTGCTGCCGAACTACGGCGTGCCCGACCCCGACGTCGCCTTCGCGCTGAACGACCTCGCCCTCGAGGCCGCGGCCGCCGACGACCGCGTGCGGTGCGGGCTGTGGGTCTCGCCGAAGTCGTCGGACGCCGCCCGCAACGACCGGGCGCTCGCCCTCGCCGCCGAGAGCGGCGTCGCCGCGCTCAAGACGAGCTTCCTGCTCGGTGGCGGGGTCGACGACCCCGACTGCGCGGTCGAGCTCGAGCGGATCTTCACGACCGCCGCCGAGCTGGGGCTCGTCGTTCACGTGCACACCTCGCCGGGGGCGGCGTCCGACGTCGACCGCGTCGGCGGGCTGGTCGAGACGTACGGCGACGCGACCCGGATCCACCTCGTCCACCTCGGCGGCGGCATGAGCGGCCACCTCAAGCTCATCGGCGGCCGGTTCTTCGACTGGGTCGAGGCCGGCAAGCAGGTCTGGACCGACACCAGCTGGGCCGTCGGCTTCGCGCCCGCCTGGCTGGTCGCCGAGGTCGAGCGCCGCGGCGTCGGCCACGACCGCGTCCTGTTCGCCACCGACGTCCCCTGGGGCGACTTCGCGGGCGAGCACGCCCGGCTCGCCGCCGCGTCCGGGGACGGCGAGATCGCCCGCCTCTTCTTCCGCGACAACTTCGAGGCCCTCTACGGGGCCGCCTGACCACCCTGCCCCACCCACCGATGTCCCACCCCGATGACAGGAGACACCCCATGTCCGTGTTCGACGACGAGATCCTCGCCAACATCGAGAAGTCCGTGGCGGAGGTGGCCCACCCCTCGCAGGCGAAGGGCACCAACCTCTACGGCTCGACCAAGATCTTCCCCGACTACCAGGCCTCCGAGGGCCAGAGCTACCTCACCCTCGTCCACGGCATCCCGCACGAGTCCTCGGTCAGCTTCGTCGCGATCCTGCAGGCCACCCGGGCGCTGCGGAAGGGCTTCGACTCGACGCTGTACTTCTACGGTCCCGGGACCCTCGCGTGCATGGACACCCGCGGGTTCCCGACCACCGGCGACGTCGCGTTCCCGGGCAACCAGAACATGAACGACTCGATCAAGACGTTCATCGGCGAGGGCGGCACCGTCTTCTGCTGCCGCTTCGGTCTCGCGCTGCACGGCTGCCGCGAGGAGGACCTCATCGAGGGCGTCGTCCCCTGCCACCCGCTGGACGTGCAGGACTGCGTCATCCACTTCGCCAACAAGGGCGCCATCATCAACTCCGTCTACAACCTCTGAGGCCCCGGTGACCGCCCCGACCCCGGGATCGACCCCGGCCTCGACGAGGGTCGACCTCGCCCTCCAGGGCATCCGCCTGCTCGACCCGCCCGTCTCGCGGCGCGGCGGGGCCGGGCCCTCCGACGACGGTCACGTGCTGATCGACGGGGTCGGGGCGGCCGTCCCGCTCAACCCGCGCAGCCCGTACGCCGTCCGCGGCGGCCGGCTCCTGCTCGACGGCGCCGACGTCGGCCTCGGGGTCGAGACGGTCGCCCGGCCCCGGTTCTACGACCTCGTCACCGCCGACGGGGTCCCCTACGAGAAGATCGCGCGCCTCCACTCGGGGCACGTGCTCGCGACGACCGTCGTCCAGACCTGTGTCCGCTACGACGAGTCGCAACGCTGTCGCTTCTGCGCGATCGAGGACTCCCTGCGGGCGGGGTCGACCACCGCGGTGAAGACCCCGGCCCAGCTCGCCGAGGTCGCCGAGGCCGCCGTCCGGCTCGACGGGGTCACCCAGATGGTGATGACCACCGGCACCTCCAACGGCCGCGACCGCGGCGCGACCCACCTGGCCCGCTGCGTGCGGGCCGTGCGCGAGGCCGTGCCGGACCTGCCGGTCCAGGTGCAGTGCGAGCCGCCGGGCGACCTCGCGACGATCACCGCGCTGAAGGAGGCGGGCGCGGCGTCGATCGGCATCCACGTGGAGTCGCTGGACGACGACGTCCGCCGGCGGTGGATGCCGGGCAAGGGCAGCGTGCCCCTCGCCGAGTACGACGCCGCCTGGCGCGAGGCCGTCCGGGTCTTCGGCTGGAACCAGGTCTCGACCTACCTGCTCGTCGGTCTCGGCGAGGACCCCGACGAGCTGGTCGCCGGCGCCGAGCGGCTCATCGCCATGGGGGTCTACCCCTTCGTGGTGCCGTTCCGCCCGCTGGCCGGGACCCTGGCCACCGAGGTCGACGGCGCGGGCGCGCCGCCGCGCGAGGTCGTCTACCGGGTCACCGCCCGGGTGGCCGCGGCGCTGCGGGCCGCCGGCATGGCCGGCGCCGACCAGGCCGCGGGCTGCGCGGCCTGCGGTGCCTGCTCGGCGCTGTCCTGCGAGGGGGCGTGATGCCGGCCCTCGACCACGGAATCCTCACCGGCCTGCCCCGCCACGGTGTCGTCGCCGGTGCCGTCGCCCCCGTGCACGTCGAGCAGGCCGAGGGCCCGCTGCGGGTGGCGTACGACGCGCTGCGGCGCCGCGAGTTCGTCGACGCGCAAGGGCTGTTCGCCGGTCACGACCGCGACGACGCGGACGACGACCCCCGCACCGTGGTGCTCGTCGCCCGCTCCGGTGACGGCGTGCTGCTCGGCGGCGTCCGCGTGCACCCCGCCGAGCGGACCGACCGCGACCTCGGCTGGTGGCGCGGCAGCCGCCTCGTCGTCGACCCGGCCGCCCGCGGCCACCGCTCGGCCGCCGCGGCCGCCCTGGTCCGCGCGGCCTGCGCGACCGTGGAGGGCCTCGGGGCGCTGCGGTTCGACGCCCTCGTCCAGGCCCGCCACGCGGGCCTGTTCACCCGCCTGGGCTGGTCGCCCCGCGGCGGCCCCGTGACCCGTCACGGCGTCCGTCACCTCGAGATGGGCTGGCCGGTCGACCGGGTGCAGCGGCTCGTGGACGCGACGAAGGCGCCGCTGGCGGGCCTCCTCGACGGACTGGCCCAGCACCCGCTCGGCGGCGGCGGTGCGGGCTGGGTGGGCGACGACGCCTCCCCCGTCCCCGGTGCCCCGCTCGTCGCCGCCTGCGACGCGATCCTGCCGTCGATGGTGGAGCGCGACCCGGAGTGGGCGGGGTGGTGCGCCGTCCTGGTCAACCTCAACGACCTCGCCGCCATGGGCGCCGCGCCCGTGGGCATCCTCGACGCCGTCGGGGCCCGCGACGCCTCCTTCGCGCGCCGCGTGGTCCGGGGGCTGCTGGACGCGGCCGCGGCCTGGGACGTGCCCGTGCTCGGCGGCCACACCCAGCTCGGCGTGCCCGCGGCGCTGAGCGTGACCGCGCTCGGCCGGACGGCGTCCCCGGTGCCGGGCGGTGGTGGCCGCCCCGGCCACGCGCTGCGCCTCACCGCCGACCTCGGTGGCGGGTGGCGACCCGGCTACACCGGCGCCCAGTGGGACTCCACGACCTCCCGCACGCCCGCGGAGCTGCGCGCGACCGGGGACGTCGTACGTCGGCTCGCGCCGGCCGCCGCGAAGGACGTCTCGATGGCGGGCGCCGTCGGCACGGCGGGGATGCTCGCCGAGGCCAGCGGGTGCCGCGCCGTCCTGGACGTCGCCGGGGCCCCGGCACCCGTCGGCGTCGCCGCCGGCGACTGGCTGACCTGCTTCCCCGGGTTCGCCGTCGTCACCGCCGACGTGCCGGGCGCCCCGGCCGACGGCCTGCCGCCGACCGTCACCAGCCGCACCTGCGGCGAGCTCGTCGAGGGCGCGGGGGTCGGCCTGCGCTGGCCCGACGGCGTCGTCACCGAGGCCGTCACCACCACCGTCACCGGACTGGGAGCAGCATGACCACCACCCACCTCGCCGCCGTCGCGGACTCCTTCGGGCGCGACGTCGAGCAGAACCTGGCGCAGATCGAGACGTACGTCGGGGCCGCCCGCGCGCGTGGCGTCCAGCTGCTGGCGTTCCCCGAGGCCTGCCTCGGGGGCTACCTGTCCGTGCTCGGCTCCGGCCGCGACGGCACCCACGACGAGGCGCCCGACGACCTCCCGCCGGTGATGGACCTCGGCGGCCCCGAGCTGCGCCGGGTCGCCGCCATCGCCCGCGAGATGACCGTCGTCGTCGGCTTCTGCGAGGGCGACGGCACGTACCGCTACAACAGCGCCGCCGCCGTGACCGGCGAGGGCGTGATCGGGCTGTACCGCAAGGTCCACCAGCCGCTCGGCGAGCACCTCCACTACGGCGCCGGGGACTCGTTCGGCGCCTTCGACTCGCCGATCGGCCGCATGGGCATGCTGATCTGCTACGACAAGGCGTTCCCCGAGGCCGCACGGGTGCTGGCCCTCGACGACGCCCGCGTGGTCGCCTGCGTCTCCGCCTGGCCGGCCTCGCGCACGGCGAGCGCGGGCGACCTCCTCGACGACCGCTGGACCCACCGGTACCGCCTCTTCGACGCCGCCCGCGCCCTGGAGAACCAGGTCGTCTGGGTGGCGGCGAACCAGACCGGGACCTTCGGCTCGCTGCGGTTCGTGGGGCACGCCGAGGTGGTGGGGCCGGGCGGCGACGTCCTCGACTCGACGGGCACGGCGGCCGGCATGGCGCTCGCCTCGGTGGACCTCGACGACGCCCTCGGCTCGGCACGCAGGTCCATGTCCTTCCTGCAGGACCGGCGTCCCGACCTCTACCGCGAGCCGGTGGCCGTCGGGGGCCCGGGGGTGCGCGGTGCCTGAGGCGACCGTGCGGGTCCGGTGGCCCGACGGGCGAGTGGAGGACCACTGGTCCCCCTCCCTCGTCGTGCACGACCACCTCGCCGCCGGCGAGCGGTACCGGGTCGACGACTTCGTGGCGCGCTGCCTCGCGGCCATGACCGAGGCGGACCGCCGGGTGCGCGCGAAGTACGGCTTCGCCTGCACCGGGGCCGCGGCCACCGTCGAGGCCGTCGGCACCTCGGCGGAGCGGCACCGGCCGGACGACGTCGTGGAGGTCCTGAGCGTGGAGCCGCCCCTCCCGCCGGCGGAGGGGGCGGCATGAGCGAGCGACGTACGGACGTGGTCGTGGTCGGCGGCGGCCAGGCGGGTCTCTCCGTGAGCTGGCACCTGGTGCGCGCCGGGGTCGACCACGTCGTCCTGGAGGCGGAGACCCTCGGCCACGAGTGGGCCGACCGGCGCTGGGACTCCTTCACCCTCGTCACCCCGAACTGGCACTGCCGGCTGCCCGGCTACGCCTACGACGGTGACGACCCCGACGGCTTCATGACCCGTGACGAGGTCGTCGCCTGGCTCGGCGGCTACGCACCGACCTTCGGCCCCCCGGTGCGCGAGCACACCCGGGTGACCGGGCTGGCGCCCGGCGTCGACGGCGGGTACGTCGTCACCGCGGTCGGCCCCGACGGGCCGCAGACCTGGAGCGCCGGCCACGTGGTCGTGGCCACCGGCGGCTACCACCTGCCGATCGTGCCGCCCTGGGCGCCCGCGGTGGACCCGGCCGTGACGCAGCTGCAGTCCGGCGACTACCGCAACCCCGACCAGCTGCCCGCTGGCGAGGTCCTCGTCGTCGGCAGCGGCCAGTCGGGCACGCAGATCGCGGAGGACCTCCACCTCGCCGGACGCCGGGTGCACCTCGCCCTCGGCGACGCGCCCCGCGTGGCCCGCACCTACCGGGGCCGGGACACCATGACCTGGCTGGCCGACATGGGGCTCTACGACACCCCCGTCGGGCAGTACCCGGGCGGCCTGGCGGCGCGGGAGAAGACGAACCACTACGTCACCGGGCGAGACGGCGGCCGCGACATCGACCTGCGGCGCTTCGCGCTGGAGGGGATGCGGCTCTACGGCGTCCTCGACGGCCTCCTGGACGGCGCCGGCGGCCACACGCTCGGCTTCGCGCCCACGCTGCGCACCGCGCTCGACGACGCCGACCGGGTCTACAACTCCATCTGCGCCGACATCGACCGTCACGTCGAGCGGGCCGGCCTCGACGCGCCGCCCGGGTCGCCGTACACGCCGGTGTGGGGACCCGACGAGGACCCGACCGCGCTCGACCTCGTCACGGAGGGGGTCACGAGCATCGTGTGGGCGATCGGCTACCGACCGGACTACCGGTGGGTGGGGGCGCCGGTCTTCGACGGGGGCGGTCGCCCGGCCCACTCCCGGGGCGTCGCCCCGCTGCCCGGCCTGTACTTCCTGGGCCTGCCCTGGCTGCACACCTGGGGCTCCGGACGCTTCCTCGGGATCGCCGCCGACGCGGAGCACGTGGCGGGCACGATCGTCGGCGCCACCCGTCGGCGGCTGGCGGGCTGACGTGGCGGCCACGCGGATCGGCGCCGTCGCCGCCCACTTCGGGCGCGACCTGGCCCGCGCCGTCGCGAAGGTGGAGCGGGTGGTGGCCGACGCGCGCGCCCGCGGCGTCCAGCTGCTGGTGCTGCCGCAGTCGACCCTCGGCGGCTACCTCGGCGACCTGCGCAACCCCGACGCCGCCGACCCGCCGCCGGCCCTGCGCCTCGACGGTCCCGAGCTGGCCCGCCTCGGCGCGGCGGCGGGCCCGATGGTCCTGTGCCTGGGGCTCACCGAGGCCGGGGTCACGGCCCGCGGCACCGTCCTGCACAACACCGCGGTCTGCCTCAGCGGGGACGGCCTCCTAGGGGCGCACCGGAAGGTGCACCGGGCGGTCCGGGAGTCGGTGGTCTACGCCGCCGGCCAGCGCTTCGACGCCTTCGACACCCCGGTGGGACGCCTCGGGATGCTCGTCGACTACGACAAGACGTTCCCGGAGTCCGCCCGCTCGCTGGCCCTCGACGGGGCGGAGGTGCTGCTGTGCCCGTCGGCGTGGCCGGCGTCCGTTACCGACCGGGCCGCACGGCTGCCGGCGGACCGGCAGTCCCGCCTCTTCGACCTGTACGACGGCGCCCGGGCCGCGGAGAACCAGGTCGTCTGGGTCTCCGCGAACCAGACCGGCGTCACCGGCGGGCTGCGCTTCCTCGGCCAGGCGAAGGTGGTCGGCCCCGGTGGCGACGTCCTCGCCCGGACCGGGAGCAAGGGCGGGATCGCCGTCGCCGACGTGGACGTCGCGGCCGAGGTCGCCCGCGCCCGGCGCACGCTGCACCACCTCGCGGAGCTCGCGCCGTCGTCGTACCGGGTGGCGACGTGAGCCGTCCGTCGCCACGGGTCGCCCTGCTGACCTACTCCACCCGCCCTCGCGGCGGGGTCGTCCACACGCTCGCGCTGGCCGAGGCGCTCGCGCGGGCCGGGGCCGAGGTCGACGTGTGGACCCTCGCGCGCGGCGGTGACGCCACCTTCTTCCGCCCGGTGGACCCGGCGGTCGGGGTGCGGGCCGTGCCGTTCGAGGCCGAGGAGGGCGAGGAGGTGGGCGCCCGCATCGTGCGCTCGATCGAGGAGCTGCGACGGGCGTTCGCGCGGCACCGCGGCAGCTACGACGTCGTCCACGCCCAGGACTGCATCTCCGCCAACGCGGCGCTGCCCTGCGTGCGGACCGTCCACCACCTCGACACGTTCACCACCCCCGAGCTCGCGGCCTGCCACGAGCGCGCCCTGGTCGCCCCGCAGGCCCGGATCTGCGTGTCCGCGGCGGTGGCCACCGAGGTCCGCGACGGCTGGGGGCTCTCCCCCACGGTCATCCCCAACGGCGTCGACGCGGCCCGCTTCGCCGCCGGCGCCGACGACCTGGTCGGTCGGCGCCGGTGGGCGGACCTGCTCGGCCCCTACGTGCTGGCCCTCGGCGGCATCGAGCCCCGCAAGGCGAGCCTCGACCTGCTCGAGGCGTTCGCGCTGCTGCGCCGCGAGCACCCGGGGCTGCGCCTGGTGCTCGGCGGCGGCGAGACGCTGTTCGACTACCGGGCCTACCGGGCGCGCTTCGACGCGCGGGCCGCCGAGCTCGGCGTCGAGCCGCTGGTGCTGGGGACGCTCACGGAGGACGAGCTCCCGTCCCTGGTCGCCCAGGCGTCGGTGCTGGCGATGGTGTCGGTCAAGGAGGGCTTCGGGCTCGCGGCGATGGAGGCGCTCGCCGCGGGCGTCCCGGTCGTCGCCCGCGACCTGCCGGTGCTGCGGGAGGTGCTCGGCGACACGGTCTCCTACGGCGCCGACGTGCCGGGGATCAGCGACGCCCTCGCCGCCGTGCTCGCCGACCCGCCCGACCCCGCGGCCGGCCGTCGCCTCGCCGCGTCGTACACCTGGGACGCGGCGGCCGCGGCGCACCTGGACTTCTACGCCGGCCTCGCCCGAACCCCGCACCCGACCCGGTAGTCCGTGACGTCCTGCGCGACTGCGGGAGGTGACGGGGTGCACGACGTCACGGAGCACCCGGGGACGTCGGGGCCGGGTGCTTCGATGGTGCCGTGCTGCTCGCCGACCTCGTCGCCACGTCCGCCGCGGTTGCCGCGACCCGCTCCCGCAAGGAGAAGGTCGCGGCCCTCGCCGCGCTGTTCGCGCGGGCCGACGCCGACGCGCCCCTCGAGGTCGAGGTGGTGACCTCCTACCTGGGCGGCGCGCTGCGGCAACGGCGGACCGGCCTCGGCTGGCGCTCGCTGACCGACCTGCCCGAGCCGGCCGCCGGACCGACCCTCACCGTGGTCGGGGTGCACGAGGCCTTCGAGGCGATCGCGTCGTTCGCCGGCCCGGGGTCGCAGAACGCCCGGGCAGGGGCCACCGCCGGCCTGTTCGGCGCGGCGACCGCCGACGAGCAGCGGTGGCTGCGCGGGCTGGTCACCGGCGAGGTGCGGCAGGGGGCGCTGGACTCCCTCGTCCAGGAGGCGGTCGCCCGGGCGACGGGGACGCCCCTGACCGCCGTACGTCGGGCCGCGATGCTCGCGGGCTCCACGGTCGTCGCCGCCCGGGCCGCGGTGACGGGCGGCGAGGAGGCGCTCGGGGAGATCGGGCTCGAGGTGATGCGGCCGGTCACGCCGATGCTGGCCTCGACGGCGCCGTCGGTCGGTGACGCCCTGGAGAAGGTCGGCGGCACCGTCGGGGGGGAGGTCGCCGTGGACACCAAGCTGGACGGCATCCGCATCCAGGTGCACCGCCGCGGCGACGACGTCCTCGTCGCCACCCGCTCGCTGGACGACATCACCGCCCGGCTGCCCGAGGTGGTCGACGCGGTGCGGGCCCTACCGGCCGAGACGGTCGTCCTCGACGGCGAGGCGATCTCGCTGGGACCCGACGGCCGCCCGCGGCCCTTCCAGGAGACCGCCTCCCGTACCGCGAGCGCGCACGAGGAGGGCGCCGCCGTCGTGACGCCGTACTTCTTCGACCTGCTGCACCTCGACGGTGAGGACCTTCTGGACTCCCCCGGCCGCGACCGCCTCGCGGCCCTCGACGGGCTGGTGCCGGAGCAGCACCGGGTGCGGCGCCTCGTGACCGCCGACCCGGAGGAGGCGGACACGTTCGCCCGCGCCGCCGTGGCCGAGGGGCACGAGGGCGTCGTGGTGAAGTCGCTCGACGCGCCCTGGGAGGCCGGCCGACGCGGAGCGGCCTGGGTCAAGGTCAAGCCGCGCCTGACCCTCGACCTCGTCGTGCTCGCGGTCGAGTGGGGCTCCGGCCGCCGCCGCGGCTGGCTGTCGAACATCCACCTGGGCGCGCGGGACGGCGACGGCTTCACGATGCTGGGCAAGACGTTCAAGGGGATGACCGACGAGATCCTCGCCTGGCAGACCGAGCGCTTCCTCGGCCTGGAGACCCACCGCGAGGGCCACGTCGTGCACGTGCGGCCCGAGCAGGTCGTCGAGATCGCCCTGGACGGCGTCCAGCGCTCACCGCGCTACCCGGGCGGCATCGCCCTGCGCTTCGCGCGGGTGCTGCGCTACCGGGACGACAAGACCCCGGCCGAGGCCGACGAGCTCGCCACGGTGCAGGCTTTGCTCGTGTAAGGCTCGGGTGACGCTCGTGTGAGGCTGGCCCCATGAGCGACGACGGCACCCGCCCCGAGTCGGGGCTCACCGACGACGACTTCTCCCCCGTCTGGCCCGACGACGACCGGCCACGGATCCCGCGGGTGGCCGACGAGCGGAAGGCGCTGACGGCCTACCTGGAGCACTACCGCGCCACCCTGGAGATGAAGTGCGGCGGGCTGACGACCAAGCAGGCGGGACGACGCTCGGTGCCGCCGTCCACGATGTCGCTCCACGGCGTCGTGCGGCACCTCGCGAGCGTCGAGCGCTGGTGGTTCCAGCAGAACTTCGAGCGCCTCGACGTGCCGATGCTGCACCCGGGCACGTCCGACTTCGACCCCCCGCCGGACGCCACGCTGGAGGACGACCTCGCGACGTGGCGCGCGGAGTGCGAGGCCTCCCGTCGGATCGTGGCCGGCCACGACCTCGACGACACCGCCCGCCCGCTCGACTGGGACGAGGACGTCGACCTGCGGTGGCTGGTGCTCCGCATGATCACCGAGTACGCCCAGCACTGCGGGCACGTCGACCTGCTGCGGGAGGGCGTCGACGGGCGGACCGGCTCGTGACGGCGCTCGCGACCCCGGAGCTCCCGACCGCCCGGTTGCGGCTGCGGCCGTTCGAGGACGGCGATACCGGGGACCTGCTCGCGCTCATGGGCGACGCCCACGTGCTGCGCTACTGGGACGCCCCGGCGTGGACGGACCCGCGGCGGGCGCCGGCGTTCGTCGACCGCTGCCGCGAGATGGCCGACGAGGGCAGCGGCGTCCGCCCGGCCGTCGTCGACCGCACGACCGGCGACTTCCTCGGATGGCTCACGCTGGACGGCTGGGACCCCACCTCCCGCAGCGCGTCCCTGGGCTTCTGCTTCGTCCGGCGTTCCTGGGGGCGGGGCGTCGCCACCGAGGCGGTGCGGGCGCTGCTGGACTGGGCCTTCGGGACGCTCGACCTGAACCGCGTCCAGGCCGAGGCGGACACGCGGAACGCCCCGTGCCGACGGGTCCTGGAGAAGCTCGGCTTCGTGCTCGAGGGCACGCTGCGCGAGGACTGCGTGGTCGACGGCGTCGTCTCGGACTCCTGGGTCCTGGGTCTGCTGCGGCGCGACCGTGACGCGTCACACCCGTGACACAGCGGGTTACACGTCCCGTACGCTCGGGCTCGTGACCACCACGCCGACCACTCGGGGCGACGGACGCCGCTCGGCGGCCGCGCAGCGTCGCCGCCAGCGCGAGCGCGAGATCATCGCGGCGACCCGGGCGCTGTTCGACGAGCGCGGCGTCCGGGACGCCCAGATCGAGGACGTCGCCCGCGCCGTGGGCATCAACCGCGCCATCATCTACCGCCACTTCACCGGCAAGGAGGAGCTGTTCGCGCTCACCCTCGTCGGGTACCTCGACGAGCTCCGGGTCGAGCTGCTCGAGGCCGCGGACGAGGCCGGCTCCGACCACCGCGCCCGCCTGACCGCGATCACCCGCGCGTTCGTCGACTACGGCCTGGGTCACCCCGCCTTCGTCGACTGCGCCCAGACGCTGATGCGGAGGACCGGGCCCGAGCTGTGGGACGAGATCGCGGAGTCCGCCATCTACCGGCTCGGCCGGTCGATCTCGGGGTGCCTCGCGGTGCTGGCGCAGACCTTCGAGGCGGGCACGGCGACCGGCGAGTTCGCCGTCGACGACCCTCACCTGCTGGCCAACACCCTCTACGCGAGCGGGCTCGGTGCGCTGCAGCTGGCGCGCGTCGGGATCCTCGTGAAGGAGGCCGCGCCGGGCGTCCCGACCGTGGGCAGCATCAGTGCGGAGCAGGTCAAGGAGCACATGGTGACCAGCGCGCTGGCCCTGGCCTCGGCGGGTGCCGGCCAGCGCTCCTGAGTCAGGCCGCCGCCAGCTCGACGACGAAGACCGTGCCGCCGCCGGGGCGGGGCTCGCAGCGGATGGACCCACCGTGCCGCTCCACCACGTCGCGGCAGATGGAGAGCCCGAGGCCGGTGCCGACGTAGGCGCCCGCCGACGACGGGGCGCGGTGGAGGCGGTCGAAGATCTGCTCCCGCTGGTCCTCCGGGACGCCGATCCCGTTGTCGGCGACACGCAGGACGGCCCGGCCGCCGTGCACCGAGCCCGACACCTCGACGCGCGGCTGCACGCCGGGGGCGACGTACTTCACCGCGTTGCTGACGAGGTTCGTGAAGAGCTGGTGGGTCAGGTCGCGGTCCGCGTGCAGCGCGGGCAGACCCGGGTCGAGGTCGAGGTACGGCTCGCAGCGCAGCTCGCGCCCGATCTGTGTCAGCAGCCCGTCGGGCCCGCCGAGGGCCACCTCCTCGGGCTCGAGCGTGGCCTTGCCGGCGCTCGCGAGGAGGTCGCTGATCAGGTCGCCCATGCGGTCGGCCGTCCTCTCGGCGCGGCCGAGGGCGTGGGCGAGTCCGTCGCGTGCCGGGCCCGGCGCGAGGTCCTGGACGAGGTCGGCGGCCTGCTCGACCCAGCCGCGGGTCGCGGTCAGCGGAGTGCGCAGGTCGTGGGCGGCGACCTCCGCGAACTCGCTCAGCCGGTCCTGCGCCACCCGCTCGTCGGTCACGTCGCGGGAGACGACCAGCGCCGCTTGCGCCTCGCCGCCCGTCGCGCCCTGGCTGAGGGGGACCGCCCGCAGTGACAGGATCCGGCGGCTGCCGTCGGCGGCGGCGATCGCGATGTCCTGCAGCACCACGCGGCCCTCCCGCCGCGCGCGGAACGACGGCCTCTCGTGCTCCTCGAGCCGGGAGCCGTCGGGGCGGTAGATGTCCGACCGGATGACGGTGCGGGCCGCGCGGTTGCTGCGCACCACCCGCCCGTCGGCGTCCACCACGGCGATGCCCTCGTCCATCGCCTCGGTCACCGCGTCGAGCAGCTCGATCCGGGCGTCCTTGTCGCGGTTGGCCTCCGCGAGCTCGGCCAGCAGCGCGAGCCGCTCGTCCCGACCCACGGCGACCGCCAGCGTCGTCAGCACCACGGTGATGACGAAGGCCTGCGTCACGAGGGCGTTGAGCTGCAGCGTGTCCAGCCCCGCGAACGGACCGAGCCCGGCGAGCGTGAAGGCGCAGGCCACCACGCCGCAGCTCGCGGAGAGCAGACCCGCCCACGTCGTCGGGAGGCGTGCACCGGCCCAGACGGCGACGCTCACCAGCGCGAACGCCAGCTGCGCCTCGGCGTAGGCGAACACGAAGCCGTACGCCGCCGCCGTGACGGCCACCAGCGCAGCCACCTCGGGCCACCGGGCGTACGTCGACGTCGGGCGGGTGGACCGCTCCGGGCGCCCGGCCGCGGCGTCGACACCGCCGCGCCGGTGGTCGCGCAGCCACTCCCAGCCGAGGTGGCCGACGGCGCCGACGATCACGGCGCCGGCGAAGTGCCGGCCCCACCAGTCGCCGAGGCCGGAGCCCGCAGGCTCGTCGGGCACCAGCACCTCGATCAGTCCGCTCGCGGCGAGCGCACCCGCCAGCGTCCCGACCAGCAGCGCACCCAGGAAACCGACCAACGACCGCAGGTCGTGCAGCCCGGCGGACCCGCCCACCCCGAGCAGCGAGGGCGTCAACCGCCGCAGCAGCAGGAAGCAGCCGGCGAGCTGGAGCCCGGAGGCCCCGGCCACGATCAGGGCGAGCGGCCCGCCCGCCCCGGTGACCGCCATCGCCAGACCGATCACGACGGTCGAGGCGAGGAGGCTCGTCACCCGGGCACGAGGGCCCCGGGAGGCGAGCAACCACAGGAGGCTGGCGCCCGACGCCGGCCAGACGAGCGCGAGGGACTGCGCACCGATGGCCGTCGACACCCTGGCGCCCACGGCGAGCACGGCGACGGCGAGCGCACCGGCCACGAACACCGTGGCCCCGCCCCCACGAACGGACACCCCCACCCCTGTCAGCCGAGGCGCGGCCAGGCGGGCGCCCAACCGCGGCGCGCCACTCTACCGCTAGCGGGCCTCAGGGGCGCTCGAGGATCGCGGTCACGCCCTGCCCGCCGGCCGCGCAGACCGAGATGACGCCGGTGCCGGACCCCTTCTCCGCGAGCAGTGAGGCCAGGGTCGCCACGATGCGGCCACCGGTGGCCGCGAAGGGGTGTCCCGCGGCGAGCGACGAGCCGACCACGTTGAGCCGGTCCCGGTCGACCGGGCCGAGGACGTCGTCCAGGCCCAGGCGCTCCTTGCAGAACACCGGGTCCTCCCAGGCCTTGAGCGTGGCGAGCACCTGCGAGGCGAACGCCTCGTGGATCTCGTAGAAGTCGAAGGAGCCGAAGTCCTTGCCGGCCCGCTCGAGCATCCGCGGCATGGCGTACGCCGGGGCCATGAGCAGGCCCTCGCCGCCGTGCACGTAGTCGACGGCCGCGGTCTCGTACGCCGTCAGGTAGGCCAGCACGGGCAGCCCGCGCTCCTCGGCCCACTCCTCCGACGCCAGCAGCACCGCGGAGGCGCCGTCGGTCAGCGGGGTGGAGTTGCCGGCCGTCATGGTGGCGGCCTCGCCCTTGCCGAACACCGGCTTGAGCTTGGCGAGCTTCTCGACCGAGCTGTCCGGGCGGAGGTTGTCGTCGCGCTCGAGACCGCGGAACGGGGTCACGAGGTCGTCGAGGAAGCCGCGCTCGTACGCCGCGGCGAGGTGCTGGTGGGACGCGGCGGCGAGCTCGTCCTGCTCGGTGCGCCCGACCTGCCACTCGACGGCGGTCAGGGCGGCGTGCTCGCCCATCGACATGCGGGTCCGCGGCTCGGCGTTCTGCGGGATCGCCGGGACGAGGTCGGCCGGGCGGATCTTGGCGAGCGCGGCGAGCTTGCCCTGGGTCGTCCGTGCACGGTTCGCGGCGAGCAGCTTCTTGCGCAGCCCCTCGCCGACCGCGATGGGGGCGTCGGAGGCGGTGTCGGAGCCGCCGGCGATGCCGGACTCGATCTGGCCCAGCGCGATCTTGTTCGCGACCTGGATCACGGCCTGCAGGCCGGTGCCGCAGGCCTGCTGGATGTCGGTCGCGGGCGTCTCGGGCGCCAGCTTTGAGCCCAGCACGGACTCACGGGCCAGGTTGAAGTCGCGGGAGTGCTTGAGCACCGCCCCGGCGACGACCTCGCCGATCCGCTCGCCGGCCAGGTCGAAGCGGTCGGCCAGCCCGTCGAGGGCCGCGGTGAACATGTCCTGGTTCGACGCGGTCGCGTAGGCGCCGTTCGAGCGGGCGAACGGCGTGCGGTTGCCGCCGACGATGGCGACGCGACGGGTCTTCTCCTGCATGGAGCTCTCCTGGAGGTTCTGGGTGCTCGGGGTCTGGCCCGACCCACACTACTGATGAGTAACCTTGATCCACAGCCCGGTGAGTCCCATCTCACCAACAGTGGACACAGAGTTACACCCCGCGTTACACCAGTGTCCAGCACGCGCCACCGAGCCCGACGTCGACAGTGAGGACCCGCAGGACCATGAGCGACCGCTACCAGAGCTTCACGGCCACCCCGATCGGCAAGCTGCTCGTGAAGAACCTCGGGCTTCCCTCCCCCGTCCGGCTGGACCGCTGGACCGAGGGTGCTCCCCTCGTCGACGGCACCGTCCTCGTCGGCGGTGACGGCCGCCTCGCCGGGCTGCTGCCGACCCTCCTGAAGGACCTGGGGGTCGAGGTGCGCACCGAGGCCGACGGCGACGGTCGCTTCAAGGGCCTCGTCCTCGACGCCACCGGCATCACCGACTCCGCGGGCCTCGTCGCCCTCACCGAGTTCTTCACCCCGGTGATGCGCCGCCTCGAGACGTGCCCGCGCCTCGTCGTCGTCGGCACCGACCCCGCCCACACCTCCTCGGCCGCCGAGCGGGTCGCCCAGCGCGCCCTCGAGGGCTTCACCCGCTCGCTCGGCAAGGAGGTCGGCCGCGGCGGCACCAGCCAGCTCGTGTACGTCGCCCCCGGTGCCGAGGAGGCCGTCGCCTCCACCCTGGCCTTCCTGCTGTCGCCGAAGTCGGCGTACGTGTCCGGCCAGGTGATCCGCATCGGCGCCCACGGCGAGACCGCCGTCGCCGAGGAGCCCGCCGTGGCCGAGAAGCCGCTGGCCGGCAAGGTCGCCCTGGTGACCGGCGCGAGCCGCGGCATCGGCGAGCAGATCGCCCGGGTGCTGCACCGTGACGGCGCCACCGTCGTCGGCGTCGACGTCCCGCAGGCCGCCAGCGACCTCGTCGCGCTGGTCCGTGAGCTGGGCGGCGACCACCTCGCCCTCGACATCACCGCGAAGGACGCGCCGCAGCGCATCGCCCAGCACCTGTCGGACAAGCACGGCGGCGTCGACGTCGTCGTCCACAACGCCGGCATCACCCGCGACAAGAAGCTCGCCAACATGAAGGCCGACCGCTGGGAGTCCGTGATCGCGGTCAACCTCACCGCGCCGGAGCGGATCACCCGCGAGCTGCTCGACCAGGGCGTCATCAACGCCAACGGCCGCGTCATCGGCGTCGCCTCGATCGCCGGCATCGCCGGCAACGTCGGCCAGACCAACTACGCCGCCTCCAAGGCCGGCGTCATCGGGCTCGTGGACTCGCTGGCCGACGAGGTCACCGACGGCATCACGGTCAACGCCGTGGCGCCCGGCTTCATCATCACGAAGATGACCGCCGCGGTGCCGTTCGCGACCCGCGAGGTCGGTCAGCGCCTGAACGCGATGGCGCAGGGCGGCCTGCCGGTGGACGTCGCCGAGACGATCGCCTGGTACGCCCACCCGGGCTCCACCGCCGTCAACGGCAACGTCGTCCGCGTGTGCGGCCAGATGATGCTGGGCGCCTGACGTGGCGGCCTCGAGCACCCCGTCCGGCACGGTCCCCGAGAAGGAGCTCACCGGCGAGCCCGGCGGGCTCGGCACCATCGCCCGGGCGGCACTGCCGATGCTGCCCGTGGTCAACCGGCTGCCGGGCGTCGCGAAGGCCCCGCGGTCGTCGTACGACGGCCTGGCCTACCACCGCGCCCCGGTCACGATCGAGCGCGCCCACGTCGAGGCGTACGGCGCCGTGTGCGGCTTCCCGGTCAAGGACACGGTGCCGCTGCCCTACCCGCACGTGCTCGCCTTCGGCCTGCACATGGCGATCATGACCGACACGGCGTTCCCCTTCCCGGCCGTGGGGACGGTGCACGTCGAGAACGACATCACCTCCCACCGGCCGGTGCGCGTCGGGGAGTCGCTGGGCCTGCGGGTCGAGGCGTCGGGTGCCAGGCCGCACGCCAAGGGCACCGCGCTGGTCTTCTCGGCCACGGCGACCGTGGGCGACGAGACCGTCTGGGAGAGCACCTCCACCTACCTGCGCCGGGGCAGGGGCGACGAGGCGGCCGAGCCCGGCCTGACGATCGAGACCGTGCCGGGCAACGGCGTCCGCTGGCCCCTGCCCGCGGACCTGGGCCGCCGCTACGCCGCGGTCTCCGGCGACTCGAACCCCATCCACCTGCACCCGTTGACGGCCAAGCCCCTCGGCTTCCCCCGCCACATCGCGCACGGCATGTGGAGCCTGGCGCGCTGCGTCGCCGCGCTCGAGAACCGCCTGGGCGACGCGGCCCGGGTGCAGGTGGCGTTCAAGAAGCCGATCTTCCTGCCGGGCAGCGTCGCCTTCGGCTCGCGCCCCACCACGGGCGGCGACGGCGACGGCTACCTGTTCTCGCTCACCTCGCCGAAGGACGGCTCGCCGCACCTCGTGGGACGCACGACCACTCTCTGATCGAGGAGCAGCCGCGGGGGGGGCGGGGGGGGGGCCCCCCCCCCCCCCCCCCGCGCCCCCCCCCCCCCGGCCGGCCCACCACCCCCCCCCGGGGCCC
>NZ_JAKUHT010000009.1 GCF_022436705.1 Nocardioides sp. CFH 31398 | reverse complement strand
CCCCCGCACCGGGGTGGCCCGCCCGCCCCCATAGGGGCGGGGCGCCCCCGGGGGGGGGGGGGGGCCCCCCCCCCCCCCCCCGCGGCTCGTCTACCTCCGGAATCGGGCAGCCCGACCACCGCGGGCCGGGCCCGACGTCAGCGGAAGTCCGACTGCTTCGTGAACTGCCCGCTGCTCGGGTCCCAGGCGCCGACCTCGCTGTAGCCGTCGCCGTCCCAGTCGCCGGCGACCGGCAGGGCGCCGCGGGGGCCGAGGACGAAGGTCTTCGTGGTGCCGACCGGGTACCGCAGGGTGAAGGTGCGGGACTCGCGGTCGTAGAGACCGACGTCCGCGCGGCCGTCGCCGTTCCAGTCGCCCACGAAGGGCAGCTGACCGGCCTTGCCGAAGGTGATCTTGCGGAAGACGCCGCCGTCGTGGCCGCGCAGGTCGAAGCGGGTCACGTTGGCGCGCCACACGCCGACCTCGTCGCGGCCGTCGCCGTCCCAGTCACCGGCCAGGGGCACGTTGCCCTTGTAGCCGAAGCGGAACTCCTTCAGGCCCTTCGAGGTCTTCAGGCGGAAGGTGCGGTCACTGCCGTTCCACACGCCGGGCAGCGCCTTCCCGCGGCCGTCCCAGTCGCCCATGACGGGGCGGTCGGTGCCGCCACCCATCTGCCGGCGGAACATCCCGCCGTCCGGACGACGCGTCTCGAAGCGCCCGGTCTCCCGTCGCCAGACGGTGGCGTCGTCGGCCCGCCCGCCCAGCACGTTCGCCGCGAGGGGCACGTCACCGGCGTACGGCGCGGTCGGCAGCTCGGCCTGCGCGCAGTTGCGCGACACCAGCGTGGTGCCGAACGCGAACTCCTTGCCGTCGAACCAGGGGTGGATCACGGTGCCGTTGCGGCGCTGTTCGTAGTGCAGGTGGGGGCCGGTGCTGTTGCCGGTCGTGCCGAGGCGGCCGACCATGTCACCGGAGTCCACCTGCTCGCCGACACCCACCGCGATCGAGTTCAGGTGGGCGTACAGCGTCGACTCGCCGTTGCCGTGGTCGACGACGACCCAGTTGCCGTAGCCGCTGGAGGACCGCGTGGCCGTGGTCACCCGGCCGTCGGCGGAGGAGACCACCGGCATGTCGAAGTCGTCAGCGCGGTTCCAGTCGACCGAGAGCACGCTGGGGCTGTGCGAGGAGCGCGTGGAGCCGTACCAGTCCTCGCCGCAGCGGAAGGGCATCTGGAAGGCGGTCTGGGGCCGGGTGCTGGCCTGCAGCTCCAGGCGGTCCTTGCCGTCGCGCCTCGTCCCCTTCTCGCGCGAGCCGTCGATCCGGATCCCGTCCACCACGCTGCCGACCGGGTCGTTGGGGATGACGAGCGTGTCGCGGTCGCGACCCTGGGTGCGGTCCTTGTCCTTCTCGGCCGCGGAGGCCGAGCCGGCCGCGAGCCCGAGGGTCGTCACGGCGAGCGCCGCGGTGGTCAGGAGGGCGACGGAGCGGCGCACCGAGCGACGCGGGGGGAAGGGCATACGGAGTCCTCGAGATCGTGGGGAGCCGGCGAGTCACACCCTCCTCAGGAGTGCTCATCCGTCACAGCAGTCACAACCGTGACATGCGTCGGCGTGTCTGTCACCACGATCCCGTGAATTACAACGGTGTAGTGCTATAAGGCCCCGTCAGCCCGGCTTGTTCGCCGTGAGGCGGATCAGGCCCTCCTGCGCGACCGAGGCGACCAGACGCCCGTCCTCGGTGAACACCCGGGCCGTCGCGAAACCGCGGCCGCCGCTCGCCGACGGGGAGGCCTGGTCGTAGAGCCACCAGCGGTCCGGCCGGAACGGACGGTGGAACCAGATGGCGTGGTCCAGGGACGCCGGCTGGATGCGCGGGTCGCCGATCAGCAGCCCGTGCGGCACCAGGGACGCCCCGAGCAGCGTCAGGTCGCTGGCGTAGGTGAACGTCGCCAGCTGGGTCAGCCGGTCCTCGGGCAGCTCACCGTCGACGCGGATCCAGAGCCGGGCGCCGTGCCCCTCGGCGTCCTTCGGCGGGACGACGTAGCGGACGTCGAGCGCCGCCCACTCCTTCTCCCACCGCTCCCGCGCGTCGTCGCCGGCGGAGCCGACGATGTCGACGAGGCGCATCGCCTCCTCGGGGCCGGGCACGTCCGGCATCGGGTCGGCGTGGTCCAGGCCCTCCTCGGCCCGCTGGAAGTTGGCCGTGAGGTAGAAGATCGGGCGGCCGTGCTGGCGCGCCACGACCCGCCGGGTCATGAACGAGCGGCCGTCGCGGATGGCCTCGACGTCGTACAGGATCGGGATCTCGCTGTCACCCGGCCGCAGGAAGTAGCAGTGCATCGAGTGCGCCTCGTAGGCCGGGTCCACCGTGTGGCTGCCCGCGACCAGCGCCTGGGCCGCCACCTGGCCGCCGAAGACCCGCTGGCGCATCTTGACGGTCGGCTGGCGACCACGGAACAGGTTGTCGTCGAGCGTCTCGAGGTCGAGGAGCTCCACGAGCTCGTCGGCGGACCGGGGCACGGTGCCTCCTGGGGTCGTGTCGGGGTCAGGGGCGCGGGGGCTCGTCGCCGCGGTCGAGACGGGCGAGGAACTCCTCGAACTCGTTGCCCAGCTCGTCGGCCGTCGGCAGCGGCCGGTCCTCGGCCAGCAGCCCCTCGCCGGACTCCTCGGCGCGGCGGAACGCGTCGTACTGCCGCTCGAGGCCGAGGACGACCTCCGCCACCTCGGGGTGCTCGGCGAGGTACTCGGAGACCTCCTCGGCGCGGACGGCGGCGGCCTCGCGCAGGGCGGTGAGGTCGACCGCGATGGCCGCGGCCCGCTCCACGTGCTCCAGCAGGACCACGGAGGCTGCCGGGTACTCCAGCTGCGCCAGGTAGTGCGGCACGTGGGCGACGTAGCCGAGCGCCTGCTGGCCCCACTCCCCCAGCCGGATCTCCAGCAGCGCCTGCGCGCTCGAGGGGACCCGCATCTCGCCGTCCCAGGGGCTGGTGGTCGTCAGCAGCCCGGCGCGGCGGGCGGGGGCGTTGGCGTGCTCGGTGAACGTGATGGGGCGGGTGTGCGGCACGGCCATCGGGACGGCGCCCATCCCGACGACCCGGGACACCGAGAAGCGCTCCACGACCTCCCGCACGGCGCGGGCGAACGCCTCCCAGCGGTTGTCGGGCTCCGGTCCGGTCAGCAGCAGGTACGGCGTGTCCGCGGCGTCCCGCTGGAGCCGCACGACGAGACGCGGGGCCTCGTAGTCGGTGTAGTGGTCGCGCGCGAACGTCACCGGCGGCCGGCGGGCGCGGTAGTCGTAGAAGGCGTCGACGTCGAAGGTGGCCACGACGGGGCCCTCGGCCAGGCCGGCCAGGTGGCGGGCGGCCAGCCCGGCCGCGCTGCCGGCGTCCAGGAAGCCCTCGAGGGACAGCACCAGGACCGGCCCCTCGCCGTCCCCGGCACCCGAGGACAAGCCCTCGACGTCGTCGACGATGTGCACCAACCGACCCGACGAGCTCATGGGTCCACGGTAGTCGTCAGCCGTACTGCGCCAGGATCCGGTCGGCGGCCGCCGACGCCAGCCGGGGACCGGTGGTCCCCAGCACGCGGCGCACGAGCACGTCCGGGTCGGTCCGGGGCCGCCGGATCATGGCGTCGAGCAGCATCCACGGGGCGCGCTCGCCGTAGGTGAAGGCGATTCCCTCGCAGACCTGCCAGGCGATGTCGTAGTTGGCGCTCGAGCGGGGCCCGTCGTTGAACTCCTCGTCGCTCGGGAGGTCGTCGATCCCCGCCCGGGCCTCCCGCACGGCCGCCGCGGAGATGAGGCGGTCCGCCACGGGCAGCGGCTGCACCGAGACCCACTCGGCGAGCCCCTCCGCGAGCCAGCGCGGCACCAGCTCGTCACGGGCGGCCAGCGCCACGTGGGTCAGCTCGTGGCGCAGCAGGCGGTCGCGCTCGGCCGGGTCGGCCTCGAGCATGCTCGGGTTGAGGACGACGCGCTCCGCGTGGACGGGCCCGTCCTCGCTGGACCGGACCGGGAAGGACACGCCCTCGAGCCGGTCGGCCACGCCGCCCGGCAGCCCGGAGATCGCGTCGAGGAGCACGAGGTCGGACGGCGCGTAGACGACCACGGGGCGCGTCCAGCGGTAGGGCACCGCGTCGCGGACGTCGGCCGCGGCCGCGACCGCGGACGACACGACCTCCGGCGCGAACTCCGCGCTGCCGACGTCGAAGACCCCCAGGACGCCGTCCTGGCGCAGCGTGCCGATGGGCCGCAGGTCCCACGGCTGGGCGCCGCCGGTCGAGGGGTCGTCGGAGACCGGCGCCTCGGAGACCACCCGCAGTCGGTCGCGACGTCCGGGGCTCAGGACCAGCTCGTGCTCGGAGCGGACGGGACCGGCGTCGAAGCGCGACAGCTGCAGGACCTGGCGCACCCTGACCCGGACGTCCTCGCCGTCGACCGCGACCTCGGGCGGGCTCTCGTAGCGCAGCACCCCGACCGGCAGCCGGGAGAGGTTGACGGCGTAGCGGCGCTGGGCCCGCCGCGCCTCCCCGTCGTCGACGGTCTGCGCGACGACGCCGTCGACGTCACCCCGTCGCAGCAGCGTCGCGCGACGGTCGAGCAGGTCGCCGACGGCGGCGTCGAGCCGGTCGGCGTCCTCGAGCAGGCCCGGCCGCTCCGGCTGCGCGGGCCGCTGCTCGCGCGCCGGGACGGCGGCGGGGTCGTCCTCGAGCCAGGAGCAGCCCGCGACGGTGGTGGTCCCGGCCAGCAGGAGGGCGACGAGGCGGACCCTGCCGCCCCGCGGGCTCACCGGGCGGCGTCGCCCCGCGCGCTCTCGCGCGCCGGGGCGGCCGTCCCGCCGAGGGCGGTGACGTCCTCCACGATGCCGCGCGCCAGCGTCTGCGCGTCCAGGCCGACCCGCTCCAGGATCGCCCCGCGCTTGGCGTGGTCGAGGAACTCCTGCGGGATCCCGTGCAGGCGGAACGGGACGTCGACGCCCGCGTCGACGAGGGCCTGGAGGAGCGCGGTGCCGCAGCCCCCGACGCGGCCGTTGTCCTCGACGCTCACCACCAGCCGGTGCCCCCGGGCGAGGTCGACGAGCGCCGGGTCGACCGGCTTGACCCAGCGGGGGTCGACGACGGTCACGCCGATGCCCTGGTCGACGAGGCGGCGTCCGACCTCCACGGCGGTCGTGGCCATCGAGCCGATGCCCACGACGAGCACGTCGCGGGTCCCCTCCGCGCCGGTCGAGCGCAGCAGGACGTCGCAGCCGCCGACGCGGTCGACCGCCTCGACGTCCTCGGGCGGCGGGCCCTTGGGGAACCGGACGACGGTCGGGGCGTCGGACACCTCGACCGCCTCGTTCAGGAGCTCGCGCAGCCGGGCGCCGTCCCGGGGCGCGGCGAGGCGCAGGCCGGGCACCACCTGGAGGACCGACATGTCCCACATGCCGTTGTGGCTGGCGCCGTCGTCACCGGTGACGCCGGCGCGGTCGAGCACGAAGGTGACGCCGCAGCGGTGCAGCGCGCAGTCCATGAGGACCTGGTCGAAGGCGCGGTTGAGGAACGTGGCGTAGACCGCGACCACGGGGTGCAGACCACCCATGGCCATGCCGGCGGCGCTGGTGGCCGCGTGCTGCTCGGCGATGCCGACGTCGAAGGTCCGCTCGGGGAAGTGGGCCTGGAAGTGGTGCAGGCCCACCGGGTGCATCATCGCCGCGGTGATGGCGACGACGTCCGGACGGCGGTGGCCGACCCTGACGATCTCGTCGGCGAACACGTCGGTCCAGATGCTGGCCTTCGGGTTCTCGACCCCGCTGTCCACGTCGAAGGGGCCCGGCGAGTGGAACTGGTCGGCCTCGTGCTGCTCCGCGGCGTCGTACCCGAAGCCCTTGCGGGTCAGCGCGTGGACGATAACCGGGCCGTCGAAGCGCTTCGCCTGGGCCAGCGCCTGCTCGGTGGCGGCGCGGTCGTGGCCGTCGACGGGGCCGACGTACTTCAGCCCCAGGTCCTCGAACAGGCCCTGGGGGGCCAGGGCGTCCTTCATGCCCTTCTTCATCGCGTGCAGCGCGTCGTAGGCCACCGGTCCGATGCCGGGCACGGCGTTCAGGCGCTTCTTCACCACGTCGAGGACCTGCTCGTAGCGCGGGTCGGTGCGCAGGCTGGTGAGCGCGGTCGCGAGCCCGCCGATGGTCGGGGTGTAGGAGCGGCCGTTGTCGTTGACGACGATGACGAGGCGGGAGTCCTCGGCGATCGCGATGTTGTTGAGGGCCTCCCAGGCCATGCCGCCGGTGAGGGCGCCGTCGCCGATCACGGCGACGACGTGGCGGTCCTCGCCGCGGACGGCGTAGGCCTTGGCGAGCCCGTCGGCGTACGACAGGGCCGTGGAGGCGTGGGAGTTCTCCACGATGTCGTGCTCGGACTCCGCCTGGCTCGGGTAGCCGCTGACGCCACCCTCCTGCCGCAGCTTGTCGAAGCCCGCCCGGCGCCCCGTGAGCAGCTTGTGCACGTAGGCCTGGTGACCGGTGTCGAAGACGACGCGGTCGCGCGGCGAGTCGAAGACGCGGTGGATGGCCATGGTCAGCTCGACCACGCCGAGGTTCGGCCCCAGGTGACCCCCGGTGCGCGCGCAGGTGGCGACCAGGA
Organism: Nocardioides sp. CFH 31398; assembly: GCF_022436705.1. Lineage (GTDB taxonomy): Bacteria > Actinomycetota > Actinomycetes > Propionibacteriales > Nocardioidaceae > Nocardioides. The sequence goes on along the minus strand of NZ_JAKUHT010000009.1, from coordinate 48,547 downwards.
AGTCGCGGATCTCGACCGCGAGGGTCTCCAGCTGGTGGTCGTCGAGCCCCCGCAGGTCGCGCGGTCCGGTGACTCCGTCGAGCAGGCCCATGGGCACCAGCCTAGTTGCCGGTTCCTCGGGTCCCGTCGAGGACGGCGACGGCGGGCTCCTCGAGGCTGCCGAGCCACACCCGGCCGTGGTGCTCCCGGACCCCGGTGACGAAGTGGAACGCCCGGTCGCCGACGGCCTGCGGTGTCGCGTCGAGGTCGTGGACCAGCGTCCCCGTGGCGCCGTCGTAGGCCTGGACGCGGACGCTGCGGCGCGGGCTCGGCCTGAGCGCCGCCGGCGCCCGGGTCGAGGCCCGGCGCAGGACGGGCGGGAGGCGGTGGATGACGGCGAGCAGGGGCACGACGGGGCTCGCCAGGGCGACCCAGACCAGCCCGTCGGTGCCGAGCGAGGCGTTGTCGGGGTAGCCGGGCAGGCCGTCGACGAGGACGTCGGTCGTCCCGGCGCGGTCCCCGGACAGGTGGTGGCGACGGATCCGGGCGGCCCCCGTCTCGTTGACCGTGATCCAGGCGCCGCCGGGGTCGACCACGACCCCGTTGGCGAACGACAGGTCGTCGAGGACGACGTCGACCCGGCCGTCGGGGTCGCGGCGCAGGAGTCGCCCGGTGCGGGTGTCCTGGGCCATCTCCTCCTCCCACTGCTCGCGCCCGTGGTGTAGCGAGGAGTCCGTGAACCAGACGGTCCCGTCGGCGGCGACCGCGGCGTTGTTGCAGAAGCGCATCGCCCGCCCGCCGAGCGTGCTCACGAGGGGCTCGACCGCTCCGCTCGCGAGGTCGACGGCGAGCAGGCCGCGGGTGCTGTCGCACACGAGCACCCGACCGTCGGGGAGCCACTCGAGGCCGAGCGGGCGCCCGCCGGTGCTCGCCACCCGGGTCGCCCGCCGACCGTCGGGGGTGATCCGCAGCAGCGAGCCGTCGTCGACACCGACGACGAGGGAGCCCGTGTGGGGTCCGAGGTCGTGGACCAGGACGTCCTCGGGCCCGACGCCCGGGATCGGCAGGACCGTGAGCCTCATCGCGCGCCTCCGGCCAGGAGCTCCGACGCGGTCAGGGACGGCCACAGCGTGCGTGCCGCGAGCGTGAGCGGCAGCGACGGGGCGGCGCCCGGGTCGACGAACACCATCCGGCGCCCCTCGCCGCAGACGACGTCCTCGTCGGAGACATCGAGGCGGACGCCGTACAGGTGGCAGTGGTGCAGGCCGACGACCGGGTGGTCGACGGCGAAGACCCCCAGCGGCACGAGGTCCTCGGCGCGCAGGCCGGTCTCCTCGTCGAGCTCGCGGTGCGCGGCCTGCTCGGGGCTCTCCCCCGGCTCGACCGAGCCGCCCGGCAACCCCCAGCACTCGGGGTCGATGACGGGGTGCTCGTCGCGCTCCTGCATGAGCACCCACCGGCGGGCGTCGGCCACGGCGACGCAGGCGAAGTCGGGAACGCTCCCTGAGTGGGTCACGGGGCCACCGTAGGACCCTGGCAGCATGGGCGCCGTGACCGTTCGCCGCCTCGCCCTGGCCACCTGCTCGGAGGTCCCGGACCTCGACGACGAGGGTCGCCTGCTGCTCGACGCGCTGCGCGACGCGGGCGCCGAGGTCGTCCCGGTCGTCTGGGACGACGCCGACGCCGACTGGGCGGCCCACGACCTGGTGGTCGTCCGCTCGACCTGGGACTACGCCGAGCGCCGCGGGGAGTTCCTCGCCTGGGCCGACCGGGTGTCGGGGCTGACGAGGCTGGAGAACCCGCCCGCGCTGCTGCGCTGGACGACGGACAAGCGCTACCTCGCGGACCTCGCGGCGGCCGGCGTCCCGACGGTGCCCTCGGCGTTCGTCGCGCCGGGCGAGGACACCGCCCACCCGTACCTGGACGTCGAGCACGTCGTGAAGCCCAGCGTCGGCGCCGGCTCGCGGGGGGCGCTGCGGTTCGGCGCCGACGAGGCGGACCGCTCCCGCGCCCACGTCGACGCGCTCACCCGGGACGGCCTCACCGCGCTGGTGCAGCCCTACCTGGCGGAGGTCGACACCGCCGGCGAGACCGGCGTGGTCTGCATCGACGGGGAGATCTCGCACGCCTTCCGCAAGGGCGCCCTCCTCGCCGTCGGGGACGCGCTGGTCGAGGGCCTGTTCAAGGAGGAGGAGATCACCGCCCGCGAGCCCTCCCCGCTGGAGGTCGAGGTCGCCCGCCGCGCCCTGGCCGCCGTGCCCGGCGGCAGCGCCGCGCCGCTCTACGCCCGTGTCGACCTGCTCCCGACCCCCGACGGTCCGCTGCTGCTCGAGCTGGAGCTCTGCGAGCCGTCGTTCTTCCTCGACACCGCCCCCGAGCGCGCGGCGTCCGTCGCCGCGGCGTTCCTGCGGCGGGCCTGACGCTCAGCCCCGGCGCTCGGGCGGCGGGCCGCCGTACAGGTCGGCCCACACCTCGACGCTCTCCACGATCAGACCGCCGCGGAGGGTCAGGAAGCTGGCGACCGCGAAGTGCTCCGGCTCCCCCATCGCGTTGCGCCCGACGACGTGGGCGCGACCGACCGCGCGGTCGCCGCTGACGAGCGAGTCGTCGAGGTGCAGCCGCTCGAAGCCGGGGTACCCGGCGTTGAAGTCGACCCACGCGTCGCGCGCGAACTCCTCGCCGGTGTGGACGAGCCGGCAGGTGAAGTCCGGGTGCAGCAGCGCTCGCAGCCCCTCCCAGTCGTGGGCGTCGATGGTCGCGGCGAAGCGGGCGAGGGCGGTCTCGGCGTCCATGCGAGGCGATGGTCGCAGAGAACTCAGTCCTCCGGGAGGGCCGCGAAGTCCTGCTTGACCTGGCGGTACCAGCCGAGCGACCGCTTCGGGTGACGCCAGCGGCCCTTCATCGCGTCCCGGGCCTCCTGGTGGGTGGCGTCGCCGTCCTTCTCGGCGGCCTTCAGGTGCTGGTCCTGGGCGTTGATCACGTCGTCGGCGCTCTCCCCGTGGTGGGCCAGGTCGCAGGGGCCGCCCAGCTGGCGGCAGGTCATGGTCTTCACTGTCGTTCCTCCGTGGTGGTGGGGGTGGCCCGGCGCCGCACCACGCGGGCCAGGACGTCGGGGTCGGCCCGGAACACGAGACCGGTGACGACGCCTCCGGCGACGGTGAAGTCGAAGAGGACCCGCGCGTCGCCGCGGTCGAACCAGGCGTAGCCGGGCCGGTCGTCGAGCAGCACCGGCAGGGCGGCGTGGGCGCTGCCGTCGAAGAAGGCGGCCACCTCGGTGGCGCCGGTGAGGCGCTGCGGGGTGCCGAGGCCGAGGGCGGCCGCGTCGGCGGTGACCTCGACGTCCGGGGCGAGCAGCCGCAGCAGGCCCTCGAGGTCACCGCCGCGCGCAGCGGCCATGAACGCGTCGACGACCCGCCGGTCGGCGGCCGCCTCCTCGGAGACCGGCTCGGCGACCTTGGCCCGCGCCCGGGAGGCGAGCTTGCGGGCCGCCGCCGGGGTGGTGCCGAGGACGGCGGCGACGGTGGCGTGCTCGACGCCGAAGGAGTCGTGCAGCACGAACGCGACCCGCTCGGACGGCGTCAGGCGGTCGAGCACGACCTGCAGGGCCACTGCGACCGTGTCGGCGAGGACGACGTCCTCGGCGGGGTCCGGGGCGGTGCCCCCGGGCTCGACGTCCTCGAGGAGCAGGGGTCGGCGGGCCTTGAGCCGGTCCAGGCAGATCCGCGTGGTCACGGTGGTGAGCCACGCCGGGAGGCTGTCGATCGTCCGCCGGTCCGTGCCGTCGAGCCGCAGCCAGGCCTGCTGGACGACGTCCTCGGCCTCGACGGGGTCGCCGAGCACGCGGCTGGCGATCGCCACGAGTCGCGGTCGCTCGGCCTCGAAGGCGTCCTCGACGTCCTGCACCGTGTTCTTCACAACCCCCTGACGATCCAGGGGACGCCGATGTGACCGCTAGCCCGCCAGGAAGCTGAAGCGGACCTCGCGCTCGTGGTTGTCGACGTTGAGGTCGACGAGGCAGACGCTCTGCCACGTGCCCAGCGCGAGCCGTCCGCCGAGCACCGGCACGGTGGCGTACGGCGGCACGAGGGCCGGCATCACGTGCGAGCGGCCGTGCCCGCGGGTGCCGTGGGCGTGGCGCCACCGGTCGTCGGCGGGCAGCAGGTCGTCGAGCGCGGCGAGCAGGTCGTCGTCGCTGCCGGCGCCCGTCTCGAGGATCGCCAGACCGGCGGTCGCGTGCGGGACGAACACGTGCAGCAGCCCGTCTCCGCGTCCCCCGACCCACTCCCGGACGTCGCCGGTGAGGTCGAGGACGACGTCCGAGCCGCCGGTGCGGTAGCTGCGGGTCTCGGAGTCCATCAGCCCTCCGAGGACTCGCGCAGCGACTGCTCGAGGCGGTCGAGCTTGCCGGTCATCTCACCGGTGCGGCCGGGACGGATGTCCGCCTTCAGCACCAGCGAGACGCGCGGGGAGACCTCGGCGACGACGTCGACGCAGCGCTTGACGACCGTCATCACCTCGTCCCACTCGCCCTCGAGGTTCGTGAACATCGAGTTCGTCTCGTGGGGCAGCCCGGACTCGCGGACGACGCGGACGGCGGCGGCGACGGCCTCGGTGACTCCCCCGGCCTCGTCGGCGGTGGCGGGCGCGATGCTGAAGGCGACGATCATGGGTCCACCGTACGGACCCCCGCCGGTCGGCCCCCTAGCTGATCAGCTCGTCCAGCCGGGAGTACGCCGAGGCGTCGCCGCGCAGCACGCGGCTGCGGCGGCCGTCGACCGACACCGGCACGTCGCCCGACACGGTCACCCGGCGCACCTCGCGCCGCTGGGTGTCGAAGTCGGCGACCGCGTAGTGCTGGGTGGCGCGGTTGTCCCAGATCGCGACGTCGCCGTCGGACCACGTCCAGCGCACCGTGTTCTCCAGCTTGGTGACGCGGTTCTGCAGCAGGGTGAACAGCGCGACCGACTCGGCGCTGTTGAGCCCCGAGAAGCGCTTCACGAAGTGCCCGAGCACCAGCGAGCGCTCACCGGTCTCCGGGTGCACGCGGACGACGGGGTGCTCGGTCTCGAAGACGGTCGAGGCGAACTCGTCGCGCGGCAGGGCGGCGGTGTCCTCCGCGTCCGGGTCCTCGGCCTCGCGGACGTAGTCGTACTCGTTGGTGTGCACGGCCCACAGCTCGTCGACGAGCGCGCGCAGCGGCGCCGGGAGCGCGTCGTACGCGGTGACGGTGTTGGCCCACACCGTCGTGCCGCCGTACGCCGGCATCGTGACGCCGCGGAGCACGCTGAAGGCGGGCACCCGGTCGACGAAGGTGACGTCGGTGTGCCAGGAGTTGGCCGCCATGCCCTTGGTCGCCTCGAAGCGCAGCACGCGGGAGTCCCCGGTGCTGACGGTCGGGTGGGCGGTGGTGAGGGGGCCCAGCAGGGAGGCGAACGCCGCCTGCTCGGCGTCGTCCAGGTGGTGCTGGCCCCGGAGGAAGACCACCTTGTGCGCCAGCAGCGCCGCCCGGACGTCGGCCACGGTGGCGGGGTCCAGGCCACCCCCCAGCTGCACGCCGTCGATGCGGGCGCCCAGCCGTCCGCCGAGCTTGGTCACCGTGAGGGTCCGGTCCTCGAGTCCTGCCGTCATGGTCCACACCTTTCTCAACAATCTGTGTAGAGATTGGCGAGATTAGCAGGACGCCGCCGCGGTCAGGACAGCGACACGACGAGGACGGTCGTGGCGGAGGCGGCGCAGGCCAGCAGGACCAGGGGCCGCACCCGCTCGGGCGCCAGCCGCTCGCGCAGCACGCCGCCACTGACGGTCCCGACGGCGAGGGCGGGGAGCAGCGAGAGCGCGACCACGGCGCTCGCGGGGCTGAGCTGTCCGCCGAGGCCCAGGCCGGCGAGGCTCAGCACCCCGCCGAGGACGAAGTAGACGGCCAGGGTGCTGCGGATCTGCGCCGGCGGGCGGTGCTGGTAGAGCAGCGCGACGGGCGGGCCGCCCACCGACGTCGTCGTCCCCGTGAAGCCCGAGACGACGCCGGCGCCCAGCAGGCTCGGGCGCGTCATCGGGATGCGGACGGACCGCCAGGTGAGGAGGGTCGCGAGGAGCACCATGAGGCCGACGGCCACGCCCAGGGCGTCGTCGGAGAAGGCGGCGACGGCCGCGACGCCGAGGGCGATGCCGGGCAACCGTCCCGGGACCACCCAGGCCAGCCCGCGCCAGTCCACGCCGTCGTGGTCACGCAGCAGCGTGAGCAGCGGCAGGGTCAGCACCAGCCACAGCAGCATGTCGGGCATGAGCTGGGGTGCGACCAGCACCGTCACCGGTGCGGCCAGCAACCCCAGCCCGAGTCCGACCAGCCCCTGGACGAGGGTCCCCGCCGCGACGGCGACGAACAGGATCGTCCAGGCCCAGGGGCCGAGGTCGGTGAGCCCGGTGAGCAGGTCCGGCAGGACCTCAGCCCCGGAGGCTGCGGAGCACGTACTGCATGATCCCGCCGTTGCGGTAGTACGACGCCTCGCCGGGGGTGTCGATGCGGACGGTCGCCTCGAACTCGGTGTCGCCGGCCTTCACGGTGACCGTGCGCGGGGTCTCGCCGTCGTTGAGCGCGGTCACGCCGGTGACGGAGAACTCCTCCTCGCCGGTCAGGCCCAGGCTCTCGGCCGACTCGCCCTGCGGGTACTGCAGCGGCAGGACGCCCATGCCGATGAGGTTCGAGCGGTGGATCCGCTCGTACGACTCGGCGATGACGGCCTTCACGCCCAGCAGCGCGGTGCCCTTGGCGGCCCAGTCGCGCGACGAGCCGGAGCCGTACTCCTTGCCCGCCAGGACGACCAGCGGGGTGCCGGCCTCGGCGTAGTGCTGCGCGGCGTCGTACACCGTGGTGACGTCGCCGTCCGCGGTGAAGTCGCGGGTCACGCCGCCCTCGGTGCCCGGCGCGAGCTGGTTGCGCAGGCGGATGTTGGCGAAGGTGCCGCGGATCATGACCTCGTGGTTGCCGCGGCGCGAGCCGTAGGAGTTGAAGTCCCGCTGCTCGACACCGTGCTCGGCGAGGTACTTCCCGGCCGGGCTGTCCTTCTTGATCGCACCCGCGGGGCTGATGTGGTCGGTCGTGACCGAGTCACCCAGCTTCAGCAGCACGCGCGCACCGGCGATGTCGGTGACGGGCTCCGGCTCGGCCGGCATGCCGTCGAAGTACGGCGGACGACGGACGTAGGTCGACCCGGCGTCCCACTCGAAGGTGTCGCCCTCCGGGGTGGGCAGCGAGCGCCAGCGCTCGTCGCCGGCGAACACGTCGGCGTAGTCCTCGGCGAACATCTCGGCGGTGATCGCCTGGCCGACGACCTCCTCGACCTCGGACGGCGAGGGCCAGATGTCGCGCAGGAACACCTCGTTGCCCTGCTCGTCCTCACCCAGGGCGTCGTTGAACAGGTCGACGTCCATCGACCCGGCGAGCGCGTAGGCGACGACCAGCGGCGGGCTGGCGAGGTAGTTCATCTTCACGTCGGGGTTGATGCGGCCCTCGAAGTTGCGGTTGCCCGAAAGCACCGAGGTGACGGCGAGGTCGTTGGCGTTGACCGCGTCGGAGACCTCGGGGATGAGCGGGCCCGAGTTGCCGATGCAGGTGGTGCAGCCGTAGCCGACGAGGTTGAAGCCCAGCTTGTCGAGGTAGGGCGTGAGGTCCGCGCGCTCCAGGTAGTTGGAGACGACCTGCGAGCCGGGGGCCAGCGTGGTCTTCACCCAGGGCTTGCGCTGCAGGCCCTTCTCGACGGCCTTCTTGGCGAGCAGCGCCGCGCCCACCATGACCGACGGGTTCGAGGTGTTGGTGCACGAGGTGATCGCCGCGATCGTCACGGCGCCGTGGTCGATCGTGACCTCCTGGCCGTCGATCGTGATGGTCGCCGGGTTGCTCGGGCGGCCGCCGTCCGCGGGGACGCAGGACAGGTAGTCGCGCGGGGCGCCGTTGGTGCCGGACGCCGAGCCGCTGGGCGCGTCGGAGGCCGGGAAGGTCTCGTCGAGCGCCTCGTCCTGGGCGCCGTCGATGCCGTCCCCATCGGTCTCGACGTAGTTGGCCAGCGCGCCGCGGAAGGACTCCTTCGCGTCGGTGACCGCGACACGGTCCTGCGGGCGCTTCGGGCCGGCCAGCGAGGGGACGACGGTCGACACGTCGAGCTCGAGCTTCTCCGAGAAGCGGGGCTCGGCGCTCGGGTCGTGCCAGAGGCCCTGCTCCTTGGCGTAGGCCTCGACCAGCGCGAGCTGGTCGTCGGGGCGGCCGGTCAGGCGCAGGTAGTCGATGGTCTGCTCGTCGATCGGGAAGACCGCGATGGTCGAGCCGAACTCCGGGCTCATGTTGCCGATGGTGGCGCGGTTGGCCAGGGGCAGCGCCGAGACGCCCTCGCCGTAGAACTCGACGAACTTCCCGACCACCCCGTGCTCGCGGAGCATCTCGGTGATCGTCAGGACGAGGTCGGTGGCCGTGGTGGCCTCGGGCAGCTCGCCGGACAGCTTGAAGCCGACGACGCGCGGGATGAGCATGGAGACCGGCTGGCCGAGCATCGCGGCCTCGGCCTCGATGCCGCCGACGCCCCAGCCGACCACGCCGATGCCGTTGACCATCGTGGTGTGCGAGTCGGTGCCGACGCAGGTGTCGGGGTAGGCCAGCGTCTCGCCGTCCACCTCGCGGGTGAAGACGGTGCGCGCGAGGTGCTCGATGTTGACCTGGTGGACGATGCCCGTGCCGGGCGGGACGACCTTGAAGTCGTCGAACGCGCCCTGGCCCCAGCGCAGGAACTGGTAGCGCTCCTTGTTGCGGTCGTACTCGATCTCGACGTTGCGCTCGAAGGCCTCGGGGGTGCCGAAGACGTCGGCGATGACGGAGTGGTCGATGACCAGCTCGGCCGGGGCGAGCGGGTTGATCTTGGACGCGTCGCCGCCGAGCTCGGCCATGGCCTCACGCATCGTGGCGAGGTCGACGATGCAGGGCACGCCGGTGAAGTCCTGCATGATCACGCGCGCCGGCGTGAACTGGATCTCCTCGCTGGGGTCCGCGTCGGCGTCCCAGCCGGCGAGCGCGCGGATCTGCGCCTCGGTGATGTTGGCGCCGTCCTCGGTGCGCAGCAGGTTCTCGAGCAGCACCTTCAGCGAGAAGGGCAGGGTCTTGACGTCGTCGTCGCCGACGCCCTCGCCCGCGACCTTGTCGAGGCGGTAGATCGTGTACGACGTCCCGTCGACGTCCAGGGTGTCCTTCGCGCCGAAGCTGTCCTTGCTGGCCATCCGCGGTGTCTCCTCGCTGTCGCTGGCGTCGTCGGTGACGTGGTGGTCCCGCTCGAGTCATCTTGCCGCCGCGGGGGCGGCCCGACCTAGCAAGGCTTGCCTTACCGGTACCCGAGCAAAGTCTCTTGACGTCAAGATAACACGGTCTCGGGAACACTGCGGTCCATGACGCTCTCCGGACTCCCCTGGCCCCGTCGTACCGACCGGTGCGTGGTCCGGCCCGTCCGCGACGACGCCGACGTCGACGCCATGTGGGCCTACTGGGGCCGGCCGGAGGTCGTGCACTGGACCGGCGGCGGCGACGAGGACCTCGACGCCCACCGCGAGCGCCTGTCGGACCCCGAGAAGCGGGCGCGCCGGCTCGTGGTCGAGCACGGGGGCGCGGTGGTCGGGGACCTGGTCCTCTTCCCCCGCGACGGCTGGGGGCAGCGCCCGGTGCGCGAGCAGGCCGCCGGCACCGAGGCGGAGATCGGCTGGGCCTTCGACCCGGCGTACGCCGGCCGCGGCCTGGCCACCGAGACGGTGCCGGTCCTGATCGACGCCTGCCTCTCCCCCGCCCCCGACGGCCTCGGTCTGCGCCGCGTGATCGCGAGCTGCTTCGCCGACAACGTGCCGTCGTACCGGCTGATGGAGCGGGTCGGCATGCGCCGCGAGGCCCACCACCGCCGCGACTCCCTGCACGCCGAGCTGGGATGGCTCGACGGCCTCGTCTACGCCGTCCTCGCCGACGAGTGGCGCCGACGGCCCCAGTGACCGATCGGTGTCGCTGAGCGACACCACTCGGTCACCCAGTCCCGGGCACCCGGTCGACCGGCGGGGTGCTCGACCCGGGTCGTGGACTCGGGTAGGTTCTCGCGCTTGTGCGCCCAGGCGCGGAGGTGGCCGTGACACAGGCCCCCCGGGGTAGGTCTCGGAGGGTCCGCCCTGTCCTGCGCACCTACTCCCGGCTGCTGGCCGCCGGGTTCCGGCGCGGGTCGCGCTACCGCCTCGCGGCGTTCGGGGGTCTCGTCGCGAACGCGACGTTCGGGCTGCTCAAGGTCGCCGTGCTGTTCGCGGTGGTCGACGCCGCGGGCGGCGAGGTCGCCGGGTACGACGTCGGCGCGATGAGCGCCTACATCTGGATCTCCCAGGGCCTGCTGGGGTCGGTCAACCTCATGGGGCGCACCGACATCGCCGAGCGCATCCGCACCGGCGACGTCACCACCGACTTCCTGCGGCCCCTCGACGTCCAGGCCGCCGCGGTCGTCGAGGACGTCGGGAAGTCGCTGTTCGCCCTGATCCCGCGCGGCGTCCCCACGGTCACCATCGGGTTGCTGCTGGTCGGCATGGACGGCCCCGACGGCCCGCTCGGCCTGCTGCTCGGGGCGCTCAGCCTCCTGCTGGGGATCACCGTCTCCTGCGCGACCGTCTACCTCGTCGCCGTCGCCGGGTTCTGGATGGTCGACAACCGCGGGCTCCAGATCCTCTACATGGTCCTGTCCGGGTTCCTCGCCGGCTTGTTCGTGCCGATCGCCCTGTTCCCGGGCTGGCTGCACGCGACGGCCCTCGCCACCCCGTTCCCCTCGATGCTGCAGTTCCCGGTCGACGTCCTCTCCGGCCGGGCCGACCACGCCACGGCGGCGCTGCTCGTCGTCGTCCAGGTGGGGTGGCTCGTCGCCGTCGCCGCTCTCGGGCAGGCGCTGACCCGCGCGGGCCGGCGGAGACTGGAGGTGCAGGGTGGGTGACCGGACGGCCGTCCTGGCCCCCTACCGCGCCGTCCTCGCCTCACGGGTGCGCGCGCAGCGCTCCCACCGCGCCAGCTTCCGCCTCGACCTGGGCAGCTCGATGCTCGTCGGGGTCGTCGAGCTCGCCGAGATCGCCGTGCTGTTCCTGACCGTCGACCGCCTCGGCGGCCTCGACCTCGCCGCGATCGTGCTGGTCTTCGGCATCGCCGACCTGTCCTTCTCGCTCGCCGACACGGTGTTCGGCCACTGCGACAACCTGCCGACGTACCTGAAGGCCGGCACGCTCGACGTCTTCTACCTGCGACCGCAGCCCCTGCTGGCGCAGCTCGTCACCAGCGACATCTCGCTCCGACGGCTGGCGCGCGCCTTCGTCGGCCTGGTCGCGCTCGTCGCGGGGCTCGTGGTCAACGACGTCGCCTGGAGCCTCGGCAACGTCGCCCTCCTGGTGCTCGCCGTGCTGTCCGGGATCGCCACCTTCTCGGCGATGTTCGTGTGGGCCGGCGGCATGCAGTTCTTCCTCGTCGACGGCTACGAGGCCACCAACGCCTTCGTGTACGGCGGCCGGTACGCCGCCACGCAACCGGCCTCGGTGTGGGGCCGCCCGCTGGTCGTCGTCTTCGGCTTCTTCTTCCCCATGGCCTTCACCGCCTACCTGCCGGCGCTGACGATGCTCGGCCTGCCCGGCGGGGACTGGCTGCCCGGCTGGCTGGGCTGGCTCGCGCCGGTGGCCGCGGTGTGGGCGTGGGTGCTGGCGCTGGCCGGCTGGCGGATCGGGGTGCGGCACTACCAGGGAGGCGGCGGATGAGCGGCGGGACGATCATCGAGACCGAGGGGCTGGGTCGCGACTTCCGCGTCCGGGAGGGGATGCGGCGTCGCACCGTCGTCGCGCTCGACGCCCTCGACATGCGGGTCGAGGCGGGCGAGGCCGTCGGCTACATCGGCGCGAACGGCGCCGGGAAGTCCACGACCATCAAGATGCTGTGCGGGATCCTCGTTCCCACCCGGGGGCGCGTCGTCACGTGCGGGCTGCGCCCGGTGCCGGACCGTCGTCGCCTGGCCCGCGAGATCGGCGTCGTGTTCGGTCAGCGCAGCCAGCTGTGGTGGGACCTGCCGACCCAGGAGTCGTTCCGGATCCTCGCCGCCGTCCACGGCCTGAGCCCGGAGCAGGAGCGCGGGCGCACCGCGGAGCTGGTCGAGCGTCTCGAGCTCGGCGAGTTCCTCACCGTCCCGGTCCGCCAGCTCTCCCTCGGCCAGCGGATGCGCGCCGAGGTCGCCGCCGCGCTGCTCCACTCCCCCCGCCTGCTCGTCCTCGACGAGCCGACGATCGGCCTCGACGTGCTCAGCAAGCAGCGGCTGCGGGAGTTCCTCGTCGCCGAGCGGCGCGAGCACGGGACGACGCTGCTGCTCACGACCCACGACATGGGCGACGTCGAGCGGCTGTGCGACCGCGTGCTGCTCGTCGACCGCGGGGCGCTGGTCTACTCCGGCACGCTCGCCGGGTTGTCCCGCACCGTCGGCGCCGAGCGGGTGATGGTGCTGGACCTGGCGGAACCGGTGCCGCCCCTCGAGGTCGCCGGCACCACGCACCGCGGGTCCGAGGGAGGGTCCGAGGGACGCAGCTTGCGCCAGCGCCTGGCCTTCGACCCCGAGGCGACCACCGCCGCCCGGGTCCTGGCCGCCGTCACCGAGCAGCTGGGGGACGACAACGAGGTGCTCGACCTCGCCATCGAGGAGCCGGACGTCGAGGACGTCGTCCGCCGGGTCTACGCGGCGCGCCGCTGAGCGGCTCGGCCCCCTGGGTCGGGGCAGGCGGGTCAGGGGTCGGCAGGACGAGCCGGTGGGCTAGACGTCCGCGGCGAGGAGGTCCAGGGAGTGCCGGGCCAGGTCGGCCCGCAGCGCACACGTCGCGGCCAGGGACTCCGGGGGTGACCCGAGCTGCTCGAACGGCACGGCCGAGACCCCGGCGAACAGCCACAGCAGCATCGCGTGGTGGCGCCGGACCATCTCGTGCAGCCCGGGCCGCCCCTCGGCGGCGAGCCCCTCGGCGTACGCCGCGACGCAGGCGGCCGAGAGCTCGGGCAGCGGCACGGGTGGCGCGACGCCGAGCTGGAGGGCGCCCGCCACGAGCTGGGTCAGGTCGAAGCCCAGCGGCTGCGGCTGCCAGAAGCCGAGGTCGATGACGGTGAAGGAGCCGGCCTCGGGACCGGGGAGCAGGTTGGCCGGGCAGGCGTCGCCGTGGCTGGGAGCGGTCCCGGCGGCGTCGAGCTCGGCCGCGACCACGTCGACGTCCACCGTCGCGGCCAGCAGCTCCTCGCGGAGGTCGCCGAACGCCGCCGCCACCGCGGGGTGCGCCCAGAGGGCGTCGTCGGCGAGCGCCGGGAGCACCTGGAACCGCAGGCGACCGGTGACGTAGTGCGCGATGCTCCAGTCGAAGCCACCCACCCCGGCCAGCGGCGCCACCGCCGGGCTCCCGGCGAGGCGGCCCAGCAGGTACGCCGCCCGCTCGTAGCGCGCGCGGTCCCAGGGGACCGCCGGCCGGGTCACGTCCTCCAGCCAGGCCACCCACGACTCCGGGCAGGGGTCCGGGTCGAGGTCCACGACCGCGAGCGCGCGCGGCATCGTCAGACCCGCCGGCAGCCGGTCGCGCAGGTCGGACCGGTACGCCGCGGCCTCGTTGCGCCAGGGGTAGCCGGCGGCCGCCACCTCGCGCACCGGCTCCGGCACGTGGGCGAAGAACGCCGAGTGCCGCCAGGCCTGGACGTGCTTGACGAAGACCCGCCACGACTCCTCCCCGTCGGGCGTCCGCGCCGTCCCCGAGACCCACCAGCGCGCCACGGTGGTGAGCGCCGGGACGTCGTACGCGACCCGCTCGACGGACACCGGGCCGACGGCGACCTCCTCGGTCGGGTGGCCCAGCAGGTCGGCCACGACCCCCCTCAGCGTCGTGTCGTCGAGGTCGGCGGGTCCCAGCAGCGATCGGTCACCCATGCGGGTAGTAAAGTCACTTTCATGTCTCGGGTCAACGGCTCCCACCACGTCGCCGCCCTGCTCGCGGCGCTGCTGGACGACGTCCGCGCCGCCCACGGCCGCCGTCTCGACCTGCGGGTCTCACACCTGCGGGTGCTCGACGCCTGCCCGCCCGACGGCGCAGGCGTCGGTGACCTCGCCGCACGTCTGGGCATGACCGCGCAGGGCTGCGGGCAGCTCGTGAACCGGCTGGTCGACTCGGGGCACGTCGAGGTGCGGCGCGACCCGGACGACGGGCGCGCCCGGCGGGTCCTGCGGACGGCAGCCGGCGACCGGGCCCTGACGGAGTTCGAGCAGGCGCTCGTCGAGGTCGAGACGGCCTGGTCCGCGCGAGTGGGTGCCGGGCGCTACGCGGCGTTCCGGGAGGTGCTGACCGAGCTCGGCGCCGGCGGCTAGAAGCCCAGCACCTTGCCGAGTGCCGAGAAGACGGCGTCGAAGGTCCTCGTCACCGGGTTGGTCGGCCCCTCCGCGCTGGACTTCTGCCAGAACAGGGGGTGGGCGCCGGTGAGCTCGTCGTCCACGAGGGGCTCCTTGCCGCGCAGGTACGGCCAGAAGACCTCGGTCCGGTTGACGCCCTTGAGCAGGCGGGAGTCGAAGCCCATGAGGAGGTTCTGCTCGATCCGGGTGGACCCGCCCCGCGGGTTGGTCGCGACGGCGTCGCCGACGCCCTCGACGACGAGACCACCGGTGCCCGCGAACAGGATGTAGCGCACCTGCCAGGTCGCGAACGACTGGATGCCCCACCGCCACCTCGTCCGCAGCTCGGGTGCGCCGACGACGCCCACGACGTGGCGCGGGTGGATCACGACGCCGGGATGGTCCGTGAAGTCGATGCGCATCAGGTAGGCGTCCGCGTCGTCGGGCGAGCCGAGCGTCGCCGACGTCACGCCCTCCCCGCCGCTGATGCGGCTGAGGAAGGACAGCCCGGCGGCGAAGCTGATGAAGGGCGCGGACCAGTCGTACAGCAGGCGGCTCCGCGTCCGCCCCTGCACGGGGCGGACGTACTCCGAGCGCGCGGAGAGCACCTCGCCGTCGGCCAGGTCCACCGTCAGGGTCCGTCGGGCTTCGCCGACGCTGAGCTCGGCCGCCTCGTCCTCCGACGGGTCCGCGAGACGTATCGGCGTCTGCGCCCGGTGGACCAGCGGCATCAGCACGAAGTAGCTGACCGTGCGCAGGGCCGGGGGCAGGAGGATCAGCAGCACCGCCAGGCCGACAAGCCATCGCCAGGACCGCGCCCACTGGTCGACGACCCACCCGGCCGCGGTCGACCTCGTCTGCTCGAGGCTCTCCTGCTCCGCCCGGTTCCGGGCCAGGTCGGACTCCGTGGCCTCGATCTCCCGGTCGGCGAAGGAGGAGCCACCCCCCTCCCCGATCCGGTCCAGCTTCTCCGCCGGCGTGAGGGACGGGTCGGCCAGGACGGCGGCGTCGTCCTGGGCCTGCTCCAAGGACTCCTGGACGGTGTCGACGGACCGCGCGGCCGCCTCGGCCGCGGCCTCGGCGGCCTCGCAGGTGTCCCCGGGGGTCAGCAGGTCACCGAGCCGCTGCCAGAGGTCGCACTGGACCCGGGCGTCCTCACGGAGGTCCTCGGCCTCGGCCCGTGCGTCCGCCACCTCACCGGCCAGCCCGTCCACCTGCTCGGCGGCGAGGGACTCGAAGTACTCGACGGACGCGCTCTGGTCCGCGACGGAGGAGTCCTCCAACCGCTCCAGGTCGGCCTCAAGGTCCGCTCGCTCCGCGGCCAGCTGCTGCAGTCGCTCCCGGTCCGCCGCAGCCTCGCGGAGGCTCGGGACGACGGTCTGGCCGACCAGGTAGCCGAGGAAGAGGACGAGCACGAGCACGAGGAAGAGCCCGACCTTCTTCAGCAGGAAGCCGAGGACGGCCGCGACCAGGCGCACCCGACGAGCCTAGTTGGACGGGCTGAGCTCCAGCAGCGCCACGCCTTCGACGTCAGCGCGATCACGTGAGGCCCACTGCACTCATGGTGCCGAGCGAGCCCGTGACCCGCGGCCGGTGCGGGTGGTCCCGAACGAGAGCATGCACGACGCGGGCCCGCCCGCCCACGACAGCCGACGACCGCAGCTCGTCTCCTGCCCCGCGTGGGCGACATGAGCCCGCGGCGCGTCTCGGACCCGACGTCCTCGTCCGGCTGACGCCCCGGCCAGCCTGCCCGCTCCAGCTGGCCCGTGAGCGGCGTACGTCCCGGCGCGCAGCGACGACGTCCCAGAACCTCTCCCAGGCCGTCGGCGGACAGGCCCCGCCCCCGACCTCGACGGCCCGCTCGGCCGCCGAGGTCGGATCACCGAGCAGGTACCGGGCGGCTCCAGGTCATGGAGCGTGAGTCTCGGCAGGCTCCTCGACGTAGATGGACGAGCCCAGCTCCACGAACTGCGTGGACTTCTCCGCCATGCCGGAGTCGACGTAGTCGCGGACGTCCTGACTGATCCGCATGGAGCAGAACTTCGGCCCGCACATGGAGCAGAAGTGTGCGGTCTTGCTCGCCTCGGCCGGCAGCGTCGCGTCGTGGAAGGACTCCGCCGTGTGCGGGTCCAGCGACAGCGCGAACTGGTCGTGCCACCGGAACTCGAAGCGCGCCTTCGACAGTGCGTCGTCCCAGTCACGCGCGCCCGGGTGGCCCTTCGCGACGTCCGCGGCATGGGCGGCGAGCTTGTAGGTGATCACGCCGGTCTTGACGTCGTCGCGGTTCGGCAGGCCCAGGTGCTCCTTGGGGGTGACGTAGCAGAGCATCGCCGTGCCGTGCATGGCGATCGCGGCCGCGCCGATCGCCGAGGTGATGTGGTCGTAGCCCGGAGCGATGTCGGTGGCCAGCGGGCCGAGGGTGTAGAACGGCGCCCCGTGGCACCAGTCCTGCTGGAGCACGACGTTCTCCTCGACCAGGTTCAGCGGGACGTGGCCGGGGCCCTCGACCATCACCTGCACGTCGTGCTCCCAGGCCCGCTGGGTGAGCTCGGCCAGCGTGCGCAGCTCGGAGAGCTGGGCCTCGTCGTTGGCGTCCGCGGTGCACCCGGGGCGCAGCCCGTCACCCAGGGAGAACGACACGTCGTAGCGCGCGAAGATCTCGCACAGCTCGTCGAAGTGGGTGTAGAGGAAGTTCTCCTGGTGGTGGGCCAGGCACCAGCCGGCCATGATCGCGCCGCCACGCGAGACGATCCCCGTGATCCGCTGCGCGGTGAGCGGGACGTAGCGGAGCAGCACGCCGGCGTGCACGGTCATGTAGTCGACGCCCTGCTCGCACTGCTCGATCACGGTGTCGCGGTAGATCTCCCAGGTCATCCTCGAGGCGTCGCCGTCGACCTTCTCGAGGGCCTGGTAGATCGGGACGGTGCCGATCGGGACCGGGGAGTTGCGCACGATCCACTCCCGGGTGGTGTGGATGTCGTCCCCGGTGGAGAGGTCCATCACGGTGTCGGCGCCCCAGGTGACCGCCCAGGTCATCTTGTCGACCTCCTCGGCGATGGAGCTCGTCACCGCGGAGTTGCCGATGTTGGCGTTGACCTTCACCAGGAAGCGCTTGCCGATGATCATCGGCTCGGCCTCGGGGTGGTTGACGTTGGCCGGGATGATCGCGCGTCCGGCCGCGACCTCGCTGCGCACCAGCTCGACGTCCATCCCCTCGCGGATCGCGACGTACTCCATCTCCGGGGTGACCACACCTCGGCGGGCGTAGTGCATCTGCGTCACCGTGCACCCGGGCCGTGCACGGCGCGGTCGTGCCCGGTGCCCGCGCCAGGGGTCGCGGGCCTCCCCGCGGCGTACGGCCGCCCTGCCGTTGTCGAGCAGCTGGGCCTCGCGGCCGTCGTAGTCCTCGGTGTCGCCGCGCTCCGCGACCCAGCCGCTGCGCAGCGCGGGCAGGCCGACCTCGGGGTCGCTGCCGGGGCCGGCAGTGGCATAGCGGTCGAAGGTCTCGCCGTTGGTGAGCGCGACGCGGGTGAACGGCACGGCGATGTCGTCGCGCTGTCCGGTGCGGTGGACGGTGCTGTGCTGGGGGTGGATGTGCATCAGTTCTCCTCGTGGGGGATGGGTGGAGACGTGGGCGTGCCGGGCAGCGGTCAGGAGGTCGGGGCCGCGGGCCCGGTGGACGGCGAGGGCTGCGCTGTCGGTGCCGGAGTCCGTGCCGGGGTCGCCGAGGACCATCAGCGGGGCGGCCATCACTCCCCCAGCTCGGCCATCAGCGCGGAGACGACGGCGGCCGGGTCGTGGGCCCGCATGACGGCACCCATCACCGCGACACCGTGGGCCCCGGCCGCGCTCAGGTGGGCCGCGGACCCAGCAGACACGCCGCCGAGCGCCAGCACCGGCAGGCCGCCGGCGGCCTCGACGGCCCGGCGTACTCCCTCGGCGCCGAGCGCCGGACCGTAGCCCGGCTTGGAGACCGTGGACGCGACCGGCGAGATCGTCACGTAGGCCGCCCCCTCCTCGGCGGCCCGCGCGACCGCGGCCTGGTCGTGGCAGGAGCGGCCGTGCGGCGGGCCGCCCGGTGCCGGAACGGCCTGGTGGGCAGCGAGGTGCAGACCCCTCACACCGGGTAGGACGGTGCGCGCCGAGATGACCTGCATGTGAGCCGACAAGGCGTCGGCGAGGGCGGCACGCGCCGGCTCGTCCAGGTCGAGCTCGCGCAGCACGACCGTCGTCGCGCCGGCCGCCGCGCACGAGGCCAGGGTCTCGACCAGGCCACGACCCGGGGGCAGCTGCCCGCGGTCGGTGAGCAGCAGCAGCCTCGGCACCTTCACCTCCCCACCCGCCCGCGCATCGGGCTCGATGCCCGCGCCGTCTCCCGGCGCGGGATCCGCCCGGCCCGACGGGCGAGCTGTCCCGCCTCGACGGCCAGGCTCATCGCGCGCGCCATCGCGACCGGGTCCTCGGCGCGGGTGACCGCGGTCGCCACGAGCACCGCGTCGCAGCCGAGCTCCATCGCGTGCGCCGCCTCGCTGGCCGTGCCGATCCCCGCGTCCAGGACGACCGGGACGTCCACCGCCGCCCGCACCGCCTCGATCGTGTGCGGGTCAGCGATCCCGCGCCCCGAGCCGATCGGGGAACCCAGCGGCATCACCGCGGCGCAGCCGACCTCGACCAGCCGACGGGCGACGACCGGGTCCCCGGTCGTGTAGGGCAGCACGGTGAAGCCGCGAGCCACCAGCGTCTCCGCCGCCTCGACCAGCTCGACGACGTCGGGCAGCAGGCTGAGCTCGTCACCGATCACCTCGAGCTTGACCCACTCGGTGTCGAGCGCCTCCCGGGCGAGCTCGGCGGTCAGCACCGCCTCCTGGGCTCCGAGGCAGCCTGCGGTGTTGGGCAGCACCCGGACGTCGAGCCCACGCAGGGTCGCCAGCAGGCTGCCGGTCCCCGTGTCGGAGGTCCGCCGGACCGAGACCGTCACCAGACCGGGGCGCGCCGCCTCGACCACGCGGCGCACGGTCTCCAGGCTGGTCAGTCCGCCCGTGCCCAGCCACAGCGGGGCGAGCCGCACGCCCGCGACCTCGAGCACGTCCACCCCCTCACCCGCCCTGGTGGGCGGTGACGACCTCGACGAGGTCGCCGTCGCGCAGCGGGGTGGCCGGCCACTCGGCGGCACGCACGACGCTGCCGTTGAGGGCGACGGCGACGCCGCGGGGGTCGGGGGCCACCGTCTCCAGCAGGCCGGTCAGCGCGGTGCCCTCGGGCAGCTCGTGCGGTCGTCCGTTCACGCTCAGGCGCATGGTTCCTCGTTCCGATCGGTGTCGCGGTCCGTGTTGCGGTCTGCGGGGCGGTCCGTGTCCCCGGGGCGGTCGAAGCGCTGGGGGTGGAACGGCCGCGCCGCCGGCGGCACCGCAAGGCCGTCGACGTGGGCGCGCACGGTCGCCGCGGTCACCGGCGCGAGCAGCACGCCCCCGCGGTGATGTCCGCCGGCGAGCAGCAGCCGGGCGCTCCCCGTGCCCGGCACCGGTCCGAGCAGGGGGCCGTTGTCGGGGCTGCCGGGCCGGTCCCGGGCGACCACCTCGAGCAGCTCGGCGGTGGCGAGGCCGGGCACCAGGGCGCGCGCGGTCTCGAGCAGCCGGGCCACCCCGCCGAGGGTGGGCAGCGGTTCGCCGTCGCCGGCCGGGTGCTCCTCCTCGGTCGCGCCGATGACCAGCTCGGAGTGCGCGCGCGGCACGACGTAGACCCGCTCCCCGTGGACGCGGGCCCGCAGCACCCGGGCCGGGCCCGGCCCGGACCGCACCCGGACCGCCTCGCCGCGCACCGGGCGCACGTGCGGCATCCCGGTCGCACCGGTGGCGAGCACCACCACGTCCGCTCGCAGACGGGAGCCGTCGTCCAGGACCACGCCGTCGGACCCGGGTGTCGCGCGGGCACGGACCACCCGGTCCCCCAGCACCGCGAGCAGCGCGTCGGCGACCCGCCGCGGGTTGACGTGGCGGTCGTCGGGCAGCAGCGCCCCGCCGACGAGGCGCCCCGAGAGCATCGGCTCCGCCGCTCGCAGGGCGCGCCGGTCGAGCTCGTCCACCAGCACCCCGCTGGCGTCGAGCAGCCGGCAGGCACGGTGCACCTCGGCGAGGTCGTCGCGGTCGGCGGCGACGAGCACGGTGCCGGTCGAGCGCAGGTCGGGCTCGCGCCCCGATCGTTCCGCCAGCGAGGCCGCGAAGGCCGGCCACCGCGCGAGCGAGTCGATCCCCAGCCGCAGCAGTGCCTCCTCGCCGAACCATGCCTCGCCACCCGGCGCGAGCATCCCGGCGGCGGCGTACGTGGCGCCACCGCCCGGTCGGGGGTCGCAGACGGTCACCTGGTGCCCGGCCCGGACCAGCTCGTCGGCGCAGGCCAACCCGATCACCCCGCCGCCGACGACCACCACCCGGAGCCGGGGCGTCACCGGGCTCACGACGTGTGCACGGGCTCGGCGATCTCCCGGGCGGCGCCGGGTGGGTCGGGGTCCTTCCAGACCGCGGCGAACACGGCGACCACGGCGACGCCGAGCGCCCCGGTGGCGGGGGCGACGTCGAGGCGGTCGTCGTCGATCACCCGCGTCCCCGGTGCCGCGAGCCCAGCCACCAGCTCACGCGTCCGGGCGACGACCCCACGGTCCCTGGCCTGCTTCGCACGGACCCGCACCGGTTCGACGCCCGTCGTGCCGACGGTGCCCTCCCCGACGACGGCGAGCAGGCGCGACAGTGCTTCCCGATCCAGAGGACCGAGGTCGGTGATCAGGTGGCAGCGTGGCAACACGTCGATCTCACTTCCTTCGCCGGCATGACCCGGAGCAGGTTCGACGGTCAGGGCGGCTTCAGCCCCATCTCAGCCCGATGCATCGGGCTCCCGTGTGGATGCTGAGGACACTAGCACCGGACCGGTCCGTGCCCACGGGTGTCGTCCGCGCGGGTGTGCGGGGAGCGGCGCCACCAACGTCGGAGGAGCCCGCGCGGGCGTCCGCGGCGCCCGCGCCGCCCTGGAGTGCCGGGACCGACGTCGGGACGCTGACGGTGGGTCGAACCCGGCCGCGCAGTCCTCCTGGGTCGTCTCCGGGTCGGCGGCGTACCGACCTCGGAGGAGCAGCGGGTCAGGGGCGTCGACGTCGCGCGCCGGCCATCACCGCGGTCTCACCGTGAGCCCCGTGTGAGCCCCGTGTGAGCCCCGAGGCCGGATCCCGGGGTTCGGCACCGAGACGACCAGTCGCCTCACCGGAGGTCAGAGCCGGTCCTCGTCAGCAGGGCCACGCACTCGACGTGGTGGGTCATGGGGAACAGGTCGAACGCCCTCAGCGACGTGAGCCGGTAGCCCAGCTCGGCGAGCGTCGCGACGTCGCGGGCCAGCGCCGCGGGGTCGCACGCGACGTACGCGACCGCGCGGGGGGCGCGGGCGGCGACGGCCTCGCAGACCTCCCGTCGCGCACCGGTGCGGGGCGGGTCGAGGACGACGAGGTCGACGCGCGACGGCGCGTCCGGGCCCGCGAGGACGGCGGCCACGTCACCGGGCAGCACGTCGACGCCGGGGAGGTTCTCGGCGGCCAGGGCGGCCGCGGTGGCGTCCCCCTCGACGGCGGTCACGCGCCCGACCGGGCCGACCTCCTCGGCGAGGAAGGCGGCGAACAGGCCGACGCCGGCGTACAGGTCCAGCACGGTCTCCCCCGGCTGCGGCACGAGGGCCTCGAGGACGGCGGACAGCAGCGCCTCGGGCGCCCCGGGGTGCACCTGCCAGAACCCGTCCGCCGCCACGGCCAGCCCGCGACCGCGGACGGTCTCGACGACGCTGAGGCCCTGGGTGGCCGGGCCCGGCTCCCTCGCGTCGCGGGCAGTGATGAGGCAGTCGTCGACCTCGACGACCTCGTGGGAGCGGTGCTTGCGCATCCCCCGCCGTCCCCCGGGCAGGGGCACGAAGCGCTGTCGTGTCCGCCAGCGCAGGCCGGGCGGGGCGTCGGGCTCGCCGGGCACCTTCTCCACCACGACCGCCACGTCGAGACCGGCGAGCCGCTCGAGCTGCTCGGCCACCACGTCGGCCTTGAGCCGGCGCTGGGCCGGCAGCGCCACGTGCTGCAGGTCGCAGCCGCCGCACAGACCGGGACCGGCGTACGGGCAGGGCGCCTCGACACGGTCCGGGGAGGCCTCGAGCACCTCGACGGCGTCCCCGCGCCAGAAGCGGTCGCCCTCCGTGCCCTCGGTCAGCTCGACGACGACGCGCTCGCCGGGCAGCGCGTGGCGCACGAACACCACCCGACCCGGCTCGCCCTCGGCCACGGTCACCCGCGCGACACAGTGCCCACCGTGGGCCACCGGCCCGACCTCGACCTCGTGGCGCCGTCCGACCACGGAGGCACCGCGGGCGGCGCGCTGCCGGGGCCGTCGGTCCCCGCGGCGGGGCGTCGTGCGGCGGGGGCGGCTCACCGGGTGTTGCTGGGTCGGCTGGGGCCCCGGTTCTCGGGGTCGATCAGGCGGCCGCGGCGCACGTCGCCGGCGCGGACGCGGCCCTGGTCCCGCTTGGCGCGCTCGAGCGCGATGGACGACGAGCGCAGCTGGTAGGGCACCGAGATGACCATGACGCCGGGCGCGAACAACAGCCGCCCCTTGAGGCGCAGCGCGGTCTGGTTGTGCAGCAGCTGCTCCCACCACCGGCCCACGACGTACTCGGGGATGTAGACCGCCACGACGCCGCGCGGGTTGCCCTTCCGGATCTCCACCGCGTACTCGACGACGGGGCGGACGAGCTCGCGGTACGGCGAGAAGAGCACCTTGAGCGGGACGTCGAAGCCGCGCTCCTCCCACTCCTTCAGCAGCGTGTTGGTCGCCGCCTGGTCGGTGCCGACGTACACCGCCTCCAGGACGTTGGGCCGGCTCGCCTTCGCGAACGCCAGGGCGCGCAGGGTCGGCTTGTGCAGCTTCGAGACCAGCACGATGGCGTGCACGCGCGTCGGCAGGACCTTGTCGGACTCGTCGGCGGCGAGCTCGAGGGCGACGTCGTCGTAGTGACCGCGGATCCGGCGCATGAGCCAGAAGAAGAAGCCCATCGCGAGGATGGTGATCCAGGCGCCCTCGGTGAACTTGGTGAGGACGACGATGACCAGCACGACCGCGGTGAACGACAGGCCGATCGTGTTGATCGTGCGCGAGCGCATCATCCGGCGGCGCACCGCGGGGTCCTTCTCGGTGGCGAGGTGTCGCGTCCAGTGCTTGATCATCCCGAGCTGGGAGAGGTTGAAC
The DNA here is from genome assembly GCF_022436705.1 of Nocardioides sp. CFH 31398. Taxonomy (GTDB): domain Bacteria; phylum Actinomycetota; class Actinomycetes; order Propionibacteriales; family Nocardioidaceae; genus Nocardioides. The sequence goes on along the minus strand of NZ_JAKUHT010000009.1, from coordinate 24,879 downwards.
GAGACGAAGACACCGACGATGTAGAGCTGGATGAGCCGGGTGACCTCGGCGTCGAAGGCGACGATCAGGACGATCGACATGACGGCGAGGAAGACGATGCCGTTGGAGTAGGCGAGGCGGTCGCCGCGGGAGGCGAGCGCGCGGGGCGCGAAGCCGTCCTGGGCGAGGATCGAGCCGAGCACCGGGAACCCGTTGAACGCCGTGTTGGCCGCCAGCAGCAGGATCAGGCCGGTCACCGACACGACGACGTAAAAGCCGGGCGGGAAGCCGTCGAAGATGCCCCGGGCGATCTGCGCGATCAGCGTGCTCTGGTCGTAGCCCTCGGGCAGCATCTCGCCGGTCGCGGTGCGCAGCCGCTCCAGCTCGTGCGGCTCGACGTACTTCACGCCCATCTCGCGGGCCAGCACGATGACCGAGATCATCATCGTCACCGCGATCATGCCCAGCAGGAGCAGCGTGGTCGCCGCGTTGGCCGACTTCGGACGCCGGAAGGCGGGCACGCCGTTGCTGATGGCCTCGACCCCGGTCAGCGCCGCGCACCCCGAGGAGAAGGCGCGGGCGAGCAGGAAGACCAGCGCCAGCGCGGTCAGCGGCTCCTCGAAGCCGGGCCTCGGCTCGATGATCAGGTCCGCCGACTCGGCCTGCGGCAGCGTGCCGGTGAGCAGCCGGAAGACGCCGATCGCGCACATGCCGAGGATCGCGACCATGAAGGCGTAGGTCGGGACGGCGAACACCGAGCCGGACTCGCGGACGCCCCGCAGGTTCACGGCGGCCAGCAGGACCACCATGACGACCGCGAAGGTCGCCTCGTGGCCCACGAGGAACGGCAGCGCCGACGCGGCGTACTGGGCCCCGGAGCTGATGGACACGGCCACGGTCAGCACGTAGTCGACCAGCAGCGCGCTCGCGACCGTCGTCCCCGCGGTGGGGCCGAGGTTCACCGTCGCGACCTCGTAGTCGCCGCCGCCGGAGGGGTAGGCGTGGACCGTCTGCCGGTACGACGCGATGACCGCCGTCATCACGACCGCGACGGCGATCGCGATCTGCCAGGACCACACGTACGCCGAGGCGCCGGCGATCGCGAGCATCAGGAAGATCTCGTCGGGTGCGTACGCCACGGACGACAACGCGTCGCTGGCGAACACGGGGAGCGCGATGCGCTTGGGGAGCAGGGTCTCCCCCAGCTGCGAGCTGCGCAGCTTGCGGCCGAGGAGGATCCGCTTCGAGGCGTCGGTGAGACCCACGATCGGCAACGGTAAGCCATGCGGGGACTCGCCCGTGGGCGGACGCCGCCTGGGATAGCGTGCGTGCCGTGCACGTCGTGATCATGGGTTGCGGGCGGGTCGGGTCGACCCTGGCGCGCAGCCTCGAGGACCGGGACCACACGGTGGCCGTCATCGACACCGACCCGGACGCCTTCCGGCGCCTGGGCCCGTGGTTCAACGGGGACAAGGTCACCGGGGTCGGGTTCGACCAGCAGGTCCTCGCCAAGGCCGGCATCACCCGCGCCGACGCCTTCGCGGCCGTCTCCAGCGGCGACAACTCGAACATCATCGCGGCGCGCGTCGCCCGCGAGACGTTCGGCCTCGAGCAGGTCGTCGCCCGGATCTACGACCCCGGCCGCGCCGAGGTCTACCAGCGGCTCGGCATCACGACGGTGGCGACGGTCAAGTGGACGGCCGACCAGGTCCTGCGCCGGCTGCTGCCCGCGGGCACCGAGCCGGACTTCCGCGACCCGTCGGGCACGATCCGCGTCGACCACCTCGTCGCGCCGATCTCCTGGGTGGGCAGCCGTGCCGGGCAGCTGCAGGAGCAGTCCGGCGCCCGGATCGCCTGGATCGACCGCCTCGGCGAAGGCGTCCTGCCGACCCGCGAGTCCGTCATCCAGGAGGGCGACATGCTCCACGTCGTCATCCGCGAGGAGCACGCCGGCCACGCCCACCGCGTCTTCGAGCGCGGACCCGAGAAGGACTGAGGACCCCGATGCGAGTCGCCATCGCCGGAGCCGGCGCCGTCGGACGCTCCGTGGCCGCCGAGCTGATCGAGAACGGCCACCAGGTCCTGCTCATCGACAAGGCACCCGTGTCCATCAAGCCCGAGCGCGTGCCGGACGCCGAGTGGCTGCTCGCGGACTGCTGTGAGCTGTCGTCGCTCGAGGAGGCCCGCCTCGACGCCTGCGACGTGGTCATCGCCGCCACCGGCGACGACAAGGCCAACTTGGTCGTCTCGCTGCTCGCCAAGACCGAGTTCGGGGTGCCCCGCACCGTCGGCCGGGTCAACCACCCCGACAACGAGTGGCTCTTCACCGAGGCCTGGGGCGTCGACGTCAACGTCTCGACCCCGCGCATCATGTCGGCGCTGGTCGAGGAGGCCGTCGCCATCGGCGACATCGTCCGCCTCTTCACGTTCCGCCAGGGCAACGCCAACCTGGTCGAGCTGACGCTGCCGGACGACTCGCCGTACGTCGGCACGCCGACGGGCCTGATCCCCTTCCCCGAGAACTGCGCGCTGGTGACGATCCTGCGCGACGGGCAGGTCTACACCCCGGACGGCGAGCAGCCCATCGAGGGCGGCGACGAGCTGCTGTTCGTGGCCTCCGCCGACGTCGAGGCCGACCTCGAGCGTCTGCTCGCGCCGTCCCGCCACCCCCAGTAGACGCGAGTCGGCCCGAACGCACGCCGTACAGACACCGAGTCGGCCCGAACGCACGCCGTACAGACACCGAGTCGGCCCGAACGCACGCCATGTCCTGGACCCCGTGGGGATCCGGAGGCCCGTTCAGTCGTGGTCGCGGCCATCCGGGGCGAGCCGTCGCGAGGGTGCGCGAGGCGGCGGCGGGCCGCCGACTCCTCTGCGTCGACGTGCACCTGTCCCCCGACTCATCCAGGAGGTCGACGAGAGGCTCAGTCTGCGCGTGCCGGAGCACGACGTCGTGTTCACCCACTGGGACCTGCCCAGCGGCCGCGTCGGCTTCCGACGCCGCACGGCGCTCGGGCACCGGTAGCCAGGAGACGCGGAGTCCCTTGACGGCTCGAGGGCTTGCCTGCGCTCGGGCCGACTCGGCGTCCCCCAGTCAGGAGTTCGGGCCGACTCGGCATCCCTCAGCCGCGAGTTCAGGCCGACTCGGCGTCCCCCAGCCGCGAGTTCAGGCCGACTCAGCATCCCCCAGCCGCGAGTTCGGGCCGACTCGGCGTCCCCCAGCCGCGCGTTCGGGCCGACTCGGCGTCCCCCAGCCGCGAGTTCAGGCCGACTCGGCGTCCCCCAGCCGCGCGTTCGGGCCGACTCGGCGTCCCCCAGCCGATAGCTCCGGCCGACTCGGCGTCCCCCAGCCGATAGCTCCGGCCGACTCGGCGTCCCTCAGTCGGTAGTTCGGGCCGACTCGGGGGTGACGGGGGTGGCGTTGCGGCCGAGGACCCAGGCCATGGCCGCCAGGGCACCGACCTGGAGCGGCCAGCCGAGGACGACCTTCATCACGCCGAGCGCGGCGATGACCGGCTCCGCGGGCAGGACGTCGCCGTTCGCACCGAGCCACAGGGGCCCCTGCGAGACCACCCGGACGACGCACGGCAGCACCAGCAGCCAGGTCAGCCGCGTGCAGAGCCTCACGACCTGGGGGTCGGAGCGCCACGCGGTGGGGTCGCCGGTGACGCTGCCGACCATGAAGCCGACGACGGGCCAGCGGGTGATGCACGACAGCGACATGAGGACGGCGTACCCGGCGTTGTAGATCAGGCCGGGCAGGAAGTAGGCGAGCGCCTGCTCGTCCTCGGTGCCGCCCGAGCGCGCCGACAGGGTCACGAAGAGCGCCCCGATGCCGATGCCGAACAACGCGTTGAGGACGAACTGCACCGAGGAGCGCTGGGCGAGACGGACGACGAGCAGCACGAGCGCGGCGCCCACGCTGCAGATCAGCGCCAGGCGCAGGTCCCGGGCCGTCAGCCAGGTCGCGGTGAAGACCAGCGTGGGCACGGCCGCCTCGAGCATGCCGCGGACGCCGCCGAGGGCGGTCGAGAGCTGGCCGCGGACGACCTGCTCGACCGTCCGGGTGGTCGCGGCCTCGCTCACGACAGGAGCTCGTAGCGGGGGTTGTAGATGACCCGCGCCTTCTCGTTGCGGCCGATCCGGCCCTCGACGGCGAGCTGTCGCCCGGCGCTGATGCCCGCGATGTGGCGTCGGCCGAGCCAGACGACCACGATCGTCCCGGTGCCGTCGCTGAGCTCCGCCTCGAGGGCGGGGACGCCGCCCCGCGGGCGCAGCGTCACGGTGCGCAGGTGTCCCTCCAGCCGCACCCGGACCCGGTCGGGCGCGCTGCCGACGGGACACGCCTTGACCGGCGCGGGCCCCGACCCGGGCGCGCGCGGCGGGCCCTGCTCGACGGCCGCCGGTGTCGGGCCCTGCTTCTGGCGTCGCAGCCCGGGGAGTCCTCGTCCAGCCACGGCCCTAGCCCAGCCTGCGGGCGCTGTCGGGGAGCACGATCGGCAGCGGGTCGCCGACAGGCATGGCGTGGGTGCCGCGCCGGACCACCACGGTGGCGAAGGCGTCCTCCCAGTCCTTCGCCTCCTCCGCGTCGACGGCGGGCTTGCCCAGCAGGGTGGCGCGCAGCAGCCAGCGCGCGCCGTTGTAGCCGATCACCCGCGACGGCTGCTCGGCGGCGGTGCCGTCCGAGCGCTTCACCGGCATGCGGCAGACGAGCTCGGTGCCGAAGCGGCCCTCCCGCTCCGAGGCCGTCCCGCCCCGGCGGGTCAGGTCCTCGGCGATCTGGGGACGCACCTCGGACCACAGGTCGCCGTTGCGGGGGGCGGCGAACGCCCGGAGCTCCATCGCCCCGTCGGGGGCGGCGACGAGCACGGAGCGGACCGCCTGCGTCTTCTCGTCGACCTGCACCCGCACCTCGCGGCCGTGCCAGGGGGCGATCAGGAGCGAGCCGAGGTCGACACGCTCGGTGCCCTTGAGGTCGACCTCGCTGACGTCGAACGGGCCGGCGGCGGAGTCGTCGGTGCCCGCCTCGGTGGTCCCGGTGGCGGCCTTCTCGTCCGTGGTCGCGCTGCTGTCCTTGCGGCGGAACCTCACGGTGCGCTGCTCCTCGGGTCGGTGGGATCGGGCTCGGCTGGGGGGCCGAAGCCACCGGTAGAACCGTAACCCCCGGTCCCCCGGGGCGAGTCGGGAAGGACGTCGGCCTCGACGAACACCGCCCGCTCGACGCGCTGGACGACGAGCTGGGCGATCCGGTCGCCGCGCCGCAGGGCGACGGTCTCGGCGGCGTCGGTGTTCACCAGGAGCACGCTGACCTCCCCGCGGTAGCCGGCGTCCACCGTGCCCGGCGTGTTGACGATGGAGAGCCCGTGGCGCACGGCCAGGCCCGAGCGCGGGTGCACCAGCGCGACGTAGCCCTCCGGGAGCGCGATGGCGATACCGGTGGGGACCAGGCGGCGCTCCCCGGGTGCGAGCTCGACGTCGACGGTGGTCCGCAGGTCGGCGCCGGCGTCGCCGGGGTGCGCGTACGACGGGGGCGGGAGGCCGGGGTCGAGGCGCTGCAGGAAGATCTCGGGTCCGGGCACGGGGGCGAACCTACGCCCCGGGCACCGCCGCCGACCGCGACAGTGGGAGGCTGGGGGGCGTGCAGGACGCTCCGCCCACCCACCACGAGCGGCTCACCGTCCCGCTTCGCTGGTGGGTCCAGGCCACGATGATGGTCGCGTCGTTCTGGCTCGCGCTCGTCGTGGCGCTGCCCGGCGTCGCCGCCTGGGGGATCACCGCACTGGTGATGGGACTCGTGGCGGCGGCCTTCCTCACCTACGGCTCGGCCTCGATCACGGTCACCGACGGGCACCTGCAGGCCGGCCGGGCCCGCATCGAGCTCGAGCACGTCGGCCGGGCCGTCGCCCTGGACCGCGAGGCAGCCCGTCGCGCCGCCGGCGTGGAGGCCGACGCCCGCGCGCACCTGCTGCTGCGCCCCTACCTCCATCGGGCGGTGCGGGTCGAGATCACCGACCCGGCCGATCCGACGCCGTACTGGTTGCTGGGGACCCGGCACCCGGACGACCTCGCGGCCGCCCTCGCCGGGGACCGGCACGAGCGCGCCTGACCCGTCGCTAGGGTGAGGTCGAACACCCCCGTCGCGCAGCTTCGAGCAGGAGGACAGCATGGCCAAGGACTCGTCGAAGGTCTGGTCCGCCTTCTCGCTCGTCTCCGCGCTCGCCGCCGCGTCGGTGGCGAAGAAGACGCTGAACACCGGGTGGCGAGCCGCCACCGGCAAGAACCCGCCGGCGAACCCGGCCGACCCGGACGTCGAGCTGTGGGAGGCCGTGCTGTGGGCCACCGCCAGCGGGGCCGCCGTCCAGCTCGCCCGCATGTTCGCCGCGCGCCGTGCCGCCGGCTACTACCTCAGGAGCACCGGCCACCTGCCGCCGGAGCTGCGGGCCGACGACCAGCGCGCCGACAAGGCCCCGGCCCCCACCACCTGAGCCCGACCGGGCCGCGACCCCGGGAACGACGAAGCCGCCTCGGAGGTCTCTCCGGGGCGGCTCTGACGTGGGCGTGCTGGTTCGGCCGGGCGCGCTCGTCGCGCCCGGCGCGCGCTCAGGCGCAGTCGCGGCAGATGAGCTTCTTCTCGTCGAACAGCTGGCTGCGGTGGTGGACCAGGAAGCAGCTCATGCAGGTGAACTCGTCGTCCTGGCGGGGCTTGACCTCGACGGCCAGCTCCTCGTGGGACAGGTCGGCGCCGGGGAGCTCGAACGACTCGGCGGCCTCGGTCTCGTCCTCGTCGACCTTGCCCGAGTTCTTGTCGTGGCGGCGAGCCTTGAGCTCCTCGATGCTCTCCTCGCTCTGGTCTTCCTCTGTCTTGCGTGGTGCGTCGTAATCGGTGGCCATCGTCGGTGTGCAACTCCCGTGTGCAGGGTGGGGCTTGGGGGGCGGACGGGCCGTGGCTGGACCTCGTCCGTGGTGGTGCCGGCCAGTCATGGTGCACCATCCCGGGCGGGGGCGGCACATCGGTGTCCGGCGAGTCGGAGCAACCGCGTGGGGGTCCCTCCTATTCCGCCGCAGTACCCCCGGTGAAACCGGCCCACTCGACCGCGTCCAGCAGCTCCTCGAAGCCGTGTGAGGGGGCACACACCAGGAGGTCCAGACCTCCCACACCGGGCAGGACCCGCGTGCTCGCGCCGGCCTCGCGGGCGACGAGCCCGGCCGCCGCGTGGTCCCAGAGGTGGACGCCCTCCTCGACGTACCCGTCGGCCCGCCCCTCGGCCACGAGGCAGAGGTCGAGGGCCGCCGAGCCGCGCCGCCGGATGTCCCGGACGTGCGGCAGCAGCCGGACCCAGGCCTCGGCCTGGAGCACCCGGATCCGCCGGTCGTAGCTGAACCCGGTGCACAGCAGCCGCTCCGCCAGCGGCGCCGGGCCACGGACCGCGAGCGGGACGCCGTCGCGCCGCGCGCCGCCACCGAGGACGGCCTCGTACTCGGTACCGGTGGCGGGGTCGACGACGACACCGGCGACGACCTCGCTCGTGCCGTCGACAGTGACTTCCGCGGCCACGCAGACGGAGTAGCCGTCCAGGTCGTAGAGGAAGTTCACGGTCCCGTCGATGGGGTCGACGATCCAGCGGACACCGTCGGCGGGGACGGCGTGCTCGTCGTCCGCGCTCTCCTCCCCGAGGAACCCGTCCTCCGGGCGCGCCGCGAGGATCCGCTCGCGGACGAGGGCCTCGCAGGCCCGGTCGGCCTCGGTGACCACGTCGATGTCGCTCGTCTTCGTCGCGGCGACCTCGACGGCGCCGCTGCGACGCTCGCGCACCAGGGCCGCCCCCTCCCGCGCCACCGCGAGCGCGAGGTCACGCAGCGCCTCCGGTGACGCGCCCGACGGCCCGGACGGCGCCGACGGCGCCGACGGCGGGCTCATGCCTCCTCGACCCCGCCGGCGACGGGCAGCGCCTGGCGGGCGTTGGCGCAGCAGTCCACGGCGCAGCGGTCCCAGGCCGGGCCGAGCTCGCCGGTGGTGGCGCGGGCGACGTCCTCGCCGCGCTCGACCGCGGCGCGCTCGAGCAGGAGGTCGCGCACGGTGGCGACGAACCGGGCGTCGGTGCCGGCGGTCCCCGCCCGGACGGCGGGCAGGCCGAGCTCGCGGGCCGTCTCGAGGGCCTCGGTGTCGAGGTCGTAGACGACCTCCATGTGGTCGGAGACGAAGCCGATGGGGGCGATGACGACGGCCGTCGTCCCGGACTCCTTCAGCGCGGCCAGGTGGTCGTTGACGTCGGGCTCCAGCCACGGGACCTGCGGCGGGCCGGAGCGCGAGCAGTAGACGAGGTCGGCGCCGTGGGTGCGCCCGGTCTGCTGCGCCACCTCGGCCACGATCGCGTGCATGACGCTGGTGTGCTGCGCGACGTACGCGCCGCCGCCGAGCGCCGGCGGGCCGGAGGCCTCGTTCATCGACGTGGGGATCGAGTGGGTGACGAACACCAGGCGGGCGTCGTCGCGGACGTCCTCGGGCAGCTGCGCCAGCGCGGCGAGGACGGCGTCCACGTTGGGCTCGAGGAACCCCGGGTGGTCGAAGTACACGCGGAACCGGTCGAGCTTCGGCGGGGTGCCCACCTCCGGCGGCACCGAGTCGCGCGCCGCGGCGAGGTTCTCGCGGTACTGCCGGCACCCCGAGTACGACGAGTACGCCGAGGTGACGAAGCAGGCCGCGCGGGTCACGCCGTCGGCGGTCATCTCCCGCAGCGTGTCGGTCAGGTAGGGGTCCCAGTTGCGGTTGCCCCAGTAGACGGGCAGGTCGACGCCCGCGCCGGTTAGGTCGGCGCGCAGCCGCTCGAGGAACGCCCGGTTCTGGTCGTTGATCGGCGAGCGGCCGCCGAACTGGAAGTAGTGCTCCCCCACCTCCACGAGCCGCTCGCGGGGGATGTTGCGCCCCCGCGTCACGTTCTCGAGGAACGGGACGACGTCCTCGGGCTTCTCGGGGCCGCCGAAGGACACCAGGAGCACGGCGTCGTACGGCGAGGGGTCGGGGACGGGCGCGGACTCCGGGGGCGAGGTGGTCATCGTCCTCAATCGTAGGCAGGGCGACGCGGCCCCGACACCGCGCTCCCGGGCCCCGCCGGGCAGGATCTGGCCATGCCCCCCTCCGACGCCTCCCCCGGTGCCCCGGCCTCGGGTCTCGCCGAGCAGGTGGCGCGTGACCTGCGCGAACGCATCCTGACCGGCGAGCTGGGCAGCGGGCAGCCGTTGCGCGAGGCGGCGCTCGCGACGGCGCACGGGGCGTCGCGCAACACGGTGCGGGAGGCCTTCCGGCTGCTGGCCCGTGACCGGCTCGTCGTCCACGAGGCCCACAAGGGCGTGACGGTGCGGACCCTGACCGCGGACGACGTCCGTGACATCTATCGCGTGCGCCTCGCCCTCGAGCCCGCCGGCCTGGGCTCGGTGGACCCCGACGAGCTCGGCGCCGTGGTCGAGGCCGCCCAGCGGGCCGCGGCGGCCGGGGACTGGGCCGCGGTGTCGACCGCCGACCTGCGCTTCCACCAGCTGCTGGTGACCGCGCTGGGCAGCCCGCGCTTCGACGAGATGTTCCTCTCCGTCCTGGCCGAGCAGCGGCTCGCCTTCGCGCAGGTGGCGTCGGGCCGCGACCTCCACGCGCCGTACCTGGAGCGCAACGCCGGCATGGTCGCCATGCTGCGGCGCGGTGAGGTGGAGGCCGCCGAGACGGAGCTCCGCGCCTACCTCGCGGACGCCCGCGAGGAGCTGTGCGCGGCGGTCGAGGCGTAACGGCCCCGTTAAATCGTTGAACAATCCCTTGACGGGGTTGTTGAACAATCCCTACGTTCGTGAGCCATGACACACGAGCAGCCCGCGGCGACGACCCCGCCGCCCGCCTCCCCCGAGTCCAAGGCGCTGAAGGTGGCGGGCCGCAAGGGCTTCGTCGGCGCCATGTTCCTCATGGCCACCTCGGCCATCGGGCCCGGCTTCCTGACCCAGACCACGACGTTCACCATCCAGCTCGGGGCGGCGTTCGCGTTCGCGATCCTCGCCTCGGTGCTGGTCGACATCGCGATCCAGCTGAACATCTGGCGGATCATCGGCGTCTCCGGCCGCCGGGCCCAGGACCTCGCCAACACGGCGGTCCCCGGGTCGGGCTACGTGCTGTCGGGCCTCGACGTCTTCGGCGGCCTGATCTTCAACATCGGCAACATCGCCGGCTGCACGCTGGGCCTGGCGGCCCTGTTCGGGCTCGACGTCCGCATCGGCGCCGTCGTCTCCGCGGCGTTCGCGATCGTCGTCTTCCTGGTCCGCCGCGCCGGCGTGGCGATGGACCGCATCGTCGTCGTCCTCGGCGTCGTGATGCTGGTCCTCACCGCGTACGTCGCGCTCACGACGTCCCCGCCCGTCGGCGACGCCCTCGTCCAGACGGTGGCCCCGGAGACGATCAGCTGGCTCGCCGTCGCCACCCTCATCGGCGGCACCGTCGGGGGTTACATCGTGTACGCCGGGGCGCACCGCATGGTCGACAACGGCGTCCGCGGCGCCGAGGCGGTCGGCGAGATCACCCGCGCCTCCGTCCTCGGCATCGCGATCACCGCCCTGATGCGCGTCCTGCTGTTCCTCGCCGTCCTCGGCGTCGTCACCGCCGGCGCGGAGATCGACGAGGCCAACCCCGTCGCCTCCGCCTTCACCGCCGCGCTCGGCGACGTCGGCCGGATCGTGTTCGGCACCGTCATCTGGATCGCCGCCATCACCTCGGTCATCGGGGCGTCCTACACCTCGACGTCCTTCCTCAAGGTCATGGGCCAGTGGGTCACCGACTACGAGCGCTGGGTGGTCGTCGGCTTCATCGTCGCCTCCACCGCGATCTTCGTCGCCCTCGGCACCCAGCCGGTGACGCTGCTGGTCTTCGCCGGCGCCTTCAACGCCTTCATCCTCCCCGTCGGTCTCGGCCTGCTGCTGTGGGTCGCCTGGCGCCGCAGCGAGGTGCTGCACGGCTACGTCTACCCGAAGTGGCTCCTCGCGATCGGCGTCCTGGCGTGGCTGGCGACCTTCGGCGTCGGCGTCCCCGCCGTCATGGCGCTGCTCGAGGGCATCTGATGGGGGCCGCCACCTCGCCGGCCGTCGACCTCAACAGCGACCTGGGCGAGAGCTTCGGCACCTGGCGGCTCGGGGACGACGAGGCCATGCTCGGGATCGTCACCAGCGCCAACGTCGCCTGCGGCTTCCACGCCGGGGACCCGACGACCATCCGGCAGTCGTGCGCCTGGTCGGTCGCCAACGGCGTGGTGGTCGGCGCCCAGGTCGGCTACCGCGACCTGCCCGGCTTCGGCCGCCGCTTCATCGACGTCGCCCACGACGACCTCGTCGCCGACGTCCTCTACCAGCTCGGCGCCCTGGACGGCCTGGCCCGCGCCGCCGGGGACCGCGTCCGGTACGTCAAGCCGCACGGCGCGCTCTACAACACGATCGTCACCCACACCGCGCAGGCGGCGGCGGTCGTGGAGGCGGTCACGACGTACGCCGACGCCGTCGGCCACGCGCTGCCCGTGCTCGGCCTGCCGGGCTCGGAGTGGCTGCGCCTCGCCGGGGAGGCGGGGCTGGCCACGCACGCCGAGGCGTTCGCCGACCGCGCGTACACGCCCGAGGGCACCCTGGTGTCGCGCCGCGAGCCCGGCGCCGTGCTCGCGGACGCCGACGAGGTGGCCGACCGCGTGCTGCGGCTCGTCACCGAAGGCGTCGTGACGGCCGTCGACGGCAGCGAGGTCGCCGTCGAGGCCGACTCGGTCTGCGTGCACGGCGACTCCCCCGGCGCGGTCGGCATGGCCCGCGCGGTGCGGGAGAGGCTGACCGGCGCGGGCGTCGAGGTCCGGGCGTTCGTGGGGCCCGAGGCGTGAGGTGGCGCCCGTGCGGTGACGCCGCCGCGCTCGCCGAGGTCGAGGACCTCGACACGGTGCTGCGGCTGCACGCCGCCGTCGCCGCCGCCCGCGAGGACGGCGGCCTGCCGGGCGTGGTCGACGTCGTCCCCGCCGCCAGGACCCTCCTGCTGCGTTGCGCGACCGGCGCCGACCTGGAGCGGGCGGTCGACACGGTCACCGCGCTGGAGCTCCCCGACGCCCCACCGACCTCCGGCGAGGAGGTGACCGTCGAGGTGGTCTACGACGGCGAGGACCTCGGCGACGTCGCCACCCACCTCGGCTGCGACGTCGAGGAGGTGGTGCGCCGCCACACCGCCACCCGCTGGCGGGTCGCGTTCACCGGGTTCGCCCCCGGTTTCGGCTACCTGGTGCCGGACACCGGTCGGGACGCCGGTCACGACGCCGGTCACGACGGGGCCGACGACGAGCCGCACCCGCTCGAGGTCCCCCGCCGCCCCGAGTCCCGCACGGCCGTCCCCGCCGGGGCGGTCGGGCTGGCCGGGGAGTTCTCCGGGGTCTACCCGCGGTCCTCCCCCGGCGGCTGGCAGCTGATCGGCTCCACGGCGACGCCCACGTGGGACGTCGACCGCGACCCTCCCGCCCTGCTGACCCCGGGCGCGCGGGTGCGCTTCGTGGAGGTGGGGGCGTGAGCGCGCTCGAGGTGGTCGCCACCGGCGCCCAGGCCGTCGTCGAGGACCTCGGCCGGCCCGGGCTCGCCGGTCTCGGCGTCGCGGAGTCCGGCGCGCTGGACCCCGGGGCGCTGCGGCTCGCCAATCGGCTCGTGGGCAACCCCGAGGACGCCGCGGGCCTGGAGGTCACGTTCGGGGGCCTCGTCCTGCGTGCGCGCGGGGACGTCCTGCTCGCCGTGACCGGCGCGCCCGTCTGCGTCACCGTGGCCACCGCGGACGGTCGCCGCACCCACGGGGCGGGGGCGGCCGTGGCCGTGCCCGACGGGGCCGAGGTCACCCTCGACGCCCCCGCGCACGGCCTGCGCAGCTGGGTCGCCGTGCGCGGCGGCCTGGACGTCGCCCGGCCGCTCGGGTCGGCCAGCACCGACCTCCTCGCCGGGCTCGGCGCCGCGCTCGGGGCGGGGGACGTGCTCGACGTCGGACCGGCGCCCGCCGACCCGCCGCCGGCGCTCGACCAGGCGCCGCTGCCGACCCCCCTCGACGGCACCGTGGTGCTGCGCGTCGTGCTCGGCCCCCGCGACGACTGGTTCACCGCCGAGGCGCTCGCGACACTCGGGAGGCCGTGGTCGGTCGACGCGCGCAGCAACCGGGTCGGCGTCCGGCTCGACGGGCCGCCGCTCGAGCGCGCCCCGGCGTACGCCGAGGCCGAGCTGCCCAGCGAGGGCACCGTCGCCGGCGCCGTCCAGGTCGCCGCCAACGGCCTGCCCGTGCTCTTCCTCGCCGACCACCCGGTCACCGGCGGCTACCCCGTGATCGCCTGCGTGGTGACCGAGGACCTGCCGCTGGCCGCCCAGGCCGTCCCGGGCCAGCAGGTCCGGTTCCGCACCGTGAAGGGACCCCGCTTGCCATGAGCACCGCCACGACCACCCCGCTGCCCCCGACCGACCCCCGCAGCCTCACGCCCGCGCAGGCCCGCACCCTGTTCCGCGACGGCCTGCGCGTCCCGACGTCCGGCTGGTGCGAAGGCTGGACGCAGGCCAACCTCGTCGCCGTCCCGGCGCTGTGGGCCTACGACCTGCTGCTGTACTCCCAGCGCAACCCGAAGCCGTGCCCCGTGCTCGACGTCGGCGACGCGGGCGCGACGTCGTTGTCGATCCTCACGGGCGACGTCCGCACCGACCTGCCGGCGTACCGGGTGTACGCCGACGGCGAGCTCGTCGCCGAGGTCGAGGACGCCACGTCGTACTGGCGCGACGACCTGGTGACCTTCCTCATCGGCTGCTCCTTCACCTTCGAGGACGCCCTCGCCCGGGCGGGCGTGCCCGTGCGGCACGTCGAGCAGGGGCGCAACGTGCCCATGTACCGCACCAGCATCGACACCCGCCCCGCCGGCACCCTGCACGGGCCGCTGGTGGTCTCGATGCGGCCCGTGCCCGCGAGCCAGGTCGCGGACGCCGTCCGCGTCACCTCCCGCTACCCCGCGGTCCACGGGGCGCCGGTGCACGTCGGCGACCCCTCGGCGATCGGCATCGCCGACCTCGACGCCCCCGACTACGGCGAGGCGGTCGATGTCCGCCCCGGGGAGGTCCCGGTCTTCTGGGCGTGCGGGGTCACCCCGCAGGCCGCCATCGCGGCCTCGCGCCCGGCGTACGCGATCACGCACGCCCCGGGCCACATGGCGATCACCGACGCCCGCGACTCGGACTACGTGGTGCCCTGAGTCGGTCCGGCCGGTCGCGCAGCCGGGCCGCGCCAGCGGCTCCCGGTGGTCGAGCAGGGAGCGCTGGCGAGCGACCACGTCGAGACCGCCGGTCAGGTCTCGACGCCGCAGGCTCGCCGAGGGCTCGCGTGCTGCTCGACCACCTCTCGGTGCAGGTGGTCGAGCGGGGAGCGAGCCCCGGCGAGCGAGCGCGTCGAGACCGCCGCACCGGACCCGGGGCCCCTCACCGGGTCGGTGCCGCTGTCCCGGCCCCGCCGATGGCGCTGGCGGCGTGCCCGCCTCCTAGGCTCGGGGGGTGCTGGAGACGTACCGCCGGGTGCTCGTGGTGCCCGGGGCGGCGGCGTTCAGCGCCACGGGGCTCGTGGCGCGGCTGCCCATCTCGATGGTCAGCCTGGGGCTGGTGCTGCTGGTCTCGGCGCGCACCGGCTCGTACGGCAGCGCGGGGTCCGTCGCGGCGGCGTACGTGCTCGCGCAGGCGGTCGCCACGATCGTCCACGGGCGGCTCTCCGACACCTACGGGCAGGCCCGGGCGCTGCCGCCGGCGATCCTGCTGTTCGGGGTCGGCCTGACCGCCACCGCGTGGTCGGTCGAGGCCGGGCTGCCGCTGTGGGCCACCCACGTGCTCGCGGTCGTCGCCGGCTGCGGGCTGCCGCAGGTCGGGGCGTGCGTGCGGGCGCGCTGGTCGCACGTCCTGCAGGACTCCGAGAAGGTCCAGACCGCGTTCGCCCTCGAGGCGGTCGCCGACGAGGTCGTCTTCATCCTCGGCCCGGTCGTCGTCACGCTCCTCGCCACGACCGTCGACCCGGTCGCCGGGCTGGCGGTGGCCGTCGTCAGCGGCGTCGCCGGCACCCTCGCGCTGGCGGCCCAGCGCGGCACCCAGCCGCCCCCGACGCCCCGCGGGCGCCGCGCGCCCGAGGACACCGTCGCCGCGCCGATGCCCTGGGACGCCGTCGTCCCCCTGACCGTGGTGTGCCTCAGCCTCGGCGGGTTGTTCGGCTCGGTCGAGGTCATCACGGTGGCGTACGCCGAGGAGGCCGGCGTCCCCGCGGCCGCCGGCCCGCTGCTCGCCGCCTTCGCCGCCGGGAGCCTGCTCGCCGGCGTGGTCGTCGGGGCGGTGACGTGGCGACGCGGGCCGGAGCACCGGCTGCGCTGGGGCATGGGCGTCCTGACCGCGGCGATGCTGCCGCTGACGGTCGTCGGGCCGGTGTGGCTGATGGCCGTCGTCCTGCTGCTCGGCGGGTTCGCCATCTCCCCCACCCTGATCTCCGCGATGTCGTTGGCCGAGGCCGTCGTGCCGTCGTCCCGGCTCACCGAGGGCATCGCCATCCTGTCGACCGGGATCTCTGCCGGTCTCGCCCCCGGTGCGGCCCTCGGTGGCCTGGCCGTCGACGCGTACGGCGCCTCCCTGGCCTTCGGGGTGTGCGCCGCCTCGGGCGTGGTCGGCATTGTCGGCACCGCACTCGTGCGGGCGCCCGCGAAGGCCTCTACGGTGACCGCGTGAACCGCTGGCAGAACTGGTCGCGGCTCGAGACCGCGGTCCCGCGCGTCGTCGAGCACCCCCGCACCCCTGCCGCGGTGGTGGCGCTCGTCGAGCGGGCACGCGCGGACGGGCGGCCGGTCAAGATGGTCGGCAGCGGCCACAGCTTCAGCGCGATCGCCGCGCCGGAGCACACCCTCGTGCGCCCCGACCGCCTCGTCGGCATCACGGACGTCGACCGCGACGCCGGCACCGTCGAGGTCCTGGCCGGCACGCCGCTGCACCACCTCACCCGCGAGCTCGCCCGGCTCGGTCTGGCGCTCGGCAACCTCGGCGACATCGACGTGCAGACCGTCGCCGGTGCGGTGTCCACCGGCACCCACGGCACCGCCGGCCGGGTCGCCGGGCTCGCCGCCCAGCTGGTCGGCCTGCGGATGGTGACCGGCACCGGCGAGCACCTCACCCTCTCGCCGACCGAGGACGCCGAGACCTTCTCCCACGCGCGCCTCGGCCTGGGCGCGCTGGGCGTCCTGACCTCGTTGCGGTTCGCGGTCGAGCCCGCCTACCGCCTGGCCGCCACCGAGCGCGTCGTCGGCTGGGACGAGCTGGTCGGGGGGCTGCACGACCGCATCGGCGCCCACGACCACGTGGACGCCTACTGGTTCCCCGGCACCGACCGCTGCCTGCTGCGGATCAACGACCGGGTGGCCGACGGCGCCCCCGCGCCGAGCCGCTCGCGTGGACGCGTCGCCCGGTGGGTGGACGACGAGCTCGTCGCCAACGGCGCCCTCGGCGTGGCCACCGCCCTCACCGCCCGCGTGCCCGCCCTGACGTCGCCGGTGAACCGCGTCGTCGGCCGGCTCGCCGGCGGCACGTCGTACACCGAGCCGTCGCACGAGGTGTTCTCCGGCACCCGGCGGGTCCGCTTCCGCGAGATGGAGTACGCCGTCCCGCTGGCCGCCGCGGCCGACGCGCTGGCCGCCGTGCGCCGGATCGCCGACGCCCACCGTGTCGGCTTCCCGGTGGAGGTCCGCACCGCCGTCGCCGAGGACGTGCCGCTGTCCCCGGCACACGACCGCGACACCTGCTACGTCGCGGTCCACGTGCACCACTCGGCGGTGCACGAGCCCTACTTCGCCGCGGTCGAGGCGGCGCTGATGGACCTCGACGGCCGCCCCCACTGGGGCAAGGTGCACCGACGTCAGGCCGCGGACCTCGCCCCGGCGTACCCGCTGTTCGACGAGTTCCTCGCCGTGCGCGAGCGGCTCGACCCCGAGCGCCTGTTCACGAACGCCTACCTCCGGCGGGTCCTGGGGGTCTGAGCCCCCACGCGGTTCAGACGCTCGCCGGCCCCCGCGGGCGCGGCGCCGTCCACTGGCGCCACATCGCCAGCAGGCGCCAGGTCAGGCACACCAGCGCGCCGACCGGGGCCACGACGATGGCCGGCGCCCCCAGCCCGAGGCCCACGACCGCGACCGCGGCTCCGCCGAGGGCCGGGGTGGCGTAGAGGGTGGCGTCCGCGAACACCTGCGGCGTCTGGCCCACCAGCACGTCGCGCACCATGCCGCCGCCGACGGCGGTGACCATCCCCATGAGGGCGGCGGGCACCGGGCCCAGGCCGTACTCGGCCGCCTTCAGCGCCCCCGCGACGCAGAACAGGGACAGCCCGAAGGCGTCGAGCACGCCGATGGGCCGCTCGAAGCGGCCGACGGCCGGGTGCGCCACGAAGGTCAGCAGCCCGGCCAGGACGGGCACCAGGAGGTAGCGCCAGTCGGTGAGCGCGGCCGGCGGGGTGGCGTCGATGAGGACGTCGCGCAGGAACCCGCCGCCGAGACCCGTCGTCCCCGCCAGCACGAGCACGCCGAACACGTCGAGGTCGCGTCGCACGCCGACCAGCGCCCCGGCCAGCGCGAAGACGAAGATCCCCAGCAGGTCGAGCACGACCAGCACCACGGGGTAGTCGGTCCACGACACCCCCGAGACATTAGGCGTCCGGCGTCCCACCCCGGCGGGGCGGGCTGTCGTAGGCTCGGTCGGACGGAGCAACGGGGCGCCGTGCCCACCCGGGTCGGCGCCGGGGAGCAGGGACGAGCGGACCATGACGGGCGACGGTGAGCGGCTGACGCTCGACGGCACCGACAGTGCCGACGACGGCGTCCACCTCGTCCTGCTCGACGAGGAGGGACGACGCTTCCTCCTGCCCGTCGACGACGGGCTCCGCGCCGCGGTGGGGCACCAGTCACAGCCGTCCCGCGACGACGACCGATCGGCCGGGGCCACGCCGGCGACACCCCCTGCAGGGAAGGCCACCATGGACGCCCCCGTACCGCTCCGCCCCCGCGACATCCAGGCGCGCATCCGCGCCGGCGCCACCGCCGAGGAGGTCGCGGAGGCCGCGGGCTCGACCCTCGAGAAGGTGCTGGTCTACGCCCGCCCCGTGCTCGCCGAGCGTGCCCACATGGCCCAGCGAGCCCAGCGCTCGTCCGTACGACGCTCCGGCGGCGAGGGCGCCGCGCACCGCACGCTCGGTGACGCGGTCGCCGCCCGGCTCCGCGGGCTGGACGCCGACCCCGGCGCCGTGGAGTGGGACTCCCGCAAGCGCGAGGACGGACGCTGGGTCCTCACCGCGTCGTACGCGACGCCGGAGCGCACCGGCCTCGCCCGCTTCACCTTCGACCCGCCGGGCAACTTCGTGCTCCTCGACGACGACGACGCCCGCTGGCTCGTCGGCGACGACCCGGCGCCGGTGGCCGCACCCGTCGACCCCTCGGCGGTCGACGACTGGGAGGACGACGCGGTCACCACCGCGCCGCGCCTGGTCGCGGTCGCGGACGACGAGCTCCCGCTCGGCGACGAGCTGCCCCTCGGCGGCGACGCCCTGCGTCTGGTGGCCGAGCCCCCGTCCGAGCCCTCGTCCGACCGGCCGTCGGGCCCCGCCGACGCCGGTTCCGCCGCCACCGCGGAGGCGCTCGAGCAGGTCAGGGCGTCCGAGTCGACCGACGGCGCGGACCCGAGCGGGGAGGCCCGCCAGAGGCCCGCGACCGACACCCAGGCCGGACCGGCGGAGGAGGAGCCCGACGACTCCCGCCGACGCCGAGGCCGCAAGCGCGGTCGTGCGTCGGTGCCGAGCTGGGACGAGATCATGTTCGGTGGACGCAAGGAGTAGCGGGTCCCCCGTGTGCGGCACCGGCCCTCGCGGTACCGCACCAGCAGCCCGCTGGTCCCTCACCCCCCCTCGGGATCGCGGGCCGGTCCCGTCCCGCTGAAGAAAACGGTGGCGCGGGATCACCCCGACCGGGGGTCAGTGCCGAGGCACGTCGCCCGTGCGGACGACCTTGGCCGCGAGCACACCGATGCCCTCCTCGCGGGTCGACGCCAGCTGGAGCAGGTGCTCGAAGGCCGCCTCCTCGTCGAGGTCCAGCCGCTGCATGAGGATGCCCTGCGCGACACCGATGGTGTGGCGGGCATCGATCGCCCGCTGCAGCCCCTCGGTCCTGCGGGCCGTGGACAGCGCGATGGCCGCCTGGGCGATCCACAGCAGGGCGAGGCCGACGGCGTCGTCCTCGCCGAAACGGCCGCTGTCCTCGGAGTAGAGGGTGATCGCGCCGAAGGGCTCGCCCCGGTCGAGGAGCTGCGCGCACAGCACCGACCGGACTCCGACGGCCTCGGCCTGGGCCGCCCACCGCGGCCAGCGCCGGTCGTCGCCGAGGTGGCTGCTGCGCGACCAGTCGTCACCCCCGGGCGAG
The DNA here is from genome assembly GCF_022436705.1 of Nocardioides sp. CFH 31398. Lineage (GTDB taxonomy): Bacteria > Actinomycetota > Actinomycetes > Propionibacteriales > Nocardioidaceae > Nocardioides. Next base: position 5,422 of record NZ_JAKUHT010000009.1, on the reverse strand, counting down.
GCCGCGTCGACGCACGGACCCTCGCCCGACTCGTGCTGCAGGTCGTCGAGGTGCCGCGCGAGCGGGCTCGTCGACCCGATGGACCGGTAGGTTCCCCGCCGCGCCCGGACCGTCACACCGACGTGGTGGGCGCCGGGCGCCACCGTCCGCGCCTGCGACAACATCCGCGCGACGGTGTCGTCGACGTCCTGCCCGTCGTGGAGCTGCTGGGCGAGCCACGTCAGCAGCCGGGCGTCCTGGTCGTTGCTCGTCGGCATCGGCCGACCCCATTTCCGAGAGGGCGTCGCGCACCACGGACGTCTCGGGACGGCTGCCGGAGGGGATGGCGCGCTACCCCTCCGTCGTACCCACCCGCCCCGGGGTCGATCCGGGACCGCGCCCACCGGGGGCACGAGTGGCTACCCACGGGTAGCAACCGCCACTAGCCTCCCCCCATGACGTATCTGGTCACGGGGGCAACGGGGTTCATCGGTCGTCATCTCGTCAACCAGCTGCTGGAGAACCGCAGCGGCGACGTCCACGTGCTGACGCGCGCGTCCTCCGTGGAACGGATGGAGCGCCGGATCGCCCGGTGGGAGTCCTCCCGCGTCAAGATCGTCGTCGGCGACCTGACGCAGCCACGCCTCGGTGTCGCCGAGGAGTGGATCGCCGAGCACCGCGGCGCGATCGACCACCTCGTCCACGTCGCGGCCGTCTACGACATGGCTGCCGACGACGAGGCGAACGACGCCGCGAACGTGGGCGGCACGGCGAACGCGCTCGACCTGGCCGCCGACCTCGAGGTCGGCTGCTTCCACCACGTCAGCTCCGTCGCCGTCGCCGGCGACCACCGGGGCCGCTTCGACGAGACGATGTTCGACACCGGGCAGGCACTGACCTCGCCGTACCACCGCACGAAGTTCGAGGCGGAGAAGCTCGTGCGCGACCAGGACGACGTGGCGTGGCGGGTCTACCGGCCCGCGATCGTGCTCGGTCACTCGGAGACGGGCGTCATCGACAAGGTCGACGGGCCCTACTACTTCTTCGGCCTGCTCAAGCGGCTGCGCGACAGCCTCCCCGGCTGGGTGCCGCTGGTCGGGGTGGACCTCGGCGACACGAACGTGGTGCCCGTCGACTACGTGGCCGCCGCGATGGACCACCTCATGCACCTGCCCGACCGTGACGGCGAGGCCTTCCACCTCGTCGACCCCGAGCCGGTGCCGGTCGTCGACCTCGTCAACGCGTTCTGCAACGCCGCCGGGGCGCCCGAGTTCGCCACGCCGGTCGATCGTGGGCTGCTGCGGGCGCTCTCGGTGCCGCGTGCGCTGCGGCCCGGCTCCTGGCTGCCCTCCGTGCTCGGCTCCCGGCCCGTGCAGGCACTGCTCGAGCAGACCGTGGGACGCACCGGCATCCCGGCCGACGTCCTCGCCCACTCGACGTTCCCGTCGGTCTTCGACTCCGCCCGCACCCGCGAGGCGCTCACCGGCTCGGGCATCGAGGTGCCCGCGGTGTCGTCGTACGCCGCGGAGCTGTGGGCGTTCTGGGAGGAGCAGCTCGACCCGAGCGTCCCCCGCGACCGCGCCGCGCGCGCCGAGCTGGAGGGCAAGTACGTCGTCATCACGGGCGCGTCGTCCGGCATCGGCAAGGCGACCGCCTGGCGGGTCGCCCGCCTCGGCGGCATCCCCGTGCTCGTCGCCCGGAGCAAGGACAAGCTCGACGACCTCCGCGCCGACATCATCGACCGCGGCGGCGACGCCGTGGTCGCGCCGTGCGACCTGTCCGACCTCGACGCGATCGACCGGTTGTGCGAGCAGCTCGTCGCCGAGCTGCCGTCGGTGGACGTGGTCGTCAACAATGCCGGCCGCTCCATCCGCCGGTCGCTGAAGCTGTCCGAGGACCGCTTCCACGACTTCGAGCGGACCATGCAGCTCAACTACTTCGGCGCCATCCGCCTCGTCATGGGGCTGCTGCCGGCGATGCGCCCGCAGCGCTCGGGCCACGTCGTGAACATCTCCTCGATCGGCGTCCAGACCCACCCGCCGCGCTTCTCGGCGTACGTCGCGTCGAAGGCCGCGCTCGACGCCTGGAGCACCGTGGTGGCCTCGGAGCTGTTCGGCAACGGCATCACCTTCACCTCGATCCACATGCCGCTGGTGAAGACGCCGATGATCGCGCCGACGAAGCTGTACGACCGCTTCCCCGCCATCTCCCCCGCCCAGGCCGCGGACCTCGTCGTCACTGCGATCGTCCGCAAGCCCCACGAGATCAACACCGCCCTCGGCAACCTCGGCGCGGTGGCGCACACGCTGACCCCGAAGATCACCTTCCGCGTGCTCTACCAGGCGTACAAGGTCTTCCCCGACTCCGCCGCCGCCCGCGGCGACGTCGAGTCCGGCGACCGCCGTACCGACTCCGAGCGCGCCCTGCTGTCGCAGGTCTTCCGCGGGGTCCACTGGTAGGGCTCCGGGCCCGCCCGGTCATGTAACGCGGAGTTACTGCTTGATCACAAGGCACGGGCGGGGGTCAGGACCACCACAGCCCCGCGGCAGATGCGCCGCGGCCGGTTGCGGACCTGGCAGGTGACCTCGTGACCGGCGCCACCCTAGGGTCACCAGCATGAAGAAGCTGCTGAACGACGTCGCGGACGTCGTGCCCGAGATGCTCGAGGGACTCGTCGCCGGCGCGCCCGGCCTGGTGCTGCTGGACGGCCAGACCGTCGTCCTGCGCCGCGACCACGCGGAGCTCGGGAAGGTCGCGCTGGTGTCCGGCGGGGGCGCGGGGCACGAGCCGGCGCACGGCGGGTACGTCGGACCCGGCATGCTCACCGGCGCGGTCGTCGGCGACATGTTCACCTCGCCGTCCACCGACGCCGTGCTCGCCGCCGTCCGCGCGATCGCCGCCGGCGAGCAGCAGCAGTCGGCGGGCGTCCTGCTGATCGTGAAGAACTACACCGGCGACCGACTCAACTTCGGCCTCGCCGCCGAGCTCGCCCGCGCCGAGGGCACGGCCGTCGACATGGTCGTCATCGGCGACGACGTCGCCCTGGCCGCGGACGGCGACCACGCCGGACGCCGGGGCATCGCTGGGACGGTGCTGGTCCACAAGGCCGCCGGGGCAGCCGCCGATCGCGGCGACGACCTCGCCGCCGTCACCGCGGTGGCGCAGCGGGTGGCGGACGACGTCCGCTCGATGGGGGTCTCCCTCGGCGCGTGCACCGTGCCGGCCGTCGGCGAGCCCGGGTTCACCCTGGAGGACGACGAGGTCGAGTGGGGCCTCGGCATCCACGGAGAGGCGGGGGTGGAGAGGGGCCCGCTGGTCAGCGCCGACGAGACGACCGCCCGCCTGGTGGACGCCGTGGCCGACGACGCCGACCTGGTGGAGGGCCAGCGCGTCGTCCTGCTCGTCAACGACCTCGGCACCACCCCGCCGAGCGAGCTGGACGTCGTCGCTCGCGGTGCCCTCGCCCGCCTGCGCGACCGCGGCCTGGTCGTGGAACGCATGTGGGTCGGCCGGTTCCTCACCGCCCTCGACATGCCGGGCGTCTCGGTCTCCGTGCTGCCGGTGGACGACGAGCTGCTGGGCCTGCTCGACCACCCCACCGAGACCGCCGCGTGGCCGGCCCCGCACCAGGGCATGGTCGCCGAGGCGCGCGCCGTCCCCGCACCCGCCGAGGAGGAGCCCGCGACCGGCGAGCACCTCGCCGAGGACAGCCCCGTGCGCCGAGCGCTCGTCGCCGCGTGCGAGTCGCTGAAGGCCGCCGAGCCGGAGCTGACGCGCCTCGACAGCGAGGTCGGTGACGGCGACCTCGGCACCGGCCTGGAGCGCGGCGCGACCGCCGTCCTCTCCGAGATCGACCGGTACGCCGCCGACCCCGTCGGCGCCCTGCGCGACACCTCGGCGACGCTGCGTCGCGCCATCGGCGGCACCTCGGGCCCGCTCTACTCGATCCTGCTCATGCGGGCCGCCGCGTCGCTCGAGGAGTCGGGCTCCACCGACGCCCAGGCCTGGGCGGCGGCGCTGCAGGCCGGCGTGGACGGCATCGGCGAGGTCGGCGGCGCCTCCGTCGGCGACCGCACGATGCTCGACGCCCTGGTGCCGCTGGCGACCTCCTTCGCCCAGCACCTCGACGCCGGCGACTCCCCCGCCTCCGCGTGGCGCGACGCCGTCGACGCGGCCGCGCGGGGCACCGAGGAGACCGCGCAGTCGAGCGCCCGCGTCGGCCGCTCGTCGTACCTCGGCGACCGGGTCAAGGGCACCCCCGACCCCGGCGCCCGCGCGGTCGTCGTCTGGTCGGGCGCGGTGGGCGAGGAGCTGGGTTCGTAGCGATGGACGGTCGCACTGCGATCGCCGTCGCGGTCCTTGTGCGCCATGGGCACGTGCTGTTGGTGCATCGTCACCCAAATCGACGGTGGTATCCGGACTGCTGGGACTTCGTCGGCGGCCACGTCGAGAGCGACGAGTTGCCGGAGGAGGCTGTGCGACGGGAGTGCCTGGAGGAGCTGGGAGTCGTCGTCAGCGACGTCCGGTCCGTCCCCTTCGAGGTCCGCGACCCTGGGCTTGCCGTGCACGCCTTCGCCGTGCGGCAGTGGACGCCAGAGCCAGTAAATGTTGCACCGGAGGAGCACGACGACCTCAGATAGTTCAATCGCGTCGAACTCCAGTCGCTGGCGCTCGCGCATCCGGCGATCTTGACGACGGTGGACCTACTGGTCGGTTGACCCGCATCGTCAACGTTCCGTTGCGCGGGGCGTCCGATCGGGAGCAGACGCGGCCTTCACTGTCGGCGGTCGAGCGTATGTTCGAATCGTGGTCAGTGAGATGGTGCGCGAGGCGGGCTGGGAGGCGGGCTCCCACCCGCTGCTGAGCGCGGTCACGACCATCACCGCCGCCCTCGACACCGCGACCGCAGCCATCGCCGCCGGCACCGACCCGGCCTGGCTCGACCCCACCGACCAGGGCGTGCTTCTCGTCGGGATCACCCAGGCCGAGCAACGCCTCACCGCCCTCCGGCTCGCGACCCTGACGGCCACCGCGGGCGCCGACGGCGTCGCCGCGACCACCGGCGCCCGCAGCCCGGCGGACTGGCTGGCCGACCGCCTCCACCTCAACGCCCGCCGCACCGGCGGTGAGGCCCGCCTCGGCACCCGCATCGCCCGCCGCGGCGTGCTGGCCGCCGCTGCACTCGACGGCGGGATCTCCCTCGACCACGCCCGCGCCATGGTCGACTGCCTCGACGCCCTGCCACCCGACCTCGTCGACGAGCAGACCATGACCGACGCCGAGCAGGCCCTGGTCGGCTACTGCGCCGAGTTCACCCCCGCCGAGGTCACCCACCTCGGACGCCGGATCCTCGAGACCGTCGCCCCCGAGGTCGCCGACGCCATCGAGGCCGAACGCCTCGCCCGCGCCGAACGCGAGGCCCACCGACGCACCAAGGCCACCC
>NZ_JAKUHT010000008.1 GCF_022436705.1 Nocardioides sp. CFH 31398 | reverse complement strand
CCCCCCGGCCCGGCTCAGTTTTTACCGGGAACGTCACGACAGCACGGCCCCGCCGAGGTTTAATTGGACATGCCACGCAATCGCGTGGGTCGGTGACGTCGTCCCGCCTTCGACGACGGCACCTGACACCGGACGTGGGGTCGAACCCCCCAGACGACCCCACGTCCGGTCTCCCTCTCACCGGGCCCCGTGTCCCCTGCGACATCCGTTGCCGAATGGGACTAGCCTGATCCTGTTCACCGATCCGCGCGCTCATCGGAAGAGGCGATCCCAGCCGTGCCGCAGTCCCCAGGCTCCTCCACCTCCACCTCAGACCTGGCGGCGGCAGCCGCCGCGGACTTCGGGGCCAACGAGTGGCTCGTGGACGAGATGCGGGAGGCCTACGACCGCGACCCCGACAGCGTCGACCCGGCGTGGCGGGAGTACTTCGGCTCCGCCGGCGGCGCCTCGAACGGCTCGTCGAACGGCGCCTCGGCGCCCGCCGGGAAGGCTGCGGAGAAGGCTGCCGCCCCGGCTGAGAAGCCCGCCGAGAAGTCCGCCGCCCAGAAGCCGGCGGCGCAGAAGCCCGCTGAGAAGCCCGCCGCCCAGAAGCCCTCCGAGCAGCCGAAGCCGAAGGCCACGCCGCGGCCCGCCTCGGCCGCCGCCGAGCCCACCCAGGGCCGCACGGCGCCCGCGCCGAAGGAGGCCCCCGCGGCACCCGCCGAGGCGCCGCGCGAGGAGCCGACGTACACCACGCTGCGGGGCGCGCCGGCCCGCACCGTGAAGAACATGGACGAGTCGCTGACCGTCCCGACCGCCACCTCGGTGCGCTCGGTCCCGGTCAAGCTGCTGTGGGACAACCGCACCGTCATCAACAACCACCTCGCCCGCGCGCGCGGCGGCAAGGTGTCGTTCACGCACATCATCGGCTACGCCCTGGTCAAGGCGCTGAAGGCGATCCCGGCGATGAACGTCGGGTACGACGTCGTCGACGGCAAGCCCACCCTGATCGAGCCGGCGCACGTCAACCTCGGCCTCGCGATCGACATCAAGAAGCCCGACGGCACCCGCCAGCTGCTCGTGCCCTCGGTGAAGGCCGCCGAGGACATGGACTTCGCCGGCTTCTGGACGGCGTACGAGGACCTCGTGACGAAGGCCCGCGACGGCAAGCTCGCGGTCACCGACTTCCAGGGCACCACCGTCTCGCTCACCAACGTCGGCGGGCTCGGCACGAACCACCCGGTCCCCCGGCTCGTGAAGGGCCAGGGCGCGATCATCGGCGTGGGGGCGATGGACTACCCCGCCGAGTTCCAGGGCACCTCCGAGGCCGCCCTCGCCCGCGGCGCGGTCAGCAAGGTCATGACCATGACCTCGACGTACGACCACCGCGTCATCCAGGGCGCGCAGTCCGGCGAGTTCCTGCGCACCGTCCACCAGCTCCTGCTGGGCGAGAACGGCTTCTACGACGAGATCTTCCGGTCGCTCCGGATCCCGTACGAGCCCATCCGGTGGGCCCGCGACGTGCCCGCCGACCACGACGACGAGATCAGCAAGCAGGCCCGGATCCTCGAGCTGATCCACGCCTACCGCGTGCGCGGTCACATGATGGCCGACACCGACCCGCTCGAGTACCGCCAGCGCAGCCACCCCGACCTCGAGGTCGAGACCCACGGGCTGACGCTGTGGGACCTCGACCGCGAGTTCGCCACCGGCTCGTTCGGTGGCGAGGGCCGGCGCTTCATGAAGCTGCGGTCGATCCTGGGCATCCTGCGCGACTCCTACTGCCGCACCACCGGCATCGAGTACATGCACATCCAGGACCCCGAGCAGCGCCGCTGGGTCCAGGAGCGCGTCGAGCAGCCGCACACCAAGCCGCCCCGCGAGGAGCAGCTGCGGATCCTGCTCAAGCTGAACCAGGCCGAGGCGTTCGAGACCTTCCTGCAGACGAAGTTCGTCGGGCAGAAGCGCTTCAGCCTCGAGGGTGGTGAGACCACCATCCCGGTGCTCGACGAGATCTGCGAGGCCGCCGCGGAGGCGGGCCTCGACGAGGTCGCGATCGGCATGGCCCACCGCGGCCGCCTGAACGTGCTCGCCAACATCGTGGGCAAGAAGTACAGCCAGATCTTCCGCGAGTTCGAGGGCAACATCGACCCCCGCACCGTCCAGGGCTCCGGTGACGTGAAGTACCACCTGGGCGCCGAGGGCGAGTTCGAGGCGGGCACCGGGGAGCGCATCAAGGTCTCCGTCGCCGCGAACCCCTCCCACCTCGAGGCCGTCAACCCGGTCCTGGAGGGCATCGCCCGCGCGAAGCAGGACGTCCTCGACCGCGGCGCGGAGTTCTACCCGGTCCTCCCGCTGCTGGTGCACGGCGACGCGGCGTTCGCCGGCCAGGGCGTCGTCGCGGAGACGCTGAACCTGTCGCAGCTGCGCGGCTACCGCACGGGCGGCACCGTCCACGTCATCGTCAACAACCAGGTCGGGTTCACCACCTCCCCCGGCTCCTCGCGCTCGACGCTGTACTGCACGGACGTCGCGCGGATGGTCCAGGCGCCGATCTTCCACGTGAACGGCGACGACCCCGAGGCCTGCATCCGGGCGGCACGGCTGGCGTTCGAGTACCGCCAGACGTTCCAGAAGGACGTCGTCATCGACCTCGTCTGCTACCGCCGCCGCGGCCACAACGAGGGCGACGACCCGTCGTACACGCAGCCGCTGATGTACGACCTGATCGAGCAGAAGCGCTCCGTGCGCAAGCTCTACACGGAGTCGCTCATCGGTCGCGGTGACATCACGATCGAGGAGGCCGAGGAGGTCCTGCGGGACTACCAGGCCCAGCTCGAGCGTGTGTTCAACGAGGTCCGCGAGGCCGGCAAGGAGCCGCCGAAGGAGTGGACGACGGTCCCGGACTACCCGGAGAAGCCTGCCGGGGATCAGCCGACGGCCGTCAGCCAGGAGGTCCTCAAGCGGATCTCCGACGCCTACATCACCCCGCCGGATGGCTTCACCGTCCACCCGAAGGTGCTGCCGCAGCTGCAGCGCCGGGCCGCCGCGATCACCGAGGGCCCGATCGACTGGGGCGCCGGCGAGATCATCGCGTTCGGCTCGCTGCTCATGGACGGGCGCCCCGTGCGTCTGGCCGGGCAGGACTCGCGTCGCGGCACCTTCGTGCAGCGGTTCGCGACGATCATCGACCGCACCAACGCCGACGAGTGGGTGCCGCTGGCCAACCTCACCGAGGACCAGGCGAAGTTCTTCGTCTACGACTCGCTGCTCAGCGAGTACGCCGCCCTCGGGTTCGAGTACGGCTACTCCGTCGCCCGCCCCGAGGCCCTCGTGGCCTGGGAGGCGCAGTTCGGTGACTTCGTCAACGGCGCGCAGACGATCATCGACGAGTTCATCACCGCCGGCGAGACGAAGTGGGGCCAGCAGTCGGGCGTCGTCCTGCTGCTCCCCCACGGCTACGAGGGCCAGGGGCCGGACCACTCCTCGGCCCGCATCGAGCGCTTCCTGGCGATGACGGCGGAGGACGCGTTCGTCGTGGCGCAGCCGTCGAGCTCGGCGTCGTACTTCCACCTGCTGCGGCGCCACGCCTTCAGCGACCGTCACCGCCCGATGGTGGTCTTCACGCCGAAGCAGCTGCTGCGGCGCAAGGAGGCCGCCTCGCAGCCGGACGAGTTCACCTCGGGCACCTTCCAGCCGTTCATCGGCGACGCGAAGGCGGACCCCGAGAAGGTGCGCACGCTGCTGCTGTCGTCGGGTCGCGTGTCGTGGGACCTCTTCGTGGAGCGCACCAAGCGCGAGGACGAGACCGTCGCCCTCGGCCGCGTGGAGCAGCTCTACCCGCGGCCGGTCGACGAGATCAAGGCCGAGATCGAGCGCTACCCCAACCTGCAGCGCGTCGCCTGGGTCCAGGACGAGCCGATGAACATGGGCCCGTGGCCCAATTTCGCCCTCAACGTCTGGCCCCAGCTCGACGTCACCGTCGAGCCGGTCACCCGGGCCGCGTCGGCCGCCCCGTCGGTCGGCACGCTCAAGCGTCACACGGACGAGCAGAAGGACCTCGTGGCGCGGGCGTTCGACGGCGGCTCCTCGGACTGAGCGGTCGAGGAGGCACGGTGTACTTCACCGACCGCGGGCTCGAGGAGCTCGAGGAGCGGCGCGGCGAGGAGGAGGTGACCCTCGCCTGGGTCGCCGACCGCCTCCGGGAGTACGTCGACACCCACCCGGAGACCGAGGGCACCGTCGAGGCGCTGGCGACCTGGCTCGCCCGCCTCGACGACCCCGAGGACTGACGAGTCGGCCCCAACGCACCGCCGTACGACGCCGAGTCGGCCCCAACGCACCGCCGTACGACGCCGAGTCGGCCCCAACGCACCGCCGTACGACGCCAAGTCGGCCCCAACGCACCGCCGTACGACGCTGAGTCGGCCCCAACGCACCGCCGTACGACGCCGACTCGGCCCCAACGCACCGCCGTACGACGCTGAGTCGGCCCCAACGCACCGCCGTACGACGCCGAGTCGGCCCGAACGCACCCGGCGCCTCTGGTCCCGGCGAGCTCGTCATGGGTTGGTCGAACGCGTCAGGCACGCGTTCAGGCCGACTCGGCGTCCCTAGGGCACTCGTTGGGGCCGACTCGGCGCCCCTGGAGCACGCGTCCGGGCCGACTCGGCGTCCCTGGGGCGAGCGTTCGGGCCGACTCGGCGCCGCTGGGGCGAGCGTTCGGGCCGACTCGGCGCGCCTGGGGCGAGCGTTCGGGCCGACTCGGCGCGCCTGAGGCGAGCGTTCGGGCCGACTCGGCGTCCCTGGGGCGAGCGTTCGGGCCGACTCGGCGGTCGGGAGGTGGTGGTGTCCTCGTCGGCCCAGGTGGGGTGCTCGGACTGCCCGGACTAGTCGGACTGCTCCGACTGCTCGGAGGCGCGACGGGCGGCGTCCCTGATCTCGAAGATGTCCGTCGCGAGGCCCCCGATCGCGGAGGCGACGTCGCGCACCGCGCCCGTCAGGATCGTCGCGACCTGGCCCACCGTGCCGGCCGTGGCCTCGACGGCGTCCTGGACCGCGTCCTTGCGGATCTCGCCCTTCGTCAACCGCTCGTCCATGCGCCCCATCGTGGTACGACGAAACCCGCCCTGGCTAGGCCAGGACGGGTGACGTCGCTCGCGTCGTGCCGAGCGGGGCTCAGGCGGCGACGGTCTCGCGCACCGGGGCGTCGGCGCGGACGTCGTCCGCGGGGGCCTCGGTCTTCTTCTTCCGGTCGGGCAGCGCCATCCGGCAGATCTTGCTGGCCACGCTGAACAGCTGCTTGGTCAGACCGCCGGTGTTGTAGGGCAGGCCGTAGCGCTCGCAGATCTCGCGCACCTCGACGGCGATCTCCGGGTAGCGGCGTGCCGGGAGGTCCGGGAACAGGTGGTGCTCGATCTGGTGCGACAGGTTGCCGGTCATCACGTGGAACAGCGAGCCGCCGGTGATGTTGGCCGACCCCAGCAGCTGGCGGTAGTACCAGTGGCCGCGGGTCTCGTTCTCGCACTCCTCCTGGCTGAAGGTGGCCACGCCGGTCGGGAAGTGGCCGCAGAAGATGATGTTGAACGCCCACACGTTGCGGACCAGGTTGGCCACCGCGTTGCCCGCCAGGGTGGGGACGAACAGCGGGCCGGTCAGCGCCGGGAAGAGCACGTAGTCCTTCAGCGCCTGGCGCTTGACCTTCCGCATGATGCCGGCGTGGAGGGCCTTGTTCTCCTCGATCTTGCGCTTGCCGGCGACGATGTTCTCCACCTCGAGGTCGTGCAGGGCCACGCCCCACTCGAAGAAGATCATCAGCAGCAGGGCGTAGACCGGGTTCCCCAGGTAGTAGGGGTGCCACTTCTGGTCCTCGTCCATCCGCAGCACGCCGTACCCGATGTCACGGTCCTTGCCGAGGATGTTGGTGAAGGTGTGGTGGATGTAGTTGTGGGAGTTCTTCCACTGCTCGCTCGGGCAGACGTTGTCCCACTCGTACATGCGGGAGTTCAGGCCCGGGTCGCCCATCCAGTCGTACTGGCCGTGCATGACGTTGTGGCCGATCTCCATGTTGTCGAGGATCTTGGAGATGCTCAGCGACGCCACCGCGAGCGGCCAGGCCGGCGGCAGGTAGAACAGGGCGCGGCCGACGGTCTCGAAACCGCGCTGCGCCTTCACGACGTTGCGGATGTACTCCGCGTCCTTCTCGCCGAGGTCGTCGAGGATGCGGCGGCGGATGGCGTCCATCTCCTCGCCGAACGACTCGAGCTGCTCGGGGGTCAGGGTGGGCACGTCCTTGGTGGTCATGTCCGGTGTCCTCTCCGGGGTGAGGGTGTCGTGCGGGATGTCGGTCAGGGCGGTGGGTCTCAGAGGTCCACGGCGCAGTCGCCCTCGGGGGCGCTGACGCAGATGCGGATCTCCTCGTCGGGCAGCGTCGAGGTCTCGCCGGAGACGACGTCACGGGTGACGCCGTCGGTCTTGCGGGAGACGCAGGAGAAGCAGATGCCCATGCGGCAGCCGTACTCGGGGCTCAGACCGAGGGCCTCCGCCTGCTCCAGCAGCGACTCGCCCGTGTTCGGCGCAGTCTTGCCGCTGCGGGTGAAGGTCACCTCGCCACCCGCCTCGCCGGCGGTGGTGCGCGGCGGCTTGAAGTACTCGACGTGCAGGTTCTCGGAGTCGCCGTACGCGTCCTTGACGCCCTCGACGAGCGGGGCCGGTCCGCAGACCCAAGTGGGGACGTCGCTGTAGCCCGGCACGAGCCGCTCCAGCCAGGCGGGCGACAGGTTCGGGTCCCCCAGCTCCGGGTGGAGCAGGTGGAGGTCGACGCCGTAGCCGGTGCGGGCCACCTCGCGCAGCTCGTCGGCGTAGATCTGGTGCTCCGGCGACTGGGCGTAGTGGATGAAGGTGATGCGGCCGCGGTGGGTGCGGTTCTGCAGCGAGCGCAGCATCGACATCACCGGGGTGATCCCGGAGCCGCCCGAGATGAGGACGATGTGCTCCGGGACGGAGTCCGGCAGCACGAAGTCGCCCTCGGCCTGGCTCAGGTGCACGATGGTCCCGACGGGGGCCTCGTCGACCAGGTACCGCGAGACGCCGCGACCCTCGGGAGCGTCGGGGTTGGCCCGCATGGTGAGGGTGAAGCGGTCGCCCGGGCGGGAGTCGAGGCTGGAGATCGTGAAGACGCGCGTCGTACGACGACCGCCGCCCTCGCCGGGGATCGCCACGCCCACCTGGACGTGCTGGCCGGCGCGGTGACCGCGCCAGGTCGAGGTGGGCTGCAGCGTCAGGGTGGCGACGCGCGGGTGGCCCTCGACGTCGACCTCGACGGTCTTCTCGACGATGCGGGCGCGGACCTCGTGGGCGGCCCACATCGGGTTGACGAGCTCGAGGTACCGGTCGACCCCGTGCGGCGAGGTCAGCGCGGCGAGCGCCTTGGACCGCAGTACGGTGGTGGCCAGGCTCATGATCGGTCTTCCCCCTGGTGCCTGTCGGGTTCGGTGTACGTCTGTACTCTCAGTGTGGCAACGCTGGATGTGCCCGTCAACGGGCTCAACCGGTGTCCGTGGCCACACCTGTGTGACTCCGTCCACACCTCGGTGCACAGTCGTGCAGTGAGGTGGTCCACCTCACGCCCTAACTCCTAGACTGGTGCAATGGCTTCGGCGCTCGGGGAGGGTTCGCTGAGCCGTGTCGAGCGCAAGGAGCGCACCCGCCGCGCCATCCTCGACACGGCTCTGGACCTGTCTGCCGACACCAGCCTCGTCGCGGTGTCGCTGCGCCAGGTCGCCAAGGAGGTCGGCATCGTGCCGACGGCCTTCTACCGCCACTTCGCCTCGATCGAGGCCCTCGGCCTCGAGCTGGTCGACGAGTCGTTCGTGTCCCTGCGGGCGGTGCTGCGCGACGTCCGTCGTCCGGAGCCGTCGCTCAAGCAGCTCATCGACGCCTCCGTCGACGTCCTGGCCGAACACGTCGAGGTCCGCCGTGCGCACTTCGGCTTCATCGCCCGCGAGCGCGTCGCCGGCCCGCCGGCCGTCCGGGAGGCCGTGCGGCACCAGATCGAGCTCGTCGAGCGCGAGCTCGCGACCGACATCGCCCGCATCCCCGGCACCGAGGCGTGGTCCAGCGACGACCTGCGCGTGCTGTCGAAGCTGATGGTGACCTCGATGGTCGCGACCGCCGAGGCGCTCATCCTCGCGGGGCGGCCCGAGGTCACCACCGACATCAAGGACCAGGCCCGCACCCAGCTGCGGATGGTCCTCGTCGGCGCGCTGAACTGGAAGTCGCAGGGCTAGGACGCCGAGCGCCCGGCCGGGCGACTAGCGCGGCGAGATCGTCAGGTCCGGGATGGTCGCGTCCTCGGCCAGGTCGAGGACGGCGACGACCTGGGCCGCGACGGTCTCCGGGCGGATCCACCGCGACGCGTCGTACGACGCGCCCTCGGCGGCGTGCACCCGCTCCTGCATCGGCGTGGCCACGCGTCCCGGGTAGACGGTCGTGACCCGCACGCCGTGCCCGGCCTCCTCGCTGCGCAGGGCGTCGGCGAAGCCCCGCAGCCCGAACTTCGAGGCGTTGTACGACGCCCAGTCGGCCTTGGCGCGCAGTCCCGAGCCCGAGTTCACGAAGACGTGCGTGCCCCGGGCCCGTCGTACGGCCGGCACGACGAGCCGGCTGAGCACCATGGGCGCGACGAGGTTGACCGCGACCGCCCGCTCGAGGTCGGCGGGGTCGGTGTCGGTCAGCGGCCCCACGTCGACCACGCCGGCCGAGTGCACGACGCCGTCCACCGCCGGCGGGACCTCGAGAGCGGACACCGCGGAGGCGTCCGCGAGGTCGGCCACCAGCGTCCGTGCGCCCTCGAACGCGGCGGCGAGCTCCTCCGCGCGCTCCGGCGAGCGCGCGAGGAGCCACAGCTCGTCACCGCGGTCGTGCAGGGCGCGGGCGACGAGCTCACCGATGCCGGAGCCGGCACCGGTGAGGAGGTGGACGCCCATCAGGCCGTGAAGACGATCTTGCCGAAGATGTCGCCCTCGAGCATCGCCGAGAATCCCTCGCGGGCGTCGGTGAGCGGGAGGGTCCGGTCGATCAGCGGCCGGGCACCCGTCGCGTCGAGCATCTGCACCAGCGAGGCCAGCTCGGCGCGCGTGCCCATCGTGGAGCCGATGACCGACAGCTGGAGGAAGAAGATGCGGGTGAGCTCGGCGTCGTCCACCTTGGGGCCCGAGGTGGTGCCGGAGATGACGATCTTGCCGCCGGGTCGCAGGGACCGCACGGAGTGCGACCAGGTGGCCCTGCCGACGGTCTCCATGACCGCGTCGACCTTGCCGGGCAGCCGCTCGTTGGACTCGTAGACCTCGTGGGCGCCGAGCTCGAGCGCCCGGGAGCGCTTGGTCTCGTCGCGGCTGGTGGCGAGGACCTTCAGCCCGCCCGCGCGCGCCAGCGTGATCAGCGCCGTCGCGACACCGCCGCCGGCGCCCTGCACGAGCACGGTGTCGCCGGCCTTGAGTTCGCCCTGCCCGAACAGCATCCGGTACGCGGTGAGCCACGCGGTGGGCAGGCACGCCGCCTCCTCGAAGGACAGCGAGGAGGGCTTGGGGACGACGTTCGCCCTGGGCACGGCGACGCGCTCGGCGAGCGTGCCCTGGTAGCGCTCCGACAGCAGCGACCGCCTCGGGTCGAGGGTCTCGTCGCCGGTCCAGGCCGGGTCCGAGACGACCGCGTGGACGACGACCTCGTTGCCGTCCTCGTCGAGCCCCGCCGCGTCGCAGCCGAGGATCATCGGCAACGCCTCCTGCTTGAGGCCGACGCCGCGCAGGGAGAACAGGTCGTGGTGGTTCAGCGAGGCGGCCTTGACCGTGATCGTGGTCCACCCCTCGGGGACCTCGGGCTCGGGCCGCTCACCCGTCGACAGGGCGGACAGCGGGTCGTCGGAGGAGAAGGACTCGGCGTAGACGGCGAACATGTGAGTGACGTTACCGACCTCAGCGCCGAGCGAGACCCGCCGTCCGGGCAGCGGCGGCGACCGCGGCCGCGACCGCCGGCGCGACGCGGGGGTCGAACGGCGAGGGGATGACGTAGTCCTCCGCCAGGTCGTCGCCCACGAGGTCGGCGATGGCCATGGCCGCGGCGACCTTCATGGACTCGTCGACCCCGGTCGCCCGGACGTCGAGCGCGCCGCGGAAGATCCCGGGGAAGGCCAGCACGTTGTTGATCTGGTTCGGGAAGTCCGACCGACCCGTCGCCACGACGCGGGCGTGCCGGTGCGCCACCTCCGGGTGCACCTCGGGCGTCGGGTTCGCCAGCGCGAACACCAGGGCGTCGGGGGCCATCCGCGCGATCGAGGACTCCCCCACCGCTCCGCCGGACACGCCGATGAAGACGTCGGCGCCGTCGAGGGCGTCGTCCAGGGAGCCCGACCGGCCGGTGCGGTCGGCGGTGATGGCGGCCAGCTCCGCCTTCACCGGGGTCATGCCCTCACGACCGGTGCGCAGGACACCACGACGGTCGGTGACGACCAGGTCGTCCACGCCGGCCGCCAGCAGGATCTTCGCGCAGGCCACGCCGGCCGCCCCGGCGCCGGCGATCACGACCCTCGTGGTGGCGGCGTCCCGGCCGGTGAGGCGGAGTGCGTTGACCAGCGCCGCGAGCACGACGACCGCCGTGCCGTGCTGGTCGTCGTGGAAGACCGGGACGTCGAGCCGCGCGGCCAGGCGCTGCTCGATCTCGAAGCAGCGGGGGGCCGAGATGTCCTCGAGGTTGATGCCGCCGAAGCTGGGCGCCATCCGCGCCACCGTCTCGACGATCTCCTCGACGTCGGTGGTGTCGAGGCAGATCGGGACGGCGTCCACGCCGCCGAACTCCTTGAAGAGCACCGCCTTGCCCTCCATCACGGGCATCGCGGCGGCGGGGCCGATGTCGCCGAGGCCGAGGACGGCGGTGCCGTCGGTGACGACGGCGACGGTGTTGGGCACCCAGGTGTAGCTCGACGTCAGCGCGGGGTCCGCGGCGATCGCCTCGCACACCCGGGCCACGCCGGGCGTGTAGGCGAGCGAGAGGTCGGCGGCGTCGCGCAGCGGGGAGGTCGACACCGTCTGGAGCTTGCCCCCGAGGTGCAGGTCGAAGACCGGGTCCCCCGCGAACGGGTGGTCGGCGGGGGTGGGTGTCGGGGTCCCGGCGCCGGAGTCGGCGGGTCGGGCGAGGTCGGCGTGCGTGGGAGTCATCGCTGAGGGCTCTCTGATCGAGGCTGCGCCACGGCGGGGTGTGCCGATCGTCGGGCGCGGGTCGTGCGGGGGTCTCCCTGTGACCTCCGAGTCTTACACGGGACGCGGGCGCGGCCACACCCGCACCAGTGCGACCCCCGTCACGTCCACGGCAGGCACCGGGCCGCGGTGCCGGGAGTCGACGCCCACGTCCGGGGCGTCGGAGAGCAGCCACCAGCCCTCCTCCCCCGTCCGCGTGGGGCGGCGCTCCGCGGCGCGCTTCACGGCGAGCGTGCCGTCGGCGAAGCGGGCCAGCACCACCGCGCCGGGTCGCACGCGGGCGCCGTACCGGACCAGGAGCAGGTCCCCGGGACGCAGCCCGGGACGCATGGAGTCGCCCCGGACGCGCGCGAACCCGAACGGTGTCAGGGAGCGGGGCGATGAGGGGGGTGGCACAGGGGTACTGTCGCTGATGATCAGCCCGCCACCCCAAGCACCACGTGAGGAGCACCGTATGTTCGCTCGCCTGCTCGCCCCGACCGTCGAGGTCTCCGCCCACTGCGACCTGCCCTGCGGCGTGTACGACCCCGCCCAGGCCCGCATCGAGGCCGAGTCGATCAAGGGGATCATCGCCAAGGTCGCCGACAACGACGACCCGGACTTCCGCACCCGCGCGATCCTCATCAAGGAGCAGCGCGCCGAGCTGGTCAAGCACCACCTCTGGGTGCTGTGGACCGACTACTTCAAGCCCCCGCACTTCGAGAAGTACCCGCAGCTCCACGTGCTCGTGAACGAGGCGACGAAGCTCGCCGGCGCCAGCGGCGCCAAGGGCTCCCTCGACGCCGACGTCGCCGACCAGCTGCTGGCGAAGATCGACGAGATCGCCGAGATCTTCTGGGAGACCAAGAAGGGCTGAGCCCCTCCTCCCCGCGGGCCCCGCGCCCGCCGCACGACCCCAGGACGCCGTCCCGGACCGCCGTACCCCGGTGGGCCGGGGCGGCGTCCGTCGTCCTGCCGGCGGCCCGGACGGGCCTTGAGCAATTCTTGCGTTCCGCAGCGACGGGGGCGTGTCTGCTCCTACCCTCGAACCACTCTCGGGCAGGCACCCCACACCCGCTCGTTCGCAGGAGCCCTCATGCGCACCACCGTGTTCTCGCGCGCCCTGACGACGCTCGTCGCCGCCACCGCGCTCGCCCTCGCCGCGACCCCGGGCGCCCCCGCCGCGCCGGCCCTGTCCGCGACGGTCGAGCAGGCGGACGACCCCTACCGCGAGCCGTTCCGCTTCCTGTCGGCCCCGGACCTGTTCAACGCCGACATCGGCGACGTGTCCACGTCGGGCTACTACACCGTCGGGGCGCCGAACTCGTGGTCCCCGCGATGGGCGGAGACCACGCAGAACCTGTTCGGCCAGCTCGCGGACTTCGAGGCCGACACCTACCTCGTCGCCGGCGACATGGTGAACGGGCGCTGGCACTACGACCGCGGTGACACCGGCACCTTCGGCCCGGGCCGCACCATCCCCGAGCGCATCGCCCGGGTGCGCCGCGCCGGGGAGACCTACTACCCGCAGTGGCTGGAGTTCTGGACCGACGCGGGCGTGCCCGCCTGGCGGGTGCGCACCGCCGTCGGCGACCACGAGATGGGCGACAACCCGTGGAAGGCCGGGGCGACCCAGCTCGCGGCGTACGACACCTACAAGGACCTCTTCGCCGAGCACTTCACCCGGCGGCCCGACGGCACGCCGCGCTACCCGATGCGCCCGGTCGGCACGCCGCAGGAGGACTCGGCGTACGCGAAGTACCTCGACGGCGGCCGGGTGCTGCTCGTGACCGTCGACTGGTTCGACAAGGTCGACGGCGCGATCGACGTCACCGTCGACGGTGGTCAGCTCGCCTGGTTCGACCGCGTGCTCGCGGAGGCCCCCGAGGAGACGACGATCATCGTCCAGGGCCACTTCCCGATCCTCGAGCCGGTGCGCCGGCGCGGGGGCGGGGGCCCGACCACGGCGTACGGCGAGAGCTCGCCGATCTGGCAGTCGATGGTCCGCCACGGGGCCGACCTCTACCTCGCCGGCGAGGTCCACGACTTCACCGCCGTCAAGCGCGGTCCCGGCCCGGTGCAGATCACCCACGGCGGGTACGCCGGCAACGGCCGCACCGACTTCATCGTCGGCGACGTCCTCGCCGACGGCAGCATCCAGGTCGACGCCCGCACCATCGACGTCGTCGCCCGCTCGCGGGCGCGGATCTGGCAGACCGGTGGCGAGATCCGCGAGCGCGTCTCGCTCGCGCCCACCTCGCGCAGCGTCGGGAGCCTCGTCGTGTCCAGCGACGGCACCGTCCTGCAGCGCACCGGCTGCCTCGACGTCTACACGGGCCCCTACGCCCAGAAGCAGGACTGCACGCGGTGACGCCCCCGACGGGCGGCGCCGCGGGGCTACGCTGACGCGCATGACGCACACCGGTGTCCCGACGGGGACGACGCTCACCGGCGAGGCCCGGCCCGACGTCGAGCTCCGGGTCCCGGCGGACGGTGCCTTCGTCTCGGTGGTGCGCACGGCGACGGCGGGACTGGCCGCGCGGCTCGACTTCCCGATCGACGACATCGAGGACCTCCGCATCGCCGTCAGCGAGGCGTGCGCCCTGCTGCTGGAGTCGGCCCGGCCCGGCGCCGACCTGCACTGCGCCTTCAGCCTCACGCCCGGCCTCGTCCGGGTGTCGATCTCGCTGGACGGCGCCGAGGGGGCGCAGGCGCCCGACCGCGAGGGCTTCGCGTGGCAGGTGCTCAGCACCCTCGCCTCGGACGCCGACACGTGGGCGGAGGGCGACCGCGTCACCGTCGCCCTGACCCTCGAGTCCTCCGCGACGTCGTGACGCCGCCCGCCGACCCGGTGGTCGAGGAGGCTCCGCCACCGGCCCAGCCGACCGAGGTCGCCGAGGCCCCCGCTCCCGCGGGCCCGATGGCCGAGGTCCGTCGTCGCAGCGCCGAGCTCTTCGCCGAGATCGCCGACGAGGACGCCTCGGAGGCGGCCCGCCAGGCGTCCCGGGAGGCGCTCGTGGAGCTCCACCTGCCGCTCGTGGAGCACTGCGCCCGGCGCTTCCGCAACCGCGGGGAGCCGTTCGAGGACCTGGTGCAGGTCGGCACGATCGGCCTCATCAAGTCCGTGGACCGCTTCGACACCGGACGCGGCGTCGAGTTCTCGACGTACGCCACCCCCACGATCATCGGCGAGATCAAGCGCTACTTCCGCGACAAGGGCTGGGCGGTGCGCGTCCCCCGGCGGCTGCAGGAGCTGCGCATGCAGATCACCTCCGCGACCGCCGAGCTCACCCAGTCGCTCGGCCGCTCCCCCACCGCCTCCGAGCTGGCGGGGCGGCTCGGGTGCAGCGTCGAGGAGGTGGTCGAGGGCCTGGAGTCGGCGAACGCCTACGCGACCCTGTCGCTGGACGCCTCCGACTCCTCCGAGGACGGCGCGGCGACGATGCTCGACAGCCTCGGCGTCGAGGACGCCGCCCTGGAGCACGTCGAGGTGCGGGAGTCGCTCAAGCCGCTGCTCGACGACCTGGCGCCGCGGGAGAAGAAGATCCTCCTGCTCCGCTTCTTCAAGAACATGACGCAGACGCAGATCGCCGCCGAGATCGGCGTGTCGCAGATGCACGTCTCCCGGCTGCTCAACCGCACGCTGACCCAGCTGCGGGAGTCGCTGCAGGACGCCGACTAGCGGCTCGCCGCCCCGCCCTCACCCGGCGCGGTCTGGCTCCTCGCCGTCGTCCGCGTCGAGGAGGAGGAACTGCAGGGACGCCGGGTGGAGCATCCCGGCGAGCACCACGGCCGAGACCACCACCAGCACCACGAGGACGCCGGCGCCCACCACGTCGCGGATCGACCAGGCGATCCCCAGCTGGATCAGCTGCGCCAGCAGGATCGGCCCCCGCGTCCAGCCGACGCCGCGCACCACGAGCCACGCGCACACCAGCAGCAGGACGCCGTACAGCAGGAAGAACAGGGTGGTGGTCAGGCCCAGGAGCAACCGCCCGCCCTCGGTCGAGGCCAGCTCGGCCACCGCGAGGCCGAGCATCACCAGCGCCTCGACCGCGACGACCGAGGCCGCGGTCACCAGGGGTGCGGGGGCCGCCCGACGTCCGTGTCCGTCCACCCCGCTACCCTACGAATCCACCCACGCCGGTACGCCGTGACACGGACGCCGGCGATCTGTGACGGACATGACCCCACTCGGAATACCCGAGAGGGTTGTCTGCGCTGTCAGATGCTGGGACGCTGGTCGCTGCGCTCGAGCACGTGAGCCATGGGGGAACGACCTCAGTGCCGTGTCGAGAGACCCGACTTCTCAGGCCACCGCCTGTTTGCCGTACGACGTGAAAGTGGGACCGCCCAGCCATGGATTGGCGCAACCGTTCTGCCTGCCTCGACGAGGACCCCGAGCTGTTCTTCCCGATCGGGAACACCGGCCCGGCGATCCTCCAGATCGAGGAGGCCAAGCAGGTGTGCCGTCGCTGCGAGGTCCGTGAGCAGTGCCTGGCCTGGGCCCTCGAGGCCGGTCAGGACCACGGCGTGTGGGGCGGCCTGTCCGAGGACGAGCGTCGCGCCCTGAAGCGCCGCAACGCCCGGGCCCGCATCCGCACGGCCTGACCCGGCGCGCCAGGACTCCGGCCACGACTTCGCCTACGCCTCCGCGGGGACCGCGAAGCCCACACGGGTGCCGCGTCCGCCGCGCCCCGGGCCGACGGCCAGCGTGCCGGCGAGCTCGGTGGTGACGAGCGTCCGCACGATCGACAGGCCCAGCGACCCCGAGGTCGCCGGGTCGAACCCGTCCGGCAGCCCGCGGCCGTCGTCGACCACCGCGACCTCGAGCCGCTCCGCCCTGCGCCGCACCTCGACGACCACCCGACCGGCGGCCGTCGGGGTGTAGGCGTGCTCCACCGCGTTCTGCAGCAGCTCGGTCAGCACCATGGCCAGCGTGGTCGCCGACTCCGAGGGCAGCGTGCCGAAGCTGCCCTCGCGGCGGACCTCGACCCGGTCCCCCGCCGCCGCGACGTCGAGGACCATCCGCCCGAGGCGGTCGGCGACGTCGTCGAACTCGACGTCCTCGGTCGCGGCCTGGCTGAGCGTCTCGTGGACGATGGCGATGGAGCCGACACGACGTACCGCCTCCTCGAGCGGCTCCCGCGCCTCGGGCACCCGGGCGCGCCGGGCCTGCAGCCGCAGCAGCGCGGCGACGGTCTGCAGGTTGTTCTTCACGCGGTGGTGGATCTCGCGGATGGTGGCGTCCTTGCTCACCAGCTCACGGTCGCGGCGCCGCAGCTCGGTCACGTCGCGCACCAGCACGAGGGCCCCGATGTGCTCGCCCTGCGGCCGCAGGCTCACGGAGCGCACGATCAGCGAGACCGCCTCCGTGCCGATCTCGGTGTCGGAGTCGGCCCGCCCGGCGAGCACGGCCGACAGGATCTCCTCGTCGGGACGGCGCCGCGCGGGCACCAGCTCGCGGGTCACCTCGGCCAGCGACAACCCGGTGAGGTCGCCGGAGAGCCCGAGCCGGCGGTAGACGGAGAGGGCGTTCGGGCTGGCGTACTCCACCCGGCCCTGCGCGTCGACGCGCAGGAAGCCGTCCCCGACGCGCGGGGAGTCGGCGCGGTCGCTGCGGTCCCCGGGCGCCGGGAACTGGCCCGAGGCGATCATCTGCGTCAGGTCGCCCGCCGTCCGGAGGTAGGCCAGCTCCAGCCGGCTGGGCGTGCGCACGCCGAGCAGGTTCGTGTCGCGCGTGACGACGCCGATGACACGGTCGGCGTCGCGGACCGGGATGGCCTCGACCCGCACCGGGACCTCGGCGCGCCACTCCGGGTCCGCGTCGCGCACCAGCCGACCCTCGGCGTACGCCGCGTCGAGCATGCGGTGCCCGCCGGACGGCGCGAACGTCCCGACGACGTCCTCCACGTACGCCGTCGGACCCGTCGTGGGGCGCATCTGGCCGCCCGCCCAGAAGCCCGCGCGGGTGCGGTCGGGCAGCCACAGCACGAGGTCGGCGAAGGACAGGTCGGCGAGGAGCTGCCAGTCCGCCAGCAGGCGGTGGAGACGGTCCAGGGCGGCGCCGTCGAGGTCCGTGTGCAGGCGCAC
Source organism: Nocardioides sp. CFH 31398 (assembly GCF_022436705.1). GTDB lineage: Bacteria > Actinomycetota > Actinomycetes > Propionibacteriales > Nocardioidaceae > Nocardioides. The sequence continues at coordinate 235,056 of NZ_JAKUHT010000008.1, read as the reverse complement.
CAGGTCGGTCAGGACGGGCACCGGCCCACCCTAGGCCGACGGCCGGACGCTTTGGCAGGATGCCCGGCATGGTCTCGGGCTACTGGCAGCAGGTCGTCGACGGAGGCCTGCGCGTGCCCACCGACCGAGACCTGGGCGAGCTGACCGCGGAGCTCACCACGATGCTCGGCTCCCCCGACCCGGAGGAGCGCGACGCCACGGCGTACCCGGCGCTGGCGACCTGGATCTCCCGCGGCGTGTACGACGACCTGCTGCTCGGCCTGGGCGACGGCATGGCCCGCGGGCTGGTCGTCGGACTGGGCGAGGCCGGCACCGACACGGTGTTCCGCCGCAGCTTCTCCGCGCTCGCGCTGGCCGGGTGCGTCGCGCGGGACAACACCCACCGCCTCGTCCCGGGCGACAAGGTCCTGGAGTGGGGCGACCGCCTCGCCGACTGGTTCCTGCGCGAGGTCGACGTCCGCGGCTACGTCCCCCAGCAGGGCTGGGCGCACGCGATCGCCCACGGCGCCGACGCGATCGGGGTGCTGGCCGGGTCGTCGCACCTCGGCACGCCGGAGCTCACCGTGCTGCTCGACGTCCTCGCCGACCGGCTGACCGCCCCCGCGTCGGGGCTGCTCCTCGCCGGGGAGCCCGACCGCATGGCACAGGCGACGATGGCGGTGCTGCGCCGCAACCTGGTGCCCCTCGGCGTCCTCGAGCCGTGGATCCGGCGCGTCGCCTCCGTCGCCGTCGCCTCGTACGGCGCCGACGCGCACCGCGGCTACGACGCCGAGGCGTTCCTGCGCGCCCTGCACCTGCAGGTCCTGCTGTCGCCGCACCCGCCGTCGGACCGCCACGACCTGGTGCTCGTCCTCGTCGACGCCCTGCGCGCGTCGAACCCGGACACCCTCGCCGCGCGTCGCTGAAGCAGGCCCGGGCGCCGCCGGCTACCGGCCGGTAGCGTGCCCGCCATGACCCCTCCCGATGATGGACAGCCCCAGGAGAAGATCCAGGGCCACGCGGGCGAGCTCGCCGTCGCCGTCGCCCGCGCCCACGGCGTGACCACGCAGTTCACCCTGTCGGGCGCGCACGTGTTCCCGATGTACGACGGCGCGGTCAAGGCCGACCCGCCGATGCGGCTGCTGGACGTGCGCCACGAGCAGACCGCGGCGTTCGCCGCCGAGGCCACCGGCAAGCTCACCCGCACGCCGGGCCTCGCCGTCCTCACCGCCGGCCCGGGGGTCACCAACGGGGTCAGCGCGATCGCGCAGGCGAGCTTCGCGGGCTCGCCCATGGTCGTCGTCGGCGGTCGCGCGCCGCAGAACCGCTGGGGCTCGGGGAGCCTCCAGGAGCTCGACCAGCCCCCGATCCTCGAGTCGGTCTCGAAGCTGGCCCGCACGCTGCCGACCGCCGACACCGTGCTCGGCGGCTTCGACGAGGCCTTCACCGCCGCCGGCGGCTCGCACCGCGGACCGGTGTTCGTCGACGTCCCGATGGACGAGTTCTTCAACAGCGCCGAGGGCCCCGCCCCGGTCGGTCCCGGCCGGGCGCCGCTGGAGCCGGACGCCGAGGCGGTCGCCCACGTCGGGACGCTCCTCGCCGAGGCCTCCCGCCCGGTGCTGATCCTCGGCACCGACGTCTGGGCGGACGGGGCCGAGGAGGCCGCGCTGCGGCTCGTCGAGGGTCTCGGCGTGCCCGCGATCACGAACGGCATGGGCCGCGGGATCGTCCCCGGCGGCCACCCGCTGCTGGTGACGAAGGCGCGCAGCAAGGCCCTCGGCGGCGCCGACCTCGTGGTCGTCGTCGGCACCCCGCTGGACTTCCGCCTCGGCTACGGCGTCTTCGGCGGCAAGGACGGCGCGACCCCGGCCCGCGTCGTCCACCTCGCCGACAGCCCCGGCCAGGTGGCCGGCCACGCCGAGCTCGCCGGCTCGGCGAGCGGCGACCTGACCGCCGTCCTCGAGGGCGTGCAGACGGCCGTCGAGCGGGCCCCGCGCAAGCCGGACTGGTCGGCGTGGGTCTCCGACCTGCAGGACGCGGTGTCCGCGGCCGTCGAGCGTGACCGCGAGCTGCTCACGGCCGAGGCGGACCCGATCCACCCCGCCCGGATCTACGGTGAGCTCGTCCCGCGCCTCGCGGAGGACTCCGTCGTCATCGGCGACGGCGGCGACTTCGTGTCGTTCGCCGGCAAGTACGTCGAGCCGAAGCGTCCCGGCGGCTGGCTCGACCCCGGCCCCTACGGCTGCCTCGGAGCCGGGCTCGGCGCGGCCATCGCCGCCCGGATCGCGAGGCCGTCGGCGCAGGTGGTGCTGCTGCTCGGCGACGGGGCGGCCGGGTTCTCGCTGATGGACGTCGACACGCTGGTCCGCCACGGCCTGCCCGTCGTGATGGTCATGGGCAACAACTCGGCGTGGGCGCTGGAGAAGGGCCCCATGCAGATGCTCTACGGCTACGACGTCGTCGCCGACCTGGCGCAGCGGACGCCGTACCACCGGATCGTCGAGGCGCTCGGCGGCGCCGGCGAGGAGGTCACGGACCCGAAGCAGATCGGTCCCGCGCTCGACCGCGCCTTCGCGGCGAACGTGCCCTACCTGGTCAACGTCATCACCGACGTGGAGGCGGCGTACCCCCGCTCCACCTTCGGGATCTGAGGTGGGTCGCAGCGCGCGGGAACCACTCACGCGTCCCGTCCGTCACAGGAGCATGAAGACCACGACCGGCACCCTGGCCAGCCTCGCCCTGCTGGGTCTCCTCGTCGGCTGCGGCCAGACCGAGTCCTCGGACTCCGGCTCGGCCTCGGACCCCGGGGCTGGCTCCGAGTCGTCCGGCGGGGCGTCGGACGAGACCACCGCGTCGCCGACCACCGACGAGCTGTGCCCGGCCGAGCTGCCCGACGACGGCGGCAACGGCTTCGGCGTCACCGACCCGGCCGCCGAGGCGCCGGAGCTCCCGTCGGCCTCGCAGGCGTGGGTCTGCCAGTACGACGCCCGCAACGGGTGGCAGCGCGCCGGGGAGCCCGTCGAGGTGCCGGAGGGTGACCTCGCGGCGATCGAGGAGAGCCTGGCCGGCCTGGAGCCCAGCGACCCCGACCAGATGTGCACCGAGGAGCTCGGCCCACGCTGGCTGCTCGTCACCGCGGACGACGCCGGCTCCCTGACGGGGGTCTCGGTGGACGGCTTCGGGTGCCGCAGCGTCCGGCTCACCGACTCCCCGAGCCGGACCGCTCCCGGCCGCGCGAGCGGTGACGGTCTCGTCGAGGGCACCCTCACCGCCCCCGGCGACCTCTCCCAGGAGCTCTCGACGATCTACGGCGGCTGACCCGCGTCCGGGTGACCGTCGACCTCAGCAGCGCTCGGCGGCGGTGACGTCACCGTCGTCGGGCAGGCAGACCGTGCCGAGCGGGACGACGACGAGCTCGTCGCCGTCCCGGACCCACTGGCCGAGCCCGACGCGGCCCGAGGCGGCGGAGGTCGTGTAGACCTCACCGCCCGCCGTCAGCCAGGCGGGGTCGTCGTCGGGCGCCGCCAGCACCGAGATCCCGCCGACCTCCGACTCCACGAGCACACCGTCGGGCCGGTCGTCCGCGTCGGAGTCGTACGCCGCCGTCACCGCGTCGACCACGACCGCGCTCGGCGCGGTGGTGAAGATCCGCAGCCGGGTCCCCGTCCTCTCGAAGCCGGACCCGGGCTCGCCAGGAGCGCCGAGGAGCACCCGGTCACGCCCCCCGGCGTCGACGACCCGGACCCGGGAGGGCAGGCCGCCCTCGAGATCGGCCGTCTGGCCCGTGGCGACGAGGTCGCCCGCGGCCGGCGTGAGGTCGGGCAACCCGTCCTGCTCCCCCGGCCCGCACGGGCGTCGCTCGTCGTCGAGACGGCTCACGCAGACGTCGTCGGCCGGCCGGGACAGGAGCACGTCCCCGTCCAGGCGCCAGGTGACCACCTGCGCGACGTACGGGTCCGGGACGAACCAGCTCATCCCCAGCGCCGGGTAGGCGGTCTCGGAGACGGACGAGCGCAGCGTGCCGTCGGCGACCCACCAGTCCGTGACACGCTGCTCCACCAGGCCGCTGTCGGGGTCGACGCCGGCCTGCAGCGGACCTGCCGTCAGGGGCGTCCGGTCCCCGAGCGGCTGCTCGACCTCGACGAGGACCCCGTCGCGCAGGTCGAGCACGAGTGGCCTCGTCGAGGTCTCGGCGACGTCGAGGGTCAGCACCATCTCGTCGGTGCCGTCGCCGTCCAGGTCCGCCCCCTGCGGGGAGTACGACGTCAGGGTCGAGCCGAGGTCGACCACGCCGTACGCCGTCCCGCCGCCGCTCAGGTCGACGTCGAGGCGGGTGCGACCCTCGTAGCCGGGGTCGGGCTCGCCGCGCAGCTCGACCGCGTCCGACTCGCCGTCCCCGTCGAGGTCGAGCTCGCTGCGGACCCCGTCGATCGGCGTCCAGTCGCGGCCGACGTCGGAGGGCACGTCCGGTCGCGAGACGGCCGGCGGCGCCGCGGAGTCGGGGTCGGCGAGCAGGCGCGGCACCACGACCCCGGCCCCGACCGCGGCCAGGCAGGCCGCGGCCGCGAGCCCGACCCACACCGGGCGCGCGGGTCCGCGCCGCTCCGGCGCGGGCAGGCCGCGGGGCGACAGGTGCTCGGGGCCGACCTGCGACGCCCGGGCCTCCAGGGCGTCCGCCAGCCGCTTCTCCAGGTCGCTGCTCATGCCTGCTCCTCCTGCGTCATGACCCGCTCGAGCGCGCCCAGGGCGCGGCTCGCGGTGGACTTCACGGTGCCGCGGCTGATGCCCAGCGTTGCGGCGATGTCGGCCTCGGACAGGCCGGACCAGTAGCGCAGCACCAGCACCTCGCGCTGACGGCGTCCCAGGCGCGCCAGGCCGTCGAGGACGGCTCGGTGCTCCTCGGCGAGGACGGCGGTGTCCTCGGGCGAGGCGGGTCCCACGTCGGCCGGGGGCGCGTAGGCACGCGCCGTCCGGCGTCGGCGCAGCGCCGAGCGGGACCCGTTCACCACCGACGTGCGGAGGTAGGCCAGGGCGGCGTGGGGGTCGCGCAGCGGGGTCCGCCGCGCGACCATCCGCGCGAACGCGTCGTGGACGACGTCCTCCGCCGAGGCCACGTCGTCCACCAGCAGCAGGGCCAGCCGGACCAGGGACAGGCGGTGCGTCGCGTACAGCTCGTCCAGCCCCACCGGTGGTCCCCCGTCGTCCGAAGACACCGCGCGCGCCGTCGATGCCCGCACGGCCCCGAGATCGGTCACGTCTGTCGTCACACCCGTTGGACGTCTGGCATCGTCCCAGGTTGCCCCACCCCGACCACGATCCCGCGGAGGACGCGTGCCCGACCACGACGACACGACCCCGGCCGTCCCCGTGCAGGCCACGCTGCGCTTCACGGTGGCCGACGGCGACACCGCGGAGGCGGTCGGCTCCGGCTCGTTGCCGGTGCTGGGCACCCCCCGGCTGCTGGCGTGGATGGAGGCCGCCACCTGCGCCGCGCTCGAGCCCACGCTGGCGGCGGGCACGACCTCCGTCGGCACGCGGGTGCAGCTGGACCACCGTGCTCCGAGCCCTGTCGGGGCGGTCGTCGAGGTGACCGCGCGACGCTCCCCGGACGACGACCCGCAGGGCCGCCGGGCCCGCTTCGCGGTGCGCGCCGTCCACCCCGCCGACGGCTCCTCCGACGAGGTCGAGGTCGGCGTGGGGGAGGTCGTCCGGGCGGTGGTGGAGATTCACCGATTCCTCCCCTCGGACTAGTCCCCGCTGCCACACTGGAGGTCCACGTCCTGTTGTGTCGTCGCGATGCGTGGGGAGGCGCGCGCGGCACGGCCGGACCTCACTGCGGGAGGCTCGGATGGCTCCTGCGCGCCGTAGCCGCGCGATGGCGGTCCTCAGTGCGCTCGGCCTGGTCACCCTGACCGCGATCGCGTCCGTCCTCCTCGCCCAGTCGCCCAGCGAGACGTCGGAGCAGGTCGCCGGCGACCTGCCCCCCGGCCGCGCCTGGGTCGGCTCGTGGGGCGCCGCCCTGCACGGCGGCGGGCAGGCCGACGAGGTGGCCAGCGAGGGCTTCACCGACGTGACGATCCGTCAGGTGGCCCGCCTCTCGCTGGGCGGTGACGCGCTGCGCCTGCGCCTGTCGAACGCGTACGGCGAGCGCCCGCTCGAGGTCGGGGCGGTCACGGTCGCGGTCCGCTCGGACACCCGGGGTCGGGCCCGGGTGGACATCGTCGACCTGCGCTCCGTGACGTTCGACGGCCAGGACTCGACCGTCGTCCCGGTCGGGGAGGTCGTCGCGTCGGACCCGGTCCGGATGCGCGTGCCCGACCTGGCCGAGGCCGTGGTCAGCATCCACCTGCCCGGCCCGACCGGGCAGGCCACGTGGCAGGCGTCGGCGTTCGCGACGTCGTTCGTCGCGGACGGCGAGCACGTCACCGACGCCGGTGACGCCTTCGACACCCTCGACGAGTCGCGCTACTTCCTCTCCGGCATCGACGTCGAGGCCGACGACGACGCAGGCGCGATCGTGTTCGTCGGTGACTCGATCACCGCGGGCGCGAACTCCACCCTCGACGCCGACCTGCGCTACCCCGACCAGGTCGCCGCGAGCCTGCTCCGGCCCGCGGGGCCGACGGCCGAGGCCGCCGCCGACGTCCCGCCCACCCGCTGCGGCGTCGTGAACGCCGGCATCGGCGGCAACCGCGTGCTCAGCGGGGGCGGCCGGACCGGGGACCCGGTCGTGGCGCGCTTCGACCGCGACGTGCTGTCCGTGCCCGGGGTGCGGACCGTCGTCCTCCTCGCCGGCATCAACGACATCGGCGCCACGGAGGGCGCCCTCGACGCCGACGAGCTGGTGCAGGGCTACCGCCGGCTGATCGCCCGTGCGCGTCAGGACGGCGTCCGAGTGGTCGGGGCCACCCTGACCCCCTACATGGGCTTCGGCTACTCGACCGTGGCCGGCGAGGCGGACCGCCAGGCCGTCAACGCCTGGATCCGCTCCACCGAGGAGCTGGACGGGTTCGTGGACACCGACCGCGCCGTCCGCGACCCCGCGGACCCGACCCTCCTGCGGGCGTCGTACGACTCGGGCGACTCGCTGCACCCCACCGACGACGGCTTCGCCGCCATGGCCGCGAGCACCGCCCCCGCCGTCGACTGCTGAGGGCGCACCGGCCGCCGCTCGGGGGCCGTCGAGACCCTCACCGGGCCTCGCCGGTGTCGGGACCCGGGGACCGGCGGCCCCGGACGCACGAGAGCCCCCGACCGTGTGGTCGGGGGCTCGTCGGGCCACGCCTCAGGCGTTGGGGCGCTTGCCGTGGTTCGCGCCCTTCTTCTTGCGCGCGCGGCGCTTGCGTCCGGTCTTGCCCATGGTGTCCTCCTCGTGACGATGCCTGCTCAGCGACCTATCGTCCCACGTCGCCTCAGCCGTCGGTGATCTGGACCTGCACCGTGCGGATCTGCATCCGCACGCGCTCGGCCAGACCGGACGGTGCGGCCTCCGAGCAGGAGCGCGCGACGACCGCCTTGACGGTGCGCTCCAGGTCGTACTTCCTCAGGCACGGCGCACACTCGTCGAGGTGCAGCTGCACCTGCTGGACGTCGGCCTGGTCGAGCTCGTTGTCGAGGAAGTAGACGATGCGCTCGAGGTACTCGGCGCAGCCGTCGCCGTCCTCGGCGCCGCCGGCGGAGGGGCCGGGCACGGTCTGGCTGCTCATCGGGCTCCCCCCTTCTTCACGGCGCGCTCGACGGTGTCGTCGGCGACGAGGGCGTTGGCCCTCACGTGGTCGGTGAGCATGTCGCGCAGCTGCCGGCGTCCCCGGTGCAGGCGCGACATCACGGTGCCGATGGGCGTGTCCATGATCTCGGCGATCTCCTTGTAGGGGAAACCCTCCACGTCGGCCAGGTACACGGCCAAGCGGAACTCCTCGGGAAGCCGCTGCAGCGCGTCCTTGACCTGCGAGTCGGGCAGGTGCTCGAGCGCCTCGGTCTCCGCCGACTTCAGGCCGGAGGAGCTGTGCGACTCCGCGCGCGCGAGCTGCCAGTCCTCGACGTCCTCGGACATCGACTGCTGGGGCTGGCGCTGCTTCTTGCGGTAGGAGTTGATGAAGGTGTTGGTCAGGATGCGGTAGAGCCAGGCCTTGAGGTTCGTGCCGGGGCGGAACTGGTGGAAGGAGCTGTACGCCTTCGCGAACGTCTCCTGCACCAGGTCCTCGGCGTCGGCCGGGTTCCGGGTCATGCGCATGCCCGCCGAGTACAGCTGGTCAAGGAACGGCAGGGCGTCGCGCTCGAAGCGCGCGGCCCGCTCCTCGGGGGTCTCGGTCGCCACGTCGACGGTGTCGACCTCGTCCGCTGCGGTGTTCGTCATCGACGTCAACACTAGCCCTCGGCCGTCAGCCCCGGGGGCCGTCGAGACAGGACCGTCGACGTACGTCGGCGACTCCGTCGTGGTGAGCGTTGCGAGCATGTCGGCAGAACACGGCCCCGTGACCGAGCATTCCCCCACCCGTCGACGGGTACCGCAACAGCCCCCGCGGGGGGCCTCACGAGCTGCCGGTCACCTCGCGGCCCAGCCACTCGACGGTCGCCTCGACGAGGATGGCGGCGACGTCGTCGGCGCCCAGTACCGAGCGCTTCGGCGTCCGCAGCGAATGGTCCGCGTCGGGAACGACGACGAGGTGGACGTCGGAGGCGTCGAGGTCCGCGGGGAACTCGTCGGGGGTGCCCATCGGGTCCCGCTCGCCCTGCACCACCAGGGTCGGCACCCCGGCGCCGGTCAGCTCGTCGAGGCGGCTGCGCTCGGGCCGTCCCGGTGCGTGCAGGGGGAAGGACAGCGCCAGGCAGCCCTCGGCGCCCGCCCGGACGGCGCAGCGCGCGGCGGAGCGGGCCCCGGCGGAGCGCCCCCCGAGCACGAGGGGACGACGGGAGCGCCGCAGCGCGTCGACCGCGACGAGCAGGGCGTCGTCCAGCGTCGGCGGCGCCGTGGCGACCTTCCGCCCCGCCACCCGCCACGGCTGGGTCAGGCGGGCGACCGTGACGCCCTGCCGGGGCAGGTGGGCGGCGAGAGCCTCGAGGTCGTGGGTGTCGGCACCCGCCCCGGCCCCGTGGGAGACGAGCAGCGTCGCCACCGGGCTGCGGGCACGCGCCACCTCCAGACGGGCGGGACCGTGCGGGGTGTCCAGGTCGCGGACGCTCACCCCGGGCCGCCCGTCGCCTGGCTCGCGACCTCCGGGTCGACGTCCTCCAGCGGCAGCGGCTCGACGAGGCTCGGACCGTTGTTGCGCACGTTGCCGACCGCCGTCGAGACCGGGTACGCCGTGAGCGCGCCCGGCGCCGCGGGCACCAGCAGGCTCCGCGCGTCCTCCTCGCGGGTCGGGTCGAGCCAGGCCCCCCACGACTCCCGGGCGACGGTCATCGGCATGCGGTCGTGCAGGTGGCCCAGCTCGTCGGTGGCGCTCGTGGTGAGGACCGTGCAGGTCCAGCGGAAGCGGTCGGGGTCGTCGTCCGCGCGGGCGGGGTCCCGCCAGATCTCGTAGAGGCCGGCCATGGCCAGGACGCCACCGTCGTGGGGCCGGATGAAGAAGGGCTGCTTGAGCGGCTTGCCGCCCCTCCCCCGCTGCTGGGTCGGGTACCACTCGAAGTAGCCGTCGGCCGGGAGCAGGCAGCGGCGCTTGGCGAACGCCTGCCGGAAGGCGGGCTTCTCGGCCACCGTCTCGGTCCGGGCGTTGATCATGCGGCTGCCGATGCCGGGGTCCTTCGCCCAGAAGGGCACGAGGCCCCAGGTGAGCGTCCGCAGCTGCCGCTGGGGCCCGGCGTCCGCACGGCCGCCCGCACCGCCGTCCGCACGGTCGTCCCCGCTGTCGTCCCCGCGGGGCGGACGCTCGACGATCGCGGGGACCGGCTTGGTCGGTGCGACGTTCCAGTCGGGCTCGACGGGGGCCGCGAGGACCTGCTCGACGACCTCGAACTCCTCGGCGAGGGCGTCGGCGTCACGGGTCGAGGCGTAGCGGCCGCACATGATCCGAGCGTACGGCTCCGACGTCGGTCGCATGCTGTAGGAATGGCGCATGACCGCCATCAGACTGATCGCCCGGCCGATGCTCGCCTCCGTGTTCTTCATCGGCGCGGCCAACGCGCTGAAGAACGCCGAGGCCCTGGGTCCGAAGGCCCAGCCCGTGACCGACCGGGTCGTGCCCGCGGCCAAGCAGGCGGTCCCCTCCGCGCCGATCCCCGAGGACCCCACCACCCTGGTGCGGGTGAACGCCGTCGTGCAGATCGTCGCCGCCGCCGCCCTCGCGACCGGTCGCTACCCCCGCGTGTCCTCCTCGGTGCTCGCGGCCTCGCTGGTGCCGACCACGATCGCCGGCCACGCGTTCTGGAACGAGTCCGACCCGGCCGAGGCCAAGGCCAAGCGTCTCGCCTTCTTCAAGAACGTCTCCACCCTGGGCGGCCTGCTGCTCGCCGGTGTCGACACCGAGGGCAAGCCCGGCGTCGCGTGGCGCGCGCGCCGCGCCGCCAAGGACGCCAAGCGCGAGGCGAAGCACCTCCAGCGCGACATGGCCAACGCCGCGAGGATCGCGGCGGCCAAGGCCAGCTGAGTGTCGGTGGCGGGTCCGACCGACCTCGCGGGACCGGTCTGGCCCGCGCCCGTCGCCGACGGGCCGGTGGACGTCGCCGTGCGCCTGCCGGGCAGCAAGTCGCTGACGAACCGGGCCCTGCTGCTGGCGGCGACGGCGGACGGCCCGTCCGTCGTGAGGCGGGCGCTGAGGTCGCGCGACACCGAGCTCATGGCGTCCGCGCTGCGGGCGCTCGGGCACGGCGTCGACTCCTCGGGTGACGACTGGGCGGTGACCCCGGCCGTGGACGCGTCCGGTGACGCCCGGGTCGACTGCGGCCTGGCCGGCACGGTCATGCGGTTCGTGCCGCCCGTCGCCGCGCTGCGGACCGGTCGCGTCGCGTTCGACGGCGACGAGCACATGCGCACCCGACCGGTCGGCACGCTGCTCGACGCGCTCCGCGACCTCGGCGTCGACGTGGACGGCGGACCGTTCCTGCCGTTCGGCGTCGTCGGGCGCGGCTCGGTGCGCGGAGGCCGGGTGGTGCTGGACGCCTCGGCGTCCTCGCAGTTCGTCTCCGCGCTGCTGCTCGCGGGGCCGTCGTACGAGGAGGGCGTGGACGTCGTCCACGACGGCAAGCCGGTGCCGTCGCTGCCCCACCTGGAGATGACGGTCGCCATGCTGCGCGACCACGGCGTCCGGGTCACCGCCCCGGGCGACGAGGGGTCGGAGCCGGACCGCTGGACGGTCGCGCCGGGCCCGGTCGCCGCGCTCGACACGGCGATCGAGCCCGACCTGTCGAACGCCGCCCCCTTCCTGGCGCTGGCCGCCGCGACCGGCGGACGCGTCCTGGTGCGCGACTGGCCGCGATCGACGACCCAGCCGGGCGACCGGCTGCGCGAGATCCTGCCGCTGATGGGCTGCACGGCGGAGCTGGGCGACGACGGCCTCCTCGTGGCCGGGCCCGACGAGCTCGCGGGGGTCAACCTCGACCTGCGCGAGGTCGGCGAGCTGACCCCCGTCATCGCCGCGCTCTGCGCACTCGCCGGCTCGCCCTCGGTGCTGCGCGGCGTCGCGCACATCCGCGGTCACGAGACCGACCGCATCACCGCCCTGGCCACCGAGCTGGGCCGCCTCGGTGCGGACGTGACCGAGCGTGAGGACGGCCTCGAGCTGCGGCCCGCCCGCCTGCACGGCGCGGTGTTCCGCACCTACGCCGACCACCGGATGGCCCACGCGGCGGCCGTGGTGGGCGCCGTGGTCCCCGGGGTGGGTGTCGAGGACGTCGCGACGACGTCGAAGACCTTCCCCGGCTTCGCCGACGTCTGGTCCGGCCTGCTGTGAGCGCCTGATGGCACGCGGGGCCCGGCGCTACGGCGAGGAGGACCAGGAGCACTACGACCGGCCCCGGCGCCGGACCCGACCGCGCACGAAGGAGCGCCCGTCGTACGACGACGCGGTGGACGGCACCGTGATGCGCGTCGACCGCGGCCGCCTGCGGGTGCGGCTCGCGGACCGCAGCGCCGACGACCCGACGGTGACCGCGATGAAGGCGCGGCCGCTCGGCCGCAAGGCCGTCGTCGTCGGCGACCGGGTCCGCCTCGTCGGCGACGTCTCCGGTGACGACGGCACGCTCGCGCGGATCGTCGAGGTCGGGGAGCGGACGACGACCCTGCGCCGCACCGCGGACGACGACGACCCCGTCGAGCGCATCGTCGTCGCCAACGCCGACCAGCTCGTGGTCGTGGCGGCGCTCGCCGACCCCGAACCACGCGCCCGGCTCATCGACCGAGCCCTGGTGGCGGCGTACGACGCGGGGATGGACCCGCTGCTGTGCCTCACGAAGGCGGACCTGGCGTCCCCCGACGAGCTGGTCGCGACCTACCGCAGCCTCGGGGTGCCGTGGGTGGTGAGCCGGCGCGGCGAGGACCCGGCCGCCGTCCGCGACGCGCTCGCCGGGCGGGTCTCGGTGCTCGTCGGGCCCAGCGGCGTCGGCAAGTCGACGCTCGTCAACGCGCTCGTGCCCGGCGCCGACCGCGAGACCGGCGGCGTCAACGCCGTCACCGGGCGCGGCCGTCACACCTCGACCCAGGCGCTCATGCTGCCGCTGCCCGCCGCCGACGGCGCCGCCCCGGACGAGGGGCGGGACGGCTGGATCGTCGACACCCCCGGCATCCGGTCGTTCGGGCTGGCGCACGTCTCCCCCGACGACCTGCTGCGCTCCTTCCCGGACCTGGACGAGGCCGCCGCGGACTGCTCCCGCGGCTGCGACCACTCCGCCGAGGCCCCGGAGTGCGGCCTCGACCTCGCCGTCGCGGAGGGCCGCGTCGAGCCGGAGCGCGTCGACAGCCTCCGCCGCCTGCTCGCCGCCCGCGTCCGCGACGCCGGCGACTGAGTCCGCGCCCTACCCGCCCCAGACCGCGCGAGCGCCGGCGTCCCCGGTGAGGACGACGAGCACGAGGGCGGCCAGCGCCGCGACGACGAGGACCACGGCGAGACCGCGGTCGACCGCCACGCTGCGCACCTCGCGACCGCCACGCCCCGACGCGAGGCCGGTCGGACCGCCCAGCACGAGGGCCGCGGCGACGGCGACGACCGCGAACGCCAGGCCCACCCACAGCATCACGTCCGCGCGCGCGGCGTGCGTGGAGACGGCGGGGACCTGCTCCAGCGACGGGTTCGCGTCCAGGTAGGAGCCGCCGGTGAACCAGGCGAGCACGATCGACAGCCCCGCGACCACGGCCAGGCCGAGCAGCGGCCACCGCAGCGCCCAGCGCCACCGCGCCACCGCGGCGTACGGGACGGCGAGGAGCGCCGCCAACGGCGTGAGGACGACCGCGGCGTGGACGACGAGGGCGTGGGCGGGCAGCCCGGCGATCTCCATGCGCACAGGGTAGGCACCTGCGTGAGGGGGCAGGCCCTAGCCTGAGGCCATGCCGCTGCTGGGAGCGACCGACCACACCGACGACCTCCGTCTGGCGCACCTGCTCGCCGACGACGCGGACTCCCTCACGACGGCCCGCTTCAAGGCCCTCGACCTGCACGTCATGAGCAAGCCGGACCTGACCCCCGTCACCGACGCCGACAAGGCGGTCGAGGAGGGTCTGCGGCGCACGCTGGGCCGGGTCAGGAGCCGTGACGCCATCACCGGCGAGGAGTTCGGGTCGGACGGCGACGCGGAGCGGCGCTGGATCGTCGACCCGATCGACGGCACCAAGAACTTCATCCGCGGCGTCCCGGTCTGGGCGACGCTGATCGCCCTCGCGGTCGACGACGAGGTCGTGTGCGGCGTGGTGTCGGCCCCTCAGCTCGCCCGCCGCTGGTGGGCCTCGAAGGGCAACGGCGCGTGGACGGGACGCTCCCTGGTCCGGGCCAGTCGCATCCAGGTCTCCGACGTCCGCCGGATCGAGGACGCCTCCCTCTCCTACAGCTCCCTCGACGGCTGGGACGAGCAGGGGCGCCTCGAGGACTTCGTGACCCTCTCGCGCCGCTGCTGGCGCTCCCGCGCGTACGGCGACTTCTGGTCCTACATGCTCCTCGCGGAGGGGTCGGTGGACCTCGCCGCGGAGCCGGAGCTCGAGACGTACGACATGGCCGCGCTGGACGTGATCGTGCGGGAGGCCGGGGGGCGGTTCACCTCGCTCGCGGGCAAGGACGGACCGTGGGGCGGCAGCGCGCTAGCCTCGAACGGGCACCTGCACGACGTCGCGCTGTCCTTCCTCGGCACGGCCGCCCACGACCACGGCGACCCGGACGTCCGCGCCTTCGGACCCGGGTCGGTGTCCCACCTGCGTCGCCGCCCCCGCACCGAGGACTGAGCAGGCCCGGGCTCTCACCCTGGTCAGGGACCCGCCCCGGGGTTACCTTGTCGCCCACTCGACGCCTGACGCGTCGGACGTCGACGGAGGAGGCCCGGATGCGGATCCACGAGGTGCTCGACGCCCAGGCGAGCGGCGCGCGGCGGACGGTGGTCACCATCACCGCGGACGCCGCGGTGCGCGACCTCGTCGAGCTCCTGGCCGCGCACAACATCGGTGCGGTGGTCGTGCGCGACAGCGACACCGGCCCGGTCGCGGGCATCGTCAGCGAGCGGGACGTCGTCCGGCGGCTCCGGGACGGCGCGGGGGTCCTCGACGGGCCGGTCTCCGCGATCATGACCTCGACGGTGCAGACCTGCGGCGCCTCCGACTCCGTGGACGAGGTCATGGCGACGATGACGGAGTACCGCGTCCGTCACGTGCCCGTCCTGGACGGCGGGTCGCTCGTCGGGATCATCAGCATCGGTGACGTGGTCAAGAGCCGGATCGGCCAGCTCGAGTTCGAGCGGGACCAGCTCGACAGCTACCTGCGCCAGTCCTGACCCCCGCCGGGCCCCGGCCGCGGACCGCCACCTCGTAGGCTCGGGGCATGGCTGAGCGTCCCGAGATCGACTTCCCCGACTTCGACCCGCCGAGCGACCTCGAGGTCACCGACCTCGTCGTCGGAGACGGCCCGGAGGCCACCGCTGGCTCGCAGGTGTCGATGCACTACGTCGGTGTCGCGCACTCCACCGGCGAGCAGTTCGACGCCTCCTGGGACCGCGGACAGCCCCTCGACGTCCGCATCGGCGTGGGGCAGGTCATCGCGGGCTGGGACCAGGGAGTGCCCGGCATGAAGGTCGGCGGCCGCCGCCAGCTCGTCATCCCCCCGCACCTGGGGTACGGCGACCGCGGCGCCGGCGGCGTCATCAAGCCCGGCGAGACCCTCATCTTCGTCGTCGACCTGGTGTCGGTCCGCTGACCCCGCCCGTGCCCGGGCAGGAGCCCGTCGAGGTGCCCGTGTCGGGCTCGATCAGGCTCGGGCAGTTCCTCAAGCTCGCCGACCTCGTCGACTCCGGCGCCGAGGCGAAGGCCGCCGTCGCCGAGGGCCTGGTCACGGTCAACGGCCACCCCGAGATCCAGCGCGGGCGGCTGCTGGCCGTGGGCGACGTCGTCTCCCTCGACGATCGCTCCGCCGTCGTGGCGGCCTCCCCCGAGTAGCCGAGTCGGCACGTCTGCGCAGCCCACGAGGCTCGAGTCGGCACGTCTGCGCAGCTCGTCCACACCTGGGCCGTGCCATCGACGTACTCCCCTGCGGGACGGTCGTCGCGATCCCTCCCGGACGACTGATCGTCAGGCGACTACTCCCGTCCGCCGCCGGGACTGTGGATGACGCCTCGCTCCGGGCACTGCGACGGCTGGACGGTCGTCCCGATCCCGGCCGACGTGGCGTCTGCCTGCGCAGACGTGCCGACTCGACACCCCCAGCCTGCGCAGACGTGCCGACTCGACACCCCCAGCCTGCGCAGACGTGCCGACTCGACACCCCCAGGCTGCGCAGACGTGCCGACTCGACGCCCCGAGCCTGCGCAGATGTGCCGACTCGACACCGCTCGGTCGCGGCCTCGCGAGCCCGGCCGTGGCGGCTGGCTAGCCGATGAGGACGGCGAAGGCGTGGATGACGACGCCGACGAGGCCACCGACGACGGTTCCGTTGATGCGGATGAACTGCAGGTCCCGCCCGACGTGGAGCTCGATGCGGCGGGAGGCCTCCTTGCCGTCCCACCGCTGGATGGTGCGGCTGATGACGGCGGTGACCTCCTCGCCGTAGCGACTGACGACGAAGACGGCGGCGTCCGCGACCCGGCCGTCGAGGCGGGAGCGCAGGTCGGCCTCGGTCACGAGGCGCTCCGCGAAGGCCGTCAGCTCGCGCAGCAGCCGACGGTGGACCTCGCCGTCCGGCTCGCGCAGCGAGGTGAGCAGCGCCCGCCGGAACGCCTGCCACAGCGACACGGCGGTGGCGAGCACCTGCGGGTGCTCGAGCACCCGCTCCTTCAGCCGCTCGGCACGCTCCTGGGTGGCCGGGTCGAACAGCAGGTCCTGGGCGAGCTGCTCCAGCATGGAGTCCAGCGCCGCCCGGGCCTCGTGGTACGGGTCGTCGCGGATGTCGGTCAGCCACCGCATCGCCTCGGTGTGCAGACGCCCGGTGACCGCCTCGTTGAGCGCTTGCGGCGCCCACCAGGGCGCCCGGGAGCCCACGATCTCCGCGAACCGGTCGGGGTTCTCGCTGAGCCAGCGGTGGATCTCGTTCAGCGTCAGGTCCACGAGCCCGTGGTGCACGCGGTCCCGGACGACCTCAGCGAGCAGCGACCCGGCGAGCGGTGCGACCCGCTCCTCCCGGAAGCGCGGGAGGACGGCGCCCTCGACGAGGTCCGCGATCTGGTCGTCGCGGACCTTCGACAGCGCGATCGTCGCGACCTCGACCGCCTCGTCGACGACACGCCGCGCGTTGGCCGGCTCGGAGAGCCAGGTGCCGACACGCCGGGACGGCTCGGCGTTCGTCACCTGCTCGCGGACGACGGCCTCGGCGAGGAAGTTCTCCCCCACGAACTCCTGCAGCCCCTTGCCCAGGTCGTCCTTGCGGCGCGGGATCAGCGCGGTGTGCGGGACCGGCAGCCCCAGCGGGTGCTTGAAGAGGGCGGTGACCGCGAACCAGTCCGCGATCGCGCCCACCATCGAAGCCTCGGCGCCGGCGTTGACGAAGCCGAGGAAGCCGCCCTGGCCCAGCGTCGCGACGTACACGACGGCGGCGAGGACCAACAGGGAGGTGGCCACCGTGCGCATGCGGCGCAGACCGCGGCGTCGGAGCTCGTCGGCCGCCGGATCGGCCTGCACCATGGGGGCGAGGGTCGGTGTGCTCATCGCCGCCGATGATCGCACCTGGGCCCGTGCCAGAATCCCGGGCATGTCGCGCACGGTCATCACCTTCGGGACCTTCGACGTGTTCCACGTCGGCCACCTCCGGGTGATCGAGCGCGCCGCCGCCCTCGGCGACCGCCTGGTGGTGGGTGTCTCGGCCGACGCGCTCAACCTCCGCAAGAAGGGACGCGAGCCCGTCTTCAGCCAGGAGGAGCGGCTCGAGATCGTCGCCGCGCTCAAGCCGGTCTCGGCGGTCTTCGTCGAGGAGAGCCTCGAGCAGAAGCGCGACTACATCCTCGAGCACTCGGCCGACGTCCTCGTGATGGGCGACGACTGGGCCGGCCGGTTCGACGAGTTCGAGGACGTCTGCGAGGTCGTCTACCTGACCCGGACGCCGGCCATCTCGACCACCGCGCTGATCGAGAAGATCTCCTCCACCGGCTGACACACCCTCCGGCGGGCCCCCTCGCCGGATCCCTCGCGCCCCGCGCGTCACACACGCCACACGCGTCCGGGGCCCCTACTCTCGACGGGCAGCCCCGGGACGGCTCCGATCGTCCTCCCCCGACGAGAGCGAGCACCGTGCAGCAGACCCGTGCCCTGCCGGCGCTGCTCCTGGCCTGCCTGCTCACGACGGCCCTCGCCGCGGGCCTCTCGACGGGTCCGCTGCTGGGGGCGGCCTCGGCGGCCGGCCCCGCCCAGGACCCCGGCCCGCGCACCGCCACCCCGCTGCCGGAGCTGCTCGAGGGCCTCACCGCCATCGCGGACGCCGACGGCGACGACGTGCTCCGACGGGCCCGGACGGCGGTCGAGGGCGCGCCGCGCGAGCGCGTCGACGCCCCGACCCTGACCCTCGCCGAGCTGTTCACGGCGTACCCGCGGCTCGACGCGGAGCAGCGCGAGATCGCCGACTCCCTGCTGGCCCGGCCGACCGACCGCGCCCGCGACACGTACGGCGACGGCTACGACCGGCCCGAGGCCGAGCCGCTGTGCGGCGCCCGGATCTGCGTCCACCACGTCACCGACGGACCCGACGCGCCCCCCGACCTCGCCTGGGTACGACGGGTGCGCACGGTGATGGCCCGGGTGTGGGCGCACCACGTGGACGAGCTCGGCTACCGCCCGCCCGCCCCCGACGGGGACCGCGGCGGCTCCCCCGGTGGCCGCAGCCGCTTCGACGTCTACCTGGCCGACATCGGCGCGCAGGGCTACTACGGCTACTGCAGCCCCGAGAAGGGCCGACCCGGCCAGGAGCGCCGCGCGTCGGGCTACTGCGTCCTCGACAACGACTTCGCCGAGTTCGACGGTCCCCCCGGACGCAACCTCGCAGTCACCGCGGCCCACGAGTTCTTCCACGCCGTGCAGTTCGACTACGACGTCGGCGAGGACCGCTGGTTCATGGAGGCCACGGCGGTCTGGATGGAGGAGCAGTTCGCGCCCGGCGCGGACGACAACCGTCAGTACCTGCCCCAGGGCCAGCTCGGCCGGCCGGGCACGGCCCTCGACGCCTTCGACACCGAGGGCCTGGCGCACTACGGCAACTGGCTGTTCTTCGAGCGCCTCGCCGACACGTACGGCGTCGACGCCGTCCGGCGTCTCTGGGAGTGGGTCGCCGCCGGTCGCGGCGAGCCCGACGAGTACTCCGTGCAGGCGCTCAGCCGCTTCCTGTCGGAGCAGGGCAGCTCGCTGCGCTCGTTCCTCGCGGTCTACTCGGCCGGCAACCTCACGCCCGGCCGCGCCTACCGGGAGGGGGCGGCGTACACCCCCGCCCCGGTGGCCTCGACCCGGCGCCTGCGCGCGGGCGGGACGACGAGCTTCACCGCCACGCTCCCGCACCTGTCGAGCCGCAGCATCGCGATCATCCCCAAGGCGGCGCCCCGCAAGCGGCCCCGGGTGCTGCGGGTGAAGGTCCGCACGCCCGGCTCCCCGGTGCGCACGGCGGCGCGGGTGATCATCCACCTCGCGGACGGCCGGGTGCAGGCCCGACCGGTAAAGATCGGCGGCAACAGGAGCGGCAAGGTCCAGGTGCCGTTCGGCCCCGCCCGGGTCGAGAAGGTCACCGTCACGCTCGTCAACGCCTCCGCGCGCTACGACTGCTGGAAGGGCCAGCCGTACGCCTGCGCCGGTCGCCCGCGGTACGACGGCCAGGAGCTGTCCGCCACGGTCCGCGCCGTACGCTGAACCCGCCCGTCCCGCCACCCGCCGCGCCCGATCCCCCGCCGTGCCCGGCTCTCGGAAGGCCCCTCGTGCTGCGCCCTCGTCGCCCCGCCCCCGGCTCCACCACCCGGCTCCTCACCGTCGCACTGGCCCCGCTCGTCGCCGCGGCGATCGCGCTGGGCGGGCTGGGCGCGCCCGGCCCCGCCGCGGCCGCAGGACCGTCGCCCAGCAGTCCGACCGGCAGTCCGACCGGCAGTCCGACCGGCAGTCCGACCGGCAGCCCGGCCGGCACTCCGGCCGGCGGGACGCC
The DNA here is from genome assembly GCF_022436705.1 of Nocardioides sp. CFH 31398. Taxonomy (GTDB): domain Bacteria; phylum Actinomycetota; class Actinomycetes; order Propionibacteriales; family Nocardioidaceae; genus Nocardioides. Next base: position 215,350 of record NZ_JAKUHT010000008.1, on the reverse strand, counting down.
GGTCGACCCCGGTGCCGTCCTGGACGCCGCCGAGGAGGCCCTGACGGAGCCCGGCGACCCGGCCGCGACCGAGGCGAGCCTCGCCCTGCTCGACCTGGCCCTCGTGGTCGACGACCTCAGCGGCACCGACCGCAGCCGGGCGCGGAGCCTGCTCGCCCGCCCCACCGACGGCGCCGCGGCGGACCTCGGTGGCGGCTACCGGACCCGCGACGTCGAGCGGTCCTGCGACGAGCACGTCTGCGTGCACCACGTGACGACCACGAGCGACGCCGCCACCGAGGCGTTCGCGGCCCGTGCCCTCGAAGTCGTGGGCGACGTCCGGACCCACCACGTCGACGCCCTCGGCTTCCGCCCGCCCGTCCCCGACGCGGGGACGGCGGCGAAGGGCGGCGACCGCCGCTTCGACGTCTACCTCGCCGACATCGGCGGCGCCGGCCTCTACGGCTACTGCGCCCCGGAGCGCGCCACGGGCGACCAGCCGCGGGTGCGGCCGGCGTACTGCGTGCTGGACAACGACTACGACGTCCGCGAGTACGGCAACCGGCAGACGCCCGACGACAACCTGCGCGTCACCGCGGCGCACGAGTTCCTCCACGCCGTGCAGTTCGGCTACGACGCCGGCGAGGCGAGCTGGCTGCTCGAGGCCACCGCGACGTGGGTCGAGGAGCGGTACGCCGACGACGTCGACGACAACCGGCAGTTCCTCGGTGACGGCCAGGTCCGGCGTCCGCGGCTCTCGCTGCGCGCCTTCGAGGCGGCGTACGGCAACTGGGCGTTCTTCGAGCACCTCACGACCCGGTACGGCGACGACGTGGTCCGGGAGACGTTCGAGCGGGCCGCGGCGCCGGCCACCGGCGGGGGCGGCCTCGCGGGCCTCCCCGCGCTGCGGCGGGTGCTGGCCGCCCGCGGCGGCGACTTCCGTGAGGCCTACACGCGGTTCGCCGCCGACAACCTCGACCCCGGGTCGAGCCCCTACTACCCCGAGGGCGGCGAGTGGGGCCTGGCCGCGCCCGTCGCCACCACGGCCACCCTGCGCGGGTCGTCGCGCGACTTCCGCACCACCGTGCGACCGGCGCACCTGGCCTCGACGACGATCGCCCTGCGCTCCCGCGGTCTCGGCACCGCCGCCCGGTTGCGCCTGCGGGTCGACGGACCCGCCGGCGCGGCGAAGCCGGCGGTCACGCTGCTGACCCACCGCACGGACGGGACCGTCGAGCGTCGCTACGTCCCCCTCACCGGTCCCGCCGGGACGGCGACCCTGCGCACCGACCTGGCGTCCGCCCGGGTGCGGCAGGTGACCGTGACCCTCGTGAACGCCTCGGGCCGCGGTCGCGACGGCGGGCGCCCGTTCACGGTCGAGGCCCGCGCCGTGCGCTGAGCGCTCGACGCGGGCCTCGGTGACCGTGGGACCGAGGAGACCTCAGTCGTCCTCGATGGTGTGCATCGCGGCCTCCTCGGCGGACGCGCCGGCGCCGTCGATGCCCTCGTCCTCGGCCGTCATGCTGCCCTGGTCGTCGACGTCCTCGCCGAGCCGACCCGTGCGCTCCTCGCCGACCTCGCCGGCGACGGCGCCGTCGACCACGCCCGACGAGTCGGCGGCCTCCGTCTCCTCGTCGACCTCGCTGGCCTCCCACGCGTCCGGCTCCTCCTGGGAGATCCGGTCGTCGATGGTCTCGCCCTCGATCTGCTCGGCGGTGGTGGTGCCCTTCGCGGTGACGCCGCGGTAGGCCTCCGGGGGCGAGATGCCCTCGTCGAGGACGTCGTCGACCCCGCGGTCGTCCAGGGTGTCCTCCGGCTGCAGCTGGTCTTCGCTCATGCGTCCACCGTAGTGGCCGGACCTGGGACGCTGACGCCCACCGGCAGGGTGACCGAAACGGTGGTGTCGCCCGGGCGGCTCTCGAGGTGGGCGGCACCGCCGTGGGCGACGACGATGGCCTCGACGAGGGCGAGCCCGAGGCCGACGCCGCCGGCCCGGACCCGGGCCGGGTCGCCCCGGGCGAACCGCTCGAACGCGTGCGCCGCCGCGTCGTCGTCGAAGCCGGGCCCGTCGTCGTGGACGGCGAGGACGACGGCGCCGTCGCGCTGCGCGGCGCGGGCCGTGACGGTCGAGCCGGCGGGGGTGTACTTGCGCGCGTTGGTCAGCAGGTTCGTCACCACCTGGTGCAGCCGCAGGGGGTCACCGACCACGACGAGCGCGTCGTCCGGGACGTCGAGCCGCCACCGGTGGTCGGCCCCGACCACGCGCGCGTCGGCGACGGCCTCCAGCATCAGCTTCGTGACGTCGACCTCGCGCCGCTCCAGCGGGCGCCCGGAGTCGAGGCGGGCCAGCAGCAGGAGGTCCTCGACCAGCGCCGTCATCCGTGCCGACTCCTCCTCCACCTTGGTCAGCGCCGTCGCGGTGGCCTCGCGGTCGTCGGGACGGCGCCGGGCGAGCTGCACGTAGCCGCCGATGGTCGTGAGGGGGGTGCGCAGCTCGTGGGAGGCGTCGGCGACGAAGCGGCGGATCTGCTCCTCCACCCGCCGGCGGGCGGCGAACGACGTCCCGACGTGGCTGAGCAGGTTCGCGAGGGCGTCGCCGACGCGGCCGACCTCGGTGCGCTCGTCGCGGAGGTGCCCGGGGACGCGGTCGTGGAGGTCGACCTCGTCCGTCGCCAGCGGCAGGCGGGCGACGTCGTCCGCGGTCGCGGCGACCTCGCGCAGCGGGCGGAGCTGACGGCGGACGAGGAAGCGTCCGCCGAGCCAGGCCGCGACCGCGCTGAGCACCAGGAGCAGCAGCTCCCACAGGACCATGGTCCTGACCACCTCGTGGACCGGCTCGGTGGGCAGCCCCGTCACGAAGCTGGCGGCGTCCCCGCTCTCGGCCGGGACGGCCGCGACCCGGTACTCCCCGAGGACGGGGAGGTCGACGTCGTGCAGGTCGCCGTCGTCGGGGACGCGCGCGAGCACGGCGAGGTCGGCCTCGGACAGCGGGACGTTGGCGGCCTCCCCAGGGTCCCGCTGGAGGAGCACGGAGCCCTCCCCGCCGCTGGCGTCGCCGGGCAGCTGGGCCGTCACGGTGCCGACCGGCTGACCGGGGGGCGGCCCGAGCTCGTCGCCGTCGCCGTCGCCGGGGCTGAGCCGTGACCCGTCCGGGCTCAGCGTGACGCGGGCCAGCTCCGCGCGCACCTCGTTGTCGAGCCGGTCGTGCAGGAACCGTCCGACGGCCACGCTCGTCACCCCGCCGGCCACGACGGTGACGACGACGGTCAGCGCGACCACCGTCAGGACGAGGCGCGCGGTGAGCGAGACGGGTCGACGGAGCACGGGGGCCACCAGGACGTCGTACCTCAGCCCGCGGGACGCAGCACGTAGCCCGCGCCGCGCATGGTGTGGATCATCGGCGGGCGGCCGGCGTCCACCTTCTTGCGGAGGTAGGAGATGTAGAGCTCCACCACGTTGGCCTGGCCGCCGAAGTCGTAGTTCCAGACGCGGTCGAGGATCTGCGCCTTGCTGAGCACGCGCCGCGGGTTGCGCATGAGGTAGCGCAGCAGCTCGAACTCGGTCGGGGTCAGCAGGATCTCGTCGCCGCCGCGGGCGACCTCGCGGCTGTCCTCGTCCATGGTCAGGTCACCGACGGTGAGCACGGACCGGGCGGTCGCCCGACGCGCTCCGGAGCGGCGCACGAGGGCCCGCAGCCGCGCCACGACCTCCTCGAGGGAGAACGGCTTCGTCACGTAGTCGTCGCCGCCGACGGTCAGGCCGGCGATGCGGTCCTCCACGGCGTCGCGGGCGGTGAGGAACAGCACGGGCACGTCGTCGTCCGTGGCGCGCATGCGCCGCAGCACCTCGGGACCGTCCAGGTCCGGCAGCATCCAGTCGAGGACGACGACGTCCGGGTGGACGTCCTTCGCCGTGCTGACCGCGTTGCCGCCGGTGTGGGCCACGCTGACGTCCCACCCCTCGTACCGCAGGGCCATCTTGAGCAGCTCGGCGATGTTGGGCTCGTCGTCCACGACCAGGACGCGCAGGGGCGACCCGTCGGACCGCACGAGGTCGGGCTGTGTGAGGTCGCTCATCCGCACAGGATCACGCACGTTGCTGTGGCGAACCTGTGGATCCGCTGCGCCGTTCGCGTGCGTGGGCTCGGTACTCCGAGGGCGGCAGCCCGACCAGGGCCGTGAACTCCCGACCGAAGTGCGCCTGGTCGTACCACCCGGAGGACGCCGCCAGATCGGCCAGGGACCCGTCGTACCCCGCGTCGAGCGCGGCCACGACGTCGTGCATGCGGTAGCGCGCCAGCACCCACTTCGGGGTGGCGCCGACGTACGTCGCGAACGACCGCTCCAGGCGGCGCCGCGACCATCCGGTCAGCTGCTCGAGCTGGGTCACGCGCTGCAGGTCGCGGTCGGCGAGCATCGTGGTCACCAGCCCGAGCAGCGACGCGTACACCGGGTCCGCCCGCTCCGGCAGGATCCCGGAGAGCGCGTCGTCCGCGACGGCCGCCGCGTCGGCGGGCGACACGTCCGCGGTGAGGCCGCGCACCGGGGCGAGCACCGCCGCGGGCAGCACCTGCGCCGCCGGCAGCGTGCGGTCCGTCCAGTCGCGGGCCCGGGCGCCGGCCAGGGCGGCGAGGCCCCCGGGACGGAACTTCGTGCCCAGCACCCACCCGCGCCCGGTCAGCGTGATGTCGAAGCGACGCGTGACGACCCCGGTGACGACGAGCCGGTCCTCGCCCACACCGGCGCGGGGCTGGCCCAGCTCGAGTCTGAGGGTGCACGCCGGGTGCGGCAGCGTGCGGCTGGTGAAGGACCTCCCCTCGGGCAGGTCCCAGCGCAAGCACCAGTGGTTCTCGACGTACGCCCCGAGCGCAGCGCCCGACGCCACCCTCTCCAGCGACGCGTGCCGGAGGAGCTCCGCCGGGCGGAGGATGCCCGCGGTCGTGCTGGTCGCATTCGTCCTATCGACCACCTCGGGATCGTAGGAGCCTCGTGGCATGACCACCACCGAGCTGAAGATGATGACCCTCGACTGCGCGGACGTGCGCGCGGAGGCGGCGTTCTGGGCCGGCCTGCTGGGCTGGGACGTCGCGGTCGTCGAGGACGAGTACGCGATGCTCACGCGCGCCGGCGCACCCGCCCTCGGCCTGGGCCGCGTCGAGGACCACGAGGCGCCCGCCTGGCCGAACCCCCGCGGCACGAAGCAGTTCCACCTCGACCTCGGCTGCGAGGACGTGGCGGCGAGCGAGGCCCGCGCGGTCGAGCTGGGCGCGCGGGTGCCCGAGGAGCAGCCGGGCGAGACCTGGCGCGTGCTGCTGTCACCCGCCGGACACCCGTTCTGCCTCACGGACGCGGCCGCCTGGGAGTGAACCGGGCCGGGTTCAGGAGCCGGGCGGCGTGCTGCGGGTCCGCCGGACGAGCTCGCCCATGGTGACGCCGCGCTCGTCCCGCCACCGACGCACCCGGGCGACCGCCTCGGCGCGGACGCGCTCCTCGGCGCCCTCCCGGCGCCGCCACCAGTCGACGGCGTCCTCGGCGTAGTCGACGTACGCGACGGGTCGGCGCTCGACGATGCGCTCGAGGGCCTCGACGGGGTCCCACCCGAGCCGGAGCATCACCGCGAAGCCCATCGAGGGTCCCCGGTTGATGCCCATGTGGCAGTGCACGAGCGAGGTGCCGCCGCCCTCGAGGTGCTCCAGGACGGCGTCCGTGCCGGTCTCGAACCACTCGTCGGGCATGGTCTGCCCCGCGTCGTCGACCCCGAGCCACCGGTAGTCGAGGTCGGGGTGCTCCGCGAGCACCCAGGACGAGTCGTCCCACTCGATGCGGCAGTCGACGATCTGCCGCACCCCCGCGTCGTACAGCGCGTCGAGCTGGCCCCTCGCCATCCCCTCGTCCTCCACCGGCAGGTCGCCGCCGATCCAGAGCCGGTCGAGCACCCGGTCGGCGTTGGGCCCCTCGGACATGCGTTCCCCCATCGTGGACACCCGTGGTGACGTCCGTCACCCCGCGACCTAGGTTGGCTCGGATGAGCCCGGAGGTCGTCTCGATCATCGTCCTGCTCGTCGTCTTCGTGGTCGGCACCGTCCGCTCCGTGAACCTCGGCGTCCTCGGCTTCACCGCGGCCTACGCCGTCGCGCAGCTCTCCCTCGGGCTCACGGCGGAGGACGTCGTCGCGCTCTTCCCCGGCGACCTGTTCCTCGTGCTGGTGGCGCTCACGCTGCTGTTCGGGTTCGCCCAGCACAACGGCAGCATCGAGGTGCTCGTCACCTGGATCCTGCGGGCCTGCCGCGGCCGGGTCGCCCTCGCACCCTGGGTGTTCTTCCTGCTGGCGGCCGTGCTCATCGCGCTCGGGGCGCTGTTCGCCGTGGCCATCGTCGCGCCGCTCGCCCTGCCCTTCGCCCGGCGCTACGGGCTCGACCAGCTCATGACCGGGATGATGGTCGTGCACGGCGCGCTGGCCGGGGCGTTCAGCCCCATCAGCGTGTACGGCGTGACGATCGCCGGGTTCCTCGGCGACGACGTCCCGTTCTCGCCGCTCGCCTTGTTCCTCGTCCCGCTGGTCTTCAACGTCGCCGTCGCCGCGGTGCTGTACGGCGTGCGCGGCGGCTGGCGGGCCACGGGTCGCGTGGACGACGACGAGGCGCGCGCCTCGGCCCGCGCGACGCCGTACCAGCTCCTCACGCTGGGGGCGCTGCTCGTGCTCGCCGTCGGGACGACGGCGTTCGGGCTGGACATCACCGCCCTCGCGCTCGTCCTCGCCACGGCCCTGGCCCTGGCGCGGCCGGGCGCGGCCAAGCAGGCCCTCGGCTCGGTCAGCTGGTCGGTCGTCGTCCTCGTGACCGGGATGGTCACCTACATCGAGGTGCTGCAGCTGGCGGGCACCGTCGAGTTCGTCTCGGACGGGATCATCGCCCTCGGCGTCCCGCTCGTGGCCGCGCTGCTGCTCTACTACCTGGCCGGGGTCACCTCGGCGATGGCGTCGTCCGTCGGCATCATCAGCGTCGCGATCGCCCTCGCGGTGCCGTTCCTGCAGGCGGGCGACCTGGACCCGGTCCTCTTCGTCGTCGGCCTCGCCATCGCCTCGACCATCGTCGACGTCAGCCCGTTCTCGACCAACGGCGCGCTGGTGCTGGCCAACGTGCGGGAGGACGAGCGCGACGCCTACTACCGCCGCCTGCTCGGCTACGCCGGGGTCGTGGTCGCCGTGGGCCCCGGGCTCGCCTGGGCCACCGTGCTCGCCCCGGGCTGGTAGCGGCGACGGGCCGGCGACGACCTCAGGCCTCGAGCCGCGAGACCACCCGGGTCAGGACCGTGTCGAGCACCTCGAGCTCGGTGTCGCTCAGGCCGTCGAACACCAGCGCGCGGACCTCCCGCACGTGGCCCGGCGCGGCGGCCACGATGGCCCGGCGACCCGCCTCGGTGACGCCCACGAACGAGCCGCGCCCGTCCTCCGGGCACGCGCGGCGCTCGACCAGCCCGCGCGCCTCCATCCGGGTCAGGTGGTGCGAGGCGCGGCTCTTCTCCCACGTGAGCAGCCGGGCGAGGTCGGTGACCCGCAGCCGGCCGTCGGTGTGCTCGGTGAGCTGCACCAGGACGGCGAAGTCCTGCAGCGAGAGACCGGCGTCCGCCTGCAGCTCGCGGTGCAGGGCCGCCGGCAGCAGCGTCTCGACCGCGAGCCAGCGTCGCCACACCTGCTGCTGGCGCTCGTCGAGCCACGGTCCGTCGGTCATGGGGTCCATCCTACTGGAATAGTTGACGCATCATCATCTGTTCGGCAGGATGGTTGACACATCACCAAACCACCCACCAAGGAGTACCCCATGACCGAGTCCGCCAGCACCGCCACCGTCGCCGACCTGTCCGGCACCTACGAGATCGACGCCTCGCACAGCCGCGTCGGCTTCGTCGCCCGCCACGCCATGGTCACCAAGGTCCGCGGCGCCTTCAACGACGTCGCCGGCACCGCCACCGTCGGCTCCGACCTCTCGGACGCCCGCGTCGAGGTCACCATCCAGGCCGCGAGCATCGACACCCGCAACGAGCAGCGCGACGGCCACCTGCGCAGCAACGACTTCCTGGCGATGGACGAGTACCCGACCATCACCTTCGTCTCCACCGGCGTGACCCAGACCGGCCCGACCAGCCTGGACATCACCGGCGACCTCACCATCAAGGGCACGACGAACTCCGTCACCGTCCCCTTCGAGTTCGAGGGCGGCGCCACCGACCCGTTCGGCAACCAGCGCGTCGGCTTCGAGGGCTCCGTCAAGATCAACCGCAAGGACTACGGCGTCACCTGGAACGCCCCCCTCGAGACCGGCGGCGTCCTCGTGAGCGAGAAGATCGACCTCGAGTTCGAGATCTCCGCGATCAAGACCGCCTGAGCACCGACCCGTACGTCGCACCACCCCGCAGACCCCGAGGACCGAGGAGCCATCGTGACCGAGCAGCAGGACACCGCCGCCACCACCGTGGACCTCGACGCCGTGGCGGTCGAGCGCGACCGGATCCGGGCCACGCACCTGCGTGAGCCCGGCGACCGGCCCGCCTCGACCGCCCGGGGGCTGCACCACACCGCCCTCGTCAGCGGCGACGTCGAGCGCACCGTCCGCTTCTACCAGGACCTGCTCGGCTTCCCGCTGACCGAGGTCATCGAGAACCGGGACTACCCGGGCTCGACCCACTTCTTCTTCGACATCGGCCACGACAACCTCCTGGCCTTCTTCGACTTCCCCGGCCTCGACCTCGGCCCGTACGCCGAGGTGCTGGGCGGTCTGCACCACGTCGCGATCTCGATGGAGCCCTCCCGGTGGGAGGCCATCGTCGAGCGTTTCCGGGCCGAGGGCGTCGAGCACGTCGTCCACTCGGGCACGTCGGTGTACTTCACCGACCCCGACGGCGCGCGCATCGAGCTCATCGCCGACCCCCTCGGCGAGATGTACGGCGAGGTCGTCCTCTAGGACGTCGGCCACGACACGACCTGCCCGGTCGGGCATTGCCCCGACCCCGGCGTTGACGGTTGGCTGTAGGCAGCCGTCCCACGACGAGGAGGTCACGTGGAGTCGTACGACGTCGGACCCACCGAGGTCCCGCTGCTCGAGGACACCATCGGCGAGCGGTTCGCCCGCACGGTCGCCGAGCACGCCGACACCGAGGCCCTGGTCGAGGCGGCCACGGACCGCCGCTGGACGTGGGGCGAGCTCGCCGCCGACGTCGAGGCGTTCGCCCGCGGCCTGCTGGCCCGCGGCGTCCGCACCGGCGACCGGGTCGGCATCTGGGCGCCCAACTGCGCCGAGTGGACCATCACCCAGCTCGCCACCGCCCGCATCGGCGCGGTCCTGGTGACGATCAACCCGGCGTACCGGACCCACGAGCTCACCTACGCCCTCGACAAGTCGGGCGTGAGCCTGCTGGTCTCCGCGTCGTCGTTCAGGAGCAGCGACTACGCGGCGATGATCGGCGAGGTCCGCGAGGACGTGCCCTCGCTGCGGAGCGTCGTCCTGCTGGACACCGACGACTGGGGCGAGCTGCTCGAGGAGGGCGCCGGGCTCCCCGCGGACGCGGTCAGCCGCGTCGCGCACGACCTCCGGGCCAACGACCCCATCAACATCCAGTACACGAGCGGGACCACCGGGCGACCCAAGGGCGCCACGCTGAGCCACCGCAACATCCTCAACAACGGCCACTTCGTGACCGAGACCATCGAGCTCACGGCAGCCGACCGGCTCTGCATCCCGGTGCCCTTCTACCACTGCTTCGGCATGGTGATGGCGAACCTCGGGTGCGTCACCCACGGCTCGACGATGGTCATCCCGGGCCCCGCCTTCGACCCGGCGACGGTGCTGCGGACCGTGCAGGACGAGCGCTGCACCGCCCTGTACGGCGTCCCGACGATGTTCATCGCCATGCAGAACCACCCGGACTTCGCGTCCTTCGACCTCACGAGCCTGCGCACCGGGATCATGGCCGGCTCGATCTGCCCGGTGGAGGTCATGAAGCGCTGCATCGAGGACATGCACATGGACCAGGTCTCGATCGCCTACGGCATGACCGAGACGTCACCCGTGTCGTGCCAGACCCTGATGAGCGACGACCTGGACCGCCGGACGTCGACCATCGGCCGGGTCCACCCGCACCTCGAGATCAAGGTCGTCGACCCGGCCACCGGCGCCACCGTCGAGCGGGGCGAGACCGGCGAGTACTGCACCAAGGGCTACAGCGTCATGCTCGGTTACTGGGAGGACCAGGAGAAGACCGACGAGGTGCTGGACGCCGACGGCTGGATGCACACCGGCGACCTGGCGGTCATGCGCGAGGACGGCTACTGCAACATCGTCGGCCGCATCAAGGACATGGTCATCCGCGGCGGGGAGAACATCTACCCGCGCGAGATCGAGGAGTTCCTCTACGGCCACCCCGACATCGAGGACGTGCAGGTCGTCGGCATCCCCGACGAGAGGTACGGCGAGGAGCTGTGCGCCTGGGTGCGGATGCGTTCCGGCGCGGAGCCGCTCACCGCGCAGGCGGTGCGCGAGTACTGCGCCGACAAGCTCGCGCACTTCAAGATCCCCCGCCACGTCGTGGTCGTGGACGAGTTCCCGATGACGGTGACGGGCAAGGTCCGGAAGGTCGAGATGCGTCAGCGCAGCCCCGAGCTGCTGGGCCTGGAGTAGTGGGACCGACCGCCACCGACGGCCCCGAGCAGCCGCTCACCCGCGCCGGGGCCCGCGCCTGGGCGCTCGCGGTCGCCGAGCAGCGCGGCGTGGCCGCGTCCGAGGTGTCCGAGGTCGTCGTCGACGGCTACGCCGACGACCCGGACGGCGGCTTCGCCTTCCGCTTCGGTCCGTTGCTGCTGCTCGCCGGGCGCGACGGCTCCCACAGCATCCGCATCGACCCGGGTGACGAGGCGGCCCGCCGCGAGGTCGTGCTCCAGGTGTGGGAGCGATCGATCCGCGACCCCGCCCCGGTCCCGCCCAAGCACCTCGGGCCCCACCAGCGCGCCGCGCTGGCCGCCCTGCGGCTCGGCGTGCGCCGGGTGGCCGCGGTGCCGGCCGACCAGCGCCCCGGTGTGGGGCCGGCGCAGCTGCCCGGCGCCGAGTGGGTGCTGGCCGGCCTGCGGGCCTTCCACCCGCTGCGGGCGCCGACCGTGCCGCAGGCGGTCGCCCACCTCGAGGAGGCGGAGGCGCTGCGGCGGGTGCCACCGTCCGACCCGCCCCTGCACCCCTGCCCGGTGTGCCGGGGTCTCGCGGAGTGGTCCCCGGAGCACCCCCGGACCGTCTGCCGCGACTGCGCGGCGACGGCCCGGTGCGACCACGGACGCCTCGTGGAGGGGCGTCCCACGAACGGCCCCGCCCGACACCTCCTCGTGCTGCACCGCGACGACGGGTCGCGCTGCGACGCGGCCCGCGAGCGTCCCGACCGGGCCGAGGTGGCCGTGGCCGCGTGGCCGGCCGAGCTCGTGGCGACCCTCACCGGCGTCGTCGTCCAGGCCAGCCCCCGTCCGGTCAACGCCGGTGACGACCTCGCGATGCTGGCCGCCGCCCGGGACCTCGCCGAGCTCCTCGCCGAGGTCAGCGGCCTGCCCGCTCCCCCGCTCCCCGCCTGGACGGCCGGGCCCTTCCCCGACGGGGACGCCGACGAGCACCTCTGGCGCCTCGCCGAGCACCTCGTGGAGGAGGCCGCCACCGCGTGGTGCGACGAGCACCCCGACGACGACCTCGAGGCCGTGCGGCACGCACTGGCGCACCTCATGGACCCCGCCCTGGCCTGAGGTGCCCCGGAGTGAGGGGGACGGGACCGTGCCGACACGGCGGTGGCGGCCCGCTGACCTGCTAGCGCTGCGGCAGCACCCGGTCGAGCCACGCGACGAGACCGTCGAGCACCTCGACCCGGGTGGTCTCGTTGAGCACCTCGTGCCGGGCCCCCGGGTGGGCCACGAACGTCACGTCGGACAGCCCGGCGGCCTCGAACCGGTCGGCGACCGGGGCGGCCAGCGCGAGGCCCGCGTTGAGCGGGTCCGCGTCGCCGACGACGACGTAGACGGGCAGGTCGTCGCGCACCGCGGCCACACGGTCGGCGTCCGCGAGCGCGCGACCGCCCTCGAAGGCCGCCCGCACCGCGGCCGCGTCGATGCTGAAGCCGCACCACGGGTCGGCGACGTACGCGTCGACGACCGCCTCGTCGCGGGTCAGCCAGTCGAAGTCCGTGCGCGCCGGCTCGAAGGGCCCGTTGAAACCGCTCAGGTCCATCTCGGCGTCGAGGTCGACCGCGGGCTCCAGCAGGTCGATCGCGGCCGTGCCCGACAGGACGAGGGCGTCGAGGTCGCCGCTGTGGTCCAGCACGTACTGCTGGGCGGCGAAGCTGCCGAGGCTGTGCGCGACCACGGCGAGCGGCAGCCCGGGGTGCGCCTCCCGGGCGGCGGCACCGACCCGGCCGATGTCGAGGACGAACTCGCGCCACCCGTCGGACCCGACCCTCCCCAGCGCCTCGACCCCGCCACCGAGCTCGACCGCCGTCCGGCCGTGGCCGCGGGTGTCGTGCGCCCACACGGCGTACCCCTCGGCGGCGAGACGACGGGCGGTCTCGCCGTACCGGCCGACGTGCTCGCCCATGCCGTGGACGAGCTGGACGATGCCGCGGGGCTCACCGGAGGTCGCCGGCGCCCAGCGGTAGCCCGCGAGGCGGACACCCCCGGCGCTCTCGATCTCGACGTGCTCGGCCCCGACCTCGGCGTGGTTGCTCATGGCGACATCCCAGCACCCTCCGCGCCGGCGCGGGAAGGGCTGGGAGACTGTGACCCGTGACGTCGGCCCCCACCCCCGACCCCACCGGGCTCCCCGGGTCCACCGCCCGTCGCGGGCGGCCCGGGTACGACGCGGCGACGGTGCTCGAGCGGTCGGTGGAGCTGTTCAACGCGCAGGGCTACGACGCGACGTCGATGTCGGACCTCGCCGCGCACCTGGGGCTGACCAAGTCCGCGATCTACCACCACGTCGACGGCAAGGAGTCGCTGCTGCGCGCGGCGCTGGACGACGCGCTCGACGCCCTGGAGGCCGCGATCGGCGAGGCCGAGTCCGCCGACGACCTCACCGCCGAGGCGCGGCTGCGGGCCGTCGTCCGCCGCTCGGTGCGGGTGCTCGTCGACCACCAGCCGACGGTGACCCTCCTGCTGCGGGTGCGCGGCAACAGTCCCGTCGAGCAGGCCGCGCTGGCCCGCCGCCGCGACGTCGACCACCGCCTCACCGCGCTCGTCGCCGCGGCCGTGGCCGACGGCGCCCTGCGCTCCGACCTCTCCCCCGACCTCGTCAGCCGCCTGCTGTTCGGCACCGTCAACTCGCTCGTCGAGTGGTACCGCCCCGGCGGCCCCGTCACCGGCGACGACCTCGCCGACACCCTCACCACGCTCGTCTTCGACGGGCTGGCGCGGCGGTAGCGGTGGCCCGGTCGCCGGGCTGACGGCGCGGCCCGGGGGCGGTCGATTTCCCAGGGTAAGTGGTCGTCTTGTCGCTTCCCGTGCTGAATTCGGCACGGTAAGCGACAGCACGACCACTTACCCTGGGAATCTGCGCGCAGCCGTCATCCCTCAGCCAGCGCCGGGTTCGGCCGGCCGGTGGAGCGGCTGCGGCCGCGGAACTCGGCGATGACGACGCCGTCGCCGTCGCCGTCGGCCTCGCGGACGACGGTGACGTCGTAGATGCCCGACCGGCCGCGGCGGGAGACCTCGCGACAGCGGGCGACGAGGCGGTCGCCGAGGCGGCCGGGCTCGAGGAAGCTGATGTCGAAGCCCGCGGCGACGGTGACCTCGCCGCCGGCGTTGCAGGCGACCGCGAAGGCGGTGTCGGCGAGGGTGGCGATGAGGCCGCCGTGGCAGATGTCCCAGCCGTTCACCATGTCCGGGCGCACGACCATCGCGACCTCGGCGCGGCCGGGGCCGACGTCGAGGTGCTCGAGGCCGAGGGCGCGGCCGGCGGCGTCCCCGCGCAGCATCTCCTCGGTGCTGCGGCGGGCGACCTCGTCGGGCGTGGGACCGGGGTGGGCGGCGCTCACGCGTCGAAGTCCACCGTGAGGGCGTCGCTGACGGGGACGGTCTGGCAGGTCAGCACGAAGCCGGCCTCGACCTCGTCGTCGCCGAGCGCGTAGTTGCGGCGCATGTCCGCCTCGCCGTCGACCACCTTGGCCCGACAGGTGCCGCACACCCCGCCCTTGCAGGCGAAGGGGACGTCGTTGCGACTCGCCGCCGCGCCGTCCAGGATCGTCGTGGACCGCTCGATCGCGCCGGTCGTCGTCCGGCCGTCGAGCACGATGGTCACCTGCGCGGCCTCGCCCGACGCCTCGGGCTCGGGCCGGTCGAGCTCCGGCGGCGGCTCGTCGACGTAGAAGAGCTCGACGTGCACCTTCTCGGCGGGGACGCCGAGCTCGCCGAGCACGTCGCGGGCGTCGTTGACCATCCCGAACGGCCCGCAGAGCCACACGTGGTCCGTCGCGCCGAGCGGGGCGACGACGGGCAGCAGCCGGCGCATCCGGTCGGCGTCGAGGCGACCCGAGAACAGCTCGACGTCGCGCGGCTCGCGCGACATGACGTGGACGAGGTTGAGGCGGGCGCCGTGACGGTCCTTCAGGTCGGCGAGCTCCTCGGCGAACATCACCGAGTCGGTGCGGCGGTTGCCGTAGACCAGCGTCACCGAGGACGCCGGGTTCGTGAGCACCGTGGCCGCGATCGACAGCATCGGGGTGATGCCGGACCCGGCCGCGATGCAGAGGTGGCGGCCGGCCTCGGTGGGGTCGGCCCGGAAGCTGCCGGTCGGGGTCTGCACCTCGACGACGTCGCCGGGGCGCACCTCGCGCGACAGCCAGGTCGAGAACAACCCGTCGGGGATCTCCCGTACGCCGACCCGCGGCCGCGCCCCGGCGGGGGCGCAGATGGAGTAGCTGCGGCGGTGCTCGGTGCCGTCGATCCGCCGGCGCAGCGTCAGCGACTGCCCGGCGGCGAAGTCGAACTCCCCGCGCAGGTCGTCCGGGACGTCGAAGGTGACGGCGACCGCGTCGTCGGTGAGGCGCTCGACCTCGGCAACGGTGAGCTCGTGGAACGCCGAGCGCATCAGATCTCCTTCACGTGGTCGAACGGCTCGAGGCACTCCCGGCAGGCGTAGATCGCCTTGCAGGCGGTGGCGCCGAACTCCGAGACGAGACGGACGTCGTCGCTGGCGCACCGCGGGCAGCGGACGGCGCGGCGGGTGGGCAGCAGGTCCAGCGCGATCGGGCCGCCCGCGGGGGCGGCGCCGGGCGGGGAGATGCCGTGCTCGGCGAGCGCCCGCCGTCCGGCGTCGGTGATCCAGTCGCTCGACCACGCCGGGGTCAGGCTGACCCTGACCTCGACGTCGTCGTACCCGGCGTCGAGCAGACGGTGCTCAAGGTCGTCACGCATGGTCGCCATCGCCGGGCACCCCGAGTACGTCGGGGTGATGGTCACGACCACGCGTCCGTCGTCCGCGACGACGTCGCGCAGGACGCCCAGGTCCTCCAACGTCAGCATCGGCATCTCCGGGTCCGTCACCCGGGCCGCGACGCTGCGGGCGTCCAGCACCGCCGCGCTCACCACTGCCCCAGGGGGTGCGCGCGGGCGACGGACTGCATCTCGGCGAGCATCCGCGACAGGTGCTCGGTGTGCCGGCCGTCGCGGCCGCGTCCGCCGGCGACCGGACCGGCGGAGGGCACCTCGGGCCGGTCCACCCCCGCGGTGGCGAGCACCTGGTCGAGGACGGCGCCGACCTCGCCGGCGAGCTGTGCGGGGTCGACCCCGACACCCTGCACGGCGGCGTCCGCCTCGACCGGGTGGGTGGCGAACAGCTCGTCGTGATGGCGCCAGACCACCGGCAGTGCGGCCTCCAGGCGGCGGCGCGACTCGTCGGTCCCCTGCGCGAGCGTCACGAACCACCGGCCGGCGTACGTGCGGTGGTAGGCGACCTCCTTCACGCCCTTCGCGGCGATCGCCGACAGCACCGGGTCGGCGGAGGCGACGAGGCGCTCCAGCAGCGCGAGACGGTACGTCGCGAAGACGAGCAGGCGCGCGATCGTGACCGCGAAGTCGCCGTTCTCCGGCTCGACGAAGCGCAGGTTGCGGAACGCCGGCTCGTCGCGGAAGAACGCGAGCGCGTCCTCGGCGGGAACGGGCGAGCCCTCCGGCATGGCCGGCACCACGGAGGCGTCCGCCGCCGCGGCCCGCGCGAGCAGCAGCCGGGCCTGGCCGAGCAGGTCGAGCGCGGTGTTGGCCAGCGCGATGTCGTCCTCGAGGTCGGGTGCGTTGCTGGCCCACTGCGACAGGCGGTGGGAGTAGACGAGGGCGTCGTCGCCGAGCATCAGGCAGTACACCGCCAGCGTGGCCGGGTCGGCGCCGTCCGGGATGGTGGTGTCGACGCCGGCCAGCGGGTCCTCGAAGGAGGTGCCGAACGCCCAGTGGGAGTCGTCCTCCCCGAGCAGGCCGTCGTAGACGGAGTCGTGCCCGGAGTCGTGGTCGCTCATGGGTCCTCCGCCCTCACATGTGGGGGACGTCGTCGGGGATGTCGTAGAACGTCGGGTGCCGGTAGACCTTGTCGCCGGCGGGGGCGAACAACGGGTCCTTCTCGTCCGGGCTGGAGGCGGTGATGGCGTCCGCGCGGACCACCCAGATCGACACGCCCTCGTTGCGGCGCGTGTAGACGTCGCGGGCGTGGTGGACCGCCATCGCGTCGTCCGCCGCGTGCAGGGAGCCGACGTGCACGTGGTTCAGGCCGCGCTTGCCGCGGACGAACACCTCGTAGAGCGGCCACTCCCCCGACGGCGGCTGCTCGCCGAGCGCGGTCGGCACGCCCTCGAGCGGGACGGCGCCGTGGCCGCCCTCGGCGGCGAAGTCGGTGCCCGCCGGTGTCGTCGCTCCCGTCTGCTCGCTCACCGGGTCTCGACCCGCCCGTCGCGACCTCGCGAGCTCGGTCGCGGGGCTTGCTCGACCTTCGCGCGGTCTCGCCCGGTCTCGTCCCTCGACCGGGCGAACGCACTCGCCGCCTCGCGAACCCACGCGCCCTCGTCGTGGGCGCGCTTGCGGTGCGCGATGCGCTCGACGTTGCAGGGGCCGCCGCCCTTGACGACGGCCATGAACTCGTCCCAGTCGGGCTGGCCGAAGTCGTGCGCGCCGCGCTCGTCGTTCCAGCGCAGGTCGGGGTCGGGCAGCGTCACGCCGAGGCGCTCGGCCTGCGAGACCGTCATGTCGACGAACTTCTGGCGGAGGTCGTCGTTGGTGTCGCGCTTGATGCCCCACGCCATCGACTGGGCGGTGTTCGGCGAGTCGGCGTCCGGCGGGCCGAACATCATCAGCGCCGGCCACCAGAAGCGGTCGACGGACTCCTGCACCATCGCGCGCTGCTCCTCGGTGCCGCGCATCATCGTCATCAGCAGCTCGTAGCCCTGCCGCTGGTGGAAGGACTCCTCCTTGCAGATCCGGATCATCGAGCGGCCGTAGGGCCCGTACGACGTCCGGCACAGCGGAACCTGGTTGCAGATCGCCGCGCCGTCGACGAGCCAGCCGATGGTGCCGACGTCGGCGTACGACAGGGTCGGGTAGTTGAAGATGCTGGAGTACTTCTGCTTGCCGGAGATCAGCTTCTCGGTGAGCTCGCCGCGGGAGGTGCCGAGGGTCTCGGCGGCGGAGTAGAGGTAGAGACCGTGACCGGCCTCGTCCTGGACCTTGGCCAGCAGCGTCGCCTTGCGCCGCAGCGACGGCGCGCGGGTGATCCAGTTGCCCTCCGGCTGCATGCCGATGATCTCGGAGTGGGCGTGCTGGGCGATCTGGCGCACGAGGGTGGCGCGGTACTTCTCGGGCATCCAGTCGCGCGGCTCGACCCGGTCGTGGCGGGCGATGACGGCGTCGAAGCCGTCCTGGAGCTCCTGGGTCGAGAGCGTCATGCAGCCTCCAGAGAATCTTTCCTGACCGATCGGTCTGTAATAGTGTGCCACGCATGACCTCCGCCGGGAAGACGCCGTTGCTCGAGCACTACCTGGCCGGGAGGTGGGTCACCCCCGCCGACGAGGGCGTGCCGCTGCGGGACGCCTCGACCGGCGAGGAGGTGGCGCGGTTCTCGCAGACCGCGCCGGACCTGGGGGCCATGACCCGCCACGCCCGCGAGGTGGGCGGGCCCGCGCTGCGGGCGCTGACGTTCCACGAGCGCGCCGGGCTGCTCAAGGCGCTCGGCAAGCACCTCGGCGAGCACGCGGCGGAGCTGCACGAGCTGTCGCTGCGCACCGGCGCCACCCGCGCCGACGGGACCGGTGACATCGAGGGCGGCATCGCCACCCTGTTCGCCGCGGGCAGCGTCGGCACCCGCGAGCTCCCGGACGACACGATCGTCCTCGACGGTCCGCCGGTCCCGCTCGGCAAGGGCGGCACCTTCCTCGGCCAGCACCTCTTCAGCGCACGCGACGGGGTGATGGTGCAGGTCAACGCCTTCAACTTCCCGGTGTGGGGCGTGCTCGAGAAGCTCGGCCCGGGCCTGCTCGCGGGGCTGCCGCAGATCGTGAAGCCGGCGCCGCAGACGGCGTACGTCACCGAGCGGCTGGTCCGCCTCGTGGCGGACTCGGGCCTGCTGCCCGCGGGGGCGCTCCAGCTGCACGTCGGCAGCACCGACGGTCTGCTCGGCGCCCTCACCGTGGGCGACCACGTCGCCTTCACCGGCTCGGCCCGCACCGGCGCGCTGCTGCGCACCCACGACGCCGTCGTCGGTGGCGGCGTGACGCTCGGCGTCGAGGCGGACTCGTTGAACTGCTCGATCCTCGGCCCCGACGTCACCCCGGACGACCCCGAGTGGGACCTGTTCGTCAAAGGCGTCGTGACCGAGATGACGTACAAGGCGGGCCAGAAGTGCACCGCGATCCGCCGGGCGATCGTCCCGGCCCGCCGCGCCGACGAGGTCGTCGAGGCCATCTCGGCCCGCCTGGCGCGGACGACGGTCGGGCACCCCGCCGCCGACGGCGTCCGGATGGGCGCCCTGGTCAGCCTCGAGCAGCGCGACACCGTCCGCGCGGCCGTCGAGCGGCTGCGCGCGTCGTCGCGGGTGGCGTACGGCGACCCGGCGTCCGTCGAGGTCACGGGCGCGGACGCCGAGCGTGGCGCGTTCATGTCGCCGGTGCTGCTCCGCGCCGGCGAGGGGGCCTCCGAGCCGCACGACGTGGAGCCGTTCGGCCCGGTCAGCACGGTCATGACCTACTCGAGCGTGGAGGAGGCCGTCGAGCTCGCCGCCCGCGGCCGCGGCAGCCTCGCCGGCTCGGTCGTCACCCACGACCCGGTCGTCGCGCGGGACCTCGTGCGCGGCCTGGCGCCGCACCACGGCCGCGTCCTGGTGCTCGACCGTGACGACGCGGGCGAGTCCACCGGCCACGGCGTCCCGCTGCCGACCCTCGTGCACGGCGGACCCGGTCGCGCCGGCGGTGGCGAGGAGATGGGCGGCGTCCGCGGCGTCCTGCACCTGATGCAGCGCAGCGCCGTCCAGGGCTCGCCGGACATGATCACCGCCGTCACCGGCCGGTGGACGACGGGCTCGCGGCGCCGCGACGACGGCACCCACCCGTTCCGCAAGTCGCTCGCCGAGCTGCGAGTCGGCGACACCATCGCGTCGGGGTCGCGCCGCGTGAGCCTGGAGGACATCGAGCACTTCGCCGAGTTCACCGGCGACACGTTCTACGCGCACACCGACGAGGAGGCCGCGCGGCAGAACCCGCTGTTCGGCGGCATCGTCGCCCACGGCTACCTCGTGGTCTCGCTCGCGGCCGGCCTGTTCGTGCAGCCCGACCCCGGCCCCGTGCTCGCGAACTTCGGCGTCGACTCCCTCCGCTTCCTCACCCCGGTCAAGGCCGGCGACGACATCGCCGTGACCCTCACCGTCAAGCAGATCACCCCCCGCGCCCGCGCCGACTACGGCGAGGTCCGCTGGGACGCCGTCGTCACCAACGCCGACGGCGCCCCCGTGGCGACGTACGACGTCCTCACGCTCGTCGCCAAGACCTGGCCGCCCGCGGACTGAGCCGCTCCCGGGTCTCGGCGCGGGTCGCTCCAGTCACGGGAGCCTCGGGAGTCACGAGAGCCTCGGGTTTCACCAGCCGGCTGGTGATGTCCCCGGCCTGGCGGACGACGTGCCGACCTGGCGGACGAAGTTTCGGGGGCCGAGTCGGGGTTTCACCAGCCGGCTGGTGAAACCCCCGGGCTCAGGACCCGCCCCCATCCAGCCCCCAGTTCAGCCACGAGCCGGCCCGGAACGGCCTCGCGAGCGCCCCGCGCGGCGCGACACGCCGTGGAAGGCTGGGCCGATGCTGTGGAAGGTCGTGTATTCCACTAGTCTTCGGTCGGTCGCTAGATCTAGCAGACCAAACCGGACTTGGAGGACTTGACGCATGTGGCTCGTACTCGCCTTCGCGCTGGCCGGTGGCCTCGCCCAGCTCGTGGACGGCACCCTCGGCATGGGGTTCGGCGTCACGTCGGCCACGGTCCTGCTCGCGCTCGGTGTCGCCCCGGCGACGGCGAGCGCCGCGACCCACGCGGCCAAGCTGCCGACGACGCTCATCTCGGGCCTGTCGCACTGGCGTGAGGGCAACATCGACACCAAGATCCTCCTCCGCGTCGCCCTGCCCGGCATGGTCGGCGGCTTCCTCGGCGCCGTCGTGCTGACCGGCATCAGCCTCGAGGCCGCCAAGGGCTGGATGTCCGGGCTGCTGCTGTTCTTCGGCGCCGTGATCCTGCTGCGCTTCGGCTTCGGCGTCCGCCTGATCCCGGTCCCGAAGAACGGCGAGCGCACCCGCTGGCTGGCGCCGGTCGGCGTCCTCGGCGGCTTCGTCGACGCCACCGGGGGCGGCGGCTGGGGTCCGGTCGTCACCCCGAGCCTCATGACCATCACCCGCCACGAGCCGCGCAAGGTCGTCGGCACCGTGAACGCCGCCGAGTTCGCCGTCGCCGTCTCGGTCTCCGCGGGCTTCATCACCGGCGCCGCGCACCAGGACATCCCCTGGCTGCCCGTCCTCGGCCTCGTCCTCGGCGGCGTCTGCATCGCCCCGATCGCCGCACGCCTCGCGGGCCGTCTCCCCCACGCGCCGATGGGCACGATGGTCGGCGGCCTCGTCATCCTCGTGAACCTCGTGACCGTCGTCTCGCTGCTCGGTGGGCTGCCGGGCTGGCTGGACGCCGTCCTCATCGTCGCCTGGCTCGCGCTCATCGGCCGCCTCGCCTGGCGCGCCTGGGAGAAGGAGAAGGCCGGCCGCCTGCAGGTCGTCGGCACCCCCGAGGTCAACGCCTGAGGCCGAGGGCCTCGTAGTCCGCGGGGTCGAAGCGGGCGGCCCGGCGGTACTCCACGCCGAGCCCCGGCCAGTTCGTGGTGATGCGGCCGGACGCCGTGCGGTACCACGACGAGCAGCGGGTCCAGACGCTGTCGCGCAGTCGCCGCTGCACCTTCTCGTCGTGGGCCCGCTCCACGTCGGCGCGGACGTCGAGCGGAGCGCCGGTGCGCCGGAGCTGGTCGACGTAGTCCCCGACGTACGCCGCCTGCGTCTCGAGGAAGTAGACGATCGAGCCGCCGCCGGTGTTGGTGTTCGGCCCGTACATGCACAGCAGACCGGGGAACCCGGGCACGGTCAGGCCGTGCAGCGCGTGGGCGCCGTCGGCCCAGTACTCGTGCAGGTCCCGCCCGCCGGCGCCCCGCACCGTCATGCCGGCCAGGAACTCGCTCGCGGCGAACCCGGTCCCCCACACCACGACGTCCGCGGGGTGCAGCGTCCCGTCGTCGGTGACCAGGCCCTCCGGCACCACCCGCTCGACACCGCCCGTGACCAGCGTGACGTCGGGGCGCGCGAGCGCCGGGAGGTAGTCGTCGGAGAAGAGCAGCCGCTTGCAGCCGATCGCGTACGACGGCCACACCTGCTCGAACAGCCCCGGCTTCCCCGCGGTCTGGCGACGCATGTGACGCCGTGACCAGGCACGGACGACGGCCGCCAGCGGACGCGAGTAGGCCCAGGCGACGCTGAGCGTCTCGACCACGAGGTACCAGAACAGCCGCTCGGCGCGGAGCGTCAGCGGGACCAGGCGGAACAGCCGGTGCCGCCCCGGCCCGAAGGCCCGGTCCGGTCGGGGCGCCAGGTACGGCGGCGTGCGCTGGACGACGGTCGTGTGGCCGGCCACCGCGACGATCTCCGGCACGGCCTGGATCGCGCTGGCGCCGGTCCCGACGACGGCGACGCGCTTGCCCGTGAGGTCGACGTCGTGGTCCCAGGTCGCGGTGTGGAACGCCGGGCCGGCGAAGTCGTCACGGCCGGGCAGGTCCGGGACCGCCGGCGTGGACAGCTGCCCCACCGCCGAGACCAGGACGTCGCAGACCAGCTCCTCGCCGTCGTCCAGCGCGACGGTCCAGCGGCCCGTCGCGTCGTCGTACGTCGCGCCGACGACGGTCGTGCCGAAGCGGACGTGGCGGCGGACGTCGTGCTCGTCGGCCACCCGGCGCAGGTACTCGAGGATCGCGGGCTGCCGGGAGAACCGCCGCGGCCACCGCGTGTGCGGGGCGAACGAGAAGGAGTAGAACGGCGACGGCACGTCGCAGGCCGCTCCCGGGTAGGTGTTCTCCCGCCACACCCCGCCCACGTCGTCGCCGCGCTCGACGAGCACCAGGTCGGTCACGCCCCGGCCCTTCAGCTCGATCGCCGCGGCGAGACCGCCGAAGCCCGTCCCGACCACGACGACGGACGGCGTTCCCGAGGACGTCTCCATCGCCCTAGTCTCGGGGGTCCCGACCGGCGGCCGGGCGGGGGCACGGAGGGTGGACATGACGATCGGCACGGACCTCGAGGGCGGTGTGACGACCGCGGAGGCGCTCGCGGTGTACGACGACCTGCCCGCCGTGACCGTCGAGAAGATGCTGGGCTCCTGGCGCGGCAGCGGCGTGCCGACCGGCCACCCGATGGACGGGCTGCTCGAGACGTACGGCTGGCACGGCAAGCGCTTCGACAGCCCGGAGGACGGCCACCCGCTGGTCTTCCGAGGCCCCCGCGGTCTCTACAGCGCGAACCCGGCGCTGGTGCCGATGGGGCTGGTGTCCCGGTTCGGGCCGCGGCTGCGGCCGCCGGCGGTCGCCGCCGCGGGGCGCCGGGCCGTCGCCCTCACCAGGACGCGTGCGCCGCGCTCGCGGCTGCGCATGGTGGAGCACCGTGGCGTCGTCACCGCGACGATGGCCTATGACGCGCTGCCGATCTGCGACCACTTCCGCCGGCTCGACGAGTCGTCGCTGCTCGGCGTCATGGACCTGCGGGGCATGGCGCAGCCGTTCTTCTTCCTGCTGCGGCGCGACCCCGGCCGGGGGCTCTGAGCCCCGGCCGGGGTTGCGGCATCCTCAGGCCGGCTCCGGCTCCGGCTCCACCGGGTGCGGGAACAGCCGCGACAGCACGTCGCTGAGCGTGATCACGCCCGTGCCCTCGTCGGTGGAGACGAGGACGAGGTGCGAGCGCTCCTCGCGCATCCGGCGCACCGCCTCGTAGACGGGGGTCGCGCCGTCGATGGTCGGCAGGTCGCGCAGGAGCGACTCCGCCGGCCGGTCGTCGTCCTCGGCGAGGGTGTCGCGCACGTGGACGAAGCCCGTCCAGCGGCCGGGCGGACCGACGAGGACCCGCAGGTGCCCCGTGTCGCGGGCGACCCGTCGTACGTCGGCCATGGTGGCGCCCGCGGGCACCGCGGTGGCCTGCCGCCTCACGTCGACGAGCTCGCCGAGGGTGAGGTTCTGCAGGTCGAGGGTCTCGGTGAGGTGCGCCGAGAACGCCGGGTCGAGCGCGCCCACGTTCGCCGAGTGCTCGATGAGCTGTCGCAGGTCGGAGGCGTCCTGGCCGGACGACACGCTGTCCTGCGGCGTGACGCCCACCCGGCGCAGCAGCCAGTTGGCGGCCTCGTTGAGGAACACGAGCACCGGCCGGAAGACCCACATGAAGCCACGCATCGGCAGCGCGAGCATGGTCGCCGCGGTCTCCGGGTGCGCGATGGCCCACGACTTCGGCGCCATCTCGCCGATGACGAGGTGGAGGAACGTGACCACGATCAGCGCGATGGCGAACGCCGCCGCGGTGGCGAGCCACCCGGGTGCGCCGAGATCCGCGAGCAGGGGCCGCAGGGCGTAGTCCAGCGCCGGCTTGGTGACGGCACCGAGGCCCAGGGCGCAGGCGGTGATGCCGAGCTGCGAGCCGGCGAGGAGCACGGTCAGCTCCCCGTGGCTCCGGAGCGCCGCGCGGGCGGCCCGGCTGGTGGGCGCCTTCTCCTCGAGGCGGTGGCGGCGGGCGCCCAGCAGGGCGAACTCCACCGCGACGAAGAACGCGGACAGGACGATCAGCGCGATGGTGACGGCCACGACCGCGATCGGGTTCGAGGTCATGCCCGCTCCTCCTGTCGGTCGGTGGTGCCCGCGACGGGCTCCGTGGTCGTGCCGTGCTCAGCCGTCGCCGGTCCCGCGGGGACGTCGTCGTCCCCGGCGGCCGGGGCGTCCTCGTCGTCGGTCGGCGCGATCTCGTCGGCGTCCACGAGCGTCACGTGCACCAGGCCGGGGACGTGCCGCTCGAGCTCGAGGACCTCGAGCCGCAGCCGGTCCGGTGGGGCGTCGCTCTCGAGCAGGTCCTCGCCGGTCGGGACGAGGTCGACCTCGACCACGTCGCCGACCTCGGCGAAGGCACCGTTGACCTCGACGAGCAGGCCGCCGAGGGTCTCGCTCTCGAGCTCGGGCAGGTCACGGCCGACGGCGCGCTCGAGCTCGTCGTACGGCAGGGAGCCGGGCAGGGTCCACTCGGTGACGGGCTCCTCGCCCTCCTCGTGCGTCTCGAGCACGGTGTAGCCCGGGTCGAGCTCGGGGTCGTGCTCGTCGTCGATCTCGCCGACGAGCTCCTCGGCGAGGTCCTCGAGGGTGATGACGCCGGTGAGGCCGCCGTGCTCGTCGAGGACGCAGGCCAGCTGCTGCTTGCGGCTGGTGAGCTCGGTGAGCGCGTCCGGGAGCGACATGACCGCCGGCACGAGGACCGGCTCACGCATCACGCTGGCCACGTCGCGACCCGTGCGGTCGGTGACCGCGAGGACGTCCTGCAGGTGGACGACGCCCACGATCTCCTCGATGCCCTGCTCCGAGGAGAGGACCGGGTAGCGGGAGTGGCCCGAGGCCATGGTCGTCCACAGGTCGTCGAGGGAGTCGTCGGCGCGGACGACGCCGAGGCGCGCCCGCGGCACCATCGCGTGCTCGACGTCCTCGTCGGGGAAGTCGACGATGCGGTCGATCAGCAGCGCCAGCTCGCCCGGGAGGTCGCCGGTCTCGCGCGAGTCGGCGACGATGTGGGCGAGGTCCGCCCGGCTCGCCGACGACTCGACGTCGTGCACCGGCTCCATGCCGGCGAGCTTGAGCAGGCGGTTCGAGGCCGCGTCGAAGATGACAATCAGCCAGCCGAACGCGGCGAGGTAGATCGTGGTCGACCGCGCGAGCCAGCGCGCGACGGGCTCGGGCTTCGCGATGGACAGGTTCTTCGGGAACAGCTCGCCGAACAGCATCTGCACGAACGTGGAGAACAGCAGCGCGAAGGCGGTGCCGATGCCGATGCCGACGCCGGTCGGCACGCCGACCCCGCCCAGCGCGACGCCGAGTGCCTCACCGATGAGCGGCTCGGCGACGTAGCCGACGAGCAGGGCGGTGACGGTGATGCCCAGCTGGGCGCCGGACAGCATGAACGAGGTGCGCCTGGTGACGGCCAGCGCACGGGACGCGGCGACGTCACCCTCGGCCTCACGGGCCTTCAGGCGGTTGCGGTCCACCGTCATGTAGGCGAACTCCTGGGCCACGAAGTAGCCCGTGGCTGCGGTGATCAGCAGCACGACGAGCAGACCCAGCAGCAGGCTCAGGACCCACATGACGGCACCTCCCTCAGCGGGAGGGGCGCCGGCTCAGCGGCGCAGCGAGGACGGAGGGGGCGAGTGGGAGCCGGTTGTCGGCTCGGACTGTCGCAGTCCATCGGTGTGTCGGGTCTCCTGGAGACGACGGGAAACGGAGAGATCAGTCTGCCAGACCCGCCCACTCCCTGTCCGATCCGCGTGCACGCCGACTTCCTGGCACCCGCTCACGCAGGTCGGGGCGCTGAGCGCCGGTGAGGAGGTCAGTCCGCCGTGACGGGGCGGGTGGTGGCGCCGGCGGAGCGGTCGGCGACGGAGATGCGGGTCGAGCCGGACTCCCGGGCGGCGCCCGCGACCGTGATCTCGACCAGGCCGTCCACGAACTCCGCGGTGAGCTGGGTCGGCTCGGTGCCGTCCGGCAGCGTGATGGAGCGCCGGAACTCGCCGCGGTAGCGCTCCTGGACGTAGTACGCCGCGTCCCCGAGCCGCGGATCGGGCTTGCGGGCGCCGCAGACGGTGAGGACGCCGTGGTGGAAGCGCAGGTCGACCTCGTCGGCCGGGACGCCGGGCAGCTCGACCTGGATGAGCAGGTCGTCGCCCACGGCGAGGATGTCGGTGGTCGGCACCCAGGCCGAGGCGTGGGTCCGCTCGGCGGCCTCCACCCCGCGCTCGGGCCCGCCCACCGTGCCGTGCGTGCCGAGGCTGCGGATCCGGCCGAGCTCGCTGAAGTAGTCGGCGACGCCGTCGAACGGGTTGGTGTGGCGGTCGGGCACGGGTCCTCCTGGGGACGGGGTGGCGGGTCAGCCGAGGTCGAGCGGGGTGGTGAGGCCCTGGCCCTCGAGGTAGGAGCGGGCGACGACGCCCGGGTCGCGGCCGTCGGCGACCTGCGCGTTCATCGCGACCATCGCCTCCTCGGTCAGGGTCTCGTTGACGGTGTCGACGACGGTCAGGAACGCGTCGCCGTCGATGCGCTCGAGCTTCGGCTCCCCCACGACCATCACCACGTTCTGTGACCCGAACAGCCGCTCGGGATCCTCCAGCAGCGTGTAGCCGCCGCCCTCGAGCTGCGGGTCGGTGCTGAACGCGTCGACGGCGTCGACCTCGCCCTCGTCCAGCGCGGCGTACTGCGCGCCGAGCTCCAGCGGCACGAAGTCCACGTCGTCGAGCCCGTACACCTCCGAGAGCCCGAGGAGGCCGAGCCGGAGGTCCTCGAACTCGGGGCGGCCGCCGAAGCGGACCGACCCGACCTCCGCGAGGTCACCGATCTCGGTGAGGCCCTCGGCGCGGGCGTACTCCGGGGTGACGGCGACCGCGTCGGTGTTCTCGAACGGGGTCATCGCGCTCATGACCATGTCCTGGGTGGCGTAGAAGTCCTCCGCCCGCGCGTAGGTCTCCTCCGGGTCCAGACCCGAGACCTCCTCGCCGGCGACCACCGACAGCACGGTGCCCGTGTAGGCGACGTAGCCGTCGATCTCCTCGGCGGCCAGGGCCTGGTCGAGGTCCTCGGCGGGGCCGACACCGGTCCGCAGGTCCACGGCGTACCCGTTGGTCGCCAGGGCCTGGCGCCACAGCTCGCCGAGGACCCGGGCCTCGGGGAACTCCTGGGTGCCGATCCGGATGCGGAGGGCGGCGCCCTGCGGCTGCTGCGAGGCGTCCTGCTCGGTCGACGTCCCGCAGGCGCTCAGGACCCCGGCCGCGACCAGGCCGGCGAGGCCGAGAGCCGTCGTCCGGGCGGACCTCACGCCGTGCCCCGCGGCTCGGGCAGGACGTCGTCCGCGTCGGCGGTCCCCCTCTGCGGTCCGCCACCGGCGCCCGGCTCCCGTTGCTCGCGTGTCTCCTCGCGCAGCGCCTTCACCCAGCAGTACGCGACGCCGATGATCACGAACGTGAACGGCACGGAGCCGAGGACGGCGGCCTGCTGGAGGGCCACGAGACCCCCGACGAGCAGCATCGCGCAGGCGATGCCGCCCATCAGCACGCCGAGGACGATCACGACCGCCTTCGACGGCTCGAGGGAGCCGCGGGAGGCCATCGTCGCCATGACGACGCTGGCGGCGTCCGCGCCGGAGATGAAGAACAGGGCGATGAGGATGACGCAGACGAACGAGATGATCGTCGGGAACGGCAGCGCGTCGAGGGCCTGGAACAGGGAGAGCTCCGGCGTCGCGAGGGTGCCCAGGATGTCGGCCTCGCCGGTGCGCTGCAGCTCGATGCCGGTGCCGCCGACGACGGCGAACCACACGAACCCGAAGCCGGTGGGCGCGGCCACGACGCCGAGCACGAACTCGCGGATCGTCCGTCCGCGCGAGATCCGCGCGACGAACATGCCGACGAAGGGCGCCCACGAGATCCACCAGGACCAGTAGAAGATCGTCCAGCTCGCCATCCACGGCTCGTCGCCGACGCCGGTCTCCAGCGACATGGGGATGACCTGCAGCACGTAGTCGCCGATCGACTGGATCCCGTTGGAGATGACCAGCACGGTCGAGCCGCCCACGACGAGGAAGAACACGAACAGCACGATCGTGGCGACCGCGCCGGCGTTGGCGAGGACGTTGATCCCCTTCTCCACCCCGGACGTCGCGGACACCAGGAACAGCGCGGTGACGGCGACGATGATGGTGACCGCGACGGCGTTCGACTTGGGGACGTCGAAGAGGTAGTCCAGGCCGCTGTTGAGCTGCAGACCGTTCAGCCCGAGCGCGGTGGCGGTGCCGAAGATGGTGGCCACGATGGCGAGCGCGTCGACGAGCCGGCCCAGCGGCCGCGTCGTCGCGTTCGGCCCGAGGATCGGGGTGAAGGTGGCGCTGACCAGCGTCGGCAGGCCCTTGCGGTAGCTGAAGTACGCCATCGCGCCGCCGAGGATCGCGTACATCGCCCAGCCGTTGAAGCCCCAGTGGAAGTAGGTGTAGCGCAGGGCCGTGAGCGTCGCCTCCTGGCTCTGTGGCTCCGCGAGCCCGTGCGGGGGCGCCGACCAGTGCGTCACCGGCTCCGCGACGCCGTAGAAGAGCAGCCCGGCGCCGAGGCCGGCGGCGAACATCATCGAGACCCACGAGAAGGTCCTGAAGTCGGGCCGTGAGTCGTCCGGGCCGAGCCGGATCCGGCCCCAGGGGTGCACGACCAGCACGAGGCAGAAGACCAGCCCGGCGAAGGCGATGAGGATGAACGCCCACCCGAAGTTGCCGACGACCCATCCCAGCGCGGTGGTCATCGTGCCGCCGAGACTGGCGGGCGCGACGATCCCCCAGACGACGAAGACCGCGATCAGGGCGGCGGAGCCCCAGAACACGGCCGGGTCGGTCCCACGGGTCAGGCGGTTCACGCGCACCTCCGAGCAGATGGCACCGCGACGGAGCGCGCGGCCGTCCCACCCAACCGGACGAATGTGGCCATGTCCATCAACCAACAGGCTGATGGTCGCGACGTCCGGCCGTGCACCCCGGACGGTCACGCCGGGGGTCGGGTCTCCAGGTCGACACCAGGGCCAGGGCGAGGAGGAGCTCGGCGACGTCGCCGCCGTAGTACATGAGGGTCCCGGCGCCGCGGAGCTGCTCCGCGGGAGCGGTCACGTGACCCAGCGCCCCGGCGTACAGCAGCTGGGAGAGCACGGCGTGGCCCGCGACGGCGACCCCGAGGACGACGAGGCGCGACGGGACGGACGGCCGGTGGGGTGCCGGGTCGGGTCCGGCCACCGCGTGCGTGAACAGGCACCCGGCCAGCAGGAAGTGGAGCGTCACCAGGTGCGCGGCCGCGGGCTCGCGCATCGCCAGCGCGTGCAGTGGCGTCAGGTGGAGCGCGGCCAGCCCACCGAGCGTCAGCACCAGCCCGGTGACCGGGTGGGTCAGCGGCACCGCGGGGCGCGAGCGCAGCACGCGCACCAGGCGCCGGGCCCGGCGGGTGGGCAGCGAGCGCAGCAGGAGCGTGACGGGGGCGCCCAGCACCAGGCCGAGGGGTGCGTACATGCCGACGAGGAGGTGCCCGAGCATGTGGGTGCGCAGGTCGTGAGCCGGGTACGGCGCCCACCCGGAGGGGTGGCCGACCAGCAGCCCGGCCACCAGGACGGCGGAGCCGGTGAGGAAGGCCACGACGCGCCACGGGCTCCAGCCCCGTGGCCCCACAGCCTCACGGGCGGCGAGGACGGCGTACGCGGCGGCCCCGAGGAGCACGATCGCGGTCGCGACGACCACGACGCCCGGCGTGCCGGCGTCGTGGTGCACCTCAGGCCGGCCCGCCGGCGGGCGTGGCCGCCCGCCGCTGCAGGAACCACCCTCCGGCCACCAGGGCGGCGCCCAGCGCGAGGAAGAGCAGGTCGGCGAGGGTCTGGTGGCGCCCGCTGACGACGTGGTGGATGCCGAGGAGGTGGTGGTCGACCAGTCCCTCGACGAGGTTGAAGGTCCCCCAGCCCACCAGCATCCAGCCCCACAGCGCCCGGGAGCGCCACACGCGCCCGCGGGCGTGGGCCACACGGGCCGAGAGGACGCCGAGCCCGGCCAGCACGGCCAGCCAGGTCACGGTGTGGAAGAGACCGTCCCACAGCGTGTTCATCTCCAGGCCGTGCACGGTGTCGACCGGGTGGGTGCCGACGTCGATCCGGGCCGTGGCCGAGCTCGACAGCATGTGGTGCCACTGCAGCACCTGGTGCAGCAGGATCCCGTCGACGAACCCGCCGAGGCCGACGCCGAGCAGGATCCCCGGCAGACGGACGTCGGCGTGCGTCCGCCTCGACCGTTCCCGTGTCGTGGGCACCGGCACCACCTCCGGGCCGCCCGTACCCGGGGACGCGCCACCCATCGGGACCCCGCCCTGCGGTAGCGTCCCGGCCGCGCGGCGCGACGCGGGCGCACGAGGACCGGAGGGACCATGACCAGCACACCCCACGCCCCGCTGCCCCCGGCGACGCCCGCCACCCGGGCCGCCGACCGCGGCCGCCTGATGATCCAGTGCCAGGACCGCCCCGGCATCGTCTCGGCCGTCAGCACCTTCCTCACCAACGCCGGCGCGAACATCGTCTCGCTGGACCAGTTCTCCACGGCCGCGGAGGGCGGGCGCTTCTTCCAGCGCACCGAGTTCCACCTGCCCGGGCTCAGCGCCGCGCGCGACGACCTCGAGCAGCGCTTCGCCGCCGAGGTCGCGGACCGCTTCGAGGTCGAGTTCTCCCTGTCCGAGGCCGCACGCCCGAAGCGCGTCGCGATCATGGCGTCGAAGACCGACCACTGCCTGCTCGACCTGCTGTGGCGCAACCGCCGCGGCGAGCTCGACCTGACGGTGGCGATGGTGATCTCGAACCACCCCGACCTGGCGGACGACGTCCGGCCGTTCGGGGTGCCCTACTTCCACGTGCCGGCCACGAAGGACAACCGGGCCGAGGCCGAGGCGCGGATCCTCGAGCTGCTGCGCGGCAACGTCGACCTCGTCGTCCTCGCCCGCTACATGCAGATCATCACCGACGACTTCCTCGACGCCGTCGGCTGCCCGCTCATCAACATCCACCACTCGTTCCTGCCGGCCTTCATCGGCGCCGCGCCGTACCAGAAGGCGAAGGACCGGGGCGTGAAGCTGGTGGGCGCGACCGCGCACTACGTGACGGCCGACCTCGACGAGGGGCCGATCATCGAGCAGGACGTCGTCCGGGTGGACCACCGACACTCGACGGCCGACCTCACCCGGCTCGGTGCCGACGTCGAGCGCGCCGTCCTCTCGCGCGCCGTCCGGTGGCACTGCGAGGACCGCGTCGCGCGCCACGGCAACACGACGGTGGTCTTCTAGCCCGTCCCGGACCCGGCCTCAGCGCTGAGGTGGTCGAGCAGGGAGGAGCGCCAGCGACGACCGCGTCGAGACCGCCGGTCGGCGAGCGGCAGCCTCAGGCCTCCCCGGTGACCGCCTGGCGGTGCAGCTCCCTCACCTCGTCGGCGAGCTCGGCGACGGGGCCGGCGGTCGGGACCCCGGGCGCGACCGCGCGGATCGGCAACGGCGCGACCGGGGACGCCGGTGCGCCGAGCTCGCTCGCCCAGCGCGTCGTCTGCTCGACGGAGGTGGCGAAGACGATGCGCCCCAGCCCCGCCCACGCGTGGGCAGCGGAGCACATCGCGCAGTGCTCGCCCGAGGTGTAGACCGTCGCGCCCGGGCGGTCCTCGACGGCCAGGTGCTGAGCACCCCAGCGCGCGAGCTCGAGCTCCGGGTGCCGGGTGCCGTCTCCCCCGGCCACCTCGTTGCGGCCCTCGGCGAGGACGGTGCCGTCCGCGCCCACGAGCACGGACCCGAACGCCTCGTCCCCGGCGGCCACCGCCTGTGCCGCGAGCTCGACGCAGCGGCGCAGGTGGACGAGGTCGGTCTCGGTGACGATCGAGGGGTCGCTCATGGGGCCATTGTCCGACGGGTGGCCCGAGCCCCCGCCGGTCACAGGGTGGTCGAGCAGCCGAGCCGCGCCAGCGGCTCCGCGTCGTCGAGACCGCCGGAACCAGCCCCGGGGCCCCTCACCGTGGTCTCGACGACGCGCGCTCGCCAGGGCTCGCGGGCTGCTCGACCACCTGCAGGGCTGCTCGACCACCTGAACCGCCCCGGCTCGTGCAGCCAGGCTTCGACTACCCCAGCCGCTCGACCAGCGCGGTGACGTCCTCGGGGCCGACACGGCAGCAGCCGCCGACGAGGCGGGCACCGCCGTCGACCCAGCGGCGGACGTCGTCCGCGGCGAAGGCGGACTCCCCCGTCCAGGCGCGGGCGACGGCGTCCCAGTCCTGGCCGCTGTTGGGGTAGGCGACCGCGGGCGCGACGTCCGCGGCCAGGTCCACCGCCGACGCCACCTCGGCGGGCGGGACGCAGTTCACGCCGACGGCGACCACCTCGGCGACGTCCGCGGCCATCGCGAAGGCCTCGGCGAGCGGCTCGTCCTGCCGGGTCCGACCACCGACGGCGGTCAGGGAGAGCCAGGCCACCAGCCCGGTGCCGTCGAGCTCGGCCAGCACGGCCTCGACCTCCGCCAGGCACGGCACGGTCTCGACGGCGAGGACGTCCGCACCCGCCTCCGCCAGGACGGCGAGCCGCGGACGGTGGAAAGCGCGCAGCCCCGCGACGTCCAGGTCGTAGTCGCCGCGGTACTCCGAGCCGTCGGCGAGCACGGCGCCGTACGGGCCGACCGAGGCGGCCACCCAGCCGTCGGGCGCGACCGCGTCGCGGGCGGTGGCGGCGACCTCGACGCTGCGGCGCATCAGCGCCGCGGCCCCGTCGCGATCGAGACCGAGCCCGGCGAAGCCCTCGAACGACGCCTGGTACGACGCCGTGGTGGCGACCTCGGCGCCGGCGGCGAAGAACTCGCGGTGGGCCGCCTCGACCGCGGCCGGGTCGTCACGCAGCAGGCGGGCCGACCACAGGGACGACGACAGGTCGTGGCCGTGGCGTTCCAGCAGGGTCGCGAGCCCGCCGTCCAGGACGACGGGGCGGTCACGGACGACGTCGACGAGGGCGGGGCGCACGGTGCCATCGTCGCAGCGCGCGGGACCCTCAGCGCTTCGGGCGCTCGTCGACGATGCGGCGCATCTTGCCGACCGACCGCTCGACGCCGCCGGGCCCGACGACGTCCACGGTGACACTGACGCCGATGACGGCCTTGATGCGCTCGCGGAGGGTCCGGCCGGCGTCCTCGGCGCTCTCGGGGCCGACGCCGTCGCGACGCTCGACGACCACGGTGAGCTCGTCGAGGGTGCCGGGGCGCGACAGCCGGCACTGGAAGTGCGGTGACAGCGCGGGGAGGTCGCGGAGGATGAGCTCCTCGATCTGCGTCGGGAACAGGTTCACCCCGCGCAGGATGATCATGTCGTCGGTGCGCCCGGTGATCTTGCCCATCCGCCGCATGGTCCGCGCGGTGCCGGGCAGCAGCCGCGTCAGGTCGCGGGTCCGGTAGCGGATCACCGGCATCGCCTGCTTGGTCAGCGAGGTGAAGACCAGCTCGCCCTCCTCGCCGTCGCCGAGCACCTCACCGGTGATCGGGTCGATCACCTCGGGGTAGAAGTGGTCCTCCCAGATGGTCGGGCCGTCCTTGGTCTCGACGCACTCGCTGGCCACGCCGGGGCCCATCACCTCGGACAGCCCGTAGATGTCGACCGCGTGCATGTCGAGGCGCTGCTCGAGCTCGGCGCGCATGTCGTCCGTCCACGGCTCGGCGCCGAAGATGCCGACCTTCAGCGACGACGAGCGCGGGTCGATGCCCTGGCGCTCCATCTCCTCGACGATCGCGAGCATGTACGACGGCGTCACCATGATCACGTCGGGCGCGAAGTCGCCGATCAGCTGGACCTGGCGCTCGGTCATGCCGCCGGAGACGGGGACGACGGTGCAGCCGAGCCGCTCCGCGCCGTAGTGGGCGCCGAGGCCGCCGGTGAAGAGGCCGTAGCCGTAGGCGACGTGGACGACGTGCCCGGCACGGCCGCCGGCGGCGCGGATGCTGCGGGCGACGACCTCGGACCAGACGTCGAGGTCGTCCTTCGTGTAGCCGACGACGGTCGGGCGGCCGGTCGTCCCCGACGAGGCGTGGATGCGCGCGACCTGCTCGCGGGGCACGGCGAACATGCCGAACGGGTAGTTCTCCCGCAGGTCGGCCTTGGTGGTGAACGGCAGCCGCGCGAGGTCGGCCGGCTCGCGGACGTCGTCCGGGTGGGCACCCGCCGCCTCGAACGCCGCGCGGTAGTGCGGGACGTTGTCGTAGGCGTGCCGGACGCTCCATCGCAGCCGCTCGGTCTGCAGGGCCCGCAGCTCGTCGGTGGACGCCCGCTCGATGGGGTCCAGCTCGTCCGGACGGGGGCTCAGGTCCTCCATGGGCGCTCCTGGCAGAGAGTGACTGACCGATCGGTCAGTAATGCTAGCGCCGGAGGACGCACGCGGCTACG
The DNA here is from genome assembly GCF_022436705.1 of Nocardioides sp. CFH 31398. Taxonomy (GTDB): domain Bacteria; phylum Actinomycetota; class Actinomycetes; order Propionibacteriales; family Nocardioidaceae; genus Nocardioides. Next base: position 180,590 of record NZ_JAKUHT010000008.1, on the reverse strand, counting down.
GGCACGCACGGCTGCCGCGACTCCCGCCGGTCGAGCCTGTCGAGACCCTTGCGGTCGTCATGGTCTCGACAAGCTCGACCGGCGGTCGTGCGGTCGGCACGCGTCAGAGCCGCGCGCGGCCGGCGTCGGTGAGGACGCGGTCGCCCTTGTCGGTGGCCAGCGCCGGCTCGTCACCGGTGTAGAGCCGCGCGAGGGCGGCGCGCTCGAGACCGACCTCGCGGGCGAGCTGGTGCACCTCGAGCTTGTTGATCCGGCCGCCGGGCGCCTCGGCGACCCGGCGCAGCAGCAGGGTGACGGGGTCGTCGCCGGCGGGGACCCCGTCGGCGCCGTCCGCCTCGACCGCAGCCGGCTCCAGGAGGGCCTCGAGCTGGACCAGGACGCCGCGCAGCGCCTTGCGCAGGACGACGAGCTGCGACTCCTCGGTCGCCGCGCCGCCCGAGCCCTGCCAGGTGCGCTTGGGGTGGCGGCGCAGGTACTCCTGCTCCAGCTCGAGCATCCGGGACGTGTGCGTGGCGAACTGCTCGGCGGTGCCGTGCAGGAAGACCCAGTTGCGGGTCTCGTGGGCGTTGCGTCCCTGCTGCTCGAGCTCGTCGTCGCTCAGCTCGGCGGCGGGGCGGCCGAGGTAGGCGGGCCGGGTGTGCGCGGTGGTGGGCGACGTGGTCATGCGGCATCTCCTCCGGGCGGTGGGGCGAGGTGGTCGAGGCCGGCGTACACGCGCAGGGCGTTGCCGCCGAGCACCAGCCCGGCGAGCTCGTCGTCGAGCCCCAGGTCGACGACCGCGCGGGCGTTCGCGGCGGTGCCGGGGACGCCGGGCCAGTCGGTGGCGAAGATCCAGCGGCGCGCGAGGCGGCGCAGGTCGTACTTCGCGTAGTACTCCGGCAGCCGCTTCGGCGGCAGCCCGCTCAGCTCGATCCACACGTTCGGGTGGCTGAGCGTCATGAACGCGGCGGCGTCGTACCACCAGCCCCGGCCCCCGTGGGCCAGGACGACGTCCAGACCGGGGAAGTCGCGGGCGACCGGGAGCAGGAACTCCGGGCTCGCCAGCTCGTTGCGCGAGCCCGGGAAGCTGCTGGTGCCGCAGTGGACGACGAGCGGCACACCCCGCTCCTCGAGCACGGCGTACGCCGGGTAGAGCTGGGCGTCGTCGCAGCGGAACCCGCCGTGCACGGGGTGCAGCTTGAGGGCGGCGGCCCCGAGGTCCAGCTGGCGTCGAACCTCGTCGGCGATCGGGAAGTGCAGGTGCGGGTTGACGTTGGCGACGGGACGGAACCGCCGCGGGTTGTGCTCGACGAGCGGCAGCAGGTCGTCGAAGCGCTGGTAGCCGGTGGCGCGGGGGCTGTACTCGCAGAACAGCAGCGCCGCGTCGACGCCCTGCTCCGCGAACAGCTCGTCGAGGACCTCGGGGCGCGGGCGCCCGTCGGCGTCCCACACCCGGTCGAGGATCCCCTCGGGCCCGAAGTCGCGGGCCCACTGGATCCACGCCGGGGCGAGCGAGGTCAGGACGGGCACGTGGACGTGCGCGTCGACCAGGACGTGGTCGTCGAGCACGGCGGCCTACAGGCCGGCGACCAGCGGGGTGTCCACGCCGATCTCACCGGTCTTGTGGGCGCCGCCGGGGGCGCCGAGCGGCTCGTCCCGACCGTCGAGCACCTCGGTGAAGAAGGCCCGGTTGTCCTCGACGTGGGCCTCCTCGCCGTCCGCGACCCGACGGTCCTGGCTGATCGCCTCGACCGGGCACACGGGCTCGCAGGCGCCGCAGTCGATGCACTCCTTGGGGTTGATGTAGAGCTTGCGCTCCCCCTCGTAGATGCAGTCGACGGGGCACTCCTCGACACAGCTGCGGTCCATCGTGTCGATGCACGGGCCGGCGATCACGTAGGGCATGCGGTGCTCTCCTGTCGTCAGGCGGGGACGGGGACGGCGTGCGGCTGGTCGGTCGAGTGGCCGGGGAACAGCTGCGCGTCGGGGTCGAGGTGGACGGCGGCGTTGTTGACCGCGGTGGCGACCTCGCCGAAACCGACCGAGATCAGCCTGACCTTGCCGGTGTAGTCCGTGATGTCGCCCGCGGCGTACACCCCGGGGACGGCTGTCGCCATGGTGGTGTCGACGACCAGGTGGCGGTTGTCGTGGAGCTCGACGCCCCACTCGCGCAGCGGGCCCAGGTTCGCGGTGAACCCGAGCGCGGCGACCACCTGCTGGCAGGGCACGGTCTCGGGCTCCGCGCCCTTGGCCTGGATGGTCGCGGACTCGACGTGGTCCGTCCCGCCGAGGGCGACGACCTGGGCGTCGGTGACGATGCGCACCGACGAGGCCTCGACCTGGGCCAGGCTCGCGGCGTGGGCCCGGAACGCGGACCGGCGGTGCACGAGGGTCACCGACGAGGCGACCGGCTCGAGCATGAGGCACCAGTCGATCGCCGAGTCGCCGCCGCCGACGACCACGACGTCGCGACCGACGTACGCGTCCTTCGACGGCACGAAGTAGTCGAGGCCACGGCCGAGCAGCTCCTCCCCGGCCGGGAGGGGGCGGGGGGTGAAGGTCCCGATGCCGCCGGTGACGACCACCGCGCCGCAGTCGACCACCACACCGGCGCTCGTGCGGACGACGAGCCGTTCGCGGCCGTCGTCGTCGGTGCGGCGGGACAGCTCCTGGGCCTCCTGGCCGAGCAGGTACGTCGGGGAGTACTGGTCGGCCTGCGTCCGCAGGCCCGCGATGAGGTCGCGCCCGGTCACCACCGGCAGCGCGGCGATGTCGTAGATCTCCTTCTCGGGGTACATCGCCGTGACCTGCCCGCCGACCTGGCTGAGCGAGTCGACGACCGCGACGGACAGGCCGCGCACGCCGGCGTAGTAGGCGCCGTAGAGCCCGACCGGGCCCGCGCCCACGACGAGGAGGTCGACGGTGTGGTGCGTGCTCGCGGGGGCGGTCGCGGACATCAGGTCGCCACCGCCGGCTGCGCGGGAGCGGGCTCGACGACGACCTCGGGCTCGGCCTCGACGAGGAAGGCGCGGACCTTGAACCGCTGGAGCTTCCCGGTCGCGGTCTTCGGCAGCTCGTCGACGTGGACCACCTGCCGGGGCGCCTTGAAGTGGGCGAGCCCGTCGCGGCACCAGGCGATGAGGTCGTCGGCGCTGGCCCGCGTGGCGTCGGCGACGACCACGGCGACGGGCTTGTCGAGACCGTCGGCGTCCGCGAGTCCGACCACGGCGGCCTCCTGCACGGCGGGGTGCTCGAGCAGGCGGCTCTCGACCTCGGCCGGGGACACCCAGATGCCGCCGGCCTTGAGCATGTCGGTGTTGCGCCCGAGGCAGCGGAAGTAGCCCTCGTCGTCCTGGACGTAGGTGTCGCCCGTGCTCAGCCAGGAGCCCTGGAAGACCTGACGGGTGGCGTCGGTGCGGCGCCAGTAGCCCAGCGCGATCGACTCCCCGCGCACGAACAGCGCTCCGGGCTGACCTGCGGGGGCGCGGTGGCCGTCCTCGTCGCGCACCTCGACCTGGTACCCGGGGACGGGCCGTCCGGTGGTGCCGGGACGGATGTCGTCGGGTCGGTTCGACAGGAAGATGTGCAGCGCCTCGGTGGAGCCGATCCCGTCGAGGATCTGCACGCCGAACCGGTCGGTGAACCGCTGCTGCAGCGGCGCGGGCAGCGCCTCGCCGGCGCTGGCGGCCCACCGGACGGAGGCGAACGCGTCGTCCGGCAGGTCCGAGGCGACCAGGGCGGCGTAGAAGGTGGGGACGCCGAAGAACAGCGTCGGGTGGTCGACCGCGAGACGCTCCCCCACCACCGCCGGACTGGGCCGGCGCGGCTCGAGCACCGTGGTGGCGCCGACGGAGAACGGGAAGAACAGCGAGTTGCCGATGCCGTAGGCGAAGAAGAGCTTGGCCACCGAGAACGTGACGTCGTCGGCGGTGATGCCGAGCACCTGGACCCCGTAGGTCTCGCAGACGTGACGGATGTTCGCGTGGCGGTGCATCGCCGCCTTCGGCTGGCCGGTGGTGCCCGAGGTGTAGAGCCACAGCGCCCAGCCGTCCTCGCTGGTGGCCGCGACGTCGCCGGCGGTGTCGTCGGCCGCCCGGGCCTCGCGGCCGAGCGCGACGACGGCGTCGAAGTCGCGGACGACGTGGCTGCCGTGGTCGTGGGCGAACGCGCCGGGGTCGCCGATGGTGGTGACCATCTCGACCTCCGGCGCGGCGGCGAGCGCCTCGGCGACGGTCGCGGCGAAGTCCTGGCTGACCACGACCATGCGGGCGCCCGAGTCGGCCATGATCCCGCCGAGCTCCTTGGCGGTGAGCATGGTCGAGACGGGGACGGCGACCACGCCGGCGTGGAACGCCGCGAGCAGCCCGGCGAGCAGCGGGACGTCGTCCGCGGCCACGAAGAGCACCCGGTCGTCACGGCGCAGCCCCATCGCGCGGTACGCCGCGGCGACGTCGCGGACGAGCTCGGACAGCTCGCCGTACGACGTCTCGGCGCCGGTGGTGCGGACGGCGGTCTTGGCGCCGCGGCCCTCGTCGAGGTGGCGGTGCAGGAGGTAGTCGGCGGCGTTGAACCCCCCTGCGGTCACGGTGCTCACGGCTCAGACCCGCTTGTAGTCGTAGCTGCCGCGCTGACCGCTGCCGTAGCGGCGCAGCGCTCCCTCCGGCCCGGACGCGTTCGGTCGGTTGAAGATCCAGTTCTGCCAGGCGGTGAGCCGGCCGAAGACCTTCGTCTCGAGGGTCTCGGGGCCGACGAAGCGGTGGTTGGCCTCCATGCCGGTGAGTGCGTCCGGGGACAGCGAGGCGCGCTCCTCCAGGACGATCCGCAGCTCCTCCTCGAAGTCGATGTCGTCCATCGCGAGGGTCACCAGCCCGGCGTCGTCGGCGGCGGTCGCGTCGAGGGCGGTGCCGAACGTGGCGCGGGCGGCCTCGAGGTCGGCGTCGTGGCCCCAGAAGCGGCTGGCGAGCCGGCTGAGGCCGTTGCCCATGGGGTAGTCGCCGTCGTTGGCGGGGGTCAGCGTGATCGTCGCCGGGTCGGCGTCGGGGTCGACGTCCTCGTAGACGCCCTCCAGCATGTACTGCCGGTCGCAGGCCAGCAGGACCTCGGCGAGGAAGCCGGCGAAGCAGCTGCCCGGCTCGACGACGCCGATCAGGCTGCGGCTGGTGACGTCGAGGCGCTTGTAGAGACGCTTGAGGAAGTGACGGACCTCGTTGACGAACCAGTCGTCGGCCAGCGCGCGCAGCTGCTCGTCGTAGGCGAGGACGGCGGCGGGGTCCCCGGCGGTGCGGAAGGTCCAGGTGCCGAGGTCCTGGGAGTTCGTCCGCAGGCGCAGCACCAGGTCGTCGAGGGCGCGGGCGACCGCGAACGGCCAGTAGTCGACCCCGGCGGCCAGGACGCCGGCGGCGTCGGCGGGCGGCGCGTCGGTCGGCCCCTCGATCGTGATGTCGACGCGGCGGGCGTCGCGGGCGATCGCGGCGCGGACGTAGGGGTAGGTGATCGCGTCGCCGTCCTCGGTGCGGTCGAGCGGCGTCAGGGTGACGCCCTCACCGCCGGGGCGCGACGAGCGGGACGCCGCCTCCGCGGCGCGGGCGGCGAGCTTCTCGGTCCACTCCCGCTTGGGGAAGGTGGCGTCGACGAAGCCCCACCTCACGGCGGTCTCGCCGCGGTAGCCCTCGGACTTGGTCGCGAACAGGTCGGCGCGGTCCTTGCGGACGAGGCGCTTGTCCACGACCCGGGTCAGCCCGCCGGTGCCGGGCAGCACGCCGAGCAGCGGCACCTCCGGCAGCGACACGGTCGAGCTGCCGTCGTCGATCAGGACGATGTCGTCGCACGCCAGGGCCAGCTCGTAGCCACCGCCGGCCGCCGTCCCGTTGAGGGCGGCGAGGTAGGTCTGGCCGCTGTTCTCGGTGGCGTCCTCGATGCCGTTGCGGGTCTCGTTGGTGAACTTGCAGAAGTTCACCTTCCAGGCGTGGGACGACTGGGCGAGCATCCGGATGTTCGCGCCGGCGCAGAACATCCGGTCCAGCCCGCCGGTGACGACGACCGCCTTGACGCCCGGGTGCTCGAAGCGCAGCCGCTGGACGGCGTCGTGCAGCTCGATGTCGACGCCGAGGTCGTAGGAGTTCATCTTCAGCTCGTAGCCCGGGACGAGTCCGCCGTCCTCGGCGACCGCGAGGGTCAGCGTCGCGACCTCGCCGTCGACGTCGAGGCGCCAGTGCCGGTAGCGGTCCGGGTGGGTGTCGAAGTCGACGACCGGCGGGGCCACGGTGCCGGCGTCGGGGCCCGGTGCGGCGGTCTGGGTCTCCGGCTCGTCGTGCTGGACGGCAGTCATGTGGGCACCTCTCGGTCAGGACCTGGCTCGGCTCGGACGGACCTCCGGCGTGAGGTGAAACACTCTACGTAAAGTTGGTAAGCCGTCAAGTGTGTGTGGAACGAATTGTGGCAGGCTGCGCCGTGACACCCTGTCCACCCGTCTCCGCCGGCACCTCGACCGGCCCGCCGCCGCGAGAGGAGAGCCCGTGAGCGAGAGCCCGACCGCCCTGACGCGGCGCCGCGAGGTCGGCTCGGCGTCCGCGCGGTCGCTGCTGCTCACGATCCTCGGCGAGTTCGCGCTGCCCCGCGACGAGCCGGTGTGGACCGCGACCGTCCTGGACGCCCTCTCCCGCCTCGGGGTGGAGCAGCGCGCCGCGCGGCAGGCCCTCGCCCGCACGAGCGCGGAGGACCTGCTCGCCTCGGAGCGGCACGGCCGCCGGACGGCGTGGTCCCTCACCCCCCGCGGTGCCGAGCTCCTGGCGGAGGGCACCACGCGCATCTACGGCTTCCTGCGCTCCTCGCACGCCTGGGACGGCCGCTGGCTGGTGCTGACCGTCTCGATCCCGGAGACGCAGCGCCGCCTGCGGCACCGCCTGCGCACCCGGCTGACGTGGCTCGGGATGGGCTCGCCCTACTCGGGGCTGTGGGTCTCCCCCGACGCCGAGAAGGCCGCCGAGGTCGGCGAGGTCATCGACGAGCTGGGACTCGGCGACCAGACCGTCGCCTGGGTCGGACCCACCGCCGGCATCGGTGACGAGGGCTCGCTCGTCGACGCGGCCTGGGACCTCGCGGGCCTGACCGAGCGCTACCGGAGCTTCCTGGAGACCTTCGACGGCCGCCGGGTGGCGGACGCCGACGAGGCGTTCGCGGCCCAGGTCGAGCTGGTGCAGGAGTGGCGCCGCTTCCCGTTCCTCGACCCCGACCTGCCCGGCGAGCTGCTGGACGACGACTGGCCGGGCCCCCGCGCGGCGGCGGTCTTCCACGACCGCCACGCGGCCTGGCACGCCGACGCACAGCGCGTCTGGGCCCGCCTGCAGTCCGAGGCGTCCGACCGCATCTGAGCCGACCCGGGGGTGGCCGACCACCTCGACCCCCGCCCTGAGGTGGTCGAGCAGTGACCGAGCCCTGGCGAGGGACCGCGGGCGGCGCTCCTCGCTGCTCGACCACCCCGGGCGGCGCTCGTCGCTGCTCGACCACCTCGGCCACCGCCGGTCACCGGCTCAGTACTGGTGCTCCTCCACGTCCACGTAGCCGCCCTGCTCCTCGTGGCCGGGGCCGCGACCGTCGGGCACGCCCGCCGCGGCGTACGACGCGGGACGCGCCGCCGGGGCGGGACGTCGTCCGCCGGCGCCGACGCGCTTGCGCAGGTCGCCGTCCACCGGGCCCCGGAACCCGCGCACGACCAGCCAGTCGTGGACGACGTCGCGCTGGGCGTGGTCGCGGATCCGGTTGTGGATGTAGTTGATGTCGCGGGCCGCGGCCTCCGCCTCGAGGTGCTCGAGGACGAAGGAGCCGACGCCGGACTCCTGCCGCCCGGGGTCGACGGCGAGGAGGATCTCCGCGTCACCGCCCCAGGTGGTGTCCAGGCGCCCGTAGCCGACGACGGTGCCGTCGGCGTCCCGCGCCGAGAACCAGTCCCCGGGCAGGGCCTCGTCGTCGGCGAACGGGAGGACGAAGGCGCCCTCCGGCGCGCCGCCGATGACGCGGACCTTGTCGGCGTCCCACGTCGGGGACTCCTCGCGGACCCACTCGAGCGGGCCCGCGAGGCTCGACTGCTCGGCGGTCATGTCAGGCCATGCCCTCTTCGGCGAGGTGGACGTAGTCGAACTCGACCGGCTGGTCGTTGATGCCGGTCTTGGGCGCGGCGATCCACGGGGCGAACTCGCCGTACTCGTAGACCGGCACCATGAGCGCGGCGACCTGGCGGCGGTCCTCGTCGGAGGGCAGCCAGCCGTCGACCTCCGCCTCCCACGTGGCGTCGTCGAGGACCTCGCCCTCGGGGCTGACGTGGTGGTTGGCGTAGACGCCCACCTTGCGGTTGAAGCCCTCGTGCGGCAGGAAGAGTCGCTCGGTGAGGCCGGCGTCCTCGAGCTCCTGGTTCCAGCGGCGGACGCCGTTGGCGCAGTCGGCGACGTACTCGTCGCGCAGGTCGAGGTTGAGGGCGCTCAGCATCGGGACGGTCCTCTGCTTGATCTGGCCGTCCTCGACGTAGTTCATCTCGCGCTCGTCGTCGAGGAGCACGTGGTCGTCCTTGCGGCGCGTCTCCTGCCAGCGGCCCTTGAGCCCGGAGGAGTAGTAGTTGCCCGCGTTGGTCGACTGCTCGGAGCCGAACAGGTCCATCGACACCGAGAACTGGAAGTTGAGGTACTTCTGGATGACGTCCAGCGGGATCACGCCGTCCTCGAAGCCCGCCGTGCCGCCGTTCGCCTTCATGACCTCGGCGGTGCGCTCCACGGTGCGCTGCACGCCGGTGGTGCCGACGAACATGTGGTGCGCCTCCTCCTTGAGCATGAACTCGCAGGTGCGCGCCAGCGGGTCGAACGCCGACTCCTTCAGCGTGCCGAGCTGGTACTTGCCGTCGCGGTCGGTGAAGTAGGTGAACATGAAGAACTGCAGCCAGTCGGTGGTCTCCTCGTTGAAGGCCCCGAGGATGCGCGGCGCGTCGAGGTCGCCCGAGTTGCGCTTCAGCAGCTGCTCGGCCTCCTCGCGGCCCTCGCGCCCGAAGTAGGCGTGCAGGAGGTAGACCATCGCCCAGAGGTGGCGGCCCTCCTCGACGTTGACCTGGAACAGGTTGCGCAGGTCGTAGATGCTCGGCGCGGTGTTGCCGAGGATGCGCTGCTGCTCGACGGACGCCGGCTCGGTGTCGCCCTGGATGACGATGAGGCGCATGAGGTCGGCGCGGTGCTCGCCCGGCACCTCCTGCCAGGCCGGCTCACCCTTGTGCTTGCCGAAGGCGATCTGGCGGTCGGGGTTCTGCTCGGCGAGGAAGATGCCCCAGCGGTACTCCTCCATCGGCACGTGCTCGAAGTGGGCCCACCCGTCGCGGCCCACGGCGATCGCGGTGCGGAGGTAGACGTCCTCGGTCGGCAGGGCCGGGCCGAGGGTCTTCCACCAGTCGAGGAACTTCGGCTGCCAGCCCTCGAGGGCGCGCTGCAGGCGACGGTCCCCGGCGAGGTTCACGTTGTTCGGGATGCGCTCGTCGTAGTCGATGGTGCTGACCGGGCCGGTGGGCTCGGGAGCGGCTCCGGTGCGCGGGTCGTCAACGGTCGTCATCGCGGTCTCCTCGTGAGCGAAGTAGGTCCTTACGTTCTACACTCTCGTGACGGAAACAACAAGAGATGTCACACTTTTCTCCGGCACACTGCCGCCCGTGCGCGAGGAGACGAGCTTCCCGAGCGGCGACGGCACCTGCGCGGCGTGGCTGTACCGCCCGGACGACGGACACCCCCGCGCGCGACCCGCGGTCGTGCTCGGCCACGGCCTGGGAGGGACCCGCGCGATGCGCCTCGCGGCGTACGCCGAGCGGTTCGTCGCGGCCGGGTACGTCTGCCTGGTCCTCGACTACCGCCACTTCGGTGACAGCAGCGGCGAGCCCCGCCAGCTGCTGTCCGTGCGCCGACAGCTCGAGGACTGGCGCGCGGCGGTCGCGCACGTCCGCGGCCTCGAGGGCGTGGACGCCGACCGGGTCGTCGTGTGGGGCACCAGCTTCGGCGGCGGCCACGCGATCAGCCTCGCCGCGGAGGACCACCGCCTCGCCGCCGCGATCGCCCAGTGCCCGTTCACCGACGGCGTCGCCTCGGCCCTCGCCGTCCCGCCCACGACGAGCGTCCGCCTGACCGCCGTGGCCGTCGCGGACCGTGTGCGGGGTGCGCTCGGCCGGGCGCCGGCGTACAGGCCGGCCGCCGGGGAGCCGGGCACGACGGCCTTCATGACGTCCCACGACGCCCTGCCCGGGATCACCTCACTGGCGGAGGGGGCGACGGTCGACGACCGCCTCACCGCGCGGTCGCTGTTCGACGTGCTCCGCTACGCCCCCGGACGACGGGCGTCGCGGGTGCGCTGCCCCCTGCTCGTGGCGCTGTGCGCCTCCGACACGGTCGCGCCGAGCGGGCGCGCCCGCCGCCAGGTGTCCCGGGCGCCACGGGCCGAGGTCCTCACCTACCCCGTCGGGCACTTCGAGATCTACCTCGGTGAGCCCTTCGAGACCGCGGTGGCGGCCTACCTCGACTTCCTGCGCCGTCACGTCCCCGTGGGGCGGGCCGGCTGAGTCTCCGCGGCGGGGCGACCGCGCCGGATGACGAAGGCGGCCAGCAGTGTCGTGATCGGCACCGCGGCGACCAGTCCGAGGGTCGCGACGGCGCTGCGGGCGATCTCCTGCGCGACGAGCTGGGTGGTGACCACGCCGGTGAACGACGAGTTGTCGGCGACGATCAGCAGGAGCAGCGGCAGCGTCGACCCGGCGTACGCCAGCACGATGGTGTTGACGACCGAGGCGATGTGGGCGCGACCCACGCGCGAGGCGGCGGCGTACAGGCCGCGGACGCCGGACGTCGGGTCCGCCGCGGCGAGCTCCGCGACGGTCTCGGACTGCGTCACCGTGACGTCGTCCAGGACCCCGACCGAGCCGATGATGATCGCGGCGACGAGCAGACCGGCCATGTCGACGCCGTACGTCGTGAACACGGAGCCGGACAGGTCGTCCGTGACGCCGGTGAGGTTCAGACCGGCGGTGGCGACGAGGGCGAGCACCCCGGTCAGCGCGAGGCTGGCGAGCGTCCCGACCACGGCCACGGTGGTGACCAGCGTGAGGCCGTGGGTGAGGTAGAGGACGGTCAGCACGATCAGTGCGGCCCCGACGATCGCGACCAGGACGGGGCTCGAGCCCGCCAGCACGGCCGGGACGACGAACAGCAGCAGCACCCCGAAGGTCACCGCCAGGCCGAACAGCGCCGCCAGCCCCCGCAACCGCCCGAACGCCACCAGGGCCAGCGCGAACACGCCCAGGAGCAGCACCATGCCGGTGCCGCGCTGGTGGTCGACGATCGTGTACGTCGTCCCGTCCGGGCCCTCGGCCTCGGTGACCACCACGTCGTCGCCGACCGACACGCGCGGCGCCCCGGCCCCGTTGGGCAGCGCCACCTCCACGTCGGTGTCGGACTCCTCGAGCAGGATCCCGGCGGTCCCGCAGCCGTTGACGTCGTCCGGCAGCGAGGCCTCGCAGGGCTGCGCGTCGATCGCGGTCACGGTGGCGTCCTGGGAGGCGGCGGCGAGCCCGTCCGCGGAGTCGACGCCCTCGGAGGGCCACAGCAGCACGAGTCCCAGCACCGTCAGGGCGGCGACGGGTACGACCAGCAGCAGCGCCAGCCGCCGCATCCGTCGGGTCTCGGGCGCAGCCGTCCGTGCGTGGTTCCCACCCATGACCGCATCCTCCCAGGAGGGCGGCCAGGGGTGGGTCGGGTCATCGCACGCGGAAACCGAGCGACCACCGCTGGTCGAGCAGCGACCGAGCCCTGGCGAGGGAGCGGCGTCGAGACCTCGGTCAGCCGACGGCGGTCTCGACGCGCTCGTCGCTGGCGCTCCTCACTGCTCGACCACCTCAGGAAGTCGCTCGTCCACCTCAGGCCGTCAGCGGGTGTCGGTCGATGCCTCAGCCCGCGGCGGAGGCCGGGGTCCAGCGCTGTCCCGCGTGGGCGAGGGCAGGGGGCTCGAGGAGCGCGACGAGGCCCTCGAACAGCGCGAGCGCGTCGCCGGCCGGCCAGTCGGCGGGCAGCAGCTCGGGCGGCAGCCCGGGGTCGCGGAACGGCAGCTTGCGCCAGTGGTCGACCAGCGAGACGTACGACGCGAACGGGGTCGCCGTCCCGGTGTCGCCGAAGTGGGCCAGGAACGCCCGGTAGCCGTCCGCGATGCCGTCGAGGTCCCAGCTGCGGGCCACGAGGGTCCGCAGGTCCTGCCCGCCGACGTGGGGCCCGACGAACACCGCCGAGTACGACGTCAGCTCGAGCTCGGCGATGGCCTGCTCGGCCGCCGCCCGCATGCGGGCCGGCGCGATCCACATGGCCGTCCCCACGTTGCCGAAGCCCAGCGCGGCGAGGTGCGAGCGGAGCTGGTGACGCTTGGCGCGCTCGGCCTCCGGCACCGAGAAGTTCACGACGCACCACCCCTCGTCCAGCGGGGCGGGGCGGCGGGCGTGCCAGATGACCTCGTCGCCCGCGGCGAGCGACGACAGCGCCTGCCGGGTCAGGGCGTAGCCGCGGACGCCGCCCCGCGTCTGCGACCCCAGCCAGCCGCGCTTCTTGAGGCGGAACACGGCGGTGCGGACGCTGGTCGGGTCGAGCCCGACCTCGCCGAGCAGGTCGACGGCCCCGCCGATGGGCATCCAGTCACCCATCGGCCGCACCACCGACCCGAGGAAGGTGACGACGACCGTCCGCGTCCGCGGGGCTGCGCCCGTGCGGTCCGACTCGCTCACGCCGCCATCCTCCCCCGGGCCCGCCCCGCCCACGTCACGGCGTCGGCGTCCACCTCACGTGCACGTCGTGCGCGCCCTCCCGCAGCAGCGCCAGTCGCGGCGGCACCTTGTCGGTGCGCGCGCTCGGCGGCTTGCGCCGACCGGCCGCGAACGACTCCGGCCACTCGGCCCCGGGCCCGACGTAGTCCTGCTCCGCCGCGGCGGCCAGGGTCCAGTTGGGGTGGTGCAGGTGCGTGCGGCCCAGGGCGCAGAAGTCCGCGCGACCGGCGAGCAGGATCGAGTTCACGTCGTCGTACGACGAGATCGCGCCGACCGCGATGACGGCGGCGCCCGCGGGCTCTGCGACCCGGTGACGGATCTTGTCGGCGAACGGCGTCTGGTAGCTGCGACCGAACGCCGGCTGCTCGTCCTTGCTCACCTGTCCCGAGGAGACGTCGATCGCGGCGGCGCCGTGCTCCACGAAGGCGCGCGCGATCTCGACGCCGTCCTCGTCGGTGTTGCCGTCCGGCAGCCAGTCGGTGGCGGAGATGCGCACCGTCACCGGCACGGAGTCGGGCACGACCTCCCGCACGGCGTCGAAGACCTCCAGCGGGAAGCGCAGGCGGTTCTCCAGGGAGCCCCCGTACGCGTCGGTGCGCCGGTTCGACACCGGCGAGAGGAACGACGACAGCAGGTAGCCGTGCGCCGCGTGCACCTCGACCAGGTCGAAGCCGGCCTCGACGCCGCGGCGGGCGGCGTCCACGAACTGCGCGGTGATCGCGCGCAGGTCGTCCTCGGTGGCCTCGCGCGGCACGTGGCAGCCCTCGCCGTACGGCAGTGCCGACGGGCCGACGACCTCCCAGTTGCCCTCGTCGAGGGGCTCGTCCATGCCCTCCCACATCAGCCGCGTCGAGCCTTTGCGGCCGGAGTGACCGAGCTGGAGGCCGATCCTCGCGGCCGTGCGGGAGTGGACGAAGTCGACGACCCGGCGCCACGCGTCCCGCTGCTCGTCGGTCCACAGGCCCGGGCAGCCGGGGGTGATCCGCCCCTCGGGCGACACGCAGGTCATCTCGGTCATCACCAGGCCGGCGCCGCCGAGCGCCTTCGACCCGAGGTGCACGAGGTGGAACTCGTCGGGCACGCCGTCGGTCGCGACGTACATGTCCATCGGCGAGAGGATCACCCGGTTCCTCAGCTCCAGCGGGCCGATGCGGCCGGGCTGGAACATCGCGGGGCCGGGGTCCGCCGGGTCGGCGCCGGGGTGCGCACCCTGCTGCCGGGCGAACTCCCGCTCCATCCGCTGGGCGAACTCGGCGTCGCGCTCCTGGAGGTTCGAGAACGTGATGCGTCGCGAGCGCGTCAGCAGGTTGAAGACGAGCTGGGCGGGCTCCTGGTCGGCGTACATGCCGATGTTCTCGAACCACTCGAGCGAGGCTTGCGCGGCGCGCTGCGTCGACTCCACGACGGGCTTGCGCTCCTGCTGGTACGCCGCCAGCGCGGCCTGCGTGGTCGGGTGCTCGTGCAGGCACGCGGCCAGGGCCAACGCGTCCTCCATCGCGAGCTTCGTGCCGGAGCCGATGGAGAAGTGCGCGGTGTGGGCGGCGTCGCCGAGCAGCACCACGTTGCCGTCGTACCAGCGCTCGTTGCGGACCGTGGTGAAGCTCAGCCACCTCGAGTTGTTGAGCAGCACCCGGTGGCCCTTCAGCTCGTCGGCGAAGATCTCGGCGACCCGCTCGGCGGCGTAGGTGTCGGACTCGCCGGGCGCGTAGGTGCGGTCCTCGGTCGCGTCGAGGCCGGCGCGTCGCCAGACGTCGTCGTGCATCTCGACGATGAACGTGGAGCCCGTCGCGGAGAACGGGTAGCCGTGGATCTGCATCGTGCCCCAGCGGGTCTGCTTCACCACGAACTGGAACGCCTCGAGGACCAGGTCGGTCCCGAACCAGATGTACTTGTTGCGCCGGCGGTCGAGCGACGGACCGAAGGCGTCGGCGTAGCGCGTGCGGACGGCGGAGTTCACGCCGTCGCAGGCCAGCACCAGGTCGTACGACGCCCGCAGCCCGTCGACGTCGGGCGCCTCGGTCCGGTAGTGCACCGTGACCCCGAGGTCGGCGACCCGCTGCTGGAGCACCCGCAGCAGGTCCTTGCGCCCCATGGCCGCGAACCCCTGCCCGCCGACGGTGAACGTCGTGCCGTCGACGTCGGTGTCGATGTCGGTCCACCGGGCGAACGCCCGCTCCATGTGCGCGTGGACGACCGTGTCGGCGCCCTCGATGCTGCCGAGGGTCTCGTCGGAGAACACCACGCCGAAGCCGAAGGTGTCGTCGGGGGCGTTGCGCTCCCAGACGGTGATCTCGTGGCCGGCGTCGAGGCCCTTCATCAGGGCGGCGAAGTAGAGCCCTCCGGGTCCGCCGCCCACGACCGCGATCCTCATGGCGTCGCTCCTTCCGGGCTGCCGGCCTCGGCCTCGACCTGCCGGCGCAGCCGGTAGTGCTGAAGCTTGCCGTTCGTGTTGCGCGGGAGCGTGTCGACGAAGCGCACCTCCCGCGGGTACTTGTAGGGCGCGATGGTCCGCTTGACGTGCGCCTGGATGTCCTCTGCGAGCGCCTCGCCGACGTCGGCCCCCTCGCGGGGGACGACGAACGCGCAGACGATCGAGCCGCGCTCGGGGTCGGGCTTCGCGACCACCGCAGCCTCGGCCACCCCCGGGTGGGTGTCGATGGCCGCCTCGACCTCGGGGGCGCCGATGTTGTAGCCCGACGACACGATCATGTCGTCGGCCCGGGCGCAGTAGGTGAAGTAACCGTCCTCGTCGCGCACGAAGGTGTCGCCGGTGAGGTTCCAGCCACCGGAGACGTAGGCGCGCTGACGCTCGTCGTCGAGGTAGCGGCAGCCCACCGGCCCGATCACCGCGAGCCGGCCCTGGACGCCCGGCCCGACCTCCTGCCCCAGCGGGTCCAGGACCGTCGCCCGCCAGCCTGGCACCGGCCTCCCGGTCGCGCCGGGGCGGATGTCGGGGCCGGCGGCGGAGATGAAGATGTGCAGCAGCTCGGTGGAGCCGATGCCGTCGACGACCTCGAGCCCGATCTCGTCGCGCAGCCGGCGCCAGGTGTGGGCGGGGATGTGCTCCCCCGCGCTGACCGCGGTCCGCAGGCCGGCGAGACGGCCGACCCTGCCGGCCTTGATCATCTGCTTGTACGACGTCGGCGCCGTCGCCAGGACCGTCACGCCGTGCTCGGCGACCAGGTCGGCGACGACCGGTGGCGCGGCCGCCTCGACGAGCAGCGCGCTCGCCCCGGCGTGCAGCGGGAAGACGACGAGCATCCCGAGCCCGAACGTGAACGCGAACGGCGCGGTGCAGGCGACGACGTCGTCCGGCTCCAGGCGCAGGACGTGGCGGCCGAAGGTGGCCTCGATCGCGAGCAGGTCGCGGTGCGTGTGCATGGTGATCTTGGGGACGCCGGTGCTGCCGGACGTCGGGCAGAGCAGCGCCACGTCGTCCGCGCTCGTGGCGACCGGGGTGAAGTCACCCGGCTTCGCGGCGGCGAGCACGGTGAGGTCGGCGGGGTCGTCCGCGCCGACGGTGACGACGCGGAACGGGCCGGGGAGCGCGTCGGTCGCGAGGTCGGCCACGTCGGCGGTGAACCGGTGGTCGACGAGAGCGACCGCGGGGCCGGTGCGCCCGACGACCGGACCCAGCTCCCGGGCCCGGAGGGCCGCGAAGGTGGTCACGGCGACGGCCCCCGCCTTCAGGACGCCGAGCCAGCAGGCGACCGTCCACGGGGTGTTCGGCGCGCGCAGCAGCACGCGGTTGCCGGGCACCACGCCGAGGTCGTCGACGAGAACCTGGGCGACCTGGTCCGACGTCCGGTCGAGCTCGGCGTAGGTCCACCTCTCGCCCTCCGGCGTCCGCAGGGCGACACGGTCGCCCCCGAGACGACCGATGGTGCCCGCGAGGAGCGCGCTCCCGGCGTTGTAGGTGTCGCCGACCTCCCGCAGCTCGGGCAGGGTGAGCTCGATCGTGGGCCACAGCTCGGCCGGCGGGAGGTGGTCGCGGGTGAAGGTGTCGACGTGCGCCGAGGGCCGCAGTGCGGCCCGGGTGAGCAGCCGCGTCACGGCGCCGGCTCCCGCAGCATGCCCTCCTGGGCGACGGTGGCGACGTGGGTGCCGTCGGGGGTGAAGAACCGCCCGAGCCCGAGTCCCCGGCCGTGCTCGGCGGACACGGCCTCCTGGGCGTAGAGCAGCCAGTCGTCCATCCAGCCCGCCGGGGGCGTGCGGTGGAACCACATGGCGTGGTCGAGGCTGGCCGTCACGAGCCCGGGTTCGGCCCACGGCCGGCCCAGCACCCGCAGGAGGGGCTCGAGGATCGTGTAGTCGCACACGTACGCCAGGGCGGCCAGGTCGCGCTGGGCGTCGGTGAGGCCCTCGACGGCCCGCAGCGCGTCGTACGGCCTGACCCAGACGGCCTGGTACGGCGCGCGGCCGCCGTCCACGGTCAGGTAGACGGGGCCCGGCACGTGGCGCATGTCGAAGCTGCGGCCGCCGGACCAGTAGGCGCGGGAATCCTCGGTCGACGTGCCGCCCTCGCGACCCTCCAGGTACGCCGCCGAGGTCGGCAGCCCGTCCGGCCCGGGCAGGTCGGAGGGCACCGCGCTGCTGACGCTGCCGCTTGCCTCGCCCGCGGCGAACGACGCGAGGCTGACGTGGACGCACCTGCCGTGCTGGTAGGCGCGGACCTGGCGGGTGGCGTAGCCGCGGCCGTCGCGCAGCAGCTCGACCTCGTGGCGGATCTCCGCGCCGATGTCGGCGGGCCGCATGAAGTAGGAGTGCATCGAGTGCAACGTCTTGCCCTCGACCGTCCGCACGGCCGCCGCGACGGCCTGGGCGACCAGGTCGCCGCCGTACGCCTTGGGCCAGGGGCAGGGCTGGGTCGTCGCGGTGAACGCGACGTCGAGGTGCTCGGCCTCCGCCTCCACGAGCGTGACGGCGTCGGTGAAGGTCCGCGAGGTGCTCACGGGCGGTCCACCCAGCCGGGCAGCTCCTCGTCGGCCACCTGCGGCAGGTTGACCACGATGTTGTCGGGCGTGCGGGTGGTCATCCACGTCAGCGGCCTGGTGCGGTCGAGGTTGCACTCGACGTGCGGCATGAAGGGCGGCACGAACACCCAGTCGCCCTCGGACATGTCGAGGTAGTCCTCGAACCGCTCACCGAAGTAGATGCGGGCCCGGCCGGAGAGCACGAACCCCCCGGTCTCCGCCTCGCCGTGGTGGTGCGGCACCGAGCGGAAGCCGGCCAGGTTGTGCACCTGCCCGAACCAGATGCGCTGCGCCGGCGTGTGCTGCGGGCTGACCCCGGAGACACGCGTCGCGCCCGGCGACTGGCCGGTGTCGTCGGGCTCCAGGCCCCCGCGGGTCACGACGGGCACGACGAGCCCGTTCGCGTCGGCCCAGGGCGAGGGGTCGCCGTCGAGGACGTACCGGCTGCGGTCCGCGTTCATGTTCTAGTTCTGGCACGATCGTTGTCGAGGTGTCAATGGATGACTAGCCTCGTCACATGAGCGACCTGACCCCCGTGGCCGTGAACCCCGCCGCGCTCCCGGCGCCGAGCGGCTACTCGCACGGCACGCTGTCCGGCAACACGCTCCACCTGGGGGGCCAGACGGCGCTCGACGCCGACATGCGGATCGTCGGGGGCGGGATCGTCGAGCAGTTCCGTCAGGCGTTCTCGAACGTCCTCACCACGCTGGCCGAGGCCGGCGGTGAGCCCGGTGACCTCGTGAGCATCACGATCTACCTCACGGACATCCCGGACTACCAGGCCCACGGCCGGGAGATCGGCCGCGTCTGGCGCGAGCTCGCGGGCCCGACGTACCCGGCGATGGCGGGCATCGGGACGACGGCCCTGTGGCAGCCGGAGGCCCTCATCGAGATCGTCGGGGTGGCGGTGATCCCGGACGAGCGGCTGGTGCGACCGGGCGCCTGAGCGCCCGGTCGCAGCAACGTCCCCGGGGGGTCAGAAGCGCACGCTGCCGGCGCAGACCTCGCCCGAGCCGCCGCGCTCGGCGCGGAAGGTGAACAGCTCGGTCCCGGCGCCGTTGCGGGCCCGACGCTCGACGGAGAACGAGCCGCTGGGCCCGCGGGTGCGCGACGTTCCGCGGGCGACGAGGTCGCCGTCGGCCTTGATGACCCACTGCCAGGTCTGACCGGCGCGGTTGCTGTCGACCTCGCCCTCGACCTCGACGCCGCCGTCGTCGGACTTGGCCTTGAGCTTCCAGCGGGCCGCGCCGGGACCGGAGCAGCTGCCGCTGCGCTCGACGCGGTCGTCGCCCGAGGCCTGGGCGGGGGCGCCGGCGACGCCGAGGAGGCTCGCGCCGAGCGTCGCGGCGACGAGGGCGGACGCCGCGGCGCGGCGCACGGGGGTGGTGGTCATGGGTCCTCCAGGTGGGTGGACGTCGGTGTCGACGTGTCACCGATCCTGTCGACGCAGGCGGCGGGCCGACAGTTGTCCGATGGTCGTAGGACCCCCGTCACACGCCGGTCGCGGTAGGTTCGGGCATGGACGTCATCGAGTACACGCCCACCCGGGAGCAGTACACCTACACCTTCGGCGGCGCCGCCCCCGTGATGCGGGTGAAGCCCGGCAGCGTGCTGCGGATCTGGTCGGACGACGCCTTCGGCGGGGCGCTGCGCAGCGTCGACGACCTGTCGGCCGAGAAGGTCGACCTGCGGTTCGTGAACCCGCAGTCCGGGCCGTTCCACGTCGAGGGCGCGGAGCCGGGCGACACCCTCGCGCTGCACCTCGTGGCCCTCGAGCCCGCGCGCGACTTCGGCGCCTCGGCCGCGATCCCGTTCTTCGGCGGCATGACGTCCACCGACCGCACCGTCACCCTGCAGCAGGCGCTGCCGGACACGACCTGGATCTACGAGCTCGACCGCGAGCGCGGCACCGTCGGCTTCGCCGCCCGTCACTCCGACCACCGCCTCGAGCTGCCGGTGGAGCCGATGCTGGGCACGGTCGGCGTCGCTCCCGCCGGCGGCGAGGTCCGTTCCTCCCTCGTGCCGGACCGCTTCGGCGGCAACACCGACACCCCGGAGATGCGCGCCGGCACCACCTGCTTCCTCGGCGTCAACGTCGAGGGGGCCATGTTCTCCATCGGTGACGGCCACTACCGCCAGGGCGAGGGCGAGGCCTGCGGCACCGCCGTCGAGGGGGCCATGACCACCACCCTGATCGTCGAGCTGATCAAGGGCGGCGCACCCGGCTGGCCCCGCCTCGTGGACGACGAGCACCTCATGGTCATCGGCTCGAGCCGCCCGCTGGAGGACTCCTGGCGCATCGCCAACGCCGACCTCGTCGGCTGGGTCGCCGAGCTCAGCGGCCTCGACCCGATGGACTCCTACCAGCTGCTCTCGCAGGTCGCCCGCGCACCCATCGCGAACGTCGTCGACGCCAACTACAGCGTGGTGGTCAAGGCGGCGACGTCCCTGCTGCCCGCGGTCACGCCGTACGACGGGCTCCACGCGGAGCTGCGCGACCGCGCCCGCGCCCTCGGCTCCGTCTGACCACCCCCGACCACCCGCCGCTCCCCCGAAAGGCCCTCCATGGACCTCCAGCTCACCGGCACCCGCGTCCTCGTCACCGGCGGCACCCGCGGCATCGGCCGCGCGATCGTCGAGGCGTTCCTCGACGAGGGCGCCCACGTCGCCTTCTGCGCCCGCAACGCCGACGACGTCCGCTCCGTCTCCGAGGCCCTGGCCGGCCGCGGCACCGTGCACGGCGCCAGCGTCGACGTCGGCGACGGCCCCGCCCTCGCCGCCTGGGTCGCCGGGAGCGCTGAGGCCCTGGGCGGGGTGGACGTCGTGGTCGCCAACGTGAGCGCGCTCGCGATCCCGGACACCGAGGAGAGCTGGGAGGCCAGCCTGCGGGTCGACGTCATGCACACCGTCCGCCTCGTGCAGGCCGCGATGCCCCACCTGGAGGCCAGCGACGCCGGGTCGATCATCGCGATCTCGAGCGTGTCCGGCCGTGAGTCCGACTTCGCCTCCGGCCCGTACGGCACCGCGAAGACGGCGATCATCGGCTACGTGCACGGCCTCGCGCTGCAGCTCGCGGAGAAGGGCATCCGCGCCAACACCGTCTCCCCCGGCAACACCTACTTCGAGGGCGGCGTGTGGGCGGGCATCGAGTCGGGCGACCCGGACCTGTACTCGACCGCGCTCGGCCTGAACCCCACCGGCCAGATGGGCACCCCCGAGGAGGTCGCCGCCCCCGTCGTCTTCCTCGCGAGCCGAGCCGCCCGCCGCATCAGCGGCACCAACCTCGTGGTGGACGGCGCCCTCACCCGCGGCATCCAGCTGTAGGTGGCCGGTCCGGCGATCGAGGTGCGAGGCCGCCCGAGGCCGAGCCTCGAGATCCCGGGAAGGGCCCCGCGACCGTCCACCGTGTCTCGAGGCTCCTCGCCGAGCTCGTCGCACCTCGACCGGCGGGAAGCCGGCAATCGTGTCGAGGTGATCGGCCGTGCGACGACACTGTGCCGTCCGTGGGTCACCGGTTGAGTCACAGCCAACACGCAACCCGGTTGTGTGGTCACGACCCGGCTGAGCGGCGATCTCGACGCGCTCGTCGCCCAGGGGCTCCTCACTCTCGATCACCTCCGGCCACCGGAGGTCGAGGTGCTCCGAGCCCCGGCGAGGAGCCACGAGACCGCCACACGCCGCGTGGCGACGCCCCAGGGCCCACCCCCGGTGCGACCATCCAGCATGCGACGGACGACGGGCACCGTGACCGGGCAGCCGACGATGCGCATCGGCGACGCGGAGCGCGACGCGTGCGTCGACCTGCTGGCCGAGCACCACGTCCGAGGACGGCTCTCCGTGGACGAGCTGGACCGGCGGCAGCGGGCCGCCTTGACGGCGACGACCGAGGCGGACCTGTCGTCGCTGCTCCTGGACCTCCCGGCCGAGCCCACGTCCGGACGGGCAGGCCTCCGCACTCTCGCCGCCCGGGCCTGGGACTCCCGGGCCGTCCGGGCCGTCGTCCTGGCGCCCGCGGGGCTGGCCGCCGGCGGTGGGCTGATCGCCGTCTCGGACACCAACCAGGACGTGTGGAAGTTCCTCCTCGGGATCGGTGCTGCAGCCGCGGGCTTCGTCGCCAACGCGGCGATCGAGCGGCGGCGACCCGGCGGCGAGGACCCGGACCACCGCTGAGGGGCCCGGGGCGAGGGTCGGGCGGGCCCTCGCCCCGGACCTCACCGGCGGTCCCGCGACCGACGGTCCGCCGGGTGGGAACCCGACCACCTGCTCGCGTCGTCGATCACCTCCTCGGCGAGCTCGCGCACCTTGACGTTCCGCTCCTGGCTGATCCTCCTCAGGAGGTCGATGCCCTGGTCCGGCGAGAGCCGGTAGTGGCACATCAGCAGGCCGACGGCGATGCCGATCCGCCGGTTGCTCGCCAGTGCGCGCTCCAGGTGGAGCGCCTCGAGCTCGGCGGAACGGGCCCGCTCCGCCAGCTCCTCGAGGACCGCACGCTGCGCGTCGGCGTGCGCGTGGGCGTGGGCTCTGGCCTGGGCCGCGGCGACCGGTGACCGTGTAACCGGGCGAGAGGACATGGTGGCCTCCTCCAGATCGACTCCGGTGGGCGCGTTTGCGGGTCAGTCACCGGGCCGGAACACGGCGCGGACGCATCCGTCGTCCTTGCCCTTGAACATGCGGTAGCCGGCGGGCCCGTCCTCCAGGGACATCACGTGCGTCGCCAGGTGCTCGGTCCGCACCTCGTCACGGCTCATGCGCTCGAGGATCTCGGGCACGTAGCGATGGCCGTGCTGCTGGGCGCCGCGGAGGGTCAGCCCCTTGTTCATCACCGCCCCGAGCGGGAACTTGTCCACGAGTCCGGCGAAGACCCCGAGGGTGAACACGGTCCCTCCCTTGCGGCAGGCGTAGATCGCCTCCCGGACGGCGGTGGGCCGGTCCGTCTGCAGGCGGAGCTGCTGCTTGACCTGGTCGTAGAGGTAGGACGGTCCGAGACCGTGCGCCTCCATCCCCACCGCCTCGATGCACACGTCGGGACCGCGTCCCCCGCTGAGCTCCCTGAGCTCCCCGGGGACGTCGACCTTCGAGTAGTCGAGCGTCTCGGCGCCGATGTGCGTCTCCACCTGGCCCAGCCGCTCGGCGAGCCGGTCGATGACGACGACCCGCTCGGCTCCCTTCAGCATCGCGGCCCGCGCGGCCATCTGGCCCACGCCTCCCGCTCCCCAGACCGCCACCACGTCACCCGGGGCGACGCCGGCCAGGTCGGCGCCCGTCCAGCCCGTGGGAGCCGCGTCGGACGCGAAGAGCGCGCGTTCGTCGGAGACCCCGTCCGGGATGGCGAAGGCCCCCTGGTCGGCGTACGGCACCCGGATGTACCGGGCGTGGCTGCCCGCCCAGCCGCCGAGGGCGTGGGAGTAGCCGTAGCACCCGCCGATGGCCTGGCCCCACAGCGCCTCGGTGATCCCCGGGTTGGCGTTGCCGTTGTCGCACAGCGAGTAGAGCTCCTGCCGGCAGTACCAGCACTTCCCGCAGCTGGTGAAGGAGACCACGACGACCCGGTCACCGACCGCGTGCCGGGTCACGGCCGCACCGACCTCGACGACGGTGCCCATGAACTCGTGCCCGAGCACGTCGCCGGCCCGCATGGTCGGCACGTAGCCGCCCACCAGGTGCAGGTCGGAGCCGCAGGTCGCGCTGAGCCCGACCTCGAGGATGACGTCGTGGCCGTTGAGGATGGTGGGCTCCGGGACGTCCTCCACCCCGATCTCGTTGACCCCACGCCAGGTCACCGCCCTCATCGGACGCCTCCCCCGGGAGCCGCTCGTGTCCACGACTCGACCACCATGCCGGTCGGGGTCGCGGGTCGCTGGCCGTGCGGCGCCGGGTCGACCACGAGGACCTCCCCGACCTCGATCAGCTGCTTCGAGCGGCGCAGGGCCGACCGCAGCTCGGCCTCTGGGTCGTCCCCGACCAGGCGCCGCGGCAGCGACGCCCGCGGCGGCCGGTCTCGGAACCTGACCGAGAGCTCGGTGCCCTTGTCGGCGGGCGCGGGTCGGACCCGCACCTCGATGCGGTCGACCAGGATCGCGAGGGGACCGGGCAGCGCGTCCTCGCGGACGTCGTCCGGCTCGCAGAGGACGGTGACGCTCAGCCAGCCGGAGGCACAGTGCCGACCTGCGTGCGAGCCGCCGGGCCGGAGCTCCTGGGGCTCGGCGAGCCGGCGCAGGAGGTCCCCGCCGGCCCGGAGCAGGCGCGTGGGGGGGTCGGTCATCGCGACCGCCCCGGCCCGGTGCCGCGCTCGGCGGACGCGAACTCGTCCACGATGCGCTCGCAGAACGCCGGGAGGTCGTCGGGGGACCTGCTCGAGGTCAGGTTCCCGTCCGTCACGACCTCCTCGTCGACGACCTCCGCGCCCGCGTTGCGCAGGTCGGTGCGCACGCTGGGCCACGACGTCAGCCGGCGGCCCCGGGCCACGTCCGCCTCGACCAGGGTCCAGGGGCCGTGACAGATCGTCGCGACGGGCTTGCCGGACCGCACGAAGTCGCCGACGAAGCGGACGGCGCCGGCGTGCGTGCGCAGGGTGTCCGGGTTCACGGTCCCTCCGGGCAGCAGGAGGGCCTCGTAGTCCTCCACCGCGACCTCGTCGACGAGAGCGTCGACGGTGAACGTGCCGGCGTCCTCCAGGTCGTGGTCGCGGGCCGCGATCTCGCCCGACCGGAGCGAGACGAGCACCGTCGACGCCCCGGCCGCCTCGAGGGCCCGTCGGGGCTCGTCGAGCTCGACCCGTTCCACACCGTCCGTCGCGAGGATCGCCACTCGCGAGCCGGTCAGGTCCGCGGCCATGTCACGCCCCTCCGGTCGACGGGTGCAGGACGACCTTGGTCCACCCGTCGTCACGGGCGTCGAACCGCTGGTAGGCCTCCGGGGCCTGGTCGAGGGGCAGCTCGTGGCTCACGATGAACGACGGCTGCGCCTTCCCGCCCGCGACGAGGTCGCGCAGCTGCCGGTTGTACTTCTTGACCGGCGCCTGCCCCGAGCCGATGTGCTGGCCCTTGAACCAGAACATCCCGAAGTCGAACGCCAGCTTGCCCTGCTGGGCCAGCTCGTCGGTGGCGCCGGGGTCCTGGGGCACGAACACGCCGACGGTCCCGATCTTCCCCGTGAAGCGCACCGAGGCGACCAGCCGGTTCATCGTCAGGTTGGCCTGCTCCTGACCTCCCGGGTCGTGGGCCTGGTAGCCCACGCACTCGCACCCGTTGTCCGCACCCAGACCCATCGTCTGCTCCAGCACGGCCTCGACCGGGTCGACCTGGGAGTCGTCGATCGCGATCGCCCCGATCGACTCCGCCAGCGCGAGCCGGTCGGAGTGACGGTCGACCACCATCACCTTCCCCGCGCCGCGGATCGTCGCCGACAGTGCGGCCATCAGCCCCACCGGGCCGGCGCCGTAGATCACCGTCTGGTCCCCGGGCTTGACCCCCGCCATCTCGGTGGCGTGGTAGCCGGTCGGGAAGATGTCGGAGAGCATGACGTAGTCGGTCTGCCGCTCCTCGGCGTCCTCGCCCAGCCGCAGGCAGTTGAAGTCACCCCAGGGCACCCGCAGCAGCTCGGCCTGACCCCCCGCCCACGGTCCCATGTCGGCGAAGCCGTAGGCCGCGCCGGCCATCGACGGCTCCGGCTGGGCGGTGAGGCAGTAGTTGGTGAGCTGACGCTCGCAGTTCTTGCAGTACCCGCACGCGACGTTGAACGGCAGGACGACGTACTCCCCGACCTGCACCTTCTCGACGGCGTCCCCGACCTCGACCACCCGTCCGAGGTTCTCGTGCCCGAACCACCGTCCTGGCTCGAAGTCGGTGCGGCCCTCGTACATGTGCAGGTCCGACCCGCAGATGTTCGTCGAGGTGATCTGCACCAGGACGTCGGTCGGACGTTCGATCCGCGCGTCCGGCACGTCCGTGACGCTGACCTGACGCGGCCCCTCGTACACCACTGCCTTCATGCTGGTCCCTTCGTCGGAGCTGCTGACCACCCGTGCGGGCGGTCCGTCCATTCAAGGGAGACGACGCGGCGGCCGGTATCGGCAGACCTGCCGATACCGGCGCCACGGGCCGGCGGACGCACCCGAGCATCGGTCAGGTTGCCGATGGACGGCGGCGGCCCGGCCCCCTTCGATGGGGGCACGGGCGACGCACCGGCGCCGCGGGGTCGTGCCGGTCGTCGTGCGAGATGAGGTCGAGACCCTGGCCGCCCCTCACGCAGCGCGGCGGTCGGGGTCTCGCTCCGGCCCGGCGCACGACGCCCGGGTCCCCCTCCCCCCTGGTCACGGGAGGCCGTGGTGCGCGGCGGCGTCCGCGGACACCACTGCACGGGATGCGGACCCGGTGTCGGCAGCGCGACGATGAGCAGCGGAGGCGGGATCCGGCCGGAGGCTTCTCGACGAGCCGGCCAGCCCGCCCTCGATCGCCGGCACGCACCTCGCCGGCGGGGTGCCCGGGGGGGACGCGCTCCCGGTCCGGCACCGGGACCGCACGCTCGACGAAGCACGAAGGGGGCCACCATGACGGGTTGCGAGACGGACACCGGCCGGAGACGACGGGCGACGGTGGCCCACCACCGTGGGTGAGGCGCTCGCCACGACGCTCGGACGTATCGCCGCCTCCGCCGACGCGGCGCCCGTGCGCGGCCTGGCGCTGCTGACGGCGCTGCGGTCCACCGTGCCCTTCGACGCGGCCTGGCTGGCGTCCGCGGACGCCCGCGGGGGCGTCTACCTGTCGTTGGCCGAGCTCGACCTGTCGCACGACGTGCGGGAGTTCCTGGGCGGACCTGCGGCGGCGCGCGACGTCGCGGAGGCCGGGGCCGACCGGGACGGCCCGCCGGTCTGCCACTCCGACGACCCCGGCGCCTCGGCGACCCCGACCTGGGTCGACTGCCTGACCCCGGCCGGGTTCCAGGAGTCCCTCACCCTGGGGCTCTTCGTGCGGGTCGGTGGTCGCGTCGGCCTCCTGGTGCTGCTGTTCCGCAGCCCGTCCCCGCCCCCGCGGACCGTCCGCCGCCGACTGGCGGGGCTCGCACCGGTGCTGGCCCTCGGGATGGACCCGATGCCCGGGCTCCTGGCCACCACGCGTCTGGTCCCCGGGACGACCGCCGGGACCCTGTTGCACGGCGACGGGTCGGTCGAGCCACTCCCCGGGCTCCCCGGTGACCACCTGCTGGAGGACGGCTCGCCCGTGCTGGCCGAGGCTCGGGGACGACTGGACGACGGGTTGTTCCACTCGTCCTTCCTGTGGCCCCTGGGGGGCTCCTCCGCCCCCGACGGCCACGCACGCGTCACCGTCGTGGCGGCCCCCGAGGACGCCCCCGCCTTCCTGGCCGGCGTGGTCCTGGTCTCGCCGTCACCGGGTCTGCACGGACTCACCCCGCGCGAGCTGGAGGTGCTCGGCCTGATGGTCCACGGGTGCTCGAACCAGGAGATCGCCCGAGCCCTCGTCGTGGCACCCCGGACGGCCGCGGCGCACGTCGAGCACGTGCTCGTCAAGCTGGCTGCGGGGACGAGGACGACCGCAGCGGTGAGGGCCGAGCGCGAGGGCCTCTACGTGCCGTCGTCCGTGGCCGCCCCGACCGGGCCCCCCCGCGCCCCCGCGCACAGCACCTGAGTCACGACCTCGGCGGACGGCGGGGTCCCGCGGTGGTCGATCTGCCGATGGCTGGTGCTGCCACGGGACTGCTGGCATGGCCACCTCCGGACCCCAGCGGCGCCGGCACCCACCCAGGAGGCATCTCCATGCGCATCGGTCTCGTCGCCCCGCCAGCCGTCCCCGTCCCCCCTCCCGCCTACGGGGGGACCGAGTCCGTCATCGACAGGCTGGCCCGAGGCCTGGTGGGTGCCGGTCACGAGGTGCTCCTGGCGGCGGCGGGGAACAGCACGTGCCCGGTCCCTCGGGTGCCGGGGTGCGTCGAGGCGACCGCGACGGCCCCGGTGTGCTCGGACTCCGCGACCGAGCTCGCCCACGCCCTCAGGAGCCACCTGGCGATGCGCGACGTCGACGTCGTGCACGACCACACCCTGGTCGGACCGCTCCTCGCCCGTGCGCTGTCGAGGCCTCCGCTCGTGACGACGGCCCACGGACCCTTCGACGCCACCCTCGCCCCCGTCTACCGGGCGATGCGAGGGGCCTCGGTCGTCGCCGTCTCCCACCACCAGGCGAGCACCGCGGTGGGGGTCCCGGTGGCGGCGGTGATCCACCACGGGCTGGACGTGGACGTGGTCCCACCCGGGGCCGGCACCGGCGGGTACGCGAGCTTCCTGGGCCGGATGTCCCCGGAGAAGGGGCCGCGCGAGGCGGCCCTCGTCGCCCGGGCCGCCGGCGTCCCGCTCCTCATGGCCGCCAAGCTGCGCGAGCGCGCGGAACGGGAGTACTTCGACGCGGAGGTCAGACCGCTGCTGTGCTCTGACGTCGAGTACGTCGGCGAGCTGGGGCCCGCCGAGAAGCTGCAGCTGCTCGGCGACTCCTTCGCGCTCCTGAACCCCATGCAGTGGGCGGAACCGTTCGGCCTGGTGATGATCGAGGCCCTGGCGGCGGGCACGCCGGTCGTGGCCACCCCGGTGGGGTCGGCGCCGGAGATCGTGGACGACGGCGTCACCGGTCTGCTGCGCGACCGTCCCGCCGCCCTCGCGGCCGCGCTCCTCGACGCCTCCTACCTCGACCGCTCACGCTGCAGGTCGGCGGTGGCCCGCCGGTTCAGCACCGAGCGGATGGTCGACGCCCACCTCCGCCTCTACGAGGCCCTGGCCGCGGACGTCGCACCGGGCCGTGCCGGGCCTCGCTCAGGACGTCGCGTCGCTCCGCGGGCTCAGCAGGACGACGCCGGCCCGTGGCCCGGCCGGACCGCCTGACGCACCACGACGTCGTCGGGCGCCCGGAGCACGCTGACCGCGTCGGAGCTCACGTCGAGGTCGACGCGCACGTCGCCGAGGGAGACGCCCTCGATGTGCAGCGGGACGAACGACGGTGGCAGCACGGGGTCCACCCACAGCTCGCCGTCCGGCAGCTGCGGGTGGAACCGCAGCAGGCTGCGAACCAGGTGGACGGGTGCGGCCGCCGCCCACGCCTGCGGCGAGCACGAGGTCGGGTAGGGGATCGGGACGGCGAACTCGTCGCGGTCGAAGCCGCTGAAGAGCTCCGGCATCCGCCCGTCGAAGTGCTGGGCCGCCTCGAGCAGCCCCACGGCGACCCTCCGGGCCTCGTCGACGAACCCGTAGCGCACGAGACCGGCGACGACCAGGGCGTTGTCGTGGGGCCAGACCGACCCGTTGTGGTAGCTGACCGGGTCGTAGGCGCCCATCGCGCTGCTCAGCGTGCGCACGCCCCACCCGCTGAACATCTCCGGGGAGAGCAGGTGCGCCGCCACCGCGGCCGCCTTGTCGTCGTCCACGACGCCGCTCCACAGGCAGTGACCCATGTTGGAGGCGCAGGAGTCGACCTGGCGACCCTCCCGGTCGAGCGCGAGGGCGAACCATCCCCGCTCGGGGACCCAGTAGCGCGCGTTGAACGCCCGCTTGAACGTCGCCGCGCGGTCGTCCCACGCACGGCCGGCCGCCTCGTCCCCCATCGTGCGGGCCAGGGTGGCCCGGGTGCGGTAGGCGTCGTAGACGTAGCCCTGGACCTCGCAGAGGGCGAGGGGAGCCTCCGCGGGACGGCCGTCGGCGAAGGTGACGCCGTCCCAGGAGTCCTTCCACCCCTGGTTCGCCAGCCCCCTGTCGGTGGTCCGCTGGTAGGCGACGAACCCGTCGCCCTGCTCCGCCCCCCGGCGTCGCACCCACTCGAGCGCCCGGTCGGCGTGCGGGAGGAGAGCGGCGATCTCGTCGGGGTGTGCGCCCCACCGGGCCAGCTCCCCCAGCACGACGACGAACAGCGGGGTGGCGTCCGCGGTGCCGTAGTAGACCGTGTCGCCGGTGGACGGCAGGCCCGACTCCACCCCGGTCCGGACCTCGTGCAGGATCCGGCCCGGTTCCTCCTCGGTGAGGGGGTCGGTGCGCCGGCCCTGGTGGCGCGCGAGGGTGCGCAGCGTACCCAGGGCCAGGCTGCGGTCGACCGGGAGCGCCATGTAGGCGGTGAGCAGCGAGTCGCGACCGAACAGCGCCATGAACCACGGCGACCCCGCGGCGACGGCGACCAGCGACGGGTCCTGGGGGTCGAAGATGCGCAGTGCCCCCAGGTCCCGCTGGCTCTGGCGGAGGACCTTCTGCAGACCCTCGTGCCCTGTTGTCGCGATCGGCGTCGTCCGCTGCCAGCGGCGGCGGCGACGAGCGGGCACGGACTCCTCCGGCGGCGCGCCCAGGGGGAAGAACGGCTCGACCCCGGCCCCGTCGACGACCGGCTGCACGAGGATCGAGGTCGTCCAGCGGCCACGAGCGGGCACCACGACCTCGAAACGGACCGTGCCGGCGCTGTGCCCGGCGTACGAGGCCGCCTCGACCGACCCGCCCGGTGCCGCGACGAGCGCGCCCCGGTGATGACCGCGCCAGTGCTGGTCGAGCTCGAGCCGGTCGACGTGGGCACCGGCCCGACGGTCACCTCGTGCTCGCACCCTCCCGGCCTTCACGTCGAAGAGGTCGGCGAAGTCGGACTCGACGGTGATCGTCACCGTGCAGGCTGCGGGCTCGGAGCCGGGGTTGCTGATGGCCAGGTCCTCCCGCATGCCGTTGCCCACCCGGCGGTCGCGCTCGACGACCAGGTGCGTGTCGGTGCGCCCCGCCCGACGGGCCTGGCGTCCGAGGAAGACCCCCCGGTAGGCCTCCGGGGTCATGACCGCGAGGTGCTCGGGAGCCTGGCCGTCGACCCGCAGGTCCCAGCGCGACAGGATCCGCGTGTCGCGGAAGAACAGGCCACGGGGCTCGACCTCGCCCAGGTCTCCCCCCGGGGCGCAGAGGCAGAACGACGCCCCCTCGACGAGGGTCACCGACCCGCCGACGCCACCGGTCGGCTCACTCTCCGGTGTCCATGCCACCATGCTGGCCGCCCTCCGGTCCTCGCTCCGGGCACCCGGCTCGCACGAGCGCCGCCGGCGCACTGTGGACCACCCTCCCGGCTCGGTGGACGGCGGCGCCATCGGCCGTTCTGCCACTGGTGGCGACCCGGCGACCTGGGGTGCCATCCCCTCATGAGGACGCTACGCATCGGCCTGGTCGCAGAACCGGCCGCGCCCACCGTCATCGCTCGCACGATGACCGACCTGGACGCGCCCGAGGCCGGCGACTCGTGGGACGTGGACGTCGAGAGCGAGCCCTTCACCACCGGGTCCGAGGACGGTGACGCCGCGGTGGGTCGGCTCCAGGAGCGTGCCCGCGACCAGGACTGGGACCTCGTCGTCGGCCTGACCGAGCTGCCGCTCCACGATTGTGAGGGCCGCCACCTGCTGGTGCAGACCGACGCCGAGCAGCGGGTGGCGGTGCTGTCGCTCCCCGCGCTGGGCGGCTTCCGCATGCGGTCGCGTGCCACCGCGGTGGTGCGCTCGCTGGTCGCCGGCATGGCGGACTCGTCGAGCGACGGCGACGAGCGCCGCGTCCTCCTGCCGCCCCTGCGGGGACGCGGGCGGCTGCTGCTCGGCATGGTGCTGGCCAACCGCCCGTGGCTGCTGGTCCCCGGCATGAAGTCGGCGCTGGTGGCGGCGCTGGCCACCGGGGCCGTCGCCACCGTCAACTCCACCGTCTGGCTGCTGGCGGACTCGCTGTCGTGGTGGCGCCTCGTCGTGGCGACGGTCGTCTCCATCGGCCTGGTCGTGGGCTGGCTCGTGGTCGACGCGGACCTGTGGGACCGTCCCGAGGACGGCTCCGCGCCGGCACGGAGGAGAACACGTCTGTACAACGCCTCCACGGTGGTGACCCTGACGACCGGGGTGACGATCTGCTACGCCGTGCTCTTCCTCGTGAACCTGGCGTGGGCGGTCTTCGTCCTCGACCCGGACGTCATGGGCGGCTTCCTCGGCTCGTCGGTCGGCTACGGCGACCTGTGCGCACTGGCGTGGTTCGTGGCGTCGGCGGCGACCGTCGGCGGTGGGCTCGGCTCCGGCCTGGACACCGACGAGGCGATCCGCGCCGCCGCCTACTCGAAGCGCGAGGAGGAGAGGCGGCAGCGCCTGGCCGACGAGTGATCCCCGCCGGCCGGGACCGGCCGGACCGACTACCCGGGCAGCTTGTCGGCGATCAGGTCGATCTTCTCCACCTGCGGCTCGGAGAACAGGACGCCGGTGCTGGGACCCAGCGCCTGACCGACACCACCGGCGAGGTGCGCGTCCCGCGCCGCGTCGTCCGGGAAGACGTCGAACACGCCGAAGGTCGTGGGGCCGAGCCGCAGGGCGAACCAGGCGACCGTGCCGGGCTCCTCCATGACGATGGACCGTGCCCCGGTGAGGAACTCGGCGAGCTCGGCCTCCTTGCCGGGGAGCGCCTCGAGACGGACGAGAAGAGCTTTGGTGACCATGCGTGGACTCCTTGGGTCGGGGGACCGCCACGGACGGACGTCGGTGTCGTCGCGACTCGGGGCGCTCCCGTCCGGTCATGCTCGTCCGCGGCGCCGACGCCCCGCATCCCGTGAACGGGTGTGCCGCGGGCTGCTCCGCGGCGCCTCCTACGCCCGGGCGAGGCCGCGCTGCATCGCCTGGACGGCCAGCTCGACGCGCGAGTGGATCTCGAGCTTCACGAAGACGTGCTTGAGGTGGGCGTCGACCGTGTGCCGGGAGACGATGAGCTCCTCGGCGATGGCGCGGTTGGTCATCCCCCGGGCGACGCACGAGGCGACCCTCAGCTCGGCGCCGGTGAGCGAGTGCCACCTGGCGTCCATGCGCTCCCTGTCGACCTCCACCTCGCGGGCCGTGGGGGTGGGCGTGGGCGCAGGGCGTCGGTAGCGCTGGGGCGGTACGTAGTGCGGGTTGTCGATCACGGTGCGGTCGAGCAGGACCTTGGGGTGGGTGCGGAGGACCTCGACGAGCATGTCGGCCCCGAACTTCTGCAGGTCGAAGAGGCAGATCAGGATGGCCGGCACCTCCTCGACGAGGTGGTTGAGCCCCGACTCGTAGCTGAACAGCTCGTCCCGGCCCGGCGGTCCGGGCAGCACCCAGGACATCTCGCCGGCCGCACGCAGCAGGTCGAACTCGTCCTCCATCGCGCTGTCGACGCTCTCGGAGAGGAAGTCGGTCATGTCGGCGACCGTGAACTCCCCCGAACGCAGGTACACGTCCGACGCGCGCTCGACGTCCAGCTGCGCCGACCGCTCGGCGTACCCCGGGCCCGGCTGGCCGAGCACGCGGTCGCGGACCAGGGCCGGCTCGACGTCGTCGATCAGGCACAGGCACTTGTCCCCGTGCCGCAGCCCCTCCTCGAGGAAGGGGAACAACAACCGGTCCCGCTCGGCGGGTCCCGAGTACAGCGCGCAGAAGTGCGTCCCGGGTCTGACCGGCCCCACTCCGGGGATCCCGAGGCTGAGATCGTCCGTGCCGGGCATCCGTGCCTCACATCCAAGTGACCTGGATCATGCAGGTGTGGTGTGCAACTTACCGCGTGGGGGGGCGATGTGTCAGCAGGCTCCGACGTCCGTCTTCGCAGGTCAGGCCGCGGACGGGCCGGGCTCAGGACGCCGTCTCGCCGCTGAGCCGCGCGAGGCGCTCGAGCCCCGGACCCACGTGCGTCGCCACCTGCTCCAGGGCGGCGTCGAGCTCGGGCGAGCCGGGGTGTCCGGGCGGGACCCGGGAGGGGTTGATGGCGACACGGTCGGCCCAGGCCTTGATGTCGGGCTCGGCGTTGAAGGAGGCGCTGGCGCGGAAGCCGCGCACCTGCATCGCCGCCCAGTCGGTCAGCGAGTTGCCGAACGAGGACGGCGGGCACAACCGGTTCTTGGTGGCGTCGTCGTCGCGGGTGGCCTCGACGTAGCCCGCGAGCCCGGCCGCGAAGCAGGGGAAGCCCGCACGGATGGGCTGCAGCGTGATGGCCTCCTCCCCCCAGATCGGCACGAGCCTCCGGTTCCTCAGCCCGTCGGCGGCGCAGTTCACCACCAGGGCGTCAGGGGCGGTGGCGACCGAGCCGTCCCGCAGCTCGAGGCGCCCGCGCCCGGCACTGACCACGTGGCCGAGCCGGACGACGTCCTCGACCTGCCGCAGGCGCTCGAGCTCCCACCGGCCCAGGGTCGGGGCCTTGGCCATCGTCGGTGTCACGGCGGGGTCGAGGCGCATCATGATCCCGGCGTCCTCGAGATCGAGGAAGAGTCGGTCGAGGTCGTCCGCCCCGCTGGCCACGCGCATCATGTCGGCGACCATGCCGAGGTAGACGACGGGGTCGGGCTGGATGACGGCGCGGTCCAGCATCCAGGGGTCGCGCGGGCGCACCCACGTGATGCGCCCGGGGTCGATCCCGCGGCCGACCTCGGTGTCGGTGAGCCAGACGATCGCGTCGGTGGCGGTCTTGCCGGAGCCGACCACGACGTACCGGCTGGGGTCGTCGTCCACGCCCGGCAGGTCCCCCACCGGCACCACGCGGGCACCGTCGACCGCGAACCGCGGCGGCACCTCGGAGGGCACCTCGGGGGCGAGGTAGCGCGCGTCGACGACGCGGCAGTGCTGCGGGAGCCCGAACCGCCGGCCGGTCTCCCGCTCGACGACGGTGCGGCCCTCGACCTCGTGACCGGTGAGCAGCTCGACCCGGCCGGTCGCCCGCAGGGCGGCGAGCACGTCGTCGTAGTAGGCCAGGATCGTCGCCCGGTCCGCCCGCTCGTGCAGGCCCGCCTCCGGGCCGGACTCCTGCACCCGGCCGCCGAGCACGGTCGACTGCACGCCGTAGAACTGCGACGCCTGGTGCAGCCGCACGAAGGGGTACGCCGCGCGCCAGTGGCCCCCGGGGCCGTCCCGGCGGTCCACCATCACCACGCGGGCGTCCGGGTCGTGCTCGACGAGCGCGTCCGTGAAGCCCATCCCCATCGCACCGGCCCCGACCACCAGGTAGTCGGCCTCGATCATCTGCGTCACGGGCCAAAGCCAAGCATGTCGCTCAAGAATGACGAAACCGCCGCCGGAAGAGTTCCGGCGGCGGTTCGCACGTGGTAGCGGGGGCAGGATTTGAACCTGCGACCTCTGGGTTATGAGCCCAGCGAGCTACCGAGCTGCTCCACCCCGCGTCGGTGAACAGAACACTACGCCAGGGCTTCCACAGCCTCAAATCGGGGTCCGGCCTCGGTAGCCTCACCGCGACGGAGGTCGAATGCCCTACTCGCTGGAGTCCCTGATCGGCGGCGCTCCCGCCCCCACCCGGGTGACGCCGGCGGACGTCCGTGCCGCCCGGGGGTCGGGCGCGCGGCCGCTCGTCGTCCTGGACGACGACCCCACCGGCACGCAGTCCGTGTCCGACCTGCCCGTCCTCGTGTCCTGGTCGGCCGACGACCTGGAGTGGGCGCTCGCGACCGGTGCCGGCGGCGTCTACGTCATGACCAACTCGCGCTCCCTCTCCCCCGCCGACGCCGAGGCCCGCAACCGCGAGGTCGTGCGCGCCGCCCTGGAGGCCGCCCGCCGGGTCGGGGTCGACGTGGACGTCGTCAGCCGCGGCGACTCGACGCTCCGCGGGCACGTGCCCCTCGAGCCCGACACCGTGATCGACGAGCTCGCGGCCGCCGGTGTGGGGGTCGACGGTGTCCTCCTCGTGCCCGCCTTCGGTGCGGCCGGCCGCGTCACCGTCGACTCGGTGCACCACCTGCGCAACGCCGACGGTGACTACTCGCCGGTGGGCGAGTCCGAGTTCGCCCGGGACGCCACCTTCGGCTACCGCAGCTCCGACCTCGCCGAGTGGCTCGAGGAGAAGTCCGGTGGCCGCATCGCCGCCGACTCCGTCGTCCGCCTGACCCTCGACACCGTCCGCGGGTCCACCGAGGACCTCGCCGACCTGCTCGCCGACGTCACCGGCTGGCGGTACGTCGTCGCCGACGCCGTCGAGGAGTCCGACCTCTCCGCGCTCGCGCTCGGCCTGCTCGCGGCCGAGGGCCGCGGCCGCCGCTTCGTGTGCCGTGTCGGCCCACCGTTCCCGCGGGCGCTCCTCGGTCACGACGTCCGCGAACCCCTGACCGCCGCCGAGGTCGACGACCTGCGCGGCTCCGGCCGCGGGTCGCCCTCCCCGCAGACCGGTGGCCTCGTCGTCGTCGGGTCGCACGTCGCCCTGACGACCCGCCAGCTCGACGTCCTGCACGCACGACGCAGCCCGGCCACGGTCGAGCTCGAGGTCGAGCGCGTCCTCGGCGACGACGCCTCGCAGCACCTCGACGAGGTCGTCGGGGCCACCGCGGCGGCGCTCGCGGACGGCGACGTCGTCCTCGGCACCAGCCGCGACCTCGTCCGCGGCACCGACCCCGACGACTCCCTGCGCATCGCCCGGCAGGTCTCGGACGCCGTGGCCGCCGTCGTCGCCCGGCTCCTCGAGCGCGCGACCCCGCGCTTCGTGGTCGCCAAGGGCGGCATCACGTCGTCGGACGTCGCCGCCCGCGGCCTCGGCATGCGACGCGCCGTCGTCCGCGGGCCGATGCTGCCCGGTCTCGTGTCGCTCTGGGAGCCGGTCGACGGCCCCGGCCGCGGGGTGCCGTACGTCGTGTTCGCCGGCAACGTCGGGGACGACGGGTCGCTCGCCGAGGTGGTCGCTCCCCTCTCGACACCCTCATATCGTCGTGGGGTTCGGGGCTGGGGGCCCGGACCCCCTCGTCGTCGTCCCTAGTTCTGGCCGGACCCGCCGGCGGTGTCGCCGCCCGCACCGCCGGAAGGCTGGCCCTCCGAGAGCTCGATGGCCTGCTCGATCAGGCTCTGGGCCTGGTCGTTGGCCTCCTGGTAGCCCTGGAGGTCACCGGCGTCCAGCGCGTCCTGGGCGTCGCTGAAGGCCTGGTCGGCCTGGTCGAGCAGGTCACGGATCTGCTCATCGACCGTGCCCGTCGGCTCGCCACCGCCACCGGCGTTGCCCTGCTGCTCCTCACCGC
Organism: Nocardioides sp. CFH 31398; assembly: GCF_022436705.1. GTDB lineage: Bacteria > Actinomycetota > Actinomycetes > Propionibacteriales > Nocardioidaceae > Nocardioides. The sequence goes on along the minus strand of NZ_JAKUHT010000008.1, from coordinate 143,835 downwards.
CGCCGTCGGTACCGCCCGGGTCGTCCTCCGTGTCCGGCGGCGGGCCCTCGAGCCCGAGCACGTCGTACAACGCCTCGCCGAGGGTCTCGCCGACACCCACGCGGTCCTGCCCGAAGGACACCGCGACGTAGCGCAGCACGGGAAAGTTGCCCTCACCGGCGGACCGCAGCGCGTAGATCGGCTGGACGTACAGCAGCTGCCCCGCGACCGGGATGGTAAGCAGGTTGCCCCGGACCACCGTGGCGCCGCTGTTCTCGAGCGGCAGCGTGAGCTCGGTGACACCGGTGTCCGAGCCGATCGCGTTCGCGATCTGCGCGGGGCCCGGGACCTGGCTGGTCGACGGCAGGCGGCGGATCCGGATCGTGCCGTAGTTGTCGTCGGCCGCGTCCGCGTCCACGGAGACGAACGAGGCGAGGTTCTCGCGGTTGACCGGCGTGTAGACCGAGGTCAGGGAGAACACGTCGTCCCGACCGCCGCCCTGCGGGAGCGAGAGGCGGTACGGCGGCTGCAGGAAGCGGCCGTCGTTCGGGTCCGCCGGGACCTCCCATCGGTCGTTCGCCTCGTAGAAGTCGCTGGCGTCGGTCACGTGGTACGGCGCGAGCTGGTAGCGCTGCGCCTTGAACATGTCCTCCGGGTAGCGCAGGTGGTCGAGCAGCTCGTCGGAGATCTCGGACCTCGGCTGCACGGTGCCGGGGAAGGCGCCCATCCAGGCCTGCAGCATGGGGTCGGACTCGTCCCACGCGTAGAGCGTCACCGTGCCGTCGTACGCGTCGACCGTGGCCTTCACCGCGTTGCGGATGTAGTTGACCTCGTCGGTCGGCAGCGTCTGGAACTGGTTGTCGTTCGCCAGCGAGTCGTCCGTCATCTCGTCGAACGACTCCTTCTCCGACTGCGGGAAGCGGTCGGTGAGGGTGTAGCCGTCGAGGATCCACTGCACCCGGCCGTCGATCACGGCGGGGAACGGGTCGGAGTCCACGGTCAGCCACGGCGCGACCTTCTCCACGCGCAGCGCGGGGTCGCGGTCGTACAGGATCTTCGAGTTGTCGTTGACCCGGCCGGACAGCACGATGTTCGGCTCGCCGAACTTCACGGCGTACAGCAGCTGGTTGAACAGGTTGCCGACCGAGACGCCGTCCGCGCCGTCGTAGGTGTTGGTGGCGTCGGAGCCGTCCTCGCTCTCCGTGCCGCTCGGAAGGTCGAGCTCGACGTCCTGGGCGTCCTCGGACGCCTTGCCGACGATCGAGTACGACGGGGAGTTCTCGCCGAAGTAGATCCGGCCCTCGTAACCGTCCGGGCTCTGGTCGGTCAGCTCGCCCCGCGGGGGCAGGTCCTGCTCGGCGAAGGCGAGACCGTCGCCCGAGGCGCCGATCACGGCCTCGTCGTTGCTGGCCGGGCGCTGGTTGCCGAAGGCGGCGATGACGCCGTACCCGTGGGTGTAGACGGTGTGGAGGTTCTGCCAGTTCTGGCTGCCCTCGCTGATTCCGCTCTGGTTGAGCTCGCGGACGCCGAGCACCATGTCGCGCTCCACGCCGTTGACGGGATAGCGGTCGACGTCGAGCACGGGCGGCACGCTGTAGTAGCCGCGCACCTGCTGGCTCTGCTCGAAGGTCGGGGGGACGACGGCGGGGTCGACGAGGCGGATGCCCTCGGCGCCCAGGGCCGCGGCCGCCAGCGGCTCCTCATCAGGGTCCAGCTCCGGCGAGTACGGCTCCACGACCGTGTCCTCGAGCTGGTAGGCGTCGCGGGTGGCGTCGATGTTGGCCTGGATGTAGGGCTCCTCGCGGTCCGCCTCGGTCGGCAGCACCTGGAAGCGCTGGACGAGGCCGGGCCAGACGAGGCCGAGCAGGATCGCCGAGAGCAACAACAGGCCGAGGCCGACACCGGGCAGGATCCAGGTGCGGCGCCAGACGTTGACGAAGAACAGGACGGCGCAGATCACGGCGATGGCGGCGAGGATCTCCTTGGCCGGCAGCTCGGCGTTCTCCGCCGTGTAGGTCATGCCGGTGATGAGGCCGCTGCCGTCGGTGAGCAGGTCGTAGCGGTCGATCCAGTAGTCCACGCCCTTGGCGAGGACGAACACGCCGAGCAGCACCGACAGCTGCACCTGGGCGGCGCCGGAGAGCCGGTCGGCGCCGGGCTGCAGGCGGATCCCGCCGTACAGGTAGTGGACGACGGCCGCGGCCATCAGCCCGACCACCGCGGCGGCCATCGTGAAGTCGACGACGTAGTGGTAGGCGGGCAGGTCGAAGACGTAGAAGCCGGCGTCGAGGTCGAAGTAGGGGTCGGAGCGGTCGAAGGACCCACCGTTGCGCCACAGCAGGTAGTTGCGCCACTGGCCGGCGCCCGAGGTGCCGGCGAACGCACCCATCAGCAGCGCGATCCCGAGCACGAGCCACTTGCGCATCGGGGCCACGGCCTCCCGGTAGCGCTCCAGGCTTGTCTGCTCGGGGGACGGCGGTCGGAACGTCGGCCGGTAGCGGTAGGCCAGCCACATGTTGAGCGCCACGACGAGCGCCATCAGGAGGCCGAAGACCGCGAACAGCACGATCCGGGTGACGAGCAGCGTCGTGAAGACCGAGCCGTAGTCGACCGACACGAACCACAGGCGCTCGGTCCAGAACGACGACAGGCCGGTCAGGACGAGGAAGGCCACCAGGAGCACGGCGCCGGTGATCAGCAGCGCCTTGCTGCGCCCGCTGGGTCCGGCGGTCACGGTGCCGCGGCCGCCGCGCTGCGGCCTGCCCGGCTCGTCGTCGAACATGTCACTCACGGGGCCTGCTCCTCGTCGGTTCGGTCGTCCAGGGTGGAGCGCACGAGCTCCACGAGCCCGGGCACGAGGTCGGACCCCGTGACCACGGACTGGTCGTCGTCGTGGGCGCGCAGTCGCAGCGCGCAGTAGGTCGCCCCGGCCCGGGTGACGCCCGCGACCATGCGGACCTCCTGCCGGTCGGGGTGGGCGCGGGCGAAGGCCTCCGCCTCGGCCGGGTCCTCCGGCAGCTCCCCGTCGGCGCCGGGCGGCAGCACCAGCCGCTCGACGACGGCGACGCAGCCGGACACCTCGTCGGGCCACGCCATCTCGGCGAGCATCTCCTCCAGCGGGCGCTCCTGCGGCAGCTGGTCCTGCTCGATCGGCGTCAGCGACCCGGCGGCGCTGGCGTCGTCCAGCCCGGCGTGCGCCGCGAGCGACGGCTCGCGCTCGACGAGGCGGGCGGTCTCGACCAGCGCGAAGAGGCGGCCGGACTGGTCCCAGCCGCCGTCGGCGACGTGGCCCTCGATCTCGAGGACCGCCGCCGCGAGGGCGGGGTCCGTCTCGAGGTCGTCGCCGACGAGGTCGGGGTCGACGACGTGATCGCCGTCGTGGTCGGGGTGGTGCTCGGGACGGTGGTCGGTCACGTGGCGTCCTCGCAGGAGGGGAGGTCGGCGTCCGGGTCGTCGACCCAGGACTCGAGGGCGTCGCGGGCGTCCGCGAGGGTGTCGGCGCGAACGAGACGGATGTCGTCGACGTCCGTCTCGAGGGCGTCGGCGCAGTTGCCGGGCGGCACGAGGAACAGCTCGGCCCCGTCGGCCTCGGCCGCGACGATCTTCTGCTGGATGCCGCCGATCGGGCCGACCTCGCCCTCGGCGGTGATCGTGCCGGTCCCGGCGATGGTGCTCCCGCCGGTCAGCGAGCCGGGGGTGAGCGTGTCGAGGATGCCCAGCGAGAACATGAGCCCGGCGCTGGGACCGCCGATGGAGTCCGGGATCTCGATGCTGACGTCGATCGGGAACTCGTAGCCGATGCCCGGGAGGATGCCGATGCGCGGCTCGCCGTCGACCTCGGCGGGCGTCACCTCGACGGTGCGCCGCTCGCCCTGGCGGCGGACGACGAACTCGACGGGGTCGCCGGCACCCGCGGCGGTGACCGCGTCGACGACGTCCTGCGGGGAGGTGATCTCCTCGCCGTCCACCTCGAGCAGCTGGTCCTCGGCGGCCAGCTTGCCGTCGGCCGGGGTGTCGGCGGTGACGGCGAGCACCTCGACGTCCTCGGTGACGTCGTAGTCGAGCTCGGTGAGGGCGGCGGCGATCGCGGTGTCCTGGGAGGAGACCATCTGCGCCGCGGACTCCGCCTCGGAGTCCTGGCGCGACTCCTCGGGCGCGTAGACCGCGTCGTACGGCAGGACGGCGTCGCTCGGGTCGATCCAGGCGGCCATCGCCTCGAACAGGTTGACCCGCGCCCCCGGCTGGGTGACGTAGACCGTCGTCAGCCGGAGCTGGCCGTCGTCGCGGTAGGTGCGGGCGCCCTGGACCTGGATGGTCTCCCGGTCGTCCGGGGCGGCGAGGACGTCGACGGTCACGCCGGGTCGGTTGGTGACCACCGGGGTCGGCAGCACGAGCGCCAGGACCCAGAGCGCGACGAGCAGCGGCACGGCGACGATGCCCGCCAGGGTCCGCTGAGTCATGGCGTCACCCTCTCAAACCCCGAAAACAGCGGGCCGTGGGACTCTCGCGCGGGCAGGGGGGGCCGGCCGGGGGTCCGGTCGGCGACGTCCTCAGCGGGCCCGCGGCGGAGTCCGGGAGGGGCGGACGGCGATGCCCCGGCTGCGGTCGCGGGCCGGCGCGGGCCGGACGGCGTACCCGCCCCGGTGCTCGCGGCGCAGCGCCTGCGCCATGCGGGCGACGGCGACCTCGCGGTCGACCTCGCCCCGACCCTCGCGGCCGAACCACGACACCCAGCACATGGCGAGCACGGTCACCACGGCGGACGGCACGAGCCACAGCAGGATCTCCACCCGCCCAGGCTAGGCAGCGTGGGCGGTGCGCGGGTGGCGCCACGCGGACGCGGCCCGCCTCTGCTCAGCCGCCCGTCGTGTCGACGCCGACCCAGCCGGCGTCGCCGGCCTCGTAGGTCTGGTGCTTCCAGATCGGCACCTCGGCCTTGAGCGTGTCCACGAGCGCCTCGGTGGCGCGGAACGACTCCCAGCGGTGCGCCGCGGAGGCGGCCGCGACGACAGCGGCCCCGCCGATCGGGATCTCCCCGACCCGGTGGACGACCGAGAGCCCCCGGACGTCGTGCTCGGCCGCCACCCGCTCCGCGACCTCACGCATCCGCTCCAGCGCCGAGGGGTGCGCCTCGTACGCGAGACCCGAGACGTCCCTGCCCTCGTCGTGGTCGCGGACGCGGCCGACGAACACGCACACCGCCCCGGCGGCCAGGTCGTCCAGCGACGCGGCCACCGCGTCGGCGTCCAGCTCGTCGGTCGTGATGTCGACCCAGCGGACGACCTCCCCCACCGGGCGCGGCGGGTCGGGGACGCGCTCGGGCCGGGGTCCGGTGCCGGACGTGGGGCCGGCGGTGGGGTCGGACGGAGTCATGACCGCGAGGGTAGTGCGCCCTGCGCGAACACCGGCCCTCCGCGGGGCTGCTCGGTCGTGGTCGGCTGGCCGGGCCGCGTAGATTCGGGTCATGGCGAACCCTCCGGACGACGGACCCGACGACCCCACGGGCGACGACTCCTCGCGCGGCGAGAACCCCTTCAAGGGCACGCCGTTCGAGCAGCTCTTCGGCGCTCTCGGGGGCGGTGCCGGCGCCGGCCAGGGCGGCATGCCCGACCTGTCCGCGCTCTTCGGCGGGCAGATGCCGGACCTCGGCCAGATGATGGCCCAGGTCCAGGCCCTGATGCAGCCGTACGACGGCCCGGTCAACTGGGACGTCGTCCTCGACACCGCCCGCAAGCAGGTCGCCTCGCAGCCCGACCCGGCCCCGACGCAGGGGCAGAAGGACGCCGTCGCCGACGCCATCCGCCTCGCCGACCTCTGGCTCGACGAGACCACCGAGCTGCCCTCGGGCGTGCGGTCGACCGCCGCCTGGAGCCGCGCGGAGTGGCTCGTCGAGACCCTCGACGTCTGGAAGCACCTGGTCGAGCCGATCGCGGCCTCCGCGAACGGCGCGCTCGGCAAGGCCCTGCCCGCCGAGGCCGCACAGATGGCGGGCCCGCTCATCGGCATGCTCGGCAAGGTCACGGGAGCGATGGTGGGCGGCCAGGTGGCCTCCGGCCTGGGCGCGCTCGCGACCGAGGTGCTCACCGCCTCCGACATCGGCCTGCCGCTGGGCCCGGTCGGGAAGGCCGCGCTGCTGCCGACCAACGTCGCCTCCCTCGCCGAGGGGCTCGACGTCTCCGACGACGACGTGCTGCTCTACCTCGCGCTGCGCGAGGCCGCCCACCAGCGCCTGTTCGCGGGCGTCCCGTGGCTGCGCGAGCACCTCCTGGGCGCCGTCCGCGACTACGGCCAGGGGCTCGAGATCAACACCGAGCAGATCCAGAGCACCATGGAGGAGCGCCTCCGCGGGATCGACCCGACCAACCCCGCCTCGATGCAGGAGATGCTTGAGGGCGGCATGTTCGACCTCGAGCAGTCCCCCGCGCAGAAGGCGGCGCTGGAGCGCCTCGAGGTGACGCTCGCGCTGGTGGAGGGCTGGGTCGACGAGATCGTCGGCCAGGCGACCGCCACCCGGATGCCCGCCGCCGCGAAGCTGCAGGAGGCGGTCCGCCGCCGCCGGGCCGCCGGCGGTCCGGCCGAGCAGACCTTCGCGTCGCTGGTCGGCCTCGAGCTGCGGCCCCGCCGTCTGCGCGACGCCTCCACCCTGTGGGGCTCGCTGCGCACCCGGCAGGGCGTCGAGGCCCGCGACGGCGTCTGGATGCACCCCGACCTGCTGCCCACCGCGGCCGACCTGGACGACCCGCTGGGCTTCCGCGAGGACGCAGCCAAGCCCGACGAGCTCAGCGAGGAGGAGTTCGACGCCGAGCTCCAGGCGCTGCTCGACGGCACCCCGGCCGACGACGGGTCGACCGACGGGACGCCGACCGACGGCAAGCCGTCCGACCGGACCGACGGCGACGAGCCGGACGGGCCGAGGGGCGACGGCTCGGCGTGAGCCTCCACGCCGACGCCCTCGCGGTGCTCGGCGGGTGGGCGGCGCCGGACGACGCGCAGGAGGTCCTGCGCCGCCGGTACGTCGGCCACCTCGTCCGTCACCCCGACGGGCTGGAGCGCACCTGCCTGCCCGACCACCTGACCGCCAGCACGCTGGTGACGAGCCCCGACGGCTCCCGGGTGCTGCTGACGCTCCACGCCCGCGCGGGGCGCTGGTTCCAGCTCGGCGGCCACTGCGAGCCGGTCGACACGACCCTCGCGGGCGCCGCGCTGCGGGAGGCGACCGAGGAGTCCGGGCTCGGGTCGGGCCTGACGCTCGACCCGGTGCCGCTGCAGCTGTCCGAGCACGCCGTCCCGTTCTGCGGGCCGCGGCCGGCCACGGACGACGACCGCGCGGCGACCACCCACCACCTCGACGTCCGCTTCATCGCCGTCGCCGACCCCGACGCACCCCTCGGCATCAGCGACGAGTCGGCCGACCTCCGCTGGTGGACCGCCGACGACCTGCCGGACCCCGACCCGGACATGCTCCACCTCGTGGCCCTGGCGCGCGCGCGTCTGTAGACACGCGGGTCGGCCCCGACCGATGCGGTTCGGGCCGACTCGGCGTCCCTGACGCGACCGTTCGGGCCGACTCGGCGTCCCTGACGCGACCGTTCGGGCCGACTCGGCGTCCCCGACGCGACCGTTCGGGCCGACTCGGGTTACTCCGGCTCCGGCTCGGTCTCGCCGGGCGGGGGCTCGATCTCGTGAGCGGCGGACCAGCCGAGCAGGTAGCCCTGTGCCTTGGCGGTCAGCGGGTAGTGGCGGACCCAGGCCCAGAACCGCGCGTCGTGGCCGGGCTCCAGCAGGTGGGCGAGCTCGTGGACGATCACGTACTCCACGACCCACCGCGGCATCTGCTGCAGCCGCGTGGACAGCCGGATCGTCTTCTCCCCGGGGGTGCAGGACCCCCACCGGGAGCCCTGGTTGTCGACCCACCGCACGGAGTCGGGCTGCGCGAGGCCGCCGAGGTAGCGGTCGGAGAGACGCTGCGACCAGGCGAGGAGGTCCTCCTCGCCGGGCGGGGTCCGGCGCCGCTGCTCGGCGCGCAGCACCCGCTGGACCATCTTGGGGACCCAGACCCGCTCGTCCGCCTCGCTCATCGAGGCGGGGATCAGGACGAGGATCCTCTCGCCGTCGCGTCGCGCCGAGACCGTACGACGGCGCCGCCGCGACCGCCGTACCTCGACCTGCTCCCCCGTCGGCCCGCTCACGGCCCGGCCCACTCCAGCAGCCGCTCACGGGGCCACGTGTTGACGATCCGGTCGGGGTCGATGCCCGCCGCCTCCGCCCGCTCGCAGCCGTAGTCGAGCATGTCGAGCTGGCCCGGGGCGTGCGAGTCGGAGTCGATGCTGAACAGGCAACCCAGGTCGCGGGCCAGCTCCAGCAGCCGGGTGGGCGGGTCGCGGCGCTCGGGGCGGGAGTTGATCTCGACCGCGACGTCGTGGGCGGCGCACGCCTCGAACACCGCTCGCGCGTCGAACTCCGACGGCGGTCGTGTCCCGCGTCCGCCCGTGACCAGCCGGCCGGTGCAGTGCCCGAGCACGTTCACGAAGGGGTTGGCGACGGCGGCCACCATCCGCCGGGTCATCGGCTCGGCGTCCATCCGCAGCTTCGAGTGGACGCTGGCCACACGGAGGTCGAGCCGCGCGAGCATCTCGTCGGTCTGGTCGAGCGAGCCGTCGTCCAGGATGTCGACCTCGATGCCCTTGAGCAGGGTGAAGCCGCCGCCGTCGGGCGCCTGGCCGGCGAGGTGGTCGTTGACCGCGTCGATCACGTCGAGCTGCTTGGCCAGCCGCGCCGCGGAGAGCCCGTTGGCCACCCGCAGCCGTGGGGAGTGGTCGGTGAGCACGAGGTACTCGTGGCCGAGCTCGAGCGCCGTGAAGGCCATCTCCTCGAGCGGGGACCCGCCGTCGGACCAGTCGGAGTGGGAGTGGCAGTCCCCCCGCAGCGCCGCGCGGAGCTCCCGCCCGCCCTCGGCGAGCGGGCCCTGCTGCTCCGCCTCGAGCTTCGCCAGGCGTTTCGGGACCACGCCGCGGACCGCCTCGGTGACGACGGTGGCGGTGCTCCGGCCGATGCCCGGCAGCTCGGTCAGGGTGCCCGCCGCGGCACGCGCGGCGACCTCGTCGGCGTCGAGCGGCAGGAGCGTCGCCGCGGCCGACCGGTAGGCCTTCACCTTGTAGGTGTCCTCGCGGGCGCGCTCGAGCAGGAAGGCGATCCGCCGCAGGGCGGCGACGGGTCCGGCGTCGTACGTCTCCGTCATGCGCCTCCCTCGTCCCACCCCGTCACTTTTCCTCCGTGCACAGGCCCGGTGCCGACATCATGGCTGGTCAGGGGTGTACGACGCCCGCAGCGCGGCGTGTCGTCCCCAGGCTCCTCCCCCGTGGCCGGCCGGTTGTCCACCGGGTCGCCAGCCCCTCCACACCGTTGTCCACAGGTTCGTCCACAGCGTGTGGGCACCGACCGTTGACCTGCGGGCGAGGGGTACCTAGCGTGGACGACGGACGAGGCCCCCGGGCTGGTCCGGACGGTCCGTTAGGGGAAGGCGGGCCGGACGGGTCGACGGGGGCCTCTCCTGCTGCCCGGGCCTGTGGAGGACGGCCGACGTCCCGGCGGCGTCGGTGGCACGGTGCATCCATGACCAGTGCGTCCACCACCGGAGCCGCCACCGCCGCCACCGCTGCCACGGACTCCGCCGGGGCCTGCCGTGCCCGGCAGCCCCGGCCCCGGGGCCCGCGGGTGGCCCTGCGGCCCGGCGTCCGTGTCGTCCGTCGGGACTCCGCCCACCTGCAGGTCGGCCTGGACGCGCTGCAGGTCGTCGTCCCCGACACCCCGGCGACGGCGTCGATCCTCGCGGAGCTCGGGTCCGGGCAGACCGTCGAGCCCTCACGGATCGACCCGCTCCTGCGCGACCGGCTCGACGCGCGCGGGCTCCTGGTGGACCCGGCGGTGATGACGGCCCTGAGCCCGTCGGGCGACCGCGCCCGGGCGTCGGTGACCGCCGCCTTCGCCGCGCACGGGCCGGGGGCGGCGGACCACCTGGCGGCTCGGCGCGCGCTCGGTGTCGAGGTCGCCGGAGGGCCGGACTGGTCCGCCCAGGCCCGCGAGCTGCTCGTGGTGTCGGGGCTGACGGTCCGCACCCCGGACCGTCGTCGCCGTCACGACCACGCGGTGCTCCTGCTGCTCGGCACCGGGGAGCCCGAGAGGTCCCGGCTCGACGCCGCGGTCCGCGCCGGCCGACCCCACCTCGTCGTGGCCGCGGTGCAGGGCCGCGTGCGGATCGGGCCGTTCGTGGTGCCCGGCGTGACGGCCTGCCTGCGCTGCCTGGACGCCCACCTCACCGAGGCCGACCCGCGGCGGGCGCTGGTCGTCGAGCAGCAGGGCGAGGGGCCCGAGCCGGTCGACCCGGTGCTCGCCACGCTGGCCGTCGCGTGCGCCGTCCGGGAGCTGGTCACCTGGGCCGAGGGCGGTCGACCCAGCACCTGGTCCGCGACGCGGCTCGCCGGCGCGGGAGCGGGCGAGCCGCTGCTCGGCGACGTGGAGCGGTGGGCGCCGCACCCCCACTGCGGCTGCTCGTGGGGCAACCGGCTGCCCACCTGACCCCGAGGACGGCGGGCGTCGGTGTCCTCACCACCACTCGCTGTCGAGCTTGCCCTCGATCGCCCGCAGGTGCTCGCGCGAGCAGCGCTCGCAGTAGCGCTGCCGGCGGCCGCGCTCCACCGAGGTCGTCCAGGTCAGGGCGTCGGCGTCGCTGCCGTGGCGTCCGCAGAAGTCGCAGGTCGGCACCGGCCCACCGTAGCGAGGCCGGACGCCGCACCGCCCCGTCGCCGGGGCCGGCGACGGGGCGGTGCTGGGTCGTGCTGGGTCGTGCTGGGTCGTGCTGGGTCGTGCTGGGTCGTGCTGGGCCTAGAGGCTGCGCGCGATGGCGAGCCTGGCCTTGGCGGCGGCGCGCTCGGCCTTGCGGGACAGCCGCTGGGCCTTCGCGAGCCGGTGGCCGCGCTGACGTGACTGCGCCTCTCCCAGGCGCGCGGACATCTGTGCGCGTGCCAGTTCTTCGTGCATGAGTTGCATCTCGGTGCTCCTGATCGTTGCGAGACGAGTGGTGGTGTCGTGGGTGGTGGTCATCGAGGGGTGGTCCTCACAGGTCGCGGACGACGGCCTCGCGAGCCCGGCGGGCGAGCTCGGCGGCCTGACGGTCCGAACGGCGACGACGGGACAGGGCCCGGCGGCGGCGCTCCTGGCGCGCGTCGTGCAGCAGGACCGAGCGGTGCGCTCGGGCCAGCTCCTCCGGCAGGTGGGTCATGACGGTGCTCCGGTTCTCGTGGTGGTGCGGTGGCTGGTGCTGGACGGGTGGTGCTGGACGGGTGGTGCTCCCCGAGGCTGGGTCCTCCCCGTGGGGGAAGGTCCAGGCGCCGGCTAGGCGGCGTCCTTGCGGGGTCGGCCTCGGGGGCGCTTGCGGGGGATGACGTTCCCCTGCAGGAACAGCTCTCCGCCCCAGACGCCCCAGGGCTCGCGCCGGTCCTTGGCCGCGGCCAGGCAGAGGGCCCGGACGGGGCAGTCGCGGCAGAGCGCCTTGGCGTGCTCGACGTCGCTGGGCTGCTCCGCGAACCACAGCTCGGGGTCTCCGCTGCGGCACGGCAACAGGTCGTCGTCGAACTGCTCCGCCTCGTCGTGGAGACGGCTCAGGCTCGGACCAGCAGCGCCCGGGTGGGGCGCGACGAGGGTGCTCGGCATGTCGTGTTCACCTCCTTTCTTCGGTCTCGGTCGGTCAGTGGTGACCCGGGAAACGAAAAGGCCGCGGATCCCGGTGGGATCCGCGGCCTGGAGGCTGCCGGTGCTGTCTAACGACAGTCCGGCGGACTCCAGGCAGGGGTCCCCGTACGACGCTCATCGATGACGACGGCCACGCCGCCCTCGGCGCCGGTGAAGGAGCCGAAGGACGGGGCGACGTCGTAGCCGCGGTCGATGCTGCGAGCGTCGAGCTGCGGGCAGACGTCACCCGTGGAGCGGAGCGCGGCCGCGGGCACGAGGGTCTGCTCGACGTGGTTGTTCCACGGAGCGAGAGTCGTCATGGTGCTCATTGCGGCCACCTCCTTCTGGGCCTCGTGCGCCGCCCCCTGGCGAGGGGCGTGGTGCGCTGCTGGTGATTCCCGTGAACCGTAACGCCCCTTACACGAGGGGGGCAAACGAATAAACCCGTTGATTTCGCCCGGAGGGTGTGCGGTCCCGGAATTCGGCTCCGGAAAGGGCAGGAAGCTCAGCCGACGAGCTCGAGGACGTCCTCGCCGTAGCGCTCGAGCTTGGTGCGGCCCACCCCGCTGATCCGCAGCAGCGCCTCCGGCGAGTCGGGTCGGAGCTCGGCGATCAGCTGGAGGGTGGCGTCGGTGAACACGACGTACGCCGGCACCTTCTCCTCCCCGGCCCGCTCGACGCGCCAGGCCCGCAGGCGCTCGAACAACGCCTCGTCGTACGAGGCCGGGCAGTCCTCGCACCGGCCGGTCTTGCGCTCCGCCGGGGCGCTGAGGGGCCGGCCGCACTCGCGACAGTGCTGGGCCTTGCGGGACCGCTTGCGGCCACCCGGGGCGGTACCGCTCGCGCCGGTGGCACCGCCGGCGTCGGCGGGACGGAGCCCGTCGAGGAACCGCGACGGCCGCCGGCTCTGGCGGCCCCCGGGGTTGCGCGCGGCGGACCAGCTGACCGCGAGGTCGCGGCGGGCGCGGGTGACGCCGACGTACAGCAGCCGGCGCTCCTCCTCGATCGCGTCGGGGCCCTCGGCGTACGTGATCGGCAGCGTGCCCTCCTGGACGCCGGTGAGGAACACGGCGTCCCACTCCAGGCCCTTCGCCGCGTGGAAGGTCGCGAGCGTGACCCCCTCCGCCACCGGGGCGTGCTGCTCGGCGGCGCGGCGGTCCAGCTCGTCCACGAAGTCACCGAGGGTGGCCCCCGGGTGGGTCGCGGCGTGCTCGACGGCCTGGTCGACCAGGGCCTGCAGCGACTCCCACCGGTCGCGGACCTGGCCGCGCCCCTCCGGGGGCTCCTCGCTCCACCCGGCGCCGGTCAGGGTGGCGCGGGCGTCGGCGGCGAGGTCGTCGGAGGACTCCCCCGCGCGGGCGCTGCCCCGCAGCAGGGTGACGGCCTGGCGGACCTCGGCGCGGTCGAAGAAGCGGGCGGCGCCCCGGACGACGTAGGCGATGCCGCGGGCGGCGAGCGCCTCCTCCATCTGCTCCGACTGGGCGTTGATGCGGAACAGGACGGCGATCTCGCGCAGCGGCGTGCCGGCCGCGTGCAGCCGGTGCACCTGCTCGGCGACCGCGGTGGCCTCGGCGACCTCGTCGGTGTGCCCGGTCCAGGTCACCGCGGGGCCCGCCGGACGCTGCGCCGCGAGCTCCACGCCCTTGCTCGACGTCCCGGCCAGCAGGCGGTTGGCGGCGCTGACCACCTCGGGGGTGGACCGGTAGTTGCGGACGAGCTCGACCGTCGTCGCCGCCGGGTGCTGACGGGTGAAGTGGCGCAGGTAGTCGGCGTCGGCGCCGGCGAAGGAGTAGATGGTCTGCGCCGGGTCGCCCACGACGCAGATCTCGTCGCGACCGCCGAGCCACAGTCGCAGCAGGGCGGCCTGGAGCGGGGACACGTCCTGGAACTCGTCGACGACGAACCACTTGTACTGCGCCCGCACCCGGGCGGCGACGCGCTCGTCGGCGTCGAGGGTGGCCGCGGTGAGCAGGAGCACGTCCTCCATGTCCATGCGGCCCTGGTCGCGCTTGACCTCCTCGTACGCCGCGAACAGCCGACCGACCGTCGCGGCGTCGTGGCCGGTCACCGAGCGGCCCGCCCGGGTCGCGACGCGCTCGTAGTCGCCGGGGGTGACGTTGCTGACCTTCGCCCACTCGACCTCGGAGGCGAGGTCCCTCAGCCCGGCCTGGTCGAGACGCAGCCGGCAGTGCCGGGACGCCAGCGCCAGCATCGACAGCTTCGACTCGGTCAGCGTCGGCAGGTCCGTGCCGTGGACCTGCGGCCAGAAGTACCGCAGCTGACGGAGCGCGGCGGAGTGGAACGTCCGGGCCTGCACGCCGGGGGCGCCGAGGGCCCGGAGGCGGCCGCGCATCTCGCCCGCGGCCCGGGTGGTGAACGTGACGGCCAGGACCTCGCTGGGGGCGTAGACCCCGGTGGCCACGCCGTGGGCGATGCGGTGGGTGATCGCGCGGGTCTTGCCCGTCCCCGCCCCCGCCAGGACCCGCACCGGCCCCCGAAGCGCCTCGGCCACCCGACGCTGCTCGGGATCGAGGGCGTCGAGGAGCGACCCGGGGTCGTGCAGGGGGTCGGGCATGGGCGGAATGAACTCCCGGATCGAGGTGGTTGAGTGGGCTGTCAGGAACAGTAGACGTGGGAAGGGACAGTCCTCAGATGGCCGGGTCGTTCACGATGTACAGCACGCCGTGGTGCGGGTACTGCCACCGCCTCAAGAGCCAGCTCGCCCGCGAGGGCATCGAGTTCGAGATGGTGGACATCGAGCAGCAGCCCGAGGCCGTGTCGATCGTCGAGGAGGCGAACGGCGGCAACCAGACCGTCCCGACGCTCCTCTACTCCGACGGCACCACGCAGACGAACCCGTCCCTGGCCCAGGTCAAGGAGAAGCTGGCGTCGCTGGCCTGAGCCGGTCGGCGGGCGGTCACCGCGCGCTCACCAGGAGCCGGGCAGCTCCCCGCCGTACCAGTGCTCGATCAGCGACCGGCTGATCGAGATGCCGCCGGGGAGCACCAGCTCGCCCGACTCCGCCTGATCGGCCATCTCGGCGCGGGTGAACCAGCGGGCGTCCTCCAGCTCGTCGTCCGCGCGGACGATGTCGGTGCTCACCGCCTCGGCGACCATGCCGAGCATCAGGCTGGCGGGGAGCGGCCACGGCTGGTTGCCGAAGTACTCCACCGCGCCGACGAGGACGCCGGTCTCCTCCGCGACCTCCCGGCGCACCGTGTCCTCGAGGGTCTCCCCGGGCTCGTAGAACCCGGCGAGCGTCGAGAAGCGGCCCTCCGGCCAGACGGCCTGGCGGCCCAGCAGGCAGAGCTCGTCGTCGGCGCCCGGCTCGCCGTGGCGGACCAGCATGATGACGGCGGCGTCGGTGCGCGGGAACTGGCGTCGACCGCAGCGCGGGCACTCGAGCTCGTGGCCCGCGGCCGCGACCTCCAGCCCGGCGCCGCAGCGGGGGCAGAAGCGGGTCACCGCGAGCCACTCGCCGATCCCGACGGCGTGCAGCACGAGCGCGGCGTCCGGGTGCCCGTCGACGACGGGCAGCAGCTCGCGCAGCGAGGCCCAGGACCGGTCGTCGTCGGCGACGGAGTCCGGGTCGACCATCACGGCGAACGACGTCGTGCCGTCCCGCTCGCCGAGCAGCACCCGGGTGCCGGCGGGAGCCTCGTCGGGACGGACCCACGCCGGCGTCCCGCCCTCGTCGCGGCCCGTGCGGCGGACCCGGCCACCGGCGACCGGCAGCACTCGCGTGCCCGGGTCGGCCCAGCGCTCGTCCAGCCAGGCGGCGTCACGGCGGTGGATGCCGTGCCGGTCGTGCGGGGACAGCGAGATGCGCTCGTGCGGATGGGCCACGAGGGGCGAATCTACGCCCGCACCGTCGCCTCCAGGGCGGCGCGGTCCGGCAGCGCGTCGGGCACCACCAGGCTCCCGGTCCTGACGAAGAAGAAGGCGGCGCGGACCGAGTCCACGTCCACCCCGACGAGCTCCGCCCACGCGACGCGGTAGACGGCCAGCTGCCACGGGTCGGCCACGTCGGCGTGGCCGGTCTTCCAGTCGACCAGCAGCCAGGTGCCGTCGGGCTCGGCGTACACCGCGTCGATGCGTCCGCGCACGACCTGGCCCGCCAGGACCAGCGCGAACGCCGCCTCGACGGCGTGGGGCGCACGGTCGGCGAACGGGCCGGCCTCGAACGCGGCGACGAGCGCCTCGAAGTCCGCGGGGTCGTCCACCCGGGCGTCCGCCCTGTCGTCGAGCTCGTCGGGGTCGATGAGCTGTTGCTGGCCGAACCGCTGCTCCACCCACGAGTGGAAGTCGGTGCCGGCCCGCGCCGCCGACGACGGCGGACGGGGCAGCGGGCGCGCCAGCTCCCGGGCGTACGCCGCCGGGTCGCGCAGCCGCGAGACCGAGGTCGCCGACACGCTCGGGGGCAGCGGGACGGCCACCTCGTTGCCGGCGTCCCCCGCGGCCTCCGCGAGCAGCCGGTCGATCTCGGCGTCCCAGCGGGCGACCTGCTCGGCGAGCAGGACGTCCTCCAGCGCGTCGGGCTCGTCCGGGTCGGCCTCCCGGACCCGCCGTGCCGCCTCGTGGCGACGCTGGACCTCGCGCGTCGAGTGGTGCGCGATCGGCCAGGCCTGGTCGGGCTCCTCCCCCACCGGGTTGGGCTCCCCCCTGGCGGGGACGCCGAGCCAGGCGTCGGGCTCGGCGCCCCACGCCGCCATGGCCTGCCGGGTGGCCTCCAGGTAGGCCGAGGGGCCGAGGCCGGACTTGCGGCCGCGGGTCCAGCAGTGCGCGGAGACCGTGAGGCGGTGACGCGCGCGGGTCCACCCGACGTAGGCCAGGCGGAGCTCCTCGACCCCCGCGTGCTCGCGGTTGGCGGCGAGCAGCGCCTTGACGTCGTCCGGGGTGTGCCCGCCCAGCGTCGGCAGGTCGCGGGCGTCGCCGCGCAGCGGCATCGGGAGCGCCGCCGGCACGGTCAGCCACGTCGAGCGCGTCTGGCGGGTCGGGAACTTGCTCTCGCAGACGCCGACGACGAACACGGCGTCCCACTCGAGGCCCTTGGCGCGGTGCACCGTCAACAGCTTCACCGAGTCGGCCTCGCTGGGCACGGCCACGTCGAGGCCCTGGCCGTACTCGTCCTCCGCCTCGAGCCAGGCGAGCAGCGCGGGCAGGCTCACGCGGCCGTCGATCGCCTGGAAGTCGGCGACGGCCTGCACGAACAGGTCGAGGTTGTCGCGCCGCGCCGACGCCGCCGGGCTGACCGAGGAGTCGAGCTCGACGTCGATCCCGGTCACGTCGAGGACCCGCCGCACCAGGTCGAGCACGGGCTCGCCGGCCGCTGCGCGCAGCCGGCGCAGCTCGGTGGCCAGGAGGCCGAAGCGCTCCCGGGCCTGGGGGCTGTACGGCCGGTCCCCGGGGTCGTCGAGGGCGTCGCACAGGCACGGCAGCTCGGTGGCGTCCGCCCCCGCCACCGCGGCGAGCAGGTCCTCGCGGAGATCGGCGCGGGGGCCGGCGCCCGCGCCGTCCTCGGCGTCGGACGGGGCGGGCACCGTGGCGAGCTCGCGGGCCCGGGACCCGAGCAGGGCGAGGTCACGGGGTCCGACCGCCCAGCGGGGCCCCGCGAGCAGGGTCAGCAGCGCGGCGTTCGCGGTGACGTCGTCGGCGAGGGTCAGGCAGGCCAGCACCTCGGCGACCTCCGGCAGCCGCAGCAGGCCCTTGAGGCCGACGATCTCGACGGGGACCTCGGCGTCGGACAGCGCGTCGAAGACGGCCGCGGCCTGCTTGTTGTCCCGGGTCAGGACGGCGATCTCGCGCCAGGTCGCCCCGCCGGGGGCGGCCGCCGCCAGCTCGTCGTGGGTGGCGCGGACGGCGTCCGCCAGCCAGGCGAGCTCGTCGGCGGCGGTCTCGTGGACGCGGCAGGTCACCGAGCCCTCGGCGGCGCCGGGCGCGGGCTCGAGGGGGTCGAGCTCCTCCCGGGCGGCGTACAGGTCGGCGGCCAGGTGGTTCGCGGTCGCGAGGATCCGCGCGTCGGAGCGGCGGTTGACCGTGAGCGGGTAGCGCAACGGCTCGCCGGCGAGCGGCGGGAAGTCGCGGGCGAACTCGAGGATGTTCGACACCGAGGCGCCGCGCCACCCGTAGATGGCCTGGTGGGGGTCGCCCACCGCGGTCACGGGGTGACCGAGCCCGGACGCCTCGTCGGGTCCGGAGAACAGCCGGCTCAGCATGAGGGCCTGGGCGACCGAGGTGTCCTGGTACTCGTCGAGCAGCACGACACGGAAGCGCTCCCGCTCGCCCGCGCCGACCTCGGGCCGCTCGTCGGCGAGCCGCGCGACGAGCGCGATCTGGTCGGAGAAGTCCATGGCGCCCAGCTGCGCCTTCCGGTCGCGGTACGCCGCCACCAGGTCGAGGAGCTCGGCGCGCCGGTCGATCGCGGAGATCGCCTTCTCGTTGACCTCGCGGTAGGTCTTGCGGTGCTCGGCGGCCATCCCGTCCACGAAGCGCTGCCGCTCGCGGGCGTCGTGGGCCCGCACGGTGGCCGGGTCGACGAGGTGCTCGCTCATCTCGGCGTCCAGGGCGAGCAGGTTCTGCACGACGGTCTGCGGGTGGTCGGTCAGCTGGGCGACGGGGGCGGTGTGACCCTGCACGGCCTGGGCGGCGAGCTGGTAGCGGCTGGCGTCAGCGATCAGACGGGTGTCGGGCTCGTGGCCGATGCGCAGGCCGTGCTCGGTCAGCAGTGCGGCGGCGTAGGCGTGGTACGTCGAGACCGTCGGCTCCTCCGGCTCGTCGGTCCCGTCGAGGTCGGCCGCGTCCACCGGTCGGGCGCCGCGCTCGGGCAGCAGGCCGGCGGCGCGCAGGCTGCCGCGGATGCGGGTCTGCAGCTCCGCGGTCGCCTTCGTGGTGAACGTCAGCCCGAGGACCTCGTGCGGCTGCACCCGGCCGGTGGCGACGAGCCAGACCACCCGGGCGGCCATGACCGCCGTCTTGCCCGAGCCGGCCCCGGCGACCACGACGCCCGGGGCGAGCGGGGCGGTGACGGCGGCGAACTGCTGCGGACTGAACTCCCAGTCCACCCCGAGCAGCGCCGCGAGCTCGGCGGGGGTGTCGACCCGGCGCGCGGCGACGGCGGACGGAGCTCCGGCCGTGGCCGGCGGGCCCTCGGTGCGGGTGGTCACGACAGCACGCTCCCTGCGGTCTTGTCGGGGCACACGGCGTGGAACGCGCAGCGGTCGCAGTGGGTGCCGGGCCGCGCCGGGAAGTCCTCGTCGCGCAGGGCCGCCGCGGCCCGCGCGAGCTGGCCCAGGACGACGGGCTCCTCCCCCGGCGGGGTCGCCGGCTGCTGCTGGACCCGGGGCAGGTCGCCGCCGTGCCTCAGCTGCACGAGCTCGGCGCCGCCGGAGCGCGCGGGCTCGCCCAGGACGTCGTCGACCGCGCCCTGCTCGACGGCCAGCTGGTAGAGCCCCAGCTGGGGGTGGACGACGACCTCGGCCTTCGTCGGGGGGTACTTGCCGGTCTTGAGGTCGACGACGACCACGGCGCCGTCCTCGTCGAGCTCGAGACGGTCGGCGTACCCGTGCAGGCGGATGCGCTCGCCGCCGGGCAGCTCGACCTCGGCCCGCAGCCGCGGCTCGGTCGCGACGACCCGGCGCGCGCCCGGGGCGCGGGTCCAGGCGACGAAGCGCTCGAGGGCGGCCTGCACCTCGGCCCGCTCCCGGGCGGCGGACCAGGGTGTGCGGAAGTCCATGCGGTCCCACACCTCGTCGACCAGGGGCATGAGGTCGGTCTCGACGTCGAGGTCGCCCTCCGCGGTGGCGTACCGCTCGGCGATGCCGTGCACGACCTGACCGAACCCCTGGCTCGCGGAGCTGACCTCCTCGCCGCCGGCCTCGCGGTGCAGGAACCACTGCGCGGGGCACGTGAGGAGGCCCTCCAGCGTGCTCGCCGAGACGACCAGGGGCTCGTCGTCGGGTCGCACCGGGACGTCGGCCCGGCTCGGGGCGCGCAGGCCCCACCAGGTCGCCGGGTCCGCGGACGCCGCCAGCGGTCGGCCGGCGTGCTCGGCCGAGGCCAGGCGCGCGAGCCGGCGGGCGGCCGCCGCCCGGAGGGGCTCGGGCGCCTCGGGGTCCGCGCACGTGCGGCGGAGCTCCGCCACGAGACCGGGCAGGGACAGCGGACGGCGCGGACGCCCGACTCGGTGGACCACCGGGACGTCGAGCTCGCCGAGGAAGCGGGAGGGCTGGTCGCCGTCGTCGTCCGGCGAGGCCACCGCGGTGACGACGAGCCGCTGCCGGGCGCGGGTCACGGCGACGTAGAAGAGGCGGCGCTCCTCGGCGAGCAGCGCGCGGCGCAAGGGCGGCGGGAGCAGGCCGCCGGCCTCGGGCCCGCCGATCCGGTCCGCGCCCAGCAGCGAGTCCCTGCGGCGGACGTCGGGCCACCGCTCCTCCTGCACGCCGGCGACGACCACCAGGCGCCACTCGAGGCCCTTGGAGCGGTGGGCCGTGAGCAGCCGGACCGCGCCGCCGCGGACGCCGCGCTCGGCGAGGGTGTCGCCGGGGATGCGCTGGGCCCGCAGCGTCTCGAGGAACCCGGCGGCGCCGACGCGGCCGCGGCGCTCCTGGTCACGGGCCGCGGTCTCGAACAGGGCGCAGATCGCGTCGAGGTCGCGGTGCGCGAGCCGGGCGGCGTGGCCGCCGGTCTCGGTGGCGCGGCGGAGCCGACGGCCCCAGTCGACGCCGTCCCACAACGTCCAGAGCACCTCCTCGGCCGTCGCGCCGGCGCGGTCCTGCTCCCGGGCGGTGGCGACGAGGCGCGCGAGCCGGTGCGCCCGCCGGGCGGCCTCGCCGGGGAGGTCGGCGGTCAGGGCGGGGTCGAGGACGACGGCGCGCAGCAGCCCGGCCGAGGCGAGCCGGGGGTCCCGGGCGCGCAGGGCCCGCAGCAGGGCGCGGACGTCCGTGGCGTCGAGGCCGCCCAGCGGCGAGGTCAGCAGCTCCTCGGCGTGCTCGGTCGCGGCGTCGACCAGGCCGTCCTGCGCGCGCGCTCCGTCGGGCCCCTCGTGCGCGTCGTCGTCGGCCACGACCACCCGCAGCGCCCGGAGCAAGGGCTGCACCGGGGCCTCGTCGGCGAGCGGGGTCTCGTCGGAGGCCACGTCGACGGGCACCCCGGAGGCCGCGAGCGAGCGGCGCAGGCCGGGGATGCTGCTGCGACCGGAGCGCACGAGGACGGCCATGTCGGACCAGGCGAGGCCGTCCTCGAGGTGCGCGCGGCGCAGCAGGTCGGCGAGGTGCTCCGACTCCGCCCGGGGGGTGTCGAACGTGAGCACCTCGACCGAGCCGTGGCCCAGCTCCTCGGCGGCGGAGGCGGCCGGGGCCGGGTGGCGGAAGACGGTGCGGGCCTGCTCGGGGATCGCCCCGGTCAGCGGGATGCCGCCGACCACGCGGCGGGACGCCTTGAGCAGGCGGGAGCCGAAGCGGCGGGTGGTGCCGAGCGCGACCACGTCGGCGGGGTCGCCGTTCGCGGCCGGGAAGGCGGCGGGGAAGTCGAGGATGCCGCGGACGTCGGCGCCGCGGAAGCCGTAGATGGACTGGTCGGGGTCGCCGACCACGACGAGGTCGCGCCCGTCGCCCGCCACGGCGCGCAGCAGCGCCACCTGGGCCGGGTCGGTGTCCTGGTACTCGTCGACGAAGACGTGGCGCAGCCCGGCGCGGATCTCGTCGCGGTGCTCCTCGGCGACGGCGGTGGCCCGCGCGACGAGGTCGGCGTAGCCCACCGCATTGCGCAGCGCGAGCACCGAGAGGTACTGGTCGAGGAACCGGCCCGCGGCGGCCAGCTCCGGGGACCGCTCCACCTCGGCGAGGTCGACGAGGTCGCCCGGCTCCAGGGTGCGCTCCAGGGCGCGGGCCAGGACGGCCTGGACCTCACGGACGAACCCGCGTGTGCCGAGCGCGGCGCGCAGGTGGGCGGGCCAGGTGACGGACTCGGGGTGGTCGGCGAGCAGCTCGGCGATGACGACGTCCTGCTCCGGGGCCGACAGCAGCCGTGGCTCGGCGGCGTACAGGTCGTCGGGGGCGTAGCGCCGCACGAGGGCGAACGCGTAGGAGTGGAACGTCCAGGAGGTGCGGGTCGACGTCGTCCGCGCCAGGCGGGCCTGCACCCGGTCGCGCAGCTGGTCGGCGGCCTTGCGGGAGAAGGTGAGGGCGAGGACCTCCTCGGGCCGGCTGCCGCGTCCGGCGACGCGGTCGACGATGGCCTCGACCATGGTCGTCGTCTTGCCCGTGCCCGGCCCGGCGAGCACCAGCAGGGGCCCTCCGGGGTGCTCCACCACCGCCCGCTGGGCGTCGTCCAGCACCGGCGCCGGCGGGGGCGGCGCCGGCGGGACCAGGCGGTAGGTGGGGCTGACCTCGGGCACGGATCCACCCAAGCACGGGCCACCGACAGTCAGTCCCGGGGAGCCTCTGCCCGCCGGGCCGTGCGCCGGGCCGCGACCTCGGTGACGGCCACGAGGCCGACGACCACGGCCGGGCCGGTGAGGTTCGTGACCACCACGGCGACGGTGATCGGCGCCAGCAGGGCCATCGTGGTCGAGCCCGCGGCCTCGGCCAGCAGGCCCGCCACCCACACCAGGGTGAGGCGCCGGTGGAGCCTGCGCAGGTCGTCCCGCTCCCGGAGCCCGGCGTGGAAGGCCTCGGGGTCGCCGGACAGGTCGGCCCGGACGCGCGCGATCGCGGGCCGCTCCCAGGTCAGCGAGACGAGGCCGACGAGGGCGATGAGGCCCGTGACCGCGCTGTCCTTGACCAGCAGGACCCGCGCGTCCCCGGCGAGCCACGCCAGCGCCAGCGACAGGGCGAAGCGCAGCAGGACCAGCCCGCCGAGCGCGTCCAGCCGACGCGTGCGCCGCCAGTCGAGCCCGAGCACGACCACGCTCACCGTGGCCGAGCCCGCCAGCGCCCACACCGGTTCCCAGCCGAGGGCCACCAGGACCAGGTAGGCGCCGACGGGCAGGGCGACGTTCTGCGCGACGCCCAGCAGCGTGCCGAGCCAGGCGGGGCGCCGTCCGCTCACGGCTCGGGCTCGACGGCGGCGTCCAGCGCGGTGTGGACGACGCCGAGCAGGCGTGCGAGCTCTCCCGCGGCGTCCGGGCCGAGCCCGGTGACGGCGGGGTCGTGGAGCCGGGCGACCACGGCGTACCCCTGTCGGAGCCGGTCGCGTCCGGCGTCGGTGAGTCGGACCGGGGTGGCGCGTCCCCGTCCGCCCGGACCGGGGCGCTCCACGAGCCCGTCGTCCTCCAGCAGCCGCACGAGCGCGGTCATGGACTGGGGGCGGACGAGGATCGCGCGGGCCAGGTCGGCCGAGGTGAGGTCGTCACCGTCCGCGAGGGCGGCGAGGACGCCGAACCCCGAGCCCGTGAGACCGACCGCGGCGAAGCCGGCCTCGAACCGTCGGCGGGCGAGGTGGGCGGTCTGCACCAGCCGCCACAGGACGACGTCCGCGTCATCGCCGGAGCGGGTCACCGGGGCCCCGGACGGCGTCGCGGAGGCCGCGGGCGCCGGTCACGGCCCGTTGGGCCCCGAGGAGCGCCAGGGAGGCCGCCGGGGACGAGGTCCGCCGGATCCACCGCGCCGGGGCCACCGACTCGGCGACCGCGGCGGCCCCCCTCCTCGCGATCGCGTCGCCGACGGCGTCGAGCCGGGCGGCCAGGTCCTCACCGCTGCCGTCGGCCAGCACCCCGTGCAGGTCGCCGGCGTCCAGGACCGCCGTCGACGCCGACTGCCCACCCGTGGGCGGCATGGCGTGGACGGCGTCCCCCAGCCCCACGACCGGCGCGGCCCCGTCGACCCGCCAGGGGGCGATCGTGCGCCGCGGGTCGGCGGCGTGGAAGAGGTAGCGGCCCAGGGTCACGGGGTCGGTCCTCGCGACGAGCCCTCGCAGCCACGGGTCCCAGCCCGCGAGCAGGGCGGCGGCGGCGTCACGGGGGTCGGGACGGCCCCGCAGGTCGGTCCGGGTGGCAGCCGCGTCGCTCACCACGAGGCCCCAGACGACCTCGGCGGGCTCACCGGCCGGGGCGTGGAGGGTGAGGAAGGCCCCGACCCCCCGGGGGCCGATCGCGAGCGCCGGCCCGTCGTCGAGGAGCCCGGGGGCGTCGGGGCCGGGCTCGGCCCGCCCGGCGAGGCCCTGCAGACCGACCGGGCGGGAGGTCGGGCGGCCCGCGTGCTGCGTCGCGACGACGGAGCCCACGCCGTCGGCGGCGACGACGACGTCGGCGGCGACCGCCCCGCCCTCGACGTGGACGTCGACTCCCCCGCCGGCGCGCGCGGACGTGCCGGTCACCCGGACACCGAGCCGCACCCGGTCGGCGAGCCCGCGCCCCAGGGCGACGCGCAGCGCCACCCGACCGACCATGCGGTGCGGTTCGCCGCCGGGGCCCGGTTCGAACGGGGCGTGGAACACCGGGCGCAGCCGCCGGTCGACCACGTGCATCCGCCGGGACGACCCGGGGGCGGCGCACGCTGCGAGGACCGCGTCCCAGGCCACCGGGGCGAGCAGCCCACGCAGGGCGGCACCCGCCTGCGGCGTCAGGTGCAGCCGGTAGCCGCCGGTGTCGGCCAGCGCGGCGTCACGCTCGAGGACGACCACGTCGACGCCGGCCCGGACGAGCCCCTGGGCCAGCGCCAGCCCACCGATGCCCGCACCGACCACGACCACCCTCACGGGACCGAGCGTAGTATCAGGTGCCTGATACCGCCAGGTCAGCGGCCGCCCGCGACGCGCAGCGTCGTGCCCGTGACGTACGACGCGGCGTCGCTGGTCAGCCACAGGATCGCGTCGGCGACCTCCTCGGGCTCCCCGGCACGGCGCAGCGCGACGGCGTCGCCGATCCGGTCGAGGCGACCGGGGTCGCCGGCGTCCGCGTGGATGCGGGTGCGGATGGCGCCCGGGGCGACGCCGACGACCCGCACGCCCTGCGGGCCGGCCTCCTGCGCGAGGCCGAGGGTCAGGGCGTCGACGCCGGCCTTGGCGGCGGCGTAGTGCACGTAGTCGCCCGGGGAGCCGATGGTCGCGGCCCCGGAGCTCACGTTGACCAGGACGCCGCCGGAGCCGCCGTACGCCGTCGACATGGCGCGGACCGCCGCGCGGGCGACGAGGATCGCCCCGGTCAGGTTCACGTCGACGACGCGGCGCACGACGGCCGGGTCGGCCTCGGCGAGCGGCCCGACCGGGCCGGTCAGGCCGGCGTTGTTGACGACGTGGTCGGGGCGCCGGGGCAGCGAGGCGACCAGGGCCTCGACGTCGTCGGCCCGGCTGAGGTCGCCCCGGACGACGTCACAGCCGACGCCGCGCGCGAGGCACGCCTCGCGGGTGTCGGACGCCGCCTCGGCGTCGGCGAGGAAGGTCAGGACGAGGTCGTGGCCGGCGTCGGCGAGGCGGAGCGCGGTCGCGGCGCCGATCCCGCGGGTGCCACCGGTGACCACCGTCAGCGGGCGCCCGGGGGCCGTCTCAGGCATCGGCGGGCCGCTCGTTGTAGACGCCCGCCTCCTCCTGGCCGCTGAGGGCGGCGATGGCGGCCATGACGCGGTCGGTGAGCTCGCGCCGGGCGCGCCCGGTGGGGACGTCGTCGTACTGCCCCGCGACGTGGATGGGCTCGCCGAAGCGGGCGGTCACCGTCACCAGGCGTGGGACGCGGGCACCGACCGGCTGGAGCCTCTCGGTGCCCCGCAGCCCGACCGGCACGATCGGGACGCCGGCGGTCAGCGCGAGGTGCGCGACGCCGGTGCGGCCGCGGTAGAGGCGGCCGTCGCGCGAGCGGGTGCCCTCGGGGTAGATGCCGAACGCCTCGCCCCGCGCGAGCACGCCGAGGGCGGTGTCGAGGCTGTCCAGCGCGGCGCGGGAGTCGTCCCGGTCGACCGGCAGCGCACCGAGGCCCTCGTACCAGGCCTTCCACATCCGGCCCCGCAGGCCCGGGCCGGTGAAGTAGTCCGACTTGGCCAGGAAGACGACCTTGCGCGGCACCAGGATCGGGATGACCAGGCTGTCGGCGAAGCTCAGGTGGTTGCTCGCCAGCAGCACCCCGCCGGTGGCGGGCACGTGCTCCAGGCCCGTGACGTCCGGCCGCCACACGGCCTTGGCCACGGGGGGCACCACGGTGTGGAGCACTTGGTACATCACGCGGGCAGTATCCCAGCCCGGCGGCGCCTCAGGTGCCCTCGCCCGGGTCCCAGAACGCCTCGGGGAGGTCGACCCTGCCGGACGGCCGCAGCGGGGTGCCCTCCTCGAGGTAGGCGGCCCGCGCCTCGGCGCCGTGGCTCGGGGGCAGGGAGCCGTCGGCGCGGACCACGCGCCACCACGGCACTCCCCCGCCCCACGCCGACATCACGTTCCCGACCCGGCGCGGGCCGTACCAGCCGACGTGCGACGCGATCGCGCCGTACGTCGTGACCCGCCCGGGCGGCACGGACTCGACGCACGCCAGCACCAGCTCGACGTACTCCTCGACCTCGGGCCGCTCCACCCGGCGACGGTAGCGAGCGTCAGCCGGCGGGATCGAAGGGAGTGAACGGCTCGGTGCCCTTGACCAGCCGCAGCCCGCGGATGCCGGAGTGCTGCTGGGCGAAGGACAGCTCCTCGTCGAGCGACCCGAGGCCGTTCGACGCAGGCAGCGGGGCGATCGCGACGGTCGACAGGGTGCCGACGGCGCGGCCCTGGTCGTCCAGCATGCCGCTGCCGGAGTCACCGGGGATGCCGGGCGTCGCGGTGTACGCCGTGAACCCCCAGCCGCGGCCCGTGACGCCGAGGGACAGGCCGGTCTTCGGCGACAGGACGTCGGTGGGACGGACGCTGGAGCTGCCGTAGGTGTAGACCTGCGTGCCCTCGGCGGGGGCGTCGGCGACCTTCGTCGGACCGCCGAAGAACGGCACCGACGGGTTCACCTCCCGCACGTCCTGCGCCCGCACGCGCACGAGCGCGAAGTCGTTGTTCGCGCAGATGCGGCCGGCCCTCGTGCCGACCTCCCGCATCGTCTGCCACGAGCTGTAGGCGAGGGTGCCGCGCCCGACCGTCTCGCCGCCGCCGGCGAGGGTTCCTCCGCGGGCGAACCGGACCGGGGTGCCCAGCTCCAGCGAGCCCGCGCGGCAGCCGTTCGTGTCCGTGGCCTCGCCCGTCCCGGCGCAGTGGGCGGCGTACCCGACGTACGTGCGGTCCTGCGCGTCGCGGAAGACGAAGTTCGCGGTGCACTGGGCGCCGGCCGTGTACATCTGGACGCCGGGCGTGATGGTCGCCGTCTCCGCGGGCGCCCACCGTCCCGCGGACCCGGTGGTGTCGGCGGCCGGGACGGCGCCGGTCGCGGGGGCGCCGGTCGCGGGGGCGCCGGACGCCGCGGCGCCGGTGAGGCCGAGGGCCACCGACAGCGCGGCGGCGGACAGGACGGAGGCGAGGGCTCGGGCGGGTCGCATGCCAGGGCCAACGACCCGGTGCGGGCGGGGTCACGGGCGCGGGCGGGGTCAGCCCGAGAAGTCCTCCGTGCCGGCCACCATCTCGAGGCCCTCGATGCCCGAGTGCTCCTGCGCGTAGCCGAGGGCGAGGTTGATGTCGGCGATGTTGTTGCCGCCGGGGATGGGCAGGATCGTCAGGGTCGACAGGCTTCCCACGGCGTCGCCCTCGGAGTCGAGGAAGGCGCTGCCGGAGTCGCCGGGGATGCCCGGCGAGAGGGTGTAGAGCGGGTGGGTCCAGGCCCCGGAGGCGTCACCCATCGCCGCACCGGTCTTGGGCGAGAGCAGCGGGTTGAGCTCGCTGCGCAGCGACGACATGCCGTAGCTGTAGACCTGCTCGCCCGCGGCGAGACCGTCGCTGTCGATCCCGACCGGGCCGCCCCAGATCGGGACGGACGGGTTGACCTGGTCGACGTCGTCGGTGTCGACCTCGACGAGGGCGAAGTCGTTGTAGAGGCAGGTGTCGGGGTCCGACTCGCCGAGCTCGTCCATCGTCAGCCAGCTGGAGTAGACCAGCTCGCCGCCGCCGACCTGGGTGCCCTCCTCGGCCAGGGAGCCGCCCTCGGCGAACTCGACCCGCGTCCCGAGCGGCAGCGAGCCGTTGCGGCAGCCGTCGACGTCGCTGGACTCGCCCGTGCCGGCGCAGTGCGCCGAGTAGCCGACGTAGGTGGTGCCCTCGGCGTCGGTGAAGACGAAGTTCGACGTGCACTGGCCACCCTCGGTGTACATCTGCACGCCCGGGGTGATGGTCGCCTCGTCGACGGGGGCCCAGTCGTCGGGGTCGGAGAGCACGGACGCCGTGGTGCCCACCGACGTGGCGGGACCGGCCGGGGAGGCGACCGCGCTGACGGGCGCGGCGACCCCGCCGGCGAGCAGGGCGGCGGCGCCCACGGTGACGAGGGTGGCGCGGCGGGCGCGCGGGCGTGCGGTCATCTCGGGCTCCTGGCGGGGATCGGCGTGACCTGGTCCTGCCCGCCGCCCGGACGCACGAAACCCGCCCAGCC
This sequence comes from Nocardioides sp. CFH 31398, assembly GCF_022436705.1. Classification (GTDB taxonomy): domain Bacteria; phylum Actinomycetota; class Actinomycetes; order Propionibacteriales; family Nocardioidaceae; genus Nocardioides. The sequence goes on along the minus strand of NZ_JAKUHT010000008.1, from coordinate 115,658 downwards.
CCACGGCCGGGCGGGTCTCGCTCCGCGTCCGGCGTCCGGTGCCGTGGCGGTTCGGGGGACGGGGTGAGGCGCTGGTCGAACCGTCGTGCCGCCCCGGGGCTGCCGGGGCGGCCGGGGCGGCCGGTGCCGATCCGGAGGTCAGGGGACGGGCGTGAACTCCTCGGTGCCCTCGACGAGCTGCAGCCCGCTGATCCCGGAGGTCTGCTGGGCGTAGGTCAGCTCGCGCGACAGGTCGCCGATGTTGTTCGAGGCGGGCAGCGGGGCCAGGCCGAGGGTCGACAGGGTGCCGACGGCCTGGCCGTCGGCGTCCAGGAAGGCGCTCCCGCTGTCACCCGGGACGCCGGGGGTCACCGTGTAGAGCGGGTGGGTCCAGCCGCCGGAGCCGGCCGGGTCGCCCAGGGCGGCGCCGGACTTCGGCGAGAGGACCTCGAGGCCGCCGCGCAGGCTCGAGTTGCCGTAGCTGAAGACCTGCTCGCCCGCGGGGACGCCGTCGGAGTCGATGCCGGTGGGGCCGCCCCAGAACGGGATGCTCGGGTTCACCGTCCCGGCGTCGGCGGCGTCCACCTCGACGAGGGCGAAGTCGTTGTACGCGCAGGCGTTCTCGTCGGTCTCGCCGGTGCGGTCCATCGCCTCCCAGCTGCTGTAGACGAGCGTGCCGGCGCCGACCTGCGTGCCGCCGCTGACCAAGGAGCCCCCCTCGACGAACTCCACCCGCGTGCCCAGCGGCAGGGACTCCGCCTGGCAGCCGTTCGTGTCCGTCGCGGCACCGGTGCCGGCGCAGTGGGCGGCGTACCCGACGTACGTGCTGCCGGCGTCGTCGGTGAACACGAAGTTCGCGGTGCACTGCGCGCCCTCGGTGTACATCTGCACCCCCGGGTGGATCGCGGCGGAGCCGGCGGGCGCCCAGTCGGAGCGCGGCGCGGCGTCGGCCGGCGGGGCGACGGCGATGGCGGCGACGGCGCCGACGAACGCGGCGGTGACGCCCAGTGCGGTGGAACGTGCGTGGGGTGACGTGATCACGAGGGTTCCCTCCCAGGAATCGGCGCCGGGACCCCGAGGTCACGACACCCCCCTCAACGAGCGAGGCCCGCCCGGGTCACGGTCGGGTCACGACCGTTCTCCGAGCGGGCCTCCGCGCGGCCACGCGTGGTGCGTCAGTACGACGGCTGGCTGGGGTCGATCTGGTTGACCCAGGCCGACACGCCCCCGCCCACGTGGACGGCGTCCGAGTAGCCGGCGCCCTTCACGATGGCGAGGGTCTCCGCGGAGCGGACGCCGGTCTTGCAGTGCATGACGACCTGCTTGTCCGACGGCAGCTTCTCGAGCGCGGAGCCGTTCAGGAAGTCGCCCTTGGGGATGAGGACGGCGCCGGGGATGTGGTTGATCTCGGCCTCGTTGGGCTCACGCACGTCGACGAGGACGAAGTCGCGGCTGCCCTCCTCGCGCTCCTTGAGCATGTGCTCGAGCGTGGTCACCGAGATGGTCGCGTCGGCGGCGGCCTCGGCGGCCTCGTCGGAGACGGCGCCGCAGAAGTACTCGTAGTCGATGAGCTCGGTGACGGTGGGGTTCTCACCGCACAGCGCGCAGCTGGGGTCCTTGCGGACCTTCAGCTTGCGGTACTCCATCTCCAGGGCGTCGTAGATCATCAGCTTGCCCACCAGCGGGTCGCCGATGCCGGTCAGCAGCTTGATGGCCTCGTTGACCTGGATCGAGCCGATGCTCGCGCACAGCACGCCCAGCACGCCGCCCTCGGCGCACGACGGGACCATGCCCGGCGGCGGGGGCTCGGGGTACAGGCAGCGGTAGCAGGGAGCGTCGTCGTCCATCGACGGGGCGAAGACCGACGCCTGGCCGTCGAAGCGGTAGATCGAGCCCCAGACGTACGGGATGCCCTTGAAGTACGCCGCGTCGTTGACCAGGTAGCGCGTGGCGAAGTTGTCGGTGCCGTCGACGATCAGGTCGTAGCCGTCGAAGATGTCGTAGACGTTGTCGTTCTCGAGACGCTCGGAGTGCACGACCACGTTCACGAGCGGGTTGACCTCGGCGATGGACTCCTGCGCCGAGACCGCCTTGGGACGGCCCACGTCGGACTGGCCGTGGATGACCTGGCGCTGCAGGTTGGACTCGTCGACCTCGTCGAACTCGACGATGCCCAGCGTGCCGACGCCGGCGGCGGCGAGGTACAGCAGCGCGGGGCTGCCCAGGCCGCCGGCGCCGATGACGAGCACCTTCGCGTTCTTCAGCCGCTTCTGGCCGGACATCCCGACGTCGGGGATGATCAGGTGGCGGCTGTAGCGCCGCACCTCGTCGATGGTCAGCTCGTCTGCCGGCTCCACGAGAGCGGGGTAGCTCACGTCGTACTCCTCGGTTGATCGGTGGATCGGACCCGGTCACGGGTCCGGCACCTGGGCGAACGTCGATCCTCCCAGGCTTGTTCCGAACCTACGCCGCCCGTCCGGGGCTCGCCCGCTCCGCGCCGCCGGGCGGCCGGTCGGCCGCGGGACGGCGCCGATGTGACCCGTGGGTAGGGTTCGGGGCGTGACCGCAGGCCAGCCCCGTGCCGACGCGGCCCCCGAGGTGGGTGGCCGCGGCGTCCGCATGCCCCGGCGCGAGCGACGCGAGCAGCTCCTCGAGTCCGCCCTCGGGGTCTTCGTGGCGCAGGGCTACCACGCCGCGGCGATGGACGACATCGCCGAGCGCGCCGGCGTCTCCAAGCCGGTGCTCTACCAGCACTTCCCCGGCAAGCTCGACCTGTACCTCGCGCTGCTCGAGGTCGCCGCGGACGACGTCATCGCCAACTGCCGCGACGCCCTGGCCTCGACCCAGGACAACCGGCTGCGCGTCGAGGCCGCGATGGGCGTCTTCTACTCCTACGTCGCGGACGCGGCCGGGGCCTTCCGGCTGGTGTTCGAGTCGGACCTGACCAGCGAGCCCGCAGTCCGGGCCCAGGTCGACCGGGTCACCTCCGAGTGCGCCGACCTCATCGCGGCCGTCATCCACGACGACACCGACCTGCCCCACGCCGAGTCGCGGCTGCTCGCGGTGTCCCTGGTCGGAATGGCCCAGGTGAGCGCCCGGTTCTGGCTCGCGGAGCACGGCGACACCGAGGGCGGCATCGACCTCGAGGTCGCCTCGGCGCTCGTGTCGGGGCTCGCCTGGCGGGGCATCCGCGGCTACCCGTTGCACGACTGAGCACGACCGACCCGTCGCCAGACCCGGTCACGAGACCACCCACCCGGAACCACCCACCCCAGCCTCAGGAGGCACCACCCATGGACGTCAAGATCGGCATCCGCAACGCCCCCCGCGAGCTCTCCGTCGACCTCGAGGTGTCCGCCGAGGAGCTGCAGAAGCAGGTCGCCGACGCCGTCGCGTCGTCCGGCGTCCTCACGCTCACCGACACGAAGGGCCGCACCGTCCTCGTCCCCGCCGGCCACCTCGCCTACGTCGAGATCGGCTCCCAGTCGCAGGGCACCGTCGGCTTCCGGAGCTGAGGATCGAGGTCCCGACCCGCAGTCGCGGCCTCGCGAGCTCGGCGGCCCGGCCTTCAGAAGGCCAGGCCGAGGGTGCCCATGCGCTCGTTGTGGCGCTCGGTCATCCGCGTGAACATGCGGCCGATCTCGAGCAGGTCGAGGCCGGGTCGGCCGGCGCCGCCGGCGACGAGGTTGAGCAGCGCCTCGCGCTCGGCGGCGACCCGCTGCGCCTGTGACAGGGCCTCCCCCATCAGCCGTCGGCCCCACAGCGCGAGGCGTCCGCCGAGCGGCGGCTCCGCCTCGATGGCCTGGGTGACGCGGCCGACGACGAACTCCGAGTGGTGGACGTCGGTGAGCGTGCGGGTGATCAGGTCGGCGGTCGACTCGTCCAGGAAGCCGGCGATCTCCAAGTAGAAGTCCGCGGCGAGGCCGTCGCCGACGTACGCCTTGACGAGCCCCTCCCACCAGTCCGACGGGGCGGTGTGGCGGTGGAACGAGTCGATCGGCTCACGGAACGGCTCCATGGCCTCGTAGGGGTCGACGCCGAGGGCGTAGAGCCGCTCGCGCAGCTCGGTGACGTGCCCCAGCTGCGCCGCGGCCATCGAGCCCAGCTCGACCATGTCGGCCAGGGACGGCGCCAGCTTGGCGTCCTCGGCGAGGCGCTCGAAGGCCGAGATCTCGCCGTACGACACGGCGGCCAGCAGGTCGACGACCGCGGCCCGGTAGCCGTCGTCGGCGAGTGCGGAGTCCGGCACCGGAGCCGAGGGTGCGAGGTCGTCCTCCGGCGTTGGTGCGGTCATGCGCGCACCCTACCGATACCCTGGACCCTGCTCGTACGGCGAGCGCCCCACCTCGGAGCGCCCCGGACGGGACCCCGGGCGGCCGTCACCGGACTGCCGCCGGGCGCATGTGCGCGGTGGGTCCGTGAGTTCCTCGACGGCACGCCCGCCGCTCCGAACGACCCGGACCTGCCCCACGGACCCGCTCAGAAAGCGACGAGACCCTGAACTCCCTCAGCTCCCCGGAGCCCGACGCCCCCGAGGCCGTCGAGGCGACCGACACCAGCAGCGACACCAGCAGCGACACCAGCAGCGACACCGGCACCGACACCACGCCGGACGAGGCCCCCGCCGAGGAGGCCGTCCGCCACACGTTCCGCGACCTGGGCGTCATGCCCGGCATCTGCGACGCCCTCGAGCGCAAGGGCATCACGCACCCGTTCCCCATCCAGGAGATGACCCTCTCGGTCGCCCTGGGCGGCACCGACCTGATCGGCCAGGCCCGTACGGGCACCGGCAAGACCCTCGCGTTCGGCATCCCGCTGCTGCAGCGCAGCACCGCGGCCGACGCGCCCGAGTACGCCGACCTGGCGGAGGGCAAGCCGCAGGCACTTGTCGTCGCGCCGACCCGCGAGCTGGCCCTGCAGGTCTCCAGCGACCTCCACCTGGCCAGCGAGGACATCGGCCTGCGCGTCCTCACCGTGTACGGCGGGGTCGGCTACGAGCCGCAGCTCGACGCCCTCACCGCCGGGGTCGACGTCGTCGTCGGCACCCCCGGGCGTCTGCTCGACCTGGCCGACCGGCGCGCGCTCGACCTGTCCCACGTGCACGCCCTGGTGCTGGACGAGGCCGACGAGATGCTCGACCTCGGGTTCCTGCCCGACGTGGAGCGCCTCATCGCGAAGACGCCGGAGAAGCGCCAGACGATGCTGTTCTCGGCCACGATGCCGAGCGCCATCGTCGCGCTGGCGCGCCGCCACATGCGCCACCCGATGAACATCCGGGCGGAGTCGTCGTCCGACACCCAGACCGTCCCGGCGACGGCGCAGTACATCTACCAGGCGCACGACCTCGACAAGCCCGAGATCATCGCGCGGGTGCTGCAGGCCGACGACTGCGAGAAGACCATCGTCTTCACCCGCACGAAGCGCCAGGCCCAGCGCGTGGCCGACGACCTCGCCGAGCGCGGCTTCTCCGCCGCGCCCCTGCACGGCGACCTCCAGCAGGCCGCCCGCGAGAAGGCCATGACCCGGTTCCGCGAGGACAAGGTCCGCGTCCTGGTCGCCACCGACGTCGCCGCCCGCGGCATCGACGTCCGCGGCGTCTCGCACGTCATCAACTACACGTGCCCCGAGGACGAGAAGACGTACCTGCACCGCATCGGCCGCACCGGCCGCGCGGGCGCCTCGGGTGTCGCCATCACGTTCGTCGACTGGTCCGACCTGCACCGGTGGACCATGATCAACAACGCCCTGGACCTGCCGTTCCCGACCCCGCCGGAGACGTACTCCACGTCGCCGTCGATCTACGCCGACCTCGGCATCCCCGAGGGCACCACCGGCCGCATCGTCCCTCCGGCCCCGCAGGAGCGCAAGCCGCGCGAGGGTGGCCGTGACGGCGGTCGTGACGGCGGTCGCGAGGGTGGTCGTGAGCGCAGCCGCGACGGCGAGCGGCCGGCGCGCAGCCGCAACCGCAGCCGGTCCCGCACGCGGGTCGGCGAGGGAGCGCAGTCGGACGCGTCCACGACGGGCGCCGGCGACACCGGGGGCACCGGCCCGGTGGAGGGCGGCTCCGGCGAGGAGCGCCCCGCGCGCTCGCGCAACCGCCGCCGTCGTCGTCGTCCCGCCACCAGCGGCGACGCCGCGCCCGCGTCCGAGTAGCCCGGGGCCCGGGTGACCCGGTGACGCCGTACGACCAGTCCGCCTACCGGGTCCGCCTCGAGTGGGGCCCGGTCGGCGGCGTGGAGGTCGTCGACCGGCACACCTATGCGGTCGTCGCCGACGTCCTGTCGTTCACCACCTGCGTCAGCGTCGCCGTCGACCGCGGCCTCGAGGTCCTGCCCTGGCGCGCGTCCTCGCCCGACGAGGACGCTGACACCTACGCCGACCGGCACGCGGCCGTGCGGGCGCTGGGCCGCGACGAGGCCCGCGAGCACGGCGGCGTCAGCCTGTCCCCCGCCTCCCTGCGCGACGCCCCGCCGGACCTGCGGCGGGTCGTGCTGCCCTCCCCCAACGGCGCCACCACGGTGGTCGCCCTCGCGGAGCGCTGCGCCGGCGTCGTCGCCGGGTGCCTGCGCAACCGCACCGCGGTCGCCGGCTGGCTCGCCGAGCGGCTCGCCGAGGGCGGCGCCGTCGCCCTCGTGCCCGCCGGGGAGCGGTGGGCCGCCGACGGCTCGCTGCGCCCCGCGGCCGAGGACCTGTACGGCGTCGGCGCGGTGCTCGAGGCGCTCCTCGCCGCCGTGCCCGACCTGACGGCCTCCCCCGAGGCCGTCGCGGCCCTCACCGCGTGGCGGGCGGCCGCCGGCGCCTCGGCGGACGTCGCCGGTGCGCTGCGCGCCACCGGCAGCGGGCGCGAGCTCGTCGAGCGCGGCTACGCCACGGACGTCGACATCGCCGCGGAGCTCGACGCCAGCGACCACGTGCCCGTGCTGACGGGCACCACCTTCGTGTCCGGGTCGGGTGGCGTGCGGGCGCTCTGACGCCCCCGCACGCCCGAGGCTCAGCCGGCGCGCCTCACCAGCGACTCGGCGACCTCGCGGTACGCCTGCGCGCCCTTCGTGCGGCGCCCGGTGGCGAGGATCGAGCGCCCGGCGGCGGGGGCCTCGGCGAACTTGATGGTCTTCGGGATCGGCGGCTGAAGCACCTCGAGGTCGTAGGTCTCCGAGATGGTGTCCAGCACGGCGCGGGCGTGGTTCGTGCGGCCGTCGTACAGCGTCGGCAGGACGCCCCACACCTCGAGCGAGCGGTTGGTGAAGCGACGGACGTCGTGGACGGTGTCCAGCAGCTGGCCCACGCCGCGGTGGGAGAGGGTCTCGCACTGCAGCGGGACGACGACGCCGTCGGCCGCGGTCAGCGCGGCCACGGTGAGGACCCCCAGGGACGGCGGGCAGTCCAGCAGGACCCAGTCGTAGTGGACGCCGGCCTCGGCGAGCTGCTCCATCAGCGTGCGGAGCACGTGCTCGCGGCCGGTGCGGGTGAGCAGGTCGGCCTCGGCGCGGGCGAGCTCGATCGTCGCGGGGAGGAGGTCGACCCCGTCCTCGGTCGACACGATGACCTCGGTGGGGTCCACGCCCTGCGTGAGGACGTGGTGGACGGACACCTCGACGTCCTCCGGGTCGATGCCCAGCGAGAACGTCAGGCAGGCCTGCGGGTCGAGGTCGACCAGCAGCACGGAGGACCCGAGCTCGGCGAGCGCGGCCCCGAGGGAGGCGACGGACGTCGTCTTGGCGACGCCGCCCTTCTGGTTGGCGATCGCGAGGCAGGTGGTCATCGCGACCCATCATGCCCCGAGACACGGCCCTCGCCGATGCGGTGTCCGATCTTGTGCGCCGGGCCCGGGGCCACCAAGGTGGGACGATGCCGTTGCGCGACGCCGTCCCCTCCTCCCACGGCGCCGGCGGGACCGGTGCCGAGCGGCCCGGGACGGCCCTCGTCACCGGCGCCACCGCCGGCCTCGGGTGGTCGTTCGCCCGGCAGCTCGCGGAGCGGGGTCACGACCTCGTGCTCGTCGCCCGGGACGCCGACCGGCTCGCGACGGTCGCCTCCGGCCTGCGCTCGGCGTACGGCGTCCAGGTCGAGGTCCTCGCCGCCGACCTGAGCGACCCGCTCGAGCTGGGGCTGGTCGAGCGCCGCCTCGCCGAGCCGGACCGGCCCGTGTCGGTGCTCGTCAACAACGCGGGCGCCGGCCTGCGCGGCCGCTTCCTCGACCACGACGTCGAGCAGGAGCAGACGATGCTGGACCTCCTCGTGACCGCGCCCATGCGGCTCACCCACGCCGCCCTCGGGCCCATGACCGAGCGCGGCCACGGCGCGGTGCTGAACGTCGCGAGCGTCGCGGCCTTCCTGCCCCGGGGCACCTACGGCGCGGCGAAGGCGTGGCTGGTCCGGTTCAGCACCTGGGCGGCCGCCGAGTACGCCGGTCGCGGGGTCCGGGTGGCCGTGACCTGCCCCGGGTTCGTGCGCACCGAGTTCCACCAGCGGATGGGGGTCGCCCCGGGTCGCGGCCCGCTGTGGCTGGACGCCGACCGGGTGGCCCGGCAGTCCCTCGACGACCTGTTCCGGGGCCGACCGCTGTCCGTGCCGACCCGGCGCTACCGCCTCATCACGACCGCGGCCCGGCTCGTGCCCGACCGCGCCCTGCAGCGCCTGCAGACGCTCGGTCGCTAGGCGAACGGGCCCGGCGGCACCGCCGCGCCCGAGCGGGCCGCGGCGGACGCGGCGCGCGCCAGCAGCCGCTCGAGCTGCTCGGGCTCGGTCAGGTGGCAGCCCAGGTCGTGGTCGCGCTTGCCCTCGCCGTGGTGGTCGCTGGAGCCGGTGCGGACGAGGTCCAGGTCGTCCGCGATGGCCCGCAGCTCGCGCCGCTGGGACGGCGTGTGGTCCTGGTGGTCGGTCTCGATGCCCGTCAGCCCGCACTCCCGCAGCTCCGCAAGGGTCGACGCGGGCAGCGTCGAGGGGTCGTGGCGCCCCCACGGGTGGGCGATGACGGCGGCGCCCCCGGCGGCGTCGACCAGCCGGATCATCCGCGTCACCGGGACGGCGTAGCGCCCGACGTACGCCGGCCGGCCGGCCATCAGCCAGTCGGCGAAGGCGTCGTCGCGGTGCTCGACGTAGCCCGCGGCGACGAGGGCGTCGGCGACGTGAGGGCGCCCCAGGGCCGCGGTGTCACCGGCCTGGCGGGCGACGTCCTCCACGGTGATGGCCATCCCGTGCTCGTTGAGCCGGGCCACCATCTCGGGCACCCGGCCGCCGCGACCGCCGAGCACGCGCTCGAGCTCCTCGACGAGCGCGGGGCTGGTGGGGTCGGGCAGGTAGGCGAGCAGGTGCACGCCGCGGCCGTCGTCGAGGCGGGTGCTGAGCTCCATGCCCCGCACCAGACGGACACCCTCCTGCTCCGCCGCCGCAGCCGCCTCGTCCCACCCGCGCGCCGTGTCGTGGTCGGTCAGGCCCAGGACGTCGAGGCCCGCCGCCGCGGCGTCGCGCACCAGCTGCGTCGGCGAGGTGGTGCCGTCGCTGACGTCGGAGTGGGTGTGGAGGTCGATGCGCACGCGGCGAGCCTAGGACCGGGCGCCGACAGCGGCACCCGACGTCCGGTCACCAGCGCGGCGGCGGACCGGTGAACGACACCTCGACGAGCGCGGGGCCGAGCTCGGCGGCGTGCGCCAGCGCGAGGTCGGCGCCGAGCAGCAGCAGGGCGGACGCCGGGCGGACCAGCAGCCACAGCCAGCGTCCGGCGGCCTCCCCCACCAGGACCGACCGGTCGAGGCCGACGTCGGCCAGCGGGTCGAACAGCGCGCCGGGCGAGTCGGGCACCGCGGAGGTCTCCCGGTCCTCCGGCAGGGGGACGGCCCAGAGGCGGACGTCGAGGCCGCCCGCCCGGATCCGCGTCTGGGACGGCTCGTCGAACAGCTCGACCGGTGGCCCCCCGGTGACGCCGTGGGGCAGGCCCGCGCGGGCGGCACCGAGGCCGGTGCCGGGCTCCTCGACGACGACGAGCAGGTCGACGGCGCCGTCGAGGTCGGTCGCCCCGGAGACGCCGGTCATCGTCGCCTGCACCGCGTCCGGCTCCCCCACGGTGCCGAGGTCGGTGACCGCCCACCCGGGCCCGACCGGCCACGGCAGGTAGGTGGGCACGTCCTGCGACGACGACGCGGCCGCGCGCAGCTGCGCCACCAGCCCGTCGTACGACGCGACCTCGGGTCGCCACAGCGGCGGCACCGGGCCGTGGGTCGCGCAGTCCCGCGCGCCGGCGCCCCCCGACACCGGGCCCGCGCACCGCGGGCACGCCGGGGTCGGGGGCAGGACCGGCTCCTCGGGCGACGTCGGCCCGCCGACACCGCTCACCGGGGCGCCCCGGTGGAGTTCCAGACCGTCACCGCCCGGCGTCCGTGCTCGTGGCCGAGGACGGAGACGGTGGCGGTGTCGAGGGAGAACATGCCGCCGTCGGCGACGGGACGACCGAGCCAGCGGGCCGCCAGCGCCCGGGAGGCGTGGCCGTGGGAGAAGACGAGCACCCGCCCGGGCACGCCGTCCACGCCCTTGATGAACCGGTCCATGCGCGCCGACACCTGCTCGGGGGTCTCGCCGCCGGGGGCCCCGTCGGTCCACAGGCTCCAGGAGGGGTCCTCCTCGCGCATCGCGGCGCTGGTGCGGCCCTCCAGGTCGCCGTACGCCCACTCGGCGACGTCGGCGTCGCTGGCGGTGTCCTCGAACCCCGCCAGCCGGGCGGTCTGGACCGCGCGGCGCCGGGGGCTCGTCACCACGAGGGTGAAGTCGACCCCCGCCAGCAGCGGCACGAGCATCCGCGCCTGCTCGGAGCCGTGGTCGGTCAGGGGGAGGTCGGTGACCGAGGTGTGCCGGCCGTCGCGGCTCCACTCCGTCTGGCCGTGTCGCACGACCCAGAGCTCGTCGACCACGTCGACTCAGCCGTTCTCGTGACCGCCGGTGCCGTCGGGCCCCGGCCAGTTCTTGTCCGGGACCGGCGTCGGCCGGCCGGGCTGCTCGCCGCCGCGCTCGGCGAGGTAGGACTCCTTCGGCACCATCACCTTGCGCCGGAAGAGGCAGACGACGGTGCCGTCCTGCTTGTAGCCGATGGTCTCGACGTGGACGACGCCCCGGTCGTCCTTCGACCGCGACTCCCACTTGTCGAGCACGCGGGTCTCGCCGTACAGGGTGTCGCCGTGGAAGGTCGGCGCCACGTGGCGCAGCGACTCGATCTCGAGGTTGGCGATGGCCTTGCCGGACACGTCGGGGACGCTCATGCCCAGCAGGATCGAGTAGACGTAGTTGCCAACCACGACGTTCCTGCCGAACTGGGTGGTCTCCTCGGCGTAGTTCTCGTCGAGGTGCAGCGGGTGGTGGTTCATCGTCAGCAGGCAGAACATGTGGTCGTCGAACTCGGTGACCGTCTTGCCCGGCCAGTGCTTGTACGTCGCCCCGACCTCGAACTCCTCGTACGTCCGACCGAACTGCATGCAGGGCTCCTCACGACGACTGAGCGGTGGGCGGACGCCGTCCGGCGGCGTCCGCCCACATAGTGGCGGATCGGCCCGGTGGGCGCCTCAGGAACCCCCGCCGCCGGCCTTGCGGCGGTGCATCTGCGGCCCGCCGCCGACCACCTCGGAGCCGCGGGCCTTCGCCCGGGCGGCCGCGGTGTCGTCGGGGTGGCTGGCGCCCTTCTTGCGGTCCAGCGCCTCGCGCATCTTGGCCTTCAGGTCGTCGTTGCCCGTCTGGTCGGTCACGGTCGGCTCCTCTCGTCTGGCGCCGGGGGTACGGCGCCCGTCCACCCTGGCACCGTCGGGCGCCCGCCGCGAGGAGGTTTCCGAACACCCGGCGGCGGCTCGCCGACGCGGTCACCACGATCCGGTGACGCCGCGGCGACCTCGACCGAGCGGTCACCGGGCGGGCGACGACGGTTCACCCGGCCGCCCTCGGACCGTTCACCCGCAACCGGGTCAATGGTGGGCATGAAGACCTCGACGCTCACCCGCCAGGCCCTGACCCGCGGCACCGCCGCCCTCGCCCTGGGCGCCACGCTGGTGCTCTCCGGCTGCTCCTCCGACTCCGACGAGGGCGGCACCGGCGACGACACCTCCGAGGAGGAGTCGCCCGCCGAGGAGGAGTCCCCCTCCGACGACGCCTCGGAGTAGTCCCTCCCCGTCCCCGCACCACATCCGCACCACACCCGCACGGCCCGGTGGCACCCGCCGCCGGGCCGTCCGTCGTCCGCGAGTCGGCCCGAACGCACCGCCCCACGACGCCCAGTCGGCCCGAACGCACCGCCCCACGACGCCGAGTCGGCCCGAACGCACCGCCCCACGACGCCCAGTCGGCCCGAACGCACCGCCCCACGACGCCGAGTCGGCCCGAACGCACCGCCCTTGTGGTCTCGACAGGCTCGACCAGCGGTGGCCGGCATCGAGTCTCGGCTCGCCCGCCGTGGTCGGGACCGACCGTCGGCTCACCGGGTCTCGACCCGCGGCCACGCCCTCGCAGGCTCGGGCGTGCGCTCGCTCGACCTCTTCGCGTCGCGCCCGGGCTCGTTCCTCGCCCGGCCGCGCCTCAGACCTTGTACTCCTTCAGTAGCGCGCGGCCGATGATCATCTTCTGGATGTCGGCCGTGCCCTCGCCGATGAGGAGGAAGGCGACCTCGCGGTAGAGGCGCTCGATCTCGTACTCCTTGGAGTAGCCGTAGCCGCCGTGGATGCGGAACGACGCCTCGACGACCTCGTGGGCGTACTCGGCGGCCAGGTACTTCGCCATCCCGGCCTCGACGTCGTTGCGCTCACCGCGGTCCTTCAGGCGGGCGGCGCGGACCATCATCGCGTGGGCGGTCTCGACCTTGGTGGCCATCTCCGCGAGGCGGAACAGCACGGCCTGGTGCTCGGCGATCGGCTTGCCGAACGTCTCGCGCTGCTGCGCGTAGGCGATGCCCAGCTCGAAGGCGCGGTTGGCGACGCCGCAGGCGCGGGCGGCGACGTTGACGCGGCCCACCTCGACGCCGTCCATCATCTGGTAGAAGCCACGACCGGCCTCGCCACCGAGGATCTGGTCGGCGGCGATGCGGTGGCCCTCGAGCACCATCTCGGTGGTGTCGACGCCCTTGTAGCCCATCTTGTCGATCTTCCCGGGGATGGTGACGCCCTGGGCGGTCTCGCCGAACCCGGACTCCTTCTCCACGAGGAAGGTCGTCATGTTCTTGTAGACGCTCTCGGCGCCCTCGTCGGTCTTCACCAGCACGGCGACCAGGTTCGACGAGCCACCGTTGGTCAGCCACATCTTCTGGCCCGTGATCTCGTAGCCGCCGTCGTCGGTCTGCTTGGCCTTCGTCTTGATGGCCGCGACGTCGGACCCGAGGCCCGGCTCGGACATCGAGAACGAGCCGCGGACCTCGCCGGTGGCCATGCGGGGCAGGTACTTCTGCTTCTGCTCCTCGGTGCCGTGGCGCATCAGCATGTAGGCGACGATGAAGTGGGTGTTGATGACGCCCGAGACGCTCATCCACCCGCGGGCGATCTCCTCGACCACCAGGGCGTAGGTGAGCAGGGACTCGCCGAGGCCGCCGTACTCCTCGGGGATGGTGAGGCCGAAGACCCCGAGCTCCTTGAGCTCCTCGACGATGTCGGTCGGGTACTCGTCGGCGTGCTCGAGCTCGGTGGCGACGGGGAGGATCTTCTCGGTCACGAAGGTGCGGACGGCCTTGAGGATCTCGCTCTGGTCCTCGGTCAGTCCCTCGGTCTGGCACAGGCGGGGCACGGCACACTCCTTGCGGGGGCGGTCTGCGGGTCCTGGCACGTTACCCCCGGGTAGCACCACCGGGCGCTGTGAGAAGCGCCACTCGCGCTCAGCGCAGGTCGGTGGCGCGCGCCAGCGGCTTCGTCAGCGACTCGCTGTACTCGAGCGTCATGTGGCCGCGGTCGCGGCGCGTCAGGTAGTCGCCCACCACGACCGGGCACTTGTCGAACGCGCAGAACCAGCGCTTGGGGTCGACGTAGTCGACGCCCGTGGCCTGCGCCGCGTCGCGCACCGCGCGGCGCATCAGCATGGAGCGCGGCTGGGGGTCGGACAGCCCGTCGGCCAGCGTCGCTCCCCGCTCGGCGATGACGGTGGGGTCGAACGCCAGCCGCGGCACGTCGCCGATGACGACGATCCGCCCGGCGTACGGCTCGACCGCGTCGATGCGGTCGACCATGCCCTGCTCGATCAGGCCCGCGATCTCGCGGTTGTCGCCGGTGCGCTCGCCGTCCTCGTCGAGGTACTCGAACTGGGTGTCGGTGGACATGAACACCAGGTCGGGTCGCAGCTCGGCGATCTGCTCCTGCGACCACGTGTGGAAGGCGTCGCAGTCGGTGTCGGGCTGGTCCTTCAGCGGCGTGATCGGCGTGACGAGGGCCGGGGTGCAGCCCTGGTAGACGAAGAAGTAGGCCCGGTAGCCCTGCTCGCGGGCGATCGGCTCGATGGCGGGGATCCAGTGCCGCATGTGGGAGTCGCCGAGCAGCACCATCGTCCGCTCGCCGTCCGGGTCGCCCCGCGGGCACAGCGGCATCTCCTCGGGCATGCCGAAGTACTCGCACTCGCCCAGGTCGGCCGCGACGGGCTCGTCGCGGTCGACGAGCGACAGCGGGTCGGGCTGCAGCGGCTGCGGGACCGGGCGGGCGTCCTCCGCGGCCAGGACCGAGGCCTGCACCAGCGCCACCTCGGGGCGCTCCGACAGGTTCGCCTCGTCCGCGTAGTCGGCCACGGCGACGGGTGGCTCGGGCCGGTTCAGCTCGGCCACCACCTGCGCGTTGACGCCCCACGCCGTGACCGCGACCAGCGCCGCGGTGACGGGGTAGAGCAGGAGGCCCCGCGACCGGGGGGCCACGAACGTGCCGGTGCGGAACGGGTTCTCGACGAAGCGGTAGGTCAGGTCGGACAGCAGAAGCGCCACGGCGAGGACGGCGAGCCCCGAGAGGCCGGACGGCGTCCGCCAGACCTCGGCCACGACCACGAGGGCCGGCCAGTGCCACAGGTAGAGCGAGTACGACCGGTCGCCGATCCAGCCCATCGGGCGCCAGGACAGGAAGGACTGCGCCCCCCATCCGACGTCGCGCAGACCGCCGGCGAGCACCAGCACGGAGCCCACGACCGGCAGCAGCGCCGGCACCCCGGGGAACGCCGTCCCGTCGCCGTACGCGAGGGCCGACACGGCGATCATCGCCACGCCGACCCAGGCGGCGACGCCCAGCACCGCGGCGGGGAGCCGCCGGACGTGGACGGCCGTCGCGGCCAGGCCCGCCCCGAGACCCAGCTCCCAGATCCGCGCCGGCGTCGAGAAGTACGCCGCGAGCGGGTCGGAGGCGGTCAGCGCGACCCCGTACGCGAACGAGGCGACACAGGCGACCGCGATGGTCGCCGGGACCAGCGACCGGCGGGTGCCCAGGTGCCGCGCCAGCACCGCGAGGCCGAGCAGCAGCAGGGGCAGCCCCAGGTAGAACTGCTCCTCCACCGCCAGCGACCAGAAGTGCTGGATGGGCGAGGCTCCGACGTCCTGGGCCCAGTAGTCGGTCTCGTCGGCGGCGAACTTCACGTTGGCCAGGAAGAACGCGGCCCACAGCACGTCGCCGAGCACCCGGATGGTGTCCGGTCCCGACAGCACGAGGTAGCAGGCCACCGAGGTCGCGACCAGCACCAGGCACGCCGCGGGGAGGATGCGCCGCGCCCTGCGGGCGTAGAAGTCGAGCAGGGAGAGGCGGCCGGTCCGGTCGATCTCGGCGAGCAGCAGCCCCGTGATGAGGAAGCCCGACACCACGAAGAAGACGTCAACCCCCACGAACCCGCCGGAGAACGGGCCGACCCGGGCGTGGTCGAGCGCGACGAGGACGACGGCGACGGCGCGCAGGCCCTGGATGTCCGGGCGGAACCGCACGCCCGACCCCGAGGGCCGGCTCGTGGTGGCTCCCCTGGTGGGGCTCGCGTCCATCGTGCCCGGGTCCGTCCGCTCGTCTCGTCGTTGGCCGGCCCACACGGTACCGGCGCGGCCGTCGCCGTCGCGTCAGCCGTGCGGCGCGCCCGGGACGCGCCTCGGACGCAGGCCCCGGCGCGCCCGGGGCGCACCCGGGTGCACCCGGAGCGCGCCCGAGGGTGCGGGGCGGGGCGTTAGGATCACCCTCGGCTGGCTCCGCCCACGAGCGGCTCGAGGAAGCGAGGACAGTGAACCGACGACTCGAGGGACTGATCGCCCCGCTGGTCCTCCTCGTGGCCATCGCCGCCGTCGTGGGCCTCACCGCCCTGTCCCGCCAGGACCCCGGCTCCCCCGACGAGGCCTCCGAGCCGGTCGTCGAGCCCACGGACACCGCCAGCCCCTCCCCCTCGGTGGAGCCGACCGGGCCCGAGGACCGCGGCCGCCGGGACCCCCGCCGGCGCGGGGGCGACGACCGCGTGCCCCGGCTGCGGGACAACCCGGACCTGCCCGCGGTGACCTGCGAGAACCCGACGCGGACCATGCCCCTGACCGTCGTCAGCTACAACATCAAGAGCGCCAAGCTCAGCAACGGCTTCGACCTGGGCCTGATCGCCGACCAGCTCGCGGGCTGGGAGCCGGACGTCGTCCTGCTGCAGGAGGTCGACCGGTTCCGGGTGCGCAGCCGCCGCCAGGACCAGCCCGCCCTGCTCGCCGACCGGCTCGGCATGGAGTGGGCGTTCGGAGCCAACGTGCGCCTGGGCTCGACGCAGTACGGCACCGCCATCCTCAGCCGCTTCCCGATCCTCGCCGAGCGCAACGTGCCCCTGCCGAACCGGGCCGGCGGGCAGCAGCGGGGGCTGCTGTGGACGAAGCTGGACGTCGAGGGCCGGCCGGTGTCGGTCTACACGACCCACTTCCAGCACATGAAGTCGTACGCCGACATCCGCCGCGAGCAGGGCATCGCGGTCGAGAACATCCTGCGCGAGGACCCGAACCCCAGCATCCTCGGCGGCGACCTCAACTCCGTGCCCTCCTCGCCGCCGGTCGGCATCCTGACCTCGGGGCGGATGACGGACTCGTGGAGCACGGCGTCCGGCGGGCAGGGGGCCACCGCCCCCGCGGGCCGCCCGCGGGCCCGCATCGACTACCTGCTGCACTCCGGCGAGCTCGCGGTCACCTCCACGGCCGTGCTGCCGACGAACCTCTCCGACCACCGCGCCGTCCGGGCGACCTACGAGCTCGAGGTGGACGACGAGTGCTTCGGGCCCGGCTCGGTCCAGTGACGCCCGCGGGTCCCGCGGCGCCCTAGGGGCCGGGGGCCTCGGAGCGCGCCGCGGCGCGGCGGCGCCGCTCGTGGTGCAGGAAGCGGACCAGGGCCTCGACGGCCACCTCGGCCACCTCGGTGTCGGTGACCTCCTGCGGCGACCGCCCGGTCGCGGGGTGCGCCTCGGGCAGCAGGTGCTCCAGGTCGCCCACGACGTCGTAGCCGCGGCCGCGGAGCTCGCCGAGCATCGCCTCGGCCCGGTCGGTGACCCACCCGTGCTCGTCGGCGGGCAGCAGGATCCGCTCCCGGCTGCCGCTGGTGACGATCCGCTCGGCGAAGAAGCCCTTCATGAGGCGCTGGAGGTCCTTCTCCGGCTCGCCCGCCTCGCGGACGAGGGCGCTGACCCGCCGCATGGTCTCGATCTCGCGCAGACCGAGCGACTCGTTCGCGTCGACCTCCCCCTCGGGCGTCATCGTGCCGTCGACGCCGAGGACCGCGCAGGTCGCGTCCCACAGGAAGGTGCGCGGCCCGCCGGGCGGCGGGAGCACCACGAGGTGCACCCGGTCGGCCGGCAGCTGCGCGCCCCAGCGGGCCGTCAGCGCGGCGACGTCCTGGACGTGCCAGAAGTTCATGGCGGGACGTCGGCGCACGCGCCGCAGGAAGGTCTCGAACGTCTCCGCGTAGCCGTGCTTCGTCCGCTGCTGCCACTCGGCGGGCAGCTGACGGGCCAGGTCGCGTGCCGTCATCAGCAGGTGCACCTCGTCGGCGACCCCGGCGAGCGCCCGGACGGCGTCCTGGGCCCGGTCGTCCTCCGCGGGTGCGAAGAGCTCGTGGCTGATGAGGACGTCGCCGTCGGTCGCGGCCGCCTGCTCCAGCAGCCGGTCCCAGGCCCCGCGTGCGTCGTCGGGCAGCGTCGACAGCAGCTTCTCGCGCCCCCGGACCACGCAGGAGGCCCAGAAGTGCTCGTTGACGCCGGTCCCCGGCAGGAGGAGCCCCTGCCGGGCGAGCTCGTCGCGGTTGTGCCACCAGCGCGCCTGCAGGTAGGTCGAGCCGGACTTCGGCGTCCCGACGTGCAGGAAGAGCCGGTGGGCCACGCCTCGTCCCCTTCCTCGCTGCTGTCGTGCCTGGCGGCTAGCGCGCCCTCCAGCTGCGGGTGAAGGCCTCCGCGGTCGAGCGGACCGTCGCCTGGTCCCGGTTGATCGAGACCACCGTGCGGTACTCGCGGACCACCGTATCCAAGCGCCGCGTGGTGGTCACCCGCACCCGCGGGACCGTGTCCGGCGAGGTGACGACCAGCAGCGACTTGGCCTCGCCGCGCAGCGACTGCTTGCAGGCGTCGCCGCACTGGCGCACGGCCCCGGACTTCTCGGACTCCAGGATGCCCTTGAGCCGGTTCTCCACCGCGGTGAGCCGCGCCGAGCGGGTCAGCAGGCGGACCCACACGCCCCGCGCCTGGGCGCGCCGGATGGCCGCGCCCACCGCCGTGAGGGTGAGACCGGTGGTCGCGACCTCCACGACCCCGCCCGGGCGGGCGGCGTCGATGCGCTCGACGAACTTGTCGACGACCACGCGCCGGGCGGCGGCGTCGCCGTTCGGGTCGCTCTGCAGGTGGGTGCCGCCGGGGTTGCCGCCGGGGTCGCCGCCGGGGTCGCCGGGGTTCTCGCCGGGCGGGTCGGACGGCGGGGGCTCGTTGCCGGAGCCGCCGCCGGCCACGTCGAACTGCGCGACGACGGCGTCGTGGTCGGACCGCAGCTCGACCGGGAAGTGCCGCCGCGCGGTGAGGTAACCCTGCTCGCCGCGGACGAAGAGGTAGTCGATCGTCGCGCCGCGGTGGTCGCCGGTCGGGAAGTGGTTGCCGAGGATCTCGTACGTCGGGCGCATCCCGGCGCCCGCGAACACGTCCCCGGTGTAGGCGCTGGCCCGGTAGTGCATGTTGAAGTCGCCGCCGACGATGACCGGGCCGCTCCTCCCGAGGTCGGTGACCAGGTTCGCGATCCGCTTCGCCGTCGCGCGGCGCAGGTCGGGCATGCCCTTCGTGGCCGGGGGCACGTGGGCCGAGACCAGGGAGAGCCGCCTGTCGGCCTGGCGGTCGGTCAGCGTCACCCAGTTGGCGTAGCGCATGCCGAGGCGGGTCTTCTTGCCCGGCGGGCGCGGCTTGTAGTTGGAGATCTGCCGGGTGCCCTTGTCGACGACCGAGAAGCGCGACGTGCGCCAGGCGACCGGGGACGCACCCGTGTACTGCCCGGGCGTGCGCCACACCTCGTAGCCGTCGGGGGCGAGGAACATGTCGTAGCGGAACGCGACCTCGTTGAAGGTGATCAGGTCGGGGTCCTGCGCGAACACCGTGCGGGCGTCCTTCTGGAAGCCGTCGGCGGACTGCGGGGACTGCAGGTTCGCCTGGACGACGGTGAGGTCGGCGTCCGACCGCTTCGCCTTCGCCCGGTCCCCGGCCGTGCTGACCGCGCCCGCGGACGAGGCCCCCGGGGCGGCGACCGCCGTCGGGACCGTCGCGGCCACGAGCAGGCCGAGCGCGAGCAGGGGGCCGGCGACGAGCCGGTGGGGGGACAGCAGCATGGGGGTCTCTCCACGGGGAAGCGGGGGCGGGCAGAGAACATCACACCAGCAACATCCGTCACATGCGTACTCATCTGTCGAAGTACGACGCTGTAATTCGTCCGAGGCCTCCCAAGCGTGCGACGGCCCTGCCCCCGCGGCCCCGCCGCGGACCTGACCTACGATGCGGTGACCGTTCCCGCCGGTGCGGACGCCGTCGCCACACAGGAGGACGCTGCGCAGTGATCGCGACCGTCACCACCATGTTCGCGCCCCTCGAGGCCGCCCGGTGGTTCGTGTCCGCCAACCTCGAGGCCGGCGTCGACCACATGGTCGTCGTCCTCGACCTGCCGGACGAGGCCGACCAGCCCGAGGTGGCCGCGGAGCTCGACGCCCTGGAGAACGTCACGTGCCTGCGCGGCGACCGCGAGTGGTGGCGCGGCAAGCGACCCGGGCGGCTCAACGTCCGCCAGCGGATGAACGCCAACGCCGTGCTGGACGCCGTCGGCGAGGGCGGGCAGGTGGACTGGCTGTTCCACATCGACAGCGACGAGGTGGTGCGGATCGCCCCCGGCGCGCTCGACGAGGTGGACGCCGCGAAGCAGGCGGTCCGCCTGCTGCCCTCCGAGGCGCCGAGCCGACCGGACGCCACCGGCCCCACCCGGTGGTTCAAGCGCCTGCTGTCCGAGGACGAGCTGGCGCTGCTGCACGTGCTCGGCCTGCTCCCCGAGCCGTCGAACCAGGCGTACTTCCACGGCCACGTCCTCGGCAAGTCCGGGGTCCGTCCCGGGTCGGGGCTCGTCCTCACGCTCCACACCGCCGCGCTGCCGAGCGGCGACCTGGTCTCGGCCGACCTCGAGCACGTCTCCCCCGGCCTCTCGCTGCTGCACTTCGACGCCGTCTCCTTCACCGAGTTCGAGCGCAAGTGGCGCGCCCTCACCTCCGCCGGGGTGATCGGCCTGCGGCCCGACCGCAAGCCCATGTTCCGGGCGCTGCGTCACCTCTACGCCGCCGACCTGCCGGAGGAGGTCCGGCGCACGTACCTGCGCGTCGTCTACGACCGGACGACGGCCGACGACGTGGACGCCCTGCGCGACCTCGGACTGCTGGAGCACCACGACGGGCCCGGCTCCCGTGAGGTCACCGGCCCGGTCACCTACCCGGAGCCGACCGTCCGGCTCGACGAGACGACCCGGCGGGCTCTCGACCGCGTCCGGACCGCGGCGAAGCAGCAGTACAACGTGGTGCAGACCGGGGACCAGCCGAAGCACGGACCCGCCGGCGACGGCGGCGACCGACGTCCCAGCGGCGCCGAGAAGGTGCTGGGCCGGATCGCCCGACGCCGGGGCTGACGCGACACCGGGAGCCGACGGCGGGAGTGCCCCGCTCAGCCGCCGCCGGGTCGCGGCAGCCGACCGAGCAGCCGGCGCACCGTCGTCCGCGGGCCGTCGTCCGAACCCGTCGCGCCGGCCTCTGGGGCGGCCCGCCGGGCCTCGGCGACCTCGCCACGCAGCCGGCGCACGTCGTGGAGCATGGCCGCCACGAGGTCGAGCGCGACGTCGGCGACCTCCGTGTCGGTCACGGACGACGGCACGCGGCGGGGCGGCAGGGTGTCGGGCACCAGCAGGTGGGCGGCGTCGCCGTCCACCCGGACGCCACTCGTGGCCAGGTGGTCGACCAGCAGGCTCGCGCGGCGGCGGCACTCGGCGACCTGCTCCTCGGTGGGCCAGAACTTCTCGCCCCCCTGGGTGACCAGCAGCTCGTCGCCGACGTACGAGCGGAGGTAGACGCCCTTGTCGAAGGCCTTCGTGAAGCCGGTCAGCCGCTCGTTCAGGCGGCGCAGGGTCTCGGCCTGCGCGACCCCCATGGAGGAGTTGGGGAAGGCGGCGTCCAGGTCGACCGCCGCGGGGTCCACCCCGAGGAGGCCCGCGAACCGCCGCCAGACGTCGTCCCGGTCGGCGCCGGGGTCCAGGACGACGACGTGCACCCGCTCGGCCGGCACGGCCTGCGCCCAGCGCTCGAGCACGAGCCGCAGGTCGAGCGTGCGCCAGTCCCAGATGGCGGTGCTCCTGGACGACTCGCCGTGGCCGTAGTCGGCCATCGGCGCGGTCGCGCCGTTCTTGAGGCTCTCCTGCCAGCTCGCGGTGAACAGCGACAGCGGGTCGCGGGCGGTGACGACCACCTCGACCTCGGCGGGCGCCAGGTCGGCGACCATCCGTCGAGCCTGGTCGGCGGAGGCCGCGGCGAAGAACTCGTGGCTGATCAGGCCGGTGCCGCTCGAGGACGCGAGCTCGGACGTCACGCGCTCCCAGGCCCGCTGCTGGTGCTCGGGCGCGCGGGTGATCTGCGGGTCCTCGCGCAGCAGCCGGGACGACCAGAGGTGGTCGCGCCGCTGCTCCCCCGGCACGACGACGCCTTGTGCCCGCAGGGCCTCCCGGTTGCTCCAGAGGATGGTCTGCAGGTACGACGTCGCCGACTTCGGCTGGCCGACGTGGACGACGACGCGGCCGACCACCTAGAGGCTCCGGTTGAACTTCTCGATCGCCTCCGCGACCGCCGCCTCGTCGCGCTGGGCCACCGGGATGAGCAGCTCCTGGACGACGTCCGTCAGCTCCGCGGTCCGCTGGTGGTGCTGGCGCAGCAGGTGCAGCTCGCCCTCCAGGCTCGCCACGCGGGCACGGAGGTCGTCGACGCGCTTCTCGAGCTGCTCGGTCGAGGCAGACTTGTTGCGGAACACCACGTCACCACTCTCCCACGACGGAGACGACCTCGCGTCCCTGCCTGGTGCGACGCTCCACCTCCACGTGCCGGGCCCCCGCCTGCCTGAGCTGGTCGCCCAGCTCGTCGACGTCCACGGTCCCGACGATCCAGCTCGGGCCGTCGTCACCCGGGCCGCGGCGGGCGTAGAACTGGGTCACCAGGGCTCCCCCGCCGCGCAGCGCGAGGGCGCAGAACCGGGCCAGGCCCTCGGTGCCGCGGCGGCCGAGGGCGTCGAGCACGTGGTTGGCGACGACGACGCGCGGGCCGGGGCGCCGGACCAGGCGGGCGCCCTCGCCGAGCACGCTGCGCGTGTCGAGGAGGTTCAGCACCCGCTTGTCCAGCGACAGACCCTCCTCGCGGGCGGTGGCGACGGCCTTGTCGGCCGCGAAGTGGACGACGTCGAGCATCTCGACGTCGTGTCCCTTCCGGGCCAGCCACAGGCCGTCGGCGCCGCGCCCCGCACCCACCTCGACGATCGGCCACCCCTCGCGCGAGGCGATCTCGTGGGCGGTCTTGGCGACGCGCGTGGGCGAGTCGCGCAGCGGCCGGTTGCGGGTCAGGGCGTAGGCCCGCACCCACTCCTTGTAGCGGAACCGCTGGCCGCGGAACCACCCGCTCAGCCGGTCCCTGACCTCGTCGGAGGTCTCGAACTTGAAGGCGGGGTCCGGCACGCGCCAGCCCTCGCCGTACGTCGCCTCCAGCAGCGCCTCGGGCCGCGCGGGCGTCGGCACGACGCGGCCGTTCAGGGTCGCCGTCGACAGCGGCCGGATGTCGGCCTCCGCCATCGGCACGCCGATCTCGCCCATCAGGTAGAGCGTGGGCCCGTCGAGGAAGCCGGAGAACACGTCGATGCCCCGGACGTTGCCGTCGAGCTCGGGGAAGAGCACCTTGAAGTTCGCCCCGCTGTAGCGGATGGTCGACATCCCCTGCTCCACGAGCGCGCGCTGCAGGCGGTAGGACTCGATGGTGACGTCGACCGGGTGGCGGGCCGTGCTGACGTAGGCGAGGTCGGCGTCCGAGTCGTGACCCAGGACCCGCCCCTCGCGTACCGCGCCGAGCAGGGTCCCGTACGCGACGAACGGCTCGGCCCCCGCCTTGCGGAGGGCCTCGACGGCCTGCTCGAGGTGGTCGAGGAGCTGCTCGATGTCACTGGGGTCGACCCCCTCGAAGGTGGCGACCAGCCGGCCCGACTTGTCGATCTGGAGCGGGGTGCCCTCGGGGTTGCGGACGACGAGCTCGGCGCCGGAGTCGTCGAAGCGGACCTCGCCGTCCCACAGCTCGGTCTCGGTCTCGTCCGGGGTGAGCGGGGAGCGCAGCACCGTGACCGCCCCGCGACCCTTCAGGTAGCGCCGCAGCACACCGGGCCAGGCGGCGAGGTACTGCCCGTCGCCGACCTCGGTGACGTCACGCGGCACCCAGAAGGACCAGACCCGGGCCCCGGCCACACGGACCTCGAGGAGGGCCTCCTGGCTGCTGGTCAGCCGGAGACCCTCCTCGTCGACGCCGTCGACCCGCACAGCGTCGGTCACGCGTCGTTCCTCAGTCCTGCTCCAGGTTGGCGAAGACGTCGACGCCGTCGACCGGACCGGTGCCGAAGATCAGGCCGTCCGGGGTGACCCGGCCGCTGGTGACGTCGGAGCGGCGGGCGGTCATCTCGCTGGCGGCCGCCCGGTTCGCGCCGCGCAGGCGGTTCATCCAGTAGTCCGCGTGCTCGCGGTAGCGACCGACCATCTCCGGGCGGTTGTAGATCCCGAAGTTCTCGTCGGACTTCGCCGAGTCGTCGGACCAGTTGGCCGCGCCGTTGAGCACCTTGCGGGTGTTGGACTTGCCGCCGGCGTTGCCGATGACCGTCATGGCCTTCATGTGGAAGTACTGGTCGAACTGGCGGTCGCCGTTGGCGTCGCGCACCATGTGGATCAGCGGGACACGGCCGCGGCGCGTGGGCTGGGACAGCATGCGGCCGATGTCGATGCCCATGACCGTGTAGCCCATGCGGATGTCGCAGCCGTTGGCGTACAGCGACTTCACCTTGCGCGCGAGCTTCATGCCGCGGTCACCGCGGACGACGTCCGGGAGGATGCGCAGCTGGGTGCGGCCCGACTTGGTGTTCGACGCGCCCCGGCACCGCACGCTGTTCAGCAGCTGGAGCACCGGGTCGTTCTTGGCCGTCCGCCCGCCCGGGAAGAACGCGAAGCGGTCGGTGCCGAAGGTCTGGCTCGCGTAGGTCGCCCGGACCGGCTTGTCCTTCGACATCTGGTTGAAGATGCGGGTGAAGAACGTGAAGGGGCCCGCGCGGTGCGTGGTGACGATGTCGTTCCACTGGTTGTTCGCAGCGGCCTGCGTCAGGTTGGCCGAGCCCTGGATGACGACGTCCTTGGCGCTGCCCGACTTCGTGAAGAGGTAGAACTTCGCGTGCGCGGCGCCACCGCGGCCACGGCAGGACTGGCTGCAGGAGCGGGCCCAGCTGGTGGGGCGGCTCTTCCAGTTGCCGTTCTTGAGGCCGGTGCGCAGGCGGGTGAAGCTCGGGTTCCCCCGCGCGTTGCCGCGGGCGATGATCACCTGCACGCGGACCTTGCGGCGCTGGGCGGCGAGCAGCGCGTCCGTGGCGGCCGGCGACTCGTAGTTCCACGTCATGATGCGGATGGTCTCGCCGCGCGGCGTGCTGCGGATGGCGCCGAGGATCTTGTTGTTGATCTTCTGACGCTGCGCGGGGCCGCCGAAGGCGCTGTTGAAGGTCGGGCCGGTGCCGGGGCCGCTGGCCGCGGAGGCCGAGACCACCGCGGTGGGCGCGACCAGCGACAGCACCGCCAGGACTGCGGCGGTGAAGGCGGTTCGCCTGATGCTCATAGGTCTGTGACTCCCCTGGATGTCGTGTCCACGCGTCGGCATGTCCACGCGTCGTGCGGTCCCTGGGAGCAGGGTCGAGCGGCTCCGAGACCTCTGGGCGTCCCGACTGTAACCCACGGTCGACGCGCCGCCGGTGTCCACGAGCGGGGCGCGCCCGCGCGTCGTGGGTCGTCGGATCCGCCCGCCCCGGTGCCAGGCGCTAGCGTGGCGCGGTGAGCACCAGCCCCTCCCGCGTGTACGTCGCCCGGCTGGTCGGCCTGCCCGTCTACGACCCCCTGGGCGACCAGGTGGGCAAGGTCCGCGACGTCGTCCTCGCCGTCCGCTCGGCGCAGGCGCAGCCGCGGGTGCTGGGCCTGGTGGCCGAGGTCTTCGGCCGGCGCCGCATCTTCGTGCCGATGACCCGGGTGACCAACATCGACTCCGGGCAGGTCTACACGACGGGGCTGCTCAACCTGCGCCGCTTCGAGCAGCGGCCCACGGAGACGTTGGCGATCGCCCAGGTGCTCGACCGCACGGTGACCCTGCGGGAGTCGGGGGCCACGGCCACAATCTACGACCTGGCCATGGAGCAGGCCCGCAACCGCGACTGGGTCGTGAGCCGCCTCGCCGTGGCCGAGACCGGCAAGGGCCTGCGGCGTCGCGGCCAGTCCCACGTCGTCGAGTGGGGCGAGGTCGACGGTCTCGTGGGCCGCGAGGAGGCGCACGGTGCGACCCACCTGGTCGCGGCGATCAACGAGATGCGGCCCGCCGACGCCGCCTCGATGCTCCACGAGCTGCCCAGCGACCGGCGCAGCGCCGTGGTCGCGGCGATGGACGACGAACGGCTCGCCGACGTCCTCGAGGAGATGCCGGAGGAGGACCAGGTCGAGATCCTCGAGGCGCTGGAGGTGGAGCGGGCCGCCGACGTCCTGGAGGAGATGTCCGCCGACGACGCGGCCGACCTCATCGCCGAGCTGCCCGCCGACACCGGAACGCTGCTCCTGGGCCTCATGGAGCCGGAGGAGGCGGAGGACGTCCGCCGCCTCATGTCGTACGAGGAGGAGACCGCCGGCGCGATGATGACGCCGGAGCCCGTCATCCTCGGCCCCGACGCGACCGTGGCCGACGCGCTCGCCCACGTGCGGCGCCCGGAGCTGACGCCGTCCCTCGCCGCGCTGGTCTACGTGTGCCGCCAGCCCCTCGAGACCCCCACCGGCCGCCTGCTGGGGGTGGCCCACATCCAGCGCCTGCTCCGCGAGCCGCCGTCCAGCCTGGTCGCGGGCGCCCTGGACTCCTCGATGGACCACCTGCACCCCGACGCCCGCATCGAGGAGGTCGCGGCGCACCTCGCGACGTACAACCTGGTCGCGGCGCCCGTGGTCGACGAGGAGGGCCGGCTGCTCGGCGCGGTCACGGTGGACGACCTGCTCGACCACATGCTGCCGCCGAACTGGCGCGACCACGCCCCGCGTCCCGACGTCCCCACCATGTCGGTGCCCCCGCCGACGCGGAGGGCCTGAAATGGCCGAGCGTCCCGGCACGTCCGCACGCCGCGAGGGGTCCCGGATGGACAGCCCGCTGCCCTCCGGCGCGTCCCTGGGGACGCCGATCAGCACCCCGCTGCGCACCCCGCTGGGCGGACGCCTGAGCGCCCGCCGGCGGCTCGGGGCCGGCCGCCGGCGCGACGGCGACTCGTTCGGCGTGTTCGCGGAGTCCTTCGCGCGGTTCATGGGCACGGCCCAGTTCCTGCTCTACATGACCCTCGTGGTGGTCGTGTGGATCGTGTGGAACCGCCTCGCCCCCGACGGGGCCCGCTTCGACGCCTACCCGTTCATCTTCCTCACGCTCATCCTCAGCCTCCAGGCGTCCTACGCCGCGCCGCTGATCCTGCTGGCGCAGAACCGGCAGGAGATGCGCGACAAGGTGATCGCCGAGCAGGACCGCCAGGCGAACGCCCGCGCGCACGCCGACATGGAGTTCCTGGCCCGCGAGGTGGCGTCGTTGCGGATGGCGCTGGGCGAGGTCGCCACCCGCGACTTCGTCCGCTCCGAGCTGCGCTCGCTGCTGGCCGAGCTCGACGACCAGCGCGACGCACGGCGCCGCGGCGACGACCCGGACGAGCCCTAGGTCGCTCCCGGGGGCCGGGCGGAGGCCTCGGGGAGTCCCGGCGTGGGTGATCCGACGGGTCGCGAACTACGCTGGGCCATCATGAGCGCTCCCTCCGCCGACCTGGTCCGCGAGGCACTGGCCACCGTCAACGACCCCGAGATCAAGCGGCCGATCACCGAGCTCGGGATGGTCGACTCCGTCGAGGTCCACGACGACGGGCGGGTCGCCGTCCACGTCCTGCTGACGGTCGCCGGGTGCCCCCTCAAGGACACGATCACCTCCGACGTCACGACCGCCGTCGGCGCCGTCGACGGCGTGAGCGACGTCGACCTCACGCTCGGGGTGATGGACGCCGACCAGCGGGCCGAGCTGAAGAAGACGCTGAACAACGGCCAGGCCCAGCGGGAGATCCCGTTCGCGCAGCCCGGGTCGCTGACCCGCGTGCTGGCGATCGCCAGCGGCAAGGGCGGTGTCGGCAAGTCGTCCGTCACCGTCAACCTCGCCCTGTCGATGGCGCGCGAGGGCATGAAGGTGGGCATCGTCGACGCGGACGTCTACGGGCACTCGGTGCCCGCGATGCTCGGCGTCGCCGACCACCGCCCGACCCAGGTCGACGACCTGATCATGCCGGTGCCGACGGCGTCCGGCGTCTCCGTCATCTCGATCGGCATGCTGAAGCCGCGCCGCGACCAGGTGGTCGCGTGGCGCGGCCCGATGCTCGACCGGGCGCTGGTGCAGATGCTGTCCGACGTCTACTGGGGCGACCTCGACGTGCTGCTCCTCGACCTGCCGCCGGGCACGGGCGACATCGCGATCTCGCTGGGCCAGCACCTGCCGAACGCCGAGGTCGTCGTGGTCACCACGCCGCAGGAGGCGGCGGCCGAGGTCGCCGAGCGCGCCGGGACGATGGCCTCGATGATGCACCAGCGCGTCGTGGGCGTCGTCGAGAACATGTCGTGGCTGCCCTGCCCCCACTGCGGGCCGGAGCACAAGCTCGACGTGTTCGGCTCGGGCGGCGGCGAGCGCGTGACGCGCACGCTGTCCGAGCGGTTCGGCTACGACGTGAAGCTGCTCGGGTCGATCCCGCTGGACCCCTCGCTGCGCGAGGGCGGCGACGTCGGCAAGCCGATCGTCGAGGCCGACCCGACGGCCCCCGCCGCGATCGAGCTGTCCCGGGTGGCCGCCGACCTCGCCGGTCGCGGGCGCGGGCTCGCCGGGATGCAGCTGGGGCTGACCCCCACCGGCCGGGCCTGACGCCGTGTTCGGGATCGGCCTGGCGGAGGCCGTCGTCATCGCGCTCGTCGCGGTGTTCGTCTTCGGGCCCGAGAAGGTGCCCGAGCTCGCCAAGCAGGCCGGGCAGATGCTCCGCCGGCTCCGCACCCTGGCCACCTCGGCCCGCGACGACCTGCGCCGCGAGCTGGGCCCCGAGTACGCCGACCTCGAGCTCCGCGACCTCGACCCGCGCGAGATCGTCCGCAAGCACGTCATCGACGCGATGAACGAGCCCGACGAGCCGGCGCCCTCCCTGAAGAAGCGCCACGCCGACGCCCTCGCGCCCGGCGAGGTCCCGCCGTACGACCTCGAGGCGACCTGAGACCCGTCCCCCGAGGGACCCGTGACAGCACCCCGGTCCGCGTGGTCTGATCGATGAGGTGGGACACACCAACGATCTCCCGACCAGCCGGCCCTCCCGCTGGGGTGCCCGGTCCGGCGCGGTGCTCGCCGCCGTCACGCTCCTCCTCGGCACCGCCCTCTCGGCGACCGCCGCCTCGGCCGAGCGCGGTGTCGTCCCGGACCGGGGCGGCTCCCGGGACGCCCGCGGGGTCGGCGAGGTCTCCTCGGTCCGCGTGGAGCACCGACCCCGCGTCCTGGAGGTGACCCTGCGGTCCGCGCCGCGCACCGACCTGGCGGACTTTTCCTTCGTCTGGACGGACTCCACCCGGCGCGGCGACTCGCCCCAGCGGGTCGCCTACTGGCGGACGATCTACGGCCGCGACCGGGTCGCACGCCTCCTCGACACCCGCCGTCGCGCCATCGTCTCCGAGCAGGACCCGGCGCCACGCTGCTGGGTGGGGCGCGACTACACCGCGAAGGGACCGGACGGCCCCTGGCTGCGGCTGAGCATCCCCACGCGCTGCCTGCCGCCGGGCGAGCGGGTCCGGGTCTCCGTGGCGACGGCGCAGGAGTACGGCTTCAACGACTGGGCCCCCGCCCGCCGCGCCTGGAGCCGCTGGTTCGACCGGGGCTGACCGCCGAGTCGTCACGTCTGCGCACCCCCGGGACCTCGAGTCGTCAGGTCTGCGCACCTGAAGCCGTGGACGACGCCGGCGCCGAGCCGTCGGGTGGTGCTGCGGCTGCGCAGACGTGCCGACTCGACCCTCCGGTCGGGGCTCCGGTTCAGAGCTCCGGCTCGGGGCTCTGGACGGCGGCGAGGCCCTCGAGGGCGAGGAGCACGGGACGGCGGGTGTCGCCCGTGCCCTCGAGGACCTCGACGAAGTCCGCGCCGACGCGCTGCACGACGACCTCGTGACGGCGGCCGTCGCGGGTGTGGACGACGCAGCGTGAGCCGCTGTCCGCGAGGCGGCGCAGGAGCGACGCGACGCTGAGCCGCTGGAGCGGGGACCACGCCGCCTCGGGCACCGCGCGGTCCGACGCGCCGACGACCCGGTGGAGGGCGACGGTGCGGACCACCCAGTCGGCGGACGGCGACCGCAGGAGCAGCCACCCGTCCCCGGTGCGGTCGAGGACGCCGCGCACCGGGCCCACGCCTGCCACGTCGGCCTCGACCTCCCGCCCGACCGACGCGACGAGGCGCGCGGCCAGGGTGACCTCGCGGTACTCGGCGCGACTCCGGTCCTCGAGGTCGACCCGGCGCTCTGCGTCGTACGCGCTCTCCGCCTGCGCCTCGAGGTCCTCGAGGAGGTCGAACAGCTGCTCGTCGCCCGGCACCGCGCCATCGTCGCACGCGCGCCATCCGTTGCCCTGTGGAGACAAAGGTTGACCAGCAGCATCAAAAGACATCAAATGATGCAAACAGAGCCAAACGAAGGGTTTGCGCCATGGTCCCGCTGTCGCCGTCCGCCGGCCCGGCACCCGCCCTGCGGTGCCTGGCCGTCTGGCTCGGGGTCGGCACGGCCGCCGGGGCGCTCGGCACCCTCGTGCTGCCCGAGCTCCTCGCCGCACTCGCTGCCCTGGGGGACGGCTCGTGGCGCACGCGCACCCTCGAGGACCTGCTCGTCTGGATCGCGTCCACCGCCACCGTGGCCGCCCTCGGGTGGCTGTGGACCGTCGCCGGGCTGGTCGCGCTCGACGCCGCGCGGGGCGCACGCGCCGCCCGGGTGCCCGGGTGCCCCGCGTGGTTGCGCCGGGGACTGCTCACGGCCTGCGGCGCGGCGGTGACGGGCAGCCTCGTCGCCGGCATGACGGTGCCGGCCTCCGCCGACCCGCTCCCCCGCCCCGTCCCGGTGGACGGCGGCTCGCTCGCGTCGAACGGGGCCGTCCCGGCGCCGGCCTCCGACGGCCCCGACCTCCACGGCCTCCCGCTGCCGGACCGCCCCCGCTCGGACACCCGACCGGGCGCGCGGGGCCCCCAGGAGCGGACCCGGCCACGCGACGCCCCTCCGGAATCGCCGAGGACCCCGCGGGCGGACGGCCCCACCGACGACGGGGTCCACGTGGTCCGGCCCGGGGAGACCCTGTGGGACCTCGCGGCCGCGCAGCTCCGCGCCCGTCACGGCACCCCCGGCCCCACGGACGCCGAGGTCGACGCCCGCTGGCGCGCGATCTGGGCCGCCAACGCCGACGTCGTCGGGCCCGACCCCGACCTCATCCTGCCCGGGCAGCACCTGCGCTCCCCCGGCGGCGGGACCAGCCGGACCGACCCCACCCAGCCCCACGACCAGCCCGGTGACCAGGAGGAGCCATGACCGACATCCCGACCGTGCAGGGGACGCTCGCCCTCGACCTCGTGCCGCGGCTCGACCCGCCGCCGGCGCCGGAGGCGCCCGCCGGGACCCGGCGCCCGCAGGAGGCCGACGCGGACGTCGTCCCGATCGACCGGCAGCGACGCCGCGAGCTCGAGTCCTGGACCTGGCGCTACGCGCAGTCCGTGGTCGAGGTCGTCGCCGGCGACCGACCGGTCAGCCAGCTGCTGCGCTGGACCACCCCGCCGGTGTACGCCGACCTCGCCCGCCGGGCGCACCTGGTCGCCCGCGCCGGGGGGCACCTGCCCGGCCAGGGCCGACCGCGGCGTGCGGCCGCGCGAGCGCAGGTCCTCGGCGTCCGCACCAGCTTCGTCGGCCGCGACGCCGCGGAGACCAGCATCCACGTCCGCCACGGCGAGCGCTCCCGTGCCATCGCCGCCCGCTTCGAGCTCGTCGGCGGCCGATGGCAGTGCTGCGCGCTCGAGTTCGCCTGAGGCTCAGCCGCGCGAGGCTCAGCCTCGCGAGAACCAGCGGCTCCAGGCGCGCCGGGCGGGGGCCCAGTCCGCGTTGCCGTACTCCATGAAGGTGCCGACCGAGACGCGGGCCCGCTCGCTCCCGGCCGGCAGGCACCGCAGCGGAATCCGCACCTCCACGACGGGGCCGCGGTCCCGGGTGACCTTGCGAGCCACCTGCCCGCAGACCGCCGTGTCGCGCGGGGGGAAGGGCGACCAGGCCCGCGTCGCGTACGCGGTGGCGTAGCGCTCCGGCCCGTACGGCGCGGCGTACTGCACCAGGCGCTGGGGCTTCGCGCCGGTGCGGGAGGTGTCGATCCAGACGTTCCAGAAGTCCGCCCCGCGGTCGCCGGCGATCGACCGCACCCGGACGACCAGCCGCTGCTGCTGGAAGTTGACCTCCACCCGGCTGATCTCGCCGTAGGAGTCGCGTCTGTCGGTGATCTCGCCGTCGGAGGACCCGCCACGGTCGGCGACGACGCCGTACTCGGCCGACGCGGCGGGCGCCAGCACGAGCAACGACGAGGCGGCGAGCGCTCCCGCCGTCAGGAGTGACGAGAGCGAGCGGCGAAGGGTGCGTGGCGTCGACATGGAACACATCCGACCACGCGCCGTGGGCCCTGTCAGCGGCGTGCAGCTTCCTGCAGGGACCCGGCGACCCGGCGCACCAGGTCGTCGGGACCCAGCCCGGACGGCGCGTCGGCCCCGGTCAGGTGACGGTGGGCGTCACGGGCTGCCGCCTCGACCTCGGCGTCGTCGCACACCGACGCCGGCTGGTCCGCGTCGACGGGTCCCACCTCGCCGGCGACCGGGAGGTCGGTCTCCTCCCCCACGACCTCGACGGCGGGCTCGGCGGACCGGCCGGCGGCGAGGCGCTCCCGGACCCGGGCGTTCGCCTCCAGGGCGCGCCGCACGGCGACGCCGTCGGGCACGATCGCGGACTCCTGGGGCCGGCGCGGGACGAGCACCGCCCGGGCGAGGTCCCGGACGGCCTGGCGGTAGGGCCAGGGCCGCAGGTCGACCAGGTGGGGGTTCATCCGCCGCAGCAGCTCGGTCGACCCGAGGCCCAGCGACGGGTTGCTGCGGACGCCGGCCAGGTCGACGTCGATCGCCGGCAGACGGGCGGCCCGGCTGAACCGGTCCCACAGCACGAGCGGGTCCGTCCCGGACGGTGGCACCGTGAGGACCGCGAGGCGGTCGGCGCCGGAGTCGCTCCAGCGGTCCAGCACGCCCGGCACCCGCTGGGCGCGGTCCCAGGCGCGTCGCGCCCGCCGCGCCCCCGGCGCGTCGTCGTCGCCCTCGCCACGGATGGCGCGCAGCCAGTCGCCCCACGGGAGCAGCCCGCGGTTGCGGCAGTAGGTCTGCCACTGGGCCCCGAGGGTCCGCCGCTGGTCCCGGACCCCGACGACGACCTCGACCCGGTCGCCGGCGAACGGCTCGAGCAGGCGGGCGACCTGCTGGGGGCCGGCGAAGCTCATGAACTCCATGGAGACGAGCAGGTCACCGTCGGTGGACGCCGCCAGCTCCCGCCAGCGGGACGGGTCGGGCTCCGACGACCCGTCGTTGCCCAGCAGCGCCCGCACCGCGTGCACGCTGGTCTCCGGGTACGTCGTCCCCGCGGCCGCCAGCGCCGCACGGTGCACGTCGAGCACCGACTGCAGGAACGTCGTGCCCGTCTTCATCGCGCCGACGTGCAGCACCACGCGCCGGGGCACGCCCGCCTCCCCTCGTCGTGCCCGGGGGCCGTCAGCCGCCGGCGCGCGTGGTGGTGCCGGTCGGGCCGCCGCCGGGGCCGCCGTGGCAGCGCTTGTACTTCTTGCCGGACCCGCAGGGGCACAGCGCGTTGCGGCCGGTGCCGGCGAAGGGGTCGTCGCTCGCGGCCGGGGCCTCGGTGCGGACCTCGGCCTCGCCGTCCTCCGACGGGGCGGTGTAGGACAGCGGCTGGTTCGAGCGCTGCGGCTCGAGCCCCTTGGCGCGGATCTGCGGCGCGTCCGGCCGGGTGCGCGCGGTGGCGCCGACGGTCGCGACCTCGGCGTCGTCCTCGTCGCCCTCCTCGGGCAGGTCACCGTCGAGCTCACCGCCGAGGGTGCCGTCGGGGTCGGCGACCAGGACGTGCTCGTGGTCGTCGTGCTGCTCGACCTCGACCTCGAGGTTGAACAGGAAGCCGACGGTCTCCTCCTTGATGCCGTCCATCATGGCGCTGAACATGTCGAAGCCCTCGCGCTGGTACTCCACCAGCGGGTCACGCTGCGAGTAGGCGCGCAGGTGGATGCCCTCGCGGAGGTAGTCCATCTCGTAGAGGTGCTCGCGCCACTTGCGGTCGAGCACGGAGAGCAGCACGCGGCGCTCGAGCTCCCGCATGACGTCCTCGCCGACCTCGGCCTCGCGGGCGTCGTACGCCCGGTGCGCGTCGGCGCGCAGGTCCTCCACGAGGACCTCCCGCGACAGGGCCGCCTGGCCGCCCGCCTTCTCGACCATCTCCTCGCGGTCGATGGAGATCGGGAAGACCTGGCCCAGCTGCGTCCACAGCGCCTCGAGGTCCCAGTCCTCGGCGTACTCCATCGTGGCGCCCATGACGAAGCCCTCGACGACGTCGTCGAGGAAGCCGCGCACCTGCTCCTTGAGGTCGGCGCCCTCGAGCACCTGGCGGCGCTCGCCGTAGATGACCTCGCGCTGGCGGCTCATCACGTCGTCGTACTTGAGGACGTTCTTGCGGGACTCGAAGTTCTGCGACTCCACCTGCCCCTGCGCGCTGGCGATGGCCCCGGTGACGCGCTTGTTCTCGATCGGGACGTCGTCCGGCACCTTGAGGACCTGCAGCACCCGGTCGACCCAGTCGGACTTGAACAGCCGCATGAGCTCGTCCTGCAGCGACAGGTAGAACCGGGACTCGCCCGGGTCGCCCTGGCGGCCGGAGCGACCACGCAGCTGGTTGTCGATGCGGCGGGACTCGTGGCGCTCGGTGCCGACGACGTACAGGCCGCCGAGGTCCTTGACCTCGTCGTGCTCGGTCGCGACCTGCTTCTTCAGCCGCTCCAGCGTCTCGGGCCACTCGGCCTCGTACTGGTCGGCGGTCTCGCCGGCGGGCTCGAGGCCCTTCTTGCGCAGCTCCTGGTCGGCGAGGAACTCGACCGAGCCACCGAGCATGATGTCGGTGCCTCGACCGGCCATGTTGGTGGCGACCGTGACGGCACCCTTGTGGCCGGCCATCGCGACGATCTTCGCCTCGTCGGCGTGGACCTTCGCGTTCAGGACGGTGTGCGGGATGCCCTTCTTCTTCATCAGCACACTCAGCTGCTCGGACTTCTCGACCGAGGCGGTGCCGACGAGGATGGGCTGGCCCTTCTCGTGGCGCTCGGCGATGTCCTCGACGACCGCCTCGTACTTGGCGTCCTCGGTGCGGTAGACGAGGTCGGCCCTGTCCTGGCGCACCATCGCCTTGTTGGTGGGGATCGGGACGACGCCGAGGCCGTAGGTCTTGTCGAACTCGCTGGCCTCGGTCATCGCCGTGCCGGTCATCCCGGACAGCTTGTCGTAGAGGCGGAAGTAGTTCTGCAGCGTGATCGTCGCGAGGGTCTGGTACTCCTCGCGGATCGTCACGCCCTCCTTCGCCTCGATCGCCTGGTGCAGGCCGTCGTTGTAGCGGCGGCCCGACAGCATGCGGCCGGTGTGCTCGTCGACGATGAGCACCTCGCCGTTCATGACGACGTACTCCTTGTCGTTGCGGAACAGCTCCTTGGCCTTGATCGCGTTGTTGAGGAACGAGATCAGGGGCGTGTTCGCCGACTCGTACAGGTTGTCGATGCCGAGGTGGTCCTCGACCTTCGTGATGCCCGGCTCGAGGACGGAGATGGTGCGCTTCTTCTCGTCGACCTCGTAGTCGACCTCGCGCTCCATCTTCTTGACGATCCGCGCGAACTCGCCGTACCAGCGGACCTCGTCCTGCGTCGGGCCGGAGATGATCAGCGGCGTCCGGGCCTCGTCGATCAGGATCGAGTCGACCTCGTCGACGATCGCGAAGTTGTGGCCACGCTGCACGCACTCCTCGACCGAGCCGGCCATGTTGTCGCGCAGGTAGTCGAAGCCGAGCTCGTTGTTCGTGCCGTAGGTGATGTCGCAGGCGTAGGCCTCGCGGCGCTCGGAGGGACGCATCTGCGGGACGACGACGCCCGTGGTGAGGCCGAGGAAGTGGTGCACGCGGCCCATCCACTCCGCGTGGTACTTCGCCAGGTAGTCGTTGACCGTGACGACGTGGACGCCCTTGCCCTCCAGGGCGTTGAGGTACGACGGCAGCGTGGCGACCAGCGTCTTGCCCTCACCGGTCTTCATCTCGGCGATGTTGCCGAGGTGCAGCGCCGCGCCGCCCATGATCTGCACGTCGTAGTGCCGCTGGCCGATCACCCGGCTCGCGGCCTCGCGGACGGTCGCGAACGCCTCCGGCATGATGTCGTCGAGGGTCTCGCCGTCGGCGAGCCGCTTGCGGAACTCCTCGGTCTGGCCCGCGAGCTCCTCGTCGCTCATCTCCTTGTAGTCGTCCTCGATGGCGTTGACCGCCTTCGAGATCGCCTGGAGCTCGCGAAGGATCTTGCCCTCGCCGATGCGGAGGAGCTTGTCGATGATGGCGGGCACGGCGGGTGACTCCTGGGGTTCGGGACGAGTGACTGGCCGGGCCGGTCCCCCACGGGGCCGGGGCCGTCGTCAACTCTAACCGCCCCCCGGCGCGGGGCAGAGCCGCGATCAGGCCGCGGGGGCCCGTCGTCGCGGGCGGCTCCGGGCCGCCTGCGCCCGGCGGAGGCCCCCGAGCAGCACGAGGACGCCGAGGGCGAGGACGACGGCCACGACCGCGACGACGCGTCGCAGCAGTCCCTCGACGTCCAGCACGCCGGCGCCGTCGAGGGTGGTGGCGACGCCGACGACGAGGCCGGGGCCCAGCAGGGCCGCCAGCGCGAGGTCCTTGACCGGCACGACACGGAACCTAGGCCGGGGCCCGGTCGGTCGCCATGGGCCGCCCGGACCACCCGCGCTCACCCGATCCGGTGATGCGCCACCGCGGCCGCGAGGGCCACGGCGAGGTCGCCGCGCTCGGCGACCACGACCGACCCCAGACCCAGCCAGGTCGCCATCCGGCCCAGCTCGAGGGCCAGGGCGTCGGCCACCTCGGGCGTCGTCGGCGCCCCCGCCCCGCCGCGACCGGAGGCCGCCTCGGGACCGGTGGGCTCGGCGTACGAGCCCTGGACGAGCAGGCGGCCGGTGACCCGGTCGGCCTTGAGGTCGACCCGCGCGACCAGCCGGTCGCCGAGCAGGAACGGCAGTACGTAGTACCCGTGCACCCGCTTGGTCGCGGGGACGTAGATCTCGATGCGGTAGCGGAACCCGAACAGCCGCTCGGTGCGCTCCCGCTCCCACACGACCGGGTCGAAGGGGCTGAGCAGGGCGCGGGCCCCCACGCGGCACGGCACCCTCGCGTCGGCGTGCAGGTACGCCGGGCGCTCCCAGCCCTCGACGGCGGCCGGCAGCAGCTCCCCGGCGTCCACGAGCTCCGCGACCGCCGTGGCGGCCGCGGCGGGGGCCATCCGGTAGTAGTCGCGCAGGCACCCGGCGGTGGCGACGCCGTGGGAGCGCGCCGCCCGCCGGACGAGCTCGCGCGCCGCCTCGTCCGGGTCGGGGGTGGGGGTCGCCAGCACGGCGGGGGGCAGGACCCGCTCGGGCAGGTCGTAGAGGACCTCGAACTGGCGGTTCCGGCCCGCGATGGCGACCTCGCCGGTGCGGTAGAGCAGGTCGAGGACCTGGCGCGCCCGGCTCCAGTTCCACCCCCAGTGGTCGGTGCGACGCGGCGTGCCGTCGTCCAGGTCCCGCGCGGTCACCGGGCCGCGGGCCGCGACCTCGGCGAGGACGTCGGCCTCGACGGACGCCGGCCAGCGCGGGCCGTCCTGCTCGTGACGGGCACGGTGCGCAGCCATGCGGTGGCGCATGTGGGGCCACAGGTCGACCGGCATGAACGCCTGGACGTGGGCCCAGTACTCCACGACGCGGCGCGGACGGACCTCGGAGGCCCGTCGCAGCAGGTCGACGTCGTACGGGCCGACGCGGGAGTAGACGGGCACCAGGTGGGCGCGGGCCAGCACGTTGACCGAGTCGACCTGCAGGACGCCGGTGCGGCGCACCGCTCGCTCGAACGTGCGCATCGTCGGCGTCGCGTGCTCGGGGTCGGTGAACCCCTGCGCCGCGAGCGCGACCCGGCGGGCCCGCGCCCGGGTGAGGTGCTGGACCGCCGTCATCCCACCGTCACGCCGCGCTCACGGCATGTCGAGCAGCTTGGTGCGCATCG
Organism: Nocardioides sp. CFH 31398; assembly: GCF_022436705.1. Lineage (GTDB taxonomy): Bacteria > Actinomycetota > Actinomycetes > Propionibacteriales > Nocardioidaceae > Nocardioides. The sequence goes on along the minus strand of NZ_JAKUHT010000008.1, from coordinate 77,473 downwards.
CGTACATGACGGCCTCCATGCGCGAGTGCAGCCCGAGCTTCTCGAGGATGTTGCGGACGTGGTTCTTGACCGTGTTCTCGCTGATGGACAGACGGGCGGCGACCTCCCGGTTCGCCAGACCGCGGGCGACGTGGGTGAGGACCTCGAGCTCTCGGGCGGTGAGCCGTGCCGCGCCGGACGGGTTCTCCTCCTCGACCTCGGCCTCGCGGAAGCCGCTGACGAGCTTGGCCGCCATCGCGGGGCTGATGAGCGACTGGCCCGCGGCGACGACCTGGACCGCCTGGACAAGCTCGGGCAGCGAGGCGTCCTTCAGCAGGTAGCCGAGGGCCCCACCGCGGACCGCCTCGAACAGGTCGGCCTCGTCGTCGGAGGTGCTGAGCACGATCACCCGGACGCCGGGGTGCCGCGCCGTGATCCGGCGGCAGGCCTCCAGCCCGCCCCGGCCGGACATGCGGCCCTCGAGGACGACGACGTCCGGTGTCGTGCGCGCGGCCTCGGCCACGGCGCCCTCGGCGTCGGAGGCCGTCGCGACGACGGACAGTCCGTCCTGGCCGTCGAGGAGCAGGGCCAGCCCGCGGCGGAAGAGCTCCTGGTCGTCCGCGACGAGCACGCTCACCGCGGCGTCGACGCTCCCCGGATCGGCCACCACCGCATCCTGTCACGGTGGCGCCGACCCGGGGGCCGGCAGCGCCGGCGGCGCGTCGTCGCCGGTGAGGGGTCGGCTCAGGCCCCGAGCTCGAGCGAGATGACGCCGTAGTCGTAGCCACGGCGGCGGTAGACCACCGAGGGCCGCTCGCTCTCCTTGTCGACGAACAGGTAGAAGTCGTGGCCCACGAGCTCCATCTCGTAGAGCGCCTGGTCGAGCGTCATCGGCTCGGCGGGGTGGCTCTTCTCCCGCACCACCAGGGGCCCGTCGCCCGTGACCTCGATCGGGCCGACGTGACGGGAGGTGACGCCGTCCTCGGCCCCGGTGCCGGCGCCGTCGAGGGACGGCAGCTCGACGTCGGCGGGCGCCTGGCCCACCGCGACGGCGGTGCGGCCCTTGTGGACGCGCCGGCGGTCGTTCGCCTTGCGCATCTGCGAGGCCATCTTGTCCATGGCGAGGTCGAGTGCGCCCATCTTGTCCTCGGCGGCCGCCTCCGCCCGGATGACCGGTCCGCGGGAGAAGGCGGTCAGCTCGACGCGGACCGCCTGGTCGTGCTGGCGCGGGTTGCGCTCCGTCGAGACCTCGACCTGGATCCGCATGATGCGGTGGTCGTGCTTCTCGAGTCGGGCGAGCTTCTCCTCGACGTGGGCGCGGAAGCCCTCGGACACCTCACAGTGCCGAGCGCTGACGACGACCTCCATGCTGAGACCTCCCTCGTTCGTGCCCCGGACGGGGCTTTCGTGACGGGCTGGCGGAGTCCCGCGGACGCGCCGAGGAGGGGCGCGGAGTGCGTCCCCGTCGCGCGCGACGACCCGGTCGCGGCGTGCCGACGGCACCTGCCACGGGCCGGGACGGACTCCATGTCGAGACGTTAGTACGCGCGGCCCACCCACGGAAGGCGATCCGGACGGTCGGGCCGCGCGGGCGCCGGCGGCGGGTGGCGGCGGAGGGTGGCGGCGACGACCGCGTGGCCCGTGACGGGCAGGCCCACCGCCGCCAGGGCGCGCTGCGCCTCGGCCAGCGTCGCGCCCGTCGTGACCACGTCGTCGCAGACCACCAGCCGGGACCCCGCCGCCGACGCGGGGAGCCGGCGCGCCCCGGGGCACCACATCGAGCCGGCGAGGTTGGCGGCACGGGCGGCGGCGTCGAGGCCGGCCTGGTCGGCCACGGCGCCGTGGGGGGCCAGCAGCCGGAACGGCCGGGCGGGCACGCCCTGGCGACGCAGCCGGCGCGCCGCCAGGGCAACTAGCGTGCCGAGCGGGTCGTGCCCCCGGGCCCGGACCACGGCGCGGCGGCTGGGCACCGCGACGAGCAGGACGGCGTCCCTCCCGGGGGCGGCCGCCCGCACGGCGCGGGTGAGCAGGTCCGCCAGCGGCGGACGCAGCGACAGGCGACGGCGCTCCTTGTGGTGCACGACCAGGTCGCGGACGACGCCGTCGTACGCCGCGGCCGCCCAGGTCGGGGCGAGGCCAGGCGGGGTGGGGTCGAGGACGGCGGGGACCGGGTGGACGGGCAGCGCGGCGCGGCAGTCGTGGCACAGCAGCCGCCCGGGCCGCGCGCAGCCCAGGCAGGCCGCGCCGGTCAGCAGGTCCGCGCACGCCTCGGTGACGCGCAGCGGGCCGCCGGGTCCCTCGTCTGCTCCCCGACCCGCGCGCACCTCCGCAGCCCACCACGCGCGCGCCGCCGCGCGCCGGGCCCGGACGACGGCCTGGGGAGGAGGGGGTTCCCCCCGCGCCTGGGGACGACAGGTGGCGCGGTGGTCGCGGTGCTCAGCCGACGTACGTCAGGCCGCGCACCCTGGGGTCGATCTCGTCCTCGGCGCTGCGGAGGCTGCCGAGCACCTCGGCACCGTCGGCGGTGACCACGAAGGCGGGCAGACCGTCCTCCGGCGCACTCGCGACGCGCCACACCGGGGTCCGGTCGAGCGCGAGCGGGGTCTGGTCGTCGGCGTTGGCGCCGGACCCGTCGACGGGCACGTCGGTCACCGACCAGATCCGCTGCGTCGAGTCGACGACGTCCAACGTCGTCGGCGACGACCAGGCGACGTCGACGACCCGCACGGGCTCCTCGTCGCCCTCGAACACGACCCGGGGGGTGGTGGGGAGGCTGACGTCGCCCTCCTCGCCGTACCGGATGCGGCTGACCTGGACGCGGTCGCCCCGGGGCCCGCGGACCACGGTGACCAGGCGCGAGCCGTCGCGGGAGACGATCATGCGCTTGACGTCGAGCCCGGTGACCCCGGGGACGAACAGCTCGCGCACGCCGCCGCCACCACCGCGACCGGCGACGAGGGAGACGCGGGCGCCGTCGGCGGTGCGGTCGAGGGTCCACAGCCGGCCGAGGTGGTCCCACGACGGCTTGCCGAGGTCCTCCCCTCCCGACAGGACGGTGCGGACGTCGGTCCCGTCGTCGTCGACGGCGCCGAGGACGATCGAGGTGCCGTCCTCCTCGACCGCCGCCAGGCGGTCGCCGGCCATGTCGACCGCGATCTCGCGCACCGCGACGTCGCCGCTGCCGAGGGGCCCGGCGACCGGCACGGTGCCCTCGCCGGGGCTGACGTCGACCACGGCCCCGTCGAGGATGCCGAACAGCCGGCTGCTGCTGGCCGACACCCAGGGTGCGTACTCCCCGCCGACGTCGACGGGCACCTGCGAGGCGCCGTCCGGCAGCCGGACCGGCTCACCGCCGACCAGCAGCCGGAATGACTCGATGGACGGGTCCTGGCGCAGGGTCCAGCCCAGCTGGGTCAGCAGGAGCGAGGCGACCTCGGGGTCGGCCACCGAGCGACCGCCGCCCTCGAGCGCGACCTCGGCGAGCCCGGTGCGCGAGACCGTGACGGACAGCCCGAGGGAGGCGTCCGGCGGCAGGAAGGTCCGCGAGACCCCCCGCACCCGCGGCCCGTCGAGCAGCCGCCGCACCAGCGTCGTGGCGAGCTGCTCGCCGTCCGGCACGAACACCGGCTCGGGCACGAGGATCTCGGCCTCGGGGTCGAAGAAGTAGAGGGAGACGGGGCGGAAGCGGTCCTCGAACCAGGTCTCCGGCACGACCAGCGCGTCGGGGGCGTCGGCGATGCGCCACTCCCCCTCGACCCGGGCCATGGGGAAGCCCAGGATCGACGCCGGGCCCTCGAGCTCGCCGAGCCACGTCCCGCCGCGGTCCAGGCGGTTGGCCTCCGGCAGCCTCAGCCGCACCTCGGTGCCGCCGGTCGGGCGCAGCGCGCCGGCGTACGTGATGGTCTCGCGGTCGGGCTCCCACGCCGCGGCGGCGTCGTCGGTGAGGAACTCCCGGGCGACGCCGGTCTGCAGGGGCGTCGCGGTCATGGCCTCCATGAAGTGCCGGACGATGTCGGTCGGCGACTCCCCGGCCTGGGGCCCGCTGGGCACGTAGAACGTGCCCGGCATCTCCGTGCGGCTCGTCTCGGCGGACTCGGCCACCACCGGGCCGGAGACCGGCAGGCGGACGCACCCCGAGGCCAGCACGGCCAGGGCGAGGAGGAGCGCGGGGAGGACCACGCGCCGGCTGCGGTGCGGGGTCATCGGCGCACTCCTGCGTCGGTGGGGACGAGCGGCAGGGGGCTCTGCCGCAGCTCCCCGCCGTTGCGACGGGGCAGGGTCAGCCGGAACTGGGCGCCGGCCCCCGGACGGCCCCAGGCCTGCAGCCAGCCGCCGTGCAGGTGGGCGTCCTCGAGGGAGATCGACAGGCCCAGGCCGGTGCCGCCCGAGGTCCGGGCACGGGCGGGGTCGGCGCGCCAGAAGCGGTTGAAGACCATCGCGGACTCGCCGGACTCCAGCCCGACCCCGTAGTCGCGGACGGCCACGGACCCCGCGCGGTCGTCCCCGGCGACCCGGACGACCACGTCGCCCGCGGGCCCGTCCGAGGCGGGCGGCGCGGGCCGGGCGTGGTCGATCGCGTTGGTGACGAGGTTGCGGATGATGCGCTCGACCCGCCGGGCGTCGGCCTCGGCCCGGACACCCGACGCCGGGGCGTCGACCACGACGCTGACGCCTCGCGCCTCGGCGAGGGGCCGGGTCACGTCGACGACGCGGCGCGCCACGTCGGCGAGGTCGACGTCCTCGATCTCCAGCACGGCGGCGCCGGCGTCGAAGCGGCTGATCTCCAGCAGGTCCGCCAGGAGGACCTCGAAGCGGTCGAGCTCCGTCTGCAGCAGCTCGGCCGCCCGGCCGGTGCCGCCCGGGAAGGTCTCGCGGGCGTCGTAGAGGACGTCGCTGGCCATGCGGACGGTGGTCAGCGGCGTCCGGAGCTCGTGGGAGACGTCGGAGACGAACCGGCGCTGCAGCCGGCTCAGCTCCTCCAGCTGGCGGATCTGGGTCTGCAGGTTCGAGGCCATCTGGTTGAAGGAGGTCGCCAGCCGGGCCAGGTCGTCCTCCCCGGAGACCCGCAGCCGCTCGGTCAGGCGACCGGCGGCGAGCCGCTCCGCGACCTGCCGGGCTAGCCGGATGGGGGTCACGACCTGGCGGGTGACCAGGAAGGTGACACCGCCGACGAGGAGCAGCAGCAGGACCGCGGCGGTGAGCAGCGCGCGCGTGACCAGCGCGAGCGTCTCCTGCTCGTCCTCGAGCGGGAAGAGGTAGTAGAGCGTGTACGTCTCGCCGTCGGCGGGCAGCTCGACCTGCGAGCCCACCACGACCGCGGGGTCGCTGCGCGAGCGGCCACGGTCGTCCTCGCGGCGGATGCGGCCGTAGGTCCACGCCGGGGCGGACGAGTCGGAGAAGTGCGCCACGAGGGCCGGCGGCACGCTCGAGACGTCGAGCCCCGGGGTGAACTGAGTGTCGCCCGCCTCGCTCAGCGACTCCCCCGCCTCCGTCGGCCCGGCGAGGACGACGGCGAACCCGCGGGCCTCGCCGCGGTTGACGATGGGCTCGATCAGCTGCACCCGCTGGCCGGCGGCGTCGGCGTCCGTGCCGCTGGCCGCGAGCAGCCGGTCCTGCGCCTCCGCGGTCTCGTTGGCGGCCTCGGCGACCACGGCCTCGACGCGGTCGTCGAGCAGGCCGTCGCGCGTCTGCTGCAGCAGGAACCAGCCGACCGCGCCGACGACGAGGGCCGACAGGGCCATCGTGCTCGCCACGACCCGGACCTGGATCGAGCGGCGCCAGACGGTGAGGCCCGCCCGCAGCGAGCGTCCCGGGCTGCGTCGCGGGGTGACGTCCGCGCGGTCGTCGTCGGACCGCGGGGCCCGGGGGGTCCGGTCCACGGCGTCCGGGGCCGTGGTCGAGGCCATCTCAGGCCGCGGTGGGCGTGCCGGCCTTGTAGCCGACACCGCGCACGGTCACCACGATCTCCGGGTTCTCCGGGTCGGTCTCGACCTTCGACCGGAGCCGCTGGACGTGCACGTTCACCAGCCGCGTGTCGGCGGCGTGGCGGTAGCCCCACACCTGCTCGAGGAGCACCTCCCGGCTGAAGACCTGGCCGGGCTTGCGGACCAGGGCGACCAGGAGGTCGAACTCGAGCGGGGTCAGGGACAGGGAGCGTCCGGCGCGGGTGACCGTGTGGCCGGCGACGTCGATCTCGAGGTCCCCGATCCGCAGCGTCTCCGGGCCGGGCGGCTCGAGCCGGCGCACGCGGGCGCGGACCCGGGCCACCAGCTCCTTCGGCTTGAACGGCTTGACGACGTAGTCGTCGGCCCCGGACTCGAGGCCGACGACCACGTCGACGGTGTCGCCCTTCGCCGTGAGCATCACGATCGGGACGCCGGACTCCGCGCGGATCTCGCGGCAGACGTCGATCCCGTCGCGGCCCGGCAGCATCAGGTCGAGCAGCAGGACGTCCGGCTTGTAGTCGCGGAACTCCGCGAGCGCCCGGTCACCCCGCGTGCAGATGCGGGAGTCGAAGCCCTCCTGGCGCAGCACGATCGACAACATCTCGCCGAGCGAGGCGTCGTCGTCGACCACGAGCACGCGGCCACGGTGAGGGATGTCTGTCATGAGCCTCAGTAACGATACGCCTCGGACTTGAACGGGCCGGCGACCGGCACGCCCAGGTAGTCCGCCTGGTCCTGGCTGAGCTCGGTCAGCTTCACGCCCAGGGCACCCAGGTGCAGACGGGCGACCTCCTCGTCGAGGTGCTTGGGCAGCACGTAGACGCCGACCGGGTACTCCTCGGTGCGCGTGAAGAGCTCGATCTGCGCCAGCACCTGGTTGGTGAACGAGTTCGACATGACGAACGACGGGTGGCCGGTCGCGTTGCCGAGGTTCATCAGGCGGCCCTCGGACAGCACGATGATGGAGGTGCCGGCGCCCTCGCCCTCGTTGAAGGTCCAGACGTCGACCTGCGGCTTCACGTTCTTGCGGGTCGCGACGCCCTCGGCCTCGAGGCCGGCCATGTCGATCTCGTTGTCGAAGTGGCCGATGTTGGCGACGATCGCCTGGTTCTTCATGCGACGCATGTCGTCGACGGTGACCACGGCCTTGTTGCCGGTGGCGGTGACGATGATGTCCGCGGTCGGCAGGACGTCGGCGAGCGTCGTGACCTGGTAGCCGTCCATCGCGGCCTGCAGCGCGCAGATCGGGTCGATCTCGGTGACGATGACGCGGGCGCCCTGGCCGCGCAGCGACTCCGCGCAGCCCTTGCCGACGTCGCCGTACCCGCAGACCACGGCGACCTTGCCGCCGATGAGGACGTCGGTGCCGCGGTTGATGCCGTCGATCAGCGAGTGGCGGCAGCCGTACTTGTTGTCGAACTTCGACTTGGTGACCGAGTCGTTGACGTTGATCGCCGGGAAGAGCAGCGAGCCCTCGCGCATCCGGTCGTAGAGGCGCAGGACGCCGGTGGTGGTCTCCTCGGTGACGCCCTTGACCTCGTTGGCGATGCGGGTGAAGCGCTCGGCGTCCTCGGTCAGCGAGCGGGCGATGACGTCGAAGATGACGCGCTGCTCGTGGCTGGTGGCGGTGGCCGGGTCGGGGGCCGTGCCGGTCTTCTCCGCCTCGACGCCGAGGTGGACGAGCAGGGTGGCGTCACCGCCGTCGTCCAGGATCATGTTGGGCTCGACGCCCTGGCCCCAGTCGAGGACCTGCTCGGTGCACCACCAGTACTCCTCCAGCGTCTCGCCCTTCCAGGCGAACACCGGGACGCCGGCGGGGGCCTCGGGGGTGCCGCCGGACTCGGGGCGGCCGACGACGACCGCCGCGGCGGCGTGGTCCTGCGTGGAGAAGATGTTGCAGGAGGCCCAGCGCACCTCGGCGCCGAGCTCGACCAGGGTCTCGATCAGGACCGCGGTCTGCACCGTCATGTGGAGCGAGCCGGTGACGCGGGCCCCGGCGAGCGGCTTCGAGGCGCCGTACCGCTCGCGCATGGCCATGAGGCCGGGCATCTCGTTCTCGGCGAGGGTGATCTCCGTGCGGCCGTAGTCGGCCAGGGTCAGGTCGGCGACCTTGTAGTCCATGACTCACTCCCGTTCGTGGTCCTGTAGTTCTTCCACGGTAAGGCGGGGGCCCCGCCGGGCGGGAATCCTCGCGACCCTCCGCGGCCGCCGGATCTCGGTAGCCTGCGGCCATGGCCAGCGGACTGTTCGCCCTGCTCGACGACGTCGCCGCGCTCTCGCGGATGGCGGCCGCCTCGATCGACGACGTCGGCGCCGCCGCGGGCCGGGCGAGCGTGAAGGCGGCGGGGGTCGTGGTGGACGACGCGGCGGTGACCCCGCAGTACGTCCAGGGCGTCGCCGCCGAGCGCGAGCTCCCGATGATCCGCAAGATCGCGGTCGGGTCGCTGCGCAACAAGCTGCTGATCATCCTGCCCGCGGCCCTGCTGCTCTCGCAGTTCCTGCCCTGGCTGCTGACCCCGATCCTCATGCTCGGCGGGGCGTTCCTCTGCTACGAGGGCGCGGAGAAGGTCTGGCACAAGGTCCGCCCCGCCGGTGAGCACCACGGCCCGGCGACGGCCGAGGTGTCCTCGGTCGACGAGACGCCCGAGGAGGCCGAGAAGCGGATGGTCTCCGGGGCCATCCGCACCGACCTGATCCTGTCGGCCGAGATCATGGTCATCTCGCTGAACGAGGTCGCCGCGGAGGCCTTCTGGTCGCGCGCCGCCATCCTCGTGGTGGTCGCCATCGGCATCACGGTGCTCGTCTACGGCGTGGTCGCGGTGATCGTGAAGGTCGACGACGTCGGCCTCGCCCTCACCCGGCGTCCCTCCCCCGCGGCGCAGCGCTTCGGTCGCTCCCTCGTGCGCGGCATGCCGAAGGTCATGGCCGTGGTCTCGGTCGTGGGCACCGCCGCGATGCTGTGGGTGGGCGGCCACATCCTGCTCGTCGGGATGGGGGAGCTCGGGTTCGCGGCGCCGTACGACGCGGTGCACCACGTCGAGGTCGCCGTCCACGACGCCCTCGGCGCCGTCGGCGCGGTCGCCGGCTGGCTGGTCAACACCCTCGCCTCCGCCGTCCTGGGCCTCCTCGTCGGTGCGGTCGTCGTCGCCGCGATCGCGGCGCTGCCGGAGAAGGTGCGCGCCCGCATCGGCCACTGACGCCGAGTCGGCACGTCTGCGCACCCCAGAGGCGTCGAGTCGGCACGTCTGCGCACCCCAGAGGCGTCGAGTCGGCACGTCTGCGCACCCCAGAGGCGTCGAGTCGGCACGTCTGCGCAGACCCGGGGCGTCGCGACCGTCCGTGACCGAGTCAGGGTCCGGCGGGGGCCGCGGCCGCGGGTCGGCCTTCGTTCTTCGGACCGCAGGGTCCCCACGAGACCGACCACCGCCCGGTCAGAATCTCCGAGGCCACGACAGCTGCGCAGACGTGCCGACTCGGCGGTCAGTCGGTCGTGCCCAGGCGGAGGTAGGTGGCGGCGTACGTGGCGCGGAGGACCGTGGCGGCGTGGGCCACGAGGTCGTCGAGCGGGTCCTCCCCGACCTCGACCACGCGGACGCCGCGCCCGTCGGCGACCTCGTGGAGGTCGGGTCCGCCGGCTGCCCCGGACGCCCCGCGGGCCCCGGCGTCCTCGGGCGGGCCGAGCAGGAGCAGCGACGGGCGGACGGCGGCCCCGCCGGCGCCGTCGTCGTCGTACGGGTCGTCGAAGACCGTGCGGGTGGGGGTCGCCTCGAGCACCGGCAGGACGTCGGCGGCGGGACCGGCCACGACCGGCAGACCCGTGATGCGGCGCAGGGTCGCGCCGACCCGGTCGGCGGCGTCGAGGCCGAGGGGGGTCGCCGCCCGGGGGCTGACGAGCGGCACGGTCTCGGCGAGGCCGACCGCGGCGATCTTGCTCGGGTTCACGCCGGAGTCGCGGTACGGCGAGCAGTCGACGGCGACGGCGTCGAGGGCGTCGGCGAGGGCGTCGAGGTCCAGGGCGGGGCCGAGCCCGGTGCGCCCGAGGTGGGCCAGCGCCAGCAGCGCGACGGTCACCGGCTCCCGCGAGCCGGCGGTCAGCACGGTGGACCACCGGCCGCGGGCGTGGTCCGCCACGGGCGAGCCGCCGGGCGCGACGGCCAGGACCTGGCAGCCCCGGCGGACCGCCGCGGCGACCAGCGGCACGATGCCGGCGTCGGGGGCGCCCTCGGGGGCCAGGACCACGGCCAGGTCCGCGCCGCCGACCCAGCCGGGCAGCTCGCCGGCCTCCCACGCCACGACCGGGACCCCGGCGGTGCGGGCGAGGACCGTGCGGACGAGCTCGGCCTCGGGCCCCAGCACCAGGACGGCGCGCGGCGGCTCGAGCTCGCGCGACAGCGCCGCGGCCACGTCGGCGTCCTCGGCCGCCTCGAGCGTGGCCCGGCGCAGGCGGGCGCCGGACTCGGCCAGTCCGCGCAGCTGCGCGTCCGCGGCGGCGAGGGCGCGCTCGTCGTCCAGGCGGGACTCGTCGAACCAGGGCACCGGGCCTCCTCAGCCGGGTCGGGTGGCCTCGTCGACCAGCAGGACGGGGATGCCGTCGCGGACCGGGTAGACCAGGCCGCAGCCGGTGCAGACGAGGGTGTCACCCTCCTCGCGCAGCGGGCTGCGGCAGTCGGGGCAGGCCAGGATGTCGAGCAGCTGCGGGTCGACGCTCACGCGGCACCGCCCCGGATCACGGCGAGCACCTCGTCGCGGATGGCGGTCATGGTCTCCTCGTCCTCTCCCTCGGCGTTCAGCCGCAGCAGCGGCTCGGTGTTGGAGGCCCGCACGTTGAACCACCAGCGCTCCGCCTCGACCGTGAGCCCGTCGAGGTGGTCGGTGGTGACGCCCTCGCGGCCGCCGTACGTCGACTCGAGGACGCCGAGCACGGCCGCCTGGTCGTCGACGGTCGAGTTGATCTCGCCGCTGGCGACGTACCGCTCGTAGTCGGCGAGCAGTGCCGAGAGCGGGGCGTCGCCCTCGGCCAGGGCGGCCAGGGTGTGCAGCGCCGCGAGCATCCCCGAGTCGGCGCGCCAGAAGTCGCGGAAGTAGAAGTGCCCGGAGTGCTCCCCGCCGAACACCGCGTCGGTCTCCGCCATCGTCGCCTTGATGAAGGAGTGCCCCACCCGGGTGCGGACCGGGGTGCCGCCGAGCTCGACGACGATCTGCGGCACCGCGCGGCTGGTGATGAGGTTGTGGATCACCGCCGACTCGGGCTCGCGTGCGAGCTCCCGGGCGGCGATCAGCGCGGTCAGGGTGGACGGCGACACCGCCCGTCCGGCCTCGTCGACCACGAAGCAGCGGTCGGCGTCCCCGTCGAAGGCGAGCCCGACGTCGGCACCGACCTCGGTGACCCGGCGCTGCAGGTCCACGAGGTTCGCCGGGTCGATCGGATTGGCCTCGTGGTTCGGGAAGGTGCCGTCGAGCTCGAGGTACATCCCGACCACCTCCACCGCACCGTCGCGGTGGGCCGCGAGGCGGTCCAGGACCGCGGGCGCGGTCAGGCCGGCCATGCCGTTGCCCGCGTCGACGACGACCCGCAGCGGCCGGCTGCCCCCGACGGGCGCGAGCGCGAGCAGGTGGGCGGCGTAGGCGTCGAGGACGTCGTGCTCGGTGATCGACCCCTGGCGTCCCGCACCCGACGAGGTGCCGGTCGAGGCGCCGGTCGACAGGGCCTCGGCGACGCGGTCGCGGATCTCGGCGAGCCCGGTGTCGAGGCCGACGGGGCGGGCCCCCGCGCGGCAGAGCTTGATGCCGTTGTACTGAGCGGGGTTGTGGCTGGCGGTGAACATCGCCCCGGGGACGTCGAGGTGGCCGGAGGCGAAGTAGAGCTGGTCGGTAGAGGCGAGGCCGATCATGGTGACGTCGGCGCCGGCCGAGGCGGCCCCGTCGGCGAAGGCGCCGGCCAGGCCCGGCGAGCTCGGCCGCATGTCGTGGCCGACCACGACCGCCGGGGCCGACAGGACCGCGACGAACGCCGCACCGACGGCGCGCGCGAGGTCCTCGTCGATCTCCGTCCCGACGAGGCCGCGGACGTCGTAGGCCTTGAAGACCGCCGTGAGGTCCCGCGCCGGCGGGGAGGCATCGACCATGCCCCGAGGGTAGTGGCTAGGAGTCGCTGCTCAGGACACGCAGGTGGCCGCGCCGGGTGCCCCGCCCGTCGTCGTCCGGGCCGCGGCGGGGATCGGTGCCGGCGACCACCGCGGGCGCGACGGGGGTGGGCGTGGCGCGGACCGCGTCGGCCAGCGCCAGAAGGTCGTCGGTGGAGGGACCGCTCGGCGCGGTGGACGGCGCGAGCCGCATGATCTCCCAGCCGCGGGGCGCCGAGAGACGCTCGCTGTGGGCCGCGCAGAGGTCGTAGGCGTGCGGCTCGGCGTACGTCGCGAGGGGGCCCACCACGGCCGTCTGGTCGGCGTAGACGTAGGTCAGCGTGGTGACCGCGGCGCGGCCGCACGCGGCGCGCGAGCAGCGACGGGCGGAGTTCACGGCAGGGACGCTACCCGTCCGGGGCGCTCGCCGAGGCGGGACGCGCCAGAACGGATCGCGTGTCTCGGGGCGGGCGTCGGGGCGGGCGTCGGGGCTGGTCAGGGCAGGCCGGGGCGGACCTGCGCGACGAGCGCCTCGGTGACCGCGGGACGCACCGGGAGGACCACGTTGCCCTCGCCCCGCAGCACGACCACGGCGGCGGCGACCTCGCCGTCCGAGACCACCGAGACGGCGACCGCCCCCTCGGGGACGGCGACCTCGCCGAGACCGCCGGGCACGACCTCGACCTCCTCGCTCGCCACCTCCTCACCGTCGGCGTCGCGAGCGGTGACCGTGGCGGTGCTGGGCGAGCCGGCGTCGGGGTCGGCGGTGAGGAGGACCCGGGACTCCCCGGCGGGCAGCAGCGCCGCACCGGTCGTGGCGGGGTCGACGGGGACGGCGTACGTCAGGTCGCCGCGCACCTCGCCCCGCAGCGTCGCGGTGACCGGGTCGGCCGAGCGGAGCAGGACGCCGCCCGCCCCCTGGTCGACCTGGGCCGCCAGCTGCTCGGACAGGCCCACGGTCTCGACGCCCCCGGCGGGCACCTGCAGCGTGCGGACGCCGGTGGGCCGCACGGCGCCGGTCGGCGTCACGACGTCCACCTCGACCTGGGTGTCGGCCGCACCGGGGTTGGCGACGACGAGCGTGCGGGGACCCTCGCCCCCGACGAGTCCCGGGAGCAGCGAGGTCGTGGCGGGCGCCGACTGACGGGGCAGCCACTCGGAGACCTCGGTCCCCCCGATCGGGGTCGCGGTGTCGAGCACGGACGCCGCGACGCGGCCGCGGACCACCTCGACGCGGGCCGCCAGGTCGTCGGCGGTGGGCGTCAGGGCCCCGAGGTCGAGGCTGACCCGCTCCCCCGCCGGCACGGTGACGCCCTCCACGTCGGGGACGTCGAGCGGCCCGTCGGGGCCGAGCAGGGTGACATCGGCGACGGCGTCACCGGCCGCGGGGTTGACGAGCTCGACGACGGAGGACCGCTCGGGTCCGGCGCTCAGGCCGGTGAACCACTGGTCGGCGGCGGTGGGCTCGCAGGCCGTGCCCGTGACGGCCTCCTCGCCGAAGCGGCCGCCCAGCAGGCCGGCCGCCGCGTCGCCCTCCGCGCTCAGGGCCGCGGGCGCCCCCGGCACGAGCACCGGTCCGACGGCCCCGCCGGCGGGGACGTCCAGGTCCTCCTCGACCGGCTCGCCGCCGAGGCCGGTGACCGACACGGCGCCGCCGTCACCCGCCGGCTCGCGGCCGACGACGACCGGGGCGGCACCGGACGCCGGGGGCGGCGGGCACACGAGGGTCTGCTCCGCCAGGGTGGTGGCCGCCGGCGCGGCGGCCGGGGCCTCCTCGGGCGCGTCGGGGGCGACCAGCAGGCCGGCGGCCAGGGTCGCGACCGGCAGGACGACGGCGAGCAGCGTCGCCGGTCCCCGGCGCGACGGCGTCGCGGTCCGCGGGGCGGGCCGGGCGGGCTCGGGCGTGGGCCCACCCACCGGGGTGGGCGCCTCCGGGCGGGGAGCCGCCGGGGTCCTGTCCCGGCCGAGGCGTCGCCTGCGCGGTGCCGCGCGCTTGCCGCTCATCGCGTCGACCTCCGGCTCGGGCCGCACAGGACGGCGACGACGAGCAGCGCGACCAGCTGGACGACGAGCAGCAGGGCGTGGACCCAGGCCGTCCAGGCGCCGTCCGGCGTCCCCAGGGCGGCCGGATCGGGCTCCGCGGTGACCTCCCAGGCCCGGGTGGCGCGGTCCTCCGCCCCGGCCTGGACCAGGCCGTCGACGGCGTCGAGGCCGGCGGCGACGCGTCCGTCGGCTGGCGCCGGCAGCACGACGTACGCGAGGCCGACGCCGGGGAGCGCCTCGACCGCCGCGTCGGTCGGCGTGGCGAGCAGGTCGGTGACGACGGCGGCGTCGGCGGCCGCGGGCTCGCTCAGCACCTCGATCTCCGCCTCCCCCAGCGTGGTCCCGTCGCCGCGCCGGACGACGTACGACAGGCCCTCGTCGAGGCCGCCCGTCGCGACGAGGACACCGCGCTCGTCGGCGCGCTCGGCGCTCTGCGTCATGTACGCCGGCACGGGGTCGTCGGCGGCGAGGTCGCCCGGCTGCCCGGTCGCCCCCAGGACGAACCCGGCGGCACCGACGACGGCCACCAGGGCCAGCGCCGCGCCGACGACCAGCCCGACCCCTCCACGCCCGGGACGGCGGGCCGCGCCGCTGGCGCCCGCCGCGCCCGCCACGGCGGCGGTCACGGCCGCGCCGAGGAGCAGCGGGACGGCCGGCGACGACGCCGCGGGCAGCACGGCGACGCCCAGGTCGACCCGGACCGCCGCGAGCCCCGCGGCCACCGCGACGATGACGAGCGCGACGGCCCAGCAGGTGACCACGGCGCCCCGCGTCCGGCGTACCGCCAGGGCCAGCAGGGCCAGGACGACCGGCACGACGCCCAGCCAGGTCAGGACCGGGGAGAGGACCCCGGAGGGGTCCGGGCCGCCGACGCGGCCGGTGAGCAGGTCGAGCGCGCCGGGGGCGGCGACCGGGGGCCGCCCGGCCTCGAGCAGCAGGCCCTCGGGCGCGCCGGCGAGGAGCAGCCCCACCAGCGACGGGGAGAGCAGCAGCGGCGCGACGGCGACGGACACCAGCAGCGGGCCCCACGCGGAGCGCGCACGCATGCCGCGGGGGCTGAGCACGAAACCGACGACGAGCACCACGACGACGAGGGCCAGGGCGAACAGCCACGTCGTGGGCACGAACGCAGCGCAGACGCTCAGCAGCAGACCGGTGCGCCAGCCGGCGCGCCGACGACGGTCGGGCTCGGGGTCGAGGAAGCCGAGCGCCGCGTGGGCCAGCCACGGCAGCAGCGCGGTGACGACGACCACCCCGAGGCGTCCCTGGCCCCACGCCCCGGACGTCGCCGGGAGCAGCGCGTAGGCGCCCGAGGCGGCCGCGAGCAGCCACCGGGGCGCGCCTCCCGGGTCGGCCAGGCGCGCGGCGACGCGCAGGAAGCGCCAGGCGCCCCACAGGCCGACGGGCACGGCGAGCACGAGCACGGTCGAGACCGCCGCCGTCGCGCTGCCCAGCAGCAGGGTCGCGAGCAGCGCCATCACGACGACGTACGGCGGGGCGGGCACGTCGCTGCCCGAGAGCCCCAGGGGGTGCCACGGCGCGAGGTGGAGGCCCCACCAGGCGCCGGCACCGGACGGCGCGGGCGCCAGCGCCCCGCCGGCGACGGGTCCGAACGCCGCGCGGGCGCCCACGAGGGCGACGAGCACCAGCGCCGTGACGGCCAGGGCCACCGGGCTGGCGAGGAAGCGGGCGACCGGGCCGCGCTCGGCGACCGCGGCCGCGTCGTCGTCCTCGTCGGTGGCGCCCAGCACCGCGGCGGACGCCTGGTTCCGGTTGCGTCGCCCGGTGCCCGTCCGCGCCGCCTGCTCGGCGGCACGCTCGTCGCGGCGGCGCTCGGCGACGTCCGCGGCCTGCTGGGTGGCTGCGGACGCCAGGTCGCCGAGCGCGTCGAGTCCGTGGCGGTAAGGCACCCAGGCGGGGGCGAGCAGGTCGCCGGACCGGTCCGGCCGCTCGCCGGCGGCGTCGCGGCGCGCGGCGCGGTCTCGGCGCGCGGCACGGACCTCCCCCGGCCGGCGGTAGACCGCCACGAGGGCGGCGAGCTCGTCCAGCGCCTCGCCGGGCGCGCGCACCAGCAGGAACCCGACCATCCGCACCAGCGTGCCGAGGGCGAGCCGGAGCACGCGGAAGGGAAGCGAGCGGGCGGAGGCGTTGACGAGCAGCGTGTAGAGGGCCGCCCGGCGCTCCGCGTAGTGGGTGTGCCGGCCCGTCAGCGGCGTGCGGCGGACGCCACGGTGCGCGGCCTCGGCGTGGAAGACCACGGCGGCGGGGACGACGACGGTGCGGCGGCCGGCCGCAGCGGCGCGCCACCCGAGGTCCAGGTCGTTGCCGAAGACGGGCAGCCTCTCGTCGAGACCCCCGAGCGCCTGCCACGCCTCGGAGCGCACCAGCAGGCCCGCGGTGTTGACGGCGAGGACGTCGTGGAGGTCGTCGTGCTGGCCCTGGTCGTACTCGCCGCGCTCCAGGCCCGTCTCGCGCCGCCCGGTGCCGGAGATCGTGACGCCGAGCTCGAGCAGGCGGCGCAGCGAGGGCCACTCGCGCAGCTTCGGGCCGAGCAGGTCCACGCCGGGGTCGGCGCCGGCGGCCAGGAGCAGCTGCTCCAGCGCCGCGGCGTCCGGGGTGGAGTCGTCGTGCAGCAGCCAGACCCAGTCCTGCTCGGTGAGGCCCTGGGCCCGCAGGGCGTCGTACCCGGCGGCGACGGCGGCGGGGTAGGCGACGTCGGAGCGCAGCCGCACCACCTCGTGGACGGCGGGGCTGGCGTCGAGCAGGTCGGCGCTGTCGTCACGACTGCCGGTGTCGACGCCCACGACGCGCCAGGGGGTGAGCCGCTGCGAGGCGAGGCCGTCGAGGACGGTGGGCAGCCAGCGCGCGCCGTCGTGGCTGACGAGGACGACGCCGACCCGGCCGGGGGCCAGGCTCGGGGCGGGAGCGTCGGGGGACACCTCTCCCAGCAGAGCGCTGGGGCGCCCGCGCGGCGTCTCCGCGTCGGGGGCGGCGGAGGCGGCGGGCTCGAGAGTGTCGGCCACGGCCGACCACCCTAACGAGGGTGGGTGTGGGCGGCCGGGCCCGGCGGCGGCACCGGTGGGTCGGACGCCGCCACGGCGTGCAGAGCGTGGTCCTGCGTCAGTGCTGGATCAGACGACGGCGAGCTTCTTCAGGCGGCGTCGCTCGCGCTCGGACAGGCCGCCCCAGATGCCGAAGCGCTCGTCGTGGGCCAGGGCGTACTCCAGGCACTCGTCGCGCACCTCGCACGTGAGGCAGACCTTCTTCGCCTCCCGCGTGGACCCGCCCTTTTCGGGGAAGAAGGCCTCCGGGTCGGTCTGGGCGCACAGCGCCCGCTCCTGCCACCCGAACTCCTCGCCGTCGCCATCACCGTCGACCAGAAACAGCTCTCGCATCGCGCTACGCCCTTTCGACCCGGTCGTGCTCTCGGAACCCCCGCGCCTCCGGCCACCTGGTGCGCCAGGGTGCAGCGAGCCTGGCGGTGAAGAACACTGAGGGAATTACATGCCTGTCGTACCTCGGAAGTCAAGCCGTTCTGTGTTATTGGCAGGGCCCCTGACCGCACCGCAGGGTGCCGCGTCGCGGACCGCACCACGGTGAGCCGCCGCGCGTGCGGCAGGCTGTGGGGCGTGTCGCACGCCCCCTCCCCCGACGTCTCCGCCCCCCAGGGGGCCTCTCCGGCCGCACGGTCGATCGTCGCGCTCTCCGGAGGCGTCGGTGGTGCTCGCTTCCTGCGGGGAACCCTCTCAGCCCTCCGCGCGGGCGCCCTGCCCGGGGTCTCCCCCGACGCCGCCGTGACGGTCGTGGCCAACACCGCCGACGACTGGTGGATCCACGGCCTCAAGGTCTGCCCGGACCTCGACACCGTGATGTACACCCTCGGCGGCGGGATCGACGTCGAACGGGGCTGGGGCCGCAGCGGCGAGACCTGGGCGGCGAGCGAGGAGCTCGCGGCGTACGGCGTGGGCCCGGACTGGTTCGGGCTGGGCGACCGCGACCTGGCCACCCACCTGGTCCGCACGCAGATGGTCGAGGCGGGCTACCCGCTCTCCGCCGTCACGGCGGCGCTCTGCCGGCGGTGGGAGCCGGGCGTCGAGCTGCTGCCCATGACCGACGACCGCGTCGAGACCCACATCGCGATCGCGGACGACGAGGCGCCGAGCGGGCGCCGGACCGTCCACTTCCAGGAGTACTGGGTCCGGATGCGCGCCCAGGTCCCCGCCGAGGCCGTCGTCGTGGTCGGCCTCGACCGGGCCACCCCCGCCCCGGGCGTGACGGAGGCGGTCGCGGGCGCCGACCTGGTGCTGCTGCCCCCCAGCAACCCGGTGGTGTCGATCGGGACGATCCTCGGCGTCCCCGGCCTGCGCGAGGCGCTGCAGGAGGGGCCCGCACCCGTCGTCGGGGTCTCCCCGATCATCGGCGACAGCCACGTCCACGGGATGGCCCGCCAGCTGCTCGACTCCCTGGGCGTCGAGGTCTCGGCGTCCGCCGTGGCGCGGCACTACGGCTCGCGCGCGTCCGGCGGGATCCTCGACGGCTGGCTGGTCGCGGACACCGACGCCCACCAGGTCGACGCCGTCCGCGACGCCGGCATCGCGTGCGCGGCCGTCCCGCTGCTGATGAGCGACGAGGAGGCCACCGGGCGGATGGCCGCCGCCGCGACCGCCCTCGTGCTCGCGTGAGCGGACACCTCCACGTCGTCGCCCCCGACGGCGTCGGCGAGGTCCGTGCGGGCGACGACCTCGTGGCCCTGGTCCTCGACGCGCTGGCCGGCGACGGCGAGGCACCGGTCGACGGCGACGTCGTCGTCGTGACGAGCAAGGTGGTGAGCAAGGCCGAGGGCCGCCTGCGGCCCGGTGACCGGTTCGACGGGCTGGCGGAGGAGCTGGCGGACGAGCGGGTGCGGGTGGTCGCCCGCCGCGGACCGACCACGATCGTGCGGACCCGCCTGGGGCTGACGATGGCGGCGGCCGGGGTCGACGCCTCGAACGTCCCCGCCGGGCACGTGGTCCTGCTTCCCGACGACCCGGACGACTCGGCCCGCCGCCTGCGCGACGTGATCGCACGCCGCACCGGCGCGAACGTCGCCGTCGTGGTCACCGACACCGTCGGCCGGGCCTGGCGCGAGGGGCAGACCGACCTCGCGATCGGCGTCGCCGGGCTCGTCGTCCTCGACGACCACGCCGGTCGCACCGACGGCTACGGCAACCCGCTGGCCGTCACCGCCCCCGCGGTCGCCGACGAGGTGGCGGGCGCCGCCGAGCTGGCGGGCGGGAAGCTCGCGGCCCGGCCCTTCGCCCTGGTGCGGGGCCTGGAGCGCCTCGTGCTCCCTCCCGGCACGGACGGGCCCGGCGCCCGCGCCCTCGTGCGCCCGCCCGGTGGCGACCTGTTCGGCTACGGCGCCCGCGAGGCCGTCGTCCAGGCCCTCGCCGGGGAGCGCGGCGACGGCGGCGACCCCACGCCGTACGGCGGCCCGGCGAGCGCCGAGGAGGTGGCCGCGGCGGTGGCGACCGTGGGCTGCGGCACCCCCGAGGCGACGACGGGCGCCGACGGCGTCGCGCACGTGGTGGTGGGGGACGCTGACGAGGCCGACCGGCTCCGCCTGCGGGTGCTCGCCCTGGCGCACGGGTGGACGGCCACCGACGACGGGTCCGTCGTCCGCCTCGGGCCGCCACCGGCGGGTCCGTAGACTCCCCCGCGGACGTCTCCGAGACCAGTAGGGAAGCGCAGGCCGTGGCAGAGAAGCAGCAGAAGTCCGACCGCCGGGCGGTGGCGGACAAGATGCGCAAGCAGCAGAGGCGCGGCGAGAAGCGGCGCAACGTCGCCATCGTCGGCGTCTGCCTGCTGATCGCGATCCTCATCGTCGGGGCCGCGGCGTTCCAGCCGGTGAGCCAGTGGTGGAACCTGCGCCAGTACGAGGACGCCTCCGTCGCCGACATCGGCGCCCCCGCCGACGTCTGCGCCGACGTCGAGACGAAGCCGGCGGAGGGCAACCAGCAGCACGTGCCGCAGGGCACGCCGCTCACCTACCCGGACTCCCCGCCCGCCTTCGGCCGCCACTGGGAGAACTGGGACGGCTTCGACCGCAAGTTCTACAGCGAGTCCGACCGCCCCGAGCTGGGCATGCTCGTGCACAACCTCGAGCACGGCTTCACGATCCTCTGGTACGACGAGACCGTCGCCGACGACTCGCAGCAGATGGAGGAGATCCGCGCCATCAGCGAGAAGTTCGAGGGCAGCGAGGACCTCCGCAACAAGTTCAAGGCCGTGCCGTGGACCTCGGAGGACGGCGACCCGTTCCCCGGCGACGCGCACGTCGCGATGACCCGCTGGTCGGCCGGCAACAACCCGCAGGCCGTCGAGGACGGGATCATCGAGGAGGGTGCGCAGACGGGCGTGTGGCAGTACTGCTCCGAGCCCAGCGGCGCCGCGCTCGACGCGTTCATGACCGAGTTCCCCTACACGGACTCCCCCGAGCCGAATGCCGTGTGACAGGTAGTCCCGAGGAACGAGGGACTGCCGTCGTCACACGGGGTCGAGCAAGCGACGCGGCTGAGGGACGAAGCCGCGTGAGCGCGTCGAGACACCGGCGAGACGACTGACCGTCGAGCCGCGGCCGAGGAACGAGGTCGCGGCGGTCACGGGTCGCCGTACAGGCGGGTCACCGGGTCTCGAGGCTCGCTCCGCTCACACCTCGACCAGCGGCGCCCGGGTCACCGGGTCTCGAGGCTCGCTCCGCTCGCACCTCGACCAGCGGTGACGGCGCGGCCGCGGCGGCGCTACAGCAGGTCCGGACGCCGCTCGGCGATCTGTGCGACGAGGCGCTTGACGTCCTGGGCGGCCTCGACGCTGGTGACGAGCAGGGCGTCGCCGGTGTCGACCACGACCACGCCGGTGAGGCCGACGACGGCGACGGGGCGACCGGCGGCGGGGACGACGATGCCGTCGGCGTCGACGGCGTGCACGAGGTCGGGGTCGCCGAGCACGCGGGGGCCGGACGCCGCGGGGGGCAGCAGCCCGGCGAGGGCGGAGAAGTCGCCGACGTCCTCCCAGTCGAAGTCCGCCTCGACCACCGCGACGCGGCCGGCGTCGGCGGCGGGCTCGGCGACGGCGTGGTCGATCGCGATCTTCGGCAGCCGGGGCCAGACCTCCTCGAGCAGGGTCGGGTCCGCGGCGATGGCGCGCAGGTCGGCGGCGAAGGCCGGGTCGGAGTCGGCGAGCAGGTCGAGCAGGACGCCCGGGCGGGCGACGAACATGCCGGCGTTCCAGCGGTGCTCCCCGCCGGCGAGGTAGGCGGCGGCGCGCCCGGCGTCCGGCTTCTCCACGAACTCGGCGACGTCGTACGCCCCGGGGTGGCCGTCGAGGGCCGCGCCGAGGTGGATCCAGCCGAACCCCGTGGCGGCGTACGTCGGGCGGACGCCGAGGGTGACCAGCGGCCCCTCGGCGGCGACGGCGACGGCGCGGCGCACGCACTCGGCGAACGCGGCCTCGTCGGCGACCACGTGGTCGGCGGCGAACGAGCCCATGACGGCGTCGGGGTCCTCGCGCTCGATCATCGCCGCGGCGAGGCCGATCGCGGCCATGGAGTCGCGCGGCGAGGGCTCGGCGACGACCCGGGCGCCGACCGCCTCCGGCAGCTGGCGGCGGACGGCGTCCGCGTGCGCCACGCCGGTGACGACCAGGACCCGGTCGTCGGCGAGCGGGGCCAGCCGGGCGCGGGTCTGCTGCAGCAACGAGGCGCCGGAGCCGGTGAGGTCGTGGAGGAACTTCGGGTCGTCGCGACGCGAGAGCGGCCACAGCCGCGTCCCCGCCCCACCTGCCGGCACCACGGCCCAGAAGCGCATGACGCGGAGTCTAGGACGACGTCTAGGGTGGCCGTCCGTGACGATCCCCGCCCTCCTCGCCTCCCTCGCGTCGACCGACCCGGGGCGTCCGCTGGTCACCTTCTACGACGAGCGCACCGGCGAGCGCGTCGAGCTGTCCGTCACGACGTGGGCGAACTGGGTGGCCAAGGCCGCCTCGCTGCTGGTCGACGAGTGCGACCGGGAGCGCGGTGACACCCTCACCCTCGACCTGCCGCCGCACTGGCTGACGTCGGTGTTCGCCGCCGCCGCCTGGACCGCGGGCCTGCGCGTCGTGCCCACCGGGCCCGGGTCCCCCACCGACGACGGTGCGGCGGCGACCGACGCGGTCGTGTGCGGGCCCCACGCGGTCGCCGCCTGGGCGCCGTACGCCGACCGCACGACCGTGCTCGCCTGCGCGCTGCTCCCCCTCGGGGTGCGCTTCGCGGACCCGCTGCCCGCCGGCGTCCTCGACGTGGGCGTCGAGATCTGGTCGCAGCCCGACGCGTTCCTCGCCCTCGACCCACCCACCGAGGACGAGCAGGCCACGCCCGACGCCACCCAGGGCGAGCTGCTGACCGCGGCCGGCACGGACCCGCGGGTCGCCGACGGCGACCGGTTGCTCGTCACCGGCGACCTCGGCTCGGCCGACGGTCTGGCCCTGCTCGTGGCGAGCTGGTCGCACGGTGCGAGCCTCGTCCTGGCCGTGGGGGCCGACGAGGCCCGCCTCGACGCCCTCGCGGAGACCGAGCGGGTCACCCGGCGCGTGGAGCTCTGAGCGCCGGGACCGGGCCCGCGTCGGCTCACCCCAGCAGGTTCCAGGCTCCGTCCCAGCGGGTGAGGAGCCGGCGGGTCTCGTAGGTCCCGTCGTTCCTCCGGTTGCGCGACCACAGCAGCGTCGTCTCCCGGTCGCCGAGCACGAGGTCGGGCGCGCCGACGAGCCGGAGGTCGCTGACGGTGGTGGCCCAGTCCCAGCTCTTCGCGGCGTTCGCCTCGGGCCGGAAGTAGTCCACGAGCGCGGCCGGGGCGGCGACGGGCGAGGCGAGCTCCGCCGCGCCGCGGCCGGGCCACACCAGGGCGCGACCGCCGCGGGTGCCGAGCAGGTCGGGCTTGTCGTCGCCGGTCACGTCGCCGACGGAACGGAGGCCCTCGACGTCGGAGAAGCCCGTGCCGATGCGGACCTTCGCCGCGAAGCCGCCCTGCCCGTCGCCGCGGTACAGGTTGAGGACCCCCTTGCCCTGCCGCACGACCACGTCGCCGTGGCCGTCACCGTTCATGTCGCCCGCGGTCATGAGGCGGTTCGCGCCCGACAGGTCGACGTCGGTCACCAGCGGCTCCATCACCTCGGTCGTCCCCTTGTGGGGCACCACCACGGCCTGGCCGGCGCGCCGCGCCAGCACGTCGGGCCACCCGTCGCCCGTGAGGTCCACACCGCCGGCCAGGCCCGCGAGGCCGGTGAAGCCGGTCAGCGGCCCGTACGCCGGCCCCAGGGTGAGGTCGGGCTCGAGGCTGCGCAGGTACGCCGTCCCGCCCTGGCGCCGCACGAGCACCTCGGGGCGACCGTCCCGGTTGACGTCCCCGACGCCGACGAGACCGCTGAGGCCGCCGAAGCCCTGGGCGACCTGCTGCCGGGGCCCGACGGTCGCGCGACGCTCCCCGCGGGCGGTCTCGGAGCCACCCCGGTGCAGGAACATCCGTCCCTCGGCGTCGACGCCGAGCAGGTCGTCGCTGCCGTCGCCGTCGACGTCGCCCACCCCGGAGACCCGGTCGTAGGCGTTCCAGCCGGCGCCGAGCACCTGGCGGGAGAAGCCGCCGCGTCGGGTGCCGAGGAACGCGGTGAGCCGGCCGTCGGCGTCGCTGCGGCCAACGAGGTCGTGGCGGCCGTCGCCGTCCAGGTCACCGACGGCGACGACCAGCGACATCCCGGTGAAGCCGTTGGCCTGGCGGACGGCCTCGCCGACGGTGCCGTCGCCGCGTCCGGGGTGGATCGCGGCGCGGCCGCCGTCGACCGCGACCACGTCGGGGACGTCGTCACCGGTGAGGTCGGGGCTGATCAGGAGCTGCGCGGTGCGCGGCAGGCCCTGGGCGCCGCCGACGGCACGGGGCTCGGTGAACTTGGTGCCGCCCGCGGTGCGCAGCACCAGCATCCGGTTGTCGCTCGCACGGCGCACGGCGAGGTCGGGGTGCTTCGTGCCCACGAGGTTCGAGTCGAGGTCGGGCTTGCCGGAGACCTCGACCGGAGGGGTGGTGGGCGGCTCGGTCGGCGGCTGCTCGCCGCCCCCGCCGTTGCCGTCCTGAGCGGCCTCCGCCAGCGACCGGATGGCCCCCAGGCGGTCGTAGAGGTAGCGGCCCGGGCACGCGGTCGAGCCGGCGTCCCGGTGGCCGTTGATCGGGCTCGGGAAGGTGCGGCCCGCGATGACGGCGCGGGCGGCGCCCGCGTCGACCCCGTGGATGCCGAGCTTCCAGCCCATCAGCGCGCCGTACGCGCGGACCATCGCGTCCGGCGGCGTGGCGGTCTCGAAGTTGCCGATCGCCGACATCGCGAACGACTCGTGGTTGTAGCCCAGGGTGTGCGCGCCGATGACCGCCCGCGTCACCCCGCCGAAGCGGCCCTCCCAGATCCGACCGAACTTGTCGACGAGGAAGTTGTAGCCGACGTCGCTCCAGCCGCGGCTCTGCGTGTGGTACGCGTAGATGCTCCGCAGCATCCCGGGCACCTGCGCCGGGGTGTAGTCGTTGGCGTTCACGGTGTGGTGGACGAAACCGCCCTTCACCGTGCCGTAGCTGGGGCTGCCCGAGCGGAGCCGCTCGTCGGCGCCCCACTGGGCGCGGGAGTAGATGGTGGGCCGTGCGGCGTCCACGGCGGTCGCGGAGGTGGTGGACGGCGCGTCGTCGTCCGCGGCGCCGTACGCCGGTTCCTCGGTCCGGGTGCCCGCGGACTCCCCCGGGCCCACCACGGAAAGTCGCATGTCGGACGGCATCGCGCCGCCGGCCGTCTCGGCCCGGACCTGCACCTCGTCGACGTCGCCGACGAAGGTCGGCTCGGTGCCCGGGCGGGCTCGGCGGGCCTCGGCGCTGTCCGGGTCCGGGGCGTGGTCGTCGTGGTACTCCACGTCGTCCCAGGCGCTCCAGGCCCCGCCCTCGGTGCGGGTGCGGACGGCGACGGCGATGCCGTCCTCGCCCACCCCCTGACCCTCGCCCCACGTGACGCCGACGGCGCCGTACCCCGTCACCGGCTCCGCCTCGCTGAGCACCCGCCCGCCGGCGAGCGCGGACGGCGTCGAGCGCGCGCTGCGCCCGGGCTCGCTGCGCCGGGCGGCCGGGGCGTCGGTGGTCAGCTGATGCTCGACGACGCTCGGCTCGACCGGCGCGGTCTCGACCTCCGCCTCACCGGGCGCGTCCTCGGCGCCGTACGCCGCGGGCTGCAGCAGGACGCGCGCGTCACCGACCGTGCCGGGCTCGTCGGGGACGCGGTCGACCACGTCGAGGGTGGCGATCCCGGCGGCCGGCGCCAGGACGACGAGGACCACCGCGAGCGCCAGCAGCTGCTGGCAGACGGTGACGAAACGGGCCTGTGAGGGGCGCATCCGGAGGACTCCAGTGACGGGGAAGGTTCACACGAGCACCCAAGTTTCACACCAGTCACATGCGTCACCACAGAGGAACTGAGTAAGAACAACGCTGTAATTTCCACTCGACACGCCGACGAGTCCGAATTTCTCGGCGCGTCGCGGGCCGTCGCGGGCCTCCGGGAGCCGTCAGACCGGTACTCCCCGACGTTCCGACCCGCCAGCGGCCCCGATCACGGCCGGGACGTCGGGGACCACGCCGTCGCCGGGCCTCCGGGAGCCGTCGGGCCGGTACTCCCCGACGTTCCGACCCGGCAGCGGCCCCGATCACGGCCGGGACGTCGGGGACTACGCCGTCGCCGGGCCTCTGGGAGCCGTCGGGCCGGTACTCCCCGACGTTCCGACCCGCCAGCGGCCCCGATCACGGCCGGGACGTCGGGGACTACGCCGTCGCCGGGCCTCCGGGAGCCGTCGGGCCGGTACTCCCCGACGTTCCGACCCGCCAGCGGCCCCGACCACGGCCGGGACGTCGGGGACCACGCCCGCCGGGCACCGGGTCTCGTGGATCGCTCCGCCCGCACCTCGACATCCGCGAGCACCGCAGCGCCCGCACCTCGACCAGGGAGGGCGAGCGTCAGATGTCCGCGCCGAGGTCGTCGTCGGTGTCGTCCTCGTCGTCCGCCTTGTTGTCGTACTTGAGGTAGCTGATGCCCTCGTCGGTCGGCCCGTCGAAGCCGACGCGACCCTCCTCGAGCACGATCACGCGGTTGCACATCTTGCGGACGGAGCCAGGGGCGTGGCTGACGTAGAAGATGGTGCGGCCGGAGTCGCGGATCTCCTTCATCCGCTCCATGCACTTCTTCTTGAAGGGCCGGTCCCCCACCGCCAGCACCTCGTCGGCGAGGAAGATGTCGGAGTCGACGTGCACGGCGACGGAGAACCCGAGCCGGGCGGTCATGCCGGAGCTGTAGTGGCCGACCTGGGAGTCGAGGAACCGGCCGATGTCGGCGAACTCGACGATGTCGTCGAACTTCCGCTTCGTCTCGGCCTCGCTCATGCCCTGGACGGCGGCGTTGAGGTAGATGTTCTCGCGGCCCGACAGCTGGGGGTGGAAGCCCGCGCGGGCGGCGATCAGCCCCGCGATGCGACCCCGCGTCAGCACCTGGCCCCTGTCGGGACGCATCACGCCGTTGACGAGCTTCAGCAGGGTGCTCTTGCCCGAGCCGTTGAGCCCCATCAGCCCGATGGACTCGCCCTGCTGCACCTCGAACGAGACGTTCTGCAGCGCCCAGAAGGTGTTGGAGAGCTCCTGGCGGCGCATCGCCGCCACCGTCACCTGCTTGAGGGTGCGGTGGTAGCGCAGCGTGAACTTCTTCGAGACGTCGTCGACGACGATGGAGGTGGTCACAGACGCTCCGGGATCTTGTTCTCCAGCCGGCTGAACACCAGCTGCCCGATGACGAGCACCACCAGCGACCCGCCGAACGCGCCGAGGCCGATGAGCAGGATGTTGTCCGGGATGTGCATGCGGGTGAACTCGGCGGGGTCGCTGGTCGTGCCCACCCAGATGGCGCGCTGCACCAGCAGGACGGCGTCCGCGATCGGGTTCAGCAAGTAGAACTGGGCGAACGACCCGAAGCGCTCCGACACCAGGGTGTACGGGTAGATCATCGGGACGCCAAAGCGCACGAAGTTGGTCAGGACGTTGACGGCCTGCGCGAAGTCGCGGAAGAACACGTTGGCGGCGCTGAACAGCAGCGCCAGCGCCGTCCCGAGCGTCCCGACGATCAGCAGGGCCACGAACAGGCCGAGCATGCCGACGGGGTCCGGCGTCCAGCCGTAGGCCAGCGCGACCACGAACAGCACCGCCAGCTGCGGGATCACGTGGTAGCCGGACACCAGCATCGAGGCGACCGGGAACATCTCCCGGGGCACCGCGAGCTTCTGCACCAGCTGCTTGTTGCCGACGATCGAGCGGGTGCCGGCGTTGAACGTCTCCGTGAAGAACGAGACGACCACCAGCCCGCAGAACACGTGGACGGCGAAGTTCTGGAAGCGGTCCTGCAGGCCGACGACGATGCCGAGGATGAAGTAGTAGAGCAGGAACTGCGTGAACGGGTTCACGTAGGACCACAGGATCCCCAGGAACGACGCCTGGTAGCGCGCGCTGATCTCCCGACGCACCAGCAGCCGCAGCAGGTAGCGGCGGCGGAAGACCTCGAAGAGGCCCGTGGTCGCCGAGGGGGCGACCAGCGGCAGGTGCGAGATGTCGTACGGCTCGCCCTTCGCCGGGGTCTCCTCGACGGCGGTCACCCGTCCCTCCAGGGCCGCAGGGTCTCCTCCCAGGCCTCCGGGGACGTGATCCGGGGCAGGGCCTCGCGGTACTCCCGCGCCAGCCGGGGCCACTCGCGCTTGAGGCGCTCGTGGACCTCGACGGTCTTCGCGAGCTGGGCGCGGAAGGTCTCGGGGTCGCGGCGGTACAGCGCGGCGGAGGCGCCGTCGTTCATCGACACGATCGCGGAGTCGAGGGTGCCGAGGCGGTACCACTTGGCGTCCTCGGCGCGGACCTCGGCCTCCGGGTTGGTGCGCGACAGCTTGCGGGGCGGCTTGACCTGGCGCAGCGGCTGCAGGCCGGCGCGGACCAGCAGGCTGAGGCGACCGGGCACCTCGGTGCCGTCGCGGCCCTTGCGAGGCGGCTTCTCCCGCTTGACCTCCGCGAAGGAGTCGGGGTCGGTCTGCAGCTGGGCGTCGCTGAACTCCTTGCGGATCGCGTTGATCTCCGCCAGGCGGGTCGGCAGCACCCGGTGCAGGTGGTCGGGCCCCTCGAGCACGTCGAGGAGCGCCTGGTGGCGGATCTCGACGGTGGAGTACTGCATCGAGATCAGCCGGGCGATCTGGTGGTTGCGGCTCTCCCGGACCATCCGGCCGCCCTTGGGGTACGCCGAGTGCAGCAGCGCCGCCACGAAGCGGTTGCGCTGGTGGAAGTAGGCCTGCCAGTCGACGGCGTCGTTCTTGTCCGTCCACGGCACGTGCCACACGGCCGCGCCGGGCAGGCTGACGGTCGGGATGCCGGCCTTCTTGGCCCGCAGGCCGAACTCCGAGTCGTCCCACTTGAGGAACAGCGGCAGCGACAGGCCGATCTGCTCGAGCGTCGTCCGCGGCACCAGGCACATGAACCAGCCGTTGTAGTCCACGTCGATGCGCTTGTGCAGCCACCGCGACGAGCGCAGGTTGCGCGAGGAGAAGTCCCAGTCGGTGAACACGCCGGGGGCCGACTGCCACCAGAACGTCCAGGGCTGCACGATCTCGCCGTAGCTGTGCAGGCGCGAGCGGGCGTACAGGCTGAACATGTGGCCGCCGACGATCGTGGGGCGGCGGGCGAGGTCGCCGAAGGTGATGGCCCGCACGATGCTCTCGGGCTCGCAGACGACGTCGTCGTCCAGCATCATCGTGTACGTCGCGGTGCCCTTGCGGACGCTCTCGAGCTGGCCGCGGGCGTAGCCGCCGGAGCCGCCGAGGTTGCCCTGCTCGTGGACGGTCAGCAGGTCGCCCAGCGAGGCCTGGGCCGCCGGCCAGTACTCGGAGTCGACGACCTTGTCCTTGCCCTGCTCCATGACCATCACGGAGTCGAGGTAGCCGCGCAGCGCCGCGTCGTCCCCGAGCTGGCTGAGCAGGCGGGCGCAGAAGTCGGGCCGGTTCATCGTCGTGATCGCGATGTCGACGGTGCCGGCGGCGGCGCGGTCCTCGTCGACCTCGGCGGACCACTCGGCGGAGGTCACGACGGCGTCGGTGTCACCGGCGAGGACGTCGTACCAGTACCAGCCGCCGTCCACGAACGGGCCGAGCGTGAGGTCGAAGCTGAAGGTGGCCTTGGCCTCCTCCCCCACCGCCGCGGTGTCGACGCGCTGGGAGCGGCCGTTGGCGGTCGAGCGGTAGACGACGATGCTGGCGCCCGGGCCCTCGACGTCCACGGTCAGGCGGACCTTGTCGACGACGGTCCAGCGCCGCCAGTACGACGCGGCGAAGCCGTTGAAGTAGGTGCCGAACGACAGCTTCTCCCCGGCCGGGACCCGCAGGGCGGTGCGGGACTCGATCTGGTCGGGGTGGACGGTCTCCTCGCCGCCGACGGCCTGGCGCATCGCCGTGGCGTTCATCGCCCGGGCGTTGCGGTTGGAGCCGACCTCGTACTTGTCGAGGTCGAGCTGCACCGGCTGGGAGTCGACGTACAGGCTGATGACGTCGGTGTCGCCGTCGGTGGGTAGGATCTGGCGCTGGAGGACCCGTCGCATCAGGCCACACCTCCGCTGGTCAGGGGGGCGCCCTCGGCGAAGTGGGGGCGCAGGGTGTTGTCGTACATCGACAGCGCCGACCCGATGGCCATGTGCATGTCGAGGTACTGGTACGTACCGAGCCTGCCACCGAACAGCACGTCCGGCTCCGCCTTGGCCTTCTCGCGGTAGCGCAGCAGCTTCTCGCGGTCCTCGGCCGTGTTGACGGGGTAGTAGGGCTCGTCGTCCGGGCCGGCGAAGCGGCTGTACTCGTGGACGATGACGGTCTTGCCCGGCAGGTGCGTCTTCGCCCGCTCGGGGTGGAAGTGCTGGAACTCGATGATGCGGGTGAAGGGGACGTCCGCGTCGTTGTAGTTGACGACACCGGTGCCCTGGAAGTCGTCGACGTCCTCGACGGACTCCTCGAGGTCCACGGTCCGCCAGGTCAGGCGGCCCTCCGAGTAGTCGAAGTACTCGTCGACGGGGCCGGTGTAGACGATCGGGACCGTCCCCCTGAACTCGTCGGCCACGTCGAAGAAGTCGGTCTCGAGACGGACCTCGATGTTGGGGTGGTCGGCCATGCGCGTGAGCCAGGCGGTGTAGCCGTCGGTCGGCAGGCCCTCGTGGGTGTCGGAGAACCACCCGTTCTCGTAGGTGTAGCGGACCGGCAGGCGCGTGATGATGTCGGCCGACAGCTTCGTGGGGTCGGTCTGCCACTGCTTGCCGGTGTAGCCCTTGATGAACGCCTCGTACAGGGGGCGGCCGATCAGGCTGATCGCCTTCTCCTCGAGGTTCGTGGCGTCCTCGGTGGCGATCTCGCTGGACTGCTCGGCGATCAGGTCCCGCGCCTCGGCGGGCGTGTGGGCCTTGCCGAAGAACTGGTTGATGAGCGACAGGTTCATCGGCAGGGAGTAGACCTGGCCCTGGTACTTGCCGAACACCTTGTGCCGGTAGTCGGTGAAGGTCGTGAACCGGTTGGCGTACTCCCACACCCGCTCGTTGGAGGTGTGGAACAGGTGGGCGCCGTACTTGTGGACCTCGATGCCGGTCGTCGGCTCCTTCTCGGAGTAGGCGTTGCCTCCGAGGTGGTGGCGGCGCTCGAGGACGAGGACCTTCAGGTCCAGGTCGCTGGCGCAGCGCTCGGCGATGGTGAGCCCGAAGAAACCGGACCCGACGACGACCAGATCAGGGAGTGACACGAGGAGTCAGTCTACGGACGACGAGGGCAACGACCGCATCGCCCGCGCGTGGCGCAGCGCCCGGATCACGTTGCGTGCCTCACCCCGCCCGCCCCGGACGGGGCTCAGCGCGACCACCGCGGCGGTGATCAACCAGGGCTTGGCCCGCACCAGCGGGCTCTCCCCGTAGCGCAGGTGCACCGCGAAGAGGTTGCGGTACATGTAGAAGCCCTTCCACCCCGCCAGGTCGTGCTGCTGGTCGAAGTCGAGCTGCCGGACGAGGACGGCGTCGCGCACCGCGAGGATGCGCCGACCGGCGCGCCGCGCGCGGATCGCGTAGTCGCAGTCGTCGTAGAAGATGAAGAAGGAGTCGTCCGGCAGGCCGATCTCGGCGACCACGGAGCGCCGGACCATGAAGCCCTCGAAGGCGACGTTCTCCAGCTCGACGGTCTCCGGCATCGCCTCGCGGGTGCCGAACGTCGTCTCGACCATCGCCGTCTTCGGCTTGATCGCGCGGGCGTGGGTGAGGTCGAAGGTGAGGGCGGCCTTCTCGACCAGCGCACCGGTGCGGTCCTCGCGGACCGCCATGAGGCAGTCCTCGTCGTACGACAGGAGCACGCCGAGGCAGTCGGCGGCGGGCACGACGTCGTCGTCCATGAGCCAGATGCGGTCCCAGCCGGCGTCGTACGCCGCCCTCACCGCGCGCCGGAAGCCCCCGGCGCCGCCGAGGTTGGTCTCGGAGCGGTCGACGACCAGGCCCGGCAGGTCTGACTCGGCCAGCACCTGCGGCGTGTGGTCGGTGCTGGCGTTGTCGACGACGATCACCGCGTCGGGCGCCGGGTCGAGCGCGGCGAGCCCGGCGAGCATGCCGCGCAGCAGGTCCGCCCGGTTGTACGTCACCACCGCGACGGCGACGGTCTCCCTCTCAGCCACCGGCCAGGAACCTCCGGTGACCCGTGAAGTCGCCGCGCAGCCCGGCGAGGGCGGCCCGCGCGGAGAGCGCGATGCGGGCCGGGCGGGGGCGGGTGAACAGGTAGAACCACACGGTCTTGACCCAGAACGCGGCGACGTGGGGCCAGCCCTTGTAGTCGCGCAGGTTGACGGTGTTGTTGCGGGCCATGCAGTAGGCCTTCAGGTCGCTCGGGCTGTGGTTGTACGTCGTGCGGCCGAACATCATGGGCGTCCCGAGCTCGCCGACGCTGGGGTGGCGGACGCGGGCGGTGGGCAGCGTGGCGACGCGGCCGCCGGCCCGCTCGGCGCGCAGGCGGTACTCGTGGTCGTCGCCCCAGATGAAGAACTCCTCGCGGGGCAGGCCGATCTCCTCGACGAGCGCGCGGGTGACGAGCACCCCGTTGAACGGGATCACGACGCCGGGCAGGACGCCGTCGGTGGCGGCGGCGGTGACCTCGTCGACGCGGTGGGCGACGCGGACGCCGCCGGGCAGGCGGATGGGGAAGACCAGCTCGTCGGGGTGCTCCTCGTCGACGACGACGGGCCCCCAGAAGTCGAGGTCGTCGGCGTGCCGGAGGAGGGTCGGCAGGCAGTCGACGTCCGGCAGGCCGTCGTCGTCCATGAGCCAGACGAGGTCCGCGCCGCGCTCGACCGCCCACCCGAGGCCCTCGTGGAACCCGCCGGCGCCGCCGGTGTTGGTGGTCAGGGTGCGGACGTGGACGTCGGCGTGCGCCGCGGCCCGGGCGGCGAGCCAGTCACGGGTGCCGTCGGTGCTGGCGTTGTCGACCACCAGGACCTCGTCGAGGCCGGGGGTCTCGGCGAGCCGGTCGAGGAGCCGGGTGAGGAGACCGAGGCGGTTGAACGTGACCACCACCGCCGAGACCCTCACGGCGGTCACCCTACTGTTGGGGGTCGTGGACACCGACGCCGTGCTGGACCTCGTGGTCGACGTCGCGGCGCGCGTCATCACCCCCCGCTTCCGCGCCCTCGACGACGCCGAGGTCTCGGAGAAGAACCCCGGCGACCTCGTCACCGTCGCCGACCGCGAGGCCGAGGTCGAGCTGACCGCGGCGCTCACCGCGGCGTACCCCGACGCCGTCGTGCTCGGCGAGGAGGCGTACGCCGGTGACCCGGCGCTGCTGGGCCGCTTCACCGCCGCCGCCCGCTCCGGGCACGCCTTCACGGTCGACCCGGTGGACGGCACGAAGAACTTCGTGCACGGCTCCCCCGACCACGCCGTGATGGTCGCCGAGCTCCGCGACGGGCTCGTGACGCGCGCGTGGATCCACCAGCCGCAGCACCGCCGGTCGTACGTCGCCGAGCGCGGCGCCGGCACCTGGCGCGACGGCGAGCGGCTGACGGTGCCCGACCCCGGTGAGGAGACGGAGGCCTGGCTCCCCGTGACCTCGAAGCGCCGGTGGCGCGGCCGGGGTCTGCCCGGCCTGCGACCGTTCGAGCTGACCTGGGTCTGCTGCGGCCTCGACTACCCCTCGCTGATCGAGGGCAAGGCCACCGTCGCGCTCTACGGCAACGGCGCCCCCTGGGACCACGCCCCCGGCTCGCTCCTGGTCACCGAGGCGGGCGGGGCGACGGGCGGCGCCGACGGCACGCCGTACGACCCGACGCGGGCGCACCTGCTCGACGAGCACGGCCCCCTCGTGGTGGCCGCCTCCCCCGCCGTCCACGCGGTCGTCGCGCCGCTCGCGGGCTCCCTCGTCGACCCCTGACGACCCCTGACGACCCCGACGACTCTGACGACCCCGTCCACCCCGGGGTGGCGCCGGCTCAGCAGGTCGCGCCGAGGTCCTCGGCCTGGTTGGCGGCGTACCCGTCGCTCATGTTGCCCAGCGAGCCCCCGGTCATGTCCGCGGGGGTGCGGGTGCGCTTGCGGGACGGCTTCGGCGCCTCCTTGCCCTCGGCGCGGTCGATGGCGTTGGCGATGCGGTTCTGGATCAGCTCGATGTCCGGGTCGGCGGTGTTGATGAGCGGCGGCACGAGGGAGACGGTCGAGATCGGCTCGGAGCGCGCCTTGAGGGCGAGCTGGGCGAAGGTGCCGACCTCGGAGCCCGGGACGTCGGTCGAGATCATCGCCGAGCTGGCCTTCGCGATGTCCGAGAAGTTGCGCAGTGCGCTCTGCGGGCTGACCTGGTCGAGCATCGCGCTCATCACGCACTTCTGCCGGGCCATGCGCGAGTAGTCGTCGGAGCCCTCGCGGGCGCGGGCGAACCAGAGCGTGTCGTGGCCGTCGAGGGTGCGAACGCCGGGCTCGATGTAGCCGACGACGTCGTCGCCGAGCCCGCCGACCGGGATCCGGTCGCGGACGTTGAGCTCGACCCCGCCGACGGCGTCCACGAGCTCGGTGAAGCCGGCCATGTTGACCATGGCCCAGTAGTTGATGCGGAGGTCGGTGATGCCCTCGATGGCGTCGATGGTGGCGTCGATGCCGGGGTTCTTGGACTTCTTGAACACGCCGGCGTTGTCGGTGGCCCACGTGCTGACCGCGTTGAGGTAGCAGTCGTCGCAGGTCCAGCCCTCGGGGAACTGCTTGTCCATCGTGCTGCCGTCACGGAAGTGGAAGTTCTGCATGTTGCGCGGCAGCGAGATGAGGACGGTCCGGCCGGTCTCGGCGTCGATGCTCGCGACGGTCATCGAGTCGGGCCGCAGGCCGACCCGGCCCTCGCCGGAGTCACCGCCCATGAGGAGCACGTTGTAGCGGCCCGCGGTGGCGGCCGTGGCCTCCCCGTTCGTGAACATCGACGACATGAGCTCGCGCTGCACGCCGACGACGTGCGCACCGAAGAGCAGGGTCCCGGCGACGCTGAAGCACAGCAGGCCGTTCACCCCGACCGCCGCGACGCGCTGCGGCTGACGCAGGCTCAGCGGGTCGCCGAGGCGCCAGGCGTCCATGAACAGGGTCGCCCACCCCACGGCCAGGGCCATGAGGACGAAGCGCACGACGCCCAGCACCAGGACGTCGGAGGCCAGCTCGAACACCATCCCGTGCCAGACCAGGCCGGTCAGCAGCAGCGCCGCGACGACCACGAGCAGCCCGACCCAGATCCGCAGCGCGACGCGACCGACCTGGCGGTTGCCCGCGAGCAGCTGCGCCGAGCCCGGGGCCACCAGGGTCAGCAGCATCAGGGTGATGGCCCGACGGAACCGGACCCGCGCCGCGCGGTCGTCCGGGGACGACGACGTCCGGGGCGACACCCCGGGACGGGCGGGACCCGCGGGGTGCGGGGTGACCGGAGGACGGTCGAGCGACATCGGGACCTCTCTGCTCGGGGAAGGAAGCAGCGACGTGCCCGTCAGTATCACCAGCCACACCTGTCACAGGGCCGACGGCGCGCCGAACCCTCGACCTGAACTTCAGGGTGAGGCTGGTCGCCGTCCGGTGGTCGACGTCCGCCGGCCGCCTCAGACCCGGAGGCCGTCGATGGCCGCGCGGACGGCGTCGGTGGGGTCGCGGTCGAGGAACACGAGGCGGACGGCGTCCGGGTCGGGGTTGCCCTGGTCGGGGCCGCGGTGGACGAGGCGCAGCCCGAGGGCCTCCGCCGTCCGCCGGGAGCCGGCGTTGTGCTCGACGAGGAACGCCAGGACGGGCCGGTCCGGGTCGACGGCGTGCGCGGCCGCGAGGGCGTGGCGGGCGGCCTCCACCGCCAGGCCGGAGCCCTGCACGGCGGGCGCGAGCCGGTAGTAGAGGTTCCACCACGGCCTGCCGTCCGGCACCGAGCACCCCACCCGTCCGACGACGGGCGAGCCGGGGCCGGCGTCGGCGAGGCGGACCGACCACGGCGCGAGGCCGTCACGGCGCCACCACGCGGCGTCGGCGGCCGCCATCGCGGCGGTCCTGGACACGTCGGTGTGACGGCCCCGGGGGTAGTGCCCCCAGACGCGGGCGTCGGCGTGCAGCGCCGCGAGCGCCGCGAGGTCGCCGGGCCCGTAGGCGTCGAGCAGCAGCCGCTCGGTGCGGGTGCTGCGCCAGTCACGCGACCCCGGGAGGGTCGCGTCGTCGTGGGGCACGCCGCCATCGTGCCTCGCCCCGTCGCGGGTGGTGCGCCCGGTACGGTCACCGCATGGCAGATCGGCCGGAGGGCGGAGGGCAGGGACCCCAGAGGGGCACGCCCGAGTACGACTGGCTCTACGGCACCTCCACGGCCCCGGGCTCCGGCGACGGCGCGCCGCAGGGCGGCGGCACCGCCCCGCGCCCCGCCCAGCCGTCGAGCCAGCCGTCGGGCCAGCCGTCGAGCCAGGCGTCGACCGGTCCGGACGACGAGGCCACGCAGGTCTTCCGACCGCAGTCCGGCGGCGCTCCCCCACCCGCCTCGCCCCCGCAACAGCCCGCCGGCCGTGACCCCTACGACCTGTACGGCCCGCCCGGCGGGTCGCAGGGTGGCTCGCAGGGCGTGGGCTCGACCCAGTCGATGCCCGCCGTGGGCCGCGGCGGCGAGCCGCCGAGCCGGCGTCCCGCGCCGGCTCCTGCCCCGGCCCGGGCTCCCCAGCCGAGGACGCAGCGCACGAGACGGGGCTTCCGCTTCCGGCCCCGCTACCTGGTGCTGCTGCTGGTGGCGTGGCTCGTCTTCCTGGTCGCGGTGCCGATCATCGCCTACTTCCGCATCGACCGGATCGACGCGTTCGGCGACGACCGCCTCGACAGCCAGCCGGGCACCAACTACCTGCTCGTCGGCAGCGACTCCCGCGAGGACCTCTCGGAGGAGGAGCGTCAGGAGCTGGGCACCGGCGACGCCGCCGGGCGGCGTACCGACACGATCATGCTGCTGCACGTCGGCAGCGGCCCGAACCTGCTGATGTCGATCCCTCGCGACTCGATCGTCGACATCCCCGGCGAGGGCACCAACAAGATCAACGCGGCGTTCGCGATCGGCGGCCCCGAGCTGCTGGTCGACACCGTCGAGTCCAACACCGGCATCCGCATCGACCACTTCGTGGAGATCGGGTTCGGCGGCTTCGTCAACATCATCGACGGGGTCGGCGGCATCGAGATCTGCCCCGACCAGGCCATCGACGACCCGCTGGCCAACCTCGACATCCGGAGGGGCTGCCAGGAGGTCGACGGGACCGAGGCCCTCGGCTACGCCCGGACCCGCAAGTTCGCGACCAGCGACATCCAGCGCGCCGAGAACCAGCGCGAGGTCGTCTCAGCGGTCGGCGCGAAGGTGTTCTCGCCCTGGTCGGTGCTGAACCCGCTGCGCTGGTGGCGCCTCAACATCGCCGCCGCCGGCTCGCTGCGGGTCAGCGACGGGACCGGACCCTTCGCCCTCGGCCGCTTCGCCTTCGCGATGACCCGGGTCGACGGCGAGAACGGCCTGACCTGCGGCGTGCCCATCGCCGACCTCGAGGTGAACTGGGACGCGGAGAGGTCGGAGGAGATGTTCAACCGCATCCGCAACGACGAGACCGAGCGGATCGGCCGCCAGCTGTGCACGCCGTCCGGGCTGGAGGGCCAGTGAGCGACCCCGGGTACGACACCCTCGACTGGTCCGTGGACGACGGCGTCCTCACGCTGACGCTGGACCGGCCGGACGCCCTGAACTCCTTCACCGTCGCCATGTGCGGCGAGCTCATCGACGCCTACGGCCGCGCCTCCGCGGACGACGCGGTCGGTGCGGTCGTGGTCACCGGCGCCGGGCGGGCGTTCTGCGCGGGCATGGACCTCAGCTCCGACGGCAACGTGTTCGGCCTCGACGAGGACGCCGAGGTCACCCCGGCCCTGCTGCGCGAGCGGTTCGAGGACCCCGACGTCGTCACCGGTGTCCGCGACCTCGGCGGCCGGGTGACGCTCGCGGTCCGCGAGTGCGACAAGCCGGTGATCGCCGCGATCAACGGGGCGGCGGTCGGCATCGGCGCGACGATGACGCTGCCGATGGACGTGCGGCTCGCCTCGACGTCCGCGCGCATCGGGTTCGTCTTCGGACGGCTCGGCATCGTGCCCGAGGCGGCGTCGTCCTGGTACCTCCCCCGCATCGTCGGCATCTCCCGGGCCCTGGAGTGGAGCTACGCGGCCGACATCCTGAGCGCCGAGGAGGCGCACCAGGGTGGCCTCGTGCGGTCGCTGCACGAGCCGGAGGAGCTGCTCGACGCGGCGTACGCCCTGGCCCGACGGTTCACCGAGCACCGCTCCCCCACCGCGATCGCGATGACGCGGCGGCTGATGTACGCCGGGCTCGGCGCCCGGCACCCTGAGGAGGCGCACCGCGCCGACTCCGTGGCGATGTTCCACGCCTCGACGCGGGACGGCAAGGAGGGCGTCGCCGCGTTCCTCGAGAAGCGCGCCCCGGAGTTCACCGGCCGGGCGTCGGACGCGCCGGAGCTGTTCGAGTAGTCGGCGCGGTTCGGGTCGTCCGCGGCTCCGCCGGGGCGGGTCCGCCTCAGCCGCGCAGCGGCGCGTAGAGGTCGCGCAGCGTGCGGAAGTGGCGCGCCGTCGCGTCGGCGTCGTACACCGAGGTGTCGGCCATCGTGTAGCCGTGGGCGGCGCCGGCGTACACCTCGTTGACGGCGTCGAGGCCGAGGTCCTCGAGGGTCCGGCCGAGCTCGGCGACGGCCTCGGGCGGCATGGAGGAGTCCTGGTCGGCGTGGCCGAAGGCGAACGCCGCCCGCGCGGACGCGAGGGTGCGGTGGGGGCTGTCGTCGGCGTCGGTGACGAGCCCGCCGCCGTGGAAGCCGCCGCACGCGGCGACGTCGTCCGGCTGGTCGCCGGCGGCGCGGACGGCGACGGCGGCACCCATGCAGTAGCCGTGGACGCCGATCGGGCCGGTGAGGCCGTGGGCGCGGAGCGCGGCGACGCCGGCGCGGGTGTCGGCGACGGCCTGGTCGGGGGTGTAGCCGCGGACCCGCTGCATCGCACCCCCGAAGAACGCCTCCCGCGCGCCGGGCGCCGTCAGGTCGCCCTCGGGCGCCAGCTCGTCGGCGGGGCCGAAGCGGTGGAAGAGGTTCGGGACGAGCACCGTGTGCCCCCAGGAGGCGATCTCGTCGGCCATCTCCTCGAGCCGCGGGCGCAGGCCGATGGCGTCCATGCACAGTAGGACGCCGGGCCCACCCTGCGGTCCGGCGGTGAGGTAGGCCTCGACCGTGGCGCCGTCGGGACCGTCGATGCCGATGCGCTCACCCATGCCCCGGAACCTACAGTCGTGGGATGAGCAGGAGTTGGCAGGACCCCGAGGCGATCAGGCTGATGCTGGACGAGGCGGAGACGTGGGCGGTCGTCGGCCTCGGTGGCGACCCGAGCCGGACGGCGTACTCGATCGCGCAGCTGCTGCAGGAGCGCGGCAAGCGCATCGTCCCGGTGCACCCGCGGGCCCAGGAGGTGCTGGGCGAGCCGGGCTTCCGCGACCTCGCCGACATCCCGTTCCCCGTCGACGTCGTCGACGTGTTCCGCCGCTCCGAGCAGGCCGGCCCCTTCGCCGACCAGGCCGTCGAGATCGGCGCGAGGGGCGTGTGGTTCCAGCTCGGCGTCGTCGACGAGGCCGCCTTCGAGCGGACCACCGCCGCCGGCGTCGCGATGGTCATGGACACCTGCCCCGCCATCGAGTGGCGCAAGCGCCCCTGACCCCGAGTCGGCCCGAACGCACGCCCCCACAACGCCGAGTCGGCCCGAACACACGCCCCCACAACGCCGAGTCGGCCCGAACACACGCCCCCACGACGCCGAGTCGGCCCGAACACACGCCATACAACCCCGACTCCGCGCCCCCTGAGCCAGGAGTTCGAGACGACTCGGCGTCCCTGACGCGACCGTTCGGGCCGACTCGGCGTCCCTGACGCGACCGTTCGGGCCGACTCGGCGCCCCTGACGCGACCGTTCGGGCCGACTCGGCGCCCCTGACGCAACCGTTCGGGCCGACTCGGCGCCCCGGACGCAACCGTTCGGGACGACTCGGCGCCCCTGACGCAACCGTTCGGGCCGACTCGGCGTCCCCGACGCAACCGTTCGGGACGACTCGGCGTCCCTGACGCGACCGTTCGGGCCGACTCGGCGTGACTACCGGCGGACGGCGTCCGCGACGGCGGTGCTGACCGTGCCGACGGCGGCCTCGAGGGGGCCGCGGCGGCGGGCGGCGGCCAGGACGGCGCCGATGGCGAGCAGGACGAGCACGTGCCACACGAGGTCGGTGGGGTCGTCGCCGGGTGGGACGTCGGGGGTCCGCAGGACGACGTGGAGGCTGTAGAGGGTGAGCGTCGACCGGCCGGCGCCGAACAGCACCTCGACGGCGCGGCCGGGCCCGGCCGGCAGGGAGCCGCACAGCAGCAGGCAGAGTCCGATCATCAGCAGCGAGCTGCCGACGGTCGCGGCGAGGTCGAACGGCGTCGCGCTGTGGGGCGCCGCCGTGAGCAACCACTGCCACGAGCCGCCGGTCGGGGTCGTCCCCGGCAGGCCGAAGGACAGGGCGCGGTCCAGGTCGCCGGGACGGACCGGGATGGCGAGCTCGGCGGCGAGCCTCCGGGCGACCTCGCCGGCCACCAGCAGCCGCGAGACGGCCGTGGCCGCGGCGGCCACCACGAGACCTCCCACCGCGAGCGCCGCGGCGACGGCGGGGCGCCGCAGGTCCATCCGGCCCACGGCCATCCCGACCAACAGGTAGGTCAACCAGGGCACAGCCGGGTAGTAGCCGGTGAACAGCAGCTCGGAGACCAGCCGGCCCGGCTCGGCGAGGGCGAGCAGGTCCGGGCTGTCGAAGCCCCGCTCGGGCAGCAGCGGCCGCACCACCTCGGAGAGCACGGGTGCGACGACGCACCAGACGGCGGCCAGGGCCAGCAGCGGTCCGGCCCGTAGCCCGACGAACGGCAGACCGAGCAGGAACAGCACGCCGTAGTAGGTGAGGATGATCGCCAGCCCGGACGGCAGGCCGCCCAGCGCCAACCCCAGCAGCGCCACCAGGAGCGCCCGGACG
Organism: Nocardioides sp. CFH 31398; assembly: GCF_022436705.1. Lineage (GTDB taxonomy): Bacteria > Actinomycetota > Actinomycetes > Propionibacteriales > Nocardioidaceae > Nocardioides. The sequence goes on along the minus strand of NZ_JAKUHT010000008.1, from coordinate 36,668 downwards.
GCGAAGCCCGCGCTCCGGGCCGCCCGCTCCCGGCCGACGACGGGCACGCGTCCGCCGGTGCCGAGCGCGAGCGTGACGCCGGCGAGGACGGCGAACAGCGCCGACGCGCGTCCGCTCGCGAGCCAGTGCAGCGCGCTGATCGAGCCGTCGGGGTCACGCTCGGCCGCCACGTGGGTGGCGACCATGCCGAGCAGGGCCACGCAGCGCGCGACGTCCAGGCCCAGCAGCCGCCCGCGGCGTACGACGGGGGCGGTGGGTGCGACCTCGGGGCTCAGAACCCCGTCCGCGGCCGCTCGCCGCCGGAGGCGCGGCGCACCACGCCGCCCTTCTCGCGGGCGGTCTCGCGCAGCGCGGCCTGGAACTCGACCATCCGCCCGCGCAGCGCCTCGTCGTCCGCGCCCAGGATCCGTGCGGCGAGCAGCCCGGCGTTGCGGGCGTTGCCGACGCCGACGGTGGCCACGGGGACCCCGGCGGGCATCTGCACGATCGACAGCAGCGAGTCCATCCCGTCGAGGTGGCGCAGCGGCACGGGCACACCGATCACCGGCAGCGGGGTCACCGAGGCGAGCATCCCGGGCAGGTGCGCGGCACCGCCGGCGCCGGCGACGACGACCCGGAGCCCGCGGTCGGCGGCGTCGCGGCCCCAGGCGAGCATGTCCTCGGGCATGCGGTGCGCGGAGACGACGTCCGCCTCCCACGTCACGCCGAGCTCGGTGAGGGCCTCGCCGGCGGCCTCCATGACGGGCCAGTCGGAGTCGGAGCCCATGACGATCCCGACGCGGGCGCCGTTCGTGGCCTGGCTGTTCTCGCTCATCTCACTCGCTCTCGTTGCCCAGCTCGCCCGCGAACCAGGCGGCGGCGTGACGGGCGCGCTCGAGGCAGTCCTCGAGGTCGTCGCCGTACGCGTTGACGTGGCCGACCTTGCGGCCGGGCCGCAGGTCCTTGCCGTACAGGTGGACGCGCAGCCGCGGGTCGCGGGCCAGCGCGTGGGGGTAGCCGTCGTAGAGCCGCCCCACGTCGGGGTCGTCGGACCCCAGGATGTTGACCATCACCGTCCAGCGCTCGCGCGGCGCCGGGGAGCCGAGCGGCAGGTCGAGGACGGCGCGCAGGTGGTTCTCGAACTGGCTGGTCACGGCGCCGTCCTGCGTCCAGTGGCCGGTGTTGTGGGGCCGCATCGCGAGCTCGTTGACCAGGATCCGGCCGGGCTCCGTCGACGTGGGGGCGGTCTCGAAGAGCTCCACCGCGAGGATCCCGACGACGCCGAGCTCGCCCGCGACGCGCAGCGCGACCTCCTGGGCGTGCGCCGACAGCTCGGGGTCGAGGTCCGGCGCGGGCGCGACGACCTCGTGGCAGATGCCGTTGGTCTGCAGCGAGGCGACGACCGGGTACGCCGCGGCCTGACCGCTCGGCGAGCGCGCCACGAGGGCGGAGAGCTCGCGCCGGAAGTCGACGAGCTCCTCGGCGAGCACCCGGACGCCGGACGCCGCCGCGGCCTCGAACGCCGCCGCCGACTCCTCGGCGGAGCGGACCACCCACACGCCCTTGCCGTCGTAGCCGCCCCGGCTGGTCTTGAGCACGCACGGCAGCCCGAACGCCTCGACCTCCGCGGCGTCGGTGACGACCGCGTGGCGCGGGCAGGGGACGCCGAGCGCGGTGAGCCGCTCACGCATCACGATCTTGTCCTGGGCGTGGACGAGCGCGTCGGGTCCGGGCCGGACGGCGAGGCCGTCGGCCTCGAGCGCGCGGAGGTGCTCGGTGGGGACGTGCTCGTGGTCGAACGTGACCACCGCGCAGCCCTCGGCCGCACGGCGGAGGTCGGCGAGGTCGGTGTGGTCCCCGACGACGACGTCGCCGATGACCTGCGCCGCGGCGACGTCGGGCCCCTCGGCGAGCAGGCGGAGCGGGAGCGCGAGCTCGGCGGCGGGGGTCGCCATCATCCGGGCGAGCTGACCGCCGCCGATGACGGCGGTGCGGGGAGCGCGGCCGGGGGCAGGTCCGGGGGTCGCGGGGAGAGCCACGGCGGCAACCCTAGTCAGCGCTCCGGCGCGGACGACGACCGATCCGCCGGCGGCGGACCGTGACGGGTCAGGAGGCGCCGACGATGCTCTCGGTGGCCGGCTCGACGGTCTCGAACCGGAGCCCGCGGCCCCGGATCGTGGTGATCAGCCCGGGGTTGCGCGGGTCGTCGCCGAGCTTGCGCCGCAGCCACCCGAGGTGGACGTCGAGCGTCTTGGACGAGCTCCAGAAGTCCGTGTGCCAGACCTCACGCATCAGCTCCTCGCGGGTCACGAGCTCGCCGGCGCGCGAGATGAGCGCCTGGAGGAGGTCGAACTCCTTGCGGGTGAGCCCGAGCTCCGTCCCGGCGCGCCACGCGCGGCGACCGGTGGGGTCGAGGCGGACGTCCTGGGCGGTGAACACAGCAGAAACGGTAGGGAGCCCCGACCCTCGGCGTGGCGGAACGGCGAAATCCTTACCGGGGGGTGCGACGGGCCCGACGGCGCACCCGGGATCCCTCAGGCGCGGCGTACGGCGACCGGCTCGACGAGGCCGAAGCCGCGCACCGGTCGGGCGGGCAGGCGCCGGGTCTCGTACTGCGAGGGCAGGAGCTCCGCCGTCCTGGCGTCCACGATCACCCGGTTGCGGCGGGCGACGGCGGTGAGCCGGGCCGCCATGTTGACCGGCGGCCCGAAGACGTCGCCCAGGCGGAGGGTCACCGCGCCGCTGGCGAGGCCGACGCGGACGTCGGGCATCTTCCGGTCCCGCCCGATGACGGTGATGATCCCCTCGGCGGTGCGCATCGCCCGGCCGGCGTCGTCGTTGAGGAACAGCACCGAGTCGCCGATGCTCTTGATCACGCGACCGCGGTGCGCGCCGACGACGTCGTGGCAACGCAGCTCGAAGAGCTCGACGAGGTCGCCGATCCGGTCGTGCTCCAGACGGTTCGACAGGGCGGTGAAGCTGACGATGTCGGCGAACCCGACAGTCAGGTTGGCGGTGTGGAGGTCCTCCTCGGCCGCGCTGAGCGCCTCCAGCCGCGCCACGGCGGCGGCGAGGTGGCGACGCCAGGTGTAGACGAGGAGGGACTCGAACCCGCCGCCGATGTCCTCGACCAGCTTGAGCGCGAGGTCCGCCCGACCGGGCCGGGGCTCCTCGCTGCCCGACGCCTTGGCCTTCGCCCGGGCCTGCGCCTCGAGCTGCTCGATCCGGGTCACCAGGGTGGCGACCTCCCAGTCCGCGAGCCGGCTCATGGTCTGGCCGACCGCCCGCGCCAGGGTGACGGCGGTGTCGACGTCGATGAGGCCGTGCCCGGCCGTCGCGTACAGGTCACGGACCGCGTCGACGTCGGCGGTGGTGAACCCCACGACGCCCGGGGTCCCCCGGCTGTCGTCGTCCTCGCCGCCCTCGAGCTCGGGGAAGCCGAGCGCCCGCCACATCCGGCGGGCCTGGTCGGGGTCGACGCCCGCCCGCTCGGCGACCTCGGCCCCGGTCAGGGTCGGGCGCTCCCCGAGGATCGCCTCCTCCAGGCGTGAGGTGGCCGCCTCGCCGGGGCTGGCGGCCTCCTCGAGGGCGTCGTCCGGGTCGCTGTCCGGGTTGCCGCCCGGGTTGCCGCCCGGGTTGTCGTCCGGGTTGTCGTCCATGTCGTCGGGACCCACGTCAGGAGCCGTCGTCCCCGCGTCGCTCGCCGAGGCGGTGCAGCTCCTCGGCGACCTGCAGCTGCACCCGCTCCACCCGGGGGATGTCGTGCAGCTCCACCCGCCCCTCGACGGACGCGTCGGAGACCACGAGCGTGCCGCAGCCGAGCATCCGGTCGAGGATCCCGATGTCGAAGTCGACGCCGCTGATGCGGTTCAGCGGGATGGTGCGGCCCTCCTTGGCGATGACGCCGGAGCGGGCCACGAAGCGCCGGTCGGTGAAGGTGTACGTCGTCGTCCACCACCGCAGGAACGGCCGGACGACGAACCACAGCACCACGACCGCGGCGAGGCCCCAGGCCACGTAGTCGAGGACCTGCTCCGTCGTGCCCGTGCCGAGCCGGGCCAGCAGCACCGCGCCGACGAGGGTCACCAGCAGCACCAGGAGGGGCAGCAGCAGGACCTTCACGTGCGTCCGCGTCGAGACGACGACGCGCTCGCCGTCGTTCAGCAGACGGGTGGGGAAGGTCACGGCTCGCAGTCTGTCACCCTCCACCGACGGGCGGCGCAGTCGAGGGACGACGGGCCGACGACTCAGGCGGGACGCACGTGGACCACGTCCCCGGCACCCACCGGCAGACGGGTGGTGCCGTCGTCCACCACGAGGCGCCCGCCGGCGTCGACGGCCACGGCGGTGCCGGTCAGCGGCGGGCCGACGGGCAGCTCGACCCGGACCCGTCGCCCCACGGTCGAGCACGCGGCGGCGTACGAGGCCCGCAGCCGCTCGCCCGCCGGCTCGCTGCGCCACGCGTCGTACGCCGTGGCGAGCTCCCTCAGGACGCTCAGCAGGAGGTCCTCGCGGTCGGGCACCGGTCCGCCGCCGGCGAGCAGCACCGAGGTGGCGTGCTCCACGGGCAGCTCGTCCTCGCGCAGCGTCACGTTGAGCCCGATCCCGACCACGGCGACGGGCCCGGTGGGGGTCTCGTGGCGCTCGACCAGGATGCCGGCGACCTTGCGCTCGTCGAGCAGGACGTCGTTGGGCCACTTCAGGCCGACGAGGCCGGGGTCCGCGAGGTGGGTGCGGAGCGCCGCGGCGACGGCGTACCCGGTCAGCAGCGGCAGCCACGGCCAGTGCGGCATCGGCACCTCGGGACGCAGCAGGGTGGAGAACGTGAGGCAGGCGCGGGGCGGCGTCGTCCACACCCGGTCCAGCCGGCCGCGCCCGGCGGTCTGGTGCTCGGTGACGAGCACGAGACCCGCCTGCTCGCCGGCGGCGGCGCGGGCCGCGACGTCGGCGTTGGTCGAGGGCGTCGCACCGACGACCTCGACCCGCAGCCCCCTGGGCAGGCTGTCCGGCCCCAGGCGACGCGGATCCAGCGGCGGACGGGACTCCGGGGCGCGGCTCACGCGTACTAGGTTGACGCACGTGAGCGCGCAGACTGACGAACCCCTCGGCCCTGACGCGAGCAGCGCGGGCACCGAGGTGCCCGACGACCTCGACCTCCACACGACCGCCGGCAAGCTCGCCGACCTGGACCGCCGCCTCGACGAGGCCGTGCACGCCGGGTCGGAGAAGGCCGTCGAGAAGCAGCACGCGAAGGGCCGCCAGACCGCGCGGGAGCGCATCGCGCAGCTCTTCGACGAGGGCAGCTTCGTCGAGCTGGACGAGCTGGCGCGGCACCGCTCGACGGCGTTCGGGCTCGAGAAGAAGCGCCCGTACGGCGACGGCGTGGTCACCGGCTACGGCACCATCGACGGCCGGCAGGTCTGCGTCTTCTCGCAGGACTTCACGGTGTTCGGCGGGTCGCTGGGCGAGGTGTACGGCGAGAAGATCACCAAGGTCATGGACCTCGCGATCCGCACCGGCAGCCCCATCATCGGCATCAACGAGGGCGCCGGCGCGCGCATCCAGGAGGGCGTCGTCTCGCTCGGCCTGTACGGCGAGATCTTCCGCCGCAACGTGCACGCCTCGGGCGTCGTCCCGCAGATCAGCCTCATCATGGGCTCCTGCGCGGGCGGCCACGTCTACTCCCCCGCCGTCACCGACTTCACGGTGATGGTCGACGGCACGTCGAACATGTTCATCACCGGACCCGACGTCATCAAGACGGTCACCGGCGAGGACGTGACGATGGAGGACCTCGGCGGCGCCCGCGCGCACAACACGAAGTCGGGCAACGCCCACTACATGGCCTCCGACGAGGAGGACGCGCTCGACTACGTCAAGGCGCTGCTGAGCCACCTGCCGCAGAACAACCTCGACGAGCCGCCGTACGACCCGGCGGCGGAGCTGTCCAACGACGACCTCGAGCCGACGGACGACGACCGCGCGCTCGACACGCTGATCCCGGACAGCCCGAACCAGCCGTACGACATGCACACCGTCATCGAGGCCGTGGTGGACGACGGGGAGTTCCTCGAGGTCCAGCCGCTGTTCGCGACGAACATCCTCGTCGGGTTCGGCCGGGTCGAGGGCCGACCGGTGGGCGTCGTGGCGAACCAGCCGATGCAGTTCGCCGGCACGCTCGACATCGACGCCTCCGAGAAGGCCGCCCGCTTCGTGCGCACCTGCGACGCCTTCAACGTGCCGGTCCTGACCTTCGTCGACGTGCCCGGCTTCCTGCCCGGCACCGACCAGGAGTGGGGCGGCATCATCCGCCGCGGCGCGAAGCTGATCTACGCGTACGCCGAGGCGACCGTCCCGCTGGTCACGATCATCACCCGCAAGGCGTACGGCGGCGCGTACGACGTCATGGGCTCCAAGCACCTCGGCGCCGACATCAACCTCGCGTGGCCGACCGCGCAGATCGCGGTAATGGGCGCGCAGGGTGCGGTGAACATCCTGTACCGCGGGGAGCTCAAGCAGGCCGAGGACCCGGAGAAGCGCCGCGCGGAGCTCGTGGAGGAGTACGACCAGCACCTCGCGAACCCCTACATCGCCGCGGAGCGCGGCTACGTCGACGCCGTCATCACCCCGCACGAGACCCGCGCCGAGGTCGTCCGGGCGCTGCGGCTGCTGCGCACCAAGCGTGAGTCGCTGCCCCCCAAGAAGCACGGGAACATCCCGCTGTGAGCGCCGACGACCAGGCGCCGTCGCCGCCCTTCCTGAGGGTCGTCAAGGGCGACCCGACCCCCGAGGAGCTGGCGGCCCTGGTGGCCGTGGTCGCGGCGGCCTCGGGCGGCGGCGAGGCCCCGGCCCCCCGTCGTCCCTCGGAGTGGTCACGGCCCGCCCGCCGCCTGCGCACCCCGCACCAGGCCGGCCCGGGCGCCTGGCGCGCGAGCGGCCTGCCGCGGTGACGCCCCGCTGATGGTGCGCTGATGGGAGCCCAGCCCCTGGTCCTGGCCTCCGCCTCCCCCGCCCGCCTCGCCACGTTGCGCGCCGCGGGCGTGGAGCCGACGGTCATCGTGTCCGGCGTCGACGAGGAGCAGGTGACCGGCCTCGCGCCGGCCGACCTCGCGCTCGAGCTGGCCCGGATGAAGTGCGCCGCGGTGGTGGCGCGTGACGACGTCGCCGACGACGCGCTGGTGCTCGGCTGCGACTCGGTGCTCGAGCTGGACGGCGAGGCCTACGGCAAGCCCGTCGACGCCGCCGAGGCGACCGCCCGGTGGCAGGTGATGCGCGGTCGCTCCGGCGTCCTGCACTCGGGGCACAGCCTGCGCGCCCCCGACGGCCGGGTGGTGTCGCGGACCGCGTCCACCGTCGTCCACTTCGCCGAGGTCGACGACGACGAGATCGCCGACTACGTCGCGACCGGTGAGCCGCTGCACGTCGCGGGGGCGTTCACCGTCGACGGGTACGGCGGGGCGTTCGTCACCGGGGTCGAGGGCGACCACCACGCGGTGGTCGGGCTCAGCCTTCCCCTGCTGCGGGAGCTGCTGCGGGAGCTCGGCCTGCGCTGGCCCGACCTGTGGACTCCCCCGCCGGGCCCGTCCGACCCGGGCGCTCCGGCTTCGTGAAGACGAACTTCCGGAACAGGTAGAACCGGGCCACGAAGCCGAGCGCGAGCCCGACGACGTTGGCGGCGATGTTGTCCGAGATCGGGTCGGTCAGCCCGAGCAGGTTGCGGCTGACCCAGAGCAGCGCGACCGGGATCGCCATCGTCGTGACGTTGATGACGACGAACGACACGACGCCGCCGCTGCCGTGGGTCTCACGGTTGCGGAACGCCCACGTGCGGCTGCCGACGTAGGTGAGGACCATGCCGACGGTGTTCGCCACGACGTACGCGGTGATCGGCATGTCGGCGAGCCAGGGGTCGTCGAAGATCCAGACCCCGTGGAGCAGCACGTTGAACAGGACGAACGACACGACGGTCGAGATCGTGCCCACGCCGGCGAACTTGACGCCCTCGGTGCCCCTCCTGCGCCACGTTCCCACGCGGGCGAGGGTACCCGGGCCGCTCCGGGCTACTCGACCGGCAGGCCGAGGCCCCGCGCGATGAGCATGCGCTGCACCTCGGAGGTGCCCTCGCCGATCTCCAGGACCTTGGCGTCGCGGTAGAAGCGGGCCACCGGGTACTCCTCCATGAACCCGTAGCCGCCGAAGACCTGCGTGGCGATGCGGGTGGCGGAGACGGCGGCCTCGGTGGTCTGCAGCTTCGCGACCGCGGCAGCCTGCTTGAACTCCTTCAGCGGGGCGCCAGCGTCCTTCATCGCGGCCGCGGAGTACGTCAGCAGGCGCGCGGTGCGGAGCATGACCTCGAGGTCGGCGATCTGGAACGCGACGCCCTGCTTGCGGCCGATGGGCCCGCCGAACGTCTGCCGCTGCCCGGCGTACTCGAGGCTCATGTCGAGGCACGCCTGGATGCAACCGACCGCGAGGGCGGCGATGGCGACGCGGCCGTCGTCCAGGGTGGCGAGGAACTGCGCGTAGCCGCGGCCCCGCTCTCCGAGGAGGTGGTCCTCGGGGACCCGCGCGCCGGTGAAGGTCAGCGGGTGGGTGTCGGACGCGTGCCAGCCGAGCTTGTCGTAGGCCTTCTCGGCGGTGAAGCCGGGCGTCCCCGCCGGGACGACGATCGTCGAGATCTCCGGCTTGGTGGAGCCGTCGGCCGCCTCACGGGTCCCGGTGCGGGCGGTCACGGTCACCAGCGAGGTGATGTCGGAGCCGGAGTTGGTGATGAACTGCTTCGCGCCGTCGACGACCCACTCGCCGCCGTCGAGGACGGCCTTGGTCCGGGTGGCGCCCGCGTCGGAGCCCGCGCCGGGCTCGGTCAGGCCGAAGCCCGCCACGGCCTCGCCGGCGACGAGCGCGGGCAGCCAGCGCTCCTTCTGCTCCGCGGTGCCGAAGGTGAGGATCGGGTTGATGCCGAGACCCACGGCGGCCTCGAGGGTGATGCCCATGGACTGGTCGACGCGGCCGATCTCCTCGATCGCGAGGCACAGCGAGGTGAAGCCGCCGTCGGACCCGGAGAGCCCGGCGCCGCCGTACTCCTCGGGAGCGGTCAGGCCGAACAGCCCCATCTTGCCCATCTGCTGCACCACGTCGGTCGGGAAGTGGTGCTCGCGGTCCCACTGCGCCGCGTGGGGCGCGATCTGGGACTCGGCGAAGTCCCGGACGCTCCGGCGGAACTCCTCGTGCTCGCGGGACAGCTCGAAACCGTGGGTCATGTGACCCAGACTACCCGAGGTGGTTAGCGGTTGTTAACCAGCGGCCGAGGCGGCGCTACCCGGTGAACAGCGCCGAGACGCGGACGAGCGTCTCGACGAGGCCGTACGCCAGCGGCAGCGCCACGAGCGCCCAGGCGAAGGCGATGAACCCCTTGTTGTCCGTCATGCGTTGCTTCCCTTCAGGGCCGGGTCGGTCTCGGGCTCGTGCCACTTGGAGTCCACCGGCTTGACCATCAGGTTCGCGAGGAACCCGACGGCCAGCAGGCCGACCATGACGAACAGGGCGATGGTCACGGCGCCGGTGAGGTCCAGGATGCCGTTCAGGATGAGCGGCCCGGCCACGCCGGCCGCTGACCACGCCGTCAGCAGGCGTCCGTGGATCGCGCCGACCTGGAGCGTGCCGAAGAGGTCGCGCAGGTAGGCCGGGATGGTGGCGAACCCACCGCCGTAGAACGACAGCATGAGGACGGCGAGCAACAGGAAGACGACGATCGAGCTGGAGCCGACGGTCGCGAACAGCGCGTACAGGATCGCGCCGCCGCCCAGGTAGAGCATGTACGTCGGCTTGCGCCCGATCTTGTCGGACGTCGTCGACCACACGAACCGGCCGGCCATGTTGGCGATGGACAGCAGGCCCACGAAGCCCGCGGCGGCGGCCGGCGTGACCGACGAGAAGGCGTCCTGGATCAGTCCGGAGGCCTGCTCGAGGATGCCGATGCCGGCGGTGACGTTGCAGAACAGGACGACCCACAGCAGCCAGAACTGCGGGGTCTTGAGCGCGTTGCTGGCGGTCACGCTCGCCGTGGAGATCATGTCGCTCTTCCTGGCCTGCTCGGGGTCGAACCCGGCGGGCTTCCAGTCGTCCGCGGGCACGCGGACGATGAACGCGCCGAAGGACATGAAGATCGCGTAGACGACCGCCAGCGTGAGGAAGAGGCTCACGAGGGCGCCGCTCGAGGCCACCGAGTCAGCGGACGACGGGTCGAAGTCGCCGTCGTACAGCGAGAGCAGACGTCCCGACAGCGGGCTCGCCACGAGGGCCCCGCCACCGAAGCCCATGATCGCCATGCCGGTGGCCAGGCCGGGCCGGTCGGGGAACCACTTGATCAGCGTCGAGACCGGCGAGATGTAGCCGATCCCGAGGCCGATGCCGCCGAGGACGCCGTACCCGAGGTAGACGAGCCAGAGCTGCGCGCTCGCGATGCCCAGCGCACCGACGAGGAAGCCGGACACCCAGAACACCATCGACAGGGCCATCGCGGCCCGGGGACCGTTGCGGTCGACCCAGGTGCCCATCGCGAAGGACGACAGCCCGAGCATCACGATGGCGATCGAGAAGATGAAGCCGATCGCCGTCTCGGAGGCGGCGAACTCCTCCTGCAGCGTGGAGCGGTAGACGCTCGTCGCGTAGACCTGGCCGATGCTGAGGTGGACGGCGAGCGCGGCCGGCGGGATCAACCAACGGTTGAAGCCGGGGCCGGCGACGATGCGCTCACGGCGCAGGAAACCAGGAAGCACAGGGCTCTGCTTCCGGGGCGCCCGTGGTGACGCCGCGCACAACCCTAGGCCCGCGTGAGCACGCGGCGTCACGGACACCCCGGGGCGCTACGCTGCCGCGCAGTCGTCGAAGGAGCCGTTCAGTGCCCGAGGTCGTCCCCCTCCAGAAGGTCCTCATCGCGAATCGCGGCGAGATCGCCGTCCGCGTCATCCGCGCCTGCCGCGACGCCGGCATCGGCTCGGTCGCCGTGTACGCCGACCCCGACCGCGACGCCGTCCACGTGCGGGTCGCGGACGAGGCGTACTCGCTGGGGGGCTCGACGCCGGCGGAGTCCTACCTCGACATCGAGAAGATCGTGAGGGTCGCGAAGGAGTCCGGCGCCGACTCCGTCCACCCGGGTTACGGCTTCCTCGCCGAGAACGCCGACTTCGCGACCGCGGTCATCGACGCCGGGCTGGTCTGGATCGGGCCCCCGCCGTCCGCGATCGAGAACCTGGGCGACAAGGTCAAGGCCCGTCACATCGCCGAGAAGGTCGGCGCCCCGCTGGCGCCGGGCACCAAGGACCCGCTCGACGGCCCCGACGAGGCCGTGGCCTTCGCCGAGGAGCACGGCCTGCCGATCGCCATCAAGGCGGCCTTCGGTGGCGGCGGGCGCGGCCTCAAGGTCGCCCGCGAGATGAAGGAGGTCGCCAGCGCCTTCGAGTCCGCCGTCCGGGAGGCCGAGGGCGCGTTCGGCCGGGGCGAGTGCTTCGTCGAGAAGTTCCTCGACCGCCCCCGCCACGTCGAGACCCAGTGCCTGGCCGACCAGCACGGCAACGTCGTCGTGGTGTCGACCCGCGACTGCTCGCTGCAGCGCCGCCACCAGAAGCTCGTCGAGGAGGCACCCGCGCCGTTCCTCACCGAGGACCAGGTGACCCGGCTGTACGAGTCGTCGAAGGCGATCCTGCGGGAGGCCGGGTACGTCGGCGCCGGCACCTGCGAGTTCCTCGTCGCCCAGGACGGCACCATCTCCTTCCTCGAGGTCAACACCCGCCTCCAGGTGGAGCACTGCGTCTCCGAGGAGGTCACCGGCATCGACCTCGTCCGCGAGATGTTCCGCGTCGCCGCCGGCGAGGAGCTCGGGTACGACGACCCCGAGGTCCGCGGCCACTCCATCGAGTTCCGCATCAACGCCGAGGACGGCGGCCGCAACTTCCTGCCCGCCCCCGGCACGCTGACCCGCTGGAGCCCGCCGCAGGGCCCCGGCGTCCGCATCGACGGCGGCTACGAGAACGGCGAGACGGTCCCGGGCAGCTTCGACTCCCTCATCGCCAAGCTCATCGTCACCGGCCGCGACCGCACCCAGGCGCTCGAGCGCTCCCGCCGCGCGCTGGCGGAGTTCGACGTCGACGGCATGCCCACCGTCATCCCGTTCCACCGCGCGATCGTCACCGACCCGGCGTACGTCGGGGCCTCGACGCCGTCCGGCGAGGGCGACTTCACCGTCTACACGACCTGGATCGAGACGGACTTCGACAACCAGATCGAGCCCTACTCCGGCGGCGCGGCGGACGACGAGGACGAGGGTGCCGGCGAGCGCCAGCGCGTCACCGTCGAGGTCGGCGGACGCCGCCTCGAGGTGAGCCTCCCCGCGGGCCTCGCCCTCGGTGGCGGTGGCGCCGCGGGCGGCGCGGCCCCCGCGAAGCGCAAGCGCAAGAAGGCCGGCGGCGGCGCGGCCGCCTCCGGCGACGCCGTCACCTCCCCCATGCAGGGCACGGTCGTGAAGGTCGTCGTCTCCGAGGGCGACGAGGTGGCCGAGGGCGACACCGTCGTGGTCATCGAGGCCATGAAGATGGAGCAGTCGCTCACGGCCCACAAGGCCGGCACCGTCACGGGCCTGCAGGCCGAGGTCGGCGCGACGCTGAGCAACGGTGCGGTGGTCTGCGAGATCAAGTAGCCGCGACTCCGACGGAGGAGGAGTCGCGACGCTACGCAGGTCGAGCGAGCGCGCGACCGAGGCACGAGGTCGCGATCGCGGGTCGAGACCCGGTGAGCCGACCGACGGGCTGCTGGGTCGCCGTACCCACGACTATCGCGGTCGTCGGCATCTGCCGCGGAACTGTGGCGCCTCGGACCCCCGCCCATGCCTTGTGAACAAGCCGTAACTCCGCGTTACATGGCCCGGTGGGCTCCGAGCCAGGCGGATCGGCGATCGCGCCCCCCAGCGGGTACGACGGGGGCATGACGCGCTTCGGCTACACCCTCATGACCGAGCAGAGCGGCCCCAAGGACCTCGTGCGCCACGCGGTGGCCGCGGAGCGGGCAGGGTTCGACTTCGAGGTCTCCTCCGACCACTACTTCCCCTGGCTGTCGGCGCAGGGGCACGCCCCGTACGCCTGGACGGTCCTCGGCGCGGTCGCCCACGCGACCGAGCGGGTGGACCTCATGACCTACGTGACGTGCCCGACGCTGCGCTACCACCCCGCCGTGGTCGCGCAGAAGGCCGCGACGCTGCAGCTGCTCGCCGACGGCCGGTTCACCCTCGGGCTGGGCTCGGGCGAGAACCTCAACGAGCACGTCGTCGGGGAGGGGTGGCCGGCGCTGGACGAGCGGCAGGACATGCTCGTCGAGGCCATCGAGATCATCCGCGCCCTGCACACCGGCGAGCTGACGACCTGGGCCGGCGAGCACTACCGCGTCGACTCCGCCCGCATCTGGGACCTCCCGGACGGCGGGGTCCCGATCGGTGTCGCGGTCGGCGGCGGCAAGGCGGTCGAGCGGTTCGGGCCGCTGGCCGACCACCTCATCGCGACCGAGCCGAGCAGCGACCTCGTCGAGTCCTGGAACGCCGTGGACGGCGCCCCGAGCATCGGGAACGGCGGCGCGAGGGCGATCGGCCAGATCCCGATCTGCTGGGACCCCGACCGCGACCGCGCGGTCGAGCGGGCCCACGAGCAGTTCCGCTGGTTTGCCGGCGGCTGGTCGGTCAACGCCGACCTGCCCACCACCGCCGGGTTCGCGGGCGCGACCCAGTTCGTCCGCCCCGAGGACGTCGCCGAGAACATCCCCTGCGGCCCCGACCTCGACGCCATCGTCGAGGCCGTGAGGCCGTTCTGGGAGAACGGGTTCACCGACGTCGCGCTGGTCCAGGTCGGCGACGAGGGCGTCGACCCGTTCTTCGAGCACGCGGCCGAGCCGCTGCTGGAGAAGCTGAGGTCCGCGGCGGGCTGAGACCCCGTCCGCTCCCTGCGGCCCGCGCCGCGACCCCGGTCGCGACGCGGGCCGTAGCCGTCTGCAAGGGGCAGCACGCCGACTGTCAGGGCGTTGCAAGCCGGGGCGAGCAGAGTCGGTCCCGAGGCCGCACCGGGCGGCCTCCCGGGACTCGGGCCGGACCTGCAGCACGGCACAGGAGAACCGCCATGTCCCCCTCGAACCTCCCCACCCACGTCGCGCTCCGCCTCGCCGAGCACGAGCACGCCCTGCGCTCCGGCGACCGCCACCACGCCGTGCACGCCGCCGACCGGCGGGCCAGGTCACGCCGCCGGTGGCTCCGGCCCTGAGCCGACGGCCCGTCCCACTCCCTCGACACCACCGCCCCCGCCCAGCGCGGGGGCGGTGGCACGTCCGCCCTCCCACCACCCCAGGAGCAGCCATGCCCAGCACCCGACTCCCGCGGTCGCGGCGGTACGCCGTCCTCGCGGCCGCCGCCCTCCTCCCCGCCCTGCTCACCGCGGCTCCCTCCCTCGCCGCCGCCGCCCGCGACGACGCCGGCGCGCACCAGGCGGTCACCGCCGGCCGCGCCGCCCCCACCTGCTTCGGCCAGCGGGCCACGATCGTCGCCAAGCCCCGCGGCGGCGTCCTGCACGGCACCCCCGACGACGACGTCATCGTCGGCTCCTCCCGGCGCGACGTCGTGCGGCCCCAGGGCGGTCACGACCGCATCTGCCTCGGCGGCGGCGACGACGGGGTGCGGGTCCTCGAGGCCGGCTGGGTCGACGGCGGTGCCGGGAACGACGAGCTGCGCGGCAGCGTCGCCCCCGACACCCTGCGCGGCGGCCCCGGCAAGGACCGCCTCTACGCCGACGGTGGCGACGACGTCGCCGTCGACGGAGGAGGGGGCAAGGACTTCGTCGACGGCGGCCCCGGCGTCGACCGCCTCGACGGCGGCACCGGGGACGACACGATGTACAGCGGTCCCGACGGCGGCCAGAACGCCCTCGTCGACGGCCAGGAGGGCGAGGACCTCCTCTTCGCCCAGGACGGCGGCATCCTCGTCCTCGGCGGACCCGACGACGACACCATCCAGCTGGGCGTGGGCGAGGGCTCGACCGCCCGCGGCGAGGACGGCGACGACACGATCACCGGCAGCCGCTTCGCCGACCTCATCGACGGCGGCGACGACGACGACACCATCCAGGCGGGCGGCGGTGACGACGTCGGGGTGACCGGGGGACGGGGGAAGGACGTCGTGAGCGGCGGCGCCGGTGACGACCGCCTCCAGGGCGGCCCGGACGCCGACGTCTGCGACGGCGGCCCCGACGACGACACCTGCGATGGCGGCTCGCCCGGGACCCGGGGCAACAGCCCCACGGACCCCGACCGCTGCACCGCGGAGGAGCTGATCTCCTGCCGGGGCGCCGAGCCGCTCCACTTCACCGGGACGGCGTCGGGGACCCGGACCGCCGGCGGCGTCGTCGAGACGTGGACGGCCACCTTCCTGACCAGCCCCTTCATGGGCGACGACAGCCCGATCTCCCAGGGCCCCGCGACCATCACGTGGCGCATCTCCGGCACGGGCACCGGCAACGGCTGCACCTACGAGGGCAGCGACTCCTTCGAGGGTCTCGCCTCGATCGTCGTGTACGGCGAGCCGTTGAACCAGTACGGCGTCGAGATCCGGCCCGGTGGCCACGCCGCCGACGTCGAGGTCGACTGCCCCCTCACCCCGCCGGAGACCGAGTCGTACTGGGTCCTCAACGGCGGTGTCGGCCAGGACCTGCAGGAGCTCCCCGCCGACCCCACGGTGCTGATCGGGACCGAGAGCTACGAGTTCGACAACTACCCCGGCGTGTTCGACGACTGGCGGTGGAACGCTCGCAGGACCGGCTGACGCCCGCGACTAGACGGTGCCGAGCTCCCGCGCCCGCGCGACGACGACGTCGTACACCGGGCGCGGGAGCGCCGCGCCCTCCCGCCGGATCGCGCCCGCGTCGAGCACGACGAGCCGGTCGAGCCGCACCTCGCTCGGCCGGCGCCGGCTGTCCCACGCCCCGGTGCCGACGTCCATCCAGTGCCGTCCCCAGCGGGCCTCGTCGGCGGCGTCGCGGTCGTGGTCCTTCGACGTCAGGTAGAGCCCGAGCCAGCGGCCGTCACGCTCGCCGAGCAGCAGCACCGGGCGGTCCTTGCCCTGCGAGGGGTCGTCCTCGTACGGCACGTAGCCCCACACCACCTCACCCGGGTCGGGCTGACCGTCGACCTCTGGGGCGTAGGAGACCCCGCCGTCGTGCGCCGGCCGGGTCGCCCGGGCGGGCGGGCGGGACGTGCGGCGCGGGCCACCCTGGCCCGCGGTGCGGGACTGCGCGGCGCGGATGCCCTTGCGCACCAGGGGCGCGACGGTCGGGCCGTGGGTCCGGGCGAGCCGGAGGGCGCGGTCGAGCAGGCTCATGGTCCGCCAGCGTACGACCGCCGGCGGACGGCGGCGGGGCGGAGTGTCGGGGACCACTAGCCTGCGGGCCATGTTCACCAAGGTGCTCGTGGCCAACCGCGGCGAGATCGCCATCCGGGCGTTCCGGGCGGCGTACGAGCTGGGCGCCCGCACGGTCGCGGTCTTCCCCCACGAGGACCGCTGGTCCGAGCACCGGCTGAAGGCCGACGAGGCCTACGAGATCGGCCGGCGCGGCCACCCGGTGCGGGCCTACCTGGACCCCGACGCGATCGTGGAGGTCGCCGTCCGCTCCGGTGCCGACGCCGTCTACCCCGGCTACGGCTTCCTGTCGGAGAACCCGCGCCTGGCCGAGGCCTGCGCCGAGGCGGGCATCACCTTCGTGGGTCCCACCTCCGAGGTGCTGACCCTGACCGGCAACAAGGCTCGCGCCATCGCCGCCGCGAGGGCCGCGGGCGTCCCGGTGCTGCGCAGCGTCGACCCCACCGACGACGCCGACGCCCTGATCGAGGCCGCGCGCGAGCTGCCCTACCCGCTGTTCGTAAAGGCCGTCGCCGGCGGCGGCGGGCGCGGCATGCGCCGGGTCGAGGCCGAGGCCGACCTGCGCGAGGCGGTCGAGACCTGCATGCGCGAGGCGGACGGCGCCTTCGGCGACCCCACCGTCTTCATCGAGCAGGCCGTCACCGAGCCGCGCCACATCGAGGTGCAGGTCCTGGCCGACGGCACCGGGGAGGTCATGCACCTCTTCGAGCGCGACTGCTCGGTGCAGCGGCGCCACCAGAAGGTCGTCGAGATCGCGCCCGCGCCCCACCTCGACCCGGCGCTGCGCGAGCGGATGTGCGGCGACGCCGTCCGCTTCGCCCGCGAGATCGGCTACCGCAACGCCGGCACCGTCGAGTTCCTGCTGGACCCCGACGGCGAGTACGTCTTCATCGAGATGAACCCCCGCATCCAGGTCGAGCACACGGTGACCGAGGAGGTCACCGACGTCGACCTCGTGCAGTCGCAGCTGCGGATCGCCTCCGGCGAGACGCTCGCCGACCTCGGCCTGTCGCAGGACACCGTCTCGCTGCGCGGCGCCGCCCTGCAGTGCCGCATCACCACCGAGGACCCGGCGAACAGCTTCCGCCCCGACACCGGCCGGATCACCACCTACCGCTCCCCCGGTGGCGGCGGCGTGCGCCTGGACGGCGGGACGACGTACACCGGCGCGGAGGTCTCCGCCCACTTCGACTCGATGCTCACCAAGCTCACCTGCCGCGGACGGACCTTCGAGACCGCGGTCGCCAAGGCCCGGCGGGCGGTGGCGGAGTTCCGGATCCGGGGCGTCGCGACGAACATCGCCTTCCTCCAAGCGCTCCTGGACGACCCCGACTTCGCGGCCGGGCGGGTGACGACGTCCTTCATCGAGACCCACCAGCACCTGCTCACCGCCCGCTCGTCGGGCGACCGCGGCACGAAGCTGCTGACCTACCTCGCCGACGTCACCGTGAACCAGCCGCACGGCCCGGCCCCGGTGAGCGTCGACCCCGTCTCGAAGCTGCCGGACCTCGACCTGTCCGTGCCCGCGCCCGACGGCAGCCGCCAGCAGCTGCTCGCGCTCGGGCCGGAGGGGTTCGCCGCCGCGCTGCGCGCCCAGGACAGGGTCGCGGTCACCGACACCACGTTCCGCGACGCGCACCAGAGCCTGCTGGCGACTCGCGTCCGCACCCGCGACCTGCTCCGCGTCGCCGGCCACGTCGCCCGCTCCACGCCCCAGCTGTGGAGCGTCGAGGCCTGGGGCGGCGCGACGTACGACGTGGCGCTGCGCTTCCTCGCCGAGGACCCGTGGGAGCGGCTCGCCGCGCTGCGCCAGGCGATGCCGAACCTGTGCCTGCAGATGCTGCTGCGGGGACGCAACACCGTCGGCTACACCCCGTACCCGCGCTCGGTCACCGACGCCTTCGTCGAGGAGGCCGCCGCGACCGGCATCGACGTCTTCCGCGTCTTCGACGCCCTCAACGACGTCGAGCAGATGCGGCCGGCGATCGACGCCGTCCGCGCCACCGGCACGGCGGTCGCCGAGGTCGCGCTCTGCTACACCGGTGACCTCTCGGACCCCGGCGAGCGGCTCTACACGCTCGACTACTACCTCGGCCTGGCCGAGCAGATCGTCGACGCCGGCGCCCACGTCCTGGCCATCAAGGACATGGCGGGACTGCTCCGGGCGCCCGCGGCGCGGACGCTGGTCACGGCGCTGCGCGAGCGGTTCGACCTGCCGGTGCACCTGCACACCCACGACACCCCCGGCGGGCAGCTCGCGACGCTGACCGCCGCGATCGACGCGGGCGTCGACGCCGTGGACGCCGCCTGCGCCGCCATGGCGGGGACGACGTCCCAGCCCGCGCTGTCGGCGCTGATCTCGGCGACGGACCACAGCGGTCGCGAGACGGGCCTCGACCTCGCCGCGGTCAACGCGCTCGAGCCGTACTGGGAGGCCGTGCGCCGCGTCTACGCGCCGTTCGAGTCCGGCCTCGCCTCCCCCACCGGGCGCGTCTACCGCCACGAGATCCCCGGCGGGCAGCTCTCCAACCTCCGCCAGCAGGCGGTCGCGCTGGGCCTGGGCGAGAAGTTCGAGCAGATCGAGGACATGTACGCCGCGGCGAACGACATCCTCGGCAACGTCGTGAAGGTGACGCCGTCCTCGAAGGTGGTGGGCGACCTCGCGCTGCACCTCGTCGCCGTCGGCGCGGACCCCGAGGAGTTCGCCGCGGACCCGGCCGAGTTCGACATCCCCGACTCCGTCATCGGCTTCCTGCACGGCGAGCTCGGCGACCCGCCCGGCGGCTGGCCCGAGCCGTTCCGCAGCCGCGCCCTGGAGGGCCGGACCTGGCAGCCGAAGGAGGAGGAGCTGACCGACGAGCAGGCCGAGGCGCTCGCCTCGACCCGCCGCCGCGACACGCTCAACGAGCTGCTCTTCCCCGGCCCGACGGCGGCGTTCCGCGACGCGCGGTCGACGTACGGCGACACCTCGGTCATCGACACCCGCGACTACCTCTACGGCCTGCGCCAGGGCGAGGAGCACGAGGTCGAGCTCGAGGAGGGCGTCACGCTGCTGATGGGTCTGCAGGCGGTCTCCGAGCCCGACGAGCGCGGCGTCCGCACCGTCATGTGCACGCTCAACGGCCAGCTGCGGCCCGTCGGCGTCCGCGACCGCAGCGTGCAGGCCGACACCGCCGCCGCCGAGAAGGCCGACGCGAGCGACCCGGGCCACGTCGCCGCGCCCTTCCAGGGCGTCGTGACCGTCGTCGTCGCCGAGGGCGACGAGGTCGACGACGGCCAGACCGTCGCGACGATCGAGGCGATGAAGATGGAGGCCTCCATCACCGCGCCCCGCGCCGGCACCGTCCGGCGCGTCGCGCTCGCCGGCACCGCCACCGTCGACGGCGGCGACCTGGTGCTGGTGCTCGGCTGAGGGCCTCCTGAGCCGACGGCACCCCACGTCGGTCGAGCTGCTCGAGACCCGTCGGTCGGCACGGTCTCGACAAGCTCGACCAACGGTAGTGAGGGTCGGCTGAGACCTCAGGGGGCCAGGTGGTCGCGCAACCCCGTCATGGCCTCGTCGACGAGGCCGGGCAGCGACGCCGTGGTGTCGTCCAGCCACCGCTCGTACGCCGCGAGGCTGAGCGCGAGGCTGACGTGACCGACGGTGCGCGGCAGGAGCGCGTCGGGGGTCGCGCCCGTACGGCGGGCGACGTACGCCGCGATGACCGCGCGCCACTGCGCGTAGCGCAGCACGGAGTGGGCCTGGAGCGCGGGCGTGCCGAGGATGAGGCGCATGCGCTGCTCGTGGGGCGGGTCGGCGTCGAGGGGGAAGTCGTTGAAGTCGACGACCGCGCGGTGCACCGCCCGCCACAGCGGCACGTCGTCCGGGGTCGCGGCGAGGCCGGCGGCGAAGCCGCCGAGGGTGTCGTCGAAGGCGCCCCAGCAGATGTCGTTCTTCGAGGGGAAGTAGCGGAACAGCGTCCGGCGCCCCACCCCGACCTCGCTGGCGATGAGCTCCATGGGCGTGGCGTCGAAGCCGCGCTCGGCGAACAGCCGGAACGCGGTGGTCTCGATGGCGGCGTGGGTGGTGGCGCTGGGGCGGCCGGGACCGGCCATGTGCACCTCCTACCCGGTCGGACGGTTCCGTTGTGGCCCACAGTGCCATAACGTGGGTGGTCCACGTCACACCCGACCGACCCCTATCCGATCCGGCGAGGCACCCATGACGAAGAAGCCCGACTGGCTCCAGAACCCCTGGAAGCAGAACCCCTGGTTCGAGTCCGTGGCCGTGGCCCAGCAGCGGGCACGCAAGCGGCTGCCCGCTCCCGTGTACGGCGCCCTGGTCGCCGGCTCCGAGCGCGGCCAGACCATCGACGACAACCAGCGCGCGTTCACCGAGATCCAGTTCGCGCCGCACGTGGCCGGCCACCAGGCCGAGCGGGCGATGGCGACCACGGTGATGGGCCAGGACGTGTCGCTGCCGGTGCTCATCAGCCCCACCGGCGTCCAGGCCGTCCACCCGGACGGGGAGGTCGCGGTCGCCCGCGCGGCCGCCTCCCGGGGCACCGTGATGGGGCTGTCGAACTTCGCCTCGAAGTCGGTCGAGGAGGTCTGCGCGGTCAACGACCGGACCTTCTTCCAGATGTACTGGACCGGCCAGCGCGACGTCATGGTCCAGCGCATGGAGCGCGCGCACGCCGCCGGCGCGAAGGGGCTCATCGCCACCCTCGACTGGTCCTTCTCGATGGGCCGGGACTGGGGCAGCCCGGAGATCCCCGAGAAGGTGGACCTCAAGACGATGGTGCGGATGGCGCCCCAGGTGGCCACGAAGCCTCGCTGGCTGTGGGAGTTCGGGCGGACGGGGCAGATCCCCGACCTGCGCGCGCCCAACCTGGCCCCGCCGGACGGCGGCGAGGCCCCGACCTTCTTCGGCGCCTACTACGAGTGGATGACCACCACCCCGCCGACCTGGGACGACGTCGACTGGATGCGCGAGACGTGGGCCCAGATCAGCGGGGGCCGCCCCTTCATGCTCAAGGGCGTGTGCCGCGTGGACGACGCCAAGCGCGCCGTCGACGCCGGCGTCGCGGCCATCTCGGTCTCCAACCACGGCGGCAACAACCTCGACGGGACGCCGGCCACGATCCGCGTCCTGCACCCCATCGCGGAGGCCGTCGGCGACCAGGTCGAGGTGCTCATGGACGGCGGCATCCGCCGCGGCTCCGACGTGGTCAAGGCCCTCGCGCTCGGCGCCCGCGCCGTGATGATCGGCCGCGCCTACCTGTGGGGGCTCGCGGCGAACGGCGAGGAGGGCGTCGGCAACGTGCTCGACGTGCTCCGCTCCGGGATCGACTCGGCGCTGCTCGGGCTCGGGCTGTCGTCGATCGACCAGCTCACCCCGGACGTCGTCGAGGTGCCCGAGGGCTTCATGCGCCCCCTGGGGGTGCCAGCCCGCACCTGAAGGGGGTCAGCCGACCCGGAACCAGTGCGACTTCAGGCCCAGGGCGAACCGGAAGTCCGGCCCGCTCACGGTCGTCGACCCGCGTGAGCCCGTGATCCGGACGGTGACGGCACGTCCACCCCACTCGCCGTGGCCGTCGCGCCTGGTCACCCGGACACCGCGCAGGTCGCCGACGCCGGGCCAGCGGGCCTCGACGGTCGAGGCCGCCACCCGGACCGACCAGTCGTGGTTCGGGTTGCCCGACCACCCGTCGTACGGGTCGCGACGGGCCTTCAGGTAGGGCTGGGAGCCCGGCGCCGAGAAGCCGCCGTTGGACGAGGAGAACTGGGTGAAGGCGGGCCGGCCGCCGGACGTGCGGATGCGGCCGGCGGTGTCCTCGACGGCGGCGTTGGTGGAGGCGGCCTCGGCGCCGAAGCCGCCGTACACCTGGCTGGCGACGGTGTCGTACACGTCGAAGTGGGCGGCGCGCGGGTTGCGGCGCTCCCAGGCGGCATAGCTGCGGGCGGCGACGGCCTGCGCGCGCAGCGCCTGCGGGTGCCAGGACGACGGCATCTCGGTCGGCACCACGCCCTTCAGGTAGTTGTCGATCCCGAGCACGTTGACCGTGTCCCCGGCCGCCAGCCGCAGGGCCCCGCGGTAGCGCCGGACCCCGGACGGCGTGTGCAGCGCGAGGACCGCGCCCCGCGCGTCGAGCTCGCCCCGGCCGTCGAGCCGGGTGAAGAAGCGCCACTGGCGGGCGTCGCGGAACCCGACGAGGGTCTCGCCCGAGCCGTTGGTCTTCAGCCGCCACAGCCGCGCCCCGTTGTCGCGCAGCGCGCGGGTGCGCCCGTTCGCCAGGTCCCGCACCCGCAGCCCGCGGCGCGGCTCGACGACGACGTCGCCGCCGCCGTCCGACGAGATCTGCACCCGGATGCGGCCGTCGGTGCGGCCGGGCTTCGTGCCCGGGTAGTAGAAGGCCACGATCCGGCCGTACGACAGGCCCTGTCGAGCCGCTCCGTAGGCGCCGTACTGCGACATCCCGATGCCGTGGCCGTACCCGTGCCCGGTCAGCGTGATCGGTTCGACCGAGGCCCGGGCGGGCTGGGCGCCGACGACGGTCGCGGCGACGAGGGCGGCCGAGAGCAGGAGCGGCGTGAGCATCCGGACGGTGAGTCGCATGACCACAAGAGCACCATGCGTCACACCAGTCACACCAGAGTTCTGACATAACTACATGCCTGTACTTCACAGACGGTCCGTAGACTCAGGACATGGAGCTCCTCATCCTGCTTCTCGTGCTCGCCGCGGCGTTCGGCGGCATCGCCTACGTGTCCGGCCGTCGGGCCACCCAGAAGCGCGAGCTCGAGGCCGCCGAGTCGTTCCGCAAGGTCCGCGTGCCGGTCGACGAGGACGTCACCCGCTTCGGCGAGGAGCTGTCCGACCTGCACATCGAGACGCTCACCGACGAGCTCGACACCGCGATGCGTCAGGACTACCAGCGCGCGCTCGACTCCTACGAGCAGGCCAAGCAGCTGCTGAAGGACGCCCAGCAGGCCGACGACCTGAAGGCGGTCACGACCGCGCTCGAGGACGGCCGCTACGCGATGGCGTGCGTGCTGGCCCGTCGCGACGGCCGCGAGCTCCCGACCCGCCGTCCGCCGTGCTTCTTCAACCCGAACCACGGTCCCGCCGACCGCGACATCAACTGGGCCCCGCCCGGTGGCGTGGAGCGCGAGGTGCCGGTCTGCGCCGCGGACGCCGACCGGGTCCGCCAGGGTGCCGAGCCCGACGTCCGCAAGGTCCGCGACGGCAACCGGATGGTGCCCTACTACGAGGCCGGGCCGGCGTACGGCGCGTACGCGCAGGGCTACTTCGGAGGCTTCGTCATGAGCGGCATCCTGCCCGCCATGTTCCTGACCTCGATGATGATGCCGTACGGCGGCTTCGACTCCGGCTACGGCGACGGGGGCGACATGGGCGGCGGCGACGTCGGCGGCGGTGACGGCGGTGACGGCGGCGGCGACTGGGGCGGCATGGACGCCTCGGGCAGCGCCGACGCCGGCGGGGGCTTCGACTTCGGCGGCTTCGACTTCTGAGCCGACGCTCCCGCGGACGCCGTCCGGTGGGAGGCTCGGAGTCGTGAAGTACGTCCTCCCCGGTGGCACCGGCCAGGTCGGCGGCCACCTGCGGCGCGCCCTCGTCGCCTCCGGCCACGACGTCGTCGTCCTCAGCCGACACCCCGAGACGCTCGAGCCCGGCGTGCGTCACGTCGTCTGGGACGGTCGCACCCTCGGACCCTGGGCCGGCGAGGTCGACGGCGCCGACGTCGTGGTCAACCTCGCCGGACGCACGGTGAGCTGTCGCTACACCGACCGCAACCTGCGCCAGATGATGGACTCGCGCGTCGGGTCGACACGCGTCGTCGGCGAGGCGATCGCCCGGGCCGCGGACCCGCCGGCGGTGTGGCTGCAGATGAGCACCGCCACCATCTACGCCGACGCGCGCTCCCGGCCGGGCGAGCCCGCCCACGACGAGGCGACCGGCGTCATCGGTGGGGAGGAGCACGACGTCCCGCTCTACTGGGAGTACTCCGTACGCATCGCCCGGCGCTGGGAGGAGACGCAGGCGGCGGCGAGCACGCCCCGGACCCGGCGGGTCGCGCTGCGCGCGGCCATGGTGATGACGCCCGACCGCGGCGGGGTCTTCGACTACCTGCTCGGCTTCGCCCGGCTGGGTCTCGGCGGACCGGTCGCCGGCGGTCGTCAGTGGGTCTCGTGGCTGCACGGCGACGACCTCGTCCGCGCCGTCGAGTTCCTGGTGGCCCACGAGGAGATCGAGGGGCCGGTGAACCTGGCCGCCCCGGGGCCGGTGCGCCAGCGCGACCTGATGCGCACGCTGCGCCGCGCCTGGGGACGCCGGGTCGGCCTGCCCGCCACCCGGTTCATGGCCGAGGTCGGCGCGTTCGCCCTGCGGACCGACACCGAGCTGCTGCTCAAGAGCCGCCGCGTCGTCCCCGGGCGGCTGCTCGACGCGGGCTTCACCTTCACCCACCCCACCTGGGAGGGCGCGGCGGCCGACCTCGTCGCCGACGTCCGACGCCGCCGGTCGGCGGGCGCCTCCCGCCCGGAATAGACCCGTCCACGATTGGTTGACATGTCATGCACCTGGGAATCGACAGCTTCGTCGCCGCCGTCACCGACCCCGCCACCGAGCGCCTGATCGGTCCGCAGGAGCGCATGGCGCACCTGCTGGAGGAGATCGAGCTCGCCGACAGGGTCGGCCTGTACTCGTTCGGCATCGGCGAGCACCACCGGCGTGAGTACTACGACTCCGCTCCCCCGGTGATCCTCGGCGCCGCCGCCGCGCGGACCGAGCGGATCCGCCTCGGCAGCGCGGTCGCCGTCCTCAGCGCGACGGACCCGGTCCGGCTGTTCCAGCAGTTCGCGACCCTCGACCTCATCTCGGGGGGCCGGATGGACCTCGTCGTCGGGCGCGGCTCGTTCACCGAGGCGTTCCCGCTGTTCGGTCTCGACCTCGCCGACTACGACTCGCTCTTCACCGAGAAGCTCGAGCTCCTCCTGAAGATCCGCGACTCGGAGGAGGTCACCTGGTCCGGTCGGCACCGCCCGGCGATGACGAACCAGGCCGTCTACCCGAGGCCCGTGCAGGAGCAGCTGCCGATCTGGGTCGGCGTCGGCGGCACCCCGGAGTCGTTCGCCCGCGCCGGGCTGCTCGGCCTGCCCCTGATGATCGCGATCATCGGCGGCGAGCCCCGCCAGTTCGCGCCGCTCGTCGACCTCTACCGCCGCGCCGGCGCCCAGGCCGGGCACGACCCGTCCCGGCTCAAGGTGGGGTTGCACGTCTTCGGGTTCGTCGGCGAGTCGCACAAGCAGGCCGCCGACACCATCTACCCGGGCTGGCACGAGATGTTCGCGAAGATCTCCGCCGAGCGCGGCTTCCGGCAGCCCAGCCGACTGCAGTTCGACAACACCGCCGGGCCGGACGGCGCGTTCTTCCTCGGCGACCCGACCGAGGTCGCGGACAAGATCCGTCGCGTCTCGGAGCAGCTGGGCGGCGTCGACCGCCTGTCGATCCAGATGACGAACCCGCGCCTCGCGCACGACGACCTGCTGCGCGGCATCGAGCTGCTCGGCACCGAGGTCGCCCCGCTCGTCGCCGACGTCTGAGCCGGCCCCGGGCCCTCACCGGCGCGGCGGCGGACCCTGCCACGGCGCGGGGGCCGCTGCGACCGGCCGCTGGGGGCCTGGGACGTTGACCGACGCCACGGCGAGGAGCGCCCCGGAGACGAGGAAGCCCGCCCCGGCCAGGGCGAGCACGACCTGGCCGCCCGCCTCCTCGGTGCCGGTGCAGCTCTGCGTGCTGCCCCCGCCCCCGCCGGGGACCGGCACCGTCGTGCACTCCTCGCTGGTCTCGGTGTCGTAGTCCTCGTCGAGCTGGGACAGGCTCAGCAGCACGAGCACGAGGGCGACGGCGAGGAAGACCCCGCTGAGGGTGGCCAGGACGTACTTCATGCCGACACCGTTCCACCCCGTCGCTGGGGCTACACCTCGACCAGTCGGAGCGCGGCGTCCCGCGCGACCGCGAACGCGTCGGGGACGGCGCCCATCCCCGACGCCGAGAGCGCGCCCTCATGCAGCAGCATCACCGCGGGGGCGGCGTGGTCCCCGACGATGTCGGCGAACAACGCGAGCATCCACGCCTTCTCGCCCGTGATCACGGCGTAGGCCGGGTGGGCCGGGTCGGTGATCTCGGCGTGGGCGTTGATCATCCCGCAGCCACGCGGGCCGTCGCTGGCGGCCCAGGCGGCCGAGGCGTCGAAGACGGCCGAGAGGCGCGTCTCCGGGTCATCGCCGGCCGCCTCGAGGTGCTCCTCGAGCACCACGCGCCACCGGGCGGTGCGCCCCTCCAGGTAGGCGACCACCAGGCGGTCCTTCGACCCGAACCGGTCGTAGAGGGTCTTCTTCGTGACCCCGGCGCGCTCGGCGACCAGCTCGACGCCGACGGCGTGGATGCCGCGCGCGTAGAACAGCTCGTCCGCCGCGGCCAGGACCGCTCGCGCCTTCGGCGTCCACTCGATCTCCTGCAGGGTCATGGCGTCACTATACCGATCGGTGTACCTTGGTCCCCATGAGTAGACCGATCGGTATACCGACCCCCGTCGTCACCACGCTGCTCGGCGCGGCGTTCGTCGTCTCCTGGTCGTCGGGCTTCGTCGGTCCGGCGTGGGCGCTGGAGCAGGTCGGGGCGACGACGCTGCTGCTGTGGCGGTCGCTGCCGGCGGCCCTGCTGCTCGCACCGTTCCTGGTCCGGCACCTCGGTCGGGCCCGCCGCGGCGGCGGCACCGCCACCACCGGGCGGCACGTGCTGATCGGTCTGCTGTCCCAGGCGGTCTACCTGGGCGGCGTGTACGGCGCCCTCGCCCTCGGCGTGAACAGCGGGACGACCTCCCTGATGGACGGCGTGCAGCCGCTGGTCGTGGCCGCCCTCGCGGGCCCGCTGCTCGGGGTGGCGGTGGGCGTGCGGCAGTGGGGTGCGCTCGCCGTCGGTGCCGTCGGGGTCGGGCTGGTCGTGGCGGCGGACGCGTCCGCCGGGGGCAGCGCGCCCACCGCGGCGTACGCCGTGCCGCTGCTGGGCATGGCCGGCCTCGTCGCCGCGACGTTCCTGGAGCGACGCACCCCCGCGCCGGTGCCGCCGATGGAGCGCCTGGCGATCCACACGACGGCGTCCACCGTCGTCTTCGCCGTCGTCGCGCTCGCGGCGGGGGCCGTGGTCCCGCCCGCGACGCCGGTGTTCTGGTGGACGATCGCCTGGCTGGCCGCCGTGCCCACGCTGGCGGCGTACGGCCTCTACTGGTGGCTGCTCGAGCGCAACGGCGTGACGACGGTCAACGCCCTGATGTTCCTGGTGCCGCCGGTGACCACCGTGTGGGCTGCGGCGGCGTTCGGCGAGCCCGTCACCGCACTCACGGTCGCCGGGCTCACGCTCGCGCTCGGCGCGACGTGGGTGGTGGCCCGCGACGACGCCGCCTCGGCGCCGCCGGCGCCGGTCACGCCCGTCGACGCGCCAGCAGGGTCGCGTCCTCGATCTCGTGCGTGACGCCGTCGCGCACGGCGGTGCGGGGCCGCTCCTCGGCGACGACGACCTCGAAGTCCTCGGGCAGCGACCCCACGAGGTCGGCGGCGTGCCACATCGCGTTCGCGCGGCGCTCGTCGAGCTGGGTGAACACCGGCGACGGGGCGTGCCCGACGACCAGCAGGTGCCCCCCGGGCGCCACCGCGGTGGCGAGGCGCGCGGCCACGTCCACCATGCCGGCCTCCGGCGGGTGCAGGAAGTGGGTAGTGACCAGGTCCCAGGTGCGCCCGCCGGCGTCGAAGGACCGGGCGTCGACCTGCCACCAGTCGCAGGCCTCGGCGACTCCGGCCCGCTCGGCGTGCGCCGCGGCCCGGGCGAGACCGTTGGCGGCGAAGTCGGCCCCCGTGACGCGCCAGCCGCGGCGGGCGAGCCACACGACGTCACCCCCCTCGCCGCAGCCGACGTCGAGGGCCGTGCCCGGCGACAGGCGGGCGGCCTCGGCCACGAGCTGCGGGTTGGCGTCACCGCTCCAGATCGTGGCGTCCCCGGCGTACCGGTCCTCCCAGCCCGCAGGCTCGAAGAAGTCGGTGTCGGTGTCGGTGTCGTGGCTCGGCTGCGTGCCGTGGTCGTGGCTCATGGCTCCACCCTGGGCCCGCCCGCCGATGGTCGCAAACCTTGTTGCCGTCTCGGCAAGCCCTGATGTCTGGAGCGAGAGGGACGCCGCGGCGTCCGCTCCCGGAGCCGGTCTCCGCCAAGGCCGATCCCGCCTGACGAGCGAGGACGACGAGCACGACCCCGACATGGACCCGTTCGCAGTCGCGGTCGCCATGGCGGAGGTGTTCACCGGACTGCGCGTCTCCCAGGACGACCTGGCCGCCCTCGTCGACGGCGATCGGTGGCATGCCGTCCCGTTCTCCTGGAGCGTCGTACCTCAGCCCGCACGTGTCGGCAGGCGGTGCAGCACGACCGCGCCGAGCGTGCCGTCGTCCACGGTGAGGGTCATGTAGGTGCAGTGCGGCTGACGCCGACGGTCGGTCGGGGACCCCGGGTTCAGCAGACGCAACCCGGTGTCCGTGCTGGTGTCCCAGGGGATGTGGCTGTGCCCGAAGACCAGCACGTCCAGGTCCGGGTAGGCCGCCGAGCACCGCCTCTCGCGGCCGGACTTGTCCCCCGTCTCGTGCACGACCCCGAGCCGGACCCCCTCGAGCTCGACCCGGGCGACCTCGGGGAGGCGCTCCCGCAGCACGCCGTGGTCGTTGTTGCCGAACACCCCCACCAGACGACGGGACCGCGCTTCGAGCTCGTCGAGCAGCGCGACGTCCACCCAGTCCCCCGCGTGCACGACGACGTCGGCACGCTCGACCTCCTCCCAGAGCTGCGCCGGCAGGTCGCGGGCGCGCTTCGGCAGGTGCGTGTCGGCCATGAGCAGCAGCTGCGTCGCCATGACCCCAGTCAACCGGTGGGTGCCGACCCTCAGCACCTGCGGTGGAAGGTGGCGGTGTCGTCGGGGTGCCAGCGGGTCTCGTACTTCGGGTCGTGGGTGCGGTGGTGGTGGTGGGGGCAGAGCAGGGCGCCGTCGTCGACGCTGGTGTGGCCGCCTTCGGCCCAGGCGTGGCGGTGGTGGGTCTCGCACCAGGCGGCGGGGACGTCGCAGCCGCGGGCTTGGCAGGTGGGGTGTTGCAGCTCGAGGGCGAGGCGTTGGGGTCCGGTGTGCAGGCGGCGGGTGCGGCCGAGGTGGAGGGTCTCGCCGTCGCCGGAGACGACCCAGCCGCGCACCCCGTGCAGGCAGCCCAGCCGGATGGCCTCGCCCACGGAGACGGGGGCGCCTCCTGTGGTGGTGCCGTAGCCGGTGTAGCCGTGCTCGGTGGCTTCCTGGCGGAGGGTCTCCTCGGTGATGGTGACCACGACGGTGACCGGGGAGCCGCCGTGCGTGGGGAGCCGGTCGGTCGCGAGGTTCTCTATCAGGGTGCAGAACGCCTGGCCGAGTCTTTGGGAGTCGGTGAGCCGCCGACCGTCGTGGACCGGGTCGCCGTCCTGTGCCGTCTCGCCCCACGGTCCCTCGTCGAAGGGGATGCCGCCGTCGAGGTGGCTACGGCGCGGGTTGGTCAGTGCGCGTAGGGCGTTGTCGAGGATGGAGGCGTGCAGCTCGGGGATCTCCCCGCGGAACCGCCGGGTGCCACGGCCGGTGCGGGACATCGAGAAGGTGGTCTCGCGGCGGGCTCGGCGTTCCTCGTCGGCGAGGCGCTTCGCCTCGAGACGCTCGGCGACGTCGGGGGCGACGGCCTCGAGCAGCCGCGCGCCGAGGGTGCGGATCTGGGGCGGCGTGAACTCACCGCAGTGACCGAGCATCACCAATTCGGCACGGCTCAGGGTGTCGGGGTCGAGGGCGTCGTCGCCGGTCCGCGGTAGCCGGTCGAGGGCCTCCACGGCGGCGCGGGCGTGGTCGGTGATGATCTCGCCCGCGGCCAGGGCAGCCGCAAGCCGCGGCCACCGGGTCAGTGCGGTGCCGAGCGTGGTGGCGGCGTGGAGCCGGTTGGCGCGGGTGTGCTGCTCGCCGCCGAGCCAGTCCGCCGCCGAACGGCAAGCCGTGTCGGCGGCGATCGAGTCGGCCCCGGAGCAGGCGGTCAGGGTCCGCATCAGCAGTGCGTCCAGGCTGGCCTGCGCACGACCCAACGAGGTCAGCAGCTCGCCCTGATCTGCCGGCGCGAGCCAGGACGGGTCGGAACCGGCGTCGATCGCCCCGTGCGCCGCCGCCAGGGCGGTGGTCAGCGACGAGGCAGCGGTGAGCAGCGGGTGCGCGCCGACGCCCCACCGACCCGCCTGCTGCTCGTCGTCCCTGACCATGATTCGAACATATGCTCGACCGCCGACACTGGCGAACGGCTCTCCACAGACGTCAGGACCCGGGTCTCCACCACTCAACCCCGCGGGGTTCACCCGCGTGGGGGTGAGGGACAGGGTGGGACACGGACGGGGGTGGGACGTGGGCGGGGACGTCGGGTTCGACGAGTTCGCCGCTGCGGCGTGGCCGCGGCTGCGGCGGTCGGCGTACCTGCTGTGCAGTGACGACCACCTCGCCGAGGACCTCGCCCAGACGGCCCTGGTGAGGACCTACGCCCGCTGGGGTCGCATCCGGCGGGGCGACGCGCTCGCCTACGCCCGCCGGGTGCTCGTCAACCACAACATCGACCGCTTCCGGCGCCGTCACGGCGTGACGGAGGTCGGGGGTGACGCCCTGCTCGCTGCCGACGACCTGCAGCGGGGCGACGACCCCGACACCGTCGCCGACCGCGACCACCTCGTCCGCCTGCTCGGCGACCTGAGCGTCAAGGAGCGCCGGGTCGTCGTCCTGCGCCACTACTTCGACCTCTCCGAGGCCGACACCGCCGCCGAGCTCGGGGTCTCCCGCGGCACCGTCAAGAGCACGCTGTCCCGCGCGCTCGTCAAGCTCCGGCTCGGCCTGGACGCCGAGCGCGACGACCTGAGGACCCGCCCATGACCGACCTCGCCGACCGCCTGGAGCGGGCGCTGCACGCCGGCTCCCCGGCTGCGCTGCCGGCCGACCGCCTGCGGGCCATCCGCAGCGAGGGTCGCCGCCGGCGTGCCCGCCAGCGCGCCCTCACGGTGACGGGTGCCGTGCTGGCCGTCGTCCTCGTCGGTGGCGTGCCCGCCGCCCTCGTGGCCGGGCAGGACGACTCCGCCCCTGCCCCGGCAGCGCCGTCGCCCTCCCGGTCGGAGGACCCGGAGGCCACCGACCAGCCGATCACGGCCTCCCCCGACCTGCCCGGCGACCTCGCCGCCCTCCAGGAGCGCATCCTCGCCGAGGTCCCGGGCGCGGTGCGGTCCTCCCCCACCCAGGTCGACCTGCCGGACCCGCGGGTCGCCGACCCCGACCTCCAGCCGCCCGCCTCGGGGTACGACCGGGTCGAGGGCGCCTTCGGCCTGGGTGTCGACCACTACGTCACCCCGTCCGGATTCGCCACCGACACCTTCCCGCGCTGGCTGTGGCGGGCCTGGACCGAGTTCCAGGACCGGGCGAACGCCGGGGACGCCGACCTCCGGGCACTCGCGGGCGGCGGGGTCCGGGTCGCCGCCGGGGAGTGGCGGATCGGCTGCGACCCCGGCGTGGCGATCGAGGGGTGCCGCCCCGTCCTGCTCAGCCGGTCGGGAGTCAGCTACGTCCTCGAGCGGCCGACGGGGCCGGGTGGGGTCGCGGTGACGCGACCGGACCAGTACGCCCGTGGTGGCGCCCCCAGCCTGGCGGTCGCCCTCGTCAGACGGGGCGACGTGACCAGCGCGCGGTTCGTGACGAGCGACGGCGAGTCCGTCGAGGGCGCGGTCGACACGACCCTCGCCCCGGGCCGTTCTATCGTCTGGGCTGCCGTCCCGGGCACGGTCGACACCGTCGTGGTGGACGGCGAGGATCCCGTGCGGTAGTCAGAGCCCCGGCTGCAGCCGCTGCTCCATGGTGTCCAGCATCGACTCGACCCGCCGGTAGGTCGCGGACGGGTAGGCACCGATCCGTCGCTCGGCGGCCAGTGCGTCGCGCATCGCGTCGAGGTAGATCCGCTGGACGCTGAGGCTCTGCTCGATCACCCCGGCCGGCGCCTCCCGCCGTTCGCGGACACCGGCGACGAGACGGGGCAGGATCCGCTCCTTCATCGTCGCGGCCACCTGCGGGTCGATCCTGTCGCCGTCGACCTCGAGGCTCTCGGGTGGGCCGACGGTCTCCAGCGCCGTCGTCCCGACCTGCCGCAGCAGGGCGTGGACGGCGTCCCGTTGGTCCTCGGCGCTCACCGCCTCCAGCCCGGTGCGACGGATGACCGCGGGCAGGGTCAGCCCGAAGGCCACCAGCGTGACCAGGGCGACGAGGAAGGCGGCGAGGACGATCGTCGCCCGCTGCGGGACGTCGTCCGGGATGGTCTGGACGGCCGCCACGGTCACGACCCCACGCATGCCCGCCCAGGCGATGACGAGGAGGCCACGCCCCGTGAGGGGCTCGCGCTCCTCGAAGGCGACGTCCGCGCGGCTCCGCGCGAGACGGTGCCGGGCCCACGAGACCCGCTTCTCCTGCCGCTCGGTCTCGGGGCTCAGTGCGTCGAGGTGCTCCTCGAACGCGTCGAACCGGTCGCGCAGCCGGCGGCGCTCCTCCCGGCGTCCACCCCGACGCCCCTGGAGGACGGGCCACGCGAGGCCCGCGAACCGCAGGACGACCAGCAGACCCAGCACGAGCACCACGAGCCCGGTCATCGCCCCGACCGTGGTCTCGCCACGGACGTCGTCCACGAGCTGCGGCAGCTGGTAGCCCATCGCGAGGAAGACGGCGGACTCCAGCACGAAGCTGACGGTGGTCCAGGTCGTGCCCTGGGTCTGGCGGTCCTCCGCGCTGAAGCGGTGGCTGCCCTGCGCACCGGTCACGAGCCCGGCGACCACCACCGCCAGCACCCCGGACGCCTCGAGCGACTCCGCGGGGAGGAAGGCCAGGAACGGGACGGCGAAGGAGATCGTCGTGTTCAGCACCGGGTCGTCGAGCCGCTGCCGCAGCCGGACGGTCAGGACGCCGACCACCCCACCGATCAGCCCGGCGCCGAGGACGGCCCAGCCGAACTCCACCGCCGTCGCCCCCAGAGAGAACTCCCCGGTGAGGGCGAGGACGGCGACCGCCGTGCGCAGCACCACCAGGGCGGAGGCGTCGTTGACGAGGCTCTCCCCCTCCAGCACGGTCATCACCCGCGGCGGGAGCCCGAGCCGTCGGCCGACGGCGGTCGCGGCGACGGCGTCGGTCGGGCTGACCACCGCCCCCAGCGCGATGCCCAGCGCGAGGGAGACGTCGGGGAAGACGAGGTGGACGGCGGCGCCGATCACCACCGCCTGGACGACCACCATCACCACCGACAGCCAGGTGATCAGGCCGAGGTTCCGGCGGACGTCGATGACGGGGAGGTTGACCGCCGAGGAGTACAGCAGCAGCGGCAGCACCCCCGTCAGCACGAGCTCCGGGTCGGGCCGGATGACCGGCGAGGCCGGCACGTAGCTGACCGCGATGCCGAGGCCGACCAGCAGCAGCGGGGCCGCCACGCCCGTGCGCCGGGAGAACACCGACGCGGCGATCATGATCGCGAGCGCCGCCCCGGCGACGAGCAGCAGCTGGTGGCTCATGCGACGGCGGTCAGCCGACCGCCAGGCCCCGCTCGTCGTGGACGACGTCCGGCCACGGCAGGCGGGCCTGCGCGAGCGTCCGCTCGACCTCGACGAGGACCTCCTCGGTCGCGCCGCGGATCTCGGCGGCGGCGTCGGCCCCCACCCGGTCGTCCAGGGTGGTCAGGAGCTCGCGGGTCCAGCCGACCGGGTCGGCGACCATGGACCGGTCGAACTCGCGGTCGCCCGGCTCGCCGTCGGACATCTGCGGGTGCCAGTGCATCCGGTCCGCCGCACCGGGCGCCGACTCCAGCAGGTCGACCCGGAGCACGGCAGGCTCGATCGTCATCGCGGGCGAGGAGTAGATGGACCCGGTCGTCGACCAGGTCACCGGGCGCACCTCGAGGCGGACGCCGCGCTCCCGGACGTCGGGCTCGCCCGCGAGCGCCGGGTCGGCGAAGTCGACGAGGGTGACGGTGACGGCGGTGTCGGTGAGGGTCCAGACGCGTTCCATGCCGTCCATCCTGGCCCCACCCGCCGACATTGGTCATCCGGCGGGTCAGTAGCCCCTCACCGTCGCCGCGACGACGTCGGCCAGGGCCTGCGTCGGGGCGCGGACGGTGACGAACCGGTCCCGGCACAGGTACGCGGCCCACCCGCCCCGGTCGTCCGGCCGGGCCGGGAACCGACCCGGGTCGCAGTCCGGCAGACCCGGCGACAGCAGGACCTCGACCCGGGGGTCGTCCGGCACCTGCACCGTGATCTCGCCGGAGGAGTCGGCGACCGTCTCGGTCTCCCAGCCGGTCACGTCGACGGCGGAGGTTCCGCCGGGGCGCGCGGAGGCTAGGACGCGCCGGACGGTCCTCGGCGAGTCGAGCACGTCGACCCACACCACGGTGTTCCCGACCAGCACCTGCCCGAACACGCTGTCGATGCCCGTGCGCACGCTGCCCGGGGGCCGCAGCCGGTCCCGCTCGCTCGCGGGGAAGGTAGTGACCCCACCCTCCGGGAAGTCCTCCGGCAGCTCCAGCTCGATCGGGTTCTCCCCGCCCTCCGTGAGCCGGACGTCGCGCCACCGGTCATCGGAGGTCTGGGGAGCCGACGACGAGTCGGACACCCCGACCTCGCCCCCGGTGCTGCCGATCAGGCGCGGCACGACCGCGACGAGCACCACCACCGCAGCGACCAGCACCCCGGTCGTCCAGGCGAGCGCCGTACGACGGGGTCGCCGGGCCCGCACCCGCACGGCCAGTCCGACTGCGGTCGGGGCGTCGGCAGCGGCGCGCTGCAGCGACTCCCGCAGGCGGGTCTCGAGGTCGGTCACCGGACGTCCTCCAGGGTCTCGACCCGCGCTCGCAGGACGGCGAGCCCGCGGGAGACCCGCGAGCGCACGGTCCCCTCGCGGACCCCGGTCAGGGCCGCGATCTCGGCGTACGACAGGTCCTCGTAGAAGCGCAGCACCACGGCCGCGCGCTGGTCGGCGGGCAGCGCCAGGCAGGCGCGCCACAGGTCGTCGTCGCGGAGTCTGGCCTCCTCGACGGCACGGTCACGCACCTGCTCGACCGGGGTCTCCCGCTTGCGCCACCGGCGCCACCACGAGGTGTGGGCGTTGACGACCATGCGCCGCACGTAGGCGTCGACGTCGTCCGCGGCGGCGATCCCTTCCCACCGGGGCAGGGCGCGGACGAGCACGTCCTGGACGACGTCCTCGGCGTCGGCCCGGCTGCCGGTGAGCAGGTAGGCCAGGCGCAGCAGCGCGTCGCCGCGCTGCGCGACCCACGCGTCGAAGTCCGGACCCGTCACACCCCTACGACGCGCGAGGGCCCGCATCTGTTGCGAGAGACGCGCCGATGAGTCCGGCGCGGTCGAGGGGTCGTCCCCGCTGCAGACCACCGCACCCTCGGGAGGACCCATGACCGCGACGTACACCGTCGACCTCTTCAGCAGCCTCGACGGCTACGGCTCCTACGCCCCGCCCGGCGACTGGGGCGGCTACTTCGGCAAGCAGGGCCCGGAGCTGCTGGCCCACCGCGAGCGCCTGTTCGACGGCGGCCCGCGCACGGTGTTCGGCGCGACGACGTTCCGGCAGTTCGTGGACATGCTGCGCGACGAGCGCCCGGAGGCCCTGGACGGCTGGGTCGCGCGGATGCGGTCCGCGCCCGCCACGGTCGTGTCGTCGACCCTCGACGGGCCGCAGGACTGGCCCGACGTCACCGTGGAGCGGGGTGACGCCGCGGAGGTCGTCGAGCGGCTCAAGGCGGAGTCGGACGTCCCCCTGCGCTCGCACGGCAGCCTGTCGCTGAACGGCTCCCTGCTGCGCGCCGGGCTCGTGGACCGTCTGCAGGTGACCGTCTTCCCCCTCGTGGCCGCCGCGACCGGCACCGATCCCGTGCTCGCGGCCGCCGGGGACCTCGACCTGGAGCTGCTCGAGACCCGCACCCTCGACGGCCGCACGCAGGAGCTCGTCTACCGGCCGCACGTGCGCTGAGCCGACCGACGACGTTGCGGGGCCGAACTGTGGTGGGGGGGGGGGGGGGGGGGGGGGGCGGGCCGGGCCCCCCCCCCCCCGCGGGGCGCGCCCCCCCCGGCGGGGGG
>NZ_JAKUHT010000007.1 GCF_022436705.1 Nocardioides sp. CFH 31398 | reverse complement strand
GCGGGCGGCCCGGGCCCCCCCTGCGGGGCGGGGGCGCCGGGGGGGGGGGCGCCCCCCCCCCCCCGCCCCCCCCCCCCCCCACCACACTTCCCGTCTCGGGGAGGCCACCCCCGGGTGGTCGGCGGTCTCGACGCGCTCGTCGCCAGGGCTCCTCGCTGCTCGACCACCTCAGGACGACGTGCTCGACCACCTCAGGACGACGTGCTCGACCACCTCGGATCGTCCACCGGCCGGACGGTCGGGAACAGGCGTGGCGGGCCGACCCGTTGACCACCCATGCGCATCTTCTTCACCGGAGGCACCGGCAAGGCCGGCAAGTACGTCGTCGAGCACCTCGTCGAGCAGGGGCACCAGGTCACGAACGCCGACCTGGAGCCGCTCGGCACGGACGGCGTCGACGACCTGCGGGTCGACCTGACCGACGTCGGGCAGGTCTACTCCGCGCTGGCCGCACCGTCGAACCAGGGCCAGCTCGACCACGAGCCCTACGACCCGTCGTACGACGCGGTGGTGCACTTCGCGGCGATCCCGCGGCCGATGCTCGAAAGTGACTCCGAGACCTTCCGGACGAACATCCTCGCCCACTACAACGTGCTCGAGGCCGCCACCCGGTTGGGCATCCGCAAGGTCGTGTTCGCCTCGTCGGAGACCACGTACGGCATCTGCTTCGGGCAGGGCGACCGCAAGCCGGAGTACGTGCCGGTCGACGAGGAGCACCCGACCGTCCCCGAGGACGCCTACGCGATGTCGAAGGTCGCCGGCGAGGCGGTGTCACGGTCGTTCCAGCAGCGCACCGGCGCGGACGTCTACGGCCTGCGGATCAACAACGTGATCGAGCCGCACGAGTACGAGCAGTACTTCGGTGACTACCTGGAGGACCCCTCGCTGCGTCGCCGCAACGTGTTCGCCTACATCGACACCCGCGACCTCGCGCAGCTCGTCCGTCTCTGCCTGGAGACCGACGGGCTCGGCTACGAGGTGTTCAACGTGGCCAACGCGGACATGTCGGTCGCCGCGAAGACCGACGAGATCATCCGTGACTTCTACGACGGTGTGGAGGTGCGTCGCGAGATGGGTCCCGACGAGACCTTCTACTCCATCGAGAAGGCCCGTCGGGTGCTCGGCTACTCCCCCGAGCACTCCTGGCGCGACGTCCTCAGCGACCCGCGGTAGCCCGGCGTGCACGAGGGGGCCCGCGACCTGCTCCTGGCCGACCGGGAGCTGACGCTGGTGCGCCTGCGCACCCTGACCGACGAGCACGACGCGGTCGTCGCGGCGTCGAGGGACACCAACGCGGACGACGAGCACGACCCGGAGGGCGCGACCATCGCGTTCGAGCGCTCCCAGGTCTCGTCGTTGGCACGGCGGGCTCGGGCCCACCTCGCCGAGGTCGACGCCGCGCTCGACCGGCTCGCCTCCGGGTCGTACGGCGTCTGCGAGGTCTGTGGGGCCGCCATCCCGGAGGGCCGCCTCGAGGTCAGGCCGACGTCGCGGACGTGCGTGGGGTGCGCGAGCCGGTGAGGCGGCGCAGGTACCAGTCCACGAAGTGCTGCACCGACGCCTCCACCACCGGCGAGAGGGGTCCGGGGAGGTAGCCGCGGGAGCGGATGCCGGCGGCGTTGGCCTCGCAGAGCGCCCAGTCCTGCTCGCTGGTCGCCGTCCACACCGTCGTCAGCCGCTCCAGGTCGACGTCGTCGTCCGACGCGTCGGCGTCGACGAGGAAGCAGACGTCGACGTCGGTGCGGTCCGCCCCGACGGGCGTGAGCCGGGTCGTCATGGCGTAGTCGAGGTTGGCGTGCGCCCACATCGTGGGCAGCGTGATGAGCCGCAGGCTGCCCGGCGAGCCGCCCACCTGCCCCATCGGCGGCGCGACCGGGGCGCCGTCCATCGTCTCGGTGACGAACCCGTCGCGCAGCGGCAGCCGGCTGACGCGGAACCCCTCGTCCCCGGGAAAGCTGACGTCCGCCGGCTCGAGGCCGTCGGCGCGCCACCGTGCGTACGCCGCCGCCAGCGTGTCGTCGTACGTGTCGTTGCGCCGGGGGTCGCCGTGGCTGCCGAACTCGAAGTTCGACTCCAGGAACTCCGGGTGGTTGCTGCGGCAGTGGTAGCACTCGCGGTTGTTCTCGACGAGCGTCTTCCAGTTCGCGCGCACCGAGTACGACGCACGGTGCGCCACCCGCGCCCGGTCGAGTCGGTGGTGCCCGAGCTGGGCGGTGACCGCCGCGGCCATCGCGTCGAACGACGGGGGCGCGTCCGCGAGCGACACGAAGACGAGGCCAGCGAGCTCGCGCACCGCGACGGCGCCGAGCCGGACGCCGTCCTTCGCGAAGCCCTCGCCCATCAGGCGGGCCCCCCGCAGGCGCCCGTCGAGGCCGTAGGTCCACTGGTGGTACGGGCACATCAGGGCCCGGACCCGCCCGCGGGGCTCGTCGCAGATCCGCGATCCGCGGTGACGGCAGACGTTGTGGTGGGCGTGCAGGACCCCGTCGGCGTCGCGGACGACGATCACGGAGTCGTCGCCGATCTCGAACAGCAGGTACTGCCCCGGTTCGGCGACCTCGCACGCGTGCCCGGCGAAGAGCCAGGTGTCGGTGAAGACGGTCGCGAGCTCGGCGGCGTGCACCCGTTCGTCGAGGTAGTAGGACGCCGGCAGGGTCCAGCCGGGCGTGACGGGCTCGAGGGTGGGCAGGGGCGCGGTCGGGGCGCTCGGTGCGGTGGTCGGCTCAGACATGGAGGGTCGCCGTGTACTCCGGGTCGGTGAGGGCGGGACGGTCGAGGCGGAAGTCCTCGAGCGGGTGGTCGCTCTTGCCGCGCAGGG
This sequence comes from Nocardioides sp. CFH 31398, assembly GCF_022436705.1. GTDB lineage: Bacteria > Actinomycetota > Actinomycetes > Propionibacteriales > Nocardioidaceae > Nocardioides. The sequence continues at coordinate 26,562 of NZ_JAKUHT010000007.1, read as the reverse complement.
CGAGGTCGGCCAGGACCTGCCCGACCAGGCTCGCGAACTTGTAGGCGTGCCCGGCACCGACGGCGACGCTGACGCCGGGGTGCTCGGGCAGGGTGTCGAGGACGAAGTGCTGGTCGGGCGGGACCGTGTAGAGGCAGGTCTTCGTGTAGAGCCGCGGGCCCGCGAAGTCGGGCAGGTGCTCGGCGAGGAACGCGAGCTGGCGCTCCTCCCGGACGGGGTCGGGCTCGAAGGTGCGGGTCTCGGCGGTGACCGGGTGGCCGCCGTTGTGCTGGCCGAGCTTCGTCGCCACCTCGCCGTGGACCGGGAAACCGTAGAAGTTGTCGCGCCCGTGCCACATGAAGACCGGGAAGCGGTCCGGCGCGAACTCCCGCAGGTGGGGCGTGGCGTAGTAGGTGACCTGCTCCTGGGTGACCGTCAGGGGCAGCTGCCGTCCGAGGCCCGCCAGCAACCGGTTGGTCCAGGCGTCCGCCGTGACGACGACCCGCTCGGCGACGTACGTCTCGTCGGCGGTGACGACCTCGACGTGCGGGCCGGCCGGGCGCAGCGCGAGGACGGGCGTCTCGTCGAGGACGGTCGCGCCGGCCGCGCGGGCGAGCGCGACGTGGACGGCGTTCGCCTTGGCGGCGTCCACGATCCCGGACTCGGCCTGGTAGATCCCCCGCTCGCTGCCGGACAGCCGGAACTGCGGCCACCGGGCGGCGATCCCCGCGGCGTCCAGGAGCTCGTGCTCGACGCCGTGGCGGCGCATCACGTCGACGTACCCGGCGATGTTGCGGGTGCCGGTGTCGACGCCCTCGCGGGCGGCGACGTCCTCGACGACGAGCCCGCCGGTGCGGGTGAGCAGCCGGACGCCGGAGGCCTCCTCGACCGCGTGCCAGGCGTCGTACGCCGCGGGCGCGAGGTCGGCGTAGGCGTCCTGGTGCTGCGCGTGCCGGATGATGCGGGAGTGGTCCTGCGAGGCGCCGCGGTGGTGGCCGAGCGCGAACTGCTCGAGCCCGAGGACGGCGCTGCCGGCCTCCTGCGCGAGCCAGTGGAGGGCCGCGGAGCCGAGGCCGCCGCAGCCGAGGACGACGATCGGGAAGTCGCGGTTCATGACCTCCACCCTCGTCGCACCGTGACCGATCGCGACAGCAGATCGTGACTCGTGTCTTGACTCCTTTCATAGGTTGAGACTTATGGATCTGGACACGCGTCGGCTCCGGGTCTTCCTCGCGGTCGCCGACGAGCTGCACTTCAGCAGGGCGGCTGCCCGCCTGCACCTGAGCCAGCCGGCGCTGAGCCAGCAGGTGCGGCTGCTCGAGCGGGACCTCGGCGTCGCCCTGTTCACGCGGACCTCCCGCCAGGTCGGGCTGACCCTGGCCGGCGAGGCACTGCAGCAGGCCGCGCCGCGGGTGCTGCACGAGGCCGACCGTGCGGTCGAGGCGGCGCAGCAGGCCGCCCACGGCGTCACCGGGCGGATCACGATCGGGTCCGTCCGCACCGGTCTCGCCAGCGTGCTGCCCGCGGTGATGCGGGCCTTCACGGTCGACCACCCGCGCGTGCGGTTCGACCTCGTGCACATGGACACCGCCCTGCAGCTGCGGGCGCTGGCCGACCGGTCGATCGACGTCGGCATCGTCCGCGCGGCGGCCCCCACCCCCGGGCTCGTCGTCGAGCCGCTTGTCTCGGAGCCACTGATGCTGGCGCTGCCGGCCGGCCACGCGCTCGCGGGCCCGGGCTCGCCGATCGACCCCGCCGCGCTCGCCGACGAGCTGTTCGTCAGCTGGCCGCGGCACCTCGGCGTGGAGTTCTCCGACATCGTCGTGGCCTACTGCCGCGGGCACGGGTTCAGTCCCGACGTCGTCAGCGAGGGCGGTGACATCGACACCCAGCTCGCGCTGGTCGCGGCCGGGTTCGGGGTCTCGCTGCAGCCGGCGTTCTACGCGAGCGCCTGCCCGGCCGGGGTGGTGTTCCGGCCCCTGCTCGGCTCGCCACCGCAGGTCGCGCTGCAGATGGCGTGGCGACGCGACGGCGCCCCCGCGGTCGTCGTCCAGCTCGTCGAGACGGCCCGTCGGCTCAGGGACTCCGCGGAAGGCCTGGCACCCGGGGCAGGATGACCGGCACGGGCCGAGGGGTCCTGGTCACCGGCGACAGCTTCGCCGGCGCCGCGTCCTGGTTGTGGTCGGGGCCGTCGCCGGAGCTGGTGGAGGCCTGACCGCCCGTCGGGCTCAGGCGTGCTCCGCCGTCCACCGCCGGAACGGCTCGACCGGCTCGGGGCCGCCGTCGGCCTCGCCGCGGACGGCGGGGAGGTTCCGGTCGGCGGGGGCCTTGGCGTACTCGTCGTAGAACGTCGCGAGCGTCATGTAGCGCCCGCCGTCCTCGTAGTGCTGGTCCTCCTCCTCGCGCGACGCGGCGTACACGACCCGCTCGGGCGCGGCGTAGTAGAGCGCGCCGAGGCACATCGGGCAGGGGTAGGCGGTGACGTAGACGTCGCAACCCGTCAGGTCGGTCCGGCCGGCTTCCGCGAGCTCGCGGATCGCGGTGATCTCCGCGTGCGCGCTCTTGTCGCCCGACTGGCTGACCTGGTTCGTCGCCTCGTGGAGCACCTCGCCGGTGTCGGCGTCCACGACGACGCAGGCGAACGGCTTGCCCCCCGCCTCCACGTTGTCCAGGGCGAGGTCGAGCGAGCGGCGGACGAGGTCGGGGCGCGGGTCGGTCACGCGTGCGCCGGTACCCCGGGACGATCCGAGCAAGAACCGCGTGGGGTTCGCTGTCGTCGTGGCGACGGCGAACCCACACGGTTCGCTCTCCTCAGGCCAGCAGCGGCCGGAGCTCGTCGTACGCCCAGGAGGCGAGTGTCGTCGCGGTCGTGGTGGTGACCCCGCGTGTCTGCTCGGCGACAAACCCGTCACGCAGCCCTGCCGACATGCCCACGACCGCCTCGACCCGGGCCGGGGTCAGCCCGGCTGCGGCCAGACCGGAGCGCACCCCCTCGTCCGAGACCCGGCGCGCAACAACGGAGTGGCCGGTGACCGCGGCGACATCGGCCAGCACGTCGTCCCAGGACAGGTCGACCGGGCCGTGCACCCCGCGCACGTGCCGACCGGCCCAGTCGTCGCGCAGCAGCCAGCCGGCCGCGACGCGGGCGACGTCCGCCGGGGCGACCCAGGGCATGCGGTGGTCGGTGGGCAGCAGGGTGGACACCTCGCCGGCGCGCAGGTCGTCGAGCATCAGCTGCAGGTTCGAGAAGAAGAAGCCGCAGCGCAGGTGCACGACCGAGGCGCCGGTCGCGTCCAGACGCTCCTCGACTCGCGCCAGGCCGTCGATCTCCCCGGCGCCGTGGCGCAGCTCGGCGCCGACGCTGCTCTGCAGGATGACGTGGCCGACTTCGTGCGCCTCGAGGGCCGCGGTGACCCCGACGCCGATCGCGTCGTACGCCGCCACGGGGTCGTCCGCAGGCACCGACGGCACGATGAGCCCGAGGGCGTCGACGCCGTCCAGCGCCACGTGGACGGCGTCGGGATCGGTGAGGTCCACGACCAGCTCGTCGACGTGGCCGAGGAGCTCCGGTGGGAGGCCTCCGGGACGGTGCGACAGCACCCGCGGCCGCACGCCGGCGCGGACCAGGTCGCGCACCAGGTGACGGCCGACGTTCCCGGCCGGGGCGGTCAGGCCGAGAGTGCGTTCGGTCATGCCCCCGACGCTAGGGCGAGACGTGGCCGGATCCTGACCACGTCTCCTGCCACCCTGGGGTGGTGGAGGCGGACGTCGCGGCGCGCACCCTCATGCTGCTGACCCTGCTGTCGTCGCGGCCCACGTGGGAGGCGGCGGACCTCGCCGAGCGGTGCGGAACGAGCCCGCGCACCCTGCGCCGCGACATACGGCGGCTGGTGGCCCTCGGCTACGCCGTCCGCGGCCGGCCGGGACCGGGCGGTCACTACCGGCTCGCGCCCGGCACGCGCCTGCCGCCGCTGCTGTTCGACGACGAAGAGGTGCTGGCGCTCGTCGTCGGTCTCCGGTCGGTCGAGCGCGGCGCCACCGCCGAGGCGGCTCAGCGGGCGCTGACCAAGCTCCGACAGGTGCTCCCGCGCCGGCTGGCGTCGGTCGCGGACGACGCGGCGGCGACCAGTGAGACCGTGACCCTCGACCCCGGCGCCGCCTTCCTGCTCGGCCCGCTCACCGCGGCTGCTGCGGCCGACCGGTCGGTGTCGTTCACCTACACGGACCGGCACGGGGCGACCAGCCGACGCCACGCCGACTCGTTGCGGTGCCTGCTCGTCGACGGCCGCTGGTGCGTCCTGGCCCGGGACCGCGACCGGGAGAACTGGCGGCTCTTCCTCGTCGCGCGCCTCACCGACCTCGAGACCGGTGCGGCCGCGCCCCGCCAGCCACTCCCGGCCGACGACCTGGCCCACTGGCTGCGCACGGACTTCGGGCGCGCCGGCGAGTCTTCGAGGTACTAGGACCATCGACCGTCTGGTGACTCCGACCGCGTCGCGACTTGGCTGTGCCCGACCCAGAACGGTCGACACACCCAGCCGCGCCCGGCGCCCCCACGGGCCACGATCACCGGAGACACCGATGACCACCAGCACCACCCCGAAGACCACCGGCCTCCGCCGGCGTAGCCGCCTCGTCGCCGCGGGGGTCGGCGTCCTCGTCACCACCCTCGCCGTGCTCGCCACCGCGTCGCCCGCCTCGGCGTCCGGAAGGAAGGGCGGTGAGGACGAGGGCGAGGGCGGCGGGTCGAAGGCCGCCGCCGGCGACTACTCCGTCACCGTCAACGGGACGACGTACAACCCGGCCCGCGGCAGGGACCTCAAGCTCGCGAAGGTCGCGGTCGGGACCAGCCCGATCGTCGTCAGCGGCGTCAACACCCGCTTCACGATCGACCCCGCCACCCTGGGCGTGTACGACTACACCCTCACCGGCGCCGCGGCTCCCGACCGGATGGTCACCACGCCGACGGTGATCTTCTCGTCCAAGGTGCCGACCCTGACCGCCGCGCAGCGCCGCAGCCCGTCGCTGACGAGGCTGGAGGTCCAGGACGGCTCTCTCGTCGCGATCCTCGGCACCGCCGCCGGCAAGCTCAAGGTCCAGGCGAAGGACGCCCCGCAGGGCGGCATCTTCCAGATGGAGCCGGAGTTCACCACGGCCGTCGAGATCACCCACACCCTCGGCCCGGGCCTGTTCTACTTCACGAACCCGTACACGCAGAAGATCAACGTCGGGGACGGCGTCGCGGCGGTGCCGTCGGGCGCCGGCGCCCACCAGATGCTGCTCGGCAAGGACAGCCCCCAGGTCGCCACGAAGCTCGAGCAGACCGCCACGACCACCCGCTGGTCCGTCGCCTCCGGCGGACGCATGGGCGGCGTGCTCGGCGAGGACGCCGTCGAGCTGTCGCAGGGCGCGACGAGCTGCACCAGCCAGTGCCAGGCGCAGAACCGCATCCGCGGCTCGGTGCCCGTCCCGCCCGACCCGACGAACCCCACCCCGCTCCCCTGACCACGCAGCAGGACCCCGCGCTCGATACTGGGCCCGTGCAGACGTCCGTCGACCCGTCGTGGCGCCGCCTCTCCGAGGGGCGAGCGCCGCGGCGGGCCGCGGCCGTGGTGCGCCCGGGCCGGGTGTACGGCGGGGTGGTCGCCGCGACGCTGGCCGTGCTCGTCGCGGTCGCGCTGCTCGGCGCATGGGCGGCCCGCCGCGAGGGCGAGGCTGAGGGCGTCACCGGCACCGCCCGGCGCACGGAGATCCTCGCGGACGCCGTCGTCGAGCCTGCGCTGCGCGACGGCGTCGTCGCCGGTGACCCGGCCGCGCTGGATCGCCTCGACGAGGCGATCCGCACGCAGGTGCTGGGCCCCGACATCGTCCGCACCAAGCTGTGGTCCGCCGACGGCACGATCGTGTACTCCGACGAGCCGCGCCTCGTCGGGCGACGGTTCGGGCTCGACCCCGAGGAGCGCGAGGCCATCGAGGAGGGCGCCGGCGGTCTCGGCACCGGCGCGGAGAACAGCGACCTCGACGAGCCCGAGAACGTCTACGAGCGCGGCCGGGGACGGCTGCTGGAGGTCTACCACCCGGTCCGCACCCCGGACGGGGAGGTGCTGCTGTTCGAGACCTACGCGCCGTACACCCTCGTCACCGACCGCGGCGCCGAGATCTGGCGCGGCTTCGCGGCGATCGTCGTCGTGAGCCTGGTCGGGCTCGTGCTGCTCCTGCTGCCGATCTTCTGGCGCCTGCTCGGTCACCTGCGCCGCGGCCGCGACGAGCGGGAGCTGCTCCTGCAGGCCGCGCTCGACGCGTCGGACGCCGAGCGGCGCCGCATCGCCGCGACGCTGCACGACGGACCGGTCCAGGAGCTCGCCGCCACGTCGTACGTCGTCTCGGGCGCGGCGTCCCGGGTGGCCGCCGCGGGCGACCGTGACCTGGCGGGCTCGCTCGCGGGGGCGGCGGACGCCGTGCGCGCCGGCATCGGTGGACTCCGCTCGCTCCTGGTCGACATCTACCCCGCCAGCCTGGACGGCGAGGGACTCGAGCAGGCCCTGAACGACCTCGCCGCGGGGCTACGTGGCCGCGACGTCGCCGTCCACCTCGACGTCGACACCGCGGCGGCCGCGTCGCTCGACGCCGAACGCGCCCAGCTCGTCTTCGGCGTGGCCCGCGAGACCCTGCGCAACGCGGCGGCCCACGCCAGCTGCAGCACCGTCACCGTGACCCTGACGCAGGTGGCCGGCGCCGTCGTCCTCACGGTCGCGGACGACGGCCGCGGCTTCGACCTGGACGCCGCGCTCGACCGTCCCGAGCCCGGTCACTTCGGGCTGCGGCTGCTGATCGACGCCGCGGCCCGGCAGGGCGCGACCCTCGACGTCCGCACCGGCGACCTGAACGACCCTGGCCACCCCGGCACGACCTGGCGCCTGGAGGTGCCCCCGCGATGAGTCCCGACGCCACCGCCGTCCGACGTGTCCTGCTCGTCGACGACCACCGCCTCGTCCGGGCGGGCCTCGCCGGGCTCGTCGCCGGCGACACCGGCCTCGAGGTCTGCGGCGAGGCCGCGAACGGCGAGCAGGCCGTCGCCCTCGCCGCGACGACGTCACCGGACGTCGTCCTCATGGACCTCTCCATGCCCGTCATGGACGGCGTCGCCGCGACCCGCGCGATCCTCGCCGACGCCCCGGACACTCGGATCCTCGTGCTGACGAGCTTCGCCGACCACGACCGCGTCCGGGAGGCGCTGGCCGCCGGGGCGGTCGGCTACCTGCTCAAGGACTCCGAGCCGGGCGCGCTGCTGGCCGCCGTCCGCGCGGCCGCCGACGGCCAGGTCCCCCTCGACCCCCGCGTCGCGGGGGCGCTGCTGCCGGGCGCGTCGTCCCCCGCCCCGCCGGCCGAGGCCGACGTCGACCTCAGCCGCCGCGAGCGGGAGGTGCTCGAGCTCGTCGGCCAGGGCCTCGCGAACAAGCAGATCGCCCGCTGCCTCGGCATCACCGAGCGCACCGTCAAGGCCCACGTCGGCAGCATCTTCCGCCGCATCGGCGTCGCCGACCGCACCTCCGCCGCGCTCTGGGCGCGAGACCACCTGGGCTGACGTCGCGGCGGCGACCCGTCCCCGACCCTCACCACGCTAGGTAGGCGATCACCCGCCGAGCGAGGCGAGCTCACCGCGCTCGGCGCCGGCTCGCCCACCTGGCGTGGTGAGCGGCACGGGGCCGCACCGGGCCCGCGCCGCGGTCAGCGCTTCGCGAGCTCCTTCAGCGCCGCACCGGCGGCGTTCCAGCCGCAGAGGCCGTGGGCACCGGGGCCGGGCGGGGTGACGGCGGAGCAGAGGTGGACGCCGTCCACGCCCGTGTCGTACGGCGAGAGCGTGGGGCGGGCGCCGTACGCGAGCCGCAGCGGGGTGACGAGCCCGGCGGCGATGTCGCCGCCGACCCAGTTCGGGTTCTCCGCGAACAGCTGCTCCGGGCCCCGCACCGACGTGGCGACGACGCGGTCGGAGAAGCCCGGGGCGTAGCGCTCGATCCGGGCCGTCACCGCGGCGAGCGCGGCGTCGCCGTCCGACCACCAGGTCGGCACGTGCGCGTAGCAGTCGATCGGCACGGTCGAGCCGACGCAGCGGGAGGGGTCGGCGAGGTACTGCTGGCCGAGCAGCACGTACGGCAGGTCCGGCAGGCGTCCCTGCTCGGCCGTCCTCTCCGCGCGCGTCATGTCGGCGAGGTCGCCGCCGAGGTGCAGCGTGCCGGCGCTGCGGGCGGGCTCGTAGGACCACGGGATGCCGCCGTCCACCGCGAACGACACCTGGAACGCGCCGGACCCGGTGGGCCACCGGTCGTACGCGCGGCGGGTCAGCGCGGGCGCACGGTCGCCGAGGATGCGCAGGGCGTCGGCGGGGCCGGTGTCGAGCATGACGAGGTCGGGCGAGCCGAGCTCGTCGAGCGACGTGATGCGGCGGCCCGTCTCGACCTTCCCGCCCAAGCCCTCGAGCAGCGAGGTCGTCGCGTCGACGATGCGCGCCGACCCGCCGACCGCGACGGGCCACCCGAAGCGGTGGCCCGAGGCGCCGAGCATCAGCGCGATGGCGGACGACATCGGCACGCTGGGCGGTCGGAAGCCGTGGGTGGCGATGCCGGTCCACAGCGCGCGGGCGCGCTCGGTGCGGAACTGCCGCGCCATGACGGACGCCGGCATCAGCGCCTGCAGCCCGAAGCGGACCAGGCCGATCGGGTGGCGCGGCACGTGGATCGGCGGGCGCAGCGCGTCCTCCGCGAGCTCGTGCCACCCCTCGGCCAACGGGGTGAAGATCCGCCGCCACGTCGCCCCGTCCCGGCCCAGGCCGGCGGCCGTCTCGTCGATCGACCGGTACGCCGCCGCACCCCCCTCCGGGTCGGTGGTGGTGTCGAGCGGGTGCGCGAACTGGACCTCCGGCCACGCCCACTCCACCCCGGCCGCCTCGAGGTCGACCTCCTGGGTGAACGGGTTGTCGATCAGCATCGGGTGGAAGCCCGCGCCGAGGTCGTGCACCAGGCCCGGCACCGTCGCGTCCGTCGAGGAGCGCAGCCCGCCGCCGGGCTCGTCGTACGCCTCGACGACGGTCACCGTCACCCCCGCACGCGCCAGTCGGAGGGCGGCGGACATGCCGTTGGGGCCGGAACCGACGACGACTGCGGTGGTCACCCGTCGACGGTACCCACGGCTTCGTGGGCCACCGGCCCGCCCGGCTCACAGCTGCAGCACCGGCCAGTCCGCGAGGTCCGCCAGCAGCTGACGGTCGTGCGTGGCGATCACGACCGCAGCCGCGGTGTCGCGGACGAACGTTGTCAGCTCGTCCACCAGCGGCGCCGCGAGGTGGTTGGTCGGCTCGTCGAGCAGCAGCAGCTCGGGCCGCCCGGCCAGGAGCCGCTCGAGGTGGCGGCGCCGCGCCTGCCCGGCGGAGCGGTCGGTCACCGGCGTCTCCTGCCCGAGGTACGCCGTCCCCTTGACCGGGGGTCGCACCTCCCCCGTCGTCGGTGCCAGCACGCCCGCGAGGACGGCGAGCAGCGTCGACTTGCCGGCACCGTTCGGCCCCGTGACCAGCAGCCTGTCGCCGGCCTCGAGGCGGAGGTCGACCGGGCGCCTCAGCCGGTCGGCCACGGTGACGCCCTCGGCCCGCACGAGCACCCGACCGGGACGGGCCGTGAGCGTCGGCCACGACATGCTCGCGGGCGGTCGCGGCGCGGTGACGCGGTGCGCCTCGAGCCGCTCGCGGGCGCGGTGCACCTGCTGGACGACGCCGGGCGCGTGGGACTGCCGCTGGTGCTTGCCGGTCCCCTTGTCCGGCCGCCAGCCGGAGCTCAACCGGCTGCGGGCCTGCTCGACCGCCTCGGTCAGCCGGGCGTGCTCGGTGCGCTGGGCGTCGTACCTCTGCTGCCAGCGCTCCCGCTCGGCACTCCGCCCTGCCCGCCACCCGTCGTACCCGCCGGAGTGGAGCCGCGGGCGCGCGTCCATCGTGGGGTCGAGGTCGAGGACCTCGTCGGCCACGGCCCGCAGCAGCGCCCGGTCGTGGCTGACCACGAGGACGCCGCCGCGGTGCTCACGGATCGCCTGCTCGAGGAACGCGAGCCCGGCGGCGTCGAGGTGGTTCGTGGGCTCGTCGAGCAGGAGGAGGTCGTACGCACCGCCGAGCACGCACGCCAGCCGCACCCGCGACCGCTGCCCGACCGACAGGGTCGCCAGCGGACGCTCGCGATCGGTGCAGGCGTCGAGCCCGGCGAGGGCGACGTCGACGCGCCGTTCCGCGTCCCAGGCGTCGAGGCGGACGGCGTCGTCGAGGGCGGCGGCGTACGCCGTGTCCGCGCCGGGCTCCTCCGCGACGAGCGCCGCGGTGGCCTCGTCGAGGGCCTCCAGCGCGGCCACCGGCTCGGCGACGGCCTCGGCGACGGCCTCGGCGACGAGGCCACCGACGGTCGCCCCGGCGCCCGCGTCGATGACCTGGCGCGCGACGGCGAGGCTTCCGGCGCGGATCACCTCCCCGGCGTCCGGCTCGAGCTCGCCGGCGAGCGCGCGGACGAGTGTGGTCTTGCCGCGGCCGTTCTCGCCGACGACGGCGAGGCGGGTCCCGGCCGAGACGGTCACGTCGACGCCGGTCAGGACGGGCCGGCCGGCGACGGCGACCTCCAGCCCGCGGGCGCGGAGGTGGGCGGTGCCGCCGGTGGACGGGGTGAGGACAGGGGTCTGCATCTGCTGCTCCACGTCGTGTGGGTGGAGCCGGGCAGGTGTGCGCGCACGCAGGAGCACCGCCCGGCGGAGGACACCGGGACGGCGGGCAGCGAGAGGAGGGTCGGGCCGCGCCGTCAGGCGCGGGTGCGGAGCCTCAGGGATGCGGTCGGCATGTCGCCAGGCTACGGAGCGGCCCGGGCTCGCCGCACGTGGTTTTCAGGTGCGCACCGGGAGCTAGGCGTCCTGCTCCATCGCCGCCACGAAGTCCTTCTTCACCGCGCGCCAGGCCTCGTCGTCCATGGTGCGCCGCCAGTACGGCGAGCACGACATGTCGGCGCGGGACATCCCGACCTCGGTGAGCAGGTGCTTGCGGATGGCGCGGATCTCCTCCGCCTCACCGTGCACGAAGGTGCAGACGTCGGCGCCGGCGGGGAGGTCGATCGTCCGCAGCTCGTCGGCCAGCTCGCTGCCGGGGTCGGCGGAACGGTGCAGCCACCGCAGGTCGAGGTCGGCCTCGGTGGTGATCGGCAGCTCGTGCTCGGGGCCGTCGCAGACCAGCAGCACCGTCAGCGGGCGGCCGGCGGGGACGACCGCCGCGGAGGCGGCGATCGCGGGGATCGCCGACTCGTCGCCGACCATGAGGTAGCGCTCGGCGTCCTGACGGGGGCGGTAACCGCCGCTGGGGCCCTGGAGGACCAGGACGTCGCCCGGCTGCGCACCCAGCGCCCACGGCCCGGCGACGCCGGCGTCCCCGTGGACCACGAAGTCCACGGTCAGCTCACCGGCGTCGGCGTCCCAGTCGCGGACCGTGTAGCGCCGGCGCACCGGCTGCTCCTCGCGGGGCAGGTCCTTCAGCGCCTTCGGGTCGAACACCGGCCCGTACGACGCGCCCGCGGGCGGGAACGCCAGGTTCACGTAGGCGTCGGTCGGGTCGCCGTCCGGCATCGTGAAGCCGGCCAGACCCTCGCCGCCGAGGACGACGCGGACCATCGACGGGGTGAGGCGCTCGGTCCTCAAGACGGTTCCGTGCACAGGGTTCCTTCAGTTCTCGGTCGGCGGTCTCGACGCGGTCGTCGCCAGGGCTCCTCCCTGCTCGACCACCTCAAGGGGTCAGGCCTGGACCTGGTGCGCCCGGCGCGCGGCCTCGGCCACGGAGCCGGACAGCGACGGGTAGACGGTGAAGTCCGCCGCGAGCTGGTCGGCGGTCAGCCGCTCGGAGACCGCGACCGAGATCGCGTGGATCAGCTCCGAGGCCCGCGGGGAGACGACGACGCCACCGGCGACCGTCCCGGAGCCGGGGCGGCAGAACAGCTTCACGAACCCGTCGCGGATGCCCTGCATCTTCGCGCGCGGGTTGCCGGCCAGCGGCAGCATGACGGCCTCGGCGGGGGTCTCCCCCGCGTCGACGGCGCGCTGGGTGATGCCGACGGTGGCGATCTCCGGCGAGGTGAAGACGTTCGAGGAGACCTTCAGCAGGTCGAGCGGCTGGACGGCGTCGCCGAGCGCGTGGCGCATGGCCGTCCGGCCCTGCATCGCCGCGACCGAGGCGAGCATGAGGACGCCGGTGCAGTCGCCGGCGGCGTACACGCCCCGGGCGGTGGTCCGCGAGACCTTGTCGACCTTCACGAACCCGCCGTCGTTCAGCTCGACGCCGGACTCCTGCAGCCCCATGTCGGCGGTGTTCGGGACCGAGCCCAGCGCGAGGATGCAGTGCGACGCCTCCACCGACCGACCGTCGGTGAGCGTCACGGTCACGGTGTCGCCGTCGCGGACGACGGACTCCATCCGCGACTTCGACAGCACCGTCATGCCCCGGCGGGTCAGGACCTCCTCGAGGACCTCCGCGGCGTCGGCGTCCTCGCTGGGGAGCACCCGGTCGCGGGAGGACACGAGGGTGACGTCGACGCCGAGCGCGAGGTACGCCGCGGCGAACTCGACCCCGGTCACGCCGGAGCCGACCACCACGAGCTTCTCGGGCGTCTCGTCGAGGTCGTAGACCTGCTCCCAGGTCAGGATGCGCTCGCCGTCCGGCTTCGCCGAGTCGAGCGTGCGGGGCGCGGCGCCGGTCGAGACCAGGATCGCGTCGGCGTCCAGGCGCTCCTCGGACCCGTCGTCCAGGGTGGCGACGACGGTCTCAGGTCCGTCGAGACGGCCGCGGCCGACGACGATGCGGATGTCCTCGCGCTCGATGCGGCGCAAGATGTCGGCGGACTGGTCCGCGGCGAGCTTCTTCACCCGGCGGTTGACCTTCGACAGGTCCACGCGCAGGTTCTCGGCGGCGTCGCCCTCGAAGTCCTCCCAGACCAGGCCGAGCTCGCCGGCGCTGCCGAGGTCCGTCATCAGCTCCGACGTCGCGATCAGCGTCTTCGACGGCACGCAGTCGGTGAGGACCGCCGAGCCGCCGAGACCGTCGGTGTCGACGACGGTGACCTCGGCTCCCAGCTGGGCGGCGACCAGCGCGGACTCGTAGCCGCCGGGGCCTCCCCCGACGATGACGACGCGACTCATGCGGTCCCTTCTCGTACGACGACTCCCGGGCCCGGTGCCCCGGATCAGAGGTTGATCATGTGGCCGGCGATGCCCTCGACGGCCTCCTTGACCGACTCGCCGAGCGTCGGGTGGGCGAACACGTTGCGCGCCACCTCGTCGGCGGTCAGGTCCCAGCGCTGCGCCAGCGTCAGCGCGGGCAGCAGCTCGGTCACGTCGGGCCCGATCAGGTGGGCGCCGATGATCTCGTTGTGCTCGGAGTCGGCCACGATTTTCACGAAGCCGACCTCCTCGCCGAGGCCCTTGGCCTTGCCGTTCGCCGAGAACGGGAACTTCGACGTCTTGACGTCGTAGCCCTTCTCCTTCGCCTGCTCCTCGGAGTAGCCGAAGGAGGCGATCTGCGGCTGGCAGTACGTCGCCCGCGGGATCATGTCGAACTCGATCTCCATGGTCTCGGCGTCCGCGATGGTCTCGGCGGCGACGACGCCCATGGCCTCGGCGGTGTGAGCGAGCATCAGCTTGCCGGTCACGTCGCCGATCGCGTAGACGCCCTCGATCGACGTCCGGCCGCGCTCGTCGACGGCGATGGCGCCGCGGTCGGTCATCTCGACGCCCAGGTTCTCGAGGCCGTAGCCGTCGAGGCGGGGCGCGAAGCCGATGGCCTGCAGGACCTTGTCGGTCTCGATCGTCTCGGACTCGCCGTTCTTCGAGACGGTGACCTTCACCTTGTCGCCGGAGTCGTCGATCGACTCGACCTTGGTGGAGAGGCGGACGTCGACGCCCAGCTTCTTGTACTGCTTGAGGAGCTCCTTGGAGACCTCGGCGTCCTCGGTCGGGACCATGCGGTCGAGGAACTCGACGATGGTGACGTCGACGCCGAAGTTCTTCATGACGTAGGCGAACTCGACGCCGATCGCGCCGGAGCCGGCGATCACGACGGAGCCCGGGAGCTCGTTCTGGAGGATCTGCTCCTCGTAGGTCACCACGCGCTCGGACAGCTCGGTGCCCGGGATCAGCCGCGTGACCGCGCCCGCCGCGATGATGAGGGTGTCGCAGGTGTGCTCGGTGACCTCGCCGTCCGAGCCCTTCACCGCGACCGTCCTGGGGTCCTTGATGGTCCCCCAGCCGTGCACCTCGGTGATCTTGTTCTTCTTCATCAGGTAGTGCACGCCCTTGACGATCGAGTCGCTCACCGAGCGGCTGCGGGCGTGGGTGGTGCCGAACTCCATGGAAGCGTCACCGGTGATCCCGAACTTGTCCTTCTCGTGCGTCAGGATGTGCGCCAGCTCGGCGTTCCGCAGCAGCGCCTTCGACGGGATGCAGCCGACGTTGAGGCAGACCCCGCCCCAGTACTTCTCCTCGATCACCCCGACGCTCTTGCCGAGCTGGGAGGCGCGGATGGCGGCGACGTAGCCACCGGGGCCAGCGCCGAGGACGAGGACGTCGAAGTGGCTCACGTCCTCAGCCTATTCCGTCGCGGGCCCCCCGGCCCAAGCGGTCAGCCAGGGACGAACGGGGCCGACCGGGTGACGACGGACGGCGAGGCGAGCGGGCGTTGAACACGGATCGCGTGGGATCGGTGCCGGATTCGAGCACCGATCCCACGCGATCAGAGGTCACCGCGGCACGACGGGCACCTGCGGACCTCACCGGTCCAGCCGCGAGCCTGCATCAGGCGCCCGAGACGCTGAGCGGTCGCACACGTCCGTCCGACCACCTGGCCGTGCCCCAGCCGCACCGTGACCTTCCCGTCCACCGCCGCGTCGAGGTCACGGTCGAGGTCACGGTCCTTGTCGGCGACGTGACTGTGGTCCATCCGGCCGTCCAGCTCGACCAGCAGGCCCAGCTCCTCGTAGTCGACGTCGCGGAAGACAGTGCCCCGGGACGACGCCCGCACCTGACGGCGTGCGGCCGAGAGGCCGTGCGCCTGCTCGACGTCGCGCAGGTACGCCCGCTCCAGCACCGAGCAGGCACCGGCGGCGACGTCCGCCAGGATCGCGCCCAGCAGCTCCCGCCGCGCGAGCCGGGCGCGCAGCGCGAGCCGTTCGGCGATCCTCCCGGCCGTCGTGCGGCGGGAGCTCACCGCCTCGGCCAGGACGGCGACCGCGTCGCCGTCGGTGGTCGCCTCCGACGCCACGTCGATCACGGCCTCCTCCAGCGTCGTCCGCGGCAGGCCGGGGCTCCGGTCCAGGAGCTCGGTGAACCGCCGGCAGCGGTGCACCACCACCCCGGCCGGCGGGTCCACCGTCCGGCCCTCCCGGATCACCACGCTCACGGGTTCGGCCGTGCCGCTCCGCAGCCCGTGGAAGGCCAGCACCGAGCGTCCGCTCAGACCCGCCGGGGCGGCGTACAGGACGGCGGCCCACCACCGTTGCAGCCGCGTCAACGGGCCGGTGTGGTCGACGTACACCCCGGGGTGCACCTGCGTGAGCCGCCGGCGCCGCAGCAGGGAGCGAACACCTGAGGCCGACACCCCCGCCGCCAGCAGCTGCCTGCGGTTGACGACGCCGTCCTGCTCGGCCAGGAGCGCGCGCATCCCGGCGGCCAGGTCAGTCATGGCCAGCAGCATCACCGGTGGGCGCGGTCCGTGCGGCTGCTCCTCCACAGGCGCGCCCTCAGTAGGGTCACCCTCCGTGAGCGACGCGAAGCAGCAGGCGCAGGCAGCGGCGACGGCCCTGGCGGAGGCGACCGGGGTGGAGCGGCACGACGTGGCCGTCGTGCTGGGGTCCGGGTGGCTGCCGGCGGTCGACCTGCTGGGCGAGACGGTCACCGAGCTGAGGACCACCGACCTGCCCGGCTTCGCGCCCCCGGCGGTCGAGGGCCACGCGGGCACCGTGCGCTCGGTGAGGGCCGGGGACTCCCGCCTGCTCGTCTTCGCCGGGCGCACCCACCTGTACGAGGGCCTCGGCACCGCGCCCGTCGTCCACGGCGTGCGGACGGCGGCCGCGGCGGGCTGCCGCGCGGTCGTGCTCACCAACGGCTGCGGCGGGCTGAAGGAGCACTGGGCGCCCGGCACGCCCGTGCTCATCAGCGACCACCTCAACCTCACCGCGACCAGCCCGCTCGAGGGCGCGACGTTCATCGACCTCACCGACCTGTACGCCGCGCGGCTGCGCGCGCTGTGCCAGGAGGTCGACCCCTCGCTGGAGGAGGGCGTCTACGCCCAGTTCCCCGGCCCGCACTACGAGACCCCGGCCGAGGTCCGCATGGTCAAGGCGCTCGGCGGCGACCTCGTCGGCATGAGCACCACGCTGGAGGCCATCGCCGCCCGCGAGGCGGGCATGGAGGTCCTCGGCATCAGCCTCGTCACCAACCTCGCCGCGGGCATCTCCGACGCCCCGCTCGACCACGCCGAGGTGCTCGAGGCCGGCCGCGCCGCCGCCGGGCGCATGGGCGACCTGCTCGCCCGCATCGTCCCGAGGATCTGAGGTGCGGGTCCTCGTCACCGGCGCCGCGGGCAGCATCGGCCGGACCCTCGTCGCCGGTCTCCCCGCGTCGGGTCACGAGGTCGTCGGGCTCGACCTCCTGCCCGACCCCGCCGGGGCGACCGCCTGGCACGTCGCCGACTGCACCGACCCGGACGCCGTCGACGCCGCGGTCGCCGCGCAGCCCCTGGACGCCGTCGTCCACCTGGCCGGCGACCCCGGCGAGACCTCGCTGCCGGACGCGCTGTCCGGTCACGTCGTCTCCACCGGCGCCCTGCTCGACGCGATGCTCGCCCATGGCGTCGGCCGGATGGTCTACGCCTCCTCCAACCACGCCGTCGGCCGCCACCGGCGCACCGAGCTGGACGACGGCCTGCTGACCGTCGACGTCCGCCCGCGGCCCGACACTTTCTACGGCGTCGGCAAGGTCGCCGCCGAGGCCCTCATGAGCCTGTACGCCGACCGGTACGGCCTCGACGTCCTCGCCTGCCGGATCGGGTCGTTCGAGGAGCACCCGACGACCGTGCGGCACCTCTCGACGTGGCTGTCGCCCGACGACTGCGTCCGGATGGTCCACGCCTGCCTGACCACGCCCGCCCCCGGGTGGGCCGTCCTGCACGGCATCTCCGCCAACACCCGCGCCTGGTGGGACCTCGAGCCCGGGCGCCGCCTCGGCTACGAGCCGGCCGACGACGCCGAGGAGTACGCCGCGCTCGTCGAGGCCAGGGCGGACGACGCCGCCGAGAACGCCGTCGTCGGCGGGCCCACGACCTTCACCGACCTCGAGCGCCCCGCCCTGGACCGCCCGCAGTCCTGACGACGTCGGGGGTTGCTCGAGGTGACCCGGAACACCATCGACGCCGCCCCGGTTGGGCCCTGCATGGACACACGCACCCTCGGCACCACCGCACCCCTGACCGTCTCGGCCCTGGGCCTCGGCTGCATGGGCATGTCGGAGTTCTACGGAACGGCCGACGAGCAGGAGGCGACCGCGACCATCCACCGCGCCCTCGACCTGGGCGTCACCTTCCTCGACACCGCCGACATGTACGGCCCCTTCACCAACGAGCGCCTCGTCGGCGCCGCCATCGCCGAGCGCCGCGGCGAGGTCCAGCTGGCCACGAAGTTCGGCAACGAGCGCCGTGAGGACGGCAGCTGGGTCGGCATCAACGGCCGCCCCGAGTACGTCCGCTCCGCCGCCGACGCCTCGCTGCAGCGCCTCGGCGTCGACGTCATCGACCTCTACTACCAGCACCGCGTCGACCCCGACGTGCCGATCGAGGAGACCGTCGGCGCCATGGCCGAGCTGGTGCAGGCCGGCAAGGTCCGCTTCCTCGGCCTCTCCGAGGCGGGCCCGCAGACCATCCGCCGCGCGCACGCGACCCACCCGATCACCGCCCTGCAGACCGAGTACTCGCTGTTCACCCGCGACCTCGAGGACGACATCGCGCCCGTGCTGCGCGAGCTCGGCATCGGCCTCGTGCCGTACTCCCCGCTCGGCCGTGGCCTGCTCACCGGCGCCATCGCCTCGCCGTCCGACCTGGACGAGTCCGACAGCCGCACCGGCCGCTTCCCCCGCTTCCAGGGCGAGGCGCTCGACGCCAACCTGGCGCTGGTCGCCAAGGTGAAGGAGCTCGCCGAGGCCAAGGGCGCGACCCCGGGCCAGCTCGCCCTCGCGTGGGTCCTGGCACAGCAGACGGACGACCTGGGCGTGGCGCCGATCCCCGGCACCAAGCGGACCCGCTACCTCGAGGAGAACGTCGGCGCCCTCGACGTCACCCTCACCGGCGACGACCTCGGGGCGCTGGAGCAGGCCGTGCCGCGCCACGCCGTCGCCGGCGAGCGCTACAGCGACATGAGCACGATCGACCGCTGAGCCTCCCGGCAGCCATCACCGCACCACACGCACGACGGCGGTCGCCTCCTCGGTGACCGCGGTCGCGGCGTACCCGAGTGTCTGCGCGGCGGCGATGGCCGACGGGGCCTGGCCCACCGACACCTCCGCGAGGACGACGCCGCCCGGCGCGAGCCACCCGGAGGCGGCCTCCACCAGGGCGCGGAACGGGCCCAGCCCGTCGGGTCCGCCCAGCAGCGCGGACGGCGCCTCGTGCTCCCGCGCCTCGCGGGGCATCAGCGCGAGGTCGTCGTCCGGCACGTACGGCGGGACCGCGGCGACGACGGCGACCCGCCCGGCCACCGCCGGCGGCAGGCCGTCGAGGACGTCGCCGTGGTGCACGCTCACGCGGCCGCCACCGTTCGCCCGGGCCGCCCCGAGGACCCGCTCGTCGCGCTCCACCGCGTACAAGCGTGCGTCGGGGACGGCGACGGCGACGTGGGCGGCCACCGGCGCCACCCCGGCGTACGCCTCCACGACGACGGCCCCGGGCCCGGCCGCCCGCGCCGCGGCGACGGCCTCGCGCACGAGCAGCATCGTGCGCTGACGCGGCACGAAGCACCCCGGCGCCACGCGCAGCCGCAGACCACCGAGGTCGACGAACCCGACCACCTGCTCCAGCGGTTCCCCCGCGACCCGGCGCGCGACGAGCCCGGCGAGCGCGGCGTCGTCCCCGGCGGCCTCCTGCAACAGCGCGGCCTCCTCCTCGGCGAACACGCAGCCGGCGGCGCGCAGGGTCGCGACCAGCGTGTCCGACGGCACGTCTCAGCCCAGCGCGTCCGGGTGCTGGCGGACCGCGCGGTCGCCCAGCGGCGCCGCGAGGTCGACGAGCAGCGAGACCTCGAGCGCCTCCATCGTCGTCATGTCGGGGGCGTCCGGGCGCGTGCCCGTCACCGTCGCGACCCGGACGGCGTCGTCGTCCTCGGCGACCACGGCGCGGACGCCGTACGCGGTGCGGTTGCCCTGGTAGCACCACACCCGCAGCCGGGTCTCGGAGACCCGCTCCCAGCGGGTCCACTCGACGACGTGCTCATGGCGCAGGTCGGTGCGGGGCGTCTCGTCGCGGTCGGCCATGGGCCCGACGCTACGGTGCGACGGTGATCACCGACGACCTCCTCGCCCGCGCCCGCGCCTGGGCCGCCGAGGACCCCGACGAGCAGACCCGGGCCGAGCTGGAGGCGCTCGTCGAGCGGGCCGTGGCCGGCGACGAGGCCGCCGCCGCGGAGCTCGCCGACGCCTTCGACGGCACCCTGGAGTTCGGCACCGCGGGCCTGCGCGGGCGCCAGGGCCCCGGGTCGAACCGCATGAACCGCGTCGTCGTGACCCGCGCCGCCGCCGGCCTCGCGGCCTACCTGCTCGACCAGGGCGCGCGGCCCGGGGACCCCGTCGTCATCGGGTACGACGCCCGCCACCACAGCGACACCTACGCCCGCGACACCGCCGAGGTCGTCACCGGCGCCGGACTGCAGGCGCTCACGCTGCCGCACGCGCTGCCGACCCCGGTGCTCGCCTACGCCATCCGCGAGCTCGGGGCCGTCGCCGGGGTGATGGTCACCGCCAGCCACAACCCGCCCGCCGACAACGGCTACAAGGTCTACCTCGGCGACGGCAGCCAGATCGTGCCGCCCGCCGACTCCGGGATCGCCGAGCGGATCGCCGCGGTCGGCCCCGTCCCGCAGGTGCCGCGCGGGGACGGCGGCCGCGTGCTCGACAACCAGGTCCTCGACCGCTACCTCGACACCGTCGCCGAGCTCGCCGAGGACGGACCCCGCGACCTGCGCGTCGTCTACACGCCGCTGCACGGCGTCGGCGGGACCGCCGTCGCCACCGTGCTGGAGCAGGCCGGCTTCGACGCCCCCCACGTCGTCGCACCGCAGGAGGAGCCGGACCCCGACTTCCCCACCGTCGAGTTCCCGAACCCCGAGGAGCCCGGCGCGATGGACCTCGCCATGGAGCTCGCCGCCACGGTGGGAGCCGACCTCGTGGTCGCCAACGACCCCGACGCCGACCGCTGTGCGGCGGCGGTCCCCGCACCCGCGACCGACCTGAGCAAGCAGGGCGCCTGGCGCATGCTGCGCGGCGACGAGGTCGGCGCGCTGCTCGCCTCCCACCTGCTCTCGCGGGGGGCTGCCGAGGGCACCGGGGGCACCTACGCCTGCTCGATCGTCTCCTCGTCGCTGCTCGGGAAGATGGCCGCCGCCGCGGATCGCCCGTACGTCGAGACCCTGACCGGCTTCAAGTGGATCGGCCGGGTCCCCGACCTCGCCTTCGGCTACGAGGAGGCGCTCGGCTACTGCGTCGACCCCGCCCACGTGAAGGACAAGGACGGGGTCTCCGCGCTGCTCCTGCTCTGCGAGCTCGCCGCGCGGGCCAAGGCCGACGGCCGGACCCTGCTCGACCTGCTCGACGACCTCGCCCTCGCCCACGGCCTCCACGCGACCGACCAGGTGTCGGTCCGTGTCACCGACCTGTCCGAGATCGGCGCCGTCCTGGCCCGGCTGCGGGAGACCCCGCCGACCTCGCTGGGCGGCTTCGCGGTCACCGCCGCGGAGGACCTCGCCACCGGCAGCGTCGAGACGACGGGCGTGCCACCGACCGACGGGCTGCGCTACCGGCTCGCGGAGGGCGGCCGGGTCGTCGTCCGGCCGAGCGGCACGGAGCCCAAGCTGAAGTGCTACCTCGAGGTCGTCGTCGACGTGGACGCCGCCGCGGACGAGCCCGACGCCGAGGTACGCCGCGACGCGGTCGCCGCGGCCCGCATCGCCGCGGTGGGCCGCCTCGACGCTGTCCGCGCGGACCTGGTCGAGGCGGCCGGGCTGTAGCCCCTCGCGCGCCGTCTAGGGCACCAGCAGCGCGGCGAGGAAGAGCAGCGCCGCGACGGCCAGGGCGACGACCGCGGGCGTGGCCGTCTCCTTCGTGACGTCGGCACCGAGGGCCTCCTGCTCGTCGGAGAGCACGCGGATGCCGCGGCGGGCGCGGGCGTTCTCGGCGAGGCGGGCGAGCCGCTCCTCGACGAAGTCCGGGTAGGGCTGGCCCTCCCGCTTGCCCGCGGCCCTCGCGTCGTCCGCCCGCTCGGGGACGGCGGGCGCCCCCGGCCCCGAGCGGGTGGCGAGCATGCCGCCCGTCGCCATCGAGCTGCGCAGGCTGCGCGACAGGGCGGTCGACACGTGGCGCCGACCGGCGACCTGGACGACGAGCATGCGCGTCAGCGCCATCCGCTCGATCGCGGCCATCGGGATGCGGGTGCGGCTCAGCGGGCCGGTGAGCACGAGGGTCTCCTCGTCCTCGACGCGCACCGACGGGCGCAGGAAGACGACCCACACCACGACGGCGCCCAACAGGCAGCCCGCCGCGAGGGGCAGGTCGCGACCCTGCAGGCCGTCGACGAACGCGATCGCGAGCAGCAGCGCACCGAGGACCCCGGCGACGACCGGCATGAGGTAGCCGCCCGTGCCCGGGAAGCGCTCGACGTGCGGCTGCTCCTCGCTCACAGGACCAGCCTAGGCGGGGGCTCCGACGTCCGCGGCGGCTCCTAGACTGCTTCGGTGACTGCACCGACCACCCACCCCGGCGCCGGTCCCGGCAACGGCGCCGCGGCCGCGGACCTCGACGGGGTGACCCGCGACGACGCCTCGCTGCGCCGGTTCCTGCACGGCCTGCCGGGCGTCGACCAGGTCGGCGCCGACGCCCGCGCCGCGACGCTCGCCACCCGCTCCATCAAGACCACCGCGAAGGCGCAGGCGATCGACCTGGCCATCCGGATGGTCGACCTGACGACCCTCGAGGGCCAGGACACCCCGGGCAAGGTCCGCGCCCTGTCGAGCAAGGCGATGCGCCCCGACCCGTCCGACCCGTCGTGCCCCGCGACCGCCGCCGTCTGCGTCTACCCCGACCTGGTCGCCGTGGCGAAGCAGACGCTGGGCGCGTCCGGCGTCCACGTGGCCGCCGTGGCCACCGCGTTCCCGTCGGGCCGCGCGGCCCGCGACATCAAGCTCGCCGACACCCGCGACGCCGTCGAGGCCGGCGCGGACGAGATCGACATGGTCATCGACCGCGGCGCCTTCCTGTCCGGCCGCTACCTGCAGGTCTTCGAGGAGATCGTCGCGGTGAAGCAGGCCTGCGGGCCGGCGCACCTGAAGGTCATCCTCGAGACCGGCGAGCTCGTGACGTACGACGCCGTCCGGCGCGCCTCGTGGCTGGCGATGATGGCCGGCGCCGACTTCATCAAGACCTCCACCGGCAAGGTGCAGCCCGCCGCGACGCTGCCGGTGACGATGCTGATGCTGGAGGCGGTCCGCGACTTCCGCCTCGCGACCGGCACCCAGGTGGGCGTGAAGCCCGCCGGCGGCATCCGCACCACGAAGGACGCGATCAAGTTCCTGGTGACCGTCAACGAGGTCGCGGGCCGCGACTGGCTCGACCCGGACTGGTTCCGCTTCGGCGCCTCCACGCTGCTCAACGACCTGCTGCTGCAGCGCCAGAAGATGCAGACCGGCCGGTACTCCGGCCCCGACTACGTGACGGTGGACTGACTCTGATGGGCATCGACTTCGACTACGCCCCCGCCCCCGAGTCGACGGGGATCGTCGACATCAAGGAGTCCTACGGGCTGTTCGTCGACGGCCAGTTCCGCGACGGGCACGGGACGCCGTTCAAGACCGTCAACCCGGCCACCGAGGAGGTCCTCGCCGAGGTCGCGGAGGCCGACGCGAGCGACGTCGACCGCGCCGTGCGGGCCGCGCGGTCGGCGTACGACAAGGTCTGGTCGCGCATGCCCGGCGCGGAGCGCGCGAAGTACCTGTTCCGGATCGCCCGGATCATCCAGGAGCGTGGCCGCGAGCTCGCCGTCCTGGAGTCCATCGACAACGGCAAGCCGATCCGCGAGGCCCGCGACGTCGACGTCCCGACCGTGGCCGCGCACTTCTTCTACTACGCCGGCTGGGCCGACAAGCTCAAGCACTCGGGGTACGGCGAGACGCCGCTCGGCGTGGCCGGCCAGGTCATCCCGTGGAACTTCCCGCTGCTGATGCTGGCCTGGAAGGTCGCACCCGCGCTGGCCTGCGGCAACACTGTCGTCCTCAAGCCGGCGGAGACCACGCCGCTGACGGCGCTGCTGTTCGCGGAGATCTGCCAGCAGGCCGACCTGCCGCCGGGTGTCGTCAACATCGTCACCGGCGCCGGCGCCACCGGCCAGGCCATCGTCGACCACCCCGGCGTCGACAAGATCGCGTTCACCGGCTCGACCGGCGTCGGCAAGGCCATCGCCCGCTCGGTCGCCGGCACCGACAAGCGCGTCACCCTCGAGCTCGGCGGCAAGGCGGCGAACATCGTGTTCGACGACGCGCCGATCGACCAGGCCGTCGAGGGCGTCGTCACCGGCATCTTCTTCAACCAGGGCCACGTGTGCTGCGCGGGCTCCCGGCTGCTGGTGCAGGAGAGCGTCGCCGAGGAGTTCCTCGACCGTCTGAAGCGCCGCATGTCGACGCTGCGCGTCGGCGACCCGCTCGACAAGAACACCGACGTGGGTGCCATCAACTCCGCCGCCCAGCTCGCCCGGATCACCGAGCTCACCCAGGCCGGGGAGGCCGAGGGCGCCGGACGCTGGTCGCCCGACTGCGAGCTGCCGCAGCGGGGCTTCTGGTTCCCGCCGACGCTGTTCACGGAGGTCTCGACCGCGCACCGCATCGCGCGCGAGGAGATCTTCGGCCCGGTGCTCTCCGTCCTCACGTTCCGCACGCCCGACGAGGCGGTCGCGAAGGCCAACAACACGCCGTACGGGCTGTCGGCGGGGGTGTGGACCGAGAAGGGCTCCCGCATCCTGGCGATGGCCGGCCAGCTGCGCGCCGGCGTGGTGTGGGCCAACACGTTCAACAAGTTCGACCCGACCAGCCCCTTCGGCGGCTACAAGGAGTCGGGCTTCGGTCGCGAGGGCGGACGCCACGGCCTCGCCGCGTATCTGGAGGGTGGTCGCTGATGGCGCGCGAGCAGGCCCGCATCGACGTGCGGAAGACCTACAAGCTGTACGTCGGCGGGGCGTTCCCCCGCTCGGAGTCCGGCTACTCCTACGAGGTGCGTGACGCCAAGGGCGGCTTCCTCGCCAACGCGGCGCTCGCGTCCCGCAAGGACGCCCGCGACGCCGTCGTCGCCGCCCGCAGGGCGCAGGCCGGCTGGGCCGGCCGCACGGCGTACAACCGGGGCCAGGTGCTCTACCGCGTCGCGGAGATCATCGAGGACCGCCGCCCGCAGTTCGTCGCCGCCGTCCGCTCCTCCGAGGGGCTGTCCGGCTCGCGCGCCGAGGCCGTCGTGGACGCCGTCGTCGACCGTCTCGTCTGGTACGCCGGGTGGGCCGACAAGCTCACCCAGGTCGTGGGCAACGCTAACCCGGTCGCGGGCCAGTTCTTCAACCTGTCCACCCCGGAACCGACCGGCGTCGTCGCGGTCCTCGCGCCGCAGGGTTCGAGCCTGCTCGGGCTCGTCAGCACGATCGCCCCGGCGGTCGTCACCGGCAACACGGTCGTCGTCGTGTCGTCGTACGCCCGGCCGCTGCCGGCGGTGACGCTCGGCGAGGCGCTGGCGACGTCGGACGTGCCGGGCGGCGTCGTCAACATCCTCACCGGCGACGCGCTGGCCGTCGGCCCGTGGCTGGCCTCGCACATGGACGTCAACGCGATCGACCTCGTCGGTCTCGCCGGCACCGACGGCGCCGCCGAGGCCGCGACCGCCATGGAGGTCGCGGCGGCGGACAACCTCAAGCGGGTGCGTCGCGCCCCGGCCGCGGAGCCCGACTGGACGCGCGAGCCGTCGCTGTCGGCGATGACCGACCTGCTGGAGATCAAGACGGTCTGGCACCCGATGGGCGTCTGAGCACATGCCGGCACGGGTGATCGTCCTCGCCGGGCCCTCGGGGTCCGGCAAGTCCCGCCTCGCCGAACGCCTCGGGCTGCCCGTGCTGCGGCTCGACGACTTCTACAAGTCGGGCGGCGACCCCACCCTCCCGCTCATCACCCACGGCCCGAACGAGGGCCTCGTCGACTGGGACCACCCCGACTCGTGGCTCCCCGACGAGGCCGTCGACGCCCTGGTCGAGCTGTGTCGCACCGGGGAGGTCGACGTCCCCGTCTACGAGATCGCGCGCAACGGCCGGACCGGCGAGCAGCGCCTCCACCTCGACGGGGCGCCGCTCGTCGTCGCGGAGGGCATCTTCGCCCCCGACGTCGTGGCCCCGCTCCGGGAGGCGGGCGTGCTGGCCGCCGCCTTCTGCGTGCGACGCCCCGCCCTCCTGACCTTCGGGCTCCGCCTCCAGCGGGACCTGCGCGAGCACCGCAAGCCCCCGCTGGTGCTCATCAGCCGCGGGTTCGCGCTGATGCGCGAGCAACGCCACGTCGTGGCCGACGCCGTCGCGAAGGGCTGCGAGCCGGTCGGCCTGCGGGAGGCCGAGGCCAGGGTGGCGACGCTGCGCGAGTCGGCGCGTGCCTGAGCTCCCCTGGGGCCTGTCGCTGAGGCAGCCCGACCGTTTCACCTGCGGCCCCTCCTGCGTGGTCGTCGCCCGGATGCTCGGCGACCCGGCGTACGCCGCGCACGCCCTGCCGCGCTTCGGCGCCGAGGTGCTGGAGACCCACGGCCAGGTGACCGCCTGGCCACGCCTGCTCGGCACCCCGCCGTGGGAGGTCGCCCGCCTCCTGCCCGGCCGCCACCGCGTCGTCCCCGCCCGCCACTCCCCCGCCTTCGGCTGGGACGCCGCCGTTGTCGGCTCCGCGCTCTTCGTCGGCAGCGCCCTGATGCCGCGTCACGTCGTGCTGGTGCTCGCCGCCGACGGCGACGCCCGCACCCTCTACGACCCCGCCCACGGCGGCCGCGTCCGTCGTACTCGCGACCTGGCGGCCGGTCGCGCTCTCACCCTCAGCGGCTGGGACCACCTCTGGGCGGTCGTCGCGCCGCGTTGACCCGGGACGGATGCTGGTCGAGCAGCACGCGAGCGCGCGTCGTCGAGACCGTGGAAGGGCGGTGGATCGTCCGAACCAGGTCCGGACGATCCACCACACTTCCAGGGCCGAAGCCTCGGACGAGGTCTCGACAGGCTCGACCGGC
>NZ_JAKUHT010000006.1 GCF_022436705.1 Nocardioides sp. CFH 31398 | reverse complement strand
CGCGCGGGGCGCGCCCCCGGGGGCGGCGGGGGCCCCCCCCCCCCCCCCCCCCCCCCCCCCCACCACACTTCCAGGGCCGAAGCCTCGGACGAGGTCTCGACAGGCTCGACCGGCGCGGGCCGGGGCCGACAACCCGCGGTCAGCCGCCCAGCGCGGCGTACCCCGGCTTGATGACGTCCTCGATGAGCGCGAGGCGCTCGTCGAAGGGCCAGAACGCGGACTTCATCGCGTTGATCGTGAACCACCGCAGGTCCTCGGGCCCGTAGCCGAACGCCTCGACCAGCGCGTGCATCTCGTCGGTCATCGAGGTGCGGCTCATGAGGCGGTTGTCGGTGTTCACCGTGACGCGGAAGCGCAAGTCGCGCAGCAGCCCGATGGGGTGCTCGGCGATGGAGGCGGCCGCGCCGGTCTGCACGTTGGAGGCGGGGCACATCTCGAGGGGGATCCGGGTGTCGCGCACGTACGCCGCCAGCGGGCCGAGCTCGACCCGGCCGTCGTCGTGCACGGTGATGTCGTCGACGATGCGGACGCCGTGGCCCAGGCGGTCCGCGCCGCACCACTGGATGGCCTCCCAGATCGACGGCAGGCCGAACGCCTCGCCGGCGTGGATGGTGAAGTGCGCGTTCTGACGCTGCAGGTACTCGAACGCGTCCAGGTGTCGGGTGGGCGGGTGGCCGGCCTCGGCGCCGGCGATGTCGAAGCCCGCCACGCCCTCGGAGCGCCAGGACGTCGCCAGCTCGGCGATCTCCCGCGAGCGGGCCTGGTGGCGCATCGCGGTCAGCAGCTGGCGGACGACGATCGGGCGGCCGGCCGCGGCGGCCTCCGCCATGCCGTCCTCGAAGCCCGCGCGCACGGCGGCCACCGTCTGGTCGAGCGACAGGCCCTGCTCGACGTGCTGCTCGGGCGCCCAGCGCACCTCGGCGTACACGACGCCATCGGCGGACAGGTCCTCCACGCACTCGCGGGCGACCCGGCGCAGGTGGTCCTCGCTCTGCATCACCGCGACGGTGTGCTCGAAGGTCTCCAGGTAGCGCTCCAGCGACCCGGAGTCGGCCGCCGAGGCGAACCACGTGGCCAGGTCCTCGGCGGTGGCGTCGTCCGCGACGGGCAGCTCGTGGCCGATCTCGCGGGACAGCTCGAGCACGGTCGCGGGGCGCAGCCCGCCGTCGAGGTGGTCGTGGAGCAGCACCTTCGGGGCGCGTCGGACGTCGTCGCGGCTGAGCATGGTCGGATCCTCTCAGGACCGGTGCGGCAGCACAGAATGGACGACGACCCGGCGACGGAGGAGCGGCATGACGGAGCTGAGCGAGGAGGAGCGCGCGATCGTCGCGCTCGTGGCCGACTGGGTCGACCGCGAGGTGCGGCCCGTCGTCCGGGAGCTGGAGCACGCCGACACCTACCCCGAGGCGCTGATCGAGCAGATGAAGCAGCTCGGCGTCTACGGGCTCGCGATCCCCGAGCCCTGGGGCGAGACCGCCGTGTCGACGCCCTGCTACGCCGCGGTCACCGAGGAGCTGGCCCGCGGCTGGATGAGCCTCGCCGGCGCGATGGGGGGCCACACCGTCGTCGCGAAGCTGCTCGTCGACCACGGCACCCGTGAGCAGCAGGAGCGCTGGCTGCCGCGGATGGCCACCGGGCAGCTCCGCGCGACCATGGCGCTGACCGAGCCGGGCGGCGGCTCCGACCTGCAGGCGCTGCGCACGACGGCGCGCAGGACCGGAGGGGCCGACAGCGAGTGGGAGGTCCACGGCTCGAAGACGTGGATCTCCAACGCCCGCCGCTCCGGACTCGTCGCGCTGCTGTGCCGCACCGACCCGGACGCCGAGCCCGCCCACCGCGGCATCAGCATCCTCATGGTCGAGAAGCCCGTCGACGGCGACCTGCCCGGATTCGAGGTCTCCCGCGACCTGCCGAAGCTGGGCTACAAGGGCGTCGAGAGCTGCGAGCTGGCGTTCTCGGGCCTGCGGGTCGGTGCCGACAGCGTGCTCGGGCAGGAGGAGGGCCGGGGGTTCGCGCAGATGATGCGCGGCCTCGAGATCGGCCGCATCCAGGTCGCCTGCCGGGCCCTCGGGGTCGGCCGGGCCGCCCTCGAGGACGCCCTGGCCTACGCCCAGCAGCGGACGAGCTTCGGCAAGCCGATCTGGCAGCACCAGTCGGTCGGCAACCACCTCGCCGACATGGCGACGCGCCTCGAGGCCGCCCGCCAGCTCACCCTGCACGCCGCCCGCACCTACGACACCGGCGCCCGCGCCGACCTGGAGGCGGGCATGGCGAAGCTGTTCGCCTCCGAGACCGCCATGCAGGTCGCGCTGGACGCCGTCCGCGTGCACGGCGGCTACGGCTACTCCACCGAGTACGACGTCGAGCGCTACTTCCGCGACGCCCCGCTGATGATCGTCGGCGAGGGCACGAACGAGATCCAGCGCGGCGTCATCGCCCGGCAGCTGGTCGCCCGCCACCCGATCGACGGAGGACCCCGATGAGCGTGACCTGGTTGTTCGTGCCCGGCAGCCGCCCCGACCGGTTCGACAAGGCCGTGGCGTCCGGCGCCGACGAGGTCATCGTCGACCTGGAGGACGCCGTCGGGCCCGACGCGAAGGACGCCGCCCGCGCCGACGTCGTCGCGTGGCTCGGCGGGTCCGGGCCGGGCGGCGGCTCCGCGTGGGTGCGGGTCAACGCCGCCGGCACGCCCTGGCACGCCGCGGACGTCGAGGCGCTCGCCGGACCCGGCGCCCCGTCCGGGTTGCGGGGCCTGGTGCTGCCGAAGGCCGAGGACCCCGACGTCGTCCGGCGGCTCGCGGGGCTCCTGGACTCCCGGGCCGGCCTGGTGCCGCTCGTCGAGTCGGCGTTGGGCCTGGTCTCGGCGCTCGAGCTGGCCCGGGTGCCGGGGGTGACGCGGCTGGCGTTCGGGTCGATCGACTACGCCCTCGACCTCGGCGCCGAGGAGGACCCGGACGTGCTCGCCCACGCGCGCTCGACGCTCGCGGTCGCGTCCCGGGCGGCGGGGCTCGCGCCCCCGGTCGACGGCATCACCGCCGACGTCCGCGACCACGACCTCGCCGCCGTCGACACGCGCCGCGCGGTGCGGTTCGGCTTCGGCGGCAAGCTGTGCGTGCACCCCGCGCAGGTCGCTGTCGTCCGTGACGCCTTCGCGCCGCCGCCGGAGCAGCTGGCCTGGGCGCGCGGCGTCCTCGCCGCCGCCGAGGACGTCCCGCCCGGCGAGGCGTTCGCCCACGAGGGCGCCATGGTGGACGCCCCCGTCCTCTCCCGCGCCCGCGCGCTGCTGGCCCGCGCCCCCGGGGGTGCGGCGTGAGCAGCGAGGTCACCGAGGTCCTGCTGCCCGGCGTCGCCGACGCGGTCGCCGGCCTGCTCGACGTCCCGGCACCCGCGGACGGCGCCCTGCCCCTGATGTGGCACTGGTTCTTCTGCCTCGACCGGCCACGCACCGCCGACCTGGGCCGCGACGGCCACCCGACCTCCGGCGGGCCCGTCGACCCGCCCGGCGCCGGTCGGCGCCGGATGTGGGCCGGCGGCGAGGTGACGAGCCTCGGCCCGCTGCGCGTCGGGGAGGTCGCGACGCGGCGCAGCACGGCCCGGGAGCCGCAGACGAAGCAGGGCCGCTCGGGGCGCCTGGAGTTCGTGTCGGTCGACCACGAGGTCGTCCAGGGCGGGCGGGTCGTGGTCCGCGAGCGGCAGGACCTCGTCTACCGCGACGCGCCGGCCGTCGACGGGTCCCCGCCCGAGCCGGAGCCCGTCGACCCGGCGCCGCTCGCCGACGGCGACCGGCCGCTGGAGATCACCCCGCCGCTGCTGTTCCGCTTCTCGGCGCTGACCTACAACGGCCACCGGATCCACTACGACCGCGACCACGCGCGGCACGCCGAGGGCTACCCGGGGCTCGTCACCCACGGACCGCTCCAGGCCCTCGCGATGGCGGAGGCCGCGCGGGCCGCCGGCGTCGCGACGCAGCCCGGGACGACGTGCCGCTACCGCCTCGTGTCGCCGCTGTTCGACCACCAGGGGCTCGTCGCCCGGGCCGACCGCGACGGGTCGACGGTGACGGCGAGCGTCCGCGACCTCGGCGGTCGGACGACGGCCCGGGCCACGTTCGACGCCGCCTGACCCGGCGCTACGGTCGCGGGGTGCGCCGTTCCCCCGCCGTCGTCACCACCCCCCTCGCCGCCCTCGTCCTGGCCTCGGCGGTGCTCGCGGGCTGCGGCACCGGGAGCAACGCCCCCACCGACGCCGGCGTGGCCGAGTTCTGCGACGCGGCGACCGCGCTGGACGACGAGGACGGCTCCGGCAGCGAGCGCGCCCACGAGGTGGGCGAGCAGCTCGAGGCCGTCGGCACCCCCGACGGCACCCCCGAGACCGCCCGGGCCGGCTTCGAGATCCAGGTCGAGCTCCTGACCACCTCCGGGGACGACGGCGCCGACGCGCGCGACCTGTCCGACGACGAGCTGAACCTGCTCACGGCCTACAGCGAGTTCGTGTCGAGCACCTGCACGGCCTGAGACCCGCCCCGCACGGTGGACGCCCGGGATAGGTTGCGCCCCATGCGCACCTTCAGCAGCCTCGACGAGGTCTCCGCCGCCGCCGGCACCGACATCGGGACCTCGGACTGGTTCGAGATCACCCAGGACCGCGTGAACCGGTTCGCCGACGCGACCGAGGACCACCAGTGGATCCACGTCGACGCCGAGCGCGCCGCGGAGGGGCCGTTCGGGACGACGATCGCCCACGGGTACCTGACCCTCTCGCTGCTGCCGTTCCTGGGCTCGAAGGTCGTCACCTTCGACTTCCCCGGCCCCAAGCTGAACTACGGCCTGAACAAGGTCCGCTTCCCGCAGTTCGTGAAGGTCGGGGCGCGCGTCCGCGACCACCTCGCGATGGGCGAGGTCACCGAGGCCGCGCACGGGCTCCAGGTCGCGATGAAGCACACCATCGAGATCGACGGCGAGGACAAGCCCGCCTGCGTCGCGGAGAACCTCATCCTGCTGCTGCAGGGCTGACGCGCCTCACCCGATCCGGTCGATGACGACGGGCGTCGGCGCGTACGCCGCGTCGGCGGCGACGTCGTACCCGCCCTCCAGCGCGGCGAGGGCCCGCTCGAAGCGCTCCGGGGTGTCGGTGTGCAGCGTGAGCAACGGCTGGCCCTCGGTGACGGTGTCCCCGGGCTTGGCGTGCATCTCGACGCCCGCGCCGGCCTGCACGGGCTCGCCCTGGGTGGCGCGCCCGGCGCCGAGGCGCCAGGCGGCGAGACCGACGGCCATGGCGTCGAGGCTCATCAGGGTGCCGGACGCCGGCGCGGCGACGACGTGGGTCTCCCGGGCGGTGGGCAGCGCGGCGTCGGGGTCGCCGTCCTGCGCGGCGATCATGCGGCGCCAGGCGTCCATCGCGGACCCGTCCGCGAGCTTGTCGGCCGGGTCGACGTCGCCGTGCCCGGCGGCGGACAGCATCTCGCGGGCCAGCGCGAGGGTGAGGTCCACGACGTCCGCGGGGCCCCCGCCCGCCAGCACCTCGACGGACTCCCGCACCTCCAGCGCGTTGCCCGCGGTGAGGCCCAGCGGCGTCGACATGTCGGTCAGCAGGGCCACCGTGCGGACGCCGGCGTCCGCGCCGAGCGCGACCATCGTCTCGGCGAGCTCGCGCGCCGACGGCTCGTCCTTCATGAAGGCGCCCGAGCCGACCTTGACGTCGAGCACGAGCGCCCCGGTGCCCTCCGCGATCTTCTTGGACATGATCGAGGAGGCGATGAGCGGGATCGCCTCGACGGTGCCGGTGACGTCGCGCAGGGCGTAGAGCTTCTTGTCGGCCGGGGCGAGGCCGGAGCCGGCCGCGCAGATGACGGCGCCGACGTCCTCGAGCTGGCGCAGCATCTCGTCGTTGCTCAGCGCGGCGCGCCAGCCGGGGATGGACTCGAGCTTGTCGAGGGTGCCGCCGGTGTGGCCCAGCCCGCGTCCGGAGAGCTGGGGGACGGCGACCCCGCAGGCCGCCACGAGGGGCGCGAGGGGAAGCGTGATCTTGTCGCCCACCCCGCCGGTGGAGTGCTTGTCGGCGGTGGGGCGCGACAGCGAGGAGAAGTTCATGCGCTCCCCCGACGCGATCATCGCCGCGGTCCAGCGGGCGACCTCGTCGCGCTCCATCCCGTTCAGCAGGATGGCCATCGCGAGCGCCGACATCTGCTCGTCGGCCACGACCCCACGGGTGTAGGCGTCGACCACCCAGTCGACCTGGCTGTCGCTGAGGCGACCGCCGTCCCGCTTGGTGCTGATGACCTCGACCGCGTCGTGTGCCTCCACCATGCGGGCGAACGTATCGCCCCGGTGACCTCAGGGCGTCAGCACCCGGACGCCGGCCTCCCGCAGCTCGGCGACCCCGCGCGCGGGGGCGCCGGCGTCGGTCAGGACGGCGGTCACCGCGTCGAGGCCGACGACCTCGAAGGCCGACGCCGCCCCGATCTTCTCGGAGCTGCCGAGCACGTAGGTCTCGGCCGCCCGCTGCGACCACGCGCGCTTGATCGCGGCCTCGTCCGCGTCGCCGGTGGTGAGCCCGGCCGTGGGGTGGATGCCCGTCACGCCCAGGAAGAACAGGTCGACGCTCACCCGGCCGATGGCCTCGTGCGCGACCGCGCCGGCGGCGACGACCGAGTGCTTGAAGAGTCGCCCCCCGACGATGATGACCTCGACCGTCGGGTGCTCGGCCAGCTCGACGGCGATGGTCGGGCTGTGGGTGACGACGGTCGCGCGGAGGTCCGCGGGCAGGCGGCGCGCGAGCTCGCGGGCGGTCGTCCCGCCGTCGACGGCGATGGTCTGGCCGTGGCCGACGAGGCCGCACGCGAGGCGCGCGAGGTCGGCCTTCGCGCCGGTGCTGATCGAGGCCCGGGTGGCGAAGTCGGCGATCGCGGGCGAGACCGGCAGCGCCCCGCCGTGCACCCGGTGCAGCAGGCCCTCCGCCGCCAGCTCGCGCAGGTCGCGCCGGATCGTGTCCTCCGACACCTGGAGCGACGCCGCGAGGTCCTTGGCGACGACGCGGCCGTCCTCGCGGAGCGTGGCCAGGACCAGGTCGCGACGCTGGGCGGTCAGCATGGGCACGAAGCTACACGGTTCTGCACGAAATCACTTGTTCATGCCGGAACGTGCCCGTTACGGTCCCGGACATGTCCAAGCCACCGATGATCCTGATCGCCGGCCCCTACCGTTCCGGCACCGACGACGACCCGGCCCTGATGGCCGCCAACCTCGCCGCCCTCGAGGCGGCCGCCTGGCCGCTGTTCGCCGCGGGCCACGTCCCGATGATCGGCGAGTGGGTGGCCCTGCCCGTGCTGGCCAGCGCGGGGGCCACCGGGGTGACCGACCCGCTCGCGGAGCAGGTCATGTACCCGACCGCCCAGCGCCTGCTCCAGCACTGCGACGGCGTCCTGCGTCTCCCCGGCGCCTCGACCGGCGCCGACCAGGACGTCGCCATCGCCCGCGAGCGCGGCATCCCGGTCTGGTTCGACCTGGCCGACGTGCCGGGGTGCGGGCCGGAGCCGCAGCACGGCTGAGTGCTCGAACCCGGTTGACCTGCACCGCGGTGGAGGTTGCAGGCTGGGGCGGTGAGCGCACGATGACGACCCCGCCGACCTCACCGACCTCGTCGGCCGCGCCGTCCGTGCGCGAGGAGCTCTTCGGGCCGGACCGCCGCGGCGTGACCGTCGGGCTCGTCCTCCTGATCAGCCTGGTGGCCTTCGAGTCCATGGGCGTGGGGACGGCGATGCCCGCCCTCGTCGCCGACCTCGGCGAGGTCTCGGACTACTCGTGGCCGTTCGTGGCCTTCGGCGCGGCCACCGTGGTCGGCACGGTCGCCGCGGGACGGTGGTGCGACGTCCACGGCCCGCGGCTCGTGCTGCTGGGCGCCCCGCTGGTGTTCGGCGCGGGCCTCCTGGTGGCGGCGACGGCGCCGTCGCTGCCCGTGCTGCTGGTGGGCCGGGTCCTGCAGGGCGCCGGTGCCGGCGCGCAGGGCGTCGCGGTCTACGTCCTCATCGCGCTCGTCTACTCCGTCGGCGCCCGGCCCGCCGTGTTCGCCCTCATCTCCTCCGCGTGGGTGGTGCCGTCCCTCGTCGGGCCGCCCGTCGCGGGCGTGCTGGCCGAGCAGGCGTCCTGGCGGTGGGTGTTCGGCGGCCTGCTGCCGCTCGTGGTCCTCGCCGTCGCCCTCGTCGCGCGCACCGCGGCACGGCAGGGCGCCCCGGCCCACCCCCGCCCCGGACGCCGGGGGCTGCTGCCGGGCGCCGTCGCCGCGGCCGTCGCCGTCGCCGCCATCAGCTGGGTCGCCGACCACACGACGGCCGTCGGGGTCGTCGTCGGCGTCGCGGCGCTCGTGGTCCTCGTGCCCGCCGTCCGTCTCCTCGTGCCCGCGGGCACCCTCGTCGCCCGCCGGGGCGTCGCCGCCGTCGTCGCCGCCCGCGGGCTGCTGTCGGGCGCGTTCTTCACCGCCACCGCGTTCCTGCCGCTGCTGCTCACCGACGTCCACGGCTGGTCGCTCACCGCCGCCGGCGTGCCGCTCATCGTGGGCTCGCTCGGCTGGTCGGCGTCCTCGGCCTGGCAGGGACGGCGACCCGAGCTGTCGCGGCCCGTGCTCCTGCGCGCCGGGTTCGCCTGCGTCGGCACGGCGATCGCCGGGCTGCTGCTCGTGGCGCCCTCGTGGGGCGTGGCCTGGCTCGCCGTCCCGCTCTGGGCGCTCGCGGGCACGGGGATGGGTCTCGGGTTCTCGTCGCTGTCGTTCCTGCTGCTGTCGCACTCCGCGCCGGAGGACACCGGGTTCCACTCCTCCGCCGCCCAGCTGATGGACCAGCTCTCCCAGGCCGTCGTGATCGGCGTCGGCGGCGGGCTCGTCGCCGTCCTGGCCGGTGTCTCGAGCGGCCTGACGACGCTGTTCGCCCTGCTGCTCGCGATGGCCGTCGCGGGCGCGGCGCTCAGCGCCCGGACTGCGCTGAGGGACTGAGTCACCGGGCCACCGGGCCCGCCGGGGCCTTCGGGGCCTTCGGGGCCGGCGGGGGTCGAATCCCCACGAGAACCTGCTGTCTTGGCACTCCTCACGACGAATTCGCCGTGAGAAGTGTCAAGACAGCTACTTACCGTGGGGATTCGACCCCGAGCGACACCGGCACCGCGTTGAAGCCGCGCAGCACGAAGGTGCCGCGCGGGGTCGGCTCGTCGGCGAGCGCGAGGTCGGGGTGGCGCTCGAAGAGCAGCGTCAGCGACTCGGTGAGCTCCATGCGGGCCAGGGGCGCGCCGAGGCAGAAGTGGACGCCGGCGCCGAACGCGACGTGCGGGTTCGGGGAGCGGGCGGGGTCCAGGGTGGCCGGGTCGGCGAAGACCGCGGGGTCGCGGTTCGCGGCGCCGAGGAGCAGGGCGACGGTGTCCCCCGGCTCGGCCACGAGCCCGCCGCCGAGGTCGACGGGGGCGGTGGCGGTCCGCTCGAACAGCTGCAGCGCGGAGTCGAAGCGCAGCATCTCCTCGACGGTGACCGCGACGTCCGCCGCGGGCCGCAGGCCGGCGCGCAGCAGGCCGACCAGGCCGTTGCCGAACACGTTGACCGACGCCTCGTGCCCCGCGTTGAGGAGCAGGACGGCGGACGCGACGACCTCGACGTCCGACAGCTCGGTCGCGACCAGGTCCGACAGCAGGTCGGCCGGCCGGTCCTCCGGCGGGGTACGACGACGCTCCGCCGCGAGCTCGGTGACCAGGCCCGCGAAGTCCTCCGCGGCCGCGACGGCGGCGTCGACGACGGCGGGCGACGGGGCGTGCTCGTACATCCGCACGATTGCCTGCGACCAGTCCCGCAGCGACGGCGCGTACGACGACGGCACACCGAGCAGCTCGGCGATGACCAGCACGGGCAACGGCTCGGCGTACGCCGCGACGACGTCGAAGGACGGGCCGGACGCCACCGCCTCGTCGAGCAGCGACGCCGCCAGCGAGCGCACCCGCGGTCGCAGCCGCTCGACGTGGCCGCGGTTGAACGCCGCGGCCACCGGCCGCCGGAGCCGGGTGTGGTCCGGCGGCTCGTTCTCCATCATCTGGTGGCGGTGGAGCAGGTTGAACGGCTCGAGCGCGTCGGTCGGCTCCCGGTCGCGCCAGACCCGCCCGAGCGCCCGCTCGCGCAGCAGCCGGGAGACACCGGCGTGGTCGAGCACCAGCCACCGCCCGGAGTCCTGGCGCACCACCGGGCCCGCGGCCCGCAGCTCGTCGAGCAGCGGGTAGGGGTCGGCGACGAAGGCCGGGTCGGTGAGGTCAGCGGAGGTCGTCGGCGCCGAACGCATCGGGCAGCACCTCGGTCATCGGCTTGACGCCGGAGACGGTCCAGACGAGCAGTGAGGGCCCGCCGTTCTCCCACAGCAGCTGGCGGCAGCGCCCGCACGGCATGATCACGTCGCCGTCGCCGTTCACGCACACGAAGTGGGTCAGCCGCCCCCCGCCCTCGCGGTGCAGCGTCGAGACGAGACCGCACTCGGCGCACAGCGCGACGCCGTACGCCGCGTTCTCGACGTTGCAGCCCGACACCACCCGGCCGTCGTCCACGAGCGCCGCGGCGCCCACGTGGTAGTGGCTGTACGGCGCGTAGGCGTGCTTCGCGGCCTCCTCGGCCGCCGCCTTGAGGCCGTCCCAGTCGAAGGCCTCCGACGCGGCGCTCATCCGGCCGACCCCTTCCGGTAGGTCTGTCCCACGGCAGCCGGGGCCCGGAGCCGTTGGGCGGCGAAGGCGAGCACCAGCAGCGTGATCACGTACGGCGTCATCGAGGTGAAGTCGCCGGGGACCTCGTCGATGGAGAAGTACAGCGCGCCGAGCAGCAGGCCGGCGACGAGGACGCCGATCCCGAAGGTCGACTGCCCGCGTCGGAACTGCCACACCGCGGCCACCACGGCGAGGACCGCGAGCAGGAGCAGCAGCGCGTGCACCGAGGTGCCGCCCTGCCGCAGGCCGAGGGTCTCGGTGTAGCCGAACAGTCCGGAGCCCATGAGCAGGCCGCCGGGGCGCCAGTTGCCGAAAATCATGGCGGCGAGGCCGATGTAGCCGCGACCACCGGTCTGCCCGTCGCGGTAGGTGCTGGAGGCGACGAGGGCGAGGAACCCGCCGGCCAGGCCGGCCATCCCGCCGGAGATCAGCACGGCGACGAACTTGTAGCGCAGCACGGCGACGCCGAGGGACTCCGCGGCCGAGGGGCTCTCGCCGCAGGAGCGCAGCCGCAGCCCGAACGGCGTCCGGAACAGCACGTAGGACGACACCACGAGCAGCAGGAGCGCGAGGAGCACGTAGACGGACAGGTTGGTCACCAGCGCCTGGAGGATGCCCGCGACCTGGGAGACGAAGAACCAGTCGGTGTCGACGACGGAGCCCAGGAGGTCGGACAGCGGGCCGATCGTGATCGACGGGATGTCCGGCAGCGGCGGCGACTGGGTCGACCCGCCGCCCTCGAGGCCCTCGAACGTCAGCGAGGCGAGGTACTGGACCGCGCCCAGCGCGATGATGTTGATCGCGACGCCCGAGATGATGTGGTCGACACCGAAGATCACGGTCGCCGTGGCGTGGATCAGGCCGCCGATCGCGCCGAGCAGCAGCGCGCCGAGGATGCCCGCCCAGGCGCCGTAGTGGTAGCCGAAGTAGCCGGCCCCGTAGGTCCCGAGGATCATCATCCCCTCGAGGCCGATGTTGACGATGCCCGCGCGCTCGGCCCACAGCCCGCCGAGGCCGGCCAGCATGATCGGCGTGACGGCGAT
This sequence comes from Nocardioides sp. CFH 31398, assembly GCF_022436705.1. Taxonomy (GTDB): domain Bacteria; phylum Actinomycetota; class Actinomycetes; order Propionibacteriales; family Nocardioidaceae; genus Nocardioides. Next base: position 141,354 of record NZ_JAKUHT010000006.1, on the reverse strand, counting down.
GAACGTCGCCCCGACGGTGCCCGCCGAGGTGAGGTCGCCGGCGCCGGTGACGAGCTCGAGCAGCGACAGCAGCAGGACGAGTCCCGCGAAGCCGAGCAGCAGGTACGACGGCCGCAGCCGGTGGCGCGACGGCTTGGCGGCGCGGCCGCCCGCCGGGGTCGGGGTCGTCGTGGCGTTCGTGGTGGTGCTCACGCGCTGGCCTCCTGCTTCGCGTCCGCCTTGGCGGACCGCTCCGACTCCAGGGCGGCGGCGACCCGCCGCTGCTCGAGGCGCGAGCCGAAGCGGCGGACGACCTCGTAGGAGATGACGACGGTGAGGACGACGACCCCCTGGGTGATGGCGACGATGTCGGGCGAGACGCCCACGAGGATCTGCAGCGGGTTGGACTGCTCGTCGAGGAACGCGAACAGCAGCGCGCCGAGCGCGATCCCGACCGGGTGGTTGCGGCCGAGCAGCGCGATCGCGATGCCGGCGAAGCCCAGGCCGGACTGGAAGGTCGAGCCGTAGGCGTAGGAGCTGCCGAGCAGCAGCGGCATGCCGACGAGGCCGGCGATCGCCCCGGACAGCAGCATCGTGGCGACGGTCATCCGCTTCACGCTGATGCCGCTGGCGGTGGCCGCCGGGGCCGAGCGGCCGGTGGCGCGCAGGTCGAAGCCGAAGCGGGTCTTGTTCAGCACGAACCAGTAGCCGAGGCCGACGAGGGCGGCGACCACGACGAAGCCGTAGATCTCCAGGTTCGGCAGGTCGCCGAACGGGATCCCCGGCAGGCGGCTGCCCTCGGGGATCGGCCGCGTGGAGACGATGTTGCTGCCCTCCTCGCGGACCGCGACCTGACGCAGCAGGAACGCCACGACGGAGGTGGCGATGAAGTTCAGCATGATCGTGCTGATGACCTCGGAGACGCCGCGGGTGGCCCGCAGCAGGCCCGCGATCCCCGCCCAGATCGCGCCGGCGAGCATCGCGACGAGGACGGCGAGGACCATGTTGAGGACGCCGGGCAGCCACGCCTCCCCCGCCACTGCCGCGGCGGCGAAGGCGGCGACGCGGTACTGGCCGTCGACGCCGATGTTGAACAGGTTCATGCGGAACCCGATGGCGACGGCCACGCCCGACAGGTAGAGCACGGTGGCGGCGTTGACGATGTTGACGACGTTCCGGGTCTCCGGCGGGGAGAGGATCGTCGACCACACCTCGCCCACGGGGTCGCCGGCGACGACCAGCACGAGGCTGGTGATCGCGAACGCCGCGCCGAGGGCGAGGACGGGCGCGGCGATGCCGAGCAGCAGGCGCACCAGCCGCGGGTCGAGGGACGTCATGCGCTCTCCTGGGCGGGCTCGTCGCCGGCGCCGGTCATGGCCGAGCCGAGCTGGGTGGGGGTGACGGTGGTCGGGTCGAACTCGCCGACCAGGCGTCCACGCAGGACAACCTCGATGCGGTCCGACAGGCCGATCAGCTCGTCGAGGTCCGCGGAGATCAGCAGCACCGCGAGGCCCTCGCGGCGGGCGATGCGGATCTGGTCCCAGATGGCGGCCTGGGCGCCGACGTCCACGCCCCGCGTCGGGTGGGCGGCGATGAGCAGGGTCGGCTCGCCGCTCATCTCGCGGCCGACGATGAGCTTCTGCTGGTTGCCGCCCGACAGCGCGCGGGCCGGGACGTTCGGGCCGGGCGTGCGGACGTCGTACGTCTCGATGATGCGCTGGGTGTCGGCCGTGGCGGCCCTGCGGTCCACGAGCCCGCGCCGCACGCTGGGGCGCCGGGTCTGGTGGCCGAGCACGCGGTTCTCCCACAGCGGAGCGTCGAGGAGCAGGCCGTGGCGGTGGCGGTCCTCGGGGATGTAGCCGATGCCGGACTCGCGGCGCTCGCGGGTGGAGGTCCCGGACAGGTCGCGGCCGCCGACGGTGACCGAGCCGGTCGCGCCGGGGCGCATGCCCATGATCGCCTCGACGAGCTCGGCCTGGCCGTTGCCCTCGACGCCGGCGATGCCGAGGACCTCGCCGCGGTGGATGCGGAAGGTGACGTCGTCGAGCAGCGGGCGCCCCTCGGGCGTGGGCAGGGTGAGCCCGCGGACGTCGAGCAGCACCTCGTCGGTGACCGTCGAGGCCTCACGGGTGGGCTGCGGCAGCTCGGAGCCGACCATGAGCTCGGCGAGCTGGCGGGCGGTGGTGCCGGCGGGGTCGACGGTCGCGACCGTGGTGCCGCGCCGGACGACGGTGATGTCGTCGGCGACCGAGAGCACCTCGTCGAGCTTGTGCGAGATGAACAGGACGGCGAGACCCTCGGCCTTCAGCTCGCGGAGGTTGCCGAACAGCTCGTCGACCTCCTGCGGCACGAGGACGGCGGTCGGCTCGTCGAGGATGATCACCCGCGCGCCGCGGTAGAGAACCTTGAGGATCTCCACGCGCTGGCGGGCGCCGACGCCGAGGTCCTCCACGAGCGCGTCGGGGTCGACGCCGAGCCCGTAGGCGTCGGAGATGCGGGTGATCTCGGCGCGGGCGCCTGCGCCGATGCCGTGCAGCCTCTCGGCGCCGAGGACGACGTTCTCGGCGACGGTGAGGTTGTCGGCGAGCATGAAGTGCTGGAAGACCATGCCGACGCCGTTCGCGATGGCCTCGGCCGGCGACGACAGGGTGACCTGCTTCCCGCCGATCTCGATGGTGCCGGAGTCGGGCGGCTGCACGCCGTACAGGATCTTCATCAGCGTCGACTTGCCGGCGCCGTTCTCGCCGACGATGGCGTGGATGGTCCCGCGGCGGACGTCGATGTTGATGTCGTCGTTGGCGATGACGCCGGGGAACCGCTTGCCGATGCCGCGGAGGCGGACCGCGAGGTCGTGGCTCTGCTCGTCGGGCTTCATGGCCTTCTCGGACACGGCCGGGACCTCCTGCGGTGGGACGGGGGCTGGGCACTGGGCGGGGCCCGGGGGGGGGGGGGGGGGGGGGGGGGGGGCGGGGGCCCGGCGGGCCGGGGGGGGGGGGGCGCCCGGGGGGGCCCGACGTCCGGTGGTGCTACGGGGTGGTCGGGACCTCGATCTCCCCGTCCACGATCTGCTGCTTGAACGTCTCGAGCTGGTCCTCGATGTCGTCGACCTGGCCACCGCTGGTGGAGTAGCCGACGCCGTCCGCGGCGAGGTCGTAGCGGGTGGTGCCGGTCGGGGTGTCCCCCTCGGCGGCGGCGGTCAGCCACTCGTACACCGCGACGTTCACGTTCTTGAGCATCGAGGTGAGGATGACGTCCTGGACGGCCGGGTCGGCGGTCTCGTACTGGTCGGAGTCCACACCGATGGCGAGGCCGTCGGCCTGCGAGGCGGCCTCGAAGACGCCACCGCCGGAGCCGCCGGCGGCGTGGTAGACCACGTCGGCGCCGTCGTCGAACATGCCGGTCGCGGCGGTCTCACCACGGGCCGGGTCGGCGAAGCCGGAGAAGTCCGGCGGCTGGGTCAGGTAGGTGACGTCGATCTCGATGTCCTCGTTGACCGCCTGGGCGCCGGCCTCGTAGCCCGCCTGGAACTTCTGGATCAGCGGGGTCTCGACGCCGCCGACGAAGCCGATCTGGCCGGACTCGCTCTTCAGCGCGGCGGCCGCGCCGACGAGGAAGGAGCCCTGCTCCTCGGCGAAGACCAGGTTGGCGATGTTGTCGCCGACCGCGGCCTCGTCGTCGATGATCGCGAAGCTGACCTCGGGGTACTCCGGCGCCACCGCGGCCATCGAGGGGCTGTAGGCGAAGCCGACGCCGATGATGTGGGTGTAGCCGGCCTCGGCGAAGGTGCGCAGGCGCTCCTCGCGGTCAGCCTCGGACTCGCCGTCGGAGGCCTCGGACTCCTGGAACTCGATGCCGAGCTCCTCGGACGCCTGGTCGAGACCCGCGGCCGCCGAGTCGTTGAACGACTGGTCGCCGCGCCCGCCGACGTCGTACGCGACGCCGACGCGGATGTCGGAGGAGGCGTCGCCGCCGCCCCCGCCGGAGCTGTCGCCGCCGCTGTCCGAGTCGCCGCCGCCGCAGGCCGACAGTGCGAGGACGGCGGTGCTGAGCACCGCCGCAAGCTTCGTGGTGCGCCTCAAGACGCCCTCCTAGATGTGTGCCCTGACGCGCCCCTGTCGGGCACGAACCGAGGCAGACACTAGGGCCTCGTGAGGGGTGCCCCGTGCCCCCGCGGGGCGTTCGTTACCGACTCGATAGCGAGTGTCTGCACAGCCGTGTCCGCGAGCAGCCGCGCGCCGATCCCGATGGCCCGCTCGTCGACGCGGAGGTCGCCCTGGTGGAGGTCGTACGTCGGCCCGCCGGGGGTGCGCGTGCCGAGCCGGGCCATCGCCCCCGGGACCTCGTTCAGGTACCACCCGAAGTCCTCCCCGCCCAGGCTCTGCAGGGTGGTGGCGACCCCGTCGGGGCCGAGCCGGTCGCGGACGGCGTCCGCCAGCACGCCGACGGCCTCCGGGTGGTTCACCACGGGCGGGACGCCGCGGGTGTAGAGCACCTCGGCGCTGACGCCGTACGGCGCGACGACGGCGGGGACGAGCTCCTGGACCAGGCGCTCGGCCTCGGCCCAGGCGCCGGCGTCGAGGATGCGGATGGTGCCGGCCGCGCGCCCCTCGGTCGGGATGACGTTGTGGGTCGCGCCGGCCTGGACGAGCCCCCACACCAGGGTGGCTCCGGCGCGGGGGTCGAGCCGCCGCGAGAGCGCGGCGGGCAGCCCGGTGACGAGGTGGCCGAGCGCGAAGGTGAGGTCCTGGGTGAGGTGGGGGCGCGAGGTGTGCCCGCCCTTGCCCCGCAGCCGCACCTCGAGGGCGTCGGCGGCGCCGGTCAGCGGGCCGACCCGCAGCCCGACCTGGCCGACGTCGAGCGAGGGGTCGCAGTGCAGGGCGTACGCCCGGACGACGCCGTCCAGCGCGCCCTGCTCCATCAGCCGCAGCGCCCCGCCCGGCATGACCTCCTCGGCGGGCTGGAACAGCAGCCGGACCTTCCCCGGCAGCGGCTCCCGCGCGTCGAGCTCGGCCAGCGCCAGGGCCGCGCCGAGCAGCGCGGTGGTGTGGACGTCGTGCCCGCACGCGTGGGCGACGCCCGGCACGGTGCTCGACCAGGGGTCCTCCGCGCGGTCGGTCAGCGGCAGCGCGTCGATGTCGGCGCGCAGCACCACCACCGGCCCCACCGACCCCGACCCGCCGCCGACCTCGGCGATCAGGCCCGTCGGCTCGGTCCGCCGTACGGCGACCCCGGCGGCCTCGAGCCGCTCCGCGATCCGCTCGGTCGTCCGCCGCTCCTGCCACGCCAGCTCCGGGTGTGCGTGCAGGTCGCGCCGGAACGCGACGAGCTCCTCCTCGGGCGGCAGGCGTAGGTCGGTCGGCACGACCGTGCAGGTTACCGGCCTCCGTCGCCCGCGGTCGGGGTGGCCGGGGCCCGAAGGTCCCGGCGCCCGACCTCAGCCCCCGTCGTACGCCGCGAGCAGACGGTCGGCGGCCTCGGGGGCGGCCATGCGGGAGGCGAGGACGGCGTCGCGGACCTCGTCGCGGACGGCGGCGACGCCGGGCGAGGCCTTGAGGCGGGCGTCGAGCTCGTCGCGGACCAGCGCCCAGGTGAACTCGAGCTGCTGGCCGGCGCGTTTCTCGCGCAGGCCCTCGGTGCCGAGGTGCTCGCGGTGGGCGAGGACCTTCGCCCACACCTCGTCGACGTCGCGGTCCTCCAGCGCGGAGCAGGTCACCACGGGGGGCGCCCACTCGCCCCTGCCGCGCACCATCCGCAGCGCGCCGGACAGGTCGCGGGCGGCGACGCGGGCGTCGGCCTCCCCGGCGCCGTCGGCCTTGTTGACCGCGACGACGTCGGCGATCTCGAGGATCCCCTTCTTGATGCCCTGCAGCTGGTCGCCGGTGCGGGCGAGGGTGAGGAAGCAGAAGGTGTCGACCATCCGCGCGACGGTGATCTCGGACTGCCCGACGCCGACGGTCTCGACGAGGACGACGTCGTACCCGGCGGCCTCCAGCACGATCATCGCCTGGGTCGTCGTCCGGGCGACGCCGCCGAGGGTGCCCGCCGTCGGCGAGGGGCGGATGTAGGCGTCCGGGTCGTTCGCGAGCCGACCCATGCGGGTCTTGTCGCCGAGCACGGAGCCGCCGGTGCGCACCGACGACGGATCGACGGCGAGCACGCCGACCTTGTTGCCGGCGGCGGTGAGGTCGGAGCCGAGCGCCTCGATGAACGTCGACTTCCCGACGCCCGGCACGCCGGAGATGCCGACCCGGACGGCGGGCGCGCGGTGCACGGCGGCGTCCGGGGTCAGCCGGGTCAGCAGGTCGCGGGCGGCGACCCGGTGGTCGGCGCGGGACGACTCCACCAGCGTGATCGCACGCGACAGCGCGGCGCGACGCCCGGAGCGGACGCCGTCCGCGAGCTCGTCGAGGTCGGGCACGGGTGCCGGGGGCACCCGCTCAGTGCCCCAGCTCGGCGCTGAGCTTCTCGAGCAGCTCGAGGGCGGACCGCGCGATGACGGTGCCGGGGCCGAAGACCGCCGCGGCGCCCATCTCCTCCAGGCGCGGCACGTCCTCGGGCGGGATCACCCCGCCGACCACGACCATCACGTCGCCACGGCCCTCGTCGGCCAGCGCCTGCTTCAGCGCGGGCACGAGCGCGAGGTGGCCCGCCGCGAGCGAGGAGACCCCCACGATGTGGACGTCGGCGTCCACGGCCTGGCGGGCGACCTCCTCGGGCGTGGAGAACAGCGGCCCCACGTCGACGTCGAAGCCGAGGTCGGCGAACGCGGTGACGACGACCTTCTGGCCGCGGTCGTGGCCGTCCTGGCCCATCTTCGCGACGAGGATGCGCGGTCGGCGTCCCTCGGCGGCCTCGAACGCCTCGGTGGCCGCGAGCACCTTCGCGACGGACCCGTCGGCGTCCCCGGCGGTGGCCTCCTCGCGGTACACCCCGGAGATCGTACGGATGGTCGCGCGGTGGCGGCCCCACTCCTTCTCCAGAGCCTCGGAGATCTCCCCCACCGTCGCCTTCGCGCGGGCGGCGTCGACCGCCAGCGCCATGAGGTTGCCGTCCAGCGAGGTGCGGTCGACCTCGGACGCCGCGGCGTGGGTGAGGCGCTCGCAGGCGCGGCGCACCTCGTCGTCGTCCCGCTCCTCGCGCAGCCGCTCGAGCTTCGCGACCTGCTGGCGCAGCACGTCGTCGTTGTCGACGCGCAGCACCTCGAGGTCGTCCTCCTTCTCGAGGCGGTAGGTGTTGACGCCGATCAGCGCCTGGGTGCCGGAGTCGAGACGGGCCTGGGTGCGGGCGGCCGCCTCCTCGATGCGCATCTTCGGGATGCCCTGCTCGATCGCCGCGGCCATCCCGCCGGCCCGCTCGGCCTCGGTGATGTGGGCCCAGGCCCGCTCGGCGAGGTCGTGGGTGAGGCGCTCGACGTAGTAGGAGCCCGCCCAGGGGTCGATGACGCCGGTGGTGCCGGACTCCTGTTGCAGCAGCAGCTGCGTGTTCCGGGCGATGCGCGCGGAGAAGTCCGTCGGCAGCGCGATCGCCTCGTCGAGGGCGTTGGTGTGCAGGCTCTGGGTGTGGCCCTGCGTGGCGGCCATCGCCTCGAGGCAGGTACGCCCGACGTTGTTGAACACGTCCTGCGCGGTCAACGACCACCCGGAGGTCTGCGAGTGGGTCCGCAGGCTCAGCGACTTCGGGTTGGTCGGCTCGAACTGGCGCACGAGCCGCGCCCACAGCGCCCGGGCGGCGCGGAGCTTGGCGATCTCCATGAACACGTTCATCCCGACGGCCCAGAAGAAGGAGAGCCGCGGCGCGAAGGCGTCGACGTCGAGGCCCGCGTCCAGGCCCGCGCGGAGGTACTCCACGCCGTCGGCGAGCGTGTACGCGAGCTCCAGGTCGGCCGTCGCCCCGGCCTCCTGGATGTGGTAACCGGAGATCGAGATGGAGTTGAACCGCGGCATCCTCTCCGCGGTGTAGCGGAAGATGTCGGAGATGATCCGCATGCTCGGCTTCGGCGGGTAGATGTAGGTGTTGCGGACCATGAACTCCTTGAGGATGTCGTTCTGGATGGTCCCCGCGAGGCGGTCCGGGCTCACCCCCTGCTCCTCGGCCGCGACGACGTACAGCGCCATGACGGGCAGCACGGCGCCGTTCATCGTCATCGACACCGACATCTCGTCGAGCGGGATGCCGTCGAAGAGCTGCCGGGTGTCGTAGATCGAGTCGATCGCCACGCCCGCCATGCCCACGTCGCCGCGCACCCGCTCGTGGTCGGAGTCGTAGCCGCGGTGGGTCGCGAGGTCGAACGCGACGCTCAGGCCCTTCTGCCCCGCGGCGAGGTTGCGGCGGTAGAACGCGTTCGACGCCTCCGCGGTGGAGAACCCGGCGTACTGGCGGATCGTCCACGGCTGCGTCGTGTACATCGTGGGGTAGGGCCCGCGCAGGAACGGGCTCAGCCCGGGGTACGTCGCCAGCGCGTCGAGGCCGTCGAGGTCGCCGGCGTCGTAGCGCGGCTGGATGTCGATGCCCTCGGGGCTGGTCCAGGCGTCGCCGAGATCAGCTGGTCGAGCAGCACGCGAGCCCTGCGCGCCGTCCTGAGCCTGTCGAGGGGAGCGCGCGTCGTCGAGACCCTCCGCCGCCAGCGCCACGTCCACGAAGCTCTTCGGCACGCTCACGACAGCTTCTCCCTCACTCGTCCCAGGAACTCCACGGCGTCCACGCCCATCGCGGCGTCGTCGTCGGCCCAGTCGCGGGGCCTGCCCGCGACCACGACGTACGACGCCCCGGCCTCGCGCAGCGCGGCGGCGGCCCGCTCGCCCCACTCGTCGTAGGTGCCGTCGGCGCCGGCGAGGCACACCACCGGCTGCCCGCCGTAGGCCGCGACGAGGTCGTCGGGGCCCTCGGTCGGGCCGGCGACGTCGACGCCGACCCCACCCGCGGCGAGCAGGTTGGTCGCGAACGTCGCCCGCGCGGTGTGCGCCGCGATCGGGCCGAGGGTGGCGAGGAAGACCGTCCGCGCCGGCGGGTCGTCGCGCATCGCCTCGTACGCCGCACCCCACGGGCGCACGGCGTCCCACGCGTCGTACGGCGCGCGCTCGGGCTGCTCCAGGCTGAGCGACGGGAACTCGGACAGGCCCGTGAGGGGGCGCTCGCGGGTGGCGACCTGCCGGTCGCGCTCGGCGACCACCTCGGCCACGCGGGCGTCGTACGCCGCGGGGTCGTGCCCCTCGGCCTCGATCCGGCCCAGCTCGGCCCAGGCGGCCACGGCGAGGTCGTCGGTGAGCCGCTCGACGGCGTACGAGCCACCGGCCGGGTCGACCACCTTCGCCACGTGGCTCTCCGAGATCAGCAGGGCGCTGGTGTTGCGGGCGATGCGGCGCCCGAACGCCTCGGGACGACCGAGGGGGGCGTCGAACGGCAGCACGGTGACCGCCTCGGCGCCGCCCACGCCGGCGGCGAACGCGGCGACGGTGGTGCGCAGCATGTTCACGTGGGGGTCGTAGCGGCTCATCATCGGCCGGGAGGTGACGGCGTGGACCCGCACCGGCGCGTCCTCGACCCCGCTGGCCCCGAGCACCCGGGCCCAGGCGCGGCGGGCGGCGCGGAGCTTCGCGATCGCGGTCAGCTGCTCGTCGGTGACGGCGAGGCGCAGCTCGACCAGCCCGGCGGCCTGCGCCGGCTCGATCCCGGCGTCCTCGAGCCTCCGCAGGGCGCGGACGCCGGCGGCGAGGACCCAGCCCAGCTCCTGGGCGTCGGAGGCGCCGCGGTCGTGGGTGCGGGTGCCGTCGACGACGAGGCCGAGGACGCCGCGCTCGGCCGCGAGGCGGGCGACGTCCACCAGGTCCTCGTCGTCCGGGCCGGCGCCGAGCTGGGTGCCGGCGGCGAGGTCGGCGTCGCCGACGTGGTCGAGGAACGCGCGGGCCGTGGCGAGGGCCTCGCCCGGAGCGGGCTCGAGGACGACGGGGGCGAGGTCGAGGAGGACCTCCTCCAGCAACCTCGCCCAGTCGGTGCTGGGACCGGCCTGCAGCCACAGGCTGTTGACGCCGCCGGCGAGGTCGGCGAGGAGGTGCTCGTGGGCCGCCCGGGGGTCGTCGACGAGGGCCGCACGGTCGGTGAAGGAGCGGATGTCCCAGTCACCCGAGCGGGTGGGGCGTCCGGCGGTGGTGAGGTCGGTGACCGCCTCGGGGGTGCCGAGGGGGCCGACGCCGATGCCGTCGAGGGTGGTGCGGGTCAGCCGTGCCCACACGGCGTCGTCCGGGTCGTCGTCGCGCAGCCGCTTCGCCTTGCGCAGGACGGCGGCCGCCGCGGCCTCCCAGTCGGTGCGGTCGTGGTCGTCGTGCTCGGGGTCGGCCAGCGCGAGCCCGCCCTGCTCGGGCTGCAGGCTCCCGGGGTCCTCGAGACCGCCCGCGACCTCACCGTCCGCGCTGCCCGCAGCGCCCTCGTCGGTCATGGGGGCACTGTAGGGAGCGGTCGTGACGTCGGCCACCGAGTGTGAGGTTTCCCGCGCCGCCCGCCGCGGAACGTTGCGTCCATGAAGGTGCGTGACCCCCAGGGCCGGTCGTGGCGCGTGACGCGGCGGTGGGTGCCGTGGCGCCGCCGGGTCAAGGACCTCGACACCGGCCCCGACATGCCCTCGGGCCTCGGTGACGACCCCGTCAGCATGGTCCTCGGCCTGCTGTGCCTCGTGCTGCTCGTGCCGTTCCTGCTCCTCGCCCTCCTCGCGCTCCTCGAGCTGCTCCTCCTGCTGCTGGTGCTGCCCTTCGCCGTCCTCGGCCGGGTGCTGCTCGGCCACCACTGGGTGGTCGAGGCCCGCCGCGGCTGGCAGCCCGTGTGGGAGGAGGAGGTCGGCGACTGGAAGGCCTCGACCGGCCGCATCCGGGACGTCGCGGAGCGGATCCGGCGCGGCGACCTCCCGCCCACCACGCTGGCCGCCGACGGCTGAGCCGACGTGCCACGACGACGCGCCGGGCAACCGTCGGGCGGGCTCGCGCGTCCCACTGGGGCACGATGGACGCTCTCCGCCGACCGGAGCGCGGCCCGCAGCACCCCGCAGCAGTCCAGGGAGGGACCCCGATGAGCCAGGCCCGCACGAAGACGATCGCCGCCCTGCTGGCGGTGGTGCTGGTCGTCTCGGCGATCGCCGTCGGCCTCAGCGTGCTGACCGGCGGTGGCGGGGACGACGCAGCGCCCTCCGGCGCGCAGAGCACGTCCGGCGGCGGCGACGAGCCGTCGGACGGCGCCTCCGACGGCGGGTCCTCGGACGGTCCGGTCTCCGCGCCGTACGCCGCCGCCCCGTGCCCGGACCCGCTCCCCGACCCGACGCAGGCGGGCGGCGAGCTGCCGGCCCTGGACGACGTGGTCGCCGTCCGGCTCTGCGGCGAGGAGCCGACGAGCGTCCCCGCGGACGCGCTCGTCGACGGCCTCGGCGCCTTCACCCGCGCCGTCCAGCAGCTGCCGCCCGCCGACACCGACCTGTGCGAGGGGGCCCAGGACCCGCCCACCACCGTGCTGGTCGTCGAGACCCGCGGCGGGGACACCACCGACGTCCGCACCGGCGTGTGCGACGACGTGAGTACGGGGTCGGGCTCCGCCTCCGGGGTCGGCGTCGTCATCGCCTTCCTCGACGCCCTCGGCGTCCAGCGCACCGACGGCGGCTACGACGTGCCCGCGTCGACCGCGATCGGCGACCTGACCTGTGCGACCACCCCGGCCACCGCGCCCGTCGACCCGAAGCGCGAGCAGGTGGAGCAGGCCGTCCTGTGCGACGGCCCCGACGCCACGGCGGTGCCGCTGGAGGGCGACGCCCTCGACGCGCTGACCACCGCCTGGGGCCGGGCCCCGCGGCCGAGCACCGACGGGTGCGCGTTCCCCGGCCCGGGTGAGTCGTCCGTCGTCCTGCGCACCGACCTGGGGGACGTCGTCCGCCTCGAGCCCGGGTGCGGCGGCCTCGTGCTGACCTCGTCCGACCTCAGCGTCGGCGAGGACCAGGTCGACCTCGTCGCCCCGCTGACCTCCGTCGTGCCCGTCGAGCTGCGCGACCTCGGCGGGTGAGCGCGACCCCCGCCCCGCAGGCCGGGTCCCCCGCGCCTGCCGGGCGGGACGACGGGCCCCCGCGCCGCGTCGTACGACGGGAGGCGAGGGCCGCCCGGAAGGCCGAGCGCCGGGCCCGCCTGGACGCCCGCGTCGCCGACGGGTCGACCGCCGCCCAGCTGTTCTTCGTCCTCGTCTCCGTCGAGACCCGCGACCGCGTCTTCCTGCTCGCCGGCCAGGCGTTCTTCGCCGTCGTGCCGTTCACGATCGTGCTCGTCTCGGTGCTCGACTCGCTGTGGACCCGGGGGGAGGGCGCCGAGTTCTCCGACCTGCTGATCGACCGCTACGACGTCGACGCCGACGTGGCAGCCACCATCCAGGCCCTGTTCGCCCAGCCGGGTCCCGACGGGACCTCCACCGGCGTCGGCCTGGTCAGCGGGCTGCTGCTGGTCGTCTCGTTCACGGCCTTCAACCGGTCGCTGCGCCGCACGTTCGAGCACGCCTGGCGCCGGCCGACCCTCGGCTTCCTGCCCGCCCTCTCCGGCACCGCCGGTCTCCTCATCATCGTCGCGATGCTGGCCACCTCGACGTGGCTGCCGGGCTGGCTGGCGGGGCGCGGGCTCGACACCCTGCTCGGTGCGGTGTCGGCGACCGTCGCCGCGCAGCTGGCCGTCTACACCGCGTTCTGGTGGCTGGCGCTGTGGATCCTCCTGCAGCGGCAGGTCCCGTGGGGCGTCCTGCGGCGCGGCGCCGTGTTCGCGGGCATCCTCCAGGTCGTCACCGGCTGGGTCGCGGGCACCGCGATGCCGGTGCTGCTGGAGCGCAACGCCGAGCGGTACGGCGTCATCGGCATCGCGTTCGCGATCATCGCCTGGCTGCTCATCCACGCCTCCGCGGTGGTCGCGGTCGCGGTGGTCAGCGCGTTCGCGTCCGGCGTGGTCGAGCGGCCGATCCGCGTCGTGCCCCCGACCGGCACCCTGGCCGCCCCGGTGGGCAGCCGTCACCTCCCCACCCCCTGAGGCGAGACTTCACCCGGGGGTCGCGTTGTCGTCGCACCCCGGTCGCGTGCCGCGGGCAGGATGAGGCCATGCGGGTCATGCTGGTCACCGAGTCCTTCTACCCCGCCGTCGACGCCGCGACCGGGACCGTCCGCCAGGTCGCCGACCGGCTGGTCGACGAGGGCCAGACCGTCCAGGTGCTCGCCCCCGGCCCCGGGCTCGCCACCTACCGCGGCGCCCGCGTGGAGCGCGTCCGCACCCGTGACCGCGTCGGGGGCCAGGCCCAGCGCGCGATCGACGCCTTCTCCCCCGACCTCGTCGCGGTCCACTCCCCCGCCACGCTCGGCCGCAAGGCCCTCAAGCACGCCCGGCGCGCCGGCGTCCCGACCCTGACGGCGCAGCTCTCCCCGGTGCCCGAGGCCGGTCTGCCGTGGTGGCGCGCCAAGGTCGCCGACCGCAGCGACCGGCTGCTCGTGAGCGCGGCCTGGGTCCAGGACCACCTGGCGGGCCTCGACCTCGAGTCCCACCTGTGGCTGCCCGGCGTCGACCCGGCCATGTTCGGCCCCCAGCTGCGCGACCGCTGGTTGCACGACCGGTGGTCCCTCGCCCGCTCCCGCGGCGGGCGACGCCTGGTCGTCGGCTACGTCGGCGGGCTGCACCGCCGCCACGGCGTCCGGGCGCTGCCGGAGGTGGCCCGGGTCCCCGGCGTCCGCCCCGTCGTGGTCGGCGACGGCCCGCAGCGTGACTGGCTGCGCCAGCGGATGCCGCAGGCGCAGATGACTGGGACCGTCACCGGCGGCGACCTCGCGACCGCGCTCGCGAGCCTGGACGTCCTGGTCCACCCCGGGGCGCAGGAGACGTGCGCGCACGTCCTGCGCGAGGCCGCGGCCAGCGGCGTCCCGGTCGTGGCCCCCGCCCGGGGCGCGGCCGCCGAGGTCGTCGTCGACGGCCGCACCGGCGTCCTCTACGACCCGGACGAGCCCGGCTCGATGGCGCGCGCCCTCGGTGTGCTGGCCCGCGCGGCCGCCTCGCCCGAGCTCGCCGCGATGGGTGCCCGGGCCCGTGCGGCCGCCGTGCGGCGGACCTGGGCCGACGCGACGGCCGAGCTCCTCGCGGTGCACCTGCCCGCCGTGCTCGCGCCCGCCGGCGCCGACGCGGCCTGAGCGACTTCCGGGGCCCGGTGAGGGTCGCCTTAGTGACCGGTGCCTCACGACCGTGGATGGTCTAGGCGGCGTGTCGCGGGGGTACCGTACGGGCCGTGGCAACTGCGACTGTGACCAAGAAGCCGAGGTCGACGCGGTCGACCATCGCGCTGAAGCTGCTGATGGCCGTCACCGGACTGGTCTTCATCGGCTACGTGCTCCTCCACATGTACGGCAACCTCAAGGCCTTCGGCGGCCAGGAGTCGTTCGACGCCTACGCCGAGCACCTGCGCACCATCGGTGAGCCCCTGCTGCCCTACTCGGGCCTGCTGTGGGTCATCCGCGTCGTGCTGCTGGTCTCGCTGGTCCTGCACGTCTACGCGGCGTACACGCTGTGGGCGCGGGCCGGCAAGGCGCGGACCACCAAGTACGCGGTCACGAAGCGCGTGAACTCGACCTGGTCGAGCAAGACGATGCGGTGGGGCGGCACCGCCCTGCTGCTCTTCATCGTCTTCCACATCCTCCACTTCACGCTGCGCGTGGTGACGCCCGGCGGCGACTCCGACTCGCCGTACGAGCGCCTCGTGGGCAGCTTCCAGATCTGGTGGGTCGCCGCGATCTACCTGCTGGCCATGGCCGCCCTCGCCATGCACCTGCGTCACGGCACGTGGAGCGCCGCGCAGACCCTCGGTCTGACGAACACCGCGAGCGCCCGCCGCAACGCGAACCTGGCTGGCTACCTGCTCGCCGTGGTCATCGCCGGTGGCTACTCGCTGATCCCCGTGTTCGTGCTCGCCGGCGTCATCTCCTAGCGACACTCGTACGACGCACCACCCGCCCCACCCGATCCGCCACCCAGGGAGCGATCACCATGGCCGGTTCCACCCTCCACGACGGCTCCTCGCCGCTGAACCAGGCGTCGAAGCAGACCTCGGACGACGCCCACGGCTACTACGTCGCCGGTGAGCCGCTGGTCGACCCGGTCGCGCCCACCGGCCCCATCGCGGACCGCTGGACGACGCGCCGCTTCGAGAATCGCCTCGTCAACCCGTCCAACCGCCGCAAGCTGAGCGTCATCATCGTCGGCACCGGCCTCGCCGGTGGCGCCGCCGCCGCCACGCTCGGCGAGGCCGGCTACAACGTGAAGTCCTTCTGCTACCAGGACTCCCCGCGTCGTGCCCACTCGATCGCCGCCCAGGGCGGCATCAACGCGGCGAAGAACTACAAGGAGGACGGCGACTCCGTCTTCCGCCTCTTCTACGACACGGTCAAGGGCGGCGACTACCGTAGCCGCGAGTCGAACGTGTACCGCCTGGCCGAGGTCAGCACGAACATCATCGACCAGTGCGTCGCGCAGGGCGTGCCCTTCGCCCGCGAGTACGGCGGTCTGCTCGACAACCGCTCCTTCGGCGGCGTGCAGGTGTCCCGCACGTTCTACGCCCGCGGCCAGACGGGCCAGCAGCTGCTGCTCGGCGCCTACCAGGCCATGGAGCGCCAGGTCGCGGCCGGCACCGTCGAGCAGTTCACGCGCCACGAGATGCTCGAGCTCATCGTCAAGGACGGCGTCGCCCGGGGCATCATCGCCCGCGACCTCGTGACCGGCGAGATCGAGACGCACCTCGCGGACGCCGTCGTGCTCGCCTCGGGCGGCTACGGCAACGTGTTCTTCCTGTCGACCAACGCGATGGGCTGCAACGTCACCGCCACCTGGCGTGCGCACCGCAAGGGCGCCTACATGGCGAACCCCTGCTACACGCAGATCCACCCGACCTGCATCCCGGTCTCCGGGGAGCACCAGTCGAAGCTCACGCTGATGAGTGAGTCCCTCCGCAACGACGGCCGCATCTGGGTGCCGAAGAACAAGGAGGACTGCGACAAGGACCCCCGGGACATCGCCGAGGAGGACCGCGACTACTACCTGGAGCGGATCTACCCGGCGTTCGGCAACCTGGTCCCCCGCGACATCGCCTCCCGCCAGGCCAAGAACATGTGCGACGAGGGTCGCGGCGTGGGCCCGATGGTCGGAGACTTCCGTCGCGGCGTGTACCTCGACTTCTCCGACGCCATCGACCGGATGGGCGAGGACACCGTCCGCGAGAAGTACGGCAACCTCTTCGACATGTACGAGCGGATCACGGGTGAGAACCCGTACCAGGTGCCGATGCGCATCTACCCCGCCGTGCACTACGTGATGGGCGGCCTGTGGGTCGACTACCACCTGCAGTCGAACATCCCCGGCCTGTTCGTGACCGGCGAGGCCAACTTCTCCGACCACGGCGCCAACCGCCTCGGCGCCTCGGCGCTGATGCAGGGCCTCGCCGACGGCTACTTCGTGCTGCCGAACACCATCCGCGAGTACCTCGCCGACGGCCCCTTCGAGCGGATCAGCGAGGACGACGAGGCCGTCGTCGACGCCCGCCGCTCGGTCGAGAAGCGCATCGACACGTTCCTGTCGATCAACGGCAGCCGCTCGGCCGACTCCTACCACCGCGAGCTCGGCCACATCATGTGGGAGTACTGCGGCATGGAGCGCTCCGAGGAGGGCCTGCGCAAGGCGATCGACATGATCCGGGAGCTCAAGAAGGACTTCTGGACCGACCTGAAGGTCCTCGGCACCGCCGACTCCCTCAACCAGAGCCTCGAGCGCGCCGGCCGCGTCGCCGACTTCATCGAGCTGGGCGAGCTCATGTGCATCGACGCGCTGAACCGTCGCGAGTCGTGCGGCGGCCACTTCCGCGCCGAGTCGCAGACGGAGGAGGGCGAGGCGCTGCGTCACGACGACGAGTTCGCCTACGTCGCCGCCTGGGAGTTCGGCGGCGAGGACGGCGCGCCCGTGCTCCACAAGGAGGACCTGATCTACACCGCCATCGAGATGAAGCAGCGGAGCTACAAGTGAACCTGACCCTCAAGATCTGGCGCCAGCAGAACCCGAGCGACAAGGGTGGCCTGAAGACCTACGAGGTCGCGGACATCTCCGAGGACATGAGCTTCCTCGAGATGCTGGACAGCCTGAACGAGCAGCTCAACGAGATCGGCGAGGAGCCGGTCGCGTTCGACCACGACTGCCGCGAGGGCATCTGCGGCTCCTGCGCCCTGATGATCAACGGCCAGGCGCACGGCCCCGAGGTCACCACGACCTGCCAGCTGCACATGCGCTCGTTCTCCGACGGCCAGACCATCACGATCGAGCCCTGGCGCGCGGACGCGTTCCCCGTCGTCAAGGACCTCGTGACCGACCGGTCGGCGTTCGACCGGATCATCCAGGCGGGCGGCTACATCTCGGCGAACACCGGCTCGGCGCCCGAGGCCAACTCGGTGCCCGCGCCGCGGGAGAAGGCCACCCGCGCCTTCAACGTCGCCACCTGCATCGGCTGCGGCGCCTGCGTCGCCGCCTGCCCCAACGGCTCGGCCTCGCTGTTCCTCGGCGCGAAGATCACCCACCTCGGTGAGCTCCCCCAGGGTCAGCCGGAGCGCGACTCCCGCGTGGCCAGCATGGTCGCGCAGCACGACGCCGAGGGCTTCGGCGGCTGCACCAACATCGGTGAGTGCACCGCCGCGTGCCCCAAGGAGATCCCGCTCGACGTGATCTCCCAGCTCAACAAGGACCTGCGGACCGCCATCCGCCACGGTCACTGAGCCGGGGCACCAGCCGGCACCACCCAGCACGACCCAGCGCGACACCAACACGGCACCAGGGCCGCGACACGCCGTACCGACGGCGGGTCGCGGCCCTTCGTCATGTCGAGTCGGCACATCTGCGCACCCCACGAGCCTCGAGTCGGCATATCTGCGCACCCCAGAAGCCTCGAGTCGGCACATCTGCGCATCACACGAGGCTCGAGTCGGCACATCTGCGCACGCCGCAGGGGAGCCCGCAGACCCCAGGCTGCGCAGACGTGCCGATTCGACGTCCCCAGGCTGCGCAGACGTGCCGACTCGACGTCCCCAGGCTGCGCACACGTGCCGACTCGACGTCCCCGGGCTGCGCAGACGTGCCGACTCGACGTCTCCAGGCTGCGCAGACGTGCCGACTCGACGTCCCCGGGCTGCGCAGACGTGCCGACTCGACGGTCCTAGGCGTCGACGCGAGGCCGCGACGAACGTGAGGTCGCCCGCCAGGCGCGCCAGCCGAGCGTCCCGAGCAGGACGGCGATCACCATGTTCACGACGATGAGGATCGTGTGGGCGACCCAGTACGACGTGGCGCGGTCCTCGCCGGCCGACCAGGCGTCGTACAGGTTGACGGCGAAGTTGCCGAAGGAGAGGACCGTCCAGGCGGCGACGGCGAGCAGCAGGACGGCGTGGTGGCGCTCGAACCTCATGACCGGTCCTCCCGACGACGGCGACGTTGCAGCAGGAAGATGGCGCCCAGGGCGCTGACGGCCCCCGCCCCGAAGCTGCGCGGGACGGGCGAGGTCGGCGCCGGCGGCCGCTTGCGCAGCTCCACGGCGGTGGAGGCGTTCCGGGCCTGCTCCTCCGCGTCCCGCTTCTCGCGCAGCAGGCGGGCGCCGTTGCTGGTGTGCACCCACGACGCGGCGATGAGGACGAGCCGGGCGGAGTAGTTGATCCACACCAGCAGGACGAGGGCCACGCCGAAGACCGCGAACGCGGGCTGGTTCTGGGTGGACGCGATCAGCACGCTGCTCAGCTGCTTGAGGACCTCGAACCCCACGGCACCGAGAAGAGCACCCCGCCAGAGGGCCCCGTTCGGGGCCAGCGGGCGGCCGAGGACGCGGAACAGGGCGTAGAACAGCACCGTGGACGCCGCCAGGCCGACGACGACGGTCAGGAGGCGCAGGGCCCAGGAGAGGTCGTCGTCCAGGCCGACGAGGCCGAGCAGGAAGCTCGACAGCAGGTTCACCACGCTGGAGACGCCGACGCTCACGACGAGGATGGCGCCCAGGGCGAGCAGCGCGACGAGGTCGCGGAGCTTGCCGAGCACGAAGTTCGGCTGCTCGTCGACGGGCTGCTCGAAGACGATGAGCAGCGCCGTCCGCATGCCCGACAGCAGGTTGAGCCCGGCGTACAGCAGGCCCACGACACCGACGACGCCCGCTGCGTTGGCGGCCGACTCGACCGTGGACAGGGGGATCTGACCGTTCCCGGACCCGATGAGACCCGGCACCACGCTGTTCACGGTCTGCACGAGGTCCAGCGAGGCCCCTGTGGTGCTCGCGATGAGACCCAGCGCGAAGAACCCCAGCGCCAGCAGCGGGAAGACCGACAGGAAGCCGAAGAAGGTGACGCCGCCGGCGTGGGCGGTGCCCTGCACCTGCCCGAAGTGCTGCAGCGTGCGGATGAGGTGGTCGACCCAGGGCCGACGGGTCCGGGTCTCGTTGAGGCGGACCCGGACGGTGTCGCCGACGGTGGCCATCTCAGGCCCTCACCGGCACGCGGCGCAGCGGGAACCCCCGCACGGGCTTCCAGCCGGTCGCCTCGTCGTGGACGTACAGGTGGAAGTCCTGGACGTCGAACCGGCACTCGAAGTCGGCGAGCTCGGCGTACGCCCGGTCCAGCGTCTCGTCCGGCAGGTGGTGGGCCACCGTCACGTGCGGGTGGTACGGGAACGACAGGGCGACGTCGAGCGGTCCCGACCGGACGGCCTCCGCCAGCGCCTCGCAGCCGGAGATGCCCGACGCCAGCGCCACGAAGACCACGGGCGACACCGGACGGAAGGTCCCGGTCCCGCGCAGGTGCACCGTGAACGCGTCGAGCAAGGACGCCGACTGCTCGAGGTGGTCGTGCAGCGCGTCGAGGTCGTCGTCGGAGAGCTCGGTGGGCGGGACGAGCGTGATGTGGGTGGGGATCGAGCCGGCGGTCACGTCCCCGAGTGCCGCCCGGTAGTCCTGCAGGCGAGCCGCCCAGGGCTCCGGGATCGCGACGGCGACGCCGATGGTGGGCACCTGTCGAACCCTACTGCCTCGCCGCTGAGGCACGGCCGAGGCCTTTGTAGGATCGATGACCGTGACCGAGTCGTACGAGGCGTCCCTGACCCGCAGCGAGGACCTGGAGAAGCGCCTCGCCGAGCACCCGGAGCAGTTCCGGATGCTCACGGGCGACCGTCCGACCGGCGCCCTGCACGTCGGCCACTACTTCGGCTCGATCGCCAACCGGCTGCGGCTGCAGGACAGCGGCGCCGACATCATGGTGCTCGTCGCCGACTACCAGGTGATCACCGACCGCGAGGTCGCCGGCGACATCGCCGGCAACACCCGCAACCTGCTGCTGGACGGCCTCGCCGCGGGCATCGACCCGGAGCGCTCCACGATCTTCGCGCACTCCGCGGTGCCGGCGCTGAACCAGCTGCTGCTGCCGTTCCTCAGCCTGGTGTCGGTCGCGGAGCTCCAGCGGAACCCCACCGTCAAGGACGAGGCCGCCACCGCCGGCATCACCTCGATCAGCGGCCTCATGCTCACCTACCCGGTCCACCAGGCCGCCGACATCCTGTTCTGCAAGGGCAACGTCGTCCCCGTCGGGAAGGACCAGCTGCCCCACATCGAGCAGACCCGGGTCGTGGCGCGCCGCTTCAACGAGCGCTACGGGCAGACGTTCCCCGAGCCGGAGGCGCTGCTGTCGGCCACTCCCCTGCTGCTCGGCACCGACGGCACCAAGATGAGCAAGTCGAAGGGCAACGTCGTCGAGCTCCGCATGAGCGCCGACGAGACGGCCAAGCAGGTCAAGGGCGCCAAGACCGACTCCGACCGCCACATCACCTACGACCCGGTGAACCGGCCGGAGGTCTCGAACCTGCTCACCCTCGCCGCCCTGTGCGAGGGCGGCGACCCTGCCGTGATCGCCGAGGAGATCGGGGACGGCGGCGGTGGCGCGCTGAAGAAGCGGGTCACCGAGGCGCTGAACACCTTCTTCGCCCCGCTGCGCGAGCGCCGGGCGGAGCTCGCCGCGGACCCGTCGTACGTCGACGGCGTGCTCGCCGCCGGCAACGCCCGGGCCAACGAGATCGCCGACGCCACGCTGGCCGAGGTCCGCGAGCGGATGGGGACCGTCCGGGTCTGAGCCGCCCGGCCTCCAGCACGAGGCCGGTGTCCCCGGCGCCCGCTCAGCGCGCCGTGACGCGGGCGACGCGGCCGCCGCCCCCGGCGGCCCAGCAGGCGTCGCCGGCGCAGTCGAGGGTGTGGAAGCCGACGTCGGTCAGGAACCGCCACGAGCGGCCGCCGTCCGTCGAGAGGCTGGTCCCGGCGACGTCCCCGGACTCCCCGGTCGCGAGCAGCGTCCGGCCGCGGACGAAGGCGGCGTCCTCAGCGAGGTGCGTCAGGTCGCCACCGCTCGTCCAGCCCCGCCGCGGCGGCGAGCTCGTCGAGGTCGCGTCGACGCCGTCCGTGGGCTCCGAGAAGTCGCCGCCGACGGCGACCCCGTGGGCGCCGCGGAAGACCAGGCCGAACACCCCGGCGGCCTCACCGGCCGGGATCGCCGAGTCCGTCGCCGTCCACGTCAGGCCGCGGTCGCGACTCGTGAACACCCGGGACCGGTCGCCGCCGGTGCCGAACGAGGCCTCGCGCCCGTGGGTGACCAGGCAGTCACCGGAGGCGGCGAAGTTCGCCTCGCCGGTGGAGTCGGGCATGCCTGCGTCGGGCAGGACCCGCCAGGAGGCACCGCCGTCGGTGGTGCGGATGATCCGGAAGCGGCCGTCGACCGGGTCGGACACCGCGAGCCCGACCTCGCCGCCGGGGAAGAAGTCGACGCAGTTGTAGAACGCGGTGGGCTCGGTGTTGCGGAACGTCTCGCTCCAGGTCCTCCCGTCGTCGGTGGTGCGGAAGACCCGGGAGGCCTCCCCCTCGCCGATCGACAGGGCGACGGCGGACCGGCGCCCGGTGACCTCGACGTCGCGGAGCTGGAGGCCCTCGACCCCGGGCGGGGTCACGTCGACCCAGGTGCGTCCGCCGTCGGAGGTGCGGTGCACCGAGCCGGCGCCGCCCGACACGCTCCCGCCCGCGACCCACGCCGTACGACGGTCGACGGCGTCGAGGCCGCGGAAGCTCTGGTCGGGGTCGACGACGGTCTGCTCGAGGGTCAGCCCTCCCCGCGGGGGCTTCCCGGCCCCGTCACCGGGCGCCGCCACGGCGGCCGGGGCGAGCAGGGCGAGACCCGCGGCGAGACAGGCAGGGGCGAGGGCGGTCCCGAGACGGCGCATCCCGGCAGCCTGCCCCGCGAGCGCGACGACTGTCCAGGGCCCTCGCACCTCCACCCGCGCCAGAGGCGCGGCAGCGGCGGCGCCTCAGGCGGCGGGGGTCGACGTACGCCGCTCGAGCGCGGCGGAGACGAGGAGCACGACGAGGCCGAACACCGACAGCGCAGCACCGACCAGCGCGGGGGCGCGGTAGCCGAGGCCGGCCGCGATGACGAGGCCGCCCAGCCAGGCGCCGAGGGCGTTCGCGGTGTTGAGCGAGGCGTGGTTCATGGCGGCGCCGAGCGTCTGCGCCCTGCCGGCGACGGCCATGAGCCGCAGCTGGAGGTTCACGGCGAGCACCGAGGCCATGACGGCGATGACGAACACCGCGGGCATGCCCCACCAGCCGGCGGGCGCCACCAGGTAGAAGACCAGGAGCGAGAGCCCCATGCCGATGCTCCCGACGAACAGGGCGCGCATCACCGACCGGTCCGCGAGCTCGCCGGCGACCCAGGTACCGGCGACCATCCCCAGGCCGTAGGCCAGCAGGAACGCCGGGACGGCGCCCGAGCCCAGGCCGCCGACGTCCGTCACGGTCTCCGCGATGTAGGTGTAGACGGCGAACATGCCGCCGAACCCGCCGGCGCCGACCAGCAGCGTCAGCCAGACCTGCGGCTGCGCGAAGGCGCTGAGCTCGTTGCGGCCGCTGGCGGTCGGGTCGCCGGGGCGGCGCGGCACGAAGAAGGCGGTGAGCGTCACCGTGATCGCCCCGAGGACGGCGACCAGCCAGTAGACCTCGCGCCACCCGACGTTCTGCCCGAGCCAGGTGCCGAGCGGCACGCCGGCCACGTTCGCGACGGACAGGCCGAGCATCACCATCGCCACCGCCCGGCCCTTGCGGGACTCCGCGACCAGCGACGCGGCGATGAGGGAGGCGACGCCGAAGAACGCCCCGTGGGGCAAACCGGCGACGAAGCGCGCCGTCAGCAGCAGCCCGTACGACGACGCCACGGCGCTGCCGACGTTGCCGACCACGAACGCGGCCATGAGGGCGAGCGCCAGGGCGCGGCGCGGCAGGCGGGCGCCGACGTAGGCCAGCACGGGCGCACCGACGACGACGCCGAGCGCGTACGCCGAGATCAGGTGCCCGGCGGACGGGATGGAGACCCCGACCCCGGCGGCGATCTCGGGGAGCAGGCCCATCGAGACGAACTCGGTGGTGCCGATGGCGAAACCACCGGTCGCCAGCGCCAGGATCGCCAGGGCGACGCGCCGGGGACCGACCGTGGTGGGGTCGTCCGGGCGCGCAGCAGCGTCGAGGGTGGGGGCGCTCATGGTCCTCCCAGCCTGCGGGACGCTGCTGCGATTCCCCGCATCGGCATCAGACGGCCCGATGTGGGCAGACTCACGGACGTGTCCACGCTGCTCGACGGAGCCCCCTGGGTGTTCCTGCTGATCCCGCTGCTGATCGCGGCGGCGTTCGTCGCCCTGCCCACCGTGGTCCTCGTCGGGGCCCTGCGGTCCTCACGGCGGCGCCGGACCTGGACGCCGGTCCAGGGCGTCGTCACCGCCACCCGCGTCGAGAGCCGGGGTGCCGGCGACAGCCGACGGACGGTCGTCGTCGGCCGCTACACCTACCGCGGCCCGGACGGGGTCGAGCGCACCGGGAGCGGCCCGCTCGGCTCGGTGTGGATGGACGAGACCTCCGGCGTCCGCCGGATCGACGTGCTCGTCGACCCGTCCGACCCGGACCGGTCGACCCCGGCGACCGCGCCCACCGGCCCGGTCGCCGCGGTGTTCCTCGGCCTGGTGCTCTCGGTCTTCTTCGTGATCGGGGCGTCGATCCTGCTGCTGGCCGGCGGGGTGCTGCTCGCCCGGTGGTGAGCAGCACCCGCGCCGGCCGTGCCGTACGGCCTCAGCCCAGCGAGGCGAGCGCCTCGTTGAGGGTCTTCGACGGACGCATCACGGCGTCGGCCTTGTCGCCGTCGGGGCGGAAGTAGCCGCCGATGTCGGCGGGCGAGCCCTGGACGCCGTTCAGCTCGGCGACGATGGTCTCCTCCTGCGCCGTCAGCGTCTCCGCGAGCGGGCCGAAGGCGGCGGCGAGCTCGGCGTCGTCCGACTGGCCCGCCAGCTCCTGGGCCCAGTAGAGCGCCAGGTAGAAGTGCGAGCCGCGGTTGTC
The DNA here is from genome assembly GCF_022436705.1 of Nocardioides sp. CFH 31398. Taxonomy (GTDB): domain Bacteria; phylum Actinomycetota; class Actinomycetes; order Propionibacteriales; family Nocardioidaceae; genus Nocardioides. The sequence continues at coordinate 116,919 of NZ_JAKUHT010000006.1, read as the reverse complement.
GATGCCGCCGATCCTGCGGGTGGGCGACTTGTCGCGGTCCAGGAAGGTGCCCGTGGCGCGGTCGAGCGTGTCCGCCAGGACCTGCGCGCGCGGGTTGTCGGCGTACCCGGCGAGGTGCTCGAACGACGCGGCGAGCGCGAAGAACTCCCCGAGGCTGTCCCAGCGCAGGTAGTTCTCCTCGATGAGCTGCTGCACGTGCTTCGGCGCGGAGCCGCCGGCGCCGGTCTCGAACAGGCCGCCGCCGTTGATCAGCGGGACGATCGACAGCATCTTCGCGCTGGTGCCGACCTCGAGGATCGGGAAGAGGTCGGTGTTGTAGTCGCGCAGCACGTTGCCGGTCACCGAGATGGTGTCCTCGCCGCGGCGGATGCGCTCGAGCGAGTACGCGCAGGCCTCGGCCGGCGCCATGATCTCGATCGTCAGGCCGTCGGTGTCGTGGTCGCCCAGGTACTCGTTCACCTTGGCGATGAGGTTCGCGTCGTGGGCGCGGGTCTCGTCGAGCCAGAACACGGCGGGGGCGCCGGAGGCCCGCGAGCGGGTGACGGCGAGCTTCACCCAGTCCCGGATCGACTCGTCCTTGGTCTGGCAGGCGCGCCAGATGTCACCGGGCTGGACGTCGTGGCTCATGAGGACGTCGCCACCGGAGCTGCGGACCTCCATGCGGCCGGCCGCCGGGACCTCGAACGTCTTGTCGTGGGAGCCGTACTCCTCGGCCGCCTTGGCCATGAGGCCGACGTTCGGCACGGAGCCCATCGTCGACGGGTCGAAGGCGCCGTGGGCCTGGCAGTCCTCGATCACCGTCTGGTAGACGCCGGCGTACGACGAGTCGGGGATGACGGCGAGGCAGTCGGCCTCCTGGCCGTCCGGGCCCCACATGTGGCCGGAGGTGCGGATCATCGCCGGCATCGACGCGTCGATGATGACGTCGGACGGCACGTGCAGGTTCGTGATGCCCTTGCGGTCGTCGACCATCGCCATGCGCGGGCCGTCGGCGAGGCCCTGCTTCACGGCGGCCTCGATGGCCTCGCCGTCCGGCAGGTCCTTCGTCGCCGACAGCAGCGCGCCGAGCCCGTCGTTGGGCGAGATGCCCGCGGCGCGCAGCTGCTCGCCGTACTGCTCGAACAGGGTGGGGAAGAACGCCTGGACGGCGTGGCCGAAGAGGATCGGGTCGGAGACCTTCATCATCGTGGCCTTGAGGTGGACGGAGAACAGGACGTCCTCGGCCTTGGCCCGGGCGATCTGCTCGGTCAGGAAGCGGCGCAGCGCGGCGACGTCCATGTACGTCGAGTCGACGACCTCGCCGGGGAGGACCTTCACGTCGTCCTTGAGGACGGTCTCGGTCCCGTCGGCCGCGACGTGGACGATGCTGAGGGTGTCCTCGCCGTCCACGACGACGGACTCCTCGTTGGAGCGGAAGTCGTCCTTGCCCATCGTGGCGACGGCGGTCCTCGAGTCGCTGCTCCACTCGCCCATGCGGTGGGGGTACTTCTTCGCGTAGCCCTTGACCGCGGCGGGCGCGCGGCGGTCGGAGTTGCCCTGGCGCAGGACCGGGTTCACCGCGGAGCCCTTCGCGCGGTCGTAGCGGGCGCGGACCTCCTTCTCCTCCTCCGACGACGGGTTCTCGGGATACGCCGGGAGGTCGAAGCCCTGCTCGGTCAGCTCCTTGATCGCGGCCTTCAGCTGCGGCACGGAGGCGGAGATGTTGGGCAGCTTGATGATGTTGGCCTCGGGCTTCTCGGCGAGCTCACCGAGCTCCGCGAGGGCGTCGGGGACCTGCTGGTCGGCGGGGAGCCGGTCGGCGAACTGCGCCAGGATGCGGCCGGCGAGCGAGATGTCGCGCGTCTCGAGCTCGACCCCGGCCTGCGCGGCGTACGCCTGCACGATCGGAAGGAACGAGTACGTCGCCAGCAGCGGCGCCTCGTCGGTGTGCGTGTAGATGATCGTGGACATGCGCAGTGCAGCTCCTGCTTCGTCGACGGCGTCGGGCCCGGGGCGATCCGGACATCTCGACGTCAAGATACCGGACCCCGCTTCCCCACCCTTCCAGCCCGCGGTACGCCTCGGCAACGCCCGTACGGCGCTACTGTCGGCCCATGACGACCAACCCCGGCTCCTCCCCGGCGGCGAGCCAGCCCGCCGGCACCGTCGACGGGGCGGCCGCGCCCGTGTCGCTCGTGCAGCGCCTCGCCGCGGAGGGGCTCGGCACCTTCCTGCTGATCCTCCTGGGCGGGGGCGCGAGCGCCTTCGCCTACGCGGCGCTCAGCACGGAGGACCTGGGCGGCTTCGGCGGTGACTTCGGCCCCGCGGGCGCCAACGCCCTCGCCTTCGCCCTCGCGCTCGCCGCGGCCGGCTACGCCTTCTCGCGCCTGTCGGGCGGGCACTTCAACCCCGCGGTGTCGATCGCGGCGGCCCTCTCCGGGCGGATGGCGTGGCGGGACGCCGGGACCTACGTCGGCGTGCAGCTGGCCGGCGGCGTCCTGGCCGGCCTGCTGCTCTTCGTCCTCGCCCTCGGCTACGACGGCTCGGACGCCTCGGCGTCGCTGTTCCTCGTCGGCTTCGGGGACGACTTCTCCGGGATCGCCTGGTGGGCGGCCATCCTGCTCGAGGTCGTCCTCACCGTGCTCTTCGTCTACCTCGTGCTCTCGGTGACCGACGAGCGCCACGAGCACCGCGGCGTCGCGCCGCTGGCCATCGGCCTGGGCTACGGCGCGATCGTCTTCGCGGGCTCGTCCGCCACGGGCGGCGTCGCCAACCCGGCCCGCGCGATCGCGACGAACCTCTTCGGCGGGGTCGACGCCGTGGTCTCGGGTCTGGTCATCCTGGTCGCGACGTTGATCGGCGCCGCGGTCGCCGGCCTCACCTACCCGCTGCTGTTCGGCCGCGACCGCGAGGCGGTCGCCGGCTCCGGGCTCAGGCTCGGTGGCGGCGCACGGCGGTCGCGCGGTGACGACCAGTACGCCGCCTGGAACGCCCAGCAGGGCGCCTACTACGGCCAGCCCGGCTACGGCGACCAGCAGGCGTGGGGCCAGCAGCCCGGGCAGCAGGGCTACTACGACCAGCAGGGCGGGTGGCAGAACCAGCCGGGGCAGCCCCCGCAGCAGGGCGGCTACTACGAGCAGCCCCAGCAGCCCCAGCAGCCCCAGCACCCACAGCAGCAGTACGGCGAGCAGGGCGGGTGGCAGGGCCAGGCCGGCCAGGCGCAGCAGCCGTACGGCGACCAGGGCTACCAGCAGCAGCCCTACTCCCCGCCGTCCGGCGGGCCCGCCCGGGACGACGACCACACCCGGATGCGCCCCGACCAGCCCTGAGACCGCTCCATGATTTTGGAGCGCTCCGGTGACCGGTCGGTCTAGGAGCGGTCGACCTCGGTCAGCTCCAGGAGCGGCTCACCGGTGACGGCGTCCTCGACGCGGACGATGCCCACGCCGGGGGCGTAGTAGCGGACGACGTCCTCGTCGACCTCGGTGCCGGTGGCCTGGTCGCGGGTGGCGACGGCCTCCACCTGACCGCCGAGGGCGGGGACACGGGCGTCCAGCTCGAGCACCTCGACGGTGGTGGTGAGCGCGGACGACTCCTGCTGGAGCCAGGCGTCACCCACCCGCGGCGTGGCCGGGAGGAGCAGGCCGGCCTCGGCGCCGTCCGTGCCGGCCTCCCACGACTCGCCGTCGCCCTCCAGGACCTCGCGGCCGAAGGACCACACGTTGCCGTCGTTGTCCTGCGCGAACGACGAGCGCCGCTCCCCCACCGTGCGGCCGCGGCGGTCGAGGAGCACCCGGCGCACCGTGGTGACCTCGACGCCGTCGACGAGGTCGGTGCCGTCGACGCTGAGCTCGACGCTGCTGCCCTGCGGACCCTCGTACGTCCAGGTCGGGTCGTCCACCAGCGGGAAGAGCGGGTGGTCGACGCGGGCCGTGAAGTCGTACGGGTCGGGGTCCGGCGTCGGGATGGTCAGCTCGTCCACGCCGGCGGTCGGGCTGACCGGCGGGGTGCCGCCGCACCCGGCCAGGAGCAGGGCCCCCACCACGCTGACTGCAGCCGCCCGCCGTCGGCCGTCGTGCCTCATGCTGCGAAGCATCCCAGAGGCCGCGGACCGACACGGCAGGCGCGGCCGCGCGCTGCTAGGTTCGCGGGCGGACCAGAACCCGACTTCGCGGGCCCGGACGGGTCCGCACCACGGAGGAGTACGTCGTGAGCGCAGCCCCGTTCAAGGTCGCCGTCACCGGTGCCGCCGGTCAGATCGGCTACAGCCTGCTGTTCCGCCTGGCCAGCGGCGCCCTGCTCGGCCCCGACCGCCCGGTGGAGCTGCGGCTGCTGGAGATCACCCCGGCGCTGAAGGCGCTCGAGGGCGTCGTGATGGAGCTCGACGACTGCGCGTTCCCGACGCTCGCCGGCGTCGAGATCGGCGACGACGCCGAGACGGTGTTCGACGGCGTCAACCTCGCCTTGCTGGTCGGCGCCCGCCCGCGCACCAAGGGCATGGAGCGCGGCGACCTCCTCGAGGCCAACGGCGCGATCTTCACCGCGCAGGGCAAGGCGCTGAACAAGGTCGCCGCGGACGACGTCCGCATCGGCGTGACCGGCAACCCGGCCAACACCAACGCCCTCATCGCGTGCACGAACGCCCCCGACATCCCGGACGAGCGTTTCTCCGCGCTGACGCGCCTCGACCACAACCGCGCCATCAGCCAGCTCGCGGCGAAGACCGGCGCCCCCGTCACCGACATCAGCCACATGACCATCTGGGGCAACCACTCGGCGACGCAGTACCCCGACCTGTTCCACGCGAAGGTCGGCGGCCGCAACGCCGCCGAGGTCGTCGGCGACCAGGGCTGGATCGAGGACGACTTCATCCCCACCGTCGCCAAGCGCGGCGCCGCCATCATCGAGGCGCGGGGCTCGTCCTCGGCCGCGTCCGCCGCCTCCGCGACGATCGACGCCGCCCGCGACTGGCTGACCGGCTCCGCCGCCGACGACTGGGTCTCCATGGCGGTCGTCTCCGACGGCAGCTACGACGTCCCGGCCGGGATCGTGTCGTCCTTCCCGGTGACCACGAGCAACGGGGACTGGGAGATCGTCCAGGGCCTCGAGATCGACGACTTCTCGCGCGGCCGGATCGACGCCTCCGTCGCCGAGCTGGCCGAGGAGCGCGACGCCGTGAAGGACCTCGGGCTCATCTGACCGCCTCGTTCGGCGAGGAACGAGCCGGCCGGGTCACCGCACCACCACCGATCCCCGATCGGCCCGTCTCAGACGGGCTGGTCGGGGATCGAGTACGTCAGGAACACCAGCACCCCGCCCAGCACCGTCAGCAGCACGGTGTCGAACGCGCGGTGCCGGACGGCGAGCATCCCGGCGTCCTTGCTCGGCAGCACGAACCGCAGCGCCGCGGCCGCCAGCAGGGCCCCGGCGAGGATGCGGACGCCGGTCCGCCACGGACCCAGGCCGACGACGACGATCCCGGCCGCGGTCGCGGCCATCACCAGCAGGTACAGCGCGCCGCCCACCGTCGAGGGGTAGAACCGGGCCGGCTCCTCCGGGGCGTCCTCCGGGGCGTCGCCGGCAGGACCGTCGGGGGTCTCGTCGGGCTCCTCGTCGGGGGCGGTCGGTGGGCTGGCGTCGGACATCGGGAGGGCCGTCACCCGGCCTGCCGTGCCGCGGACCGCTCCGCGAGGGAGACGACGTTCTCCAGGAGCATCGCCCGGGTCATCGGCCCGACCCCGCCGGGGTTCGGGGAGACCCACCCCGCGACGTCCCAGACGTCGTCCGCGACGTCGCCCGCGATCCTCCCGTCGACCCGCGAGACCCCGACGTCGAGGACGGCGGCGCCGGGCTTGACCATGTCGCCCGAGATGATCCCCGGGACGCCCGCCGCGGCGACGACGACGTCGGCGTTGCGGACGTGGGCGGCGAGGTCGCGGGTCCCGGTGTGGCACAGGGTCGCCGTGGCGTTCTCGCTACGACGGGTCAGCAGCAGCCCGAGCGGACGACCGACGGTCAGGCCACGGCCGACGACGACGACCTCCGCGCCGGCCAGCTCGACCCCGTGGCGGCGCAGCAGGTCGAGGCAGCCGACCGGGGTGCACGGCAGCGGGCCGGGCTCACCGAGGACGAGCTTGCCGAGGTTGACCGGGTGGAGACCGTCGACGTCCTTCTCCGGGGAGACGCGCGACAGCAGACGGAACTCGTCGAGGCCCGTCGGCTGCTGGACGATGAAGCCGGTGACCCGGTCGTCGGCGTTGAGGTCGTCGATGAGCGCCTCGACCTCGGCCTGCGAGGTGCCGGACGGCAGGTCGTGGCGGAACGACTCGATCCCGACCTTCGCGCAGTCCTTGTGCTTCGCTCCGACGTACCACTGGTTGCCGGGGTCCTCCCCCACCATCACGGTCGCCAGGCCGGGGACGACGCCGCGCTCGCGCAACGCGGCGACCCGGCCGCGCAGCTCGTCGAGGATAGTGGCGAGCGTCGCCTTGCCGTCGAGGGTCTGGGCGGTCATGGGGGCTCCCTGTCTGGGTCGGCCCGGGTGGGCCGGGGTTGGCTCAGTGGGCGAAGTGGCGCGTGCCCGTGAAGTACATCGTCACGCCGGCGGCGTTCGCGGCGTCGATCGTCAGCTGGTCCCGCTTGGACCCGCCGGGCTGCACGATGGCGCGGACCCCGGCGTCGATGAGGACCTGGGGGCCGTCCTCGAACGGGAAGAACGCGTCAGAGGCGGCCACCGACCCGGCGGCACGCTCACCGGCCCGCTCGACGGCCAGGCGGCAGGAGTCGACGCGGTTGACCTGGCCCATCCCGACCCCCACGGAGGCGCCGTCGGAGGCGAGGAGGATCGCGTTGGACTTCACGGCGCGCACCGCGCGCCAGGCGAAGGCGAGGTCGGCGAGCACCTCGTCGGACGCCGCCTCGCCGGTGGCCAGGGTCCAGCCCGCGGGGTCGTCGCCGTCGGCCTGGAAGACGTCGCGCTCCTGGGCCAGCTCGCCGCCGGAGATCGGACGGCGCTCGAGGGCGGCGGCGGTCGGCGGGGTGGAGCAGCGCAGGATCCGCAGGTTCTTCTTCGCGGCGAGCACCTCGACCGCGCCGTCCTCGTAGGCCGGGGCGACGAGCACCTCGGTGAAGACCTCAGCGACCTGGGTGGCCATGGCGACGCTCACCGGGCGGTTCGTCGCGATGACGCCACCGAAGGCCGAGGTGGGGTCGCAGGCGTGGGCCTTCGCGTGGGCGTCAGCGACGTCGGAGCCGACGGCGATGCCGCAGGGGTTGGCGTGCTTGATGATCGCGACGGCGGGGCCGTCGTGGTCGTGCGCGGCGCGCCAGGCGGCGTCGGTGTCGACGTAGTTGTTGTACGACATCTCCTTGCCGCCGAGCTGCTCGGCCTCCGCGAGCCCGCCGGTGCCGTCGAGGTAGAGCGCGGCCTGCTGGTGCGGGTTCTCGCCGTAGCGCAGCGTGCTGCCGCGGTGGAGGGCGGCGCCGGTGAAGGCGGGCCAGCCGTCGGGCTCGACCTGCTCGGCGAACCAGCGGCCCACCGCCACGTCGTACGCCGCGGTGTGCGCGAAGGCCTCCGCGGCGAGGCGGCGGCGCTGGTCGAGGGTGAACCCGCCGGCGGCCAGCGCCTCCAGCGTCGCGCCGTACGCCGCCGGGCTGGTCACGATGGCGACCGAGGGGTGGTTCTTCGCGGCGGCGCGCACCATCGACGGGCCGCCGATGTCGATCTGCTCGACGCACTCGTCGAAGCCGGCACCGGACGCGACGGTGTCGGTGAAGGGGTAGAGGTTCGACACGACGAGGTCGAACGGCTCCACGCCGAGGTCCTCGAGCTGGCTGACGTGGTCGGGCAGGCGGCGGTCGGCCAGGATCCCGGCGTGCACGCGGGGGTGCAGCGTCTTCACGCGGCCGTCGAGGCACTCGGGGAAGCCGGTGAGGTCCTCCACCTTCGTGACGGGCAGGCCGACCGACTCGATGAGCCGGGCGGAGCCGCCGGTGGAGACCAGCTCGACGCCGCCGTCGGCGAGGCCGCGGACGAGCTGCTCGAGACCGGACTTGTCGAAGACCGAGACGAGGGCCCGGCGCAGGGGGACGCGAGCCTCGCTCGTGCCGTCGCCGCTCGTGGTGGTGCTCATGATCCGGTGCTGACCTTCCTGTCGAGACCCTCGCGGGCCAGCCGGCCGACGTGCTCGACGAGCATCGCCTGCTCGGCCGTCTTGATGCGGGAGTGGAGGGAGTCCTCGTCGTCGTCGTCGAGGACGGGCACGGCCACCTGCGCGAGGATCGGCCCGGTGTCGACGCCGGCGTCGACCACGAACAGCGTCGCCCCGGTGACCTTCACGCCGTGCGCGAGGGCGTCCGCGACGCCGTGCATGCCGGGGAACGACGGCAGCAGGGCGGGGTGGGTGTTGAGGTAGCGGCCGCCGAACGCGTCGAGGAACGCGGGACCGGCCAGCTTCATGAACCCGGCCGACACCACCAGGTCCGGCTCGAACGACCCCACCGACCCAACCATCGCGGCGTCCCAGGCCTCGCGGGTGTCGAAGTCCCGGACGCGGTGCACGAAGGTGGGCACCCCTGCTGCCTCGGCACGCTCGAGCGCGGCGATGCCGGGGCGGTCCGCGCCGACGGCGACCACGACGGCGCCGTACGACGGCTCGGCGCAGGCGTGCAGCAGTGCCGCGAGGTTGGTGCCGGTCCCGGAGACGAGCACGACGAGTCGCGCGGGGCTTCGCGAGGGCACCGGCTCACTGTAGTGGCGGAGGGTCGTCGGGTCTCAGGCGGTCGCGCGGCGGTGGCGCCACGTCGCGAGCAGCCCCCCGAGGAGCCCCCCGAGGCCGAGGGCGGGGACGGCGTGCAGCACGACCGCGACGGGGGCGGGCCCGATCTCGGTCATCCGGCCCGGGCCGACCGCGCCGGAGGCCAGCCACGCGAGCAGCCCGAGCGCCAGTCCGGCGAGCAGCCCGGCGGCACAGCCCCGGAGGGCGCCGTCGTCCCAGCGGGTCGTGGGGTGGCGTCGCAGGGCCCGGGAGACCGCCCACACGGCGACGACCGGCAGGACGGCCAGGGCGGCGATCCCCCACGGCGCGGTGCCGCCGCCCGCGGGCACGGCGCCGGCGAGCGGGAACAGCGGCAGCGGGCCGACCACGACGAGCCCGGGAGAGACCAGCGTCTGGGTGCCGACGGCGAACCCGGGCCCGAGCAGCCACGACCCGGCGTACACCGCGGCGTTCGGCAGCACGACCAGGCAGAGGACGACCAGCGTGACGGCCTCCCCGGTGCCGGTGTGCAGGCGGGCGAAGACGTTGACGACGTCGTCGAAGGCGAGGACGACGGCGACCAGCACGGTGACGCCGCAGGCGGCAGCCACGGCGACGAGCAGGCGGCCGCAGGCCGCGACGGCGGCCGGGACGGCCGGCGGCAGCTGGCTGACCCAGAGCGCGGCGCGGCCGGAGCCGACGGCGATGCCCGGCGCCCCCACGAGCAGCGACAGGGCCAGCGCACCGGCGATCGCGCGGACGGTCGACGGCCCGGTCCCGGGCGTCGCCGCGAGGACGACGGTCACGACGGCCACGACGACATACCCGGCGGCGAAGAGGGTCGAGGCGACGAGCACGGTCCAGTCCCGCTCGCCGTCGCCGAGGCGGTGGACGTCGGGGCCGTGGCCGGCGAGGAGCTCGCCGGAGCGGACGGCGGCGCGCCACGTGGTCCACGCGGCGAGCGCCGTCAGCCCGAGCGGCACGAGGGTGACCAGGCTGCCCTGGACGGTGACGGCGGACCCGTGCGCGACCAGCCAGCCGACCGAGGCCAGGCGGAGCGCCTCCCCCGGCGTCCCGTGGGCGCCGGAGTCCACGAGGAACCACCCCAGGACGCCCAGCGCCAGGCAGACCGTCAGCGTCGCCGCGGCCGCCAGCGCACCCGCGAGCAGCGCGACCAGCGTGAGCGGACGGGCTCCCGGGAAGGGCGTCGCCGGTCCCGCGGCGTCGCCGGTCCCGCCCGGGGAGTCGCCGCGGTCCCGGGTGCGGCCGGGGTTCGGCAGCAGGGAGGTCATGGCCGACCATCCTGTCCCGCACCGGCCCCCGCCGCGGGGACCCACGCCGCAGACGCTCGGGTTCGCGCCGCGGTGGGCCCCATCGGTACCGTGGACGGCTGCCATGACTTCCCCGCCCGACTTCGACGCGTTCTACGCCGAGGGCCGGCACCGCCTGCTCGTCCAGACGTGGGCCCTGACCGGTGACCTCCCGGCGTCACGTCGTGCCGTCCGGGACGCCTACGTCTCCGCGTGGCACCGCTGGCGCAAGGTGTCGCGCCACGAGGACCCCGAGAGCGTCGTCCGCCCGCAGGCCTGGGCGTCGGCGCTGCGCCGCAGCACGACCCGGCCCTTCCACCGCGAGCGGGGCCTCGACGAGGAGGTCCGGGCGACCCTGGAGGCGCTGGGCAAGCTCAGCCTCACCCAGCGCAAGGTCCTGATCCTGGCCCACCAGGCCTCGCTGACGCTCCCGCAGATCGCGCAGGAGCTGGCGCTGGTCCAGCCGACGGTGGAGCGCGAGCTCCAGTCGGCCACCGCGAACCTCTCGCTGCACCGCGGGGTGCCCTCGACGTCCGTCAGCGCGCTGTTCGAGCCGCTCTCGAGCGCCGCGGAGTCCGTGCGCTGGCCCCGCGTGACCATCGTGCGGCGCGCCGGCACCACCCGGCGCCGGCTGCACGTCGTCGCGGGCGCCGTCCTGGTCACGGGCGCCCTGGTGGCCAGCGGCGTCCTCGTCACCGACTCCGACGGCCTGCGGCCCTCGCTCGAGACCGAGCGCCTCGCCGGGGTCAACGGCGGCGTCGGCGCCCAGCAGGCCGCCGGCCGCGACGCGGGCCTGGAGGCACGTCGGCTGCTCGACCGCGACCAGGCCTCGCGCCTGTGGCCCGACCGGCCGTGGCGGCTGCGCTCGACCAGCGACAACACCACCGGCGACGGGCTCGTCCTGCCCTGCCAGGGGGCGCGGTACGCCGACCCCGACGGCGAGGAGGCGCTGGTGCGGCAGTTCCGCTCCGACCTCCCCGACGGCGGCCGCCAGGACGGCCCCGCCCGCATCGACCTCACCCAGATGACGGAGCTGTCGGCCTCCGAGGACGACGCCCGGGCGGCGTACCGGACGACGACGCGGTGGTTCGCCGCGTGCGCCGCCGACCGGGTGCAGCTGCTGGCGACCGAGAAGGTCACCGACGTCGGCGAGCAGGCGACGCTCTTCGTGCTGCGCTCCTACGACGACCCGGTGACCACCCACACCGTGGGCGTGGCCCGCAGCGGCCGCACCGTGACGACCCTCGCGCGCTCGGTGCAGAGCGCCGACCGCCCGGTGCGCGCGCCGCTGACCACGCTGCTGGCGACCGCCGTCAACGGGCTGTGCGGGCTCGACGGCGCCGGTCGGTGCGCCGGCCCGCCCGCCACCGAGATCACCGCACCGCTCCCCCTGGGCGGGCCCGCCGGCGGGATGCTCGGCACGCTCGACCTGCCCCCGGTCGAGGACGTCGACCAGCCCTGGGTCGGCACCGACCCGGCCCCGGCGGACGTCAACACGGCCGCGACGAGCTGCGACGAGACCGACTTCTCGGCGGAGCCGATCACCGACGACCTCACCCGCACCTTCGTCGTCCCCGGCAGCTCCCTGCCCGACGAGTTCGGCCTCACCGAGACCGTCGGGTTGTTCCCCCGCGACGTCGGGGCCCAGGGCTTCGTCGACGGCGTCCGCGGCCGGATGGACGCCTGCGAGGACGACCAGCTCGGCTCCGAGGTCGAGGTGATCCTCGACGAGACCGACGACACCGGTCAGCGCCTCGCCTGGCGGGTGACCACGGAGCTGTCGGAGAACCGCAGCGTGGAGTTCCTCATGGGCGTCGTCCGCAACGGCCGTGCCGTCGGCCAGGTCGGCTACGTGCCGGCCGGCACCCCCGTCGACCAGACGGCCTTCACCGACCTGGTCACCCGCGCCCAGGTCCGCCTCGGCGCCACCCCCGGCCTCTGAGCCCCCGCTCCCCACGCACCGGTCGGGGCGCGACGAGCGCCGGGGCGGGACGCGACGGGGCCCGGACGCCGTGCGGCGTCCGGGCCCCGTCGTGCGCGGTGAGGCTCACCTCAGCGCGACTGCAGGATCTCCCGCATCAGCGCAGCGGTCTCGGACGGCGTCTTGCCGACCTTGACCCCGGCGGCCTCGAGGGCCTCCTTCTTGGCCTGCGCGGTCCCGGACGAGCCGGAGACGATGGCGCCGGCGTGGCCCATCGTCTTGCCCTCCGGGGCGGTGAAGCCGGCGACGTAGCCGACGACCGGCTTGGTCACGTTGGCCTTGATGTAGTCGGCCGCACGCTCCTCGGCGTCGCCGCCGATCTCGCCGATCATCACGATGGCCTCGGTCTCGGGGTCGGCCTCGAACGCCGCGAGGGCGTCGATGTGCGTGGTGCCGATGACCGGGTCGCCGCCGATGCCGATGGCGGTGGTGAAGCCGAAGTCCCGCAGCTCGAACATCATCTGGTAGGTCAGCGTGCCCGACTTCGACACCAGGCCGATGGGGCCCTTGCCGGCGATGGTGTGGGGCGTGATGCCGGCCAGCGACTCCTCGGGGGTGATGATCCCGGGGCAGTTCGGGCCGATCATCCGGGTGGACTTGCCCTCGAGGTAGGCGAACACCTCGGCGCTGTCCTGCACCGGCACGCCCTCGGTGATGACGACGAGCAGCTCGATGCCGGCGTCGATGGCCTCGATGCACGCGTCCTTGGTGAAGGCCGGGGGCACGAAGACGACGGAGACGTTCGCGCCGGTCTCCTTCATCGCCTCCTCGACGGAGCCGAAGACCGGGAGGTCCTTGCCGCCGAGCTCGACGCTGGTGCCGGCCTTGCGGGCGTTGACGCCGCCGACGATGTTCGAGCCGGACTCGACCATGAGGGTGGTGTGCTTGGAGCCCATGCCACCGGTCATGCCCTGGACGATGATCTTGGAGTTCTGGTTCAGGTAGATCGACATCGTCGCGCTCCTCAGGCGTTCGCCAGCTCGGCGGCCTTGTCGGCCGCGCCGTCCATGGTGTCCACCTGCGTCACGAGCGGGTGGTTCAGCTCGTCGAGGATCGCCCGGCCCTTGTCGACGTTGTTGCCGTCGAGGCGGACGACGAGCGGCTTCGTCGCGTCGTCGCCGAGGATCTCCAGCGCGCCCTTGATGCCGTTGGCGACCTCGTCGCAGGCGGTGATGCCGCCGAAGACGTTCACGAAGACGCTCCGGACCTGCTCGTCGTTGAGGATCACGTCGAGGCCGTCGGCCATCACCTGGGCGTTCGCGCCACCGCCGATGTCGAGGAAGTTGGCGGGCTTGACGCCACCGTGCTTCTCGCCGGCGTAGGCGACGACGTCGAGGGTGCTCATCACGAGGCCCGCACCGTTGCCGATGATGCCGACCTGGCCGTCGAGCTTGACGTAGTTGAGGCCCTTGTCCTTGGCCTTCGCCTCGAGGGCGTCGGTCTCCTCGCGGATCTCGAAGCCGGCGTGGTCGGTGTGACGGAACTCCGCGTTCTCGTCGAGGGAGACCTTGCCGTCCAGCGCCTCGAGCTTGTCGCCCTCGAGACGGGCCAGCGGGTTGACCTCGACGAGGGTCGCGTCCTCCTCGGTGAAGACCGTCCACAGCGCCTTGACCATGGTGATCGCCTGGTCGCGCAGCTCGGCCGGGAAGCCGGCCTCGTCGACGATCTCGGCGGCCTTGGCGTCGTCCACGCCCTGCCCGGCGTCCACCGGGATCTGCTTGACCGCGTCGGGGTTGGTCCTGGCGACCTCCTCGATCTCCACGCCGCCCTCGACGCTGGCGATGCAGAGGTACGAGCGGTTGGAGCGGTCGAGCAGGAAGGAGAAGTAGTACTCCTCCACCGGCGGGGTCGCGGGCGTCACGAGGACGCGGTTGACCGGCAGGTCCTTGATGGTGAGCGCGAGGATGGCCTCGGCGTGCTGCTGGGCCTCGTCCGCCGTCTTGGCGATCTTGACGCCACCGGCCTTCCCGCGACCTCCGGCCTTGACCTGGGCCTTGATGACGGTGACGCCACCGATCTCCTCGGCCGCGGCGCGCGCCTCCTCGGCGGTCGTCACGACCGTGCCGAGCGTCGTCGTCACTCCGTGCTTGGCGAAGAGCTCCTTCGCCTGGTACTCCATCAGGTCCACGTCTGCATCCTGTCCGGGTCTGCTCGCGGCGCTCCGTACGCTCCGTGCGGGCGCTCTGGTCCGTCCGGCACCCTAGTCCCGCCGCGGCGCGCCGGGCCATGCCGGGGGACGGGCCGCGACACGTGTGCTCCGTCACTCCGGGCCCCGGTCCCGTGACCGCACCGGGGGCTCCCCCGTTCGTCCACGTGTGCGTCGGTGCGGATTTCGGTCCGCGTGGCACCTCCGTTACAGTCGGTCGTCGCCGTGCCGTTCCCCCGCGCGCACGCCGCCCCCGCACCCGAGCTTCTAGGGATTCACCTGCCCATGGGCAATCACCGAGCAGACCGCCGCGGCCCCCGCCGCGCTGACTCCTCGGCGACTCCGCCGGCCCGCCAGGCCGGGGGCAAGCGCAGGGCCGAGCGTCCTGCCGCACGTCGCACTGGTGTCGTCTCCGCCCTCCCGTCCGCGCCGCTGCTGGTCGGCGTCACCGCCCTCGCCGTCTCCGGCGCCGGCGCCGTGACCGCCGGGGCCGTCGACAGCGCGGACGTCGTCGCCAACGACCTGGCCCAGTACGCCCCGGCCAACGCCGCCAGCGGCAAGAGCGGCACCGCCAGCTCCGACCTGCTGCGCTCGCGCCAGGCCGCCGTCTCCCGCGACTCCGCCCGCGACGCCCTCGAGGACGCCGCCGCGGACAAGGAGGTCGAGCAGGCCGAGCAGCAGGCCGAGCAGCGCAACGCCGCCCTGCAGCAGTTCGCGCAGCAGGCCGAGGAGCAGGCCGACGAGCTCGCCCTCAACCGCTGGGTCCTGCCCGTCACCGGCTACCGCCTGACCAACACCTTCGGGCTGGCCCGCTCGTACTACTCCTCCGGCTACCACACCGGCCTCGACTTCGCGGCGCCCACCGGTACGCCGATCGTCGCCGTCGCCAACGGCACCGTGACCGAGACCGGGTACGACGGCGCCTACGGCAACAAGACCGTCATCACGCTGGACGACGGCACCGAGCTGTGGTTCTGCCACCAGACGTCGATCACGGTGAACACCGGCGACACCGTCGCCGCGGGCGACCAGATCGGCACCGTGGGCTCCACCGGCAACTCGACCGGCCCCCACCTGCACCTCGAGGTGCGCCCCGGCGCCGGCGACCCGGTCGACCCGGCCGAGGCGCTCGCCGTCCACGGCGTCACGGTCTGAGCCTTCCGTCCCGCGTCCGCCGCGCCGCTCCGCGGTTCACCACGCTGGGTAGGTGAGCAGCAGCCTGGCGCGGCGAGCTCGCCCCGCTACCCGACGGCTCGCCTGGCTAGCGTGGTGAGCATCGGGTGGCAGCCGCGCCGCTCCGCGGTTCACCACGCTGGGTGGGTGAGCAGCAGCCTGGCGCGGTGGGCTCGCCCCGCTACCCGACGGCTCCCCTGCCTAGCGTGGTGAGCCGCAGGCCGCCGCAGCGCTCCGGAACGGTCGGTGAGCGGCGCTGCGGTCAGAGCTTCTCCACCGGCGCGTAGCGCAGCAGCAGGCGCTTGACGCCCTCGGAGCCGAAGTCGATGCTCGCGACGGACTTGTCGCCGGAGCCCTCGACGGTGACGACCGTGCCCATGCCGAAGGAGTCGTGGAGGACGCGGTCGCCGGGGTCGAGCGCGGGGACGGCGCGGGCCGGGCGCGACTTCGACGCGGCGTCCGCGCGGGCGGCCGCGCTGGAGAAGTTGCGGCGGCCGGCGGCGGTCGGCGCGCCGAGGCCCCGGGCCGCGGGTGACCAGGACGCCTCGTCGCGGCGGGTCCACTGGGTCTGCGCGGCCTCGGTGCGGCGCCAGTCGACGAGGTCGACGGGCAGCTCGTCGAGGAACCGTGACGCCGGGTTGTGGGCGGGGGCGCCCCAGGCCGACCGGACGACGGCCCGCGACACGTAGAGCCGCCGGCGGGCGCGGGTGACGCCGACGTACGCGAGCCGGCGCTCCTCCTCCAGCTCCTTGCGGTCGCCGCCCAGGGCCCGCATGTGGGGGAAGATCCCGTCCTCCATCCCGGTGAGGAACACGACGGGGAACTCGAGGCCCTTCGCGGTGTGCAGCGTCATCAGGGTGACGACGCCCGGGTCCTCGCCGTCCTCGGCGTCGGGTGCGTCGGGGATCTGGTCGGTGTCCGCGACCAGTGCGACCCGCTCGAGGAAGTCGGCGAGCGTCGGCGCCACCTCGCCGGCCTCGACGTCGGCGGGGTCGGCGGACGGCCCGGCGACCGGGTCCTCGGCGAACTCCCGGGCCACCGCGACGAGCTCAGCGAGGTTCTCGACGCGGGTGTGGTCCTGGGGGTCCTCGGACTCCTCCAGCTCCTCGAGGTAGCCCGACCGGGCGAGCACGGACTCGAGGACGACGTCCGCCCGCTCCCCCGCCTCGACCATGGCCTGGAGCTCCTCGACCATCCGCACGAAGCCCTGGATCGCCTTCAGCGAGCGGGTGGCGACGCCGGGGGCCTCGTCGGCGCGCTGCAGCGCCTCCCAGAAAGTGATCCGCTCCCGCTCGGCGAAGGCCTGCACGCACGCCTCGGCCCGGTCGCCGATGCCGCGCTTGGGCACGTTGAGGACCCGCCGCAGCGAGATCTCGTCGGCGGCGTTGACCAGCATCCGCAGGTACGCCAGCGCGTCACGGACCTCCCGGCGCTCGTAGAACCGCACGCCGCCGACGACCTTGTAGGGCTGCCCGGTGCGGATGAAGACCTCCTCCAGCACCCGGGACTGCGCGTTGGTCCGGTAGAACACCGCGACGTCCGCGGCCCGGACGTCGCCCGAGTCGGTCAGCGCGTCGATCTCCTCGGAGACGAACCGGGCCTCGTCGCGCTCGTCGTCCGCGACGTACCCGACGATCCGCTCCCCCTGGCCCGAGTCGGACCACAGCCGCTTCTCCCGGCGCTCCCGGTTGTGGCCGATGACGCCGTTCGCGGCCTCGAGGATGGTCTGGGTCGAGCGGTAGTTCTGCTCGAGCAGGATGGTCTCGGCGTCCGGGAAGTCGGACTCGAAGTCGTTGATGTTGCGGATGTCGGCACCGCGGAAGGCGTAGATCGACTGGTCGGCGTCGCCGACGACCATGAGCTCGCTGGGCGGCACGCGGGCGTCGACGCCGTCGTCGCCCTCGGGGTTCGGCGCGCACAGCTGGCCGATGAGGGCGTACTGCGCGTGGTTGGTGTCCTGGTACTCGTCGACCAGCACGTGCCGGAAGCGGCGGCGGTAGACCTCGCGGACCTCCGGGTACGCCGCGAGCAGGCGCACCGTCGTCATGATCAGGTCGTCGAAGTCCAGCGCGTGGGCCTCGCGCAGGCGCCGCTGGTAGACGGCGTACGCCTTGGCGTAGTTCTCCTCGAGCGCGTTCTCGGCCCCCTTCGCGGCGTCGTCGGCGTCCTTGAGCTCGTTCTTGGCGTCGGAGACCCAGTTCAGGACGGCGCGGGGCGGGTAGCGCTTCGGGTCGAGCTCGAGGTCGGTGCAGACCAGCTGCATGAGGCGGCGGGAGTCGGCGGCGTCGTAGATCGAGAAGTTCGACTTGAAGCCGAGCACGTGGATCTCCTTGCGGAGGATCCGCACGCACGCGGAGTGGAAGGTCGAGACCCACATGATGCGGGCGCGGTTGCCGACGAGCTCGCTGACCCGCTCCTTCATCTCGGCCGCGGCCTTGTTGGTGAAGGTGATGGCCAGGATGGACCCCGGGTGGGCGCCCCGCTCGGAGATCAGCCAGGCGATCCGCCGCGTCAGCACCCGGGTCTTGCCCGACCCCGCCCCCGCCACGACCAGCAGCGGCGTGCCCGCGTGCTGGACGGCCTCGCGCTGGGGTCCGTTGAGGCCCTCCAGCAGCTCGTCCCGGGTCGGCCCGGAGCGCCGCTTCGACCCCGGGCCGCTGTCGGGGCGCGGGTCGTCGTACTCGAGGCCCGGGATGGTGTCGAGGTCGGTGCCGGGAGGGGTCATGAGGCTTCCCAGCCTACGTCCGCCCGCCGACACCGGGTGCTCCCCCTCAGGCCGCCGGGGAGGTCTCCGCCCGACCCTCCGCGGGACGCCGGGGCGGCACCGCCTTGTCGGCGCGGGCGGGTCGGGCGGCGTCGCGCCGGCCGAGCCCGGCGACCTCCTCGAGCCA
The DNA here is from genome assembly GCF_022436705.1 of Nocardioides sp. CFH 31398. Taxonomy (GTDB): domain Bacteria; phylum Actinomycetota; class Actinomycetes; order Propionibacteriales; family Nocardioidaceae; genus Nocardioides. The sequence goes on along the minus strand of NZ_JAKUHT010000006.1, from coordinate 98,683 downwards.
CGCCGCGCGACGGGTCTCGTCGCTGCCGTGGACGGCGCCGATGCGGGTGGTCCGGACCTTCCGCAGGCCGCAGAACCGCAGCGTGCTGCGGACGAGCTGGCGGACGGTCGTGTCCCCCATCAGGACCCGCAGCCACCACCCGGGCGAGTCCGTCGTGACCACCACGCGGGCCGTGCGACCGGCCAGCAGGCCCTGCGGCAGCCCGTTGTCGCGGTAGCGGTAGGCCCACCCGCTCTCGAGGGTGCGGTCGAGGAAGCCCTTGAGCAGGGCCGGCACGGAGCCCCACCAGACGGGGGTCACGACCACGACGTGGTCGGCGTCGACGAGGGCGCGCTGGGCGCGGACAAGGTCTGGCTCGAGCGCCTGGGCGACCCGTCGGCCGGTGTGCAGGTCGGGGTCGAAGGAGAGGTCGCGGAGCGCCAGCACGGTGACGTCGGCACCGGTCTCCCGGGCGCCGGCGGCGTAGGAGGCGGCGAGGGAGGCGCAGAGGGAGTCGCGGCCGGGGTGGCCGTCGACCACGAGGACGTGGGACATGGGGCCTGCCTTTCTTGACACTGTAAAGATCGGGACACAGCCAGCCTGCGGTAGGATCTTTCTTGTGTCAAGATCAGCGGCGGCGTACCACCACGGCGACCTGCGGGCGGCCCTGGTCGACGCGGCGGTGACGCTCGTGGAGGAGCAGTCGCCCGCCCGCCTGAGCCTGCGCGAGGTCGCTCGCGCGGCCGGCGTCAGCCACGCGGCGCCGTACCACCACTTCGCCGACCGTGGTGAGCTGCTGAAGGCCGCGGGCGACCGGTGCATGGCCGACTTCCTGGCCGCGCAGGAGACGGCGGTCGCGGCGCACGACGACCCCGACGCGCGGCTGGTCGCCCTGGGCGAGGCCTACGTGGGGTACGCCGCCGCCCACCCGCACGCGTTCGCCCTCGTCTTCGACCCCGAGCTCTGCCCGCCGGGCGACCCGAGCCCGGAGCGGGCGGTCCTCATCGCGAGGAACGAGGAGCTGCTGGCGCGGTGCGTGACCGACCTGCTCACCGCGCGCGGGCAGGACCCGGCCAGGGCACCGGCCCTCGCGGACGCGCTGTGGGGCACCGTGCACGGCCTGGCCGCGCTGGTCGGCGACGGCCACCTGCCGGTGGGCGCCGTGCGGCCGGCGCTGGAGGCCCGCCTCGGCCTGTGAGGCGGGCCGTCCGTCGCGGGTCCCGCGTCAGGCGTCGGAGTGCAGGCGCAGGAAGGTCAGGTGCCGCTCGTACTGGTCGAGGACGTCGTCGATCAGCTGGGTGTGCGAGTAGCCCATGACGTCGTACCCCTCGCCGCCGAGGCGGAGGTGCACCTCGAGACGCGAGTACGTCGTCCTGTCGCTCGGCATCGTCCCGCCGTACGCCGGCATCGCCGCGTCGGTGTGGACCACGCGGTAGCAGAACGCCGGCTCGGCCTCGCTCGACGACTCGGTGACGAGCTCCACGCAGGGCCTGCCCTCCGGGTCGACGCCGCGCGACGCCGAGGCGGCCACGCCCGTCTCGGTGAGCTCCTCGGCGACCTCGGTCAGCGCCGGCAGCGCGACCTCGTCGAGGAACTCCTCGGCCCGCTCCGCGGTCGGGAACGCCATCACCCGGCGCAGCCGCGCCTGCCAGGGCGTGCCGCGCCCGCCGCCGTCGCTGCGACCGGAGACGGCCCCCTGCAGGACGCCGGCCCTAGTGTCCTCGACGTACGCCTCGACGCGCAGGGCGCGGTAGAGCCCGACCATCACGAACACCATGACGATCGCGAACGGCAGACCCATGATCACGGTGGCGTACTGCAGCGTGTAGATGCCGCCCATCAGAAGCAGGGCCACGGTGAGCGCGCCGGTCGCGACGGCCCAGAAGATCCGCAGGCGCCGGCCGCCGTCCGTGCGGGTGTCGACCACCCGCGACGACAGGGTCGCCATGACCAGCGCGCCGGAGTCGGCGGAGCTGACGTAGAACAGCAGGCCGCAGAAGGTGGCGAGGCCGGCGATGAAGCCGAAGGCGGGGTACTCGGCGAGGAAGCTGTAGAAGCCGACCTCGGGCAGCGCGAGGGCGTTCTCGCCGAACTCGGCGTTGCCCTGGCGGATGATGTCGATGGCGGCGTTGCCGAAGATCGACACCCACATCAGCACGTACAGGAACGGGATGATGAGCGCGCCCGCCACGACCTGGCGGATGGTGCGGCCGCGCGAGATGCGGGCCAGGAAGAGGCCGACGAAGCACGCCCAGGCGACCCACCAGGCCCAGAAGAAGAGGGTCCACAGGCTCATCCAGTCGCCGGTGTCCTCGAAGGCGAAGGTCTGCATCGTCATGTCGGGGAAGAGCCGGACGAAGTCGCCCATGTTGAGGACCATCGCGTCGAGCAGGTACGTCGTGCGGCCGGTCACGAGGATCCAGCCGGCCAGGAAGATGGTCAGCCACACGTTGAGCTCGGACAGGCGCTTGATGCCGCGGTCGACGCCGGTGATGGCCGAGATGGTCGCCCCGGTGACGCCGACGACGGCGATGGCGATCTGGACGGCGACGTTCTGCGGGACGCCGAACAGCAGGTAGAGGCCGAAGTTCAGCTGGACGACGCCGATGCCCAGCGTGGTCGCGACGCCGAAGATGGTGCCGAGGATGGCGGCGGAGTCGACCGCGTCGCCGAGGCCGCCCTGCATCCGCTTGCCGAACAGCGGGACCAGCGTGGAGCGGATCGCCAGCGGCAGGTTCATCCGGTAGGTGAAGTAGGCGAGCGCGACGCCCATGACGGCGTACATGGCCCAGCCGGTGATGCCGTAGTGGAACAGCGTCCAGACCGTCGCCTCACGGGCGGCCTCGACGGTCTCGGGGTCGCCGGACGGCGGGGCGAGGTACTGCGTGATCGGCTCCGCGACCGAGAAGAACATCAGGTCGGTGCCGATGCCGGCCGCGAAGAGCATCGCGGCCCAGGAGAAGGTGCCGTACTGCGGCTGGGAGTGCTCCGGGCCCAGCTTCACCCGTCCGAACCGGGAGCAGGCCAGGAAGATCACGAAGCCGAGGACGACGGTGCCGAGCAGGATGTAGTACCAGCCCAGGCTGTTGCTCACCCACCCCACGACCGTGGCCAGCGTGGCCTCCGCGTTGGTGGGGGCCACGACGGCCCAGAGGGTGATCGCCAGGGTCACGCCGCCCGCGACGCCGAAGACCACCCAGTTGATGGGCGGGGCGACGTAGCGGTCGGCGGGCTTCGGGGCCGACGAGGACGCCGGCGGCTCGGTGGTCGGTGCGCTCATGCTGAGTACTCCTCCTGCCCCGGCGAGGGCTCCGGGGCCGCAGCATCATGACCCGGATCGGCTCCGGGTCCTAGTCCCTGGGCCCACCTGTCCCAGAACCGTGACCGTCCCTCCCCGCCGGCCACCCCTCGCCCACCCGGCGCTCGGCTGCGTCAGCCGTGCACCGTGCCCGGGACGACCTCGTTGTTGCGGGGGTCGCCCTCGGGCCACAGCGGCATGCCGGCGCCGTGGCGGTAGAAGGGGACGTCGAGGGCCGGGAGCGGGTGGTTGCCCATGATCAGGTCCGCGGCCTTCTCGGCGAGCATCATGACCGGGGCGTAGATGTTGCCGTTGGTGACGTACGGCATCACCGACGCGTCGACGACGCGGACGCCCTCGACGCCGTGCACCTTCATGGTCAGCGGGTCGACCACCGACTGCGGGCCGGTGCCCATCGCCGCGGTGCACGAGGGGTGCAGCGCGGTCTCGGCGTCCTTCGCGACCCAGTCGAGGATCTCCTGGTCGGTCTCCACCGACGGCCCGGGCGAGATCTCGCCCGCGCTGAACGCCGCGAACGCCGGCTGCTCCAGGATGTTCCGCGCCGCGCGGACCATCTCGATCCACTCCTGCCGGTCGTTCTCGGTCGACAGGTAGTTGAACTGCAGCGCCGGGTGCTGCATCGGGTCCGACGACCGGATGCGCAGGTGGCCGCGGACGTCGGAGTACATGGGTCCGATGTGCACCTGGTAGCCATGGCCGCCCGGCTCGGGGCTCTCCGCGGGCCGCGACCCGTCGTACCGGATGGCGATGGGCAGGAAGTGGAACATCAGGTTCGGGTACGCCACGCGGTCGTTCGAGCGCACGAAGCCACCGGCCTCGAAGTGGTTCGAGGCGCCGACACCGCTGCGCAGGAACAGCCACTCCGCGCCGATGCGCGGCTTGTGCTGGTGCGCCAGCCATGGCGCGATCGAGACGGGCTGCTTGGCGGCGTGCTGGATGTAGACCTCGAGGTGGTCCTGGAGGTTCTCCCCCACCCCGGGCAGGTCGACGAGGGTGCGGACGCCGGCGGCGCCGAGCACCCCGCTCGGGCCGATGCCGGCGAGCTGCAGCAGCTGCGGGGAGCCGATCGCGCCGCCGCAGAGGATGACCTCGCCGGCGTCCACGCTGCGCCGCGCCCCCCGCCCGGCGGCGCCGCGGAGGTAGTCGACGCCGGTGACGCGGGTCGTGTCGCCGCTGCCCGTCGTCCGCAGGCCGGTGACCTGCGCGAGCGTGCGGACGACGAGGTTCTTGCGGCGTCGGACCGGGTGCAGGTAGGCGCGGGCGGCCGAGAGCCGGCGTCCGCGGTGGACGTTGCGGTCGAAGGGCGCGAAGCCCTCCTGGCGGTAGCCGTTGACGTCGTCGGTCAGCGGGTAACCGGCCTGCTGGACGGCCTCGAAGAACGCGCCGAAGATCGCGCGGGTCGCGGGTCCCTTCTCGGTGACCAGCGGCCCGGAGCCGCCCCGCCAGGCGTCGGCGCCCGACGTCCCGTCCTCGAGCAGGCGGGTCTCCATGCGCTTGAAGTACGGCAGGCAGTGGGCGTAGTCCCACGTCTCCATGCCCTCGTCGGCGCCCCAGCGCTCGTAGTCGAGCGGGTTGCCGCGCTGGAAGATCATCCCGTTGATGGACGACGACCCGCCGAGCACCTTCCCGCGCGCGTGGTAGACCGTGCGGCCGCCCATGTGGGGCTCGGGCTCGCTGTCGTACTTCCAGTCGTAGAGCCGGTTGCCGATCGGGTAGGGCAGCGCGGCGGGCATGTGGATGAACGGGTCGAGCCGGTTGTCCGAGCGCCCGGCCTCGAGGACGAGGACGGTGGTCCGCGGATCGGAGCTCAGCCGGTTCGCCAGGGCGCAGCCGGCGGAGCCCCCGCCGACGATGACGTAGTCGAACCGCTCGCTCACTCGTTCTTCTCCTGTCCGCCGAACCACTGCTGCGGCACGGGCCGGGTGTGGTGCCAGATGTGCTTGGTCTCGCGGTACTCGGCGAGCCCGGCCAGCCCGAGCTCGCGCCCGATGCCTGACTGCTTGTACCCGCCCCACTCGGCGGCAGGCACGTACGGGTGGTAGTCGTTGATCCAGATCGTCCCGTGCCGCAGGCGGGCCGCGACGCGCTCGGCGCGGCCGGCGTCGGAGGTCCACACGGCGCCCGCGAGGCCGTAGATCGTGTCGTTCGCGATCGACACGGCCGCCTGCTCCGCCTCCTCGCGGGTCGCCCCGGAGAACGTCTCGACGGTCAGCACGGGGCCGAAGGACTCGTCCTGCACGCAGGACATGTCCGCCGAGCAGCCGTCGAGGACGGTCGGCGGGTAGAACCAGCCGTCGTCGTAGGACTCCCCCGTCGGGCGCTCCCCGCCGACGCGCAGGACGGCGCCCTCGGCCACCCCGGCGGCGACGTACGCCTCGACCTTGTCGCGGTGCGCGCTGCTGATGAGCGGCCCCGTCTCGGCGTCGCGGTCGTAGGGGCCGCCCAGGCGGATCTCGCCCGCGCGGCGGACGAGCTCGTCGACGAACTCGTCGTGGATCGACTCCTCGACCACCAGGCGCGCGCCGGCGGAGCAGACCTGGCCGGAGTCGAGGAAGACCGCGGTCAGCGCCATGTCGAGGGCGGCCTCGAGGTCGGCGTCCGCGAAGACCACGTTGGGGTTCTTGCCGCCGAGCTCGAGGGCGATCTTCTTCACGGTGGGCGCGGCGGCGGCCATGATCCGCCGGCCGGTGACGACGCCGCCGGTGAAGGAGACGAGGTCGACGCCGGGGTGCCCGGTGAGCGTGGGGCCGACGCGGTCGCCGGCGCCGAGGACGAGGTTGCCGACGCCGTCCGGCAGGCCGGCCTCGGCGAGGGCGTCCATGAGCCACGACGCGGTGGACGGCGTCAGCTCGCTCGGCTTCAGCACGAACGTGTTGCCGGCCACCAGCGCGGGCGCGACCTTCCAGGAGGTCTGCAGCAGCGGGAAGTTCCACGGGGTGATGAGCGAGCACACCCCGACGGGCTCGGTCACGACGCGGCTGGAGATGTCGGGGACGCCGGTGTCGACGACGCGGCCCGCCTCCCCCTGCCCGACGGCGGCGTAGTGGCGGAGCACCGACACGACGTCCGCCATGTCGATGCGCGCCTCCACGATCCGCTTGCCGGTGTCGAGGGCCTCGAGGCGGGCGACGGTCTCGAGGTCGCGCTCGAGGTGGTCGGCGACCCGGGTGAGGACCGCCGCGCGCTCCGGGGTCGGCGTCCAGGGCCAGTGGGTGTTGTCGAAGGCGTCGCGGGCGGCGAGGACCGCCGCCTCGGCGTCGTCCGCGGTGCCCTCGGCGACGGTCGCGACGAGCGTGGAGTCCGCGGGGCAGCGGATCTCGCGGGTCGTGCCGTCGCTCGCGGGACGCCGCGCGCCGCCGACGACGTGGTCGATCGTGGGGACCTGCTCGGGTGTGCTCACGCGGGGACCTCCGTCACGTGGGTCGGGGAGACGAAGACGGCGACGGCCACGTTGAGGACCGACAGCGCCAGCAGGCCCCAGAAGAGCCCGTTCGGGATGGTGGGCTTGCGCATGTTGGCCATCACCAGCACGAGCAGCACGAGGCCGACCGCGAACTTGATGCCGATCTTCACGTGGTCGACGTCGCCGTCGCCGGCCTCCAGCACCCCCACCAGGCCGAGCCCGGTGACGAACGCCGTCCCGACGCCGTCCCGCATGATCGGCAGGACCTTCTTCTCGTCGGAGCGGACCTGGCTCAGCAGGCCACCGATGAGGGCCGCGAAGCCGAGGATGTGCAGGAACAGCAGGACAAGGCGCAACGTCTCCACGGCCGCACACTAGTGGCGACGTCGTTCACCTCCGCCTGCCACCATGGACGCTCGCGATTCCTGGGAGGGATTCACATGGCTGCACTCGTCCGACGCTCCGACACCGCCTGGTTCGGCGGGGTGTGCTCCGGCATCGCCGCCCGCACGAACGTCAGCGTCAACATCATCCGCGCCGCCACCGTGCTGGGCGTCGTGTTCGGCTTCGGCACCGTCGCGATCCTGTACGTCGTGCTGTGGGCCGTGCTGCCGAAGCAGGAGGGTCCGGGCTTCTAGCGGTTCGAGGCCACCCAGGCGTCGCGGGCGTCGACGCCGGAGTCGGGGTAGTCGGCGAAGAAGCCGTCGACACCGGCCTCGAGGTACGACGTGATCTCGCCGAACACGTTCCCCTTGGCGTCCGGGTCGGTCCCGCGGCGCCAGTCGGTGGCCATGAACTGGTTCTCGTCGCGGATGGTGAAGACGTGGACGAGCATGCCGAACTCGTGCGCGTCGCCGACGAGCGCCGTACGACGGTCGGCGGAGCCGTCCGGGTTGCGCGGGATCACCAGGGACTTCTCCGGGCCCACACCGTCGGCGTACGTCGAGACGCCGCGCAGGCCGCGACGGGACGCGAGGTCCTCGTAGGTGCGCGGGTCGCCCTTCACGACGAGGTCGTACGGCGCGCCCGTGTTGTTCATGAGCTGCACGAGCGGCAGGTCGGTCATCGTGTCGAGCTCCTGCAGGTTGCCGGTCTCGAACGACTGCAGGAAGACCTTCGAGCCCGGCTCCTCGAAGCCGAACCGGCGCAGCGCGCGGAGCATCGGCTCCTCCAGCGACAGGCCGATCGAGTCGAAGAAGGTCGGGTGCTTCGTCTCGATGTAGACGCCGACGTCGCGGCCCGGCTTCTCGTTGTGGTCGCGGACCATCCGCAGGACCTGCTCGAAGGTCGGGATCTGGAACCGGCCGTCGTAGCGGGTGTTGTCGGGGCGGACGTCGGGCAGCCGCTCCTCGGCGCGGAGGGTCTTCAGCTCGGCGAGGGTGAAGTCCTCGGTGAAGAAGCCGGTGACGGCCACGCCGTCGATCGACTTCGTGGTCTCGCGGTCGGCGAACTCGGGGACGTCCTCGACGTTGGTGGTGCCGCTGATCTCGTTCTCGTGGCGGGCGACCAGCCGGCCGTCCTTCGTCGCGACGAGGTCGGGCTCGATGTAGTCCGCACCCATCCGGATGCCCAGCTGGTACGCCGCGAGCGTGTGCTCGGGCCGGTAGCCGGAGGCGCCGCGGTGGGCGACGACCAGCGGCCGGCGGACCTGCTCGGCCTGCGCCCGGCGCGCGGAGGTGTCGGCCGCGCTGCGGCGCTCCGCGTCGCTCGGGGCGACGACGTACGCGTCGTTCCCGGCGCCGTCGGGGGCGTCGGTGGTGGCCACCGCGGACGGCGTGAGGCCGGCGGTCACCGCGAGGGCGAGGCCGGCGCCGAGGGAGCCGAGCAGGGCGGGGCGGAGGTGGACCCGAGTCGTCATGGCTCGGATCGTGCCCCACCGCGGTGACGGGGTCCAGACCTCCGGGTGAACGCCCGGGGCCGTCCGGCGCCGGGCCGCGGTCGGGTCTACAGCAGCGCGTCGCGGGCGGCGAGCGCGTCCTCCGGCTGGTCGCAGATGAGGCCGTCGACGCCCGCACGGAGCAGGGCCCGGACCTCCGCGCCGACGTACCCCCGCTCGTCGGGGTCGTCGCTCGAGCGGGCCTCGACGGGCAGGAAGCGGTTCTCGGCGCGGACCGTGTAGACGTGCACGGTCAGCCACCGCCGGTGGGCGTCGCGCACCAGCTCGGAGACCCCGGCCGACGTGCCGTCCTCGTGGCGCGGCAGCACCAGCTCCTTGTGCACGCCCAGCCCGTCGGCGTACCGGTCGACCTCGGCCAGGCCCTCGGCGCTGACGAGGTCGGCGTACGTCGTGGGCTCGCCGGCCGCGGCGAGGTCGGGGGGACGCCGGTCGAGGCGGTCGACCAGCTGCAGCAGCGGCACCCGGGTCAGCGGGGCGAGGCGACGCAGGACGTCGACCTCGAAGGACATGAGCGTCACCCGGGAGCGGGCGTGGTCGAGACCGTGGCGCCGGAGCGTGTCCAGCAGGGGCCCGACCACGTCGACGCCGCGCGCGGCGAGGTGCGCGCAGTGCTTGAGCTCGAGCATCACGCCGACGCTGCGGCCCGCGCGGGTCGACTCCTCGGCGACCGCGACGAGGACCTGCTCGAGCGTCGGCACACCCTCCCGGCCGTCGTACGTCGCGCTGTGGGGGCGCATCCGGGGGCTCCGCTCCCGGGCCCGCAGGGTCGCGACCTCGGCGGCGGTGAGGTCCTCGGCGAACCAGCCGGTGACCTCGACGCCGTCCACCTCGCGGGTGGTGCGGCGCCCCGCCAGCTCCGGGTGCTCGGCGACGTCGGTCGTCAGCGACAGCTCGTTCTCGTGCCGGGCGAGCAGCACGCCGTCCGCGGTCGTGACGAGGTCGAGCTCGACGTCGTCGACGCCCATGCGGATGGCGGTGCGGTAGGCCTCGAGGGTGTGCTCCGGGCGGTAGCCGGAAGCGCCGCGGTGGCCGACCACCGCCGGGGTGACGACGAGGCTGTCGGCGCGCCCGGCGAGCAGGCCCGCGGTGCGCCGCCCGGCGACGGGCGTGAGGGGAAGGACGTCGGAGACGCTCACGACATCCAGGGGACCGGGGCAGGTGGTCCGCGCGGTGACGCCTCCGTGAATGGCCGATGATGTCCGGATGAGCCTTCCGCGGATCGACGGCCTGACCTCGCTGCCGGTGCTCGACCACCCGGGCCTGCTGGCCGACCCCGTCGGCGCCGCCCTCGTCCGCTGGGCGGGCTCGCAGCGCACCGCCGTCGTCGAGATCGACCCCGGGCTGGCCGACACCGCCGCGATGTCCGAGGCCTACGCGGTCCCGATGGAGGCCGGCGCGAACTGCCTCGTCGTCGCCGGTCGTCGCGGCGGGGAGGAGAGGGTCGCCGCGTGCGTCGTCCGCGCCGACACCCGGGTCGACGTCAACACCGCCGTGAAGCGGCTCCTCGACGTCCGCAAGGCGTCGTTCCTGCCGATGGACCGGGCCGTCGAGGAGACCGGGATGGAGCACGGCGGGATCACCCCGCTCGGCCTGCCCTCCGGGTGGCGGCTGTTCGTCGACGACCGCTGCCTCTCGATGGAGGTCGCCGTCCTCGGCTCCGGCGTCCGCCACTCGAAGCTGCTCATGCCCGGTGACCTGCTCGCCGACCTCCCCGGCGCCGAGGTCGTCGAGGGCCTGGCTGTCTGACGGATCAGCCGAGTCGGCCCGAACAGACGCCCCACACACGCCGAGTCGGCCCGAACGGACGCCGTACACACGCTGAGTCGGCCCGAACAGACGCCCCACACGCCGAGTCGGCCCGAACTGACCCCGTACCGACCCGCACGCGGGCCCTCAGGACGTGCGTTCGGGCCGACTCGGCGTCCCCACGACGCGCGTTCGGGCCGACTCGGCGTCCCCACGACGTGCGTTCGGGCCGACTCGGCGTCCCCACGACGTGCGTTCAGGCCGACTCGGCGTCCCCACGACGTGCGTTCGGGCCGACTCGACGTCAGCCCTGGGAGTCCCCGGACTCCTCCGACCCCGACTCCTCCTCCGCCAGCTCGGCGGCGAGCGAGCGTCCGGTGGCGGTGAGGACCCACAGCGCGTGGCCCTCGGAGGCGACGAGGCCCTCCTCGGCCATGGCCGCGCGCTCCTTCATCGCCGCCCGGCGCCAGCGGACCTGCCCGTCGGCGGTGATGCCCCTGTCCTGGGTGGTGAGGGTCATCCGCTCGCCCATCTCGTCGAGGACGGCGTCGCGCTCGGCCGCCACCGGGTACGTCGCGAGGACGGCGAGCAGGTGCTTGCGGAACTCCGTCTGCGGCGTCCGGCCGGGCGGGGTCCGGGGCTTCGCCGGCGGCCGCGGGGCGGCCGGGGCGGCGCTCGTCGCGGAGCCGCGGGCGCCCGCCGAGGTGGAGCGCACCGACCGGGTGCGGACGGGCGTCGCCTCCTTCGCCGGACGGGGCGGGGGCGGGGGTGCCCCGTGGGGGCACTGGCTCTTCGGCAGCTCGCACAGGTCGCACCAGTCCACGCTCATCAACCACCGATCGTAGTCCGCGTCGCGTTGATAAACTCGACCAGCCCGTCCACTCCCGACGGGCGACTCTGGGGCGGGGCACGGACGGGCGGGACACGTGGGCGCGAGCACGACGCAGCAGGACCCGAGCGCCCCGCGCGGCGACGGTCCGGCCGCCCCGGCACCGACGGGCTCCGCGTTGCGCGGCGACGTCCAGGGCCTGCGGGCCCTCGCCGTCCTCCTCGTCATCAGCGCGCACGCGGGCCTCGGCCCGTTCTCCGGCGGCTACCTCGGCGTCGACGTCTTCCTCGTGATCTCCGGGTTCCTGATCTCCCGCCTGCTGTTCCGCCACGTCGGGCGCCACGGGACGATCTCGCTCCGCACCTTCTACGTACGGCGGGCCCGCCGCATCCTGCCCGCGGCCACGGTCGTCATCGTGGCGACGCTGCTCGCCTCGATGACGTGGCTGAGCCTCATCGAGGTCGAGACGATCCTGGTGGACGCTGTGTGGGCGGGGCTGTTCGTCGCCAACCTGCGCTTCGCCGAGACGGGCACCGACTACTTCGCCGACGGCCTCACCCCGAGCCCCCTGCAGCACTACTGGTCGCTCGGGGTGGAGGAGCAGTTCTACCTCGTCTGGCCGCTGCTGATCCTGGCCGCGCTGATCTGGCACCGCCACCGCCAGGGCCCCGACGCGCGCCGCGGCCTGCCGCGCCTGACGGTGTTCTGGCTGCTCGTGGTGGTCACGGCGCTCAGCCTGGTGTGGTCGCTGGTCACCACCAGCGTCGAGCCGGAGGCGGCGTACTTCTCCACCACGGCCCGCATCTGGGAGCTGTCGCTCGGCGCCCTCGCCGCCCTGGTCGGCCCGGCGGTGGCGGACCGGCTCTCGACGCGCGGCCGCACCGCCGTGGGCGCGGTCGGCCTGGCGGCGATCCTGGTCCCGGCGGTCGCCTACGACTCCTCGACCCCGTTCCCGGGCCTGGCCGCGATGCCGCCGGTGGTCGGCACGGCCATGCTGCTGGTGGCCGGGCTGCGCCTCCGCGAGGCGCCGCCGTGGCCCACGCGCGTCCTCGCCGTCTCCCCCATGCGGGTGATCGGCGACTGGTCGTACTCGCTCTACCTCTGGCACTGGCCGCTGCTCATCATCCCGGCGAGCGCCCTGGGCCGTCCGCTCGGCGTGTTCGGCAGCATCGTCGCCGTCGCGGCGACGTTCGGCCTGTCGGCGCTGACCTACCGCTACGTCGAGCAGCCGTTCCGCGCACCGCTCGCCGAGCGCCGGCGTCCCGGGGCTCCCTTGCGGCTGCGCGCGCGCCTGCCCCGCGGCCTGGTCCTCTACCCCGCCTCGATCGTCCTGGTCGTGGCGAGCAGCACCGTCGGCTGGGGCTACGTGAACTGGGCCGCCGAGGCCGGCGACGCCCCGGCGATCACCGCCCCCGAGCCCAGCGCACCCCCGGGTGAGGAGCCGCCCGAGGTGTCCCCGGACGCCGAGGCCAGGGCGCTGGTCAGGGCGTCGGTGGCCGCGGCCCGCGACGGCGACCCGGTGCCGAGCGAGCTCACCCCCGACCTGCTCGACATCCGCGACGCCATCGCGCCCGTCGAGTGCGACTACCTCGACAACGACCTGCGCGAGCTGTGCCCGCAGGGCGACACCGAGGGCGACAGGACGCTGGTGCTGACCGGCGACTCCCACGCCCGGGCGTGGATCCCCGCCATCCAGGCCATCGCGGAGGAGCGCGGCTACACCGCCTACTACCTGGTCAAGCCGCGGTGCACCGCCGCCCGGGTGGTCACCACGGTCCAGGGCTCCCCCGACCCGTGGCCCGAGTGCAACGAGTTCCAGGACTGGGTCGACTCCCAGGTCGAGGAGCTCGCCCCCGACCTGACGATCGTCGCCAGCACCGCGCCGCCGAAGGGCGTCTACGTCGACGGCGAGTACGTCGACGACGACGAGGGCGTCGCGGAGGCGGTCAGGGTCGGCATCGACGAGCGCCTGCGCACCCTCGAGCCGCTCACCTCGCAGCTGCTCGTGCTGGGCGACGTCCCGCAGCTCGACATCGACCCCGCCGAGTGCCTGACCAGCGGTGACGTCGACCTGGGCTCCTGCCTCGGCACGCCGTACGACCGCACGACGCTCGTGGCCGACACGACGAAGCGGGTCGCCTGGTCCCAGCGCGTGCCCTACCTGAACCCGTACGCGTGGCTCTGCGTGGACGACGAGTGCCCCGCGGTCGTCGGCTCGACCGTCACCTACCGCGACCCCGGTCACCTCACGACCTCGTACGCCGAGGACCTGACCGCCGCCCTCGACCAAGCCCTCTCCGACAAGGTGGACCTGTGAAGCTCGGCCTCCAGCTCATGTACGCCGGCAACCCCCGGGAGGCCGCCGACGACGTGGCCGCCCTCGAGAGGGCCGGGCTCGACGTCCTGTGGGTCCCGGAGGCCTACGGCTTCGACTCCCCCACCCTGATGGGCTACCTGGCCGCCCGCACCGAGACCGTCGAGATCGGCTCGGGCATCGTGAACATCTACTCCCGCACGCCCAGCGCGCTGCTGCAGACCGCCGCCGGCCTCGACAACGTCTCCGGCGGCCGCGCGATCCTCGGCCTCGGGGCCAGCGGACCGCAGGTGATCGAGGGCTTCCACGGCGTGCCCTACGACAAGCCGCTGGCACGCCTGCGGGAGATCGTCGGGCTGCTCCGCCGCGGCATGCGGCGCGAGGTGCTCACCAACGAGGGCCTCTACCCGCTCCCGCTGCCGGAGGGGCAGGGCACCGGCCTCGGCAAGCCCCTGAAGATCCTCACCCACCCCGAGCGCGACTCCGTCCCGATCTGGATCGCCGCGCTGGGCCTGAAGTCGGTCCGGCAGACCGCCGAGATCGCCGACGGCTGGATCCCGACGCTGTTCCACCCCGAGCGCGCCGACCGCGTCTGGGGCGACGCCCTGCGCGCCGGCGCCGAGAAGCGCGACCCGGCCCTCGGGCCTCTTGAGGTCACCGCCGGCGGCGTCCTGTCGGTCACGGAGGACACCGCCACCGCGGACGCCGTCCTCGACTTCGCCCGCCCCCACTTCGCGCTGTACGTCGGCGGCATGGGCGCGCGCGGCAAGAACTTCTACAACGACGTCGCCCGGGCGTACGGCTACGAGGAGCAGGCCACCCGCATCCAGGACCTGTACCTCAACGGCAAGAAGAAGGAGGCCGAGGCGGAGGTGCCGCTCGAGTGGCTCCGCGCGGCCAACCTCGTCGGTCCTGCCTCGTACGTGCAGGAGCGCATCGCCGCCTTCGCCGAGGCCGGCGTGACGACGCTCAGCATCGTCCCCGCGGCCCTGGACGGCGACCAGCCGGGCCTGGTCTCGCAGGTCAAGGAGTGGCTGGCCTGACGTCGCGCGCGGGCCGGTCCGGGGAACACGCGGCCGGCGTCCCGCCTTCTCCTCCTCGGACCACCGTCGAGACGAGGAGCACCCGCAGCATGGCGACGACCGTGAAGGACACCCGCAGGGCGCCGTCGGCCCTGACGGCGGGCGAGGCGCAGGAGGCTCCCCCGCCGCAGGTGGGGGTCGTGCTGGTCGGCCTGCTGGCCGCGCTGGCGCTGGGCGGCGTCATCTGGCTCCGCTCGGGGACCACGGCGGGTGTGCTGTTCGCCATCGGCACCGCACTGGGCTTCGTGCTCTTCCACAGCCGCTTCGGCTTCACCTCCGCCTGGCGCCAGCTGGTGTCGGTGCGCCAGGGGGCGGGCCTGCGCGCGCACATGCTGATGATCGGCGTGGCGGCCACGCTGTTCGCGCCGATCCTGGCGTCCGGCGTCGCCTGGCAGGGGGTCGCCGCCACCCCGTCGCTCGCGCCCATCGGCTTCGGCGTCGTCGTCGGCGCGTTCCTGTTCGGGGTCGGCATGCAGCTCGGCGGCTCCTGCGCCTCCGGGACGCTGTTCGCGGTCGGCAGCGGCCAGACCGCCATCCTCATCACGCTCGGCGGCTTCGTCGTCGGCTCGGTGCTGGGCGCGTACACCTTCGGCTTCTGGACGGGCCTGCCCGACGCGGGCACGGTGTCGCTGGCCGACGTCCAGCCGTTCGGCTACCTCGGCGCGTGGGTCCTCACCATGGCCGCGATCGGCCTGATCGTCGGCGCGACGTACGTCGTGGCCCGTCGCGGCGCTCCCCCGGTGGGTCGCGCCCCCGTCGCCCGCGGCCTGGCCCGCGCCGTCCGCGGCTCGTGGCCGCTGTGGGTGGGCGCCCTCCTGCTCGCCGGCCTGAACGCGCTGACCCTGTGGGTCTCCGGCGGGGCCTGGGGCATCACCTTCGCCTTCAGCCTGTGGGGCAGCAAGATCCTCGACGCCGTGGGCGTCGACGTCCTGTCGTGGGGCTTCTGGCAGGACCCCGCCAACCTGGCCAAGTACCAGGCCGGCGTCCTCGCCGAGAAGACGTCGGTCATGGACCTCGGCATCATCCTCGGCGCCCTGGTCGCCTCCGCCGCAGCGGGCGCCTTCGTCGTCCACCGCCGCATCCCGGGCAGGCTCGCCCTCGGCGCCGTGGTCGGCGGGATCATGATGGGGTACGGCGCCCGCATCGCCTTCGGCTGCAACATCGGCGCCTACTTCGGCGGCATCGCCTCGTTCAGCCTCCACGGCTGGCTGTGGGGCCTCATGGCGCTCGGCGGCACGGCGGTGGGTCTCGCGCTCCGTCCCCTGTTCGGCCTCGGCAACCCCAGGCCGACGGACTCCGTCTGCTGACCCGGCACCCTTGAACCGTGACAGTGATGGTGTCACGATCAGCCCGTGACGTTGCTGGAGCAGGAGCACGAGGACTTCCGGGCCACCGCGCGGGCCTTCATGGACCGCGAGGTCGTCCCCCACCACGCCGAGTGGGAGGCCGCGGGCATCGTCCCGCGGGAGCTCTGGCGGAAGGCCGGCGAGGCGGGGCTGCTGTGCTTCGACGTACCTGAGGAGTACGGCGGGCTCGGCACGACCGACTTCCGCTTCAACCTCGTGCTGAGCGAGGAGATGTCACGGGCGATGGCGAGCGGGCCGGGCTTCCCGGTGCACACCGACATCATCGTCCCCTACATCACGACGCTCGGGACCGAGGAGCAGAAGCGGCGCTGGCTGCCGGGATGCGTCTCGGGCGAGACGATCTCGGCGATCGCGATGACCGAGCCGGGGGCGGGCAGCGACCTGCAGGGCATCCGCACGTCCGCGATCGACAAGGGCGACCACTGGGTGCTCAACGGGTCGAAGACGTTCATCAGCAACGGCATCAACGCCGACCTCGTCATCGTGGTCTGCCGCACCGACCCGGACGCCGGGCACCAGGGCATCAGCCTGCTCGTGGTCGAGCGCGGCATGGAGGGCTTCGAGCGCGGCCGCAACCTCGACAAGGTCGGCATGAAGGCCCAGGACACCGCCGAGCTGAGCTTCGACGACGTCGTCGTCCCGAAGGAGAACCTGCTGGGCGAGGAGGGCCAGGGGTTCGTCTACCTCATGCAGAACCTCCCGCAGGAGCGCCTGTCGATCGCGATGATCGCCGTCACCGCCTGCGAGCGGCTGCTCGAGCTGTCGCTCGCCTACGTCAAGGAGCGGCAGGCCTTCGGGAGGCCCATCTCCAAGTTCCAGCACACCCGCTTCACGCTGGCCGAGATGGCGACCGAGGTGCACGTCGCGCGCGTCTTCCTCGACGACTGCGTCCGCCGGCACAACGAGGGCACCCTCGACACCAGCCTCGCCTCGATGGCGAAGTGGTGGACGACCGAGCTCCAGACCAAGATCGCCGACGTCGCCGTCCAGCTGCACGGCGGCTACGGCTACATGATGGAGTACCCGGTCGCGAAGGCGTTCCTGGACAGCAGGGTGCAGACGATCTACGGCGGGACCACCGAGATCCAGAAGGAGATCATCGGCCGGTCGCTGGGCCTCTGAGGGGTCCGACCTGGTCCGGTGTGCACGCCGGACAGGAGAGGAGCGCCTGGGCCCCGGCCTGAGGCCCCGATCCCGGCGATCTCTCCTGTCCTCCGCGCACGTGGGAGGACGGCCGGTCGCGGGGTGCTGGACATCAGCGGCTGACGAGCGAACCGGGTGTCAGGTCGGCCGCAAAGAGGCCGGTGAGCACGAGGCGGGGCGCCATCACGGCAACCGTGCTGCCCACCCCGACGACGCCCTCGTGCTTCTCGGCCGTCACGACGGACTCGGCCGCGGAACGTCGCGGGCGTCGTGACCACCACGCCATGGATCAGCGGATGCCGTTGGCCGCGCACGCGTCCGCGACGCCGTCGCACAGCTCCTCGGTGGTGACGAGGTCCCGCCCGACGGCCACGCTCGTCAGGTTGCGCAACGTGAGGGCCTCGGCCGTCCCGAGGAACGACGGGACGCCGTCCACGTCCTCGGTGTCGGTGACCGGGGCGCCCTCGAGCACCTCGGCGGCGGTCTCGACGGCCCGGGAGGTCATGGGCGGGCGCGGGCGGTACAGCAGGACCCCGAGGTCGCCGCGGACGACGCGCTGCAGGGAGGCCACGTCGGCCCCCGAGCCGACCACGACCGGGCGGTCGGCGGGCGCCACGCCGGCGTCCTCGAAGGCGGCCAGCACCCCCTCCGCCTGGGACTCGTCGACCGCGACGACGAGGTCGATCGCCTCGGCGCCGCGCTCGGCGACCTGGCCCGCGGTCCACTCCCGGGCGTCCTCGGTCGTCGCGACCTCCGGCTCGTCGGCAGCGAGCACCTCGCCTCCCCGGTTGCCGATGGCCTCGCGGGCGGCCTGGGTGCGGGCGGTCCCGGCGAGGTCGCCGGAGCCCGCCCCGAGCAGCAGCACGCCCGCGCCCTGTGCGGGCGCACCGGCCTCGACCGCCGCCTCCATCCCGGCGCGGGCGAGGCTGCGCCCGCCGGCGACCGGGTCGTAGCCGACGTGGTAGTCCGCGCCCGGCACGGACCGGTCGAGCGTGATGACGGGCAGGTCGCCGACCTCGGCGATCATCTCCTCCGCGGCGTCGGCGTCGACGGCCTCGAGCAGCACCACGTCCGCCCCGCCGGACGCCACCCGGGCCATCTGCTCGGCCTGGACGTCGGCGTCGCCCTCGGCGTCGAGCTCGACGTACTCGCAGTCCTCGCAGTCGGCCACCAGCGCCGCGCGCAGCAGCTCGGCGTCGTCCTGGACGTGCCGGGAGTCCGGGTCGGCACCGCCCAGGAACGCCACCACCGGTCGGGGGGAGTCCTCGTCGGCGCCACCGCTGCAGGCGGCCGCACCGAGCGTCAGGGCCGGGGCGAGGACCCCGGCGACCAGAGCGGTGCGGACACGGCTCCTCCCAGGCATGGGGGCCATCGTCCCACGCCGCCCGGAACGGCTCAGGCGGCCCCGAGGACCTCGAGGGGCAGCGGCCGCAGGTCGGTGTCCGTGGCCAGGTGCACCACCTCCGTCGGCACGCCCGCGCGGCGGCAGGCCCCCACCGGGGCCCGCGCCCAGCCGTGGTCGCGGCTCGTGGCCAGGAGCCTGCCCCGATCAGCGCGCGGGCGTCGTCGCTCCTCCACAGGCCCGGCGGCCGCGCCGGGGGGCGGTCACTCCCACTCGATGGTGCCCGGCGGCTTGCTCGTCACGTCGAGCACGACCCGGTTGACGTCGGGGACCTCGTTGGTGATGCGCGTGGAGATGCGCTCGAGCAGCTCGAACGGCAGCCGCGCCCAGTCCGCCGTCATCGCGTCGTCGGAGGTCACGGGGCGCAGGACGACGGGGTGGCCGTAGGTCCGGCCGTCACCCTGCACGCCGACCGAGTGGACGTCGGCCAGCAGCACCACGGGCATCTGCCACACGTCGCGGTCCAGGCCCGCGCGGGTGAGCTCCTCGCGTGCGATGAGGTCGGCCGAGCGCAGCAGGTCGAGGCGGGAGTGGGTGACCTCGCCGATGATGCGGATGCCCAGGCCCGGGCCGGGGAACGGCTGGCGCCAGACCATCGTGGAGGGCAGCCCCAGCTGCTCCCCCACGGCACGGACCTCGTCCTTGAAGAGCGTCCGCAGCGGCTCGACCAGGGCGAACGTCAGGTCGTCGGGCAGGCCCCCGACGTTGTGGTGGGACTTGATGGTCGAGGTGCCGGCGCCACCGCCGGACTCGACGACGTCGGGGTAGAGCGTGCCCTGGACCAGGAAGGCGGTGTCGCCCTCCTCGGCGTCGGAGAACACCCGGGCCTGCGCGGCCTCGAAGGTGCGGATGAACTCCCGCCCGATGATCTTGCGCTTCTCCTCGGGCTCGGTCACGCCCGCGAGGGCGCCGACGAACTGGTCAGCGGCGTCGACCACGTCGAGGGAGTCGAAGACCTCCTCGAAGTCCCGCCGCACCTGGTCGGTCTCACCGGCGCGCATCATCCCGTGGTCGACGTACACGCAGGTCAGGCGGTCGCCGATGGCCCGCTGCACCAGCGCCGCCGCGACGGCGGAGTCGACCCCGCCGGACAGCGCGCAGATGGCGCGGCCGTCGCCCACCTGGGTGCGGATGGCGTCGACCTGCTCCTCGACGATGTTGAGCATCGTCCAGGTCTGGCGGCAGCCGGCGATGTCGTGCAGGAAGTGCTCGAGCACCTGCTGGCCGTGCTCGGTGTGCATGACCTCCGGGTGCCACTGCACGCCGGCCATGCCGCGCGTCAGGTCCTCGAAGGCGGCGACCGGCGTCGTGGGGGTCGAGGCCAGCACGGAGAAGCCCTCGGGCGCGGCGGTGACGGCGTCCCCGTGGGACATCCACACGCGGTGCTCCGCGGGGACGTCGGCGAGCAGCGTCCCGGGCTCGGTCACCGACACCGGGGTGCGGCCGTACTCCCGGGCGCCGGTCGCGGCCACCTGGCCGCCCAGGCCCTGCGCCATGAGCTGGAAGCCGTAGCACATCCCGAAGACGGGGATGCCGGCCGTGAAGACGGTCTCGTCCATGCCGGGTGCGCCGTCGGCGTACACCGAGGACGGCCCGCCGGACAGGATGATCGCCTTCGGGGAGCGGGCGAGCATGTCCTCCACCGGCATCGTGTGGGGCACGATCTCGGAGTACACCCGCGCCTCGCGGACCCGCCGGGCGATCAGCTGGGCGTACTGGGCTCCGAAGTCGACGACCAGGACCAGGTCGTGGTGGGCCTCGGGACGTGCGTCGGTCACGGACTCGTCTGGCACGTCCGCACCCTACCGATCGTGCCGGTCCCCCACCGCCGCGTGGGTGGGCCTGGGGCCAGGACCCGACCGGGAGGGAGGATGGCCGGGTCCTGGCCTGCCCGGCGGCTCGGGGCCACCGGGCGAGGAGCCGCGGCCGGGAGGGTGGTGCTTCGGCGCCGACGGCTCCTACTGGCTCAACGAGGCCTCGGGGGCCTGGTTACGGCCGGGCCCCTGGCCGATCCTCGCCTCGGCGCCCTGGCGCACCGCCACCACCGGCAGGCGCAGGGCCCCCGGGGCGGCCTCGGGCACGGCCGGCGATCGGGGGGCCACCGGCGCCACCCGCTCGTACGACGCGCCGAGCGGCGGCCGGGCGTCGGCGTCGCCCTTGTTCGGCCACAGCGCCATGGCCCGCTCGGCCTGGGCCGTGATCGTCAGCGACGGGTTCACGCCGAGGTTCGCGGAGATGGTCGACCCGTCCACGACGTGCAGGCCCTCGTGGCCGAACACCCGCTGGTAGGGGTCGACGACGCCGGTCTCGGGGGTGTCGCCGATGGTGCAGCCGCCGATGAAGTGGGCGGTCATGGGCTTGTCGAACGGCTCGCCGATCGAGCCGCCGGCGAAGCCGCCGATGCGCTGGGCCATGCGCCGCACCACGTCGTTCGCCACCGGGATGTACGTCGGGTTCGGCGCGCCGTGGCCCTGGCGGGAGGTGAGCCGGTAGCCGAACGGCGTCCGGCGTCCCGAGGTGGTGATCGAGTTGTCCAGCGTCTGCATCACCAGCGCGATGACGGTGCGCTCCGACCAGTGCTTGACGTCGTACATGCCGAGCAGGTGCCGGCGCTGCTTGACCAGCTCGACCATCCACGTCCGCCAGCGCTTGCCGGGGCCGTCGCCGTCGGTCAGGACGGTCTGCAGCAGCGCCATCGCGTTCGAGCCGCGACCGTAGCGGCACGGCTCGACGTGGGTGTCGTCGTCCGGGTGGAACGAGGAGGTGATGGCGACGCCGTGGGTGAAGTCGGTGGTCGACCTCGGCGCGATGGCGCCCAGGATGGCCTCGGAGTTCGTCCGGGTCAGCACGCCGAGCTGGTCGGAGACGCGCGGCAGGTCGCCGTCCGCCTTGAGGCGGTGCAGCAGCTTCTGCGTCCCGAGCGCGGCCGCGGAGAGCACGACCTGCCGAGCCCGGAACGTGCGGACCGCTCGGCGGCGCGACAGCTTGGCCTTCGTCCACCGGGCGATGACCTCGTAGCCACCGCCGTCGAGCGGCCGGATCCGGGTGACGGTCGTGAGGGGGTGGACGACGGCGCCGAGGTTCTCGGCGAGGTGCAGGTAGTTCTTGACCAGCGTGTTCTTGGCGCCGTGGCGGCAGCCGGTCATGCACTCGCCGCACTCCTTGCAGGCCTGGCGGTCCGGGCCGGCACCCCCGAAGAACGGGTCGGCGACGGTCTCGCCCGGCGCGGTGCCCTCGGGCCCGAAGAACACCCCGACCGGGGTCGAGCGGAAGGTGTGCTCGACCCCCATCTCCGCCGCGACGGACCGCATGACCTCGTCGGACGGCGTGTGGGTCGGGTTGGTGACCACGCCGAGCATCCGCTTCGCCTGGTCGTAGTACGGCGCGAGCTCGGCCTTCCAGTCGGTGATGTGCGACCAGGCCCGGTCGCGGTAGAACGCGTCCGGCGGCTCGTAGAGCGTGTTCGCGTAGTTCAGCGACCCGCCCCCGACGCCGGCGCCCGCCAGGATGACGCAGTCCTTCACCACGTCGATCCGCTGGACGCCGTAGCAGCCGGCGGCCGGCGCGAAGAGGAACCGCTTGGCGTCGAAGGAGGTCGAGGCGAAGTCGGCGTCGGCGAAGCGCGCACCGGCCTCGAGCACCGCGACGGAGTAGCCCTTCTCGCTCAGCCGCAGGGCGCTGACCGACCCGCCGAAGCCGGACCCGACGACGAGGACTTCGTAGTCGAACTCCTGGTCCGCCGGGGCGCTCACGCGCGGCCCAGCTTGTCGAGGACGCGCAGGCTGGCGGTCATCATGCGGGCGTAGGCCCGGTCCGACATCCCGTACGACGGGCCGAAGCGCAGGAGCCGCTGCGTCGCCACCGATTGGGTCTCGGTGAACCGGTGCAGGCCCTCCGCGCCCTGGCGGCGGCCGAGGCCCGACGTGCGCATGCCGCCCATGGGCGCGTCGATGGAGGCGAAGGTGGCCGCGAACGCCTCGTTGACATTGACCGTGCCGCAGCGGATCTGCCCGGCCAGGGCCCGGGCGCGACGGACGTCGCGGCTGTAGATCGAGGCGTTGAGGCCGTAGTCGCCGGCGTTGGCGCGGGCGACGGCGTCGGCCTCGTCGGAGAACCGGTAGAGGGCGATCACGGGGCCGAAGGTCTCGTCGGCGAAGCAGGTCATGTCGGGCGTGACGCCCTCGAGGATCGTCGGCTCGTAGACGTACGGGCCGAGGTCGGGGCGCGCCCGGCCGCCGGTGAGCACCCGGGCGCCCTTGGCGACGGCGTCGTCGACGTGGCGCACGACGGTCTCCAGCTGGGCGGCGGAGATGAGGGAGCCCATGTCGTTGCCCCAGTCGAGGCTGGCGCCGACGGTGAGGGCCTGGGTCCGGGCCACGAACCGCTCGACGAAGCGGTCGTAGACCTGGTCGGCGACGTACATCCGCTCCATCGAGACGCACAGCTGGCCGGCGTTGGAGAAGCTGGCGCGCACGGCGCCCTCCGCGGCGCGCTCGAGGTCGGCGTCGCGCAGCACGAGCAGGGGGTTCTTGCCCCCGAGCTCGAGCGAGCAGCCGATGAGGCGGTCCGCGCACCGACGGGCGACGTCGCGGCCGGTGGCGGTCGAGCCGGTGAAGCAGACGTAGTCGGCACGGTCGATGATCGCGGGCCCGATCTGCGAGCCCGGGCCGTGGACGACCTGCCACAGGTCGGCCGGGAAGCCGGCCTCCTCCAGCAGGCGGGCGCCGTACAGCGCCGTGAGCATCGTCTGGCCGTCCGGCTTCGCGACGACCGCGTTGCCGGCGGCGAGGGCGGCGATGCCGTCGGACAGCGCCATGGTGAACGGGTAGTTCCAGGGCGAGATGATCCCGACGACGCCCTTGGGGATCCGGGCGAGGTCGACGCGGGTCAGCGCCGGGATGGCGCCGGCCGCGCGTCGCGGCGCGACGAGGCCGGGCAGCTTCCGCGAGTAGTACCGGGCCGTCATCGCGACGTGGAGCGGCTCGTCGAAGGCGTCCTTGCGGGCCTTGCCGGACTCCCAGACGATGAGGTCGATGATCTCGTCCTGGCGGTCGAGGATCAGGTCGTGCAGGCGGTGCAGCGCGGCGCTGCGCTCCGTCACCGACGTGCGGGACCAGGCCTCCTGGGCGCGGCGGGCCCGGGCGAAGGCCTCGTCGACGTCGGACGTCTGCGACACCGCCAGGTGCGCCAGCGGCTGACCGGCGAGCGGCGACTCGAGGGCCCGGGTCTCGCCGGACGTCGCCCGCAGCCGCCCGGCCAGCCCGGCGACGTACTCGGGCTCGAGGGCGTAGGAGGCGCGGGGGTCGTGCTCGGGGTCCCGCAGGCCCTGGAGGTCGGCGGGCCCGGACGGCTCGGGAGCGTTCATGTACCGAGGGTATGTGAACGGTCGCACACTGCCTACCCCTCGGTAACCCGGGCGTCCGTCACACCCGGCCGCCCGCACGAACGCCCAGATCAGCCACGGTTTTGTTGTTCGGAACGACATTCGTCGTTGCCGTTTCGTGACCTCGGCAGGGCCGCCCGCACAGCCTGTCCTGCGGAAATCTTGATGATGAGACCCCCTAGACGTGACGGACGCCACGCCTTTACGTTGTCGCGGACAACAAATGGTGATCCGGCTCACGAGGGGCCGGACGCCGAACCCCGAAGACAAGGCGGTTGCTCGTGAAGCTGAAGCGTGGTGTGGCCCTGGCGGCCGTGGTCGGTCTGACCATGACCCTCGGCGCCTGTGGTGGTGACTCGGACTCGGGGTCCGGCGGCAGCGGTGGCGGCGACGAGGCCCCCCAGGGCTCGATCGGCGTGATCCTGCCCGACACCGAGTCCTCGGTGCGTTGGGAGAGCGCGGACCGCCCGGCCCTCGAGGCCGCCTTCGACGAGGCCGGCGTCGACTACGACATCCAGAACGCCGAGGGCAGCGCGGACCGGATGGCGACGATCGCCGACAGCATGATCTCGGGCGGCGCGACCGTCCTCGCGATCGTCAACCTCGACTCCGACTCCGGCGCCGCCATCCAGGAGCGCGCCGCGTCGCAGGGCGTGCAGACCATCGACTACGACCGCCTCACCCTGGGCGGCTCGGCCGGCTACTACGTCAGCTTCGACAACACCGTCGTCGGCGAGCTGCAGGGCCAGGGCCTGGCGGACTGCCTCGGCGACGAGGACGCGAACCTCGTCTACCTGAACGGCTCGCCCACCGACAACAACGCCACCCTGTTCTCCGAGGGCGCCCACAGCGTCCTCGACGAGGTGTCGGGCTACGAGAACGTCGGCGAGCAGGCCGTGCCGGACTGGGACCCGGACGAGGCCGTCACCATCTTCGACCAGCTCTACACGCAGGCCGGCGGTGAGGTCGACGGCGTCTACGCCGCCAACGACGGCCTCGCGGGCGCCGCGATCTCCATCCTGGAGCGCAACGGCCGCAACGGCGAGGTGCCCGTCACCGGGCAGGACGCGACCGTCGAGGGCCTGCAGGCCATCCTCGCCGGCGACCAGTGCATGACGGTCTACAAGTCCGCCAAGCAGGAGGCCGCGGCGCTGGCCGACACCGCCATCGCGCTGGTGAACGGCGAGGAGCCGGAGACCACCGGCGAGACCGAGGACGTCGACGGCGACCGCCAGGTCCCCTCGGTGCTGCTCGAGCCCGAGTCGATCACGGCCGACAACCTGGACGTCGTGTTCGACGACGGCGGCCAGACCGTCGAGGACGTGTGCACCGGCCGCTACGAGGCCATGTGCGAGGACGCCGGCATCTCCTGACCGGCCCCCGCACCACCTGACCGGACGCGGCCCCCTCGGTCCAGCCCCGTGGGGGCCGCGTCCCACCAGCACGTCCCGCTCGACCCGATCCTCGGAGGAACCATGTCCACCGCCCCCCTGCTCCAGCTGCGCTCGGTCAACAAGAGCTTCGGCAACGTCCGCGTCCTGCACGACGTCGACTTCTCCGTCTACCCGGGCCAGGTCACCGCGCTCGTCGGCGACAACGGCGCCGGCAAGTCGACGCTGGTGAAGGTCATCGCGGGCATCTACGGCCGCGACGACGGGGACTACCTCTTCGAGGGCAAGCCGGTCGAGGTGACCGGGCCGCGCGACGTCGCGGCGATGGGCGTCGAGGTCGTCTACCAGGACCTCGCGCTGTGCGACAACCTCGACATCGTCCAGAACATGTTCCTCGGCCGCGAGTCCCGCAAGGGCGTCGTGCTCGACGAGACCTCGATGGAGTCCCGCGCCCGCGAGACGCTCGCCTCGCTGTCGGTGCGGACCGTGAAGTCCGTCCGCCAGTCCGTGGCCAGCCTGTCCGGCGGCCAGCGCCAGACCGTGGCGATCGCGAAGGCGGTGCTGTGGAACTCGCGCATCGTCCTCCTCGACGAGCCCACCGCCGCGCTCGGCGTCGCCCAGACCCGCCAGGTGCTCGACCTCGTGCGCCGGCTCGCCGACCGCGGCCTCGGCGTCGTCCTCATCTCGCACAACATGGTCGACGTCTTCGAGGTCGCGGACCGGATCACGGCGCTCTACCTCGGTCGCGTGGCGGCCGACGTCCCGACCTCGGAGCTGAACCACAGCCAGGTCGTCGAGCTGATCACCGCGGGCCGCAGCGGCTCGCTCGGGATCGCCGAGAACCCCGCCACCGCCACCGTCTGAGCCCCCGCCCCGCACACGCAGATCTCGAGGACCACCAATGAGCACCAGCACCACCGGGACGCCGTCCACCGACAAGGGCGGCAAGGACTCCCCCGCCAAGGGCGCCTCCCTCGCCGACACCGACTTCGCCCACGACAGCACCCAGGCCTCCACCCTGATGGAGAGCCTGCGGGGCTACGTCGCCCGCGTCCGCGGCGGCGACATGGGCTCCCTGCCCGCGATCCTGGGCCTGGCGGTCCTCATGGTCGTCTTCGGCCTCGCCTCCG
Organism: Nocardioides sp. CFH 31398; assembly: GCF_022436705.1. Taxonomy (GTDB): domain Bacteria; phylum Actinomycetota; class Actinomycetes; order Propionibacteriales; family Nocardioidaceae; genus Nocardioides. The sequence goes on along the minus strand of NZ_JAKUHT010000006.1, from coordinate 72,298 downwards.
ACCAGTTCTTCTCCCTGCTCAACATGGCGAACCTGGTCGTGCAGGCCGGCCCCATCTGCCTGCTCGCGATGGGCCTCGTCTTCGTGCTGCTGCTCGGGCAGATCGACCTGTCGGCGGGCGTCGCCGGCGGCCTGTCGGCGGCCATGACGGCCCTCGCCATCGCCGACCGGGGCCTCCCCTGGTTCGTCGCCGTGCTGGCCGGTCTGCTCGTCGGCGCCGTCATCGGGCTGCTGATCGGCCTGCTGGTCGCGAACCTGGGCATCCCCTCGTTCGTGGTCACCCTGGCGTTCTTCCTCGGCCTGCAGGGCGTGATCCTCTTCGCGATCGGCCAGGGCGGCTCGGTCGGCGTCGAGGACCCGGTCCTGCGCGGCCTGACCATCTCCAACGTCCCGGTGCCGCTGGGGTGGGCCGCGGCCGTCGTCCTCGTGGTGGCCTTCGCGGCCGGCTCCTTCCTCCGGTACCGCACCCAGGTCGCCAACAAGCTCCAGCACCACCCGCTGAGCCTGGTGATCCTGCGCGTCGTCGTGGTCGCCGTGATCGTCCTCGGCATCACCGGGCTGCTCAGCATCAACCGCAGCCTCAACCCGTTCTTCCCCATCGCCGGCATCCCCTACGTGCTGCCGCTCGTCGTCGTGCTGCTGCTGGTGTGCACCTTCGTGCTCGACCGCACCACGTTCGGCCGCCACCTGTACGCCGTCGGCGGCAACGCCGAGGCCGCCCGCCGCGCCGGCATCAACGTCGCCCGCATGCAGGTGGCGGCGTTCATCATCTGCTCCACCCTGGCGGCCGTCAGCGGCATCGTGCAGTCGTCCTACACCGGTGGCGTCTCGACCGCCGCCGGTGGCGGCAACACGCTGCTGTACGCCGTGGGTGCGGCCGTCATCGGCGGCACCAGCCTCTTCGGTGGTCGCGGCCGGGCGCTGGACGCCATCCTGGGCGGCACCGTGATCGCCACGATCGCGAACGGCCTCGGCCTGCTGAACCAGTCCGCCTACATCAACTTCCTGGTCACGGGCATCGTGCTGCTCGTCGCCGCGGGCGTCGACGCGGTCTCGCGCCGCCGGCGCTCGGCGTCGGGCCTCTAGGCCGGCGTGGTCACCGCACACCGTCGCGGGACCGGGACCAACCAGGAGGCGGTACGACGCCACAACCTCTCGACGCTGCTGCGGCAGGTGCACCTCGCACCCGGGCCGGTGTCGCGGGCCGAGCTCACCAGCGCGATGGGGCTCAACCGCAGCACCATCGCCGGCCTGGTCGCCGAGCTGGTCGAGCTGGGCCTGACCGAGTCCACCGCGGCCCGGACCGCTCCCCGGCAGGGCGCCGGCCGCCCGTCCCAGGGGGTCGGCGTCGCCGACGACGGCCCGTACGTGGTCGCCGTCGACCTCGGGGTCGACCGGGTCACCGCGGCCCGCGTGGGCCTCGGCGGCCGGATCCGCGCGCGGGTCCAGGCCCGCGTCCACGACGACCGGGAGGCGTGGCGCGTCGCAGCCGACATCGCCGGGCTCGTGCGCCGGGTCGTCGTCGACGCCCCGCCGGTCTCGTCCCTCGCCGGCATCGGGCTGGCGGTGCCGGGCATGGTCCGCCGCCGGGACGGCATGGTCCGCCTGGCCCCGAACCTCGGCTGGTCGGACGTGTCCCCCGGGCCGATGGTCCTCGCCGCGCTCGGGGTCGAGGTCCCTCTCCGCGTCGGCAACGACGCGGACCTCGGGGCCCTCTCCGAGCACCACCGCGGCGTCGGCATCGACATCGACGACCTCGTCTACGTCTCCGGCAACGTCGGCGTCGGGGCGGGCGTCGTCTCCGGCGGGGTGCCGCTGGCGGGCGCCGGCGGGTACGCCGGGGAGGTCGGCCACCTGGCCCTGAGCCCCGCCGACCGTGCGTGCCACTGCGGCGCGCGCGGCTGCTGGGAGACCGCCGTCGGCGGGCACGTGATCGCCCGCACCATCGGCTGCGCGGACGACGAGGTGGCCGAGCTCGACCTCGTGCTCGAGCGGTACGACGTCGCCCCGCCCGGTCTCGACGACGTCGGACGCGAGCTGGGCGAGGGCCTGGCCGGGATCGTCAACGTGCTGAACCCGCAGGTCGTCGTGATGGGCGGCTACTTCCGCTCGCTGTTCCGGCTCGTGCCGGACGACGTCCGCGCGGGCTTCGAGGCCACCGCCCTCACCGCCCCGCTCGAGTCGGTCTCGCTGGCCCTGCCCGGTCTCGACGGCGACTCGGTGCTGCTCGGCGCCGCCGAGCTCGCCTTCGAGCCGCTGCTGGCCGACCCGGCCGGCGTCCTCGCGACCGCGCTGCCCGACGCCGCCCGGGCGCTCGGGTCGGGGGCCGTCACGCCGGCGTGACGCCCCGCCCGCCGGGCGCGGTGGCGGGCTCCGGCAGCCCCACCTGTCCGGCCACCACCGGCTCCATCGCGAGCTCGGCCGCCCCGACGGCCGCGGCGGTGATGCCGAGCCGGCCCGCCACCAGCGGGGGCCGGCGCTGCGCGGGCGACGGCAGGAGCCCGTCGAGACGCTCCGCGGCCGGTCGCAGCAGGTGCTCGGTGAGGGCGGTGAAGTAGCCGCCGAGCACGACCACCTCCGGGTCGACGACGCTGACCAGCACCGCGAGACCGCGGGCCAGGTCCTCGGCCACCGCCTCCAGCCCGGCCCGCACCGACGGGACCGTGCGGGCCCGCTCGGCGACGGCCGCGGCCGACTCGACCGGCGTCCCGGACTCCTCCGCGCCGACGGCGGCGAGCATGGCGCCCAGGCCGACCGCGGTCTCCCAGCACCCGGTGCGGCCGCAGCCGCAGGGCGCGCCGGGGCGCCCGAGGGGGACGTGGCCGACCTCGCCCGCGTTGCCAACCGCGCCGCGGAGGACGCGACCGTCGGCCACGATCCCGGCGCCGATGCCGACGGTGCCCGTGAGGTAGAGCGAGTGCGCCGCGCCCTGCGCCGCGCCGTGCCAGCGCTCGCCGTACGCCGCGCAGGTGGCGTCGTTGTCGACGTGCACGGTCACCTCGGGTCCCAGCAGCTCCGCGAGGCGGGGACCCACCTCGTCGCCCTCGGCGCCGAGGTTGGGCGCCCAGGTCACGCGGTGGCGGGCGGCGTCGACGAGGCCGGGGATGGCGACGACGGCGCCGAGCAGGCCGTGGCGGTCCGGGCAGGTGGGCGAGGCGAGCACCTCGGCGAGGAGGTCGAGCAGGACGGTGAGCCGCTCGTCCCCCGTCGACGTCGCCCGGACCGCGCACACCTGGACCGTCAGCACGACACCGGCGAGGTCGACCGCGGCGACGGCGACGTAGTCGACGTTCACCTCGAGACCGAGGCCCCAGCAGGCGCCGGGGCGCAGGGCCACCGGCCGGGCGGGACGCCCACGCGTCGCGGCCCCGGCGGCGGACCCGGGACCGGACCCGGCGCCGGGCTCCCCCACCTCGGACGCCTCGGCGGCCCCGAGCAGGCCGAGGCGCTCCAGCCGCGCGACGACGACGCCGACGGTGGCCTTCGACAGGCCGGTGCGGCCGGCGAGCTCGACCCGGCTCGCCGGCCCCTCCTCGCGCAGCGTGCGCAGGACCCGCGCGGTGGTGGCGCGCCGCAGGTCGTCGGGGGTGACGGCCTCCGCCGTCACCCCCGCTGCCGCGACGCCCGCCCGGGCGCGCGTGCGGTCGGGCACGTCAGCCGCGGACGCCGTACAGGTGCTCCAGCGCGAGCTGGTCGAGCCGCTCGTAGCCCATGCTGCGGGCCGCCATCTCCTCCGGGTCCTCCGCCGGGGCGGCGAGCAGGTCGGCGATGGTCTCGCCCGGCGCCAGGGTCGGCTGGGACAGCTCGTGCACGCGCGAGGCGGCGAGGGCCTCGTGGACCTCGGGGTCGGCGCGGAAGGCGCGGACCTTGTCGCGCAGGACGAGGTAGTTCGTCATGCAGGCCTTGGCCGACTCCCACACGCCGTCCTCGCCGTCGGTGCGGACGGGCTTGTAGTCGAAGTGGACGACGCCGTCGTACCCGCCGGCGAGCAGGGTGTCGACGACCCAGAAGGCGCCGCGCACGTTGCCGGCCCCGAACCGGAGGTCCTGGTCGTAGCGGGGGCCGTGCTGGCCGTTCAGGTCGATGTGGAAGAGCTTGCCCGCCCACAGGGCCTGGGCGTAGCCGTGGGCGGCGTTGACGCCCGCCATCTCCTCGTGGCCCACCTCGGGGTTCACGCCGACCAGCTCGGGACGCGAGAGCTGCTCGATGAACGCGAGCGCGTGGCCGACCGTCGGCAGGAGGATGTCGCCGCGGGGCTCGTTCGGCTTCGGCTCGATCGCGAAGCGGATGTCGTAGCCACGCTCGACGACGTAGTCGCCGAGCACGTCGAAGGCCTCGCGGAAGCGGTCGAGCGCGGTGGCGACGTCCTTGGCGGCGCCGGACTCGGCGCCCTCGCGGCCGCCCCAGCACACGTAGACCTCGGCGCCCAGCTCGGCGGCCAGGTCGATGTTGCGCATGACCTTGCGCAGCGCGAAGCGACGCACGTCGCGGTCGTTGGCGGTGAAGGCGCCGTCCTTGAAGACCGGGTGGGAGAAGAGGTTCGTGGTCGCCGTGGTGACCGCCAGACCGGTGTCGGCCAGGCCCTTGCGGAAGCGGTCGAGGATGCGGCCACGCTCGGCGTCGTCGCTGCCGAACGGGATGAGGTCGTCGTCGTGGAAGTTCACGCCGTAGGCCCCGAGCTCGGCGAGCTTCTCGAGGGAGTGGACGGGGTCGAGCGGGGCGCGGGTGGCCTCGCCGAACGGGTCGCGTCCGGTGTAGCCGACGGTCCACAGACCGAAGGAGAAGCGGTCGGCGGGGGTCGGGACGGGCAGGCTCATGGGGCTCCTCGGGTGGGTGGGGCTGGGGTTCGGGTCAGGGCTGAGCGGGTCAGGGGGTGGTGGCGTCGCGCAGGTCGGCGTACGCCGCGCGCACGTCGGCGCAGCGGGCCGCCAGCGCGTCGTCGAGGGCGAGCTGCTCCTCGCCGGCGAGCGCCCACTCCGGGGGTTGCTCGGCCCCGGAGAGCGCCCAGGCGGCCTGTCGCGCCGCCCCGCGGGCGACGTACTCCCCCGCCGGGGGCAGGACCACGGGGTGGCCGAGGAAGGCGGGGGCGAGGGCGCGGACGGCGGGGCTGCGGGTGGCGCCGCCGACCATCAGCACGCGGCGCGGCTGCTGGCCGGTCTCGGCGACCAGGCGGTCGACGGCCTCGGCGAGGCTGCAGAGCAGGGCCTCCACGGCGGCACGGGCGAGGTCGGCGCGGGTCGTGGTGGGCCGCAGCCCGGTCCAGGTGCCGGTGGCGCCCGGGCGGTTCGGGGTCCGCTCCCCGCCGTAGTACGGGGACAGCACGACGCCGCCGGCGCCCACCTCGGCGGACAGCGCGAGGTCGGCGAGGCCGGCGTGGTCGACGCCGAGCAAGGTGGCCTGGAGGTCGAGGATCCCCGCCGCGTTCATCGTGGTGACCATCGGCAGCCAGCCGCCGGCGGCGTCCGCGAAGCCGGTGACCACGCCGCTGCCGTCGGCGACGGGTGTCGCGCTGACCGCGGAGGCGACCCCGGAGGTGCCGATCGAGACCAGGACGTCGCCGGTGGCCAGCCCGAGCCCGAGGGCGGCGGCCATGTTGTCGCCGGTGCCCGCACCGATCGAGGCGCCGGCCCGCGTCGTGGCGGCGACCTCGCCGGGCGCGACGAGCCGGGGCAGGGCGACCTCGTGGCCGAGCGCGGCCGCGGCCAGGTCGTGGCGCCACTCCCCGGTGGCGGGGTCGCAGTAGCCGGTGCCCGACGCGTCACCGCGGTCGGTCCACGGCTCGCTGCCGGGCGCGGCGAGGTGGAGCGAGACCCAGTCGTGCGGCAGCAGGACCCGGCGCACGGCGGCGGCGTGCTCGGGCTCGGCGTCACGGAGCCAGCGCAGCTTGGTCGAGGTGAAGGAGGCGACGAGGACGCTGCCGACGGCGTCCGCGCAGGCCTGCGGACCACCCATCTCCTCGACGAGCCGCACGGCGGCGTCGGCCGAGCGGGTGTCGTTCCACAGCAGGGCGTCACGCACCGGTGTGCCGGCGTCGTCCAGCGCGACCATGCCGTGCTGCTGGCCGCCCACGGCGACGGCGTCGGCGCGCTCGAGCAGGCCGGCCGTGGCCTCGTCGACGGCCGCGGACCAGGCGCGCGGGTCGACCGTCGTCCCCGGTGGGTGGGGGGTCGCCCTGGAGTCGACGAGGGTCCCGTCCGCGGCGTCCACGAGGACGGCCTTGCAGGACTGGGTGGAGGAGTCGATGCCCATGACCAGCGTCACACCCCTATTAAGTACGAGCCTCGTACTAATTGTCAACAGGGTCGTCCGCGGCCGCGGCGAGGCGGCGTGCGGGATCATGTCGGCCATGCGCCAGTCCGTCACCACGCTCGCGTCCACCCTGATCGGCGCGCCGCTGATCGTCACCGTCGCGATCTACTTCGCGGCGACGAACGACCCCGGGGCGGAGTGGGGGATCTGGCCGTACGTCGTCCCCGTGCTCAGCGTCGCGGGGATCGTGGCGGCCGAGCTCGTCGGCTACACCGTGCCGCCGATCCCGGCCGGCACCGAGCCGGACCGCGCCCGCGCCCTGGCCGTGGAGCGCTTCCGGACCGGGATGATCTTGCGCTTCGCGCTCGTCGAGGCCCCGTTCGTCGTGACCGTCGCCCTCGCGTTCGCCTTCCCCACGCCCGAGCCGGTCCTGCTGGTCGGGCTCTCGGCCGCGCTGACCTGCCTCGGCCTCGCCTTCCACTGCTACCCCTGGTCACGCCCGGTCGGCAGGACCGCCGACGCGCTCGAGGCCGACGGCGCCAAGACGACCCTCCGCGCGGACCTCTCCGGCATCACGATGCGCTGAGGCCCCGCGGGCAGGTCCCTCGGACCGTCAGCCGGACCATGTCGCCCAGCGAGGCGCGGTGGTCCGCGGTCATGGTGTGGCGGGCGCGGGTGGCCGCGACGAGGTCGGGGTCGAGGTCGGCCACCGCGACGCCCTCCTCCCGACCGAGCCGCGCCAGGGTGCGTCCCTCGGGGTCGTGGACGGCGGACGCGCCGATGAAGTCCCCGCTGCCGCAGCGCCCGGTGAGCCCGGCGAACGCGACGTACATGCCGTTGTCCAGGGCTCGCGCCCGGTAGTAGAGGTCGGCGCGGTGCTCTCCCCCGGTGAAGTACGCCGCCGACGCGAGGTAGCCAACCGCGCCCGCGTCCGCCGCGGCGCGCGCGTGCTCCGGGAAGCACCCGTCGTAGCAGACGCTCAGCCCGAGCAGGTGGTCGTCGACGTCGAGGAGGACGCCGTGGGCGCCCGGCGTGAAGGCGGGGCGCTCGGGGCCGTCGAGGTGCTGCTTGTCGTAGACGACCTCCTGGCGACCCGGCGCGGCGAGGAGGAGCGACAGGGTGCGTGAGCCGCCGCGGTCCAGGGCGACGCCGACCAGCGCCACCACCCCGGTGCGCTCGACGGCCTCCCGCAGCGGGTCCAGCCAGGCCGAGTCGAGGTCGCCCGGCCCGGGCAGCGGGCCCGCGAGCACGGCGGCGTCGTACCCGGTCAGGAAGGCCTCGGGGAGCACGACCACCCGCGCCCCCTCGTCGGCGGCGCGGTCGACCAGGCGTGCGGCCGTGGTCGCGTTCGCCGCGAGCCCGTCGGTGTCGTGGGCGGCGACGGCCTCCGCCTGGGCGGCGGCGAGCCGCAGGGTCACTTCCTCTTCTTGCGCTTCGCGGGTCGCACGACGAGGACGGGGCACGGTGCGGAGTGCTGGACGCGCTGGGCGGTGCTGCCGAGCAGGATCGTCTCGGACAGGCCGCGACCTCCGCTGGCCACCACCACGAGGCCGGCACCCACCGCGGTGGCGGCCTTGACGATCTCGTTCGCCGGGGAGCCGCTGCGGACCTTCTTCGACACCTTCGGTCCCCAGCCCTCGAGCACCCCGGCGACGGTGGCCACGGCGTCGTTGGCGGCGTCGCGGAACGACTGGTCCGGGTCGTCGCGGCCCGAGATGTCGTCGGCGAAGGCGACGGAGGCGTACGGGCTGATCACGCCCACCACGGAGATCTCGGCGATCTTCTCCGGGTCGGCGAAGGACATCAGGTGCTTGGCGGCGGCGAGCGACTGCTTCGAGCCGTCCGTCGCCACGACGACGTGCATCCCCTTCGTGGCCATCAGTGGTCCTTCTTCCCGTCGATGGGCTCCCCGCGCCGCACACCCGCGGGACGGTCACGCTTGCCGAGGGCGAGCTCGGCGACGAACAGCACGAAGCCCACCGCCACCAGTCCGGCGCACCAGATCAGCGAGCCGGGATCGGTGGAGATCACGTAGTAGAGCAGGACGACGTTGCCGACCAGGCCCACGAGCAGCAGGGCCGTCGGGGCACGGAAGGTGTCGGACGTCTCGTCGCTGCCCCGCAGCTTCAGGCAGGCGACGATGACGCCGGCGTACACGACGAGCAGCAGCACGACCGTGACGGCGGCGAGCCTCTCGACGATGTCGACCTGGAGGCCGATCCGGTTCAGCAGGTCGCCGGCGACCAGCAGCGCGATCACGACGACCGCGGAGAACACCAGGGCCACCACGGGGCTGCGGCGGGTCGGGTGGACCTTGGCGAAGGCCGCGGGGACGACGTCCTCGCGGGCCATGCCGTAGAGGATCCGCGACTGCGTGACGACCTGCACCAGCGTGGTGTTGGTGATGGCCACCATCGCGATGATGGCGAAGACGAGGACCATGACCGACACCGAGATCGGGAGGATCCCGGCGCGGATGACCTCGAGCAGCGCGGCGTCGGAGCTCGCGAGCGTGTCGACCGGGACGACGAGCGCCGCCGACATCGAGACCAGGACGTAGATGACCCCGGCCGCCGCCATGCCCCCGATCAGCGCGCGGGGGAAGTTGCGCGACGGGTCGATCGTCTCCTCGGCGACGTTCGCGGCGTTCTCGAACCCGGTCATCGCGAAGAAGGCCAGGGCGACGCCGGCGATGATCGCGAACACCACGTTGTCGCCGCTGCTGAAGTTGGTGAGCACCGTGAAGTCGGCCTTGCCCTGGCCGACGTAGATGGCGCCGATGAGCAACACGATCACGAGGCCGGTGACCTCGACGATCGTCATCGCCATGTTGATGACGACCGACTCGGTGATGCCGACGTAGTTGACGATCGCCAGCAGGATGATGAACACGATCATGATCAGCAGCGCGGGCGGCAGCGACCAGATCTGCCCGAAGTAGCGGGCGAAGCCGGCGGCCAGCGACCCGGCGGCGGCGAAGGTCGCCGACAGGTAGAGCACGGTCGTGAGGAAGGTCAGGGCCCGGCTGCCGAAGGCCTTGTTGACGTAGAGCGAGGCGCCGGCCGCCCGGGGGTACTTCGTCGCGAGCTCGGCGTACGCCAGGCCGGTGAAGGCGGCGACGGTGACGCCGACGGCGAAGGCCGCCCAGAACGCTCCGCCGACCTCACCGGCGACCGCACCGATCAGGACGTAGATGCCGGAGCCGAGGACGTCGCCCAGCACGTAGAAGAACAGCAGGCGTCCCGTGATCGAGCGCCTCAGCTCGCTCTCGGGTTCGGCCTTCGGTACGGCGCTGTCGGACACGAGCGTCTCGCTTCCCGGGCCCGGGCCCGTGGTGTGTGCTGCCGGAACCCCACAGTCGACCGTCATCGCCTGGGTGTGTCAACCAGGCGCGCTGCGGGCCTGCCGGGGTGGTCTGTGGGGCCCGAGCCCGACGGGGGTGGTCAGCAGGGAGCGAGCCCTGGCGAGCCACGAGGCCTCCGGGGTGTGGGGACATCTCCACAGGGGGGGCATCTGTGGCGGGTACGACCCCGGATCGGGGGTCGTGCCCGCCACACCTCGACCGACCGGCGGTCTCGAGGAGCTCGACCGCGCAGGGACGGCCTACTGGACGATGACCTCGATGCGCTGGAACTCCTTGAGGTCCGTGTAGCCGGTGGTCGCCATGGACCGGCGGAGGGCGCCGATGAGGTTCATGGTGCCGTCGGCGACCTCGGAGGGGCCGAAGAGGATCTGCTCGAGGGTGCCGACGGTGCCGAACTCGACCCGCTCGCCGCGGGGGAGCTCGGGGTGGTGGGCCTCGGCGCCCCAGTGGAAGCCCCTGCCGGGGGCGTCGGTCGCGCGGGCCAGCGGCGAGCCCACCATGACGGCGTCCGCGCCGCAGGCGATGGCCTTCGCCAGGTCGCCGGACCGGCCGATCGAGCCGTCGGCGATGACGTGGACGTAGCGGCCACCGGACTCGTCGAGGTAGTCCCGGCGTGCGGCGGCGACGTCCGCGACCGCGGAGGCCATGGGGACCGCGACGCCCAGCACCGAGCGGGTGGTGTGCGCGGCGCCGCCGCCGAAGCCGACGAGGACGCCGGCCGCGCCGGTCCGCATCAGGTGCAGCGCGGCCTGGTAGGTCGCGCAGCCGCCCACCACGACCGGCACGTCGAGCTCGTAGATGAACTCCTTGAGGTTCAGCGGCTCCGAGGACGACGAGACGTGCTCCGCGGAGACCGTCGTCCCGCGGATGACGAACATGTCGACGCCCGCGTCGACGACCGTCTTGGCCAGCTCCTTCGTCCGCTGCGGCGACAGCGAGCCGGCGACGGTGACCCCGGCCTCGCGGATCTCCCGCAGCCGCTCCGCCACGAGCTCGGGGACGACGGGCTGGTCGTAGATCTCCTGCATCCGCCGGGTGGCGGCCGGGCCGCGCAGCTCGGCGATCTCCTCGAGGAGCCCGGTGGGGTCCTCGTAGCGGGTCCAGAGGCCCTCGAGGTTGAGCACGCCGAGGCCGCCGTGACGGCCCAGGGCGATGGCGGTCGCCGGGGACATCACCGAGTCCATCGGGGCGGCCATGACCGGCAGCTCGAAGCGGTAGGCGTCGATCTGCCAGGCGGTGCTGACCTCCTCGGGGTCGCGCGTGCGCCGCGACGGGACGATCGCGATGTCGTCGAAGGCGTAGGCCCGCCGGGCTCGCTTGGCCTGGCCGATCTGGATCTCGGTCATGGGATCAGCCTAGGACCGGCTGCTGCGCCGTGCCTCGTCGAGGACGCCGAAGGGGGGCTCGGTCCGTCGGTACTCGAGGTGGGCCTCCGCGCCGTCGTCGACCGGGGTCCACCCCCGGCCGACCAGCAGCAGCGAGTCGACGAGGATCGAGGCCTGGATCCAACGACCGGAGTGGGGGTTCAGGCGGGTGCCGTCGGGGCGCGCCCGGCCGTTGACCACGTCGGCGTCGGCCTGAGTGATCACGGCCACGGGGCTGTCCCCCAGCCGGAGCAACCAGACCGAGCCGCCGACCACCGAGGCGCCGTACCCGCTGGCGAACACCCGGGCCGCGAGCTCCGCGATCGTCGCCCCGGCAGGGAGGTCGAGGGTCCGGTGGTGGGGCGCTTCCGCGTCGTCGCCGGCGTGGACGCTGGCACGGGTCAGCCCGACCTGGATCCCGCCCGGCAGCATGCGTGGGGGACGACGCCCCGGTCCGTCCCACGGCCCGTGCTCCACCCGCCGGCGCACCTGCTCGGGCGTGGCCGCCGGGTGCACCGTCAGGTGGAAGCGGTACGGCGCCCGCAGCGGGCGGTCGGCGGGCACCAGGTCGGCGCCGCCGCCGTGCAGCAGGACGACGGGGTCGCGGCTGGGGCCCTCGACCAGCATCCAGACGAGGCCGGCGCCGTCACCGGGGAGTCCGGGCAGGTACCCGGACGACACCAGCTGCTCCGCGAACCCCGACAGCGTCGTGCCCTCCTCGACCGCGAAGGAGGTCGCGAACGGCTCACCCGTCGGGTCCTCCCCCGGCGCCGCGGGCCGTCGCACCTCCACGGACAGCACGCTCCCCATGTGCCGGATGCTCTCACGACGGGCCGGTGGGGTACCCCGCTCCCATGCCCCTCGTACGCATCGACCTCGAGACCGGACGCACCGACGAGGAGATCCGTCTGCTCGCGGACGTCGTCCAGGAGTGCATGCTCGACGTCTTCGCCGCCCCGCCCCGCGACCGCTACCAGGTCATCACCGAGCACCCGCCCGGCCGGATCATCCTCGAGGACACCGGGCTCGGCTACGAGCGCACCTCGCAGCAGGTGGTCGTCCACGTCTTCCAGCAGGGCCGGAGCACCGAGCAGAAGCAGGCCCTGTACGCCGCGCTCGCCGAGCGGCTCGAGGAGCGGTGCGGGCTGCGGGGCGAGGACCTGCTGGTCTCCGTCGCGGAGGTGGGGCGCGACGACTGGTCGTTCGGCCGGGGCCGCGCGCAGTTCCTGACCGGCGAGCTGTGACCCGACAGCCCCAGGACGGGCGCGCCGTTCAGCGGCCCGAGTAGTTCGGCGCCTCCACCGTCATCTGCACGTCGTGCGGGTGCGACTCCTGGAGCGAGGCGGAGGTGATCCGCACGAAGCGGCCCTTCTCCTTCAGCTCCGGGACGGTCCGCGCGCCGACGTAGAACATCGACTGGTTCAGCCCCCCGAGCAGCTGGTGGGCGACCGCGGAGAGCGGGCCCCGGTACGCGACCTGGCCCTCGATGCCCTCGGGCACGATCTTGTCGTCGCTGGTCACCTCGGCCTGGAAGTAGCGGTCCTTGGAGTACGACTTCTTGCCCCGGCTGCTCATCGCGCCGAGCGAGCCCATGCCGCGGTACTTCTTGAACTGCTTGCCGTTGACGAAGACGAGGTCGCCGGGCGACTCCTCGCAGCCCGCGAGCAGCGAGCCGAGCATGACCGAGTCGGCGCCCGCCACGAGCGCCTTCGCGATCTCCCCGGAGTGGCGCATCCCGCCGTCCGCGATGACCGGGACGCCGGCCGGGCCGCACGCCAGCGAGGCCTCGTGGACGGCCGTCACCTGGGGCACCCCGACGCCCGTGACGATGCGGGTGGTGCAGATCGAGCCCGGCCCGACGCCGACCTTGACGGCGTCCGCGCCGGCGTCGACGAACGCCTGGGCGCCCTCGCGGGTGCCGACGTTGCCGCCGATGACCTGGACGTGCTTCGTGGCCGGGTCGGACTTGAGCTTCCGCACCATGTCGAGCAGCAGGCTGACGTGGCCGTGGGCGGTGTCGGCGACGAGGACGTCGACGCCAGCCTCGACCAGCGTGGTCGCCCGCTCCCAGGCGTCGCCGAAGTAGCCGATGGCCGCGCCGACCATGAGCCGCCCGTCGGCGTCGTACGAGGCGTGGGGGAACTGCTCGCCCTTCACGAAGTCCTTGACGGTGATGAGGCCGACGAGGTGACCGGCGTCGTCGACCAGCGGCAGCCGCTCGCGCTTGTGCTTGCGCAGCAGCGCGGTGGCCTCGTCGCGGCTGATGCCGGCGTGGCCGGTGATCAGCGGCATCGGGGTCATCATCTCGTCGACCTTGGTGCTCGCCCACTCCGCGACCGGGGTGAAGCGGAGGTCGCGGTTGGTGATGATGCCGAGCAGCCGCATGTCCGTGTCGACGACGGGCAGGCCGGAGACGCGGTACTCGCCGCAGATCCGGTCGAGCTCCTCCAGCGTCGCGTCGGGGCCGATCGTGACCGGGTTGGAGATGATGCCGGTCTGGGTCCTCTTGACCAGGTCGACCTGGTAGGCCTGGTCGGCCGTCGACAGGTTGCGGTGCAGGACGCCGATGCCGCCCTCGCGCGCCATCGCGATCGCCATGCGGGACTCGGTGACCGTGTCCATCGCCGCGCTGATCAGCGGCACCCGCAGGTCGATCTCCCGGGTCAGCCGCGTGGTGGTGTCGATGTCCGACGGCGCCAGGTCCGAGTGACCGGGCTGCAGGAGCACGTCGTCGTAGGTGAGCCCCACCGCCGCGAACTTGTCCGGGATGCCGGTCGTCTCGTCCATCGCCTGCGGGGTCCTCTCCACTGCCTGCCGGGACCCCCCACTGTAGTCACCCCGTGCGCGCGACCCGGGGCGACCGCCCCCGCACCGGCACGAGCACGGCGAGCCGTCCGGCGCTGACGCGGATCCGTCCCCGCAGGCCCGCCGCGAGCACCATCGGGAGCACGGCCTGGTTGTCGGCGGCGGTCTCCAGGAGCAGCTCGCCGGCGCCCCGCTCCGCCGCCTCGCGGGCCGCCGTCCGCAGCAGGCGGGTGCCGATCCCGTGCCGGCGCCACGTGGGGTCGACGTGCAGCCGCAGCGTCATCACGCCGTCCGGGGTGGGCCCGTCCAGGGTCGCCGACCCGACCACGGTCGCACCGACGACGGCCTCGACGTCGCCGGCGCCCCCCGGGCCGACGACGTACTCGACGTCGGCGTGGCTCTCGGGGCCCGCGACGGGCGGCGCCAGCTCGGTCCGCCCCCGGGAGAGGACGTCGGCCAGCAGGTCGGCCAGCGCGGCGCCGCGGGCGTGCTCCGTCGCCGTGAACGGCGTCCGGCGCCACACCTGCACGACGACGTCGCCGACCCTCATCTCCATGACGTCCGGTCCCGGGCCTCCCTCCAGCCCGGGGCCGGGCTCCGGACCGGCGCCCGCGTCGAAGAGGTCGGCGACGACCTCGGTGAAGCTGGACGGGCTCGCGAGCACCGACCGGGCCGCCCGCAGGTAGCGGGCGGGCTGGTCGACGAGCGCCGCCTCGGAGCACCCCACCACGGCGACGCTCTCCCCGCCCGCGGCGACCACGAGCCGGGCGAGGTCGTCGGCTCCCCATCCCGCCGGCGTGCGCAGCACCAGCTCGTCGGTGACCGCGACGACACCGGGGAAGATCTGCAGGCCCATGACGTTCACCCCGGCCTCGCCGCAGGCCTGGGCCAGGGCGGCGAGCGCGCCGGGACGGTCGGGCAGGGTGGTGCGGACGCGCCAGAGCATGCGCCCAGGGTGACGCCGAGTCGTTGCGGAGCGGCGTCGCCCGTGTTTCGGCGCCGCTAACCTCGGTCCACGTGGGGGGTCGGGCTGTGGTCGCGGCGGCGGCCGGGGCCGCCGCCCTGCTCCGCTTCCCCGGCCACTTCTGGCCCGTGCGGCCCGACGAGGCGGGCTTCATCCTCGTCGCCCGGGCCTGGCGCCCGGAGCCGACGAGCATGTACGGCCCGTACTTCGTCGACCGGCCCCCGCCGCTGATCGCCCTCGTGGGGCTGCTGGACCACCTGGGCGGCGTCACCGCGCTGCGGGCGGCCGGTGCCGTCGCGGCGGTGCTGCTCGTGGTCGCGGCGGCCGGCTGCGCCCGGGTCGTCGCGGGCGAGCGCGCCTCGGCCTGGACGGCGGTCGCCACGGCCGCCGTCGTCTCCAACACCGCCATCGACTCCGTCGCGGTGAAGGGCGAGCTGCTGGGGCTGCCGCTGGTGATGGGCAGCTGCTGGCTGGCGCTGCTCGCCTCCCGCACGGGCGCCGAGGAGCCCCCGCCGGCCCGCGCGCTGGTGCAGGCGGCCGCCGCCGGGTTCCTGGCCGCCGCCGCCCTCGGCATGAAGCAGAACCTCGTCGGCGGGCTCGTGTTCGGCGCCGTGCTGCTCGTCGCCTCGGCGACCCTGGGCCCGCGCGACGCGCGACTGCCCGGGCCGCGCGCCGTCCGGCTCGGCGGGGCGGCCGTCGCCGGGGCCGCCGTCCCCGTCGTCGCCACCGTGGCGTGGGCCCTCGCGGCGGGTGTCCGGCTGAGGACCCTCTGGTACGACGTCTACGGCTTCCGCTCCGACGCGTTCGCGGTCATCGCCGAGTACTCCTCGGAGGCCAACGAGGTCCGCTTCCTCGAGCTCCTGTCGTACGCCGTCGTGGCCGGGGTCGTCCTGCTCATCGGCGGCTTCGTCGTCCACGCCCGCGACGAGTGGCGCGACCGCCCCGCCCTGACGACGGCGATCGCGGTGATGATCGCCGTGGACGTCGTCGCGCTGCTCCTCGGCGGCAGCTTCTGGCGGGCCTACCTGTTCACGCTGGTCCCGGGCAGCGCGCTGAGCGCGGCGATGCTGGTCCGCCGCGGGCGCACCAGCAAGCGGGGCGTGGCCATGCGGGCGGTGATCGTCGCCAGCGTCGTGTCCTGCGTGGTCGCCTCCGCCGCCTGGGTCGCGGTCAACGTCGTCGGGCCGGACCGGGCCCAGGAGGCCCGCACCGGCGAGGCGCTCGCGGACGTCGCCGAGCCCGGCGACACCCTGGTCGTGTTCGGGGGCCGGGCCGACATCCAGCTGCTGTCGGGGATGGCGTCGCCGTACCGGCACCTGTGGAGCCTGCCGATGCGCACGCTGGACCCCGACTACCGCGAGCTGAGGTCCGTGGTCGACTCCGCCGCCGCACCGACCTGGATCGTCGAGCAGTCGTGGTTCGGCTCCTGGGGCAACCCCGCCGCACCCGTCCTGTTCGCCGACGTCGACGCCCGCTACCGGGTCGTCGCCCAGGTGTGCGGTGACGGTGCGCGGGTGTGGCTGCGGGACGACGCCGACCGGCCGAGCCCGCAGATCCCCTGCGACGCCGGCGTGGCTGGCTAGGTTGTGCCCGTGGCGCTCGACCATCTCCTCGACCCGCCGCGGGACGTCGCGCCGGACGACCCGCGGGTCGGGGTGCTCGCCCACAACGAGCGGCTGCTCACCGTCCCCACCGTCGTCACCCTGGCGCGCACGGTGGGCGCCGTGGCCCTCTCGGCCGTGGCGGCGCAGCAGTCCTCGCTGGTCCTGCTGGTGGCCGGGCTGGTCGTCTACTGGATCGGCGACGTCCTCGACGGGGCCGTGGCCCGCGCGCTCGGCCAGGAGAGCCGGGTCGGGGCGCTGCTCGACATCTTCTCGGACCGCCTCTGCGCGGCGTCGTTCTACATCGGCCTGGCCTGGCTGCAGCCCGACCTCGCCCCGGCGGTCTTCGTCTACCTCGCGCAGTTCATGGTGATCGACTGCCTGCTGTCCATCGCCTTCGTCGCGTGGCCGATCCGCTCCCCCAACTACTTCTACGTCGTCGACCGGCGGCTGTGGCTGTGGAACTGGTCGCCGCCGGGCAAGGCCGTGAACTCGGCCATCGTCGCCGTGCTGCTGCTCGTCACGGGGTCGATGTGGGTGGGCCTGGCGCTCGCGCTCGCGCTGGTGGTGCTGAAGACGGCCTCGCTGGTGCGCCTGCTGCGCCTGGGGCTGCCCGTGCCCGGGAGCACCTGACCGTGTGGCTCCTCGCCCTCACGTTCGGCTTCTCGGTGGCCTCCGCCCTGATTCCCGTGCTGAACGTGGAGGCCTACCTGGCCGTCGCGGCCGCCGACTCCACCGCCCCGACGCTGCTCCTCGTGGGCGCCGCGGCCGTGGGGCAGATGGTCGGCAAGGTGGTCTGGTACTACGCCGGCGACCGCCTCGACCGCGTGCCGTGGCTGCGGCGGAAGATGGCGAAGGAGTCCTGGCGGACCTCCGTCGAGCGGTGGCGCGCCCGCACCGAGGGCCGCCCGTGGACGACGGCCGCCCTGCTCTTCACCTCGAGCCTCACCGGCCTGCCGCCCTTCGCGGTCGTCTCCGTCGTCGCCGGCCTCCTGCGCACCCGCATCGAGGTCTTCGTCCTCGCCGGCCTGGCCGGCCGCTTCCTGCGCTTCTGGATCGTGCTCGAGGCCGCGCGCTACGCCTGGCTGCTGGCCTGACACGACGACGCCCCCGGTCCGAGCGGACCGGGGGCGCCGTACGACGTGCTGCGGGTGGAGCCTGGGCTCAGTGGCCGTGACCGTGGCCGTGACCGGCCGCGGCGGGCTCCTCCTCGGCGGGCTTGTCGACGACCAGGGTCTCGGTCGTGAGCAGCATGCCCGCGATCGAGGTGGCGTTGACCAGCGCGGAGCGGGTCACCTTCACCGGGTCGAGGACGCCCTGGGCGACCAGGTCGCCGTACTCGCCGGTGGCGGCGTTGTAGCCGCTGCCGACGCCGAGCTCGCGGACCTTCGAGGTCACCACGTAGCCCTGGTAACCGCCGTTCTCGGCGATCCAGCGCAGCGGCTCGTCGGCCGAGCGGCGCACGATGCGGACGCCGAGGGCCTCGTCGCCGGTGAGGCCGAGGCCGTCCTCCAGCACCGAGACGGCGTGGACGAGGGCGGAGCCACCGCCGGGGACGATGCCCTCCTCGATCGCGGCGCGCGTCGCGGAGACGGCGTCCTCGATGCGGTGCTTCTTCTCCTTGAGCTCCACCTCGGTGGCGGCGCCGACCTTGACGACGCACACGCCGCCGGCCAGCTTCGCGAGGCGCTCGGAGAGCTTCTCGCGGTCCCAGTCGGAGTCGGTGTTCTCGATCTCGGCCTTGATCTGGTTGACGCGGCCCGCGACGGCGTCGGCGTCACCGGCGCCGTCGACGATCGTGGTGTCGTCCTTGGTGACGACGACGCGACGCGCCTGGCCCAGGACCTCGAGGCCCACCTGGTCGAGCTTGAGGCCGACCTCGGGGGCGACGACCTGACCACCGGTCAGGGTCGCGATGTCCTGCATCATCGCCTTGCGGCGGTCACCGAAGGCCGGGCTCTTCACCGCGACGGCGTTGAAGGTGCCGCGGATCTTGTTGACGACCAGCGTCGACAGCGCCTCGCCGTCCACGTCCTCGGCGAGGATGAACAGCGGCTTGCCGGCGGCGATGACCTTCTCGAGCAGCGGCAGCAGCTCGGAGATCGAGGAGATCTTCCCCTGGTGCAGCAGGATGTACGGGTCGTCGAGGACGGCCTCCATCCGCTCGGGGTCGGTCACGAAGTACTGCGAGATGTAGCCCTTGTCGAACTGCATCCCCTCGGTGAACTCGAGCTCGGTGCCCATGGTGCTGGACTCCTCGACCGTGATCACGCCGTCCTTGCCGACCTTGTCGAAGGCCTGCGCGAGCAGGTCGCCGATGTGGGCGTCGCGGCTGGAGATGGTCGCGACGGACGCCATGTCCTCGCGGGAGTCGACGTCGCGGGCGGCCTCGCGGAGCGCCTCGCCGACGGCCTCGGTCGCCTTGTCCATGCCGCGCTTCAGCGACATCGGGTTGGCGCCGGCGGCCACGGCGCGCAGGCCCTCGTGGACCATCGCCTGCGCCAGCACGGTGGCCGTGGTGGTGCCGTCACCCGCGACGTCGTTCGTCTTGGTGGCGACCTCCTTGGTCAGCTGCGCGCCGAGGTTCTCGAACGGGTCGTCGAGCTCGACCTCGCGGGCCACGGTGACGCCGTCGTTCGTGATGGTGGGGGCGCCCCACTTCTTGTCGAGGACGACGTAGCGGCCCTTCGGGCCGAGCGTCACCTTGACGGCGTTGGCGAGGGCGTCGACGCCGCGCTCGAGCGCGCGGCGGGCGTCCTCGTCGAACTCCAGGATCTTGGGCACTGCTTGCTCCTTGGATGAGCTGGGGAAAGGAAAACGGGTCCGCACCGCGAGCGGTACGGACCCGCCCTACGGCGCTGCTGGGCCGATCGTCAGCCGACGACCGCGAGCACGTCGCGCGCGGACAGGATCAGGTACTCCTCGCCGGAGTACTTGACCTCGGTGCCGCCGTACTTGCTGTAGATGACCTTGTCGCCGACGTTCACGTCGAGCGGCACGCGGTTGCCGTTGTCGTCCACGCGGCCGGGGCCGATGGCCAGGACCTCGCCCTCCTGGGGCTTCTCCTTGGCGGTGTCCGGGATGACCAGGCCGGAAGCGGTCGTCTGCTCCGCGTCGAGCGGCTTGACGACGAGGCGGTCCTCGAGGGGCTTGATGTTGACCGACACGATGTCGACCTCCACTTTCTCCACTGGTACGGGTGTGGGTGGCCCCGGCTCGCGCCGGGTGCCGATGCTGGGGGCCTGCGGTGGGGAGCGCCGTCGCGGGTGCCGCACCCCGGTGCGGGCTGGCGCTCTCGTGGCGAGAGTGCCAATGGCGAAACTAGCACTCAGCGCAGGCGAGTGCCAGGGAGGGTCGCGTCCCGGCCGCACGGCGGCGGCGGCCGGGTTGCGAGGATGACCGCATGGACGCCGACGCCTTCCGGTGGTTGCTGACCGACGAGGGGACCCGCCTCGTCGCCGAGGCCGCCGCGGCGCTCGAGGACGGCGCGAACGAGCTGACCGTGCAGGCGCGCCTGCGGCGGCGCGCGGACGGCGACCTCGTCACGGCCGCACTCACCCAGGCCTCGCTGCGGCGCCGGGCGCGCGCGAAGTTCGGGGAGGCCGCCGACCTGCTCTGGTTCACCCCGGCCGGCCTCGAGCAGGCCACCCGGCCCGCCGTCGCCGCGCACCGCGCGCGCCGCCTGGCGGCGTACGGCGTCGACGCGTTCGCGGACCTGACCTGCGGCATCGGCGGCGACCTCATGGCGGTCGCGACCGCCACCGGGGCGACCTGCGTCGGCACCGACCTCGACCCCGTCACCGCGGCCGTCGCCCGCGCCAACGTCGCCTCGCTGGGCCTGCCCGTCGCGGTCGACGTCCGCGACGGCACGACGCTCGACCTCGCGCCGTTCGACGCCGCGATGATCGACCCCGCGCGCCGCGACGGCACCGGCAGGACCTTCCGCGCGGACGCCTGGGAGCCCTCGTGGGACGTCGTGACCGGGCTGCTCACCGGCCCCGTCCCCGCCGTCGCCAAGGTCGCACCGGGCCTCCCCCACGACCTCGTCCCCGAGGGCGTCGAGGCCGAGTGGGTCAGCGACCGCGGCCACCTCAAGGAGGCCGCGCTGTGGGGTCCCGCCCTGGCGACGGCGTCACGTCGCGCGACGGTGCTGGGCGCGACGGGCCTGGCCACGCTCACCGACGAGGACGACCCCGTCGGTGACCGGGTGCCGGCCCCGACCGGCGCGGTCGGCGACTACCTGGTCGAGCCGGACGACGCCGTCGTCCGGGCCGGCCTGGTCACCGCCGTCGCTGCGCGCTGCGACGGCTGGCTCGTCGACCCCCACCTCGCCTACGTGAGCGCCCACGCCCCCGGGCCGGCCGCGCTGTCCCGGTCGTACCGGGTCCTCGAGGAGCTGCCCTACCGC
Source organism: Nocardioides sp. CFH 31398 (assembly GCF_022436705.1). GTDB lineage: Bacteria > Actinomycetota > Actinomycetes > Propionibacteriales > Nocardioidaceae > Nocardioides. Next base: position 51,544 of record NZ_JAKUHT010000006.1, on the reverse strand, counting down.
GAGAAGCAGCTGCGCGCGGCGCTCCGCTTCCGCCGGATCGGCGCCCTGACCATCAAGAAGCGCGGGGTCGACGTCGTCCCCGCGCAGCTGCGCAAGCGGCTCGACCTCAGCGGCGACGTGACGGCCACGCTCGTGCTCACCCGGGTCGCCGGGGCCGGGACGGCGCTGCTGGTCGAGCCGGTCTGACCCCGGCCTGTCCCCGGGCCGGCGGGCTCAGGCCGGGCGGTCGTCGGAGTCGTCGGTGATGGCCTGCTCGGCGTAGCTCGCCGCGGAGGCCACGGCGGCACGGGCGAGCGGGTGGCCGCGCAGCGACTCGGCGAGCAGCGACCACGCCTCGACGAGCAGGACGGTGTCGACGTCGCGGGCGGTGAGGACGCGGGCGAGCCAGGAGTGGGCCTCGACCATGATCGTCTCGTCGCCGGTCACCAGCGCGGCGGACAGGCACCCGACGAGGTGGTCGGCCAGGCCCTCCAGCTCGACCAGCCAGCTGCGCGAGGATCGCGCGAGCTCGTCGGAGAAGTGGTCGGCGTCGCGGAGGCCGGCGACGACGTACCCGGCGATCTGCGCGCGGTGCTCCTCGATCCACGCGGCCTCCTCGTCGGCCATCGTGGGCTCGGGCACCGGGAGCCGCTCGGTGCGCTCCGGCAGCGTCTCGAGGAGCGCGACGGCGTGGGCGGGGCTGGCGCACCAGGCGGTGGCCCCGAGGGCCTCGGCCCGCGACCCGTCGCCCCCGAAGCCCTGCCCGCCGACGATGACGGGCAGGCCGAGGGAGCGGATCTGGTTCAGCATGCGCTTCTGGCGGCCCAGCGACGAGGTCAGGGAGGCGCTGAACATGACCGCGCGCGGCTTGAGCCGCAGGACCTGGCGCAGCAGGTCGTCGGGCTCCGGCGCCCCGCCGAGGTAGTTGACGCGGTAGCCGGCCTCGACCAGGGCCTCGGAGACGATGAGGGCCGGCAGCGCGTGCGACTCCTTCTCGAGGCAGGACACGAGCACCAGGGGCCGCCCGGCGGCCGGCGGGTCGCTGAACGACCCGAGCCAGTGGATCAGCCCCTCGTTGATCGCGGTCGCGGCGTGCTCCTGCGCGACGCTCCACGCGCCCTCGAGCCAGAGGTCCCCGACGCGACGCTGTGCGGGGAGGATGTGCTCGCTGATGACCTGCGAGTTCGTGAGGCCCGAGGAGCGCAGCCGGCGGACCGCCGCGAGCGACGCGTGGCGGTCGCCGTCGCAGAGCGCCTGCCAGTACTCAGCGTCCATGGCCCCATCCAGCGTCGAGTTGACCGCACGGTACCTCCGCCGTCCACGCGGCGTCTCCAGGAACGCCGCGGTACGGGCTGCGGGGGCACGTGCGGTCGGTGGTCACTCGAGGTTCACGCGTTCCTGACCGATCGTGGTGTCCTCCCCGTGCCCCGTGTGGACGACGGTGTCGTCCGGCAGCTCGAGGAGCCGGGCGCGGATGGACTCCTTGATGAGGTCGGCGTCGCTGAAGGACCGGCCGGTCGCCCCGGGGCCCCCGTGGAAGAGGGTGTCGCCCGTGAAGACGCAGCCCAGGTCGTGGACGTAGAGGCACACCGCACCGGGGGCGTGGCCCGGCGTGTGCAGCACCTTCATCGAGGCGCCGGCGATCTTGATGGACTGCTCGTCGGAGAGGTCGACGTCCCACAGCTCGTCGGCGTGGGTGAGCTCCCAGACCGGCTTGTCGGCGGGGTGCAGCAGGATCGGCGCGCCGACCCGCCGGCGCAGCTCCGGCGCCACGCGGACGTGGTCGTCGTGCGCGTGGGTGGCGATGATCGCCTTCACGGTGCGCCCCCCGACGACCGCGAGGATGTCGTCGACGGAGTGCGGGGCGTCGATGACGACGCACTCGTCGTCGTCGCCGACCACCCAGACGTTGTTGTCGACCTCGTGGGTCTCGCCGTCGAGGCTGAAGGTGCCGCTGGTGACGGCGTGGTCGACGCGGAGCCCGGTGCCGGCGGCCATCAGAGGACCACCACCGAGCGCAGGACGCCACCGTGGTGCATGGTCTCGAACGCCGCCTCGACGTCGTCCAGCGCGATCTCCTCGGTGACGAAGGCGTCGAGGTCGAGACGGCCCTGGCGGTAGAGGTCGACGAGCATCGGGAAGTCCCGCTTGGGCAGGCAGTCGCCGTACCAGCTGGACTTGAGCGAGCCGCCGCGGCCGAACACGTCGATCAGCGGGATCTCGGGGACGGTCATGTCGGGGGTCGGGACGCCGACCAGGACGACGGTGCCGGCGAGGTCGCGGATGTAGAACGCCTGCTTCCACGTCTCGGGCCGGCCCACCGCCTCGACGACGACGTCCGCACCCTCGGCGCCCGGGTAGTAGCCGTCGCAGATCTCCTTGACCCGGGCGGCGACGTCCTCGGTCGAGGAGTCGATCACGTGCGTCGCGCCCAGCTTCTTCGCGGCGTCCAGCTTCTTGGCGTCGATGTCGATGGCGATGACCGGGCTGGAGCCGGCGAGCACGGCACCGGCCACCGCCGCGACGCCGACGCCGCCGCAGCCGATGACGGCGACGCTGCGCCCACGGGTCGCGCCGCCGGTGTTGATGGCCGCGCCGAGCCCGGCCATGACGCCGCAGCCCAGCAGGCCGACCGCGGCGGGCCGGGCCTCGGGGTCGACCTTGGTGCACTGGCCGGCGGCGACGAGCGTCTTCTCGGCGAAGGCGCCGATGCCCAGGGCCGGGGACAGCTCGGTGCCGTCCTCCAGCGTCATCTTCTGCGTCGCGTTGTGGGTGGCGAAGCAGTACTGCGGCTCGCCGCGGTCGCAGGCGCGGCACTCGCCGCACACCGCGCGCCAGTTCAGGACGACGAAGTCACCCGCGGCGACCTCGGTGACGTCGTCGCCGACCGCCTCGACGACGCCCGCGGCCTCGTGGCCCAGCAGGAACGGGAACTCGTCGTTGATGCCGCCCTCGCGGTAGTGCAGGTCCGTGTGGCACACCCCGCAGGACTGGATCCGCACCAGTGCCTCGCCGGGACCGGGGTCCGGGACGTTGATGGTCTCGATCGAGACCGGCTCGCCCTTGGCTTTCGCCACGACCGCCTTGACCTGCTGCATGGGCTCTCCCTCGTTGCGCCGTGTTGTGACGTGCACAACCTAACGCTGCACACCTCCTGCTGTACCCGCCGGAGGGGGAGGAAGTCGACGGCGGGCACCCGGCGAGCACCCGGAGCTAGGTGAGGACCTCGGTGACCGGCAGGGAGGAGTCGGCGGGCAGGTCCAGGTCGGACGGCGCCCGGCCGCGACGCACGGCCTCGGCGCCGAGGGCGGCGACCATGGCCCCGTTGTCGGTGCAGAGGCCCGGGCGGGGCACCCGGACGCGGACGCCGACCTTCTCGGCGCGCTCGACGGCCATGACCCTCAGGCGGGAGTTGGCGGCGACGCCGCCGCCGATCAGCAGGTCCTCGACGCCGGAGGTGGCGGCGGCGTCCAGGGTCTTGCGGACCAGGACGTCGCACACGGCCTCCTGGAAGGACGCGGCGACGTCGCCGACCGGGACGGGCTCGCCGGCGCGCTCGCGGGCCTCGACCCAGCGGGCGACCGCGGTCTTCAGGCCGGAGAAGGAGAAGTCGAAGCGGTGGCGCTCGAGGTCGCGGCGGCTGGTGAGACCGCGCGGGAAGTCGATGGCGACCGACGAGCCGGACGCGGCCGCACTGTCGACGAGCGGGCCGCCGGGGAAGCCGAGGCCGAGCAGGCGGGCGACCTTGTCGAACGCCTCCCCCGCCGCGTCGTCGATGGTGGCGCCGAGCGGGTCGACGCCGGCGGTGACGTCGTCCACGCGGAGCAGGCTGGAGTGCCCGCCGGAGACGAGCAGCGCGAGGCACGGCTCGGGCAGCGGACCGTGCTCCAGCTGGTCCACGGCGACGTGGGCCGCCAGGTGGTTGACGCCGTGCAGCGGCTTGCCGAGGCCGATCGCCAGGGCCTTCGCGGCGGCGACGCCGACCAGCAGCGCGCCCGCCAGGCCGGGACCGGAGGTGACGGCGACGGCGTCCACGTCCTGGAGGCGGACGCCGGCGGTCTCGCAGGCCCGGTCGAGCGTCGGGACCATCGCCTCGAGGTGGGCGCGGCTGGCGACCTCCGGGACGACGCCGCCGAAGCGGGCGTGCTCGTCCACGCTGCTGGCGACCGCGTCGGCCAGGAGCGTGCGACCGCGCACGATCCCGATGCCGGTCTCGTCGCAGGAGGTCTCGATGCCGAGGACCAGGGGCTCGTCCACGCCCCCATTGTGGCGGTGGCCATGATGGCCGGGTGACGCAGGTGCCTGCCGCCCTCGCGGGGCTCGACGACCCGTTCCTGCTGCACCACGTCGCCCCCGACGCCGTCCGCCGGGCCTGGCGGCGCGGTGAGGCGGCCGTGGTCGAGATGGAGCGGCCCGTCGCGGAGGGCGTCCGGGTGATGACCGCGGGGGTCGGGCCCACCGCCGACCTGGGGCCGCTGCTCGTCGAGGTCGCGGCGGAGGCCGACCGGCCGTGGCGGCTGATCGTGGACGAGGACGCCGCGGCGTCCCTGCCGCCCGCCTGGCGGCCGTCGGAGCCGCGGTCGTGGCACTGGATGCTGACCCGGACCCCGCCCGCGCCCGTGGTCGGCGAGGACGCCGTGACCGAGGTGGAGGACGCCGCCGAGATCGACGGCGTGCTCGATGCGGCCATGCCCGAGACCCACGCCCGCCCCGGGACCGTCGGGATCGAGTGCTGGCTCGGCGTGCGCGCCGCCGACGGCGTCCTCGCGGGCGTCGGCGCCGTGGCCCGCCAGCCCGACGGGACCGGCAACCTGCGCGGCATCGCCGTCCTGCCGTCGTACGGCGGGCGGGGGCTCGGCACGGCGCTCTCGGCCGCGCTCACCCGTCGCGCGCTGGCGGGGGCGTCGGGCGTGGCCACGCTGGGCGTGTACGTCGACAACGCGCCCGCGATCGCGGTCTACGCCCGGCTCGGGTTCGCGACCCGGCACACGTTCTACTCGGGTCAGCTCGCGGGCTGAGACCGCAGCCGCCGCTCCATCACGACGGCCGTCGTGCCGTCCCCGTAGTAGCTGCGGCGCCGGGCGATCTTGGCGAACCCGTGGGCGGCGTAGAACGCCTGGGCGCCGCGGTTGTCCTCGCGGACCTCGAGCAGCAGCCGCTCGGCGCCCACGGCGAGGGCCTCGGCCTCGACGGCGGCGAGCAGGTCGGTGGCGACGCCGGCGCGGCGGTGGCCCGCGTCGACCGCGATGCGCTGGAGCTCGGCGACGTCGGCGACGAGGCTGGCGACGGCGTGGCCGACCACCTCCCCCGCACCCTCGTCGTCCACCTCGTCGTCCACCTCGGCGAGCAGGTAGCGCACGGTGGGCAGGTCGCCGAGGATCCCGGCGCGCACGAGGGCCGGCGACCAGGCGTCGGCGCCGAGGTTGACCGTCTCCGACGCGGCCACGGCGTCCACGTCGGCGCGGGTGGCGCGGCGCACGCGGACCACCGGCGCGCCGTCCCCGGTCACGAGACGCGCTTGGAGCTCAGCCCGGCGACGGCGTCCGGGCGGCGCAGGTACATCGGCTCCGGGTCGAGCAGCTCGGCGTGCTCGCCGTGGATGGTGCGGGCCAGGAACCCCGCCGAGACCCGGGTCGGCCCGACCGCGCCGGGGAACGCGTCGGGGTAGAGCCGCGCGCCCTCCCCCACGACCGGCAGCTCGGTGGCGACGTCGGCCGGCTTCGCGACGACGGGGCCCTCCAGGCGGGTGCCCTGGTCGTACGTCGCCACGTGGACCTCCTTGCGGCGCGCGTCGCCGGCCACGACGAACGCGCCCTCGACCTGCCCGCGCGCGACGGCCTCGACGGCGAGGACGTCGAGGCTGCACACGCCGTACACGGGGATGCCGAGGGTGTGGCCCAGCACCCGCGCGGTCACGACGCCGACCCGCAGACCGGTGAACGGCCCCGGCCCGACCCCGACACCGACCGCCGTCAGGTCGCCACGCTCGGCACCGGCCTCGCGCAGCACCTGCGCGATCGCCGGCGCCAGCTGCTCGCCGTGCCGCATCCGCTCCTCGCCCGCCGCCTCCGCGACCACGTCGGTGCCGTCGTGGAGCGCGACCGAGACGTACGCCGTCGCGGTGTCGAGGGTGAGCAGCACGGGGTCGAGGTTATCGCCCGCGCGCGGTCCCGCCCGGTGGTGGCCGGCCCGGGCCGCCCGGGGGTTTCACCAGCCGGCTGGTGATGTCGCGACCTGGCCCACGAAGCTTCGTCAGCCGAGTCGGTGGTTCACCGGCCGGCTGGTGAAACCCGAGGCTCCTGAGGCCCCTGTGACTGCCGCGCGGGGCCGCGTCAGACGTCCAGCCCGACGCCGTGCCAGCGCGCACCGACACCGACGAGGCGGACCCGGCGGGTCTCGTCGGCGGGGTCGGAGGAACGGTCGATGCGGACCTCGAGGCGGTCGTCGGCGAGACGCTCGGCGAGGCCCTCGCCCCACTCGACGACGGTGACGGAGTCCTCGACGGAGGCGTCGAGGTCGAGGTCGTCGAGGACGACGCCGAGGTCGTCGCCGTCCCCGGCGCCCAGGCCGAGGCGGTAGGCGTCGACGTGGACCAGGGCGGGTCCGCCGACCGTCGAGGGGTGGACCCGCGACAGCACGAAGGTCGGGGACGTCACCGCGCCGCGGACGCCGAGGCCGAGGCCGAGGCCCTGGGTGAAGGTCGTCTTGCCAGCGCCGAGGCCGCCGACGAGGACCAGCAGGTCCCCCGCGCGCAGCAGCGGCGCGAGCCGCTCGCCGACGTCGCGCATGGCGTCGCCGTCGCGGACGGTCATCGCCTCAGACGAGGACACGGGCCTTCTCCACCATCGCCTCCAGGGCCCGCTGCACCTCGTCGTGCTGCTCCAGGATCACCAGGTGACCGGCGCCCTCGCACTCGACGAGGTCGACGTCGGGCAGCGCCTGGGCGAGCTTCCGCGACAGCTTGATCGGCGTCATCTTGTCCTTCGTCGCCCCGATGACGACGGTCGGGATGCGCTCGAAGGCCTTCAGCGCGGCGTACTTGTCGAGGCTGCGGAACGCCGGGAAGAACTCGGCGAGGACGTCGAACGGCGTCGCGTTGATCATGTCGTCGACGAACGCCAGCCACGCCTCGGGCACGGGGCCGCCGAAGGCGAAGATGTCGGTCGCGACGAAGGCGACGTCCTTGCCGAGGCGGCGGATGCCGTCGACCGTGTGGTGGTTGCGCCCGAGCAGGGCGACGATCCGGGTGGAGAGGCCACCACCGATGGTCGAGGGCAGCATCGGCAAGACCGTCTTGTGGGGGTGCAGCCCGCCGGCGGCCGTCGCGACGAGGCCGGCGCCGACCACCCTGTCGCCGAACAGCTCGGGCCGCTCCTCGGCGAGCGCGAGCAGCGTCATCCCGCCCATCGAGTGGCCGACGAGGACGACGGGCCCCTCGGTGGTCTCGTCGAGGACGCGCGCGAGGTCGAGGCCGAGCTGCTCGATGGTGGCCTGCTCCGGCGCGGAGCGGCCCGACCGGCCGTGGGAGCGCTGGTCGTAGAGCACCGTGCGGACCCGTCCACGCAGGGCGGCGCGCTGGAAGTGCCAGCAGTCCATGTTGAGGGCGTAGCCGTGCACGAGGACGACGGTCAGGTCGCCGGGCCCCTGCCCGTCGACCTCGTCGATCTCGACGTGCAGCGGGACGCCGTCGTCCGCGACGACGGTGAGCGCGGGGGCGCGGAGCGAGCCGAGCTCGACCTCCTCGCCGGGCGACCGGCGGTGGATGCTGCGACGCCGCTGGACGGCGGCGCCGGCCGCGAGCCCCGTCGCGGTGAGGCCGACCGCACCCGCCGCCAGACCGATGATGCCGCCGCGCCTCACGGGCCCGTCCCTTCGCCGTGGTGCGTGCGCACCGTCCGCCAGCCACCCATGCGGGTGACGATCTCGTAGCCGATCGTGCCGCAGGCCGCCGCCCACTCGTCGGCGGTCGGGGCACCCGTGGCCGCGTCGCCGATCAGGACCGCCTCGGCGCCCGGCTCGACCCGGTCGGCCTCGTCCGGACCCAGCTCGACGACCACCTGGTCCATGCAGACCGCGCCCCGCACGGGTCGCCGTCGCCCGCCGAGCAGCACCTCGAGCACGTTCGTGCCGTGCCGCGGGACGCCGTCGCCGTACCCGGCGGGCACGAGCGCGACCCAGGTGTCGGACGGCGCGGTCCACCGGTGGCCGTAGGAGACGCCTGCGCCGGCGCGGATCCGCTTCACCTGCGCCACGCGGGCGCGGACGGTCATGGCCTGCCGCAGCCCGGACGCCGCCAGGTCGTGCGCGCCGGGCGCCGGGTCGACGCCGTACGTCGCGATGCCGCAGCGGACCAGGTCGTAGCGCGCGCCGGGACGCAGGAGAGCGGCGGCGGAGTTGGCGAGGTGGCGCAGGCCCGGGTCGAGCCCGTGCTCGGCCATGACGGCGAGCGCGGCCTCGAAGACGTCCTGCTGGGCGTCGTTGGCGGGGTGGTCGGGCTCGTCGGCGCAGGCGAGGTGGGACCAGGTCCCGGTGACCTCCACGTGGCCTGCGTCGCGGGCGCGCACGGCCGCCGCGACGAGGTCGGGCCAGTCGTCGGGGGTCGCTCCCCCGCGGGAGAGGCCGGTGTCGGCCTTGAGCTGCACCCGGGCGGGGCGGCCGAGGGCGGCGCCGGCCTCGGCGAGGACGGCGACCTCGCGGGCGTCGTACGCCGTGACGTCGACGCCGGCGGCGACGACCGGGGCGAGGTCGTCGCCCGGGGTGGTGAGCCAGCAGAGCAGCGGGCCGTCGTCGCCCGCGTCCCGCAGGGCCATCGCCTCCTCGGGCGTGGCCACGCCGAGCCAGGGCGCGCCGCCGCGGCGGGCGGCGCGGGCCGCCTCGACGAGCCCGTGGCCGTAGCCGTCGGCCTTGACCACGGCCATCATCGCGGCCGGTGCGACGCGCTCGGTGAGCAGCGCCACGTTGGCGCTGACCACGTCGAGGTCGACGGCGATCTCGACGCGGGGCTGGTGCGGCACGCGGGGCATCCTCTCAGCCCCGGGCGGCTCCGGGGGTGAGGGCACGCACCGCGGCCGGGATCGCCCGGGCCACCTCGCCGGCCACCAGCGGTCCGCCGGACGAGGCGAGCGTCGCCGCCGAGCCGTGCAGCCAGGCACCGACGGACGCGGCGTCGTACGGCGTGAGGCCGGCGGCGAGCAGGGCGCCGACGAGCCCGGTGAGCACGTCGCCGGCACCGGCGGTCGCCAGCCACGGGGTGCCGCTGGCGCTGACCCTGACGTCGCCGTCGCGGTCGGCGACGAGCGTCCGGCGGCCCTTGAGCAGGACGACGGCGCCGAACGTCTCCGCGGCGCGGCGGGCGGACGCGAGGGGCCGGGCCTCGACCTCGCCGCGCGACACGTCGAGCATCGTCGCGAGCTCGCCCGCGTGCGGCGTGAGGACGACGGCGCTGGCCAGCGGGCCGCCGAAGTCGGTGACGTGGGCGAGCGCGTCGGCGTCGACGACGAGGGGGACGTCGTCCGCGCGGGCCTCCTGCAGCGTGCGGCGGGCGCCGGCGTCGGTGCCGGAGCCGACGGCCCACGCCTGCACGCGCCCGGCGCCGACGACCTCGGGGTGCTGGGAGCGGACGCGGTCGCCGACGACGTCGTCCCCGACGTAGCGGACCATCCCGGCGAGCCCGGACGCGGCGCCCGCCACGCACAGCAGCCCGGCGCCCGGGTAGCGGGCCGACCCGGCGCGGACCCCCACGACGCCGCGGGAGTACTTGTGGTCCGCGCCGCCGGGCCTCGGCACGAGCCGGGCGACGTCCGCGGCCTGCAGCGCGGTGACGGCGGACGGCGGCAGCGCCAGGTCGCCCGACGGCCCGCCGAGCCCGACGACGTGGACGGCGCCCGCGGCCGCGGCGGCGGGGTCGACGAGGTGGCAGACGCGGTGGGTGCCGAACGTGACGGTGACGTCGGCGGTCACGTGGGTGCCCCCGCCGTCCGGCAGCTCGCCGGTGTCGACGCCGACCCCGGACGGGACGTCGACCGCCACCACCGGCACGCCCGCGACCTCGGCGAGGGCCGCGACGGCGTCCGCGCGCAGGCCGGGACGGCCGCCGATGCCGACGATCGCGTCGAGGACGAGGTCGGGACGACGCCCGGCCTCCCCCGCCTCGAGCACCCGTCCGCCGGCGGCGCGCAGCGCGGCGAGACCGGCCGGGTGGGGCGACTCGGACAGCGCCCGCACCTCGACCCGGCACCCGCGGCGGGCCAGCACGGCGCCGGCGTGGAGCGCGTCGCCGCCGTTGTCACCGGAGCCGACCAGCAGCCGGACGGTGCGGCCGTAGCAGGAGCCGAGCAGGTCCGCGACGTGGTGCGCCAGACCGGTCGAGGCCCGCTCCATCAGGGCGCCCTCCGGCAGCGTCGCCATCAGCGCCGCCTCGGCCGCCCGGATCTCCTCCACGGTGTGTGCGCGCCTCATCGGGTCCATCATGCCGAGAGGGGCCCCGACGGGCTCGACCGGCGGTGGTCGGGGCGGCGGCGGGGTCCTACGACTCGAGCACGACGACGGCTGACGCGACGCCGGCGTCGTGGGAGAGCGAGACGTGCAGGGAGGCGACGCCGAGGGCGGCGCAGGCCGCGGCGACGGTCCCGCGGACCTCCAGGCGGGGGCGGCCGGAGGACTCGCTCACCACCTCGGCGTCCTGCCACTCGAGGCCTGCCGGGGCCCCGAGGGCCTTGGCCAGCGCCTCCTTGGCGGCGAAGCGCGCCGCCAGGGAGGCGTCGCCACGACCCGCCTCGTCGGGGGTGAACAGGCGCGCCCGCAGCCCCGGCGTACGACGCAGCGCGGCCGCGAAGCGCTCGATCTCGCAGACGTCGATGCCGACGCCGACCACCGGCACGGACGCCGCCGGCTACTCGACCGTGACGGACTTGGCGAGGTTGCGGGGCTGGTCCACGTCGTGGCCGAGCACCGTGGCGAGCTCGCACGCGAACAGCTGCAGCGGGACGACGGCCACCAGCGGCTGGAGCAGGGTCGGCACCTTCGGCAGGTAGACGACCTCGTCGGCGTACCGGGCGACGCCCTCGTCGCCGTCCTCGACGAGCACCAGCGTGCGGGCGCCGCGGGCGCGGATCTCCTGGACGGCGCTCAGCATCTTGTCGTGCAGCTGGTCGCGGCCACGGGGCGGCATGACGCAGAAGACCGGCAGGCCGTCGTCGATCAGCGCGATGGGGCCGTGCTTCAGCTCGCCGGCGGCGAAGCCCTCGGCGTGCAGGTAGGCGAGCTCCTTGAGCTTCAGCGCACCCTCGAGGGCGACCGGGAAGCCGGCGTGGCGACCGAGGAACAGCACGGTCGAGGAGTCCTCGTGCGCGTGGGCGAGCTTGTAGACGTCCTCGGCCTTGTCGAGCATCGTCTGCACGTGGCGGGGCATCTGCTCCAGCTCGGCCATCACGTCGGCGATCTCGTCGCCGAACTTCGTGCCGCGCACCTGTGCCAGGTAGAGGCCGAGCACGTAGCAGGCCATCAGCTGGGTGAGGAAGCCCTTGGTCGACGCGACGCCGATCTCCGGGCCCGCGTGGGTGTAGATCACCGCGTCGGACTCGCGCGGGATCGTCGAGCCGTTGGTGTTGCAGATGGCCAGCACCTTGGCGCGCTGCAGGTGCGCGTGGCGGATCGCCATCAGCGTGTCGGCGGTCTCGCCGGACTGGCTGATCGCCACGACCAGGGTGTTGCGGGTCAGGATCGGGTCGCGGTAGCGGAACTCGTGGGCCAGCTCGACCTCGCACGGGATGCGGGTCCAGTGCTCGATGGCGTACTTGGCGACCAGCCCGGCGTAGTTCGCCGTGCCGCAGCCGATGATCACGATGCGGTCGATCTCGCGGAGCTCGCCGTCGGTCAGGCGCATCTCGTCGAGCTGGAGCTTGCCGTCGAGCCCGCGGCGACCGAGCAGGGAGTCGGCGAGCGCGCGGGGCTGCTCGAAGATCTCCTTGCGCATGAACCAGTCGTAGCCGTCCTTCTGGGCGGCCGAGAGGTCCCAGTCGACGTGGTAGCGGGTGCCCTCGGCGGGGCTGCCGTCGAAGCCGGTGACCTCGACGCGGTCGGGGTGGAGGGTCACGACCTGGTCCTGGGCCAGCTCGAGGGCCTCACGGGTGTGCTCGATGAAGGCGGCGACGTCGCTGCCCAGGAAGTTCTCGCCCTCGCCGAGCCCCACGACGAGCGGGGAGTTGCGGCGGGCGGCCACGACGCGGTCGGGGTCCTGGCTGTCGACGGCCACCAGCGTGAAGGCGCCCTCGAGCTGGGAGCAGACCTGCTGCATCGCGGTGGTGAGGTCGTCCCCGGCGTCGAGCCGGCGCTCCAGCAGGTGCGCGGCGATCTCGGTGTCGGTCTCGGAGGCCATCTCGTGACCCTCGGCCTCCAGCGCCTCGCGCAGGACGGCGTAGTTCTCGATGATCCCGTTGTGGACCAGCGCGAGGCGTCCGTGCGCACCGAGGTGCGGGTGGGCGTTGGCGTCCGTGGGCGCGCCGTGGGTGGCCCAGCGGGTGTGGCCGATGCCGGTCCGGGTGGTCGGCGGGGGCGCCTCGTCCAGGATCGCGCGCAGGTTCGCGAGCTTCCCGGCCTTCTTGTCGACGTGGAGACCGGGGCCGTCACCGGACCCCTCGAGCACCAGCGCCAGGCCGGCCGAGTCATAACCCCGGTACTCGAGCCGCGCCAGGCCCTCCACCACGACGTCCTTCGCGTCGAGGGAGGAGCTCGCGCCGCCGACGTACCCCACGATGCCGCACATGGGGCCCGAGTCTAGGGCGAGAGAGGGCAGGGCTCCGCTTCCGGCCGTCGGGGGCGCTGCAAGAATGCGTGGGTGCGGCCCTCGGCGACCAGTGGTGACCCGTTCGCGGCCTCGGTACCCCCGGCCCACCTCGCCGAGACCTCCCCGTACGTCGAGCTCGAGCGTGCGGCGTGGGCGCGCCTGGCCCGGGAGACGCCGAACCCGCTGACGGCGACCGAGCTGAAGCGGCTGCGCGGCCTCGGCGACGCGCTGGACCTCGACGAGGTGGAGCAGGTCTACCTGCCGCTGTCGCGTCTGCTCTCGCTGTACGTCGAGTCGTCCGGCCGCCTCCACCGCGAGACCGAGACGTTCCTGCACCGCCCGCAGCCCCCGCGCACGCCCTTCGTCATCGGCGTCGCCGGCTCCGTCGCGGTCGGCAAGTCGACGACCGCCCGCGTGCTGCAGCAGATGCTCGCCCACTGGCCCGAGCACCCGGAGGTCGCGCTCGTCACCACCGACGGCTTCCTCCTGCCCAACGCCGAGCTCGAGCGCCGCGGTCTGCTGCAGCGCAAGGGCTTCCCGGAGTCCTACGACCGCAAGGCCCTGCTGCGCTTCGTCGTGGACATCAAGTCCGGCCGCGAGACCGTCGAGGCCCCCATCTACGACCACCTGCGCTACGACGTCGTGCCCGACGAGAAGGTCGTCGTCCGCAGCCCGGACATCCTCATCGTCGAGGGCCTCAACGTCCTCCAGCCCGCCCGCACCCGCGAGGACGGCCGCCAGGGCCTCGCGCTGAGCGACTTCTTCGACTTCTCGGTGTACGTCGACGCCCGCACCTCCGAGATCCGCCGGTGGTACGTCGAGCGGTTCCTGCGGCTGCGGGAGACCGCGTTCCGCGACCCGGCGTCGTACTTCGCGAAGTACGCCTCCCTGACCGAGTCCGAGGCCCGCGCCCGGGCGGAGAGCATCTGGGACGGCATCAACGGCCCGAACCTCCGCGAGAACGTGCTCCCCACCCGTCCCCGCGCCACCCTCGTGCTCCGGAAGGACGCCGACCACTCGGTCCGGTACGTGCGCCTCCGGAAGCTCTGAGCCCGGTCCCGGCGGGCCCGGGCGGCCGGGGCCGACGTCGGGTGCCTAGGACGTCGGCGTGAGGGTCCGCAGGACGTCGTCGGCGTCGGCTGCGGACAGCCCGCCGCGCAGGTCGTCGCCGTCGGCGCGGACGTCGCGCAGCATGACCACGGTGGCCACGTCGCCGTCGGTGGCCACGGAGACGACGCGGAGCTCGCGGGCCTCGGGGTCGCAGTCGGTCTCGGGCTCCGTCACCTCGACGACCTGGGCCCCGGTCCAGCCCGCGGAGCCGTCGTCCAGCCTCACCGGGGTGACGACGGCGTCCCCGACGCCGCCGCCCAGCGCGCCCGTCCAGGCGTCGAGGGCGTCCTGCGCGGAGTCCTGGACGGTCACGTCGCGGGCCGAGGGCAGGTCCGTGAAGCCGGCCAGGGCGCGGTAGGTGAGGCCGTCCTCGGTCTCGCAGAACCCCTGGTCGTAGAGCGCCGGGCTGTCGGTGCCCACCGATCCGTCGCCGTCGGGCCGCTCGTAGCCGATCGAGGTGCCGTCGGCGAGCGTCCAGCCGTCCTCGGGGACGACGACGGTCGCGTCGACGGCGCTGCCCCCGACCAGCTGCCCGCCCTCGGGGGCGGTGGGGCTCGCCGGGCTGGACCCCTCGGCCGAGGTGCTGGTCGGCTCGTCCGGCCCGGTCGGGGGGTCGTCGTCCCCGGGGTACGTGACCGCCGCGGCCGCCCCTGCGACCAGCACGGCGAGCACGGCGAGCGGCGCCAGCGCGCTCGTCGCGACCCGCAGGCCCGCCTGGTTCACGAGACGTCCTGCAGGCGGGGGCTCGCGAGGACCTGCTGGACGACGTCCGCGGACAGGGCCCCGGGAAGGTCCGAGCCGTCCTCGGCCACGAGGCGCGAGACCACGATGTTGGCGCTGTAGTCGCCGGTGTCGAACGACAGGAAGCTCAGCTCCACGGCCTTGTCGCCGCACCGCCCGGGCTCCGCGCCGTCCGCCGGCAGGCTCAGGATGCGGGTCAACCGCGCGGGCGTGCCGTCGCTGATCGTCGTCGTGGTCCGTTCCAGCTCGCGCTGGGAGCCGCCCGGGATGGCCTCGAGGACGTCGAGCCACCGGTCGACGGTCTCGTCGTTCGCGCGCCGCGCCGGCTCGGGGCGTCCGTCGTCCTCGCTGGGCGCGGTGAACCCGGTGAAGGCGCGGGGTGCGTCGACCTCGAAGCCGTCGCGTCGGCACTGGACCACCTTCCACACCGCCGGGCCGGTCACCGCCACGCGCGCGAAGTCGCCGCTCGGCAGCTCGACCTCGTAGCCGCGGATGCTGCCCGCGGTCTCGACCTCCCAGCCCTCGTCGACGGAGGGGACCTCGAGGTCGGCGTTGTCACGCCGGTCGCCGACGATCACCTGGCCGTCGGGGAAGAACGTCGCGGGCTCGTCGTCCTCGGGCTCGCCGCCGGTGCTGGACCCGTCCGTCGAGGAGGGCGGCGGCGCGTCGGCCTCCGAGGACCCGGTGGCGACGACGCCCGCGGTCACCCCCGCGGCGGCCACCGCGAGGACGGCGAGCACGGCGAGCGCCGCGGCGACCGCGCCGGCGGTCCCCGACGAGCGCTGGTACCCGGACACGCCCCTCCTCCGCTCCGCCTGGCCGACGCGCAGGAACCTACCCCGGCCCGCCGACGCCCACACCCGGGCGCCGCCGGGCCGGGGCCGCGCGCGAGGCGTGCGGGCGTCGGGGCGCCAGGGAGGTCGCGCTCACCGCCGCCACCGCGACCAGCACGAGGGCCCCGGCGGGCGCCAGCACGGTCCACGGCGCGCGCTCGACGTACGACGACCCCTCGGCGAGCAGCAGCCCCCACTCGGGGCTCGGCGGTCGGGCCCCGAGCCCGAGGAAGCCGAGCGCGGCGAGCGCCAGGGCCACGCCGGGCACGCGGAGGGCGGCGTGCCGCACCACCGGCCCGGCGACGACCGGGAGCAGGTGGACGAGCAGCAGGCGGGCCCGCCCCACCCCGAGCAGGGGCAGCACCTCGACGTACGGCGCCCGCCGGGCCTCCTCGAGCAGCGCGGACGCGTGGGCGGCCAGCGGCGCCCAGGACACCAGGCCGACGGCGAGCGCCGCCGCCGGCACGGAGGCCCCGAGCAGCGCCCCGACCACGAGGCCGACGACCACCGGGGGCACGGCGTTGCCGACCTCGACCGGCCCGGCGGCCAGCCGGGGCAGGCAGCCGAGGAGCAGCCCGACGAGGGTGCAGACGGCCACCACCAGCAGCGCGGTGCCCACCGTCGACACCGCGCCGTGGCCGACGCGCGCGAGCAGGTCGCGCCCGGAGGCGTCGGCGCCGAACGGCAGCGAGACCGACGGCGGGGCGAGGCGGGGGTGGGCCGAGGCGTACGGGTCCCGCAGCAGCCCGGCGACGACCACGGTGGCCAGCAGGAGCGCGGCGCCGAGGGCGAGGGTCCGGTCGCGGCGGCGGCCTGCCGCCGGGGGCAGGGCCGGTGGCAGGGCGGGCGCCGCGGCTCCGCCGAGCAGGGCCCGGCGGAGGACGGCGACGGCCCCGCCGAGCGCGGCGGCGAGGACCAGCAGGGCGAGCAGCCCGGCCTGCAGCACCGGCAGGTCCTGCGACGAGGCCGCGCCGAGGGTCAGCCGGCCGAGACCGGGGACGGCGAAGACCTCCTCCACGGCCACCGCTCCCCCGGTGAGGCCGACGACGACGAGCCCGACCTGGCCCGCCACGGACGGCAGCGCCCGCCGCAGCAGCGCGGCGCCGGTGGCCGGGGCGCCGTGCCCGGACAGCAGCCAGGTCCGCACCCACGGCTCGGTGGCGGCGGCGGTGACGGCGGTGGCGAGGAGACGTCCGAGGAGGCCGCCGGCCGGCAGGCCGAGGGCGAGCGCCGGGAGCGGGAGGTGACCCGGTCCCGCCCAGCCGTACGGCGGGAACCACCCGAGCCACACGGCGCCGACGAGCAGCAGCAGGGTGGCGAGGAGGAACTCCGGGAGGGCGACGAGCACGGTCGCGGTGACACCGGTCCCTGCCCGCGGGCGCCCGGCCAGGGCGGCCCGCAGCGCCGGGACGACGAGCAGCGCCGCGACGACCAGGGCGACGGCGAGGGCCGCCAGGGTGAGGGTGAGGGAGACGCCCACGGCCTCCGCCGTCCCCGGCGCCACCGGCCGGCCGCTGATCCACGACGTGCCGAGGTCCCCGCGCAGCACGCCCGACAGCCAGTCGACGGCGATGCCGAGGGGCCCGCGGTCCAGGCCGAGCTCGGCCCGCACGGCGGCGAGGGCCTCGGGCGTGGCCTCCCGGTCGGCGTAGCGCGCGCGCAGCACCGTGTACGCCGCGTCGCGGCCGGACAGCCAGGGCAGCACGGCGACCACGCCGGCCACCGCGACGACCGCGGCGGCCCGGGACGCCGCGGCCAGCGGCAGCCTCACCCGCGGCTCACCCGACCCGGGTGGTCTCGTCGACCAGCTCGCGCTCCCGCGGGTCCCGCAGGGCGCCCTCGACGCCCGCGGCCTCGCCCTGCACCACCCGCTCGTGCAGCAGCGGCAGCGCGGCGTCGCGCGACAGGACGGCCGCCTCCGCGGCGACGATCGCGGCGCGGCGCTCGTCACCCGCCGGGGTCGCGGCGGCCCGGTCGATGGCGCGGTCGACGGCCGGGTCGCAGAACTGCGACAGGTTGAACGTGCCGTCGCAGGAGAAGTCGCTGGCCAGGTAGGCGACGGGGTCGCCCGAGTCGAGGATCGTCGCCCGCGACAGCAGGAACGCGTCGAACGCGCCGTCGAGGGCGTCGGCCTCGATGAACTGGTACTCGCGGACCTCCTGGGTGACCTCGAAGCCGGCCGCCTCGAGCTGCTGCTCCAGCAGGACGGCGACCTCGGGCAGCTCGGCGCGGTCGGTGAAGGTGCCCAGCAGGACCTCGGCGCCGTCGACCTCGGCGGGGGTGGCCGGCTCCACGCGCCGGTCCAGCTCGGCGGCGTACGCCGGGTCCTCGCGCAGCGGCGCCGCCCACGGCAGCGCCGGGCCCAGGAGGCCCTCGGCCTCGTCGGCGCGACCCTCGTAGACGTCGGCGACGAGGCGCGCCCGGTCCAGCGCGGTGCGCGCCGCGGCGCGCACCGCGGGGTCGGCGAACGGGCCGGTGTCGGTGTTCAGGTACAGCGTGTTCGTGCGCGGCATCGACACCTCGTGCAGCAGCGACGGCTCGATGCCGGGCAGCTGGGCCACCGGCACGGCCTCGACGACGTCGGCCTCGCCGGTGCGCAGCGCCGCCGCACGCGCCGTCCCGTCCGGGACGTAGGAGACGTCGATCCCGCTCGCGGCGGCCGGGGTGCCCCAGTAGTCGTCGAAGCGGTCGAGCGTGGCGCCGGCGGTCCCCTCCGAGGACACGAGCTCGAAGGGCCCGGTGCCGGTGCCGACGGGGTCGACGGGTCCGTCGCCGGCGTACGCGCTCGGCGCGAGGACCGACAGCTGCGGGCTGGACAGCCGCGCCGGCAGCAGCGGGTCGACCTCGCCGGTGGTGAGGACGACGGCACCGTCGGGGTCGTCGGGGTCGGCCTCGACGTCGAGCCGGAAGCCGTCGAGGATGCGCGGCACGGGCGAGGCCTCGCTCGCCGCGGTGAGGGCGGTGACCACGGCGTCGGCGTCCAGCGGGGTGCCGTCGTGGAAGAGGACGTCGTCGCGGAGCTCGAGGCGCCAGGTGCGGTCGTCGAGGCGCTCCCAGGACGTCGCGAGGCCCGGCACGGGGTCGCCGAGGTCGTCGAGCTCGACCAGGGTCTCGGCCGTGCTCCAGCGCGACAGCTTGAACGCGTCGTCGCTGAGCGGGCTGAGGCCGGAGCGGGGCGGCTGCAGCATCGCGAGCCGGATCCGGTCGTCACCCGCGCCCTCGGAGCCGCTCTGGCCACCGGCGAAGCAGGCGGTCAGCGGGGTCAGCAGCAGGGCGGTGGCGGCGAGGCGGACGGGGGTCCTCATCGGTGGGTCTCCTGGTGGTCGGGGGCGGGGTCGGGGGCGGGGTCGGGATCGGGGGTGTGATCGGAGGTGGGGGCTGTGCGCAGGACGCGCGGGGCCACGAGGGCAGGCAGGAGCGGGAGGACGGCGAGCACGGTCCAGACCGCGCCCGCACCGGGCCCGGACGCGGCGGCGGCCGGGTAGAGCAGGCCGAGGCCGGTGTTGCCGACCAGGACGGCGACGCCGCCGGCGGTCGCCATGAGCCCGTACGACGCCCCGAGGGCGCCCGCCGGGGCCAGCCGTCCGACGGCCTCGAGGGTCGTCGGCGTGACGAGCAGGTGACCGGCCGTCAGCAGGACCACGGCGACGGTGACCGGCAGCCACGCCGGACCCGGCGCGGCGAGGGGTGCGGCGACGGCGAGGACGAGGAACCCGGTGGCCATGACGACGTACCCGGCCCGGACGGCACGCGGCGTCCCGACGCGGCGGGCCAGGCGGGCCAGCGGGAGCTGGCCGGCCACGGTGAGGACGGAGGCGAGGGCGAACAGCCCCGCGAGCGCGCCGGTGCCGAGCCCCACGCGCTCGAGCTCGTAGGGAAGCCCCAGGTAGAGCTGGTTGTAGGCCAGCAGGTTGACCGAGCACACCGCCGCGAGGAGCACCAGCGGCGCCGGCGGCAGCCGACGCGAGCCCGTGGACGCTCGCGCCGGCCGGCGGGCCTGCGGTACCCCCCGCAGGACGACGGCGAGGACGACGCCGGTCACGGCGAAGACGAGCGCCCCCGTCCCGGCGACGGCGGCGAAGCCCCACCCGAGCAGGGCGGCGCCGAGCAGCGGTCCGAGCACCGCGCCGGTCTCCCCGACGACGCTCAGCAGCGCGAAGGCCGTCGACCGGCCGGTCCGGGCACGGTCGGCGTGGGCGACGAGGGTCTCGAGCGCCGGGGAGAACAGGGCGCCACCGAGACCCGTGGCGACGACGCCGACGACGAACAGCCACAGGTCGCCGGGGACCGCGAGCAGGGCGAAGCCGACGGTCCGCACCGCGCAGCCGAGGACGACGAGGGTGCGGGCGCCGAGCCGGTCGACCAGGAGGCCGCCCGCGAGGAACATGCCCTGCTGCGCGAAGGTCCGCAGGCCGAGCACCAGGCCGACGGCGGCGCCGCCGAGGGCGAAGTCGTCGCGCAGGACCACCGCCAGGAACGGGACGACGGCGTAGAAGCCGGTGTTGAAGACCAGCTGCGCCCCGAGCAGTGGCCGCAGCGGGGTGTGGGGGGTCGTGGAGGCGGCGCTCACCGCGCCGGGACCGCCGCCGGGGTGGGACCCTCGAGCCGTGCCTCGACGAGCGCCCGGGTGGCGGGGTGCGCGGGCCTGCGCAGCAGGACGTCGGCCGGCCCGCGCTCGACGACCGCCCCGGCGTCCAGGACCAGCAGGTCGTCGCAGAGCCGCGCGGTGGCGTCGAGGTCGTGGGAGACCCAGACCAGGCCGATCCGGCCGCTGCGGACCAGTCCGGCGAGGAGGTCGAGCACCTGGTCGCGCAGGGCGTGGTCGAGCCCGCTGACCGGCTCGTCGGCGACCACGACCCGGGCGCCGGTCACGAGCGCGCGGGCGATCGCGGCCCGCTGGGCCTGACCGCCGGACAGCGTGGGCGGACGGCGGTCGGCGACGTCCGGCTTCAGGCCCACGGCGGCCAGCGCCTCGGCGACGCGGGCCTCGTGGGCGGCGCGGTCGCCGTCCACCCCGAGGCGGCGCAGCGGGTCGGTCAGGGCACGGCGCACGGTGCGCCGGGGGTCCAGGCTGCCGGCGGGGTCCTGCGGGACGTAGGTCAGCTCACGCCGGACGGCGCGGGCGGCGGCGCCGGCCCCGGCGGGGACCGGTGCGCCTCGCCAGAGCACGGTCCCGGACCGCAGGGGCGTCAGCCCGAGGAGCATCCGCACCAGGGTGGTCTTGCCGGACCCGGACCGGCCGACGACGCCGAGCGCGTGCCCGACGTCGACGGCCAGGTCCGCCGGCCCCACCCGGGCTCCCCCCGGAAACCGGGTCGTCGCCCCCACGGCCGCGAGCAGGGCGGTCACGCGGCGACCACCCGGTCGCAGACGTGGTGGGCGACAGCGGGGTCGTGGGTGACGAGCAGGACCGCCGCGTCGAGCGCCCCGAGGGCGTCGAGCACCTGCCGCTGGGCGACGGTGTCGAGGGCGGTGGTGGGCTCGTCGGCGAGCAGCAGGGTCGGCTCGGTCAGCAGCGCGAGGGCGAGGCAGCCGCGCTGCCGCTCGCCACCGGAGAGCTCGCCGGGCCGGGACCCGCCGTGACGGGCGTCGAGGCCGACCCGCGCGAGCGCGTCGGCGACGCGGACGCCCGCCACGTCGCGGCGCACGCCGCGCCGACGCAGCGGCAGGGCGAGCTGGCGGGCCAGCGGCACGAGGGGGTGCAGGGCGACGGCGGAGTCCTGCGCCAGCCAGGCGACCCGGCCGTCGACGGCGATCTCCCCGTCGTGGCTCAGGGCGGGCGGGAGGCTCCCCGCGACGGCACGCAGCGTCAGCGACTTGCCGACCCCCGAACCCCCGACGAGCGCGACCCGCTCGCGGGGCGCGACCTCGAGGTCGACGGGTCCGGCGAGGACCTGCGCGCCGAGACGCACGCGCAGGCCGCGGACGGAGAGGGCGGGCGCGGGCACGCCCCGCAGACTAACTGAGAACGATAGTCATTACGTCGCGAGGGTCCGCTTCTGGACCTCCAGGACCCGCTCGGCCACGCGGTAGCCGAGCCGGTCGTTGACGTCGTTCATCGGCCCGTTGGCCTCGGCGTTCTGCGTCTCGACGTGGGTGCAGGCGACGCGACCCTCCTCGCGCAGGCGCAGCAGGGTCCGGTGGGTCTCGAGCTTCATGGCGAGGCCCAGGCGGTGCCCGCGCGCCTCGGGCAGCACCAGCGTGATCCCCACGGTCGCCAGCGGCGCGGTGGGCGCGTCGACGCGGACGTCGGAGAGACCGACGACGCGACCCCCGGGGTCGAGGGCGACCGCCATGACCTGCCGGCGGTCGTTCGCGGCGTTGCGGGCCTCCCCCGCCCGCAGGCGTTCGGCGTCCCAGGCGATGTCGCCCTTGTCGCGCTCGCTCGGCGGGAGCATGCCGACGAACACCGACAGCACGCCGCACACGCCCTCCACCAGCGCGTCGGGCACGCGGTCGAGGGCCCCGACCACCCGGTGACCGCCGAGCCGCTCGGCGACCTCGACCTCCAGGGCGTTCCACCCCGCGGGCGCCGCGGCGAGGTCGAGCAGCTTGGCCTCGTCGGTCTCGGCGACGACGTAGCCGTGGGCCGCGGCGAAGGCCGGGCCCGGGCCCGTGCCGGTCGGCGGCGCCGCGGTGTCGCCCAGGAGGGTGGTGCGACCGTCGTCCGCGGCCACCGCCTCGGCCTGCGCGAGGAGCGCGCTCCCGACGCCCCTGCGGCGGGCGTCGGGGACGACGTGCACCTCGACCTGGGCGAGGTGGGTGTTGTCGAGCGCGGGGAGCACGACCAGCCCGCAGCCGACCTCCCGACCACCCGAGCGGGCGAGCAGCAGCACGTGACGCTGGTCGTCACGGGGTCGCGGCAGCGCCCGGCGCGCGAGCTCCCACGGCGGCCACGCGTCGTACGGGCGCTCGGCGGACGCCGCGTGACCGACGGCCCACCAGGCCTGCAGGTCGGCCTCGTCGTGGACGTCGACGACACGGACCTCGACCGTGGGAGACGACACGACCCCGGACGCTACGGGGCGTCCGGGGTCGAGGTCGACGGTGCGGTGGGGCTCAGGCCCCGACGCCCGTCACGGTGACGGGCACGTTGCCGTCGATGGCGCGGGAGTACGGGCAGAAGGCGTGGGCGTCGTTCGCCAGGCCCTGCGCGGTCTCGTCGTCGACACCCGGGATGCGCACGGTGATGTCGGCGGTCAGCGCGTACGAGACGTCGTCCGGGCCGAAGCCGATGGCGATCTCCAGCTCGGCGCCCGAGGCGTCGACGTCCTTCTTCTTCGCGACGGCAGCGAGAGCCCCGTTGAAGCAGGCGCCGTAGCCGAGGGCGAACAGCTGCTCGGGGTTCGTCCCGTCGCCGGAGCCACCCATCTCCTTCGGCGCGTTCAGCGTCACCTGGACGTTGCCGTCGTCCGTGCGGGCGGTGCCGCCGCGACGGCCGCCGGTGACGGAGGCGTGGGCGGTGTAGACGATCTTCTCCGGTGTGTTGGTCATGGTCGCGTCAACGACGCGGGCCGGCCTCTCTGTTCCCGCGACGCTCCCGGGTGTCCTCCGGCACCGCGTCGGCCGGGTGGTCGGCGGCGCCTACAGCGCCAGACGCTCCCGGACGACGCCCGCGAGGCGGTCGGCGACCTCCTGGGCGGCGTCCGACGTGGGGGCCTCGACCATGACGCGGACCAGCGGCTCGGTGCCCGACGGGCGCAGCAGGACCCGGCCGTGGTCGCCCAGGGCCGCGGACTCGGCGTCCACGGCGGCGACGACCTCGGGGTCGGAGCCCGCCCGCGCCTTGTCCACGTCGGGGACGTTGACGAGGACCTGCGGCATGCGGGTCATGACCGCCGCCAGCCGGTGCAGCGGTGCGTCGGCGGTGGCCATCCGGTCCAGCAGCTGCAGCGCGGTGAGGACGCCGTCGCCGGTCGTCGCATGGCGGCTGAGGATGACGTGGCCCGACTGCTCGCCGCCGAGGGTGAACCCGCCCCGCTTCATCTCCTCGAGCACGTAGCGGTCGCCGACCGCGGTCTGCTCGACGGTGATGCCGGCCTCCTTCATCGCGACGAGGAAACCGAGGTTGCTCATGACCGTGGCGACGACGGTGTCGTCGCGCAGCGTCCCGGCGTCGCGCATCCCGAGCGCGAGGATCGCCATGATCTGGTCGCCGTCCACGACGTCGCCGTTGCGGTCGACCGCGAGGCAGCGGTCGGCGTCGCCATCGAGCGCGAAACCGGCGGCGGCGCCGTGGCGGACGACGGCCTCCTGCAGCGGCTCGAGGTGGGTGGAGCCGCACTTCTCGTTGATGTTCAGGCCGTCGGGGTGGGCGTTGATCGCGATGACCTCGACGCCCGCCTGGCGCAGCGCCATCGGGCCGACCTCGAACGCCGCACCGTTGGCGCAGTCGAGCACGACCCGCAGCCCCTCCAGCGGGCGGGTGAGGGTGGCGACCAGGTGGGCGGCGTACCGCTCCACGGTGCCCTGGTGGGGCGTGACCCGCCCGACGGTGCCGCCGACGGGGCGGTCCCACTCGGTGTCCATGACGGCCTCGATCTCGCGCTCGAGGGCGTCGTCCAGCTTGACGCCGCCCCGGGCGAGGAACTTGATGCCGTTGTCGGGCATCGCATTGTGCGAGGCGCTGATGACGACGCCGACGTCGGCGCCGAGCTGGTCGGTGAAGTAGGCGACGCCCGGCGTGGGCAGCACGCGCAGGCGGACGACGTCCACGCCCGCGGCGGCGAGGCCCGCGACGACCGCGTGCTCCAGGAACTGCCCGGAGATGCGGGTGTCACGCCCGACGACGGCGAGGGGCCGCTGCCCGGTGTACTCGCCGTGTCCGACGAGCACCCGCGCAGCGGCCACCCCGAGGTCGAGGGCCAGCTCCGGGGTCAGGACCCCGTTCGCCAGCCCGCGCACGCCGTCGGTACCGAAGATCCTCTTCCCCATGACGAGGTCCGATCCCGTACGGCGCGCGTCAGCGCTTGCTGAACTGCGAGGCCTTGCGGGCCTTCTTCAGGCCGGCCTTCTTGCGCTCGATGGCGCGGGCGTCGCGGGTCAGGAGCCCGGCCTTCTTCAGCGACGGGCGGTTCGCCTCGACGTCCACGGCGTTGAGCGCGCGGGCCACACCGAGGCGCAGCGCACCGGCCTGGCCGGTGATGCCGCCGCCGTGGATGCGGGCGATGACGTCGAAGCGGCCCTCCAGGTGGGTCGTCACGAAGGGCTCGTTGACGACCTGCTGGTGCAGCTTGTTCGGGAAGTAGTTGTCCAGCGTGCGACCGTTCACGGTCCACTGGCCGGTGCCGGGGACGATGCGCACGCGCGCGACCGCCTCCTTGCGGCGACCGGTGGCCGCGCCGGGGGCGATGACCGAGGTCGCGGCGCCGGCGTCGGGCGCCGGGGCGGTCTCGGAGGAGTAGGCGACCCCGGCGGAGTCGGTGGTGTAGGTCTCGTCGCCGGCGTCGGCGGCGGGGGTGGTGGTCTCGTCAGCCATCAGATGGTCCTCGATCGGGTCGGCTCAGGAAGGTGGGCGGTCAGGGTCACGGCGGAGGTCACCGCACAGGTCACTGGGCGACCTGGGTGAGCTCGTACGGCGTGGCCTTCTGGGCCTGGTGCGGGTGCGTCGGGCCCGAGTAGACCTTCAGCTTCTTGATGATCTGGCGACCGAGGCGGTTCTTGGGGAGCATGCCCCACACGGCCTTCTCGACGACCTTGCGGGCGTCCTTGTCCAGGACCTCGCCCACGGGGGTCGAGGTGAGGCCGCCCGGGTAGCCGGAGTGACGGTGCATCATCCGGTCGGTCCGCTTCTTGCCGGACAGCGAGATGTTCGCCGCGTTGATGACGACGACGAAGTCGCCGCCGTCCACGTGCGGGGCGTAGGTGGGCTTGTGCTTGCCGCGCAGCAGGGTCGCGACCTGCACGGCGAGGTGACCGAGGCGGACGTCGTTCGCGTCGATCACGTGCCAGGCGCGCTCGATGTCGCCGGGCTTGGGGCTGTAGGTGCGCACGGGCATCCTCAGTTCTGCTCGTCGGTGGCGGCCCGGGGCGACCGGGCCTGGTCATGCACCTCCTGACCGACACTGCCCGGCTCCACTTCGTCCGGGTCTGCGTCGCGCGGCCCTGGGGGCACGCGGACGCGGCAGTAGGCGCAGCCGCCAAGACTACGGCGAGCGCCGAGGGCGGTCAAAACGGGTGAGACCGCTGTCGCACCGCGGCGCCGAGCCCATTACCTTGTGCGGGTGACCGACTCTCTCACCGTCCGTGACAACCGCACCGGACAGGAGTACGACGTCCCGATCGCCGACGGCGCCATCAAGGCCGCGGACCTCGGGAAGATCAAGGCCGACGAGGACAGCCCGGGTCTGGCGATCTACGACCCCGGCTTCGTCAACACGGCCTCGTGTCGCAGCTCCGTCACCTACATCGACGGCGAGAAGGGGATCCTCGAGTACCGGGGCTACCCCATCGAGCAGCTCGCCGAGAAGTCCTCGTTCCTCGAGGTCGCCTACCTCCTCGTGCACGGCGAGCTGCCGTCGCAGACGCAGCACGAGCAGTGGGTCCACGACATCACGTTCCACACGTTCGTCCACGAGAACGTGAAGACCTTCATGCAGGGCTTCCGGTACGACGCGCACCCCATGGGCATGCTCATGGCCGGCACCGGCGCGCTGTCGACCTTCTACCCCGACGCCCGCAACATCAACGACCACGACGTCCGCTACCTGCAGATCATCCGCATGATCGCGAAGATGCCGACGCTGGGCGCCTGGGCGTTCCGGCACGCGCAGGGCAAGCCGTACGTCTACCCCGACAACGAGCTGTCCTACACCGAGAACTTCCTCGCGATGCTGTTCAAGATGAGCGAGCAGAAGTACAACGCCGACGAGCGTCTGGTGAAGGCCCTCGACGTGCTGTTCATCCTGCACGCCGACCACGAGCAGAACTGCTCGGCGAACGCCGTCCGCTCCTCGCAGGTCGACCCGTACTCCGCGGTCGCGGCCGGCATCGGCGCCCTGTACGGGCCGCTGCACGGTGGGGCGAACGAGTCGGTGCTGCGGATGCTGCGCCGCATCGGCACCAAGGACAACATCCCCGACTTCATCAACGGCGTGAAGAACGGCGACGAGCGCCTCATGGGGTTCGGCCACCGCGTCTACAAGAACTACGACCCCCGCGCCCGCATCATCAAGAAGGCCGCCGAGGACGTCTTCGAGGTCACCGGCACCAACCCGCTGCTCGACATCGCGCTCGAGCTGGAGAAGATCGCGCTCGAGGACGAGTACTTCGTCTCCCGCAAGCTCTACCCGAACGTCGACTTCTACTCCGGCCTGATCTACGAGGCCTTCCAGTTCCCGCCGGAGATGTTCACGGTCCTCTTCGCGATCGGCCGCACGCCCGGCTGGCTCGCGCAGTGGCTGGAGCTCGTGCAGGACAAGGAGCAGAAGATCGCCCGCCCGAAGCAGATCTACACGGGCGACCGCGAGCTCACCTTCACCCCCGCCTCCGAGCGCTGGGCCTGAGCTCCCGCAGACGTCTCGCCCGAGAGGGGCGCACCCGACGGTCCGACGACCGGGGGTGCGCCCCTCTCGCACGTCCGGGGGGTCCCGGTCCGGGTCGGATCACGTACCCGCGCGGGCTTTCCCTGTGAACGTCTGTGCACGAGCCCCGGTGACGGCTAGGTTCACCGCAGCGTTCGGGCGCTGCTGATCACTCCTGGGGGACGTATGCGAGGACGCTCGACCGACCGCTCCTGGACGCCGCGGCTGCTGGCCGCCGTCCTGCTCACCGTCGCGCTGCTGGTGCCGGGAGGCGTCAGCGCGGCCGAGGACACGGCGGTGCCGGAGTCCGACTTCTCGTTCTCCCTGTTCCACCTCGGCGGCGAGCGGTGGGACCACCCGAGCGTGGCCGCGGACGAGGCCACCAGCAGCCTCGCGCTCGAGCGGGAGCCGGACGGCGCCCTGAGGGTCACCGCCCGGATGCCCGACCGGACCGCGTCGGTGACGTTCACGCCGCCGGCCGGGGAGCCGCTGGGGGTCGGGACCTACGTCGACGCCCAGGCCGGGCCCCCCGCGCTGCACCAGCCGGGTCTGGACATCAGCCAGGACACCCTCGCCTGCGGGCTCGGGGACGGCGAGTTCACCGTGCACCGGCTGGACGCCGACCTCACCGACGTCCACGTGTCGTGGTCGTCCGACTGCGGTCGTGGCGGCTCGTTCGGCGAGGTCCGGGTCGGCCCGACCGCCGTCGGCGCGGACGGCGAGCCCGGCGACCGCGTCGTCGCGGCGCCGTACGCCGTGGACTGGCCGGAGCGCCGCCCCGGCGAGACGGCCGAGCCCGTGCCCGTCCGGGTCGCCAACGACTCCCCCGCCCCCGTCCCCGTGCTGGCGGTGACCGTGCGGGGCGACGACGCGGAGGACGTCGACCTCACCCACGACTGCGGGGTGCTGGAGCCCGGCGCCGCCTGCACCGCGACGGTCGCCATGACTCCCGGCGAGGTCGGGCGCCGACAGGCCGAGGTCGTCGTGACGCACTCCCGGGGCGAGCTCGTCGTCCCGCTCTCGGTGGTGGCGACCGCGCCGACGGCGAGCATGCGCGTCGCCTCCGACCAGGGCACGTGGGAGGTCCTCGACGGCGTCGCCGAGTCCACCTACCTCAGCGATCGTTACGTCGAGGTCGGGGCCTCCGACGACGACGAGCGGCTGTCGGTGCGCCTCCGCGCCCCGCGCGGGGAGGCCATCGCGCCCGGGACGTACCCGATCGGCGTCGGCCCGGGCCGGGGTGCGGCGCACGCCTTCCTCAGCACCGGGTTCCCGGACGGGTGCGACGGGACGCGCGGGGAGTTCACCGTCCGCCGGGCGACCCACGACCCCCGGACGGGTGACCTGACCTCGCTGGTCGCCTCCTGGCACCACGGGTGCTACGACAGCCCGGAGCGCGCCGTCCAGGGAGCGATCGTGTGGCGGGCCGACGCCGAGCTGCCCGCTCTGGGTCCGCTGGACCCGTGGCGCTCCGAGCCCGTGGGTCAGGTCAGGCCGTACGCCTCGACCGGTCGGGCGGAGATCACCTTCGTCCCGCCGCCGCTCTACGCGGGCGTCGGCGACGACCAGGACGCCGTCACCGTGCGGGAGCGGGAGGGCGACGAGCCGATGACCTCCCCGGCGGAGGGTGAGCCGCTCGAGCCGACGACGACCGCCAACGGTGAGGACGTCGCGCAGATCGACGGTCTGGCCCCCGGGACGGACCACACCGTGACGTTCTTCGTCGACCCCTCGCGGGGCGAGGACCCGCCGCCGGTGACCGTGGTCCTGCGGGGGACCCGGATCGAGACCACCACCCGGGTGGACGGCGGCCGACGGGTGGTGCGTGGCCGCCTCGTGACCTCCGACGGCTCGGCCCTCCCCCGCCGCTGGGTGACCGCCGACCTGTCCGGCACGACCGGGCCACCGTCGGTCCGACGGACGAGGACGGGACCGGGCGGACGGTTCACCCTGACCGTCCCGCGTGACGCGGTCGTGCAGCTCGCGTTCTCCGGCGTCGGTCGCGACCTCGGCAGCGTCACCTCCGTCGGAGCGGTCCGATGAGGCGCGCGACCGCCCGCCGCGCCCTCGGCGGCCTCACCGTCGGCCTGCTCGGCACCGCGCTGCTCGTCGCCGGCGCCCCGACCTCCGCCGAGGAGGCAGCCGACGACGGCCGGGCCCAGCGCTCGCCGTGGGCCGGCGGCCCGGCCGGCGACCACGCGACCGTCGCCTTCGTGAACGACCGCCGGGTGCCGGACGTCGTCCGCACGTGGTCGCCGGGCGTGTCCCGCGTCGACGCCCGGTGGGAGGGTGACGACCGGCGGGTGCTCCGCGTCGGCCTCCGCAGCGACGACGCCGGCCTGGACCTGCGACTGGTGGCCCCGCCCGGCGAGCAGCTGGAGGAGCGGACCTACGGCAACCTCGATGACCTCGGACTGGTCGCCAGCGACTCGACCTGCGACACCTGGGACCAGGCCTCGGTCGACGTCCGCCGCCTCAGCGACGACCTCAGCCGACTCTGGCTGGTCGTCGACGCCCGGTGCGGCTGGCTGGAGCAGCGCTTGTTCGGGGAGGTCCGGGTCGGCGCCGCCGCCCCCGAGGGACCCCGGCTCGCCACGTCGGCGCTGACCTGGCCCGCCGACCACGCCGGCCGGCCGGCACCCGCCCTGCCGGTCGTCGTCCAGCCCGCCGAGGAGGCCCGCGACGTCGAGGTGTCCCTCGAGGAGACCCGCCACTTCCGTCTCGTCGACTCGAGCTGCGGAGCGGTGGCGGCCGGTGAGGCCTGCCGGGTCCTCGTGGGGTTCCGACCCCGGGGAGTCGGGACGAAGCGGACCGTCCTGCGGGTGCGGGACGGCAGCGGGACCACCCAGGTGCCGGTGGCGGGCACGGTGCGCCCCGGTCGTACGCGGTGGCAGGCGGACGACGGGCGCTCCGTGGTCACGCAGACCCCGGCCGACAGCGACATCCTCGTGCTCGGCGGGCGCCGCAGCATCTCCTGGCAGGTCGACGACGGGGAGTACGGCGGCGAGGCCAGCGGCACGCTCCGGGTGCCCGCGGGGATCCGCGAGGGCCGCACGTACCCGGTGTCAGCCCGGGGCGGTCCCGGCACGCCGTCGCTCGTCGTCGACGGCAACGGCGCACCGGGTGATGACGGGGCCGGCACCGTGACCGCCCACCGGGCGCGTTTCGGGCCCGAGGGCGAGCTGCGGTCCCTGCTGCTGACCTACCGGTTGACGTCGGGCACCGAGGAGGTCGGGGCCTCCCTCGCCTGGGCCTCGCCGACCCTGCGCCGTCCGCCCGCGGTTCCGCCGCCGACCGAGCGGCCGGTCGTCTTCACCTTCCGAGCCGAGCCACGGGTGGGCGGTCTGGACGTCGACTGGGCGGTGCAGGGAGCCGCGGGCGACCTCACGGCCGTGCTGCGGATCGGGCCGTTGGACGGTGGCCCGGAGCGCGTCGCCTACCGCGGGACGCGGTCCCGCTTCGCCGTCGACGGACTCCTGCCCGGTCGCGACGTGCGCCTGACCCTGCAACTGGTCGACCGGTGGGACAACGTGAGCGCACCGGAGTCCCTGGTCGTCCGCGGCTCCCGGCTCGCACTGGTGGCCGGCGACGACGGCCGGGTGCGCGGGCGCCTGCTCGACGGCGACGCCCGCGGGCTGCCGAACCAGCCGGTGGCGGTCACCACGACCGCCCCCGGGGGCGCGGTCACCACCGTCGAGCGCACCACCGGGCCGGACGGGTGGTTCACCGCCGGCGCGGTCGCGCCCCGGACCTCGGTCACGGCGGTGTTCGCCGGGACGTCGTACTTCTACCCCGAGGGTGACCGGTGGGTGATGGGGTCGAGCGCCCACACGCGCATCGGCGACCGCCCCTGACCCGTGGCGGAGCCGGCACCGCCTCCGGCTCACCCGCAGGTTGAGGTGCGAGCGCAGCGAGCCTCGAAACCCGGGTGGCCGACCGGCGGCCCGCACCACCGCCGGTCGGGCCTGTCGAGACCCCGCACGACGAGCACCGACCCCCACCCCCGCCGGTTGAGGTGCGAGCGCAGCGAGCCTCGAAACCCAGTGAACCGACCGCCGGACCCCCATCACCGCCGGTTGAGGTGCGAGCGCAGCGAGCCTCGAAACCCAGTGAGCCGACCGGCGACCCCCACCACCGCCGGTCGAGCCCGCCGAGACCCCGCACGACGAGCACCGACGCCCACCGGTCGGGCCACCACTGTCGGCGGTCGCCCCTAGAATCGAACACATGAGCGAAGGCGTGGACGAGGTGCAGGCGGAGCCGGTCGACCCGGCCGCCGTGCTCGCCGCGCTGCGCACCGCCCGCACCACCGCCGACGCCGCCGAGGCCACCCAGCTCAAGCTCGCCGTCACCTGGGCGACCATGCACCCGCCACAGTCGGTCGACGACGCCGCCACCTGGTCCAGCGGTCCCGGTCGTGAGCGAGCCCGGCAGCTGGCCGGGGAAGGCACCCCCGAGGTCGGCGAGTTCTGCCTGGCCGACCTCGCCACCACCCTCAGCCTGCCGCCCGAGTCCGGCCGTGCCTACCTCACCACCGCGTTGGAGCTCGCCTACCGCCTCCCCCGGCTGTACGCCGCGGTGATGGACGGCCGCCTACCCGCCTGGCGCGCCCGACGCATCGCCGAACGCACCACCGGGCTCTCCCGCGCCGCCGCCGACTTCGTCGACCGCCACCTCCTGCCCGTCGCCCACCGCGCCGGGCCGGCAGTGGTGGACCGGGCCGTGGGCGCCGCGATCGCCGCCACCGACCCCGACCTCGCCGAACGCCTCGCCCGCGAAGCCCGCGAGAGCGAGGGCCACGCCAAGCGGTTCCTCGACCTCGACTTCGGTGGAGCGGCCGACGCGAGCGCCCACGGGGACCTCTCCGCCACCGTGAACCTGTCCGGATGCCTCGACCTCGACGACGCCGTCGACCTCGAGACCGCGATCCGAGCGGGCGCGCAACTACGCGCCGACCTCGGCTCCGACGCACCCCTCGACGAACGCCGCGCCCACGCCGCCGGCGACCTCGCCCGCCGCCAGCTCGGCCTCGACCTCGACGTGCCGTCGGGAGAGTCCTCGAGCGCCAAGCCGGCCCGGCCAACCAAGAACATCAGCATCGTCGTCCACCTCACCCGCGCCGCGCTCGACGGTTCGGGCGAGGTCGTCACCGTGCGCCACCCCATCACCGGCGAGGTCCTCACCCTCGCCGAACAGGCCCGCACCTGGTGCGACCAGGCAGCGACCGTCACCGTGCAGCCCGTCATCGACCTCACCCTCGACGACGACGTCGTCGAGCAGGTCATCGGACACGCCACCAGCTACCGCATCCCCGCCCACCTCGACCGCCTGGTCCGACTCCGCGACCGCCACTGCGTCTTCCCCTACTGCACCCGCCCCGCCGACGCCTGCGACCTCGACCACACGGTGCCGTACGGCGCCGGCGGCGAGACCACCGCCGCGAACCTCGCACCCCTGTGCCGCTACCACCACCGCCTCAAGACCCACGGCCGATGGCACTACCGCCACCTGCAACCCGGCCACTACGAATGGACCAGCCCCCACCGCGACACCTACCGCGTCGACACCCGACCCCACGGCGGCACCACCCGCGGCTCACCCCGCCCTCCGACCGGACCCGCTCCCCCGGTCTGAGCCCTCAGGCCGACTCACGGCTGCGTCGGTGCTCCCACCAGATCGCCGCCGCGCGCACTCGGCGGTTCGACCCACCGTGCTCACCGAGGTCGAGCTTGGTGAAGATCGAGCGCAGGTGCTGCTCGACGGTCCGCTCGGACAGGAAGAGCTCGGCGGCGACCGCGGCGTTCGTGGCGCCGGTGGCCGCGGCGGCGAGGACGTCGTTCTCCCGCGGGGAGAGTCCCGGCACCTCCTGGGTGACCGCCCGCGGTGGCGGGGGACGCGACCACGACGCCCAGCAGGACCACCAGCGAGACGGCCCAGACGGCGGCGACCGTGCGGACCGCGGCGGGCCGTTCCGTCCGCTCGGCCCAGGCCGCGAGCACGGCGAACCCGGCGACGGTCCGGTGGGATCGCCGGGCGGCGCTCACCCCGTCGGGGCAGGCACGCACTCCGGCTTGTACGCCTCCCGCGCCGGACCGTCGACCCGCAGCGCGTGGCGGACGATCTGCTGGGTCACCGGGTCGTTCGGCGTCTGGTCGTGCTCGAACGTGTCGGTCTCGCACTTGTTCTGCAGCAGGATGTTCGTGACCCGCTGCCGTGGGCCGTCGAGGAACTGCGAGCGCCACGGCGTGACGATCTCGTCGTACCGCGTCGAGATCACCGTGTAGTCCGGACCGGGGACGGTGTCGCCGTCGGCGTTGAGCCGTCGGAGGAAGCGCGAGCCGCGCGCCTGCTGCTCGCAGGCGCGGCACGGCGAGGTGCCGCCGGAGTCCATGGACATGGTGGTGCCGTGGTTGGACGGCGCGATGCCGACGAGGTCGTCGACCCGGCGGGCGCCGTCCAGGAAGCGCAGGTAGTAGCGCGGCATCATGCCGCCCTGGCTGTGGCCGACGAGGTCGACCTTCCGGCTGCCGGTCGCTGCACGGACCTTCTCCACGAAGCGTCGCAGCTGCTTCGCCGACCGCGGGATGGGGCCGGTGGCGCGGTTGCCGTAGTTGAAGGCGAAGACGCAGTAGCCCGCGTCCGCGAGGAACGGCGACATCGTCGCCCAGTTCTTCTCCATCGTCTCGAAGGTGCCGTTGACCAGGACGACGGGCTGCGGGTGGCGGGCGTCGGGACGGCAGTCCCAGTCGTTGGCCCCCGGCGGGCTGATCCCGGGTCCGGCGGAGGCGGGAGCGACGGGTCCCAGCCCCAGCGCCACGGCGGCGAGGAGGAGCAGGACCAGCAGGCGGGGGCGCATGGGCATG
The DNA here is from genome assembly GCF_022436705.1 of Nocardioides sp. CFH 31398. Lineage (GTDB taxonomy): Bacteria > Actinomycetota > Actinomycetes > Propionibacteriales > Nocardioidaceae > Nocardioides. Next base: position 17,712 of record NZ_JAKUHT010000006.1, on the reverse strand, counting down.
ACGCAGTATGGCCCGGCCCGGGGGCTTCGAGCACCCGCTCGCTCGCCCGCCGATGGGTACGGTCCCAGCATGGACTCCACGGTCACGCTGACCGTCGACGGGACCTCCCACGAGGTCGACGTCGACACCCGCACGACCCTGCTGGACGCGCTGCGCGAGCGGCTCGGCGTCCACACGGTGAAGAAGGGGTGCGACCACGGGCAGTGCGGGTCGTGCACCGTGCTGCTCGACGACCGGCGCCACCTCACCTGCCTCGCCCTCGCGGTGGCCCACGACGGCGCCACCATCACCACCGCGGACGGCCTGGGCGAGGGCGACGACCTGCACCCCGTGCAGCAGGCGTTCCTGAACCACGACGGCTACCAGTGCGGCTACTGCACCCCCGGCCAGGTCTGCTCCGCGGTCGGCATGCTCGAGGAGGTCAAGCAGGGCCACCCGAGCCACGTCACCGACGACCTCAAGGCCGACGTCGACCTCGACGGCGACCCCGACGACAGCGGGATGGTCGACGACGAGATCACCGAGCGGATGAGTGGCAACCTCTGCCGCTGCGGCGCCTACCGCGGGATCGTCGACGCGATCCGCGAGGCGGCGGGCCTCGAGCCTCGCCAGGACGACGCCCGCGTCGAGCAGGAGGCCCGCCCGTGAAGGAGCTGACCTACGTCCGCGCGACGGACGCCGCCGAGGCGGTGGCGGCGGTGGCCGCCGACCCCGACGCCCGCTTCCTCGCCGCCGGCACCAACCTCGTCGACCACCTCAAGCTCGGCGTCGCCACCCCCGGCACCGTGGTCGACGTCAGCCGGCTCCCGCTCGCCGAGGTCGAGCCCCTGGACGGCGGGGGCGTGCGGATCGGCACGAACGTCCGCAACACCGACCTCGCCGTCCACCCGCTCGTCCGCCACGGCTTCCCCGCGGTCAGCCGCGCGCTGCTCGCGGGCGCGTCCGGCCAGATCCGCAACCAGGCCACCACCGGCGGCAACCTGCTGCAGCGCACCCGCTGCGTCTACTTCCAGGACGTCACCACCCCCTGCAACAAGCGCGAACCGGGGTCGGGCTGCTCGGCGATCGGCGGGTTCGGCCGGTACGACGCGATCCTCGGCGCCAGCGAGGCCTGCGTCGCGACGCACCCGTCCGACCTGGCCGTCGCCCTGGCCGCCCTCGAGGCGAGGGTCGTCGTGCTCGGCCCGGACGGCGAGCGGCGGGTCCCGATGACCGAGCTCCACCGGCTGCCCGGCCACCACCCCGAGCGCGACACGACCCTGGCGCACGGCGAGCTCGTCACCCACGTCGAGCTCACGGGCTCGGACCTGGCGCTCCGCTCGACGTACGTGAAGGTCCGCGACCGGGCGTCCTACGCGTTCGCGCTGGTCTCCGTCGCCGCCGGCCTCGAGCTGGACGGCGACGGCGAGGACGCCGTGGTCCGCGACGTCCGCCTCGCCTGGGGCGGGGTCGCCCACAAGCCGTGGCGGGCCACGGCCGCGGAGGACGTGCTGCGCGGTCGCCCGCTGGACGCCGCCGCGGTGCGCGAGGCCGTCGACGCCGAGACGCGCGACGCCACGACGACGACCGAGAACGCCTACAAGCCCGCGATGCTCCGCGGCGCCACCACGGCCGCGCTCGCCGCCCTGGCCGGGAGGGACCTCGCATGACCGCCACCCCGATCCGCGCCCGCTCGATGGGCACCCACCTGACCCGGCTCGACGGGCACGAGAAGGTCACCGGCCGCGCGACGTACGCCGCCGAGCACGGCTTCACGCTGCCGGAGCGTCCGCTGCACGCGTGGCTCGTCACCTCGACGATCCCCCGTGGCCGCGTCGAGCGTGTCGACGCCTCCGACGCCCTGGCGCACCGCGGCGTCGTGACGGTCGTCGACCACACCTCGGCCCGGCGGCTCGCCAAGCCGGACGACGCCGAGCTGGCTGTGCTCCAGGACGACGCCATCGCGTTCCGCGGCCAGATCGTCGCCGTCGTCCTCGCGGAGACGATCGAGGCCGCCCGCGAGGGCGCCCGCCTGGTGCGGGTGCACCAGACCCCGGCCGACTCCGCGCCGCAGGTGGTCATCGAGGACGGCGAGCCGTACACGCCCGAGGCCGCCAACGCCGGCCACGAGCCCGACGTCGTCCAGGGCGACGTCGACGCCGCCCTGGCCCGCGCCGCGGTGACGGTCGACGCGACGTACACGACCCCGCACGAGTTCAACAACCCGATGGAGCCGCACGCCGTCACCGCGACCTGGGACGGCGACACGCTCACCCTGTGGGACTCCACCCAGTCGGTGCACGGCGTCGCCGCCGTCCTCGGACGCGCGCTCGGCCTGGCGCGCGGCAAGACCCGCGTGCTGGCGCCGTACGTCGGGGGCGGGTTCGGCTCGAAGGGCCTCCCCCACGCCCCGGAGATGGCGGCGGCGCTGGCGGCGTTCGCGGCCGACGGGCGCCCCGTGCAGCTGGCGGTGACGCGGCAGCAGATGTTCGCGCTGACGGGCTACCGCACGCAGACCGAGTCGCGCGTGCGTCTCGGCGCGGAGCCCGACGGGCGGCTCGTGGCGATCACCCACGACGCGCTGAGCCAGACGTCGCGCTACAAGGAGTTCGTCGAGCAGACCGCGACCGCCGCCCGCATGATGTACGCCGCCGACGCCCGCTCCACGACCCACCGGGTCGTGCCGCTCGACGTCGCCGTCCCCGCCTGGATGCGGGCACCCGGCGAGATGCCCGGCATGTACGCCCACGAGGTGGCGATGGACGAGCTCGCCGTGGCCTGCGGCGTCGACCCGGTCGACCTGCGGGTCCGCAACGAGCCGGAGGTCGAGCCCGAGACCGGGAACCCGTTCAACGAGCGGCGTCTCGTCGAGTGCCTGCAGCGCGGCGCCGACCGGTTCGGCTGGGCCGACCGCGACCCCGAGCCCGGCAGCCGTCTCGTCGGTGACTGGCGGGTGGGGCTGGGCATGGCATCCGCGACGTACCCGGCGCTGTTCATGCCCGGCAACACCGCCCGGATCCGTGCGCTCGGCGACCAGCGGTACGCCGTCGACATCGGCGCCGTCGACATCGGCACCGGCGCCCGCACGGTGCTCACCCAGATCGCCGCCGACGCCCTCGGCGTCGAGCCCGGCCGGATCGAGCTGTCGCTCGGCGACACCGCCCTGCCGAAGGCGACCGTCGCGGGCGGCTCCGCGGGCACGTCGTCGTGGGGGACGGCGATCGTGCTCGCGGCCCAGCAGCTCCGCGCCGACCACGGCGACGACCCGGACGCGGGCGTCGAGTCCTCGTCGACGTCGGAGGGCTACCCCGACATGGAGAACCTCGCGCTGCACTCGTTCGGTGCGGTGTTCGTCGAGGCGCGCGTGCACCGGTGGACGGGCGAGGTGCGCGTGCCGCGGATGCTCGGCGTCTACTCGGTCGGCCGCGTCATCAACCCGACGACGGCGCGCTCGCAGCTCCTCGGCGGGCTCGTGATGGGGCTGTCCGGCGCGCTGTTCGAGGACGGCTACCGCGACCCCCGCCACGGCCACGTCGTCACGCAGGACCTCGCGACCTACCACGTCGCCAGCCACGCCGACGTCGGCGACCTGCAGGTGGAGTGGCTGGACGAGGAGGACACGGCCGCCACCCCGATGGGCAGCCGCGGCATCGGGGAGATCGGCATCGTCGGCACGGCGGCGGCCGTCGCGAACGCCACCTTCCACGCCACGGGCACGCGGGTGCGCGCTCTGCCGGTCACGGCGGACCACTTCCTGGGGTGAGGCGGTCGCGCTGAGGCGGTGATCGCCACGGCCGTCAGGACGGCGAGGGGTCGATCGGGTCCCGGGATCAGGGAAGCCGACGCCTGCTGCACGTCCCCGGAGACCCTTCTCTCGGCTGCCGCGTCCAAATCGACCCCCTCGAGAACCTCGGTGAGCCCGGCCGAGGCGATGGCGTCGTGCAGCACGACCGCTCCGGCCTCGGTCAGCGCCAGGTGGACGGTGCCACCCACCCGTCTCGTCGCTTCCGTGCCCGGGACCCTGGACCCTGGACCCGCGGACCCTCGACCCTGGTCCGATCGGCCTGGGCCCTGATACGTACCGAAGTGTGGTGGGTTGTCCGAACCTGGTTCGGACGATCCACCACACTTCCGATCTCGTGGTTCGGCCGGGGACGGCCACGAGCCGCGTGACCCGGCGATGACTCAGACGTCCAGCACCAGGTCCGTCAGGGGCCGCGAGCAGCAGGGCAGGATGCGGCCGCCGTCGATCTCGCGCTGACGGATGCCGCCCTGGTGACGCATGTCGACCTCGCCCTCGACCATCGACAGCTTGCAGGTGCCGCAGATGCCCTGGCGGCACGAGCTGCGCAGCATCACGCCGGCGGTGGTGACGGCGTCGAGGACGGTCTCGCCCGGCGCGCACACGACGGTGCGGCCGGTGCGCTTCAGCTCGACCCGGACGGCGGCCTCGGTGCCGTCGGCGGGCTCGGCCGTGGCGAAGAGCGCCTCGGCGGACCCCACCTCGAACGACTCCCGGTGCACCCGCTCCGGCTCGGCGCCGAGGCCGTCGAGCAGCGCGGTCGCGGCCGCCATGTAGCCGGGCGGTCCGCAGAGGAACACCTCCCGCTCGACCAGGTCGGGCACGGCCAGCGCCAGCAGCGAGGCCGACAGCCGGCCGAGCGGTCCGTCCCAGCGGTCGCCGAGGCTGTCTGCCTCGCACACCGAGGTGACCCGCAGGTCGAGACCGGTCTCGGACAGGGCCGCGAGCTCGCGGCGGAAGACCAGGTCGGACGGCGTCCGCGCGCTGTTCACCAGCACCACGCTCGCGTCGCTGCCCCGGTCGGCGAGCGCCCGCAGCATCGACATCGCCGGGGTGATGCCGCTGCCCGCGACGAGGAAGAGGTACGACGACGCCGGGTGCTCGACGTACGAGAAGGCGCCGGCGGGGCCGCGGGCGCGCAGGGTGTCCCCCGGGCGGAGGACCTCGTGCAGCCATCCGGAGACGACGCCGCCGGGCTGGCGCTTCACCGTGATGGCCAGCGTCTCGGGGCGGGTGGGCGGCGAGGAGATGGTGTAGCAGCGCTCCACCGGCCCCCGACCCCACGGGCCGTCCAGCGGCACCGTCACCGTGAGGTGCTGCCCGGCGTCGAAGCGGCCGTCCCAGCCCGCGGGCGCCTCCAGCACGAACGTCGTCACGTCGTGGGTCACCGGCACGACCCGGCGGACGCGCAGGTCCGCGTCGAAGCCGCTCATGCGGACCGTCCCGCGGCCAGGCCGTCCAGCATCCTGGCGGTGTACCAGGACAGGAAGTGGTCGACCTGGTACTCGCTGGAGGTGTAGGGCCCGGGCTCGTACGCCGGGTCCGCGACGCCCGCCTGCGTCAGCGCGACGAAGTCGCTGTCCTGGGCGTTGGTCTCGCGCCACACGTGGGTGAGCTCGTCGAGGTCGTAGTCGACGCCCTCCACGGCGTCGGCGTGGACGAGCCACGTCGTCCGCACCAGCGTCCGGTCGACCGCGAGCGGCAGCACCTGGAAGACCACCGCGTGGTCGGACAGCACGTGCAGCCAGGCGTTGGGCTGCGTGTGGATCGACAGCCGGCCCAGGCGCGCCTCGCCGAGGTCGGCCAGCGGGCGGCGGACGACGGCCCGCCCGGTCAGCGAGAACGACTCCCCCGCCCCGTCGAGCGGCTCCCGGGCGATTCGGTGGGCGACGTCCGGCTCCACGAGGTCCTCGACGAGCGCGTCGGGCAGGCCGAGCTCGACGCTGCGCGCGTGGAGGTGGGCCTCGGCGGCGACGAACCGGTCGTGCGCGGGCCGCAACCGGTCGGGCACCTCGTGGGCCTCGAGGCCGTACGTCGGGAAGAACGAGCAGGACAGCTCCGGGTGCCCGTCGCAGTGGTAGCACTCGCGGTTGTTCTCCATGACGAGCTTCCAGTTGCCCGCCTCCTCGAGGTCGACCTGGGCGGCGACCCTGGCCCGGGCCAGCCCGTGGGGCTCCAGGTACGGCGTCGCGCGCGCGGCGAAGTCGTCGATGTCGGCCGGCGGCACGGCGGCGAGGCTGAGGAAGACGAGTCCGGCGACGGCGCGGACGGCGACGGCGCGCAGCGACAGGCAGGCCGGGTCCGCGCCGGTGAGGCCGGGGGCGTGGAGCAGGCGGCCGTCGGTGCCGTAGGTCCAGGAGTGGTAGCCGCAGGTCAGGTTGCCCACGAACCCGGACGGCTCGGTCAGCACCCGCGCCCCGCGGTGCCGGCAGACGTTGTGGAAGGCCCGGACCTGGCCCTCGTCGTCGCGGAGGACGATGATCGAGCGCCTGTCGACGTCGATCGTGACGAAGTCGCCCGGCTCGCGGACCTCCGCCTCGGTGGTGGCGAGGAACCAGTGGCGGCCGAAGACGTGGCGCAGGTCGGCGTCGTACACGCCCGGGTCGGTGTAGAGGTGGCCGGGCAGCGGGCGCCCGGGGACCCGCTCGAGGAGGTCCCACTCGAGGTCGGTGGGCGGCGGGGCGGTGGGCTGCGCGGTCATCGGGGGTGCCTCTCGGGGTCAGATCGCGACGCAGAGCCGGAGCGCGTCGTAGACGGCGGCGTGGATGTTGCGGCTGCAGACCGCGTCGCCGATGCGGAACAGCTGGTAGCCGCCGGTCGGGTTGGTGGCGATCGCCTGCGGCCGGCCGGCGAGCAGGGCGTCCTGGTCGACCTCCCCGAGGTTCGTCGACCCGGGCACGAGGCGGTGGTAGAGGTCGTCGGCCGGCACGGTGCCGTGCTCGACGACGACGGCGTCGACCTCGCGGCGCCACGTGCGGTCGGTGTAGTCGCTGCCGAGCTCGGCGACGAGCCGGCGGCTGCCCGGCACCCGGCTCACCGACCGCAGGCGGGTGGCGAGCGTGGTGCGGACGTCGTGGGTGGCGAACGCGGTGAGGTAGCCCGGGGAGTTCATGCCGCCGACGCCGATGCCGACCGTGCGCTCCGGGGTGACGAGCTCGACGTCGCAGCCGCGGCCGGCCAGCAGCTCGACCGTGCCGAGGGCGGCCTCGCCACCGTGGTCGTCGTACACGAGGACCGTGCCGGTGGGGTGGCGGTCGCCGGACAGCACGTCCCAGGTGTCGAGGACGAGCTCGGCGCCGGCGTCGAGGACGTCGGTGTTCGGCAGCCCGCCGGTGGCGACCACGACCACGTCGGGGTCGAGGGCGAGGACGTCGTCCGGCTCGGCGACCACGCCGCAGCGGATCTCGACGCCGAGGTGGGCGGCCTCGGCGACGCGCCAGTCGACGACGCCGACGAGGTCGCGGCGCCGGGGTGCGGCGGCGGCGAGGCGGACCTGGCCGCCGGGGGCGGCGTTGGCCTCGAGGACGGTGACGTCGTGGCCACGCTCCCCCAGGACCCGGGCGGCCTCGAGGCCGGCGATGCCCGCGCCGACGACGACGGCCCGCCTCCGGGCCCGCTCGGTCGGCGGGACCAGCTGCGGCCACAGGAGCTCACGGCCGGTGGCGGCGTTGTGCAGGCACTTCGCGTCGCCGGACTCGTAGATCGCGTCGAGGCAGTAGTTGGCGCCGACGCAGGGGCGGATGCGGTCCTCCTCGCCGCGGGCGACCTTGGCGACCAGGTGGGGGTCGGCGATCTGCGGGCGGGTGAGGCCGACGAGGTCGAGCAGGCCGGCGCTGATGGCGTGCCGGGCGGTGGCGACCTCCGAGATCATCGAGGAGTGCATGACGGGGACGCCGACCCGTGCGCGGACCTGCCCGGCGAACTCGAGGTGCGGGGCGGACCGGCCGCCCATCGACGGGATGACCTTCGCGAGCGTCGCGTCGGAGTCGATGGTGCCGCGGATGACCGACAGGAACCCGACGCCCTCGGCGGCCATCGCGTCCACCGTCTCGACGGCCTCGTCGAGGCCGACGCCGCCGACGAGGCACTCGTCCATGCTCATCCGCACCCCGACGAGGAAGTCGTCGCCGACGGCGGCGCGGATCTCGCGCACCACGCGCAGCCCGAACGCGCGGCGGCGGTCGGCGTCCCCGCCGTACGCGTCGTCGCGGTCGTTGGTGGCGGGTGAGAGGAAGCCGTCGAGCAGGTGGCCGTACGCCTCGAGCTCGACGCCGTCGAGCCCGGCGGCACGGCAGCGCCGGGCGGCGGCGACGTAGTGCCCGACGATGCGGTCGACGTCCCAGGCCTCGGCGACCTTCGGGAACGAGCGGTGCGCGGGCTCGCGCATCCCGCTGGGGTACACCAGCGGCAGCCAGTCACCGGAGAAGTTGCTGGAGCGCCGGCCGAGGTGGGTCAGCTGGATCATCACCGCGGCCCCGGCGTCGTGGACCTCGTCGGCGAGCGCGCGCAACCACGGCACGACCTCGTCGCGGTGGACCTCGATGTTGCCGAACGCCGGCGGGCTGTCCGGCGAGACCACCGAGGAGCCACCGATCATCGTCAGGCCGACGCCGCCGCGGGCCTTCTCCACGTGGTAGCGCCGGTAGCGCTCCTTCGGCATGCCGTCCTCGGTGTACGACGGCTCGTGCGACGCGCTGACGACGCGGTTGCGGAGCTCGAGGTGGCCGAGCGTGAACGGCTGCAGGAGCGGGTCGGCCGGGCCGGCGGTGGGCGCGTGCTCCCGCGCGGCGAGGGTCGTCATGAGCGTCAGTCTGCAAGTCAGGGACCGTGCACACCATCGCGAGAAACAAGGTAGGACCGTGCGCCTGGAGTGCACGGTCGCCCGGTGTCAGCCGTGGACGACGACCGGCACCCCGAGCAGGTCCTCGCGCGGCACGACGCCGAGCCCCGGTCCGTCGGGCAACGCGATCCGGCCGTCGACCACCTCGGGGCCGTGGTCCGGGTCGAGGTGCTCGGCGATGTGGGGCTGGGCGATCCACACGCCCTCGAGCAGGCGCGGGCTCACCGTGGAGGCCAGCTGCACGCAGGCGGCCGCGATGACGTCGCCGCCCCACGCGTCGTCCACGGCGTGCGGCAGCGACGTCGCCTCGCAGACGTCGCGGAACGTCGCCATCGGCAGCAGCCCGCCGATCCGGGTGACCTTCATGGCGAACCCGTCGACGGCGCCGCGGCCGGCCGCGCGGACGGCGGTGGCGAGGTCGGTGCCCGCCTCGTCGAGGAGGACGGGATGGGCGAGGCGGTCACGGACCGCCTCGATCTCCGCGAGCGAGTCGCAGGGCTGCTCGAGCACCAGCGGCACGTCGCGACACTGCTGGCTCAGCCGGACGACGTCCGCGGTGGTCAACGAGCGGTTGCCGTCGACGACCAGCCGCGCCCCGGTGCCGGCGAGCCGCCCCCACACCCGGCGGACGACCTCGACGTCGACCTCGACCGGTCGCCCGCCGATCTTGACCTGGACCCGGCGGTAGCCCGCGGCGACCTTCGCGGCCGCGACCTCCGCCACCTCGTCGGGCTCGCCGACGCCCGTCGCGTAGTAGGACGGCACCGAGTCGACGAGCGGTCCGCCCAGGAGGTCGGCGACGCGGACGCCGCGGGCGCGCGCGACGAGGTCGTGGGCGGCGACGTCGACGGCGGCCTTGGCGTAGCGGTGGCCCGCGAGCGCGCCGTCCATCGTGCGGTGCAAACCGCGCAGGTGCGTGGGGTCGGCACCGAGCAGGGCGGGGCCGAGCTCGGCCAGCGCCGCACGCGCGCCGAGGGCGTGGTGCGGCTGGTACGTCGGGCCCACCGGGCAGGTCTCGCCCCAGCCGACGGAGCCGTCGTCCGCGGTCAGGCGCACGAGCGTGCTGTCGAGGGCGTCGACCTCGCCGCTCGCGATCCGGTAGGTCCCACCCACGACCGGCAGCGGGTGGGAGAAGACGGCGATCTCCTCGATCCTCACGGGGTCATCACCGGGCCAGTCTCCACCGCCCTCGACGATGCGGACCATCGCGAGGGTCCGAGGCCGATCGTGCAAGGATCCTGCATGCTCGACGCGCGCCTCCACGCCCTGCGCCTCGTCGCGCAGCACGGCAGCGTCACCGCCGCGGCCGAGGCGAGCGGGTACAGCCCCTCCGCGGTCTCGGCGCAGCTGCGGTCGCTGGCGAAGGAGGTCGGCGCCCCGGTCGTCGAGCCGCAGGGGCGCGGCGTCCGGCTGACCGAGGCGGCGCTCGTGCTGCTCGACCACGCGCACGAGGTGGCGGCGAGCTGGGAGGCGGCGCGGGCACGGGTGCAGGCCGGCCCCGGCGGCCACCTGACGCTGTGCGGGTTCTCGACGGCGGCGGCGACGCTGCTCCCCCGCGCCGCCCGCGCGGTGGCCGACCAGCACCCCGGCACCGTCGTCCGGATCGTCGAGGCCGACCCCGTGGAGTGCTTCGACCTGCTGCTCGCCGAGCGCGCGGACCTCGCCGTCGTCGTGGCGACGGAGGCGACGCCGTCGCGCAGCGACCGGCGCTTCGAGCAGCACCCGCTGGGTGAGGACCCCCTCGACCTCCTCGTCCCGCGGGACCATCCCCTCGCCGGGCGGGCGTCCGTCTCGCTGGCCGACGCGGCCGGCGAGCCGTGGATCATGGACCGGCCCGGCCGCCCGTACCACCGCCTCGTCGCCGGCGCCTGCCTCGCGGCGGGCTTCACCCCCGACCTGGCCCACGAGGCGGTCGAGTGGGACACCGGCGCCGCGCTCGTCCACGCGGGCCTCGGCGTCGCGCTGGTGCCGCAGCTCGCGAACCTGCCCTCGGTCTACGACATCGTCCGCGTGCCGCTCACCGGCGACCCCCGCCCGGCCCGCCACCTGCTCGGCGTGGCCCGCACCGGCGCCCGCGCCCACCCCCGCGTCGCCACCGCCCTCGCGGCCATGGGCGCCGCCCCCTGAGGTGGTCGACGACCGCCGTCCGGCGACCGCGGCGGCCGGGGTGGTTCGCTGGGGCCATGACGAGCGTCGCGGACCCCCTCGAGCAGCTGAGCCTCGCCGAGCTGCGCCAGCGCACCAGCATCAAGTGGCGGCAGTACCCCGCCGACGTGCTGCCGCTGTGGGTGGCCGAGATGGACGTCGTCCTGGCGGAGCCGGTGGTCGAGGCGGTGTCGGTCGCGATGCGGCGCGGGGACACCGGCTACCCCGTCGGGACGGCGTACGCCGAGGCGCTGGCCGGCTTCGCCGAGCGGCGGTGGGGCTGGAGCGGCGTGGACGTGGGGCGCACCGCGCTGGTCCCCGACGTCATGCAGGGGGTCGTCGAGACGGTGCGGCTGGTCACCGACCCCGGTGACACGGTCGTCGTCAGCGCGCCGGTCTACCCGCCGTTCGCGGCCTTCGTCGCCCACGACGGACGCCGGGTCGTCGAGGCCGCGCTGAGCGCCGAGGGCCGTCTCGACGTCGACGACCTCGACCGGCTGCTGGGCGAGGCGGTCGCCGGCGGCGGGCGGGCGGCGTACCTGATGAGCAACCCCCACAACCCCACCGGCGCCGTGCACACGCGCGCCGAGCTGGAGGCGGTCGCCGCGGTGGCGCGCCGCCACGGCGCCCGGGTCGTCGCCGACGAGATCCACGCGCCGCTGGTCCTCGACGGCGCCTCGTTCACGCCGTACCTGAGCGTCGCCGGGGCCGAGGACGCCTTCGCGGTCACGTCGGCGTCGAAGACGTGGAACCTGGCGGGCCTGAAGGCGGCGGTCCTCGTGGCCGGACCCGAGGCCGCCGACGACCTCGCCCGCCTGCCCGAGGAGGTGGGTCACGGGGCGAGCCACGTCGCCGTCCTCGCCCACACCGCCGCGATGGCGCACGGCGAGCCGTGGCTGGACGCGCTGCTCGCCGGCCTCGCCGGCAAGCGGGCGCTGCTGGGCGACCTGGTCGCCGAGCACCTGCCGGGTGTCGGGTTCACCCACCCGGAGGGCACCTACCTGGCCTGGCTCGACTGCCGGTCGCTCGGCCTGCCGTCCGGGGGCGAGACGACCGTGGACGGGCCCGGCGAGATGACCGACCTCGCCGGTCCGGCCCGGTTCTTCCTCGACGAGGCCCGGGTGGCCCTCAGCGCCGGTCACGCGTTCGGCACCGGGGGCGCGGGGCACGTGCGTCTGAACTACGCCACCACCACCGAGGTGCTCACCGAGGCCCTGACCCGCGCGGGCGCCGCCGTGGCACGGCGCCGAGGGTCACGACGTGGCGGCCAGGGCGACCTCGAGCCGGGTCAGCGCCCGTGAGCAGTACGACTTCACGGTGCCCTCCGCGATGCCCAGGTCGGCTGCGGTCTCCTTCGTCGACAGCCCCACCCAGTGGCGCAGCACGACCACCTTGCGCTGCATCTCCGGCAGCGCCCGCAGGGCCTCGGTGAGCGCGCTGCGGTCCTCGTACGACGCACCCTCGGGCGCCCCGCGGTCGTGGCCGTCCAGCCCGACGACCTCGCGGGAGCGGAAGGGGCGGCGCACCTCGTCGAGGTGCGCGCGCACGATGATGCGGCGCGTGTAGGCCTCCGCGTTCTCGAGACGCACGCGCGGCCACGCCACGTAGAGCTTGACCAGGGCGTTCTGCAGGACGTCCTCGGCCTGGTGGTGGTCGCGGCACACGCCACGCGCGATGCGACGCAGGTGGGCCTGCCGGGCGGCCACGAAGTCGACGTACTCCGCCTCGCGGTCGGCCTTCCTCACCAGGAACCGCCGATCTCCGGGTAGCGCTCCTCCGCGTCGGCGACGAACGCCTCGAAGGTCGCGAAGTCGCCGCTCTGCCGGACGACCTCGGTGCCGTCGGCGAGGTTGCGCAGCAGCACCAGCTCGCGGACGCCGTCGACCCGCAGCTCGGCCGCCCACGACGAGACACCGTCGGGCGCGAAGCCGGGGCCGAGGTCGACCTCGACCAGCTCGACGAGGTCGACGCCCGGGCCCGCGACCATCTCGCCGTCGTCGGTCAGGCTGACCCAGCCCTCCGCGGCCGCGTCGACGTCGCGGTCGCGCTGGGCGGCCACCTGGGCGGGCAGCCAGTCGCTCAGCTCACCCGCAGCGCGGTCCGAGACCTGGGAGCGGTCGTCCGGGCGCCACGTCGCGAGGGCGAACTGCTCGCCGCCGTCGACGGCGAGGTGCAGGCCCACGGACTTGCCCGCCGAGCCGTAGCCCAGGGGGTCGGGGACCCGCTCGAGGACCTCCGCCCCCTCCGCCAGGCAGAGGGTGCCGCGGCCGTCGTAGCGGGCGGGGTGGGGCTCGGCGTCCCACATCCGGCAGGACATCCGAAGGTCCGCGGCGCCCCCGCGGGTCGGCCCGTCCTCGACCCGGTCGACCGTGCCGCCCTCCGACGGACCCTGCGACGGGTCCTCCGCGACACCGATGCCCGCGGGTGGCTCCCCGACGAGCCCCGCGGAGCCGCCCACCAGGGACCCCAGGCCCACCACGACCGCCACCGCGGCCGCCGACGCCGCGCTGACGGCCGTCCGGCGACGACGCAGCGCACGACGTCCCGGCGCCACGAAGTCGGACGGCGGCCGGTCGCCGCCCGGCGCGATGGCGCGATCCAGCTCGCGCTCCCAGTCGATCCCCACGTCGCCTCCCCGTCGTGCCTGCAGCCTCTCACCCCGTCTACGGACGGGGCGACCGATCGGTTGCCCCGGGGCCCCAGGAGATCCCGGTCACGCCGTTCCTCAAGACAGCCTCATCACTTGCGCCGGGCGTCCTCAGGGCCCCCTCCACATCCCCTGCAGGCTTCCCCAAGCCACTGGTTGAGGCGTCAACTGCCTCCTAGCGTCGAGACATGCGAACTGACCAGCCGGGCCGGGGGGCCCTCGTGACCATCGTGCTCGGCCTCGTGCCGACCGTGGTGGCCCTGCTGATGAGCGCGCTCGTCGTCACGGCGGCCCCGGCGCAGGCCGCCGGACCCACGGGCGGCGTGCGCGGAGCGATCGTGGGCCTCGGCGACAGCGCGGCCGACCTGACCTGGGCGGGCACCGACGGCACCCGGAGCGGCACGCGCCGGGTCACCGGGGGCGTCTACTCCCTCGACCTCGCGCCCGGTACCTACCGCCTCACGGTCAGCGACCGCCGCCCGACGTACGACGTCACCAAGCGGGCGCCGTCCACCGTCGAGGTCACCGTCGTCGCCGGCCGCACCGTGCAGCGCACCGTCCGCCTCGTGCAGGGCGCGGCCATCGGCGGGACCGTGAGGGCGGGCGGCAAGGTCGCCCCGCGGGCGCGGGTCGTCGCCGCGCGGAAGGACCAGACGGTCTTCACCACCACCGCGGACAGCTCGGGCGGCTACGCCCTCGGAGGCCTGCCCGCCGGCGCCTACTCGGTGTTCACCTACGACGCCAAGGGCGGCTGGACCGCGAAGAGCCTCTACCTGCCCCGCCTGCGCGCCGGCGCCTACAAGCCGGTCGACATCGCGCTCGCAACGAGGGCCGGCACCCTGCTCGTCGACGTGTTCGCCGGTGACTCGAGGGCGTCCGGCGACGGCTGGGCCACCGCCGTCTCGGCGCGGACCGGCCAGTTCTGGGTCACCCGGATGCGCGGCGGCTCCTACACCTTCACCGGCCTCTACCCCGGGCGCTACCGCGTCATCGTCCCGGGCTCCGGCAACTACCTGGGCACCACGGCCACCCTGCGCAAGGAGGTCCGGCCCGGGCGCCCGGCGTTCGACTCCGTGCAGCTCACCGAGCGCGGTGCCTCGCTCCGCGGCACCCTGGTGGACGCCAACCGCCCCGACGCCCCCCTCGAGGACGGCCAGGTCCAGCTGATGGACGCGCGGGGCACCGTCCTGGCCTCCGCCACCACCGACGAGAACGGCGCCTTCCGCCTCGGCGGCCAGCTCACCACCCGCACCGACCTGCGGATCGTGGTCGGCCCCGGGCCCTACAGCCCCTACCTCGGACGGGGCACCAGCTACTGCAAGTACGACGACCTCACCGTCGCCCCCGTGGCCGTCCGGACCGGTCAGGAGACCGTGCTCGGCCGGCTCGGGCTGCCCCACCTGCCCGACGCCGACCAGGACGGCGAGCAGTGCCACACCACCGTCCCCCCCTCGCCCACCACCACCGACGAGGACCCCTCATGACACGCCGCACCCGCACCCGCGCCGCCGCCCCGGCCCCGGCCCCGGTCGTCATCCCGCAGCCGGCCCCCCCGGCCGCCGCCCCCGCGGTCGACCCGCACTACGTGCGCGTCCCCGACCCCGGCATGAACGCCTACGCCGAGCAGTTCCTCGCCGAGGTCGCTGCGATCGAGGAGCGCCGCCCGACCGTCGGGTGCGTGATCCCGGCGTACAACGAGGCCGAGACCATCGGGGGCGTCCTCGACAGCCTGCTGATGCAGACCCGGCTGCCCGACGTCATCCACCTGATCGTCAACAACACCAGCGACGACACCGTCGAGATCGCGTCGCACTGGGCCGGCAAGCACGAGCGGACCACCGAGCTCGGCACGCAGACCACCGAGATCTACGTCCACGACATCGGCGTGAACCCCGACAAGAAGGTCGGCGCCCTGAACCACGGCTTCGCCCTGGTCTCCGACTTCGACTACATGCTCGGCGTCGACGGCGACACCACGCCGGAGCCCGACGCCGTCGAGGCGCTGGTCGCCGAGATCACCAGCGACGACCGGATCGGCGGCATCTCCGCCATCTACTCCATCGACGACAGCGCGATGGACACCCGCGTCGGCCGCTGGCTGGTCGCCGGGCAGCGCGCCCAGTTCGCCGCCTTCAACATGCAGAACCTGCTGCGGGGCCGCAACATGGCGGTGCTCGGCGGCCAGTTCTCGCTCTTCTCGACCCGCGCCCTGCGCGAGGTCATGGCGCAGAGCCACCAGCGCACGCCGTGGGTGAACGACAGCGAGGTCGAGGACTCGCTGCTCTCCCTGCAGATCAAGAGCGCCGGCTACCTCACCAAGATCAGCGCGTCGGCCCGCGCCCACGTCGGCGGCATGACCACCCTGCGCTCGCTCGACGCCCAGCAGGTCAAGTGGAACTTCGGCGCCATCGACCTCATGTGGCCCGGCCAGCGCGGCGACACCCGCGGCCAACCGCTCCACCCGAACCTGCGGCTGCGCTGGTTCGAGCACGCCTCGATGGTCCTCAACATCCTGACCCGCGTCGGCTTCCTCCTGCTGCTCATCGGCTCGCTCACCATCGACGCGTTCGTGTTCCAGGCCTGGTGGCTGATCCCGCCGACGGTGGCGATCCTGCTGAACCTCAAGGTCGTCCGCTCCATGGCGAACGCCAACAAGCGCGACTACCTGTTCGCGGGCACGCTCGTGCAGGCCGAGGTCTACATGTGGGTCCGCATGGGGCACTTCGTCCGCGCCTGGCTCAAGTTCTTCTCCCACCAGCAGTCCGACAACTGGGCGGCCCAGGCCAAGGCGGAGAGCGGGCGCGGCAGCGCCTGGCTGTACCCCTACCTGACCCTGCTCGTCGTCGTGCTGGCCGGGCTGGCCATCTGGGTCCAGCTCTCCGTCGACCTTCGCTCCGCCGTCCTCGCCGTGGGCTGGCCGCTGCTCGGCATCGTCACCGTCATCCAGACCGCCTGGATGGTCCTCAAGATCATGAAGCGCAACCGGGGGTTCCAGTCGTGAGTGTCTCGTCCCGTCTCCGCACCAGGCTCGCCCTGGGCGCCCTGCTCGCCGCCACCGCGGTGGCGACCTCGTCCTGCGGGCTCGTCGACACCGCCGCCGGTCTCGTCGGCGGCGACCCGCAGCCGGCCGCCGCGGCCCCCGAGGCCGCACCCGACCCGATCGCCTCGGAGTTCACCCGCGACGGCACCGTCCAGAAGCACCTGTCGGTCCGCGGCGAGGACGACATCGACGTCGTCCTCACGATGTACCCGACCGCCCGCACCCCGCGGACCCACGAGTGGTTCGCCAAGGGCGGCAAGTACTTCACCTACACGATCCAGGCGTTCGACACCTCCCGCGGCGAGCGGGACCCGTTCGACAGCAAGCGGGAGGTCTACCTCGGCGACGTCGACGTGACCTCGACCGTCGTCGGCGCGGACGGGAAGGCCGACCGTCGGGCCCGCGAGCCCTACCGCCTGGACGCCGAGGCCCGCGACGTGACGCTGGACCCGGAGCCGGCCGGCAACGCCGACGGCATGCTCATCACCTCCCCGAAGGGGTCCTTCGAGCTCCAGGACCAGAAGCTGGGCTCCGTGCCCGCCGGCTCCCGCGGCGTCACGCTGTCGTTCGACGCGACCGTGTACGTCGAGACCACCGCGGGCAGCGACGACGTCGTGCGCCGCACCATCTCCACCGACGTGCCGGTCGCGATCTTCGCCTTCGACGAGCGGACGAGGTCCGACAAGGTCACCCGCGACTGAGCCCGTCGGCCGGGTCCCTCCGACCACGCCCCTCCCCCACTGCACCAGGGCGCCGGCACCGAGCCGGTCGGGCCCGGCGGCCCCCCGCCGCCGGGCCCGGCCGGTCAGCTCCGGCGGCCTCGTCGCGTCGAGGCGCAGGATCAGGCGGGCCGGACGGCCATGCGGAAGCCCACGCCCCGCACCGTCTCGACGAGACGGGGGTTCGCGGGGTCGTCGCCGAGGTGCTGCTGCAGGCTCTCGACGTGCTGGTCGACGACCCGCTTGTCGGCCTCGTTGACGAAGTGGGAGGTCGCTCCCTCACCTCGCATGGCGAGGACGAGGTCGGCGCGGCTGCGCACGCGGCGCCCGGTGCGCAGCAGGGCGACGAGCAGGTCGAGCTCCTCGGCCGGCAGGGCGACCCGCCGGCCCGAGAGCAGCACCGAGCCCGCCCGGGCGTCGACGACCAGCGGCCCGGCGTACGCGATGTCGCCCTGCCAGATGACGCCGCTGGGGTCCGGCTCGACCGCTGCGCCCGCGCCGACCCGGGCCGGCGGGGCCGGGGCCGGCACCGGCGGCGGG
>NZ_JAKUHT010000005.1 GCF_022436705.1 Nocardioides sp. CFH 31398 | reverse complement strand
CCCCGTCGGGGTGTCGGCTCCGCTCGGCGCGTCGGTGCGAGGATCGGCCGGTGACCGACTCGTCGACCGCGCGAGCGGTCTCGCCCGACTCCGGTGCCCCGTGGAGCGTCGCGGGTGCCTGGCCGGCAGCGCCCGGTGTGCACCGGATCCCGCTGCCGCTGCCGAACGACGGCCTGCGCGCCGTCAACGTGTACGTGCTGGAGTCCGAGGGCGGGCTGACGCTGGTCGACGGGGGATGGGCGATCGAGGCCGCCCGGGAGCGGCTCGAGGCCGGGCTCGCCACGATCGGGGCCGCGGTGGGCGACATCGGCCGGTTCCTCGTCACCCACGCCCACCGCGACCACTACACGCTGGCCACCGTCCTCGCCCGCGAGGTCGGCGCCCACGTCAGCCTGGGCGCCGGGGAGCGCGCGAACCTGGACGCCATGCACGACGCCGGCCCCACCGGGACGCCGTCCGGGGGTGGCAGCGCCGTGGTCCTCCGGCGGTGCGGGGCGCCCGGGCTCGCGGCCGAGTGGGTCCGGCACGCCCAGGGGCTGCGGGTCGACCTCTCCGAGTGGGGCCACCCCGACGCCTGGCTCGACGGCGACGACGTCCTGGAGGTGGGGGACCGGGCGCTGGACGTCGTCCCCACGCCGGGCCACACCCGCGGTCACGTCGTCTTCGCCGACCGCGCGGCCGGCCTGCTGTTCGCCGGGGACCACGTGCTGCCGACCATCACGCCGTCCATCGGGTTCGAGCCGGCGCCGGTCGCGAACCCGCTGGGCGACTTCCTGACCTCGCTCGCCCGTGTGCGCGGCCTGCCCGACCTGCGACTCCTCCCCGCCCACGGGCCCGTGACCGACTCGAGCCACGCCCGGGTCGACGAGCTGCTCGCCCACCACGAGCAGCGGCTCGCCGCCTGCCGCGAGACGGTCGCGGCGGACGGGTCCGCGACGGCGCACGACGTGGCCACGGCGCTGCCCTGGACCCGTCACGCCCGCAGCCTCGGCGAGCTGAACACCTTCGACGCGGGTCTCGCGACCATGGAGACGCGCGCCCACCTCGAGCTGCTCGCCGCCCGCGGCGAGCTCGTGCGCGCCGACCACGACGGCGTCACCGTCTACACCCGGCCCGCCGACCGGACCGGCTGACCGGGTCGGACCGGGCGGGTCGGACAGGGCCGGGCCGGGCCGGCTCAGGCGACCAGGTCCCGGAGCATCCGGTCGGAGGAGCGCAGCGCATCGACGTCGTACGTCGAGGTGCTGGCCATGATCTCGTCGGCCCCGGTGCGCTCGACGAGACGCTCCAGGCGCCGCCGGACGGCCGCCGGCCCGCCGGCGACCGCACCGTCGAGGGAGCGCTCGACGCGGTCCCTGACCTGGTCGGGCCACGGCTGGTCGCGGATCGTGGCGACCGGCTGGAGGGGCGGGAACTCGCCGCTCCGGCGGGACCAGGCCATCGCCCACGCCTCGGGGAGGGCCAGCTCCCGGGCCGTCGCGTCGTCGTCGGCGACGGTGACGTCGAGCGAGATCGTCACCGAGGGCCGACTTCCGTGCGCGGGCCGGAAGGTGCGGCGGTAGTCGGCGAGCGTGCGGGCCATCTCCTCCGAGCCGACGGCCGGCCCGCCGACGACGACGGGGAGCCCCAGCCGCGCGGCCACCTCCACGCCGTCGCGGACCGCGAGCACGTGCATGGGGACGCGCCCGGCGGTGGCGGGCCGCGCGGTCACCTCGCCGGTGCCGTCGAGCAGGGCGCGCAGCTCGGTGAGGTCGTCCACGAAGTCCTGCGGGTCCTGGTCCTCCCGCCGCAGCGCCCGCCGCACGGGAGGGGTGAAGCCGAGGGAACGGCCCAGGCCCAGATCGACCCGGCCGGGCTGCAGCGCCTCGAGCAGCAGGAACTGCTCCGCCACCACGAGCGGCTGGTGCAGCGGGAGCATCACGCCCCCGGAGCCGATCCGCATCCGGTCGGTGCGCGCGCCGATGGCGGCGAGCAGCACCGGCGGCGCCCCCGACGCGATCCCGGGGACGGCGTGGTGCTCGGCCACCCAGAAGCGGTGGTAGCCCGCGGCCTCGGCGTCGACGGCCCGCGCCACCGTCGCCGCGACGGCCGCGGCGTCCGTCTCGCCGGACCGGGTCCGCGAGCGGTCGAGCAGGGAGAGCCTCACCCCGGGGCAACGCTGTCCGGACCCGGGGGCTTCCCCCGGCGGCGTGGCAGGCAGGGCTCCGCGGGTCGAGGAAGAGGGGACGAGGACCCGGGCGCGCTACCGTCGAGCAACCGGTCCGACCGCGACCGTGCTCGCCGAGCACCGAGGTCGGCCAAGAGAGGTCGGCGTCATGACGACGTCACCGTCCGAACGTCCCGCCACCACCGTGGCCCCCCGCACCACCGGCGCCGAGGGCCTCCGCATCGCGGTGCGGGCCCCCGTCCGTGGGACCCCGCTCGAGGGTGCCTGGCACCCGCGGTCCCGCGACCTCGCCGTGGAGGCCGCCGACCTCGTCGACCACTTCCCCGCCGAGGCCGGCCGGCCCGCACGACTGCTGTTCTCCCGACCCGACTGGAACGCCGAGCCGGGTGTCCGCAGCCTGCACCGCGTGCGCGCCGCGCGCGGCCCGGTCAAGGTCGGGTCGTTCCCCTCCGACGACACCCACCTCATGGTCGTCCGGCTCTCGCCGGACCGTGCCCTGCGCCTGCTGGTCGTCCCCAGTGACGTCGACGAGGCTCGCGGCCGCCGCATCCTCGAGCGTGCGGCGGCGCCCGACAACCAGCTGAGCGCCAGCGAGCTCCTCGCCCTCGACTAGAGCGGGTCGGCCGGTCGGCGTCAGGTCGTGCTGCGCAGCACGAGGGGCATGCCCCCGTGGGGGTGGATCGCTGCCCCGATCTCGTAGCGGGGCCGGACCCACCCGTCGGGGACCTCGACCCGGAACCGCGCCACCAGGCGGGTGAGGACGACGACCATCTCGCCCAGGGCGAGCTCGCGGCCGATGCACAGCCGCGGGCCGTCCCCGAACGGCAGGTACGCCGTGTGCCGCCCGCCCGAGCCGAGGAAGCGCTGCGGGTCGAAGGTGAGCGGGTCGGGCCAGTGCTGTGCGCGGCGCTGCAGCACGAAGGGGCTGATGATCGCCAGCGTGCCCGCGGGGAACTGCTGGCCCCCCAGCGTCACCGGCTCCCGCGCCCGGCGCGAGATGAGCCACGCCGGGGGGTAGAGCCGCAGGGCCTCGTCGACGGCCGCCCGGGTCCACGGCAGCGTCGCCTGGTGGCCGAGGAGGGACGGCGGTCCGTCGAGGGCGGCGACCTCCTGCGCCACCCGGTCCTGGACCTCGGGGTGCTCGGCCAGCAGCATCAGGGTCCAGGTCAGGGCCGACGCGACGGTCTCGTGCCCGGCCACCACCATCGTCGCCAGCTCGTCGCCGACCTCGGCGTCGGTCAGCCCGCCGTCCAGCAGGAGTCCGAGCAGGTCGTCGCCGTACGACGCGGCGCCCCGGCCCTGCGTGTCGACGTGGCGCCGCTCGATGATCGCTGCTGTCGCCGCCGTCAGCCGGCGCCGGGCGCTGCGCAGGCGGAGGTTGGCGAGGGTGGGCGCCCACCGGGGGAGCGGCAGCATCGACCGCGCCGAGCGGACGATGGCCTCGGACCCGGCGCTCGTGGCCCGCAGCACGGAGGTGGCGTGGCCCGAGAGGTCCTGCGAGAAGAGCAGACGGCCCACGACGTCCAGGCCGACCTGGTGGGTCAGCACGGCGACGTCGACCGGCCCCGTGCGGTGCCCGGCCAGGTGGGCGTGGACGGCGGAGTCGGCGGCCTCGACGACGTCGGCGCCGAGGGCCTCCAGGCGCTGGTGGTGGAAGGCGGGGGCCGCGGCGCGGCGCCGCGTGATCCAGGCCGGCTGGTCGGAGGCCAGCAGCCCCGGTCCGGTGACCTCGGCGAGCGCGGACCACTGCCGCGTGTCCTTCGACCACGAGCGCGACGCCGTCCGCAGCACGCGAGCGACGTCGGCGGGGTCGTTCAGCAGGACGGCGGGCGGCCCCGGCACCGGGAACCCGACCAGGTCGCCGTGGCGCTCGGCCGTCTCGGCGAGGAAGGCGATCGGGTCGCGGCGGATGCCCCGCATCGCGCGGAGCATGTCCCCGCCCGTCGGTCCGGGGACGACGGGCCTCGTCGCCGCGGCCCCGGGCTGTCGCGCGCTCTCGCCGCCGTCCGCGGTGGCCTCCGCCGAGGAGACACGACGCATGGGACCTCCGGGGTGGTGGACGACGCCCAGGACGCCGCTGACACCCCGACCCTACGGACCGTCCCGACCGCCTCCGTCGGCCGGACCGTGGTCCGGCGCCCCCGAGGACTAGAACATGTGGTTACCAATGGTTTAAGGTTTGACCGCCGTCCCGCCCGGACCCCATGCCGGGCGGGGCGGTTCTGCGTCAGCCCAGCCGGTCGACCGCGACGGCGTGGAACGCCGTCAGGGCGGCGAGGCTCTCTCCGACGTCGTGCCCGGGCTCGACGAGCACGGTGAGCGACGACCACCGGTTCTCGCTGACGCTGGTCAACCGCCCCCGCAGCATCGTCGAGGAGTCCACCTCCGCCATGAGGGGCACCAGCGACGGCAGCGCCGCCTGGTAGCGGAGCTCGAGGGTCGCCCCGAAGGGGCCGTGGTCGGTCATGTCCGCTCCTGCCGTGACCCCGTCGGGGTCGTTCGGTCGCGCTCGACTGGGAGCGACCGAGCCCAGGGTGACAGGTCGCGGGCTCCGGCGGGGACCCGGCGTCAGGGCCGGCCGGGCCCGCGCCGACCGCCTACGCTCCGGCGGGGTCCGGGAGCCACAGCGCGAACGTGGCCCCGCCACCCGGCGTGTCGCGCACCTCCAGCCGCCCGCCCATCTCCGCGAGCAGCCGGTGGGCGGTGGCGAGGCCGAGGCCGTGGCCCTCGTCGTCGCCGGCCGTGTCGCTGCCCCGCTGACGCGACGCGAAGATGCGGTGCCGGTCGGCCCGGGGGACGCCCGGCCCGTGGTCGACGACGGAGATCTCGGACCCGCCACCGTCGACCGGTCGGCACCCGACCTCGATGCGGGGATCGGTCGGGCCGGCGTACCGCGCGGCGTTGGACAGGATGTTCTGCAGGACCAGGCGCAGGCCCACGGGACGGCAGCACACCAGGGCGTCGGCGGGGTCCAGGGTGACCTGGAGGCCGTCGACCTCGTGGCCCAGGTCCTCGACGGCGTCGGCCGCCACCCGGCGCCACGAGGTGGGTCGGACCCGGTCGGTGTCGGACATCCGGGACTCCGCCAGCAGGTGACCGATGGTCGACGACATCCGCTCGGTGGACCGCCTGGCACGGGCGAGCAGGTCCCGGGTGCCGAAGGCCCCGCCGCTCGTGGCGCCGGGTCCGGACGCCGCCTCGAGCTGCTCCTCCAGGATCCCGAGGGCCATCTCGACCGTCGCCAGCGGGCCACGCAGGTCGTGGCTGACGGTGGCGGCGAAGTCGACCAGCCGGGCGTTCGTGCGCTCCAGCGTCCGGACCGTCCGCTGCCAGCGCCGTGACTGCAGCTCCAGCTCCAGGACGTCGGCGACCCGCGCGGCCAGGACCTGGAGCAGCCGGCGGTCCTGCTCGGTGAGCTGCCGGGGTCGGGAGTCGAACAGGCAGAGGGTGCCGACGGCGACCTTCGCCGGCGTCCGGAGCTGGAACGTGGCGTAGAAGCGGACCTCCGCCGAGCCGGTGACCCACGGGTTGTCCTCGAAGCGCGGGTCCTGGCTGGCGTCGCTCAGCACCACCGGCTCCGGCTCGTCGACGACCACCGAGCACAGCGACTCCGACCGCGGGGTGACACCGCCCTCGAAGCCCACGGCCTCGATCTGGTGCTGCTCGTCCTCCGTCAGCAGGTTGATGGCGGCCTTGGGCACGCCGGACGCCGCCGCCGCCAGCGCCACGAGCGCGTGCAGCTCGGCGCGCGAGGCGTGGTGCTCGTCGAGCACCCCGTACTCCGCCAGTGCGGCCTGGCGTCGCGCCTCGAGGGCGTCCGTCGGGACACCTCGGAGGTCGTTCCCCATGCGCGTGCCCCTCCACCTCGATCACGCGTCCCCGAGCCGCGGGAGGTCCCGCGAGGCGCCGCTCCCCCACGGTACCCCCGCCCTCGCCCACGAGATGCCCGTTGCCGGACCTCACCCGGCCCCGCCACGGCGGCCGTGCACGGCCTGGGCGATGCTGGGTACTGCCCTCCAGCCCATCGTCCAGGAGGCTCGACATGACGACCGCGCAGATCGCGCCCACCGAGGCGCCCGCCCGCGGAGGTCCCGCGGAGCACCTCACCGACGCCGACGTCGAGGCGCTCGGCCGCGAGCTCGACGCCATCCGCCAGGGCGTGCTCACCACGCGCGGCGCCCGCGACGCGGCGTACATCCGACGGGTCATCGCCGTCCAGCGCGGGCTGGAGTGGGGCGGTCGCGTCGTCCTGCTGGCCGGCCGCTGGCGACCGGCGTGGGTGCTCGGCACCGCGTCCCTCGCCGCCGCCAAGATCCTCGACAACATGGAGATCGGCCACAACGTGCTCCACGGGCAGTGGGACTGGATGCGCGACCCGCGCATCCACTCGCAGACCTGGGACTGGGACCACGCCTCGCCCGTCGAGCAGTGGAAGAAGGCGCACAACGAGGAGCACCACGCCTACACGAACATCCTCGGCGAGGACAACGACCTCGGCTACGGCATCCTGCGGGTCGACGAGGACCAGCCGTGGCGCGCGCGGCACCTCGTCCAGCCCTTCTGGAACCTCGTCAACGCCTGCTTCTTCGAGTACGGCATCGCGTTGTACGACCTCAACGTCGGCGACGAGCTGCGGGCGGGCGAGGGGTTCTCCGACGACCTCAAGACCCGCAGCCGGGCGACGCTGCGCAAGGCGGGCCAGCAGCTGACGAAGGACGTCGTCGTCCACCCGCTGCTGTCGGGGCCCGGCTGGCGGGCGACGCTCGCGGCGAACCTCACCGCCTGCCTGGTCCGCAACGTGTGGAGCCACTCGGTGATCATGTGCGGGCACTTCCCCGAGGGCGTGGAGACCTTCGAGCGCGAGACGCTGCCCGAGGACGAGACACGCGGCGACTGGTACCTGCGTCAGATGCTGGGCTCGGCGAACATCTCCGGCTCCCCGGCGCTGCACCTGATGGCGGGGAACCTGTCGCACCAGATCGAGCACCACCTGTTCCCCGACCTGCCCAGCAACCGCTACCAGCAGATCGCCCCGGCCGTGCGAGCGGTGTTCGAGCGGTACGGGCTGCGCTACCACTCCGCGCCGCTGGCCACCCAGGTCACCAGCGCGTGGCGCAAGGTCGTGCGGCTCTCGCTGCCCAACGGCTGGCTGGCGGCGACGAACCGTCGCAACCTCCGCTCGCAGGTCCGCTCGCTGGTGCAGCAGGCCCGCGCCGCGGGCGCCGCGGCGCCCGTCTGATCGCCGAGCCCCCCGTTCTCAGGTGGTCGAGCAGCCGAGCGCGCGATCTCAGGTGGTCGAGCAGCCGAGCCGCGCCAGCGGCTCCGCGGCGTCGAGACCACCGGAACCGGACCTGGGTCTCTCACCGTGGTCTCGACGACGCGCGCTCGCCGGGGGCTCGCATGCTGCTCGACCACCTGAGGGCCGGGGGCTCGCGGGCTGCTCGACCACCTTCGGCGTTCAGGTGGTCGAGCAGCCGAGCCGCGCCAGCGGCTCCGCGTCGTCGAGACCACCGGGACCGGACCTGGGTCTCTCGCCGTGGTCTCGACGATGCGCGCTCGCTGCGCTCGCGCGCTGCTCGACCACCTGAGGGCCGGGGGCTCGCGTGCTGCTCCACCAACGTGGCCTTCAGGTGGTCGAGCAGTCGACCGCCCTCAGCGGTCGATGAGCTTCGCCATCGCCTCGGGGTAGCGCTCGCCGGTGACGCGCACCTCCGTGGAGGCGCGGTCCAGCTCGGCGAGGTCGTCGGCGGTGAGGACGACGTCCGCGGCGCCGAGGTTCTCGTCGAGCCGCTCGAGGCGACGGGTGCCGGGGATGGGCACGACCCACGGCTGCTGGGCGAGCAGCCAGGCCAGCGCGACCTGCCCCACCGTCGTCCCGCGGCGGTCGGCCACGACGCGCACGCGGTCGACCAGCGCCAGGTTCGCCTCGAGGGCCTCCCGCTCGAAGCGGGGCAGGGTGGCGCGGATGTCGCCCTCGCCGAACTCGGCGTCCGCACCCACCTGGCCGGTGAGGAAGCCGCGGCCCAGCGGGCTGAACGGCACGAAGCCGACGCCCAGCTCGGCCAGGGTGGGCAGGATCTCGGCCTCGGGCTCCCGCCAGAACAGCGAGTACTCGCTCTGCAGCGCCGTCACCGGGTGGACGGCGTGGGCGCGACGGATGGTGCCGGCCCCGGCCTCCGACAGCCCCAGGTGGCGCACCTTGCCCTCGGCGACGAGCTCGCCGACCGTCCCGGCGACGTCCTCGATGGGCACGTCGGGGTCGACGCGGTGCTGGTGGAGGACGTCGATCGTGTCGGTCCTCAGCCGTCGCAGCGAGCCGTCGACCGCGGACCGGATGTCCTCGGGTCGGCTCGTCACGCCGCTCTGCCTGCCGTCCGCGTCGAAGGCGAAGCCGAACTTGGTGGCGAGGACGACGTCGTCGCGCACCGGCTCGAGCGCCTCGCCGACGAGCTCCTCGTTGTGGAACGGCCCGTAGACCTCGGCGGTGTCGAAGAACGTGACGCCCCGCTCCACCGCGGCCCGGAGGAAGGCGATCATCTCCTCGCGGGGCGGGCGCGGACCGAACGACTGGCTCATGCCCATGCAGCCGAGTCCGAGCGCGGAGACGGTGGGCCCGTGGGTGCCGAGGGTGCGCATCTGCATCCGTCCACGCTAGCCCGGGACTGAATCGGACCCCCAGGATGTTCGGTGTCCCCGCGAGGACCGGGCCGGGCCCGGGGGAAGGAGGCGGGATGAGGCTGCTGCGAGGACTGTCCGACCGGGTGCGCACCGAGGCGGGCGCCGCGGGCCTGCTGGCCGTGGTCACCCTGCTGGCGCTGGTGTGGGCGAACACGCCCATCTCCGGGCTGTACGACGACCTGTGGCACGTGCACGCCGAGTTCAGCCTCGGTCCGCTCGGCGTCTCGATGGACCTGCACCACTGGGTCAACGACGGCCTGATGGTGCTGTTCTTCTTCCTCGTCGGCCTCGAGGTGCGCCACGAGCTCGCCGAGGGCTCGCTGCGCGACCGCAGCGCCGCCCTGCTGCCCATGGCGGCGGGTGTCGCCGGCGTCGTCCTCCCGGTGCTGATCTACCTGGCCGTGGTGGTGTCGAACGGTGGCGAGGGCGCGGCCGGCTGGGGCGTCGTGGTCGGCACCGACACCGCCTTCCTGCTCGGGGCGCTGGCCGTGGTCGGGCCGGCGATGTCCAACCAGCTGCGGGTCTTCCTGCTGGCTCTCACCGTCGTCGACGACTTCCTCGCCGTCGCCGTGATGGGCCTGTTCTACAGCGACGAGCTGCGGCCCGGGTGGCTGCTCCTGGCCCTGGCCTGCCTCGTGGCGCTGTGGCTGCTCGGACGCACCCGGCAGTGGCGCAGCTCGCCGTACGTCGCCGTGGTGGCGGTGCTCTGGTACGCGACCGTCCAGGCGGGCGTGCACCCGTCGCTGGCCGGGATGGTCGCCGGGCTGCTCGTCCCGGCGTACGCCACGCAGCGGCACTCGGTGGAGCTCGCGAAGTCCGACTTCCGGGACTACTGGCAGTCGCCCCAGGCGGTCGCCGCGCAGGCGGTGCGCAGCAGCCTGTCGCGCTCCATCTCCGTCAACGCCCGTCTCCAGCACTCGCTGCGCGGGCCGACGACGCTCGTCATCGTCCCCGTGTTCGCGCTCGCCAACGCCGGCGTCGACCTGCGGGGCGGGCTGCTCGGCGAGGCGCTCGGCTCCCCGGTGACGTGGGGCGTCGTCCTCGGCCTGGTCGTCGGCAAGCTCGTCGGCATCGCGGCGGTGACCCTGGTCGCGGTGCGCCTCGGCCTCGGCCGCCTGCCGGACGGCGTCGGGAGCGGCAGCGTGCTCGGCGGCGCGGCGCTGTCCGGCATCGGCTTCACCGTGTCGCTGCTGGTCGTCGAGCTCGCCTTCGACGGCACCCCGATGGCGGGCCAGGCCACCGTCGGCGTGCTGCTCGCGATGGTGCTGGCGCTCCTGCTCGGGTGGGCGGTGTTCGCCGTCGCCGCCCGGTTCATGGGGGAGACGACCGCCGACCTGCCGACCCTGCTGGACCCGCCCGTCGACCCGGACCGCGACCACGTCCGAGGCAACCCGGACGCCCCGCTCACGGTGGTCGAGTACTTCGACTTCGAGTGCCCCTTCTGCGCCCGCGCGACCGGCATGTGGCGGGACCTCAAGCAGCACTTCGGCACGGAACTGCGCTACGTCGTCCGGCACGTCCCGCTCGACGGCCTGCACCCGCACGCGCGCCGGGCCGCCGCCGCGGCGGAGGCCGCCGGGCGGCAGGGCGCGTTCTGGGAGATGCACGACCTGCTGTTCAGCCGGCAGGACGCCCTCGAGGACGACGACCTCGTGACCTACGCCGACGAGCTGGGTCTCGACGTGGACGTGTTCGCCGCCGACCTCGAGTCGGCCGAGCTGGCCGCGGTGGTGCAGGCGCACGCCGACAGCGCCCACCGCAGCGGCGTCCGCGGCACGCCGACGTTCTTCGTCGACGGCGTGCGCCACCTCGGCCCGCACGACGCCCGGACGCTCATCGACAGCCTCGAGAGCGTCCGGACCGCGACGACCTAGGGGCCGGTCAGCGACGCCAGGTGCGCGTGGACGAGCGGGACGACGCTCGCGCCCTCGCCGGACGCCGACGCGACCCGCTTCATCGACCCGGACCGGGCGTCGCCGGCGGCGAAGACGCCGGGGACGGTGGTCGCCAGGGCGGCGGGCGGCCGCTCGCCGTGCCAGTGGGCGCGCGGGACGTCGCGTCCGGTGAGCACGAAGCCCCGCTCGTCCATGGCGACCGCGTCGGGCAGCCAGTCGCAGTGCGGCTCCGCGCCCAGGAGCAGGAACAGCCCGCCGACCTCCCGCCGCTCGCGGGCCCCGGTCTCGACGTCCTCCAGCTCGAGCCAGCCGAGCCGCTCGCCGGACGCGCCGGTCCCGCCGTCGACCACCCGGGCGCAGGGCCGGACGTCGATGTTCGGGGTGTAGCGGATCTCGCCGACGAGGTAGTCCGACATGGTCTCCGCGATCCCCGGCCGGCGGACGACGATCGTCACCGAGCGCGCGAAGCGGGCGAGGTGGATCGCGGCCTGCCCGGCGGAGTTGCCCCCGCCGACGACGACCACGTCGACGTCGGCGCACTCGTGGGCGGCCGCGGCCGCCGCGCCGTAGTGCACCCCGCGACCGATGAGCTCCTCGACGGTCTCGACGCCGAGACGTCGGTAGGCGACGCCGGTGGCGACGACGACGCTGCGGGCGCGCACCGTCCCGCCGGGGGTGTGGAGGTGGTGCGGCGCCCCGCCGTCGCCGGCCTCGAGCCGGTGCACGGTCGCGCCGGTGAAGAAGCGCGTGCCGAACCGCAGCGCCTGGCCCCGCGCGCGCTGCGCCAGCCGCATCCCGGAGACGCCGCGCGGGAAGCCGAGGTAGTTACGGATCATCGAGCTCGTCCCCGCCTGGCCGCCGATGGCGCCGGCCTCGAGCATCACCGTCGACAACCCCTCCGACGACGCGTACACCGCGGCCGCCAGCCCGGCGGGCCCGCCGCCGACCACGGCCACGTCGACCACCTCGTCGACGTCCACGTCGGAGGGTGCGCCGTACACGGACGCGGCGACCTCCTGCAGCGAGGTGACGCACCGGGGCCCGCCGGTCACGGGGCGCAGGATCGGGTACGTCGCCGGGCCCAGGCCGAGGTCGTCGTGCTCGCGGAGCACGGCCCGGCCCTTCTCGGAGTCGGGCGTGCAGAGCTTCGTCGGCATGCCCATCCGGTAGAAGAAGTCGCGGATCTGCACGGCCAGCGCGTCGCCGGCGGGTGCGACCACGAGGTTCATGACGGCCGTGGGCACGGCGATGGTGGAGCCCCAGTCCGACAGCAGCTCGGTGAGGACGGCGTGGAACTCCTCGTCGCGGGGGCCGCGGGGCATCAGAAGGAACGCGTCGTACTTGCCGGCGGCCATGCCGCTGCGCAGCTGCTCGGCGCGGTCGCGGAACACCCCGACGTGGGCGACGACGACCCGCTTGGCGGACCGGGCGAGCGAGCGCCAGTGGTACATCGCGGCGAGCGGTCCGGTGCCCGGCTCGTCGGCCTCGAGGAGGATCATCGCGACCTGCTGCTGCGGCTCGAGCGACTCGAGGAGCGCGGTCGTCTCATCGGTCGAGGTGCACCAGCGGACGTCGTACTCGGCGTCGTAGCGGCGCAGCGGCAGCCGGAGGTCGTCGGGGTGGGAGGCGCTGCACACGATCAGCAGGGGCGCCGGCTGGGGTGGTGGGGCGGGCAGGGCGTGGTCGTCGGGCACGGGCTCTCCTCGACGTCGAGCGGTGTTCGGGCACCCCGGCCGGGTCTGCGGGGTGTTCCTCCATCCTGCCGCGCGACCGAACGTCCCGCAGCCCCGTCGTCCCGCCGCCCCGTGACCCGCAGCCCGTGGCCGGTGGTCGGGGCACGAGGCCGCCCGAGGCTCGGGATGCGGTGGGCCGACGGAGGGTGCGGTCCGCCGCCGGTGCGGCGGGTGCGCCGACCCGGGCCTAGAGGTCGACCGGCACGGTCGGCTGCAGCACCGCCTCGACGAGCGACTCAGTCCGCAGGTGCGCGCCCGCCCGGTACGCCGGGTCGCGCACCATCTCGGAGAAGCTGCGGCGGGTCGGGTAGGAGACCACCAGCACGGCGTCCCAGGCCTGGCCGTCCTCGGCCACCAGGGCGTCGCCACCGAGGCCGTAGTGCAGGACCCGGGCCCCCCGCGCCTCGGCGTGGGGCCGGAAGTGGCGCAGGTACTCCAGGTAACCGGCCTGTCCGCCCTCGGCGAAGCGGAGCAGGTTGAGCATGACGACGGGCTCGTCGGGTCCCGCCTCGAGGAACGCCTTGAGGTCCTGGCCGGTGGGGTCGATCACGGGTGCTCCTCGCCTCGGTGAGCGCGGCGGCCGGAGGGTCGGGGCCGCGTGGGCCCACCACGCTAGGTGGGTGGGTCGACGGGTGGCGAGGCGAGCTCACCGCGCTGTCCTGGCACTCGCCCACCTCGCGTGGTGAACCGCGGACCGCGGCCGGGGCGGCGGAGCCGGCCTGGCGGACTCAGCCCGTCTCGAGCGTGTACCCCAGGCCTGCGGTGGTGGTGAGGTAGCGCGGGTGCGCGGGGTCGTCCTCGAGCTTGCGGCGCAGCTGGGCGGCGTACAGGCGCAGGTAGTGGTAGCTGTCCTCGTAGCCGAAGCCCCACACCTCCCGCAGGATCTGCTCGCGGCTCACGAGCTTGCCGGCGTGGCGGGTGAGGAGCTCGAGGAAGGACCACTCGGTGGGGGTGAGGCGGACGTCCTCGCCGCGCTTCGACACCCGCTTGCGCCCGAGGTCGACCACCAGGTCGCCGACGGTGACCTCCGAGACCGCCGGCGACGGGGCGCTGCTGCGGCGGACGGCGGCGCGCAGCCGCGCCATGAGCTCGTTGATCGCGAACGGCTTCGTCACGTAGTCGTCGGCGCCGAGGTCGAGGGCCTCCACCTTGTCCTCGCCGTGCTGGCGCGCCGAGAGGACGACGATCGGCACCGAGGTCCAGCCGCGGAGCCCGGAGATCACCTCGGTGCCGTCCATGTCGGGCAGGCCCAGGTCGAGCAGGACGACGTCGGGGTGGCCGGTGACCGCGGTGTCGAGGGCGCTGCGGCCGTCGTGGGCGACCAGCACGTCCCAGCCGTGCGCGCGCAGGTTGATGGCCAGCGCCCGGGCGAGCGCCGGCTCGTCGTCCACGACCAGCACGCGGGGGGAGGGGGCGCTCACGTCCGGGCCACCGGGGCCTCCCCGGCCGACACGGCCGGCAGGGCCGGCACGACTGCCTGCGGGTCCGGGCCTCCGGCGCCGCCGGGGCCGTCCGGGGTGGCGCGGGGCAGGCTGACCACCATCGTGAGGCCACCCCCGGCGGTGTCCTCGGCGCTCAGCGTGCCGCCCAGGGCGTCGAGCAGGCCGCGCGCGACGGCGAGGCCGAGGCCGAGGCCGCCCGACGAGGTGTCGCCGAGCCGCTGGAAGGGCTCGAACATGCGGGCGCGCCGCTGCTCGTCGACGCCCGGGCCGCGGTCGACGACGAGGACCTCGACGGTGGTCGTGAGCACGTGCGCGAGGACGCGGACGGGGAGGCCGCCCGCGTGCCTCACGGCGTTGTCGACGAGGTTGGCGACCACCCGGGTCAGCAGCCCCGCGTCGGTGAGCACGTGGGGCACCGACTCGTCGACCTCGAGCGAGACCAGCGACGGGTCGTGGCCGGAGACCGCGACGGGCAGGACCTCGTCGAGGCTGCGCGGCCTCAGCACCGGCCTCACGAGGCCGCTCTCCAGGCGCGACAGGTCGAGCAGGTCGTCGATGAGCCGCTCGAGCGTGTCGGCGGAGGTGGCGATGGTGCGCAGGAGCTCGGCCCGGTCCTCGGCGGACACCGAGGCGGTCAGGGCGCCGTCGACGGAGGTCCTCATGGAGGCCAGCGGGGTCCGCAGGTCGTGGGACACCGCCCGCAGCAGCGCCGTCGACGTGGCCTCGGCGCGCTCGAGCGCCTGCACCCTCAGGTCCCGCTCCTTCAGGCGGCGGTGCTCGAGCACGAGACCGGCCTGGGTCGCGAAGGCGTTGAGCACGCGCTGGTCGCTGGCCCGCAGCGGCTCGCCGCACAGCACGAGGACGTGGTCGTCGTCCACCGCCACCCGGGTGTCGCCGCCGTCGGGGGTCGCCGCACAGGGCGAGCCGGACGAGGCGGTGATGGTCCAGCCCGTCCTCGCGACGTCGGTGCCGGGGTCCGCCCGGGTCAGCAGCGACGCCGCGCGCTGGCCGAACGTCTCCCGCACCCGCTCGACGACTGCCTCCGCGGTGTCCTGGCCGGTGAGCACGGACTGCGACAGGCTGCTCATCGTCGCCGCCTCGGTCCGCGCGCGCAGCGCCTCCGCCGCCCGCCGCGAGGCGCGGTCGACGACCGTCGCGACCCCGACCGCCACGGCGACGAACACCGCGAGCACCAGCAGGTTGCGGGGCTCCGAGACCGTCAGGGTGCCGGTCGGCTGGGTGAACCAGTAGTTCAGGGCCCCGAAGCCGAGGACGGCGCCCAGCACCGCGGGGAACAGGCCCCCGACCAGGGCGACGGCCACCGTGCACGCCAGCAGGGCGAGGGTGGCGAGGGCCAGGTCGTCGGTGTCGGCGAACCCGTGAAGCAGCCAGGCCAGCGTCAGGGGGAGGACGACGGCGCCCACCCACCCGGCCACCTGCCGGCTCGGCGACAGCGGGGACAGCGCCGGCCGGGCCACCGTCCGGCGGCTGACCTGGTCGTGGGTGACGAGGTGGACGTCGATGCGACCGGCGAGCGAGGCGATGCGGTCGCCGGTCGTCCCCGCCGCCACCCGGCGTAGGCGCCCGTGGCGGGAGACGCCGACGAGCACCATCGTGGCGTTGACGCCCTCGGCGAACTCGACGATCGCCGAGGCGCGGTCCTCGCCGACGACGGTGTGGAACGTGCCGCCGACGTCCGCGACCAGGCGCTGCACGGCGCCGAGGTCGCGCTCGTCCTTGCTGCGCAGGCCGTCGGTGGCCAGCACGTGCACGGCCAGCAGCTCGGAGCCGGCGGCCCGTTTGGCGAGGCGCGCGCCGCGCCGGACGAGGGTCTCGCTCTCCGGCCCACCGGTGACGGCCACGACGATGCGTTCCTTCGCGGGCCAGGTCTCGACGATGCGGTGGGCGCGGCGGTAGTCGTCGAGCTGGTCGTCGACCCGGTCGGCCAGCCAGAGCAGCGCGAGCTCGCGCAGCGCGGTGAGGTTCCCGACCCGGAAGTACGACGTCAGGGACGCCTCGACGGCGTCCGGCTTGTAGATGTTGCCGTGCGCCATGCGCCGTCGCAGCGCCTCGGGCGACATGTCGATGAGCTGGATGTTCTCCGCCGCCCGGACCGTCTCGTCGGGCACGGTCTCGCGCTGGCGGACCCCGGTGATGTCCTCCACCTCGTCGTTGAGGGACTCGAGGTGCTGGATGTTGACGGTGGTGATCACGTCGATGCCGGCGGCCAGCAGGTCCGCGACGTCGGCGGCCCGCTTCTCGTGGCGGCTGCCCGGCACGTTGGTGTGGGCGAGCTCGTCGACGAGGACGACGTCCGGCTGCCGCTCGAGGACGGCGTCGACGTCCATCTCGGTGAGCACGGTGCCGCGGTGCTCGACGCGGCGCCGGGGGACCACCTCGAGGTCGCCGAGCTGCAGCCGGGTGCGCTCACGCCCGTGGGTCTCCACGATCCCGACCACGACGTCCGTGCCGCGCTCCGCCCGCCGGTGCGCCTCGCCGAGCATCGCGTACGTCTTGCCGACCCCGGGCGCGGCGCCCAGGTAGACGGTGAGGCGCCCGCGGCGCCGCACGACCCGCTCGGCCCGGGCCTGGTCCGCTGGCTGTGGCACCTCAGCTCCCGTCCTCCTGCAGGACCGCGGTGTTGAGGCCCAGCACGTCGACCCGCGGCTCTCCGAGCACGCCCAGGGTGCGGCCCTGGGTGTGCTCCTCGACGAGTCCCCTCAGGGTGTCCTCGTCGATCCCGGTCGCCTCGGCGACCCGCGGGACCTGCAGCTCAGCGTAGGCAACCGAGATGTGCGGATCCAGGCCGGACCCCGACGCCGTCACGGCGTCCGGCGGGAGCTCGGAGACGTCGACGCCGTTGGCCTCGGCGAGCTCCGCCTGCCGCTCCCGGACAGCGTCGAGCAGGGCCGGCTCCTCGGGCCCGAGGTTGGAGCCGTACGTCGACAGCGTGTCGTAGCCCTCGCCCGCGGCCGACGGGCGGTTCCAGAACAGGTCCGGGTCGTCGACGACCTGCCCGAGCAGGGACGACCCGGCGGCCTCGGACACGTCGGTCGTGCGGGACCCGTCGGCGGTGACCAGGGAGCCCTCGGCCTGCCACGGGGCGGCGACGCGCCCGAAGCCGAGGACGACGGCGGGGTAGACGACGCCCAGGACGAGGGTGGCGGCCACGAGCAGACGCAGGCCGGCGAGGCTCTGGCGCCAGAGGTCGGTCAGGACGTTCACAGGAGTCTCCTTCGTTCGCTCAGAGACCGGGGACCAGGGAGATCACGAGGTCGAGCAGCTTGATGCCGACGAACGGGGCGAGCAGGCCGCCGACGCCGTAGACGAGCAGGTTGCGCCGCAGCAGGGCCGCCGCGGACGAGGGCCGATAGGTCACGCCCCGCAGGGCGAGGGGGATCAGGGCGACGATGACGAGCGCGTTGAAGACGACCGCGCTGACGATGGCGGACTCCGGGCTGGAGAGCCGCATGACGTTGAGGACGTCGAGCTGCGGGAACGCGACAACGAACATGGCGGGCAGGATCGCGAAGTACTTCGCGACGTCGTTGGCGACGGAGAACGTCGTGAGCGCGCCGCGGGTGATGAGCAGCTGCTTGCCGATCTCGACGATGTCGATGAGCTTCGTCGGGTCCGAGTCGAGGTCGACCATGTTGCCGGCCTCCTTCGCCGCGACCGTGCCGGTGTTCATCGCGACGCCCACGTCGGCCTGGGCCAGGGCGGGGGCGTCGTTCGTGCCGTCGCCGCACATCGCGACCAGGCGGCCGCCCTCCTGCTCCTGGCGGATCAGGGCCAGCTTGTCCTCCGGCGTGGCCTCGGCCAGGAAGTCGTCGACGCCCGCCTCCTTCGCGATCGCCTGCGCGGTGACCGCGTTGTCGCCGGTGATCATGACCGTGCGGATGCCGATCGCCCGCATCTCCTCGAACCGCTCGGTGATGCCCGGCTTCACCACGTCCTTGAGGTGGATGACGCCGAGCAGCCGGCCCCGGCCGTCGCGGGACTCCGCGACGACCAGCGGGGTCCCGCCGCTGCGGCTGACCTGGTCGACGAGCTCGTCGAGGAGGTCGTCGCCGTGACCCACCCACTCCTTCACCGCGGAGGCGGCGCCCTTGCGGATCTCGCGGTCCGGCAGGTCGACCCCGCTCATGCGGGTGGTGGCGCTGAACTCCACCAGGGTGGTGCCGCGTGGCACCTCGTGGCGGCGTCCGCCCGATCCGGCGCCGGTCGTGCCAGGGCCGTCGACGAGGCCGTCGACGAGGTCGACGACGCTGCGACCCTCCGGTGTCTCGTCGGCCAGCGAGGAGAGCAGGGCCGCCTCCGCGAGCTCCTCCTCGGTGACGCCGTCGGTGCGCAGCAGCTCGGTGGCGTAGCGGTTGCCGAGCGTGATGGTGCCGGTCTTGTCGAGGAGCAGGACGTCGATGTCCCCGGCGGCCTCGACCGCCCGGCCCGACATGGCGAGGACGTTGCGGCGCACGAGGCGGTCCATGCCGGCGATGCCGATGGCCGACAGCAGGGCCCCGATGGTCGTCGGGATGAGGCAGACGAGGAGGGCGAGCAGCACGAGCACCGACTGGCGGGCGCCGCTGTAGCTCGCGACCGGCCACAGGGTCACGCAGACCACGACGAACACGACCGTCAGCGCCGACAGCAGCACGTTGAGCGCGAGCTCGTTGGGCGTGCGCTGACGTTCCGAGCCCTCGACGAGGGAGATCATGCGGTCGACGAACGACTGGCCGGGCTCGGAGGAGATCCGGACGGCGATCTCGTCGGAGAGCACCGTGGTGCCGCCGGTGACTGCGCTGCGGTCGCCCCCGGACTCCCGGATGACGGGGGCCGACTCGCCGGTGACGGCGGACTCGTCGACCGACGCGACGCCCTCGATCACCTCGCCGTCGCCGGGGATGCGCTCCCCGGCGGCGACGAGGACGACGTCCCCGACGTGCAGGCTGGTGCTGGGGACGTCCTCGACCTCGCCGGACGGCGTGCGCCGGCGGGCCGAGGTCTCGGTCTGGAGCGCGCGCAGGCTCGCGGCCTGCGCCTTGCCCCGGCCCTCGGCGACGGACTCCGCGAGGGTCCCGAAGAGCACGGTGAGCCACAGCCAGACGGTGACGAACCAGCCGAGGACGGACGGGTCGAGCACCGAGAGGACGGTGGTCGCGACGGCGCCGACCTCGACGACGAGCATCACCGGCGTGGCGAGCAGCTCGCGCGGGTCCAGCTTGCGCAGCGCGCCCGGTAGGGCCTCGGCGAGCTGGGCGGGGGTGAGGACCCCCGAGGACGACGCGGTCCGCGGCTCGGCGGCGGGGGAGGGTTCGGTCACGGTCACGACAGGGACTCCACGACGGGGCCGAGCAGGAGCACCGGCACGTAGGTGAGGCCGACGAGGACGAGCGCCACGCCGGTGAGGAGGGCGACGAACAGGGGCCGGTGGGTCGGCAGCGTGCCGGACCCGGCGGGCACCCGACGGGCGGCGGCGAACCGTCCGGCCAGCGCGAGCACGAGCACGATCGGCACGAAGCGACCGAGCAGCATGAGGACCCCGAGCAGGGTGTTCCAGAACGGGGTGCCCGAGGTGAGGCCACCGAAGGCCGAGCCGTTGTTGTTGGCGGCCGAGGTGACGGCGTACAGCATCTCGGAGAAGCCGTGCGGCCCGGAGTTGAGGACGCCGGCGGGGCCCGCGTCGAACGACACGGCGACCGCGATGCCGACCAGCAGCAGGACGGGGGTGGTGAGCACGTACGCCGCCACCAGGCCCATCTCGCGCTGGCTGATCTTCTTGCCGAGGTACTCCGGCGTGCGGCCGACCATGAGCCCGGCGAGGAAGACGGTGACGACGGCGAGCACGAGCATGCCGTAGAGGCCGGAGCCCACGCCGCCCGGAGCGATCTCGCCGAGCATCATCGCGAACATGACGGTGCCGCCGCCGGCGGCGGTGAACGAGTCGTGCATGGCGTTGACCGCGCCGGTCGACGTCCCCGTGGTGACGGCGGCGAAGAGGGCGGACGCGGCCTCGCCGAAGCGCACCTCCTTGCCCTCCATCGCGCCGCCGGCGAGCTGCGGGGCGCTGCCGGGGCCCGCCATCTCCGCCCACGTGGTGGCGGCGACGACGGCGCCGAGGAGGACCGTCATGACCGCGCCGACCGCCCAGCCCTGGCGCTTGTCGCCGACGATGCGGCCGAAGGCGCCGACCATCGCGAACGGGACGAGCAGGATCAGGTACATCTCGAGCAGGTTCGACAGCGGGCTCGGGTTCTCGAAGGGGTGCGCGGAGTTGACGTTGTAGAACCCGCCGCCGTTGGTGCCGAGCTCCTTGATGGCCTCCTGGCTGGCCACGGGTCCGCCGGTGAGGACCTGGGTGCCGCCGGTGAGGGTGTCCATCACGCGGTCGCCGGAGAGGTTCTGGACGACGCCGAGCAGCACGAGCACGACGGCGGCGACGAGGGCGATCGGCAGCAGCACCCGGACGACGGTGCGCACGAGGTCGGTGAAGAAGTTGCCGACGCGGCCGCCGTTGTCGGCGAGGGCCAGGCCGCGGGCGAAGGCTGCGGCCACGGACATCCCGACGCCGGCGCTGACGAAGTTCTGGACGGTCAGGCCGGAGGCCTGCACGAGGTGTCCGAGGGCGGCCTCGCCGGAGTACCACTGCCAGTTGGTGTTGGTGACGAAGCTGACGGCGGTGTTCCAGGCGCCGTCCGCGGGCAGGGCGCCGAAGCCGAGGGACAGCGGCAGAAATTGCTGCAGACGGCCGAGTGCGTAGAGCGCGAGGACGCCGACGAGGCTGAACCCGAGCACCGACAGGGCGTAGGTGCGCCAGTGCTGGTCGGCGTCGGGGGCGACGCGCAGCACGCGGTAGGCGAGGCGCTCCACCGCGAGGTGGCGCTCGCCGGTGTACGTGGTGGCCAGGTGGCGGGCGAGCAGGGGGACGGTGAGGACCAGCAGGAGGACCAGTGCCGCGATCTGACCGAGCGCCGGGAGGACCTCGCTCACCGGGCGTCGCGGGTCGAGGAGGTGCGGGTCGCACGGCGCTCGCGCCGGTCCAGGACGCCCACGAGGAGGGCCAGTCCGACGAACGCCACGATCGTCGCCGCGACGTACAGGAGATCAGTCATGCGTCATTCGTACGACCGGCGATCGGCCCTCCTGGACGGTCCTGACGGTTCCCTAACGGCCCGCGCGAGGATCCTGACGACGCCCCTACGCCTCTGCTCCGTCCGGCGTGGTTCGCCGGCACCGCCGCTCACGGTGGTCGAGGTGTGAGGCCGTCCGCGGCCGAGCCTCGAGACCGGGTGGGGCGGAGGCCGACCCGCGCCACCGCCGGTCGAGCCTGTCGAGACCCCTGCAGCCCTGCGCAGACGTGCCGACTCGAGCCCCGTGGGCTGCGCAGACGTGCCGACTCGAGCCCCGTGGGCTGCGCAGACGTGCCGACTCGGCCTACAGGTGGGTGACGGTGACCTGCCCGCCGTCGACGTGCCAGCGCTGGTCGAGGCGGACGGACTCCAGCAGCCGCCGGTCGTGGGAGACCAGGACCAGCGCCCCGTCGTACGACTCGAGCGCCTGCTCCAGCTGCTCGATCGCGGGCAGGTCGAGGTGGTTGGTGGGCTCGTCGAGCACCAGCAGGTTGACCCCGCGGGCCTGGAGCAGCGCCATCGCGGCCCGGGTGCGCTCGCCGGGGGAGAGGGCGCCGACGGTGCTGGCGACCTGGTCGGCCTTCAGGCCGAACTTCGCCAGCAGGGTGCGGACGTCGGCTGGCGTCCAGTCCGGCACGGCGAGGCCGAAGGCGTCGCCGAGCGGCAGGTCGTCGGCGAGGCCGGTGCGGGCCTGGTCGATCTCGCCGACGGCGACCGAGGCGCCGAGGGAGGCGCGTCCGGAGGTGGGGGCCAGCCGGCCCAGCAGCAGGCGCAGCAGGGTGGTCTTGCCGGCGCCGTTGGGTCCGGTGACGCCGATCCGGTCGCCCGCGCTGACCTGCAGCGAGACCGGGCCCAGGGTGAACGACCCCAGCTCCGCGGTCGCCGCGTCGAGGGTCGCGACCACCGAGCTCGACCGTGGGGCCCGGGCCACCGTGAACTGCAGCACCCACTCCTTGCGCGGCTCCTCGACCTCGGTCAGCCGGGCGATCCGCGACTCCATCTGCCGCACCTTCTGCGCCTGCTTCTCCGACGACTCCGACTGCGCGCGGCGGCGGATCTTGTCGTTGTCGGGCGACTTCCTCATCGCGTTCCGGACGCCCTGCGAGCTCCACTCCCGCTGCACCCGTGCGCGGCGGACCAGGTCGGCCTTCTGGTCGGCGAACTCCTCGTACGCCTCCCGCGCGTGCCGGCGCGCGACCGCCCGCTCCTCCAGGTAGGCGTCGTACCCGCCGTCGTAGGTCGCGACCTGGTGCTGCGCGAGGTCCAGCTCGACGACGCGCGTGACGACCCGCGAGAGGAACTCACGGTCGTGCGAGACGAGGACGACGCCCGCGCGCAGCCCCTCGACGAAGCGCTCCAGCCGGTCGAGGCCGGCCAGGTCGAGGTCGTTGGTCGGCTCGTCGAGCAGGACGACGTCGAACCGGCTCAGCAGCAGCGCGGCCAGCGCGGCGCGGGCGGCCTGACCGCCGGACAGCGAGGTCATCGGTGCCTCCGGCCCGACGTCAAGGCCCAGGTCGGCCATCACCGGCGGCAGGCGCTCGTCGAGGTCCGGCGCCCCGGTGGCGAGCCAGTGGTCGAGGGCACGGGAGTAGTCGTCGGCCACGGAGGCGGGCGCGCCAGGCTCGCCCATCGCCACCGCCAGCCGCTCCATGGCCGCGGTCGCCTCCGTGCACCCCGTGCGCCGGGCGACGTAGGCCGCGACCGTCTCGCCGTCGCGCCGCTCGTGCTCCTGGGGCAGCCACCCGACGAACGCGTCGCTCGGCGCGGCGGCGACCGTGCCCTCGAGCGGGGCGAGGTCACCGGCGAGGACCCGCAGCAGCGTGCTCTTGCCGGCCCCGTTGGCGCCGACGACGCCGACGACGTCCCCGGGGGCGACGGTCAGGTCGAGACCCTCGAAGAGGGTGCGGTGGCCGTACCCGCCGGCCAGGCCGGACACGACCAGGTGCGCGCTCACCCGCCGATCGTAGGGACCGCCCCGCCCGTGTCCCCGCCCCGGTGCCGGACCAGGTCGAGCGCGAAGCGCACGTGCTGCGCGGCGACCTCCTCGGCGCTCGCGGGCCCGTCCGGGCGGAACCACTGCGGCATCGCCGTGGTCATCGTGACGACGGCGCGTGCCGCCTCGTGGGGCCGGTCGGTGCCGAAGTGGCCGGCGGCCACGGCGTCCTCGACCTCGACGTCGACGAGGTGCTGCACGCCCCGCCGCACGGCGGCCACGCGGGCGTGGGCGGCGGGCTCCAGGCTGCGCATCTCGGAGTACCCCACGAACCCGAGGTCGCGCCGGTGGGTGTGGAACAGGGCGAGGCACTCGACGAGGAGCGCGAACCGGGTGACCGCGTCGTCGCCCTCGTCCCGGGCGGCCGTGGCGCGAGCGACCAGGTCGGTCATGGTGAGGTCGAGGATCGCCACGAGCATCTCGTGCTTGCTCGCGTGGTGGTGGTAGAGACCCGGGACGGAGAGCCCGGCGCGCTCGGCGATCGTCCGCATCGTCGCTCCGTGGTAGCCGAACTCCAGGAACGACGACAGCGCCCCGGCCAGCGCGGCGGGCAGCACGAGGGGCTCGAAGACCCGCCAGTCACCGTGCACCGCGTCGACGGGTCGGCCCACGGGCACCGGCGACGGCCCGGTGCCGCCCGGCCCCGGCGCCAGCAGCCGTTGCACCGGGACCTCGAGGGCCGCGGCCATCGACGCCACCCGCGCGCTCGACACCCCGGTCCGACCGTTCTCGACCGCGCTCAGGGTCGCCGGGCTCACCCCGAGCGCGCCCGCGAGACCGCGCACGGTCAGGCCCCGGGCGAGCCGGAGCTCCCGCACGGTGCGGCCCAGGACGGCGCGGTGCGCCGTCCGCGCGTCGAGCCCCGTCGCCTCCTCGGTCATCACCGCGAACCTACGCCAGGTCGGCTGCTGAGTGTTCAGGAATCCTGAACACGCGGCGTGTCCGGCGCGGTGCCCGGCGAGCCTTGACATCGGGACCTGGTCGCACGAAGGTGACGTGCGTCATAGCCCGTACCGAGCGCACGCTCGGTGTCCCGCGCGCGCCCAGGAGGCCACCGTGACCGAGGAAAAGACCGCCCCCGACCTGACCGAGCTGCTCGCCGACGCGCCCAGCAACTGGGGCAAGTGGGGGGACGACGACGAGGTCGGCGCCCTGAACTACCTGGGCCCCGAGCAGGTCGTGGCCGCCGCGTCGCTCATCAGCGCGGGCAAGGTCTTCACCATCCAGCGGCTCATCGGCGACCCCAAGGGCGACCCGGTCTGGCCCGGGCGCTCGCCCGCCGAGCGCACGCAGATCCTCGACGAGAGCGACTGGGACGAGGGCGGCAAGGGCGCCTCGTTCCCCGGCGGCCTCCACTACGCCGACGACAAGATCAACTGCTTCCTCCAGGGCTCCACGCAGTACGACGCCCTCGGCCACGTCTGGTACGGCGGCAAGATCTGGAACGGCTACGACGCCCGCACGACCATCGGCGGCCTCGACAAGGCCAGCGTCCAGCCCATCGCCGAGAGGGGCGTCGTGGGCCGCGCCGTCCTGCTCGACATGGCCCGCTTCCGCGGCAAGACCTACCTCGACTCCGCCGAGCCGTTCACCCACGAGGACCTCGAGGCCTGCGCGGCCGCGCAGGGCCACGAGATCCGCAAGCGCGACATCCTCGTCATCCGCACCAACTACCTGCAGCGCTTCTTCGAGCTCGGCGACAAGTTCTACGAGGGCTTCTGCGAGCCCGGCCTGGTCTACAGCCCCGAGCTCGTCCAGTGGTTCGCCGACATGGAGATCCCGAACCTCGTCACGGACACCATCGCCAACGAGATCACCTTCGACCCCAACAACGGTGTCGCGCTGGTGCTGCACAACGCCCTGATGCGCAACCTGGGCGTCACGCTCACCGAGAT
This sequence comes from Nocardioides sp. CFH 31398, assembly GCF_022436705.1. Taxonomy (GTDB): domain Bacteria; phylum Actinomycetota; class Actinomycetes; order Propionibacteriales; family Nocardioidaceae; genus Nocardioides. Next base: position 430,465 of record NZ_JAKUHT010000005.1, on the reverse strand, counting down.
CGTCGACCTCGAGGAGCTCGCCGCGGACTGTGCCGAGGACTCGCGCTACGAGTTCTTCTACGCCGCCGCGCCGCTGAAGGTCGCGAAGGGCAGCGGCTCGCCGGTCAACCCGATCGCCATCAAGTAGCGCGGACCGAGGGAGAGGGCGCGACCGTGAGCGTCTACGACGAGCGGCCCTGGCTCGGGCTGTACGGCGACCTGGCGCCGGACATCACCCCCGAGCACGCCGACGGCCTGTCGCTGTTCGCCGCCGGGCTGGCGGCCGACCCGGACGGCGTGGCCGTGCACTACTTCGACGGCGTCGTCACCCGGCGCGAGCTCGACGAGGCCAGCGACGCCCTCGCCAGCGCGCTCCTGGCGCGGGGCTTCGGCGCCGGGGACCGCCTCGCGGTGTACCTGCAGAACGTGCCGCAGTTCGTCGTGTGCCTGGTGGCGACCTGGAAGGCCGGCGGGACGATGGTGTCCATCAACCCGATGAGCCGCGCCCGCGAGCTGACCTACCTGCTCGCCGACTCCGGCGCGACGGTGCTGGTCTGCCTGGAGCACCTGTACGACGAGGTGGCCCGCGACGTCCTGGCCGGCGAGGGCCACCAGGTCGGGCTGGTCCTCACCACCAGCCCGCTGGACCACCAGACCCGCGACGACGAGCGGCTGTTCGCGGGGCTCGAGCGACGCCGGCACGAGGGCACGACCGACCTCGCCGAGCTGATCGACGAGCACCGGGGCCAGCAGCCGCCCGCCGTCTCGTTCGCGCCCGACGACGTCGCGTTCCTCACCTACACCTCCGGCACGACCGGGGTGCCCAAGGGCGCGATGAACACCCACGGCAACGTGGTCTTCACGGCACAGACCTACCGGGACTGGGCCCGGTTCGAGGCCGGCGGGTCGATGCTGGGCATCGCGCCGCTGTTCCACATCACGGGGCTGATCGGCCACGTCGCGGTGAGCTTCGCGGCGCCGATGCCGCTCGTGCTGGCCTACCGGTTCGAGACGGACGTCGTCCTCGACGCGATGCTGGAGCACCGCCCGGCGTACACCATCGGGGCGATCACCGCGCTCAACGCCCTGCTGGGCTCCCCGCGGTTCACGCGGGAGCACGTCGAGTCCTTCCGGACCGTCTACTCCGGCGGCGCGGCGATCTCGCCCGCGGCCGAGCGCCGGTTCCGCGAGGCGACCGGGTTGCAGGTCCACAACGCCTACGGCCTGACCGAGACCACCAGCCCCATGACGCTGACGCCGCGCGGGACGCCGTCCCCGGTGGACCCGGGCTCCGGGGCGCTGTCGGTCGGCGTCCCGATCTGGAGCACCGTCGTCCGGATCCAGGACGAGGCCGGCGAGGACCTGCCGCTCGGGGAGGTCGGCGAGATCGTGGCCGACGGCCCCCAGGTGGTGGCGGGCTACTGGGGCAAGCCGGAGGAGACGGCGGCGAACCTGCCGGGCGGGGCACTCAGGTCGGGCGACGTGGGCTTCATGGACGCCGAGGGCTGGATCTACATCGTCGACCGCAAGAAGGACATGATCAACGCGTCCGGCTACAAGGTGTGGCCGCGCGAGGTCGAGGACGTGCTGGCCGAGCACGACGCCGTCCGCGAGTCCGCGGTGGTGGGCGTGCCCGACGAGAAGCGCGGGGAGACGGTCAAGGCCTTCGTCAGCCTCGTCCCGGGCTCGCAGGTCACGCCGGAGGAGCTGATCGCGCACTGCAAGGAGCGGATGGCGGCCTACAAGTACCCGCGCACCGTCGAGGTCATCGACGAGCTGCCGAAGACGGTGACCGGCAAGATCCTGCGACGCGAGCTCCGGGGGTAGGTGCCGTCCTGGTGCTCGAGCCCGGCCGAGCGGTGGCCTGGCGGACCGGGTGTCGGGCCGAGGCCCCGGGAGTACCTGGAGCTCCCGGGGTTCCCCGCCGAGCACCTCGAGGAGTACCTCGCACACCCCGCCGCCATGCTGGAGGCCCATCCCTGACGTCCCGAGGAGCGGCGCGTTGATCTACATCACCGTCAAGAAGAAGCTCAAGCCCGGCACCGCCGACGCCTACCTGGAGGCCGCCCGGCCCTTCCTCGAGGCCACGCGCGCCGAGCCCGGCAACAAGTGGTTCGAGCACTACCGCAGCGTCGAGGACCCCGACACCGTCCTGACGATCGAGGCCTTCGACGACGCCGCCGCCGGCGAGGCGCACGTCGCCTCGGAGCACTTCCAGGCCCTGCTCGAGCACGACCCGAGCAAGCAGTACGTCGCCGAGCGGCCCGACATCCTCTACGTCGACGTCCCCGACCGCGACGGCTGGGACAAGATGTCGGAGTTCTGAGCCCACCACTGCGCCGGTCGCGGTGTGACGGGCGCGAGCCGGCCTCAGGCCCGCTCGTGGACGGTGACGGTGTAGCCGTCGGGGTCGGCGAAGGCGAAGGTGACGCCGAACGGCCCGTCGACCGGGTCCGCCACCACCGGCACGCCGGCGTCCACGAGCCGGCGGTGCAGCGCCGCGGCGTCGGGGTCGCGGAACCAGACCCCGATGCCGCGGCCCAGGTCGCCGGCGTCGAGGTCCATGCCCTCGACGGGGGTGCGGACGGCGAAGGTCGTCGTGCCGTCGGAGAAGGCGACGGCGTGGGGGTTGGGGACGGGGATGCGCGTCATGCCGACGACGTCGGCGTAGAAGCGCGCCGACGCGTCGAGGTCGCGCACCTGGAAGGAGACGAAGTCGGGTCCGCCGATGGTCATGGGAGCTCCTCGTGGGTCAGAGTCAGTGTCAAGGTTGTGACACTCCGACGGTAGTGACAAACTCTTGACATGACAAGCCCCGGACTGGCCTCGCCCGCCGAGCAGCTGGGCCGGCTCGTGAAGGAGACGCAGGCCGTCCTGCACCAGCGGATGGACGAGGCGCTGCGACCGCTCGGCCTGAGCGTGGCGCAGTACGCCTGCCTGCAGACGCTGTCCGCCTCACCCGGTGCCACGGGGTCGGAGCTGGCGCGGCGCGTGTTCGTGACCCGTCAGGCGATGAACGTGATGGTCCAGGGCCTCGAGCGCCAGGGCATGCTCGAGCGCTCCGACGTCCCGGGCCCGCGCCGCGAGCGGGAGACCGTGCTGACCCCGGCCGGCCGGACCGCCCTGGACGGGGCGGGCGCCGCGGTGCGGCGGGTGGTCGACACGATGACCGGGGACCTCGCCGACGAGGACGTCGCCCAGCTGCTCGCGCTCCTCGGCCGGTGCCGCGACGCCCTCGCCGCGGGTTCCTGAACGACGCCTCAGGATCCCGCCGTACGGTCGAGGGTGATGAAGATCCGCCGTGCTCCGCTCGTCCTCGGCCACCTGCTGGCCGCCGCCCTGCTGACCCTGACCGCCTGCGGCGGCGGGTCCGGCGACGACGCCGACTCCCCGTCGGCCGACGAGTCCTCCAGCGAGGCCGGTCCCGACCTGGGCGACATCCCCGACGTGGTCGCGGAGGTCAACGGCACCGAGATCGGCAAGGAGCGGTTCGTCGCGGCGTACGAGGGCCAGCTGCAGCAGGCCTCCGCCGGCGGACAGACGCCGGACGTCGACGCGGTGCGTGAGCAGACCGCGAACGCCCTGGTCGACGCCGAGCTGCTCCGCCAGGAGGCCGAGGCGCGCGGCATCACGGTGACCCCCCAGCAGGTGCAGGCCGAGCTGGGCGAGCTCGCCGAGCAGAACCAGGTCGGCTCCGTGCGCGAGTTCGTCGACGCGGTCGAGGAGCAGGGCCTGTCCGAGGACGACGTCCGCGCCCAGGTCGGCACCCAGCTGCAGATCGAGCGGCTCGTGGTCGACGAGGAGGGTCCCCTCGACCCGACCACGCAGGAGCTCCGCTCGCTCTACCAGCAGGCGCGGCAGCAGCAGGAGCAACTGAACTCGCAGCTCGGTGAGGACCAGCAGCAGGAGGTCCCGCCGTTCGACCAGGTGCGCGGCCAGCTGCGCCAGCAGGCCGTGGGCCGCGAGCAGGCCCAGGTCGCCCAGCGACTCGCCCAGGACCTCCGCGAGGACGCGGACATCCAGCTGAACGTCTGATCAGGCGGCGCCGGGGCCCGCGTGCAGGGACACCCGGGCGGCAGTCGCGGTGCGGCCGTCGACGACTCCCGTCACGTCGATCACGGCCAGCGAGCGGCCGGCGTGACGGACGTCGGTGACGTAGGTGAGCGTGTCGCCGGCGCGGATGCCCCGGGTGTAGGCGACCCGGACCGACGCCGTGGTCAGGTGGGCCGCCACCGACCGACGGGCGACGAGCTCCGACAGGCAGAACGACATGCCGCCGTGGACGGTCCCGAGCGGGTTCGCGAGCAGGTCCGGCACGACGAACGGCTCGCCGTCGGCGAAGGCCCGGGCCAGCCACCCGATCGCGTCGTCGGCGTCGGCGACGGGCTCGTACGACGCCGGGACGGGCTCGGAGGCCAGCGGCACGAACCGCCCGCGCTGGCTGGTGACGGCCACCAGACGCCCGTCGTCGTCGGTCACCCGCCCCTCGGCGTACGCGCCCAGGGCGTCGGCGTGGAGCAGCGTCCCCGTGCAGTGGATCGCGCCGGAGGTCGGCAGCGGGGCGAGGAGGTCGAGCGTGATCTCGGCGCTGACCGACCACCCGCCCTCGGGCCGCGCCCCGATGAGGGCGTAGCCGAGGACGTCGTCCACCAGGACGCCGAGCGACCCGGCGGCGGTCGAGCCGTCGGCGCCGGCGAGCCACGGACCCGCCGGCATCGAGCCGGCCAGGCCGTCCCCGGTGGTGGTGACGGGCCCGAGGCGGAACAGGTCCTCCGGGCCGCCGGCGAGGACGGGCATCTGGTCGACGGTCTCGGGTGGGGGCACGGGCACGTGTATACCGACCCGGTGCCGCGGCCTGGACAACGCGCCCCGGCCCGGTGACGATGACGGCCCCGGTGCGCTCGGCCCGGACCGCCCGGCCGCCCGACACCGAGGACCCCCGTGCGACGCTCCCTGCGCCTCCTGCTCCCGACCGCCGTGCTCGGCCTGGCCCCCGTGGTCGGGGCGCCCGTCGCGGCCGCGCCGGTGGCGACCTGCGAGTCGGCGTTCCGTTGCGTCGTCGTCGACCCCCGCGACGACGCGTTCATGGGCTCGGCGAAGACACGTCGCCTCACGGACCTGCGGCGGGTGCGGTACCTCACGCCCCGCACCGACGACGGCCCGGTGGCGGTCCGCGTGGCGTGGCCACGGCTCCTGGACGGCGCCGGCGGGGAGCGGTCGCAGGAGCTCGGCGTCACCATGACGGCCCGCGACGGCCGGTTCTGGTCGGTGGTCGTCGACAACGCCGGCGACCTGGAGGCCTCCGAGCTGCGCGAGGGTGCCCACGACACCGTGCGGGTCCCCGACCCGGAGGAGTGGTCGGTCGACGTGGTCCCCGGCCGTCCGGGCCGGCCCGGCGTCCTGGAGGTCTCCTTCACCACCGAGTGGGTCCCCGTCTCCCGGGCGCGCTTCGGCGTCTGGGCGGAGACCGGCCACGCCCGGGACCAGGTGCGGAGGACCCCGCCGCTGGCGGTCGGCGGCTGAGGCGCGGGACGGGCCCCGTGCCGTCGCGACGGCGCGGGGCTCAGTCCCCCTTCACGTTCACCAGCTGGGTCAGGACGTGCTCCACGCGCACGAGGTCGGCGGCGTCGGCCATCACCTGGTCGATGTCCTTGTACGCCGCCGGGATCTCGTCGACGAAGGCGTCGGTGTCGCGGTACTCGATGTCACCCATCGCGGCCCGCAGGTCGTCGCCGGTGAACCGCCTGCGCGCCGCCGACCGCGAGTGGGTGCGGCCTGCGCCGTGCGGGGCGCTCTGCAGCGCGACCGGGTCGCCCCGGCCCGTGACGACGTACGAGCGGGTGCCCATCGAGCCCGGGATCAGGCCCCACTGGCCCTCCCGGGCGCTGATCGCGCCCTTGCGTGACAGCCACACCTCCTTGCCGAAGTGCCGCTCCCGCTCGGTGTAGTTGTGGTGGCACTGCACCTCGCGCTCGACCACGACGTCGCGTCCCGTCCAGTCCGTGAAGCAGGCGAGGACCCGCGACATCATCTCCTCGCGGTTGAGGCGTGCGAACTCCTGCGCCCAGCCCAGCTCGGCGACGTAGGCGTCGAACTCCGGCTCACCCTCGACCAGGTAGGCGAGGTCCTTGTCGGGCAGCGTGATCCACCGCCGCGCGCACTGCTCCTGCGCCACGGCGATGTGGTGCATCGCGATCTTGTTGCCGACGCCCCGCGAGCCGGAGTGCAGGAACAGCCAGAGCCGGTCGGACTCGTCGGCCGACACCTCGATGAAGTGGTTGCCGGAGCCGAGCGAGCCGAGCTGCAGCCGCCAGTTCGCGGCGTACGACGTGGGGTCGAGGCCGCGCTGGACGGCGAGGCCCTCCAGCGCCGCGATGCGCTCGGCGGTGCCGGGACCCCACTCGGACCTGTTGTAGCCGCCCGCGGACACCGGGACCTCGCCCTCGATCGCCACCCGCAGCGCGCGCCGGTCGAGCCCGTCGACGTCACCGCGGCCGACGTCGAGGCGCAGGGCCATCATCCCGCAGCCGATGTCGACCCCCACCGCGGCGGGCATGATCGCGCCGAGCGTGGGGATGACCGAGCCGACCGTCGCTCCCTTGCCGAGGTGGGCGTCGGGCATGAGCGCGAGGTGGGGGTGGATGAAGGGCATGCTCGCGGAGACCTCGGCCTGGCGGCGGGTGCCGTCCTCCAGGATCGAGGCCCAGATCTTCAGTCGCTTCGTGCTGTCCTTCGTGACCACGCCGACCAGGGTCCCCGAGGGGTGCCGCCGGCGACACCGGTTTTCGCCTCAGGCGGGCGGGCGGGCGTCGGCCCAGGGCCGCTCCCGCTCCAGCTGGGCCGCGAGCGAGAGCAGCACCGGCTCGCCGTCCGGCGGCCCGACGAGCTGGACGGCGAGGGGCAGCCCGTCGGTCGCGAACCCCGCGGGCACGGACGCCGCCGGGTTGCCGGTCACGTTCCACAGGGCGGTGTAGGCCGTGACCGGCAGCGAGCGGAGGGCGGCGCGGGGCAGGCGGGCGCCGTCCAGCACGCCGACGGGTGGCGGCCGGTGCGGGACGACGGGCGTGAGCAGCACGTCGTAGCCGTCGAAGACGCGGTTCACCCGGGCGGCGATCGCCTCGCCACGACGCACGGCCCACTCGACGACCCGGTCGGTCGCCCACGCGCCGACGCGCAGCACGTCCAGGGTCCGGGTCTCGACGAGGTGGGGGTGCTCGAGCGTGGCGACCTCGTGGCGGACGCCGCCGACGTACTGCGGCACGAAGGCGGCCGTGGTGTCCGGGTACGTCGGGTGCGCCTGCTCGACGTGGTGGCCGAGGCGGTCGAGCAGGTCGGCGGTCGCGTGGACGGCCCGGACGTGCTCGGGGTCGGGGCGCACGCCACGGGCCGGGGAGGCGACCGAGACCCCGATCCGCAGCCGGCCGGGCTCTCGCCCGGCGGCCTCGACGAACGAGCCGACGTCGCCGGCCCTGAACCGGTCGGAGGGCGTGGCGCCGCGGATCACGTCGTGCACCAGGGCGCTGTCGAGCACCGACCTCGCGAGCGGCCCGGCCGTCCCCAGCGCCCACCACAGGTGGGGGTGCGGGGCGGAGGTGACCCGGCCGCGCTGCGGCTTCAGGCCGAACAGCCCGCAGGCGGACGACGGGAGGCGGATCGACCCGCCGCCGTCCCCGCCGATCCCGACGGGGACGAGCCCGGCCGCGACGGCGGCGGCCGTCCCGCCGCTCGAGCCGAGCGGGCTGCGGGTGAGGTCCCACGGGTTGCGGGTCGCGCCACGCGAACCCGTGGCCTCCGACTCGGTGAAGGGCCACTGCCCGAACTCGGGCATCGCCGTCCGACCGACCACCACCGCGCCCGCTGCGCGCAGGCGCCGCACCAGCTCGGCGTCCTCCCGAGCGGGTGTGCTGTTGCCGCGACCGCCGTACGTCGTCACGGTGCCGGCGACGTCGACCTCCTCCTTGATCGCGACGGGGACGCCGTGCAGCGGTCCTCGCTCGGCGGCCGGCACCGCGTCGCGGGCGGCAGCCTCCGCCCGGGCCGCGTCGGCCAGGACGACGGTGAAGGCGTTCAGCCGAGCGTCGTGGGCCGCGATGTGCGCGAGGGCGGCGTCGACGAGCTCGGCGGAGGAGACGCGGCCCTCCCGGGCCGCCGTCGCCTGCCCTGCCACCCCGGCCCAGCGGAGGTCGTCGTCCGGTCCCGCGGTCGTGGTCACCGCCCGAGCGTAGGACCGCGCGGCGCCCCCGGTGCACACCGCTGGGTGGGTGCCCGTCGGGCCGTGCCTCCCCGCGCCGGGTGCGACCCCGGGCGGGGTCGCCGTGGTGGCATGGGCCCATGAGCCCCCTCGAGGTCGGGTGGCCGCTGCTGGTCCTGCTGGTCGTCCTGGTCGCCGCGGCGGCCCTCGTCGTCCGCGTCGGCGGGGTCGGGACGGTCCGTGACCCGCTGGTGGCCTCCGCCCGGGCGGGCGTGCAGCTCGCCGTCGTCAGCCTCGTGATCGCCGGGGTGCTGCGATCGATGGTCCTGACGCTCGCCTTCCTCGCCCTGATGACCGGCGTGGCCGCCGCGACGTCGTACCGGCGCGTCACCGGCCGGCTCGGCCCGGGCGCGGCCTGGCTGGTGCTGCCGGTCGCCGCCGGGGTGGTGCCGCCGGTCGGGGCGGCGCTGCTGCTCGGCGTCCTACCGCTCGAGCCGGTGGCCGTGCTGCCGGTCGGGGGCATCGTCGTCGGCGGCACGATGACGGCCACCACCCTCGCGGGCACGCGCGTGACGGAGCGGCTGGTCGAGCAGCACGGCCCCTTCGAGGCCGCCCTGGCGCTCGGGCTCACGGAGCCGCAGGCCGTGCGGTTCCTCGGCCGACCCGCCGCCGGCCTGGCGCTGGTGCCCGGCCTGGACCAGACCCGCACGGTCGGGCTCGTGACCCTGCCCGGCGCGTTCGTCGGCGTCCTCCTGGGCGGTGGGTCGGCGGTCGACGCCGGCGCGGCGCAGCTGCTGGTGCTCGTCGGTCTGCTGTACGCCCAGGCCGTCGCGGTGGCGATCACCGTCGAGCTCGTGGCCCGCGGCCGCCTGGTGGGCAGGGCGGCCGCCCGGTAGCCAGTCGTCGGTCACGATGGTGGCGTGACCGCCGCCCCCGACGACGGCCCCGGCTGGGGACGGGTCGACAAGCTGCTGCTCGCCGGGATCGGCCTCCGCACCGCCTACGGGGTCGCGATGCTCCCGCTGATCCCCGCGCTGATCGCCACCCGGCCGCTGCTGCTGACGCTGCTCAGCGGCTCGACCGTCGCCGAGGTGGCCCTGGGCGTGGAGGTCCGGGTCGGCGACACCCCGTGGCTGCTGGCGATCGGGGCCGCGATCCCGCTGTGGCTCGCCTCCGACTGGCTCTACTGGCTCGCCGGACGCCGCTGGGGCGACCGGGCGCTCGAGCTCCTGACCCGACGCAACGACAGCCGCCGTCGCGCGCAGCGCATCGAGCGGACGCACGCGGCCATGCACCGCCTCGGCCCGGCCGGGGTGGTGCTGGCGAAGTTCATCCCCGTGCCGCCCCAGCTCGTCTACGCCGTCGCGGGGACCGGCGGCATGCGGCTGCCGGTCTTCCTCCTGCTCAACCTGCTCGGCGTCACGCTCGCGGCGACGGTCGTGATCGGCCTCGGCTACGCCGTCGGGGAGCAGGCGGTCGGCCTCATCGAGGTCTTCCAGCGGTACGCCGCCCTCGTCAGCGGCGTCGTCGTGCTCGGGGTGCTGGCCTGGTGGGGGGTGCGCCGCCGGGTGGTCAGCCGCGCGCCGCGGACCGAGTGACGGGCCGGGTGACGGGCTGGGTGACGGGGGCGACCTCGTCGGTGGCCAGGTCGCGACCGCGGGTCTCCGGGAGCAGCCAGGCGCAGACGAGGCTGAGCAGCGCGACCCCGACCGCGTAGGCGGCGACGAGGCCGAGGCCGCCGTCCGCGCGCTGCACCAGCCACACCGCGACGAGCGGCGTCAGGCCCGAGGCCACGACACCCGACATCTGGTAGAGGAACGACAGCGCCGAGTAGCGGTAGCGGGTGTCGAACAGCTCGCTCCAGAACGCCGCGAGCGGGCCGTAGACCACGCCGTACACGACGCCGAGGCCGCCGACCATGACGAGGAGGACCCCCCACGCGGTGCCGCCGGCGACGAGCTGGGTGGCGGGGACGGCGAACAGCAGCCCGGCGACGGCGCCGACCGCGAAGACCGGGCGGCGGCCGAACCGGTCGGACAGCCCGCCCGAGACGAGCACCAGGACGACGCCCAGCGCGGCGCCGACCATGATCGCGCCGAGCACGGTCGAGCGGTCGACCCCCACGACGTTGACGGCGTGGGCGAGGAAGAACACCGAGAACAGGTTGAAGGTGAAGCCCTCGATGAAGCGGGTGCCCATGCCCAGCAGCAGGTGGCGCGGCTGCGAGCGGATCACGTCGAGCACCGGGGTGGCGCTGACGTGCTTCTGCTCCTGCACCTTCTGGAAGGACGGCGTCTCGGCGATGCTCAGGCGGATCCACGCGCCGACCGCCAGCAGCACGATCGACACGACGAAGCAGGCACGCCAGCCCCACGCGAGGAACTGCTCGTCGGGCAGCTGGCTGGCGATCGTGAAGGCCCCGGAGGCGAGGAAGAGCCCGCCGGGCACGCCGATGTGCGCGAAGCTGCCGAACCAGCCCCGCTTCTCCTCGGGGGCGAACTCGACCGCCAGCAGCACGGCGCCGCCGTACTCGCCGCCGATGCCGATGCCCTGGAGGATGCGCAGGACGACGAGCAGGATCGGCGCCCACACCCCGATCTGGTCGTACGTCGGGAGCAGGCCGACCGCGGTCGTGCCGAGGCCCATGATCAGCAGCGTCCAGATCAGCATCTTCTTGCGGCCGACCCGGTCGCCGAAGTGGCCGAAGATCAGCCCGCCGACGGGGCGGGCCACGAAGCCGACGGCGAACGTGCCGAACGCGGCGAACTGCGCGGCGGGGCCGTCGAGGCCGTTGAAGTAGAGCCGGTCGAAGACGAGGCCCGCGGCCGTGCCGTAGAGGAAGAAGTCGTACCACTCGATGACGGCGCCGACGGACGACGCGGCGGCGACGCGGCGTGGGTCGGGCCCGTCGTCGGCGGCGGTGCCGGCGGGCCGGGGCGCGTCGGTGGGGACGTCGTGGACGGTCACGGGGTCTCCTGCGGGTCGACGGACTAACAGTAGTGACTCGCTAGAGATTGAAGGGTCGGCCTGTTGCCGGGCAAGTTGAGACCGTCCCCGCGCCATCGCCTCGGGCGAGGAGGGGGTCGGCGGGACCTCTCACCGCGGTGTCGTGGCGCCGCGGTGACCGAGGCGGCAGAGTGGACGGCGTGAGTGACTTCAACAGCCAGGTCATCGCCGAGTTCCGCCAGAACGACGGCACGGTCACGACGGCGGGCTTCGGCCGCTCGCTGATCCTCGTCCACCACGTCGGGGCCCGGTCTGGCACGGAGCGCGTCACGCCGCTCGTGCCGGTCCGCGACTCCGAGGACACCTGGCTCGTCGCGGCCTCCAAGGCCGGGGCGCCCGACAACCCCGCCTGGTACCACAACCTGCTCGCCCACCCCGACGTCACGATCGAGACCCCGGACGACGGCGTCGTCGACGTGCACGTCACCGAGCTGACCGGCGACGACCGTGACACCGCGTGGCGGAAGTTCACGGACATGAGCGACGGCTTCCGCTCCTACGAGGAGAGGACGACCCGCACCATCCCCGTCCTCGCCCTCACCCGGCGCTAGGGCAGTGCGCGTCGTCGTCACGGGCGGGGCCGGTTTCCTCGGCGCCGCGCTCGTCCGCCGGCTGCTGGCCGAGCCCGTCGCCGTCGGCGGCGCCGCCCCGGCGGACGTGAGCCGCGTCGAGGTGCTCGACCTCGTGGGGCCGCCGGACGACGTCGTGGCCGACCCGCGGGTCGCCGTCCGCACCGGCGAGCTGGCCGACACGCTCGGCGGGCTGGAGGACGCCGACCTCGTCCTGCACCTCGCCGGTGTCGTCAGCGGTGCCGCCGAGCAGGACTTCGACCTCGGCGTGCGGGTCAACCTCGACGGCACGCGCGCCGTCCTCGAGTGGTGCCGGGCGCGGCCCGAGCCGCCCGTGCTGGTGTTCACCAGCTCGCTCGCGGTGTTCGGCGCCGACCCCGCGCACCCGCCCCCGGACGTGGTGGACGACGACACGATGCCGCGCCCGCAGTCGAGCTACGGCGTCCAGAAGTACGTCGGGGAGCAGCTCGTCGCCGACTACGCGCGCAAGGGCTTCGTCCGGGGCCGGTCCGTGCGGCTGATGACCGTGACGGTGCGCCCGGGACGGCCGAACGCGGCGGCGTCGAGCTTCCTGTCGTCGATGGTCCGGGAGCCGGTGGCGGGCGAGCGGGCCGTCGTGCCCGTGCGACCCGACCTCCCCGTCGCCCTGTCCTCCCCGGCGCGCACGCTGGAGGGGATCCTCCGCGCCGCGGCCGTCGACGACGAGACGTGGGGGAGCCGGACGGCGATGAACCTGCCGTCGCTCACCGTGACGCCGGCCGAGATGGCCGCCGCGCTGGACCGCGCGGTGCCGGGCGCTGCCGACCTGCTCGACTGGGAGCCGGACCCCGCCGTCGAGGCCATCGTCGGCAGCTGGCCGGGCGTGTTCGTCACCCCGCGCGCCGAGGCCCTCGGCCTCACCGCGCCCGCCTCGTTCGACGAGGTCGTCGCCGAGTTCCTGGACCAGCGCGGCGCCGGGCGGCGCTGACCTCCACCCGCGGCAACGGAGGCGATCGGTGTCTCCCAGGTGCAGCGATCGCCTCCGTCGAGGGGCTGTGGAGAGCCGCTGGCGGGCCGAGCGCCGAACGGCGACGCTCGCCTCGTGCCCGCCCTGCCGCCCCCCGTCACCTCGCTCCTCGCGGAGCAGGACGGTGTCGTGTCACGGCGGCAGCTGATCGGGCTCGGTGCGACGGGCTCGGACCTGCGCTGCTGGCTCCGGCACCGCCTCCTGGTGACGGTCCACCCGGGCGTGTACGTCGACCACACCGGTGAGCCCACGTGGTGCCAGCGGGCGTGGGCCGCCGTCCTGTACGCCGCGCCCGCAGCACTGGCCGGCACCTCCTCCCTGCTCGCGACGCTGGGTGCCTCCAGGCAGCTCGACGCCCGGGCGCCGATCGCGGTGGAGGTCGAGCACGGCCGCACCCTCGAACCGCCCGAGGGTGTGGTCATCGGTCAGACGCGGCACCTGGACGCCCGGGTGCAGTGGAACCGCCGGCCTCCCCGGGTCCGTCTCGAGGAGGCGGCCCTCGACGTCGCCGGGGCCGCGGACGACGACCTGGCCACGTTCGCGGTCCTCGCCGAGGTGGTCTGCGCCCGGCGGACCACGGCGGCGCGCCTCGCCGAGACCCTCGGACGACGGCACCGGCAGCGCCGCCGCCGCATCCTCGCAGCGGTGGTGGCCGACCTCGACGAGGGCGCTTGCTCCGTGCTGGAACGGGCCTACCTGCGGGACGTCGAGCGGGCACACGGCCTGCCGCGCGCCGGACGACAGGTGAGGGCCTCCTCGCGGGGCGCGATCTTCCGCGACGTCCTCTATCGCGCCTTCGGCGTCGTCATCGAGCTCGACGGCCGCGCGGACCACACCCGTCTGCACGACCGCGACCGCGACCTCGACCGCGACCTGGACGCCGTCGTCGACGGGCTCGTCACCGCTCGGCTCGGCCACGGCCAGGTGCTGGGCCGGCCGTGCGCGACCGCTGTGCGGGTCGGGCGCATCCTGCAACAGCGCGGGTGGACGGGTGAGCCGCACCCCTGCCCGCGTTGCGCCTGATCAGCGGAGGTGATCGTTGTCTCTCAGAGACACCGATGGCCTCCGCCGATGCTCACGACACCTGCGCCAGCAGCGCCGTGACCGCGGCGTCCGGGTCGGTGTCGCCGCCCGTCATCCCCAGCAGCGTCCGCAGCGGGATCGGGCCGACGAGGGCGCGGGTCCCGCGGTCGGTGACCATCGCGTCGGCGCCGGGCACGGCCCCGAGCGCGGCGCGGACCACGGGCCCGCCGGTGGGGTGGGCGAGCCACTCGTCGAGGGTGGAGGCCTCGTCCAGGCGGTCGACCGGGGCGGGGACGGCGAGCTCGAGGTCGGCGTGCAGCAGCAGGTCGCGCGAGCTCGACCCCACCCAGACGCGGAACGTGCCCGGCTCGACCCGCCAGCCGGTGGGCGACCAGAACGCGAACGCCCGCTCGTCGAGGTCGAGCACGACGGTGCGCTGCTCACCCTGGGCGAGGTGGACCTTGGTGAACGCCCGCAGCTCGCGCGGCGGACGGTCGACCGACGCCTCGACGTCCTCGACGTAGACCTGCACGACCTCGCTGCCCCCGCGCGAACCGGTGTTGGTGAGCGACAGCTCGACCCGGGCCCGCGCCACGGCCGGGTCGTCGACCTCGACGACGAGGTCGTCGTACGAGAACGTCGTGTAGCCCAGCCCGAACCCGAACGGGCGGGCGACCTCGCGGTCGGTGGCGTCGTAGTGGCGGTAGCCGACGTACACCCGCTCGCCGTACCGCACCACGCCGTCGCTGCCGGGCCAGTTCAGGTGGGCCGGGGTGTGCTCCAGCGCCAGGGGGATCGTCTCGGCGAGCCGCCCGCCCGGCTCGTCGCGGCCGAGCAGGACGTCGGCCGTCGCCGACCCGCCCGCCTGCCCGGCCAGCCATGTCTCGAGCAGGGCCGGCGCGCGGCCGACGGCCCCGTCGAGCGTCACGACCGAGCCGTTCGCGAGGACGACGACGGTGCGGGGGTTGGTGGCCAGGACCCGCTCGGCCAGCCGCAGCTGCGTCGCCGGCAGCGACAGGTGGGTGCGGTCGAAGCCCTCCGACTCGTCCTGCGGCGGCAGGCCGAGGAACAGCAGGACGACGTCCGCGCGCTCGGCGATGGTCACCGCGTCCTCGTGGAGGTCCTCGTCGACGTCGTCGCGAGGGTCCGGGTCGAGGCTGTAGCCGGGTTGGAAGAGCACCTCGCGGTCCGTGCGCTGCCGCAGCGCGCGCAGGGCGGTGTCGAGCCGGGTCGGGACGATCTTCGAGCTGCCCGCGCCCTGGTAGCGCGGGGTGGTGGCGAGCTCCCCGACGACGGCGATGGTGCCGCCGGACGCGGGGTCGAGCGGCAGCAGCCCGCCGTCGTTCGACAGCAGCACCGTCGACGACACCGCGACCCGACGGGCGAGCTCGTGGTGGGCGTCGTGGTCGACGGCCGGCACCTCGCCGGCGCGTCCCGCCCGCAGCCGCTCGTGGACGCCGAGGACCCGCTCGACCGCGGTGTCCAGCACGGCCTCCTCCAGCGCGCCGGCGCGCACCGCCGCGACGAGGGCGGCCGGGCTCCGCCCACCGGTGCCGGGCATCTCGAGGTCCAGCCCGGCGGCGACGGCCGCGACGGGGTCGACGACGGCGCCCCAGTCGGACACGACGTACCCGTCGAAGCCCCACTCGTCGCGCAGCACGTCGGTGAGCAGCCAGGGGTGCTGCGAGGCGTACGTGCCGTTGACCCGGTTGTAGGAGCACATCACGGTGGCGGGCCACGCCTGCGTGACCACCCGCTCGAAGGCGGGCAGGTAGGTCTCGCGGAGCGTCCGCTCGTCGACCTCGACGGACACCCGCATCCGGTCGGTCTCCTGGTTGTTGGCGGCGAAGTGCTTCACCGAGGCGCCCACGCCCTGGGCCTGCACGCCCTCCACCCACGCCGCCCCGAGGACGCCGGCGAGCAGCGGGTCCTCGGCGACGTACTCGAAGTTGCGCCCGCACAGCGGCGACCGCTTGAGGTTGACCCCGGGCCCGAGCAGCACGTCGACGCCCAGCGCCCGCGCCTCCCGCCCGAGGGCGGCGCCCATCTCCCGCAGCAGGTCGGGGTCCCACGACGAGCCGGTCGCCGCGGCGGTGGGGAAGCTCGTCGCGGGCTCGCTGTCGTCCAGGCCCAGGTGGTCGCCGGCCCCGCGCTGCAGCCGGACGCCGTGCGGGCCGTCGGTGAGGACGGCGGCCTCGACCCCGGCGTGCTCGACCCCGCGGGTGCGCCAGAACGAGGCGCCGGACAGCAGCCCCGCCTTCTCCTCGAGGGTGAGCCGGGAGAGCGCTGGGTGGGCCACGGGTGCTCCTCGCGTCGTCCGGCCGGAGCCGGAGGGGGCGGTCGGGCCTATCGTGCCCGGGCCGGCACATCCCGACCGCGAGGAGACGTCATGACCGACCGCGACCCGAGCGTCAGCCGTTTCCCCGTGCCCGACCTCGCCGACGTGCCGGCCGACGTCCGCGAGACCATCCTCGCCGTGGCGGAGAAGTCGGGCTTCGTCCCCCACGTCTTCCTCGCGCTCGCCCACCGGCCCGCGGAGTTCCGGGCCTTCGTCGCCTACCACGACGCCCTCATGGAGTCCGACGGCAACCTGTCGAAGGCCGACCGCGAGATGATCGTGGTCGCGACCTCCAACCTCAACCGCTGCCAGTACTGCGTGGTCGCCCACGGCGCGATCCTCCGCGTCCGCGCGAAGGACCCGCTGGTCGCCGACCAGGTCGCGGTCAACCACCGCAAGGCCGACATCACCGAGCGCCAGCGCGCGATGCTCGACTTCGCCGTGAAGGTCACCACCGCGTCGTACGACGTGGGGGAGGGTGACTTCGCCACCCTCGCCGGTCACGGCTTCACCGAGGCGGACGTCTGGGACATCGCCGCGATCGCCGGGTTCTTCGGCATGTCGAACCGGCTCGCGAACGTCGCGAACATCCGGCCCAACCCGGAGTTCTACCTGCTGGGCCGGGTGCCGAGGTCCTGAGGTGGACGCCGGGGAGGGGGAGCGCACCACCTGCGCGGTCGTCGGCGGCGGCCCGGCGGGGCTCGTGCTCGCGCTGCTGCTGGCCCGCGCGGGCGTCGAGGTCACCGTGCTGGAGAAGCACGCCGACTTCCTCCGCGACTTCCGCGGGGACACCGTCCACCCCTCCACGCTGACCGCGCTCGAGGACCTCGGGCTGTTCGAGCGGTTCGACGCGCTGCCGCAGACGCGGCTGCGGCAGGTCGCGGTCCCGACGCCGTCCGGCGACGTCGTCATGGCGGACTTCGGCCGGCTGCGCGAGCCGCACCCCTACGTCGCGATGGTGCCTCAGTGGGACCTGCTCGACCTCCTCGCGGACGCCGCCGCCGCCGAGCCGACGTTCACGCTGCGCCGCGAGCACGCCGTCACCGGGTTGCTCCGCGAGGGCGGTCCCGCCGGCCGCGTGACGGGCGTGGCGTACGACGCCCCGACGGGCCCCGGCAGCCTGGCCGCCGACCTCGTGGTCGCGTGCGACGGCCGCACCTCGGTGGTGCGGGAGGCCTCCGGGCTCGCCGTCCGCTCGTTCAGGGTCGGCTTCGACGTCTGGTGGTTCCGCATCCCCACGCGGCACCGCGTGGCGGGGTCGCTGGTGCCGCGCCTGACGCCGGCGGGCGTGCTGATCGGGATCCCGCGCCGCGGCTACCTGCAGGCGGCGTACCTCGACCGGAAGGGCCGCGACGCGGAGCTCCGCGCGGAGGGTCTCGACGCGTTCCGCCGGCGCATCGCGGCGATCGTGCCGGAGCTCGCCGGCGACCTCGCCGCCGTGGAGTCCCTCGACGAGGTGAAGGTGCTCGACGTGCGCCTCGACCGGCTGCGGCGCTGGGCGGCGCCGGGCGTGCTGTGCCTGGGCGACGCGGCCCACGCGATGTCGCCGGTCGGCGGGGTCGGGGTCAACCTCGCGATCCAGGACGCGATCGCCGCCGCCCGGCTCCTCGCCACGCCGCTGCGCACGGGCGCCTTCTCCCGCGGTGCGTGGCCGACCGCCGCCGTGGCCGCCGTCGAGCGGAGGCGCCGGATGCCGACCGTCGCGATCCAGACGCTGCAGCGGGTCCTGCACCGCCGCCTGATCGAGCCGGCCGTCGCGGGACACGTCGAGGGTCTGCCCGCGCCCCTGGTCCGGCTGGTCCGCCGGCTGCCGGCGCTCACCCGCGTGCCCGCCACCCTGATCGGGGTCGGACCCCGTCCCGAGCGGGTGCCCGGCTGGGCCCGGCGCCCGGCCGGTCCGTCGGACTAGGCCAACGACTCCAGCACCGCCGCGATCCGCCGGTCGCGGGTGGCCTCGGCCTTCGCCGACGCCACGGCCTGGGCGTGGGCCCTGCGCCTGCTCGGCGCGAGCGCGTCGAAGGCCGCCCGGGCCCCGGGCTGCGCGTCCAGCGCGGCGGCGAGCGCCTCGGGGACCTCGACGGTGCGCGGGGCGTCGTCCACCTCGAGGCGGACCTCGACCTCGTCGCCTGCGCCGCGCCCGGTCGCCCTCCGCGTCTCGGCGTTGAAGGAGACGAGCACGCGACCGCCCGTCGACCCGGTCGTCGTCGTCCACGTGTAGCCGTCGACGGTGGCCCGCACCGGCACGCGCTTGCCGCGCCCCAGCGCCTCCAGCACCGCGTCGGGCACGACGATGCCGACGTTGTTGCCGCCGGTGGCCTCGAGCGTCGTGGTGAAGGTCTGCACGGTCGGTGAGCCCACGTCGTCGTCCTGTCAGTACCGGACGACCGGCTTCAGCACCTCGCCGGACTCGCTCGCGGCGAAGCCGTCGTTGATGTCGGCGAAGTCGAAGTGCTCCACGAGCCGGTCGAACGGGAAGCGGCCCTGCTCGTAGAGGCTGATGAGCCGCGGCACGAAGACCTGCGGGACGGCGTCGCCCTCGATGACCATGTGCAGCGTCTGGCCGGACAGCAGCGTGGTGCCGATGTCGACGGCGCCCTCGGTGCCGGGCGTGGTCGCGCCGACCATGGCGCCGTGGCCGAGGGTGCCGAGGCAGTCGGACAGCTGCCGGAACACCGCCGGGACGCCGGTGGTGTCGAGGGCGAAGTCCGCCCCGCCGCCGGTGATCTCGCGGATCCGCTCGACGGGGTCGCCGTCCGTGGGGTCGACGGTGTGGGTGGCTCCGAGCTCCTCGGCGAACGCGCGGCGCGAGGCGACCGGGTCGACGGCGACGACGGTGCCGGCCTCGGCGACCACGGCCGCGAGGACCGCGGCCATCCCGACCGCGCCCGCCCCGAAGACGACCACGCTGGACCCGGCGGGCGGGTCCAACCGGTTGAGGATCGCGCCCGCCCCGGTCTGGATGCCGCAGCCCAGGGGGGCGAGCAGCTCGAGGGGAGCGGTGTCGGGGACCTTCACCAGGCAGCGCTCGTAGACGTTCGCGTGCGTCGCGAACGAGGACTGGCCGAAGAAGTGCGACGTGACGGTCCCGCCGTCGTCCCCGGTGTACGCCGCGCTGCCGTCGGGGCGGCGTCCGGAGAAGTTGAGGTCGTAGAAGGAGGCGCAGTACGCCGGGTGCCCGCTCAGGCAGAGGTCGCACTGCCCGCAGCTCGCGAAGCTCATGACGACGTGGTCGCCCACCCCGACACGGCTGACGCCCTCGCCGACGGCCTCGACGACGCCGGCGCCCTCGTGGCCGAGGACGGCGGGCAGCGGCACCTCGTACCACTGGTCCCGCACGATCGCGTCGGTGTGGCAGATCCCGCTCGCCGCCATCCTGACCCGCACCTCACCGGGTCGTGGGTCGTCGAGCTCGAGCTCCTGCATCACGAGCGGCTCGCCCTTGCTGGGCACGACGGCGGCGGTGACCTTCACGGTTGTCTCCTCGGGCTCGGGTGCCCGCCAACCTAGCCCCGGTGTGTGCACCTCGGCGGTCGTGAGTTCACGGAGCCATGTGTGGGGGGGGGGGGGGGCCGCCGGGGGGGGGGGGGGGGCCCCCCCCCGGGGGGGGGGTGGGGCCCCCGCGGGACATGACCCCGGATTCGGGGTCATGTCCGCCACAGATCCGGTCGGAGCAGGTCAGCCGGCGTGCACCGGCGGGCCGTCGGTGGCGAGCTCGTCGTGCTTCACGGTCAGGAAGATCCAGACCACGGCGGAGGCCAGCAGCATCATGAACGACCCGATGAGGAACGCGTGGGTGGCGCCCTCGGTGAACGACGCCTGGAAGGTCGCCGCGTCGAGGAGGCTCAGGTTGGTGCCGGGGACGAGCGCCGACGGGTCGACGCCGCCCTGGGCGAGGCCGGCCTCGAGCGGTGCGCGGACGGCGTCCTCGCGGTCGTTCGTGTAGGCCAGCGCCACCGTGCTCAGCGCCGCGAGCCCGAGGGCGCCGCCGATCTGCTGCATGGTGTTGAGCACGCCGGAGCCGATGCCCGAGTCCTCGGCGCGCACGTGGTGCACCGCGGTGAGCGTGAGCGGCACGAACGTCATGCCCATGCCGACCGCCATGAGGACGATCCACGGCAGCAGGTGCGCCCAGTAGTTGATGTCGGCGCCGGCCGGGTCGCCCGCGGCGAGGGCGCCCAGCACCTCGCGCGGGGTGTCGGCGACGTCGAGACGGGAGAACATGAACAGCGCGGCTGCGGCGAGCAGCGTGCCGACGCCGGCGATCCAGCGCGGGTCGATGCGGTTGACCAGGTTGGACGACAGGCCGGCGCCGATCACGATGCCGACCGAGAAGGGCAGGAAGGCGAAGCCGGTGCGCAGCGAGGAGTAGCCCACGACCTGTTGGATGAACAGGCTGAGGAAGTAGAACATCGCGAACATCGCCGCCGGCGCGACGAGCATCGCGACGAAGCTGGCGGCCCGGGTGCGGTTGCGGAAGATGCGGATCGGCAGCAGGGCGTGCTCGCGGCGCGACTCCAGGACGACGAACAGCACGAGCAGCGCGACTCCGGCGCCGAGGCTGGCGAGGGTCCAGGTGTCGCCCCAGCCGTACCGCTCGTCGCCCGCTCGGGTGAGCCCGTAGACCAGCCCGACGAGGCCCAGGGTGCCGGTGACGGCGCCCGGGATGTCCATCTGACCGGGTCGTGCCTCGGACTCACGGAGGAAGCGGGGGGCCAGGAACGCCGCGGCGAGGCCGATGGGGGTGTTGATGAGGAAGGTCAGCCGCCAGCCGGACATCTCGACGCCCACGAAGGAGTCGAGGCCGGTGAGGTAGCCACCGAGGATCAGGCCGACGGCGGCGCCGGCGCCCGACATCGCGGCGTACACGGCGAAGGCGCGGTTGCGGGCGGGTCCGGCCGGGAAGGTGGTGGTGATCAGCGCCAGGGCGGCGGGGGCGGCCATCGCGGCGCCGAGGCCCTGCAGGGCGCGCGAGCCCAGGAGCATCGCCTCGTTCTGCGCGAAGCCGCCGAGCAGAGACGCGATCGCGAACACGACGAGGCCGGTGGCGAAGATGCGGCGGCGTCCGTAGAGGTCGCCGAGCCGCCCGCCGAGGAGCAGCAGGCCGCCGAAGGCGAGCGCGTAGCCGGTGACGATCCAGGACAGGTTGGCCTGGTCGATGCCGAGGTCGGTGCCGATGAACGGCAGGGCGATGTTCGTGATGGTGCCGTCGAGGACGACCATCAGCTGGGCCAGCGAGATCAGCACGAGGGCCCACCCGAGGTGGAGGTCCTTCTCGTCCCCCTCGGTGGAGGTCGGTACGTCGTCGGCCGCGCTGGGCTGCGACGAGGCGATGTCGGTCACGGGGTGTCCTTCGGTTCTGTGGTGGCGGTGGCGTGGGTGACGGGTCCGTGCGTGGCGGCGGGGAGCACGAGGTGGTCGAGGACCTGGGTGACCAGGGCCTCGTCCGGCTTCTCGCCGAGGAAGAAGCGGCGGTGCAGGACGATCCCGGGCAGGGCGGTGGCGAGCAGGTCGACGTCGGCGTCGGGGTGCAGCTCGCCGCGGTGCTGCGCGCGGCGGAAGACGCGGACGACGAGGTCGGCCTTGGGGCCGACGAAGTCGCGTCGGAACGCGGCGGCGAACTCGGGGTCGCGGCCGATGGCGGTGATCACGCTGCTCATCACCGCGGCCTGGCGGCTGTCGGTGAGACCGCCGGGGGTGCAGAACATCGCCAGCAGGTCGCCCCGCAGGCTGCCGGTGTCGACCGGCTCCGGCGTGGCCTTCTGCGACAGCAGCGCCTCGATCACGAGCTCCGGCTTGGCGGCCCACCGCCGGTACAGCGTGGCCTTGGAGGCCCGGGCCGCCACGGCGACGGCGTCCATCGTGAGCCGGTCGTAGCCGACGTCGGCCAGGACGGTCAGGGCGGCGTCGAGGATCTCCTGCTCACGCTCGCCGGCCACCCGCGGACGGACGGTCCGCTCCTCGGTGTCGACCTCGCCCGGCGTCATGTGACCCCTACCACTCGATGGAACGAAACCGTTTCGTTCCATCAACACGGTACGACGTCCCGCGGGGGAGCGCCACCCCGGGTCAGTCGCGGCCGAGGGCCTCCGACGGCAGCAGGCCGTACCGGGCCCGGTACGCGGCGGCGAAGCGGCTCAGGTGGAAGAAGCCCCAGCGCGCGGCGATCTCCGTCACCGTGCCGGTGCGCGGGTCGGCCGCGAGGAGGTCGGCGTGGGCCCGGGCCAGGCGGACGGCGCGCAGCTCCGCCATCGGGCCCTGGCCGCGCTCGCGACGGAAGGCGAGCTGCAGGGTGCGCGGCGCGCACCGGGCCTGGGCCGCGAGGTCCGCGAGCGTCCACGGGTGCTCGGGGCGGGACTCGATCAGCTCACGGACCGTCCGGACGGCCAGCGAGGCCACCCGCGGCTCGGCGCGCTCCGGCGCGAGGGTGCTGTCGTTCGGCTGCGCGGCGAGCAGGCCGACGACCAGGGACTGCTGAAGGCTCTGGGCGGCGAGGTCGGAGGTGAGCAGGCCGCCCCCCAGCTCGAGCTCGTCCACCGCGAGGTGGACGAGCCGCCACCACCCGCGCACCGACGGGGAGTCGAGGTCCACGCCCGCCGCGAAGCGCACCGGCGCTGTCGGACCGAGGTCGGGCGTGGGGCGGGCGGCGGCCTCGACGAGCGCGCGGGGGAGGTAGACGAGGAGCTGCTCGCAGTCGGGCGACCACGACATGTCGACGGTCCGGCCGGGCGACAGCAGGGAGGCGCGGTGGCGGTCCGAGACGACGACCTCGTCACCGGAGGTCACCCTGGCGCGGCCGGCGAGCGGCGCCAGGACCATGTAGAAGTCGGTCAGGGGCTCCGGTGCGATGTGCGCCTCGGTCCCGTAGCGCAGGTAGTGCACGCCGACGTCGCCGACCCGGGCCAGGTTGTGCACGACGTCGAGCTCGCCGCCACGGGGGGAGGCGTCGAGCCGGTGGGAGCAGTAGACCTCGCCGATCCGACGTCGGGCCTCGTCGAGGTCGGAGGTCCGCAGTCGGGCGTGACGCTGGAGCAGGGCGGGCATGGCAGGAGGCGGGGCTCTCGTCGACGTGGCCGGTCCCGGCCGGGGGTCGTTGCATCATCCCACTGCTGCCGGCGTCGGCCGACCGGGGCCCGGGGCCTCGCGGACCCGGCCGGGAGGGGGGGACCCGGCCGGGCCAGGGGAAAGGCTAGGGAGCGTGGGCGGGCATCGATATCCGTCCTGGTCGGTCCCTCATCCGTCCGACGCAACGGACCGACCGGTGCTGCTGCGCGCGTCACGTCGCACGGCTGCGGGGGTGCTGCCCCACCACCGACGGGCCAGGCGGGTGAGCACGGCCTGGTCGGCGACGCCGACGAGCCGCGCGACCCGGGCGAGGGGGAGGTCGGTCGTCGTCAGGTAGCGCCTGGCCTCCTGGCGGCGGACGTCGTCGGTGACGGCGGTGAAGCTCGTGCCCTCGTCGGCGAGGCGGCGCTGGAGCGTCCGGGGGTGGAGGTCGAGCAGGCGCGACACCACCCCGACCTCCGGGGCCGTCGTGCCCAGCAGCTGCCGCACCGCGCCGCGGACACGGGGCGTGAGGTCCTGGCCCGGGGCCGGTACCTGGCGTGCCAGGTAGTCGAGGGCGACCCGGCGCACGGTGTCGTCGCGGCCGGCGAGCGGCAGGGCGCGCAGGCTG
Organism: Nocardioides sp. CFH 31398; assembly: GCF_022436705.1. GTDB lineage: Bacteria > Actinomycetota > Actinomycetes > Propionibacteriales > Nocardioidaceae > Nocardioides. Next base: position 406,681 of record NZ_JAKUHT010000005.1, on the reverse strand, counting down.
CTCGGCAGCCGCAGCAGGGCGACCGGGCGGTCGAAGCGCACGCGCGCGCCGAAGAACTCCTCGTACGTCGACCGCGGCGCCACCGGCGGGTGGGGCAGGTCGACGGTCCGCAGGCCGTACGTGCCGCCGACCAGCGACCGGATGACCCGGTGGAGCGTGCCGAGGCTGAGGGTGGTGCCCTGCGGCGGGGGCGGGACGCCGGGCGGGGTGAGGTCGTAGCGCAACCCGTCCACCCCGGCCGCGCCCTCGGGGTCGGCGACGACGCTGATGCGCATCGCCGGCGCGTGGACGAAGAGGTAGCGCGAGGTGCACTCGAGGGCGTCGGCGACGGTCGCCGAGCTCTGGACGGCGAGGGCGAGGGCGCCCAGCATCGACAGGTCCTGGTGCTCGGCGACCAGCAGCCCGAGGTCGGGCCGCCCGAGCTCACCCGCCGCCAGCTCGAGTGCGGTGGCCACCGCGACGTCGTCCACGAGGTCCTCGTCGGTGCCGAGGGCGGCGGGGTCGAGGCCGGCGCGCCGGGCGAGGTCGTCGGCGTCCCCGCCCAGGGTCTCGACCACGGTGCGGAACCCCCGCAGACCGGCGGAGCGGATCACGGGCATGTCGCCCAGGATCAACGGTTTGTCGCGCACGATCAAGAACCGTCCACCCGCTCGGCGGGACGATGGAGCCATGACCGAGACCCGCACCCCGCTGCCCGAGCACGTCGACGTCGTCGTGGTGGGAGCCGGCCTGTCCGGCGTCGGCGCCGGCTACCGGCTCCAGACCGAGGTCGGGGACCGTGACTACCTGATCCTCGAGGCCCGCGAGGCGTTGGGCGGCACCTGGGACCTCTTCAGCTACCCCGGCATCCGCTCGGACTCCGACATGTTCACCCTCGGCTACCAGTTCCGGCCGTGGACGGACGAGAAGTCGATCGCCGACGGCCCCACGATCCTGCGCTACATCCAGGACACCGCCGCCGAGACCGGCGTCGACGCCCACATCCGCTACGGCACGAAGGTCGTCGCCGCCGACTTCCGCACCGACGAGGCCCGCTGGCACCTCACGCTGGAGCGCGACGGCGAGCAGGTGTCGATGACCTGCGGCTTCCTCTACTCCTGCGCCGGCTACTACGACTACGAGAACACATACACCCCCGACCTGCCGGGACTCGACGAGTTCGCCGGGACCGTCGTCCACCCGCAGTTCTGGCCCGCCGACCTCGACCACGCGGGCAAGCGCGTCGTGGTGATCGGCTCCGGCGCCACCGCGGTGACCCTCGTGCCGTCGATGGTGCGTGACGACGAGGCGTCGGGAGTGGGCCGGGCCGCCCACGTGACGATGCTGCAGCGCAGCCCCACCTGGATCAGCGCCGTCCCGAGCCGGGACCCGAAGGCCGACTGGCTGCGCGACCACCTGCCCGCCGGGCTCGCGCACACGCTGGTCCGGGGCAAGAACATCGCGTTCGGCACGGCCTTCTACCAGTTCTGCCAGCGCTACCCGAGCCGGGCGCGGAAGCTGTTGCTGGGCCTGACGACGAAGGTCCTCGGCGACGAGCAGATGGTGGCGGACCACTTCACCCCGTCGTACGACCCGTGGGACCAGCGACTGTGCGCCGCCCCGGGGGCGGACTTCTTCAAGGCGATCAAGTCCGGGGACGCCGAGGTCGTCACCGACACCATCGAGACCTTCGTGCCCGAGGGCGTCCGACTGAGCTCGGGCCGCGTGCTGGAGGCGGACGTCGTCGTCACCGCGACCGGCCTGCAGCTCCTCGCGTTCGGCGGGATCGAGCCCCACGTGGACGGCGAGCGCGTGCCGCTGTCGGAGCAGTTCGTCTGGCAGGGCGCGATGATGACCGGGGTCCCGAACTTCGCGGTCTGCATCGGCTACACCAACGCCTCCTGGACGCTGCGCGCCGACCTCTCCCACCGCCTCGTGTGCAAGGTCCTGTCCTGGATGGGCCGCCACGACCTCGCCGCCGTGGAGCCGGCGCCCGACCGCGACCTGGCCGAGCGTCCGCTCCTCGACCTGGCCGCGGGCTACGTCCAGCGCTCCATCGACGCCTTCCCGCGCCAGGGCGACTCGGGGCCGTGGCGGGTCCGGCAGAACTACGTCCTCGACTCGCTCACCACGATGCGCGCGAACCTGCGTCGCGACCTGCGGACCACGGCGCACGCCGACCTGCCGGCCGGGGCGGACGCGGGGGCCCACGACGAGAGGGTGGCCGTCTGATGAGCTCGATCCCGAGCACCATGCGGGCCCAGCGCCTCGACACCACCACCCTGACCTTCGAGGTCACCGACGTGCCGGTCCCGGAGCCCGGCCCGGGCGAGGTGCTCCTCGAGGTGGCGTTCTGCGGCATCTGCCACTCCGACCTGTCCCTGCTCGACGGCACCTTCCCCGCGATGGGGCCGCCGGTCATCACCCAGGGCCACGAGGCCTCCGGCACCATCGCCGCCCTGGGCGACGGCGTCGTGGGCTGGGAGGTCGGCGACCGAGTCGTCCCCGCCGCCGGCAGGCCCTGCGGGCGGTGCGTCCACTGCAGCCGCGCCCAGTACGACCGGTGCACGGCCCTGCAGCTCATGGCCTTCGCGTACGACGGGGCCTGGGCGCAGTACACGCTCGCGCAGGCGGCGGGCCTGACGCGGATCCCCGACAACGTCTCCATGGAGCAGGCGGCGATCCTGGCCGACGCCGTCTCCACGCCGTACGGCGCCGTCGTCCACACCGCCGACCTGCGGGTGGGGGAGTCCGTCGGGGTCTGGGGCGCGGGCGGAGTCGGCACCCACGTCGTCCAGATCGCGCGGCTGATGGGCGCGACGCCCATCGTCGCCGTCGACCTCGACGAGACGGTGCGGCAGCGCGCGCTCGACCTGGGCGCCGACCTCGCGCTGGACTCCCGCGACCCGGACCTGCCCGCGAAGATCCTCGACGTCACCGGTGGCGTCGGCCTCGACGCCGCGTTCGACGCTGTCGGCCTCGCCGTCACGTTCGAGCAGGCCCTGGCCTCGCTCGGCAACGGCGGCCGGGTGGTCGGCGTGGGGATGAGCGGTGAGGACCTCGGCCTCGGCATGAGCATGGTGTTCAACCTCAGCCGCAAGCAGGCGCGTGGCCACCTCGGCTACAGCGTCGCGGACGTCGGCGTCCTCGCCCGGCTGATCTCGACGGGTCGCCTCGACCTGTCGCGGTCCATCAGCGGGGTCGTCGACCTCGAGGACGTCGGCGAGGGCATCCGGCGCCTCCGCGAGCGCGAGGGCAGCCCGGTCCGGATCCTCGTCAGGCCGTAGGGGCCCATCGACGGACTCGACGGACTCGACGGGCTTAGCGGTCCCAGCGGTCCCAGCGGTCGGGACGCCGGTGCTCGCGCCGCCGGCCCCGCACCGCTCGCCACGCGAAGGCCAGGGAGGCCACCAGGAAGGACCCGGCGAGCGTCAGGTCGACCATCACGGCCCCGCCGGCCAGGACCCCGGCCCAGGCCGCGCTCGCGGCGAGGAGCATGCCCGCCAGGAGCGCGTCCAGGCACCACGACCCGGGCAGGTCGTCGCGCTGGACAGGGAGACGGGCCATGCCCGAACGCTAGTGCTTGCACCTTCCAGATATCGGGGGTTGCGCGAAGTGGTCAGGCGCCCCGCGACGCCCCCGCCACCGGCGCCGGGCCTGCCGCCGCGAGCGCGTCGCGCACCGCCACGGCGGCCGCGCGGCCGGCCCGGTTGGCCCCGATCGTGCTCGCCGAGGGGCCGTAGCCGACGAGCTGCACCCGAGGGTCCGCCACGGCCGCGGTGCCGTCGAGACGGATGCCGCCCCGCGGCGAGCGCAGCCCGAGCGGGGCGAGGTGGGCGACGGCCGGACGGAAGCCGGTGGCCCAGAGGATGACGTCCGCGTCCCAGGTGGTGCCGTCGTCCCACGCGACGCCGTCGGGGACGACCCGGTCGAACACCGGACGCCGCCGGTAGGCGCCCAGCCGCTCGGCGGCCCGCTCCTGGTCGCGCAGGGCGAGGCCGGTGACGCTGACGACGCTCGCGGGCGGGAGCCCGCGCCGCACCCGCTCCTCGACGAGCGCCACGGCGGCCCGCCCGGCCTCGCGGTCGAAGTCGTCGGTGCGCCACACCGGCGGACGGCGGGTGACCCACAGCGTCGCCGCCGCGACCGGGGCGACCTCGCCGAGCAGCTGCACGGCCGAGGCGCCGCCGCCCACGACGACCACCCGACGTCCGGCGAACGAGGCCGGGCCGTCGTAGTCGCTGGTGTGCAGCTGCCGGCCGCGGAAGGTCGCCATGCCCGGGTACGTCGGCACGAACGGCCGCGTCCAGGTGCCGGTGGCGTTCACGAGGGCCCTCGAGCGCCAGGTCCGCGCCCCGGCCCGGGTGAGGAGCGACCCCTCGCCGTCGTCGGTGACGGCGTCCACGGCGACCGGACGCAGGACCGGCAGGTCGAAGCGGCGCTCGTAGTCGGCGAAGTACGCCGGCACCACCTCGTTGGCCCGACCGGCGGCCCGCGGCGGCTCGGTGCCCGGCAGCGCGGCGACGCCGTGGACGTCGTCCATCGTCAGGGAGTCCCAGCGGTGCCGCCAGGCGCCGCCGGGGGCGTCGTCGGCGTCGAGGACGACGTGCTGCAGCCCCAGCCGCCGCAGGTGGTACGACGCCGAGAGACCGGCCTGGCCGGCCCCGATCACGACGGCGTCGTAGGTCTCCACGCCGGATGAACGCCGCCACGGGTCGCGCTAGTCCCGGCCCGGTCCAGACCGGGGACCCGATTCACAGGTGGCACGGCCGCCGACGGTCGTAGGTTCCTCGGGTGCAGACCTCCTCCCTCCCGACCGTCGCTCGCCGGCTGGTCGCTCTCGCGACCACGGTCGTCCTCGCGGCAGCCCCCGCCCTCGCCACCTCGGCCTCGGCCGACGCACCGGCCCGAGCCCAGCAGCAGGAGGGCCTGGCGGTCACCGGTTTCGCCCTCGGCAGCCTGCGCACCGGGCAGCTGACCCGAGACGCCGGAGCGCTCGACACGGTCACGGTCGCCGCGGTGGGCCTGCGACCCTCCGGCGCCGCGGTCGACCCGCCGTCCGACGACATGGAGCGGGTCCGCTCGAAGGCGGCGGGCCACGGCCTCGCCACCGAGCTGCTGCTCAGCAACTACAGCAACGCGAAGGGCGGGTTCGACCCCGTCGCCGCGCACCGCCTGCTCAGCAGCCCGGACAGGATCGACGCGGTGGCCGCCCAGGTCGCCGGTCTCGCCCGCGACGGCGGCTGGGGCGGGGTGAACATCGACCTCGAGCTGGTGCCGAGGACCGACGCGGGCGGGCTGGTCGAGCTCGCCGGCGCGCTCGACGACGCCCTCGGGACGGACATGACGCTGTCGATCGACGTGTCCGCGTCGAGCTCCGCGCGGGGCTACCGGAACAACGGCTACCAGCTCGAGGCGCTGGGCCGGCTGGTCGACGTCGTCGTGCTCATGACCTACGACTACTCCGGCCCGACCTGGTCCGAGCCCGGCCCGATCGGCCCCGTGGGGTGGCAGGAGGACGCCGTCGAGGTGGCCTCGCGCTTCGTCCCCGCCGACCAGCTCGACCTCGGCATCGCCGGCTACGGCTACACCTGGCCGCGGAGGGGGACGGGGCGCAGCGTCACGGTCGCCCAGGCCCGGAACCTGGTCGAGAAGGACGGCGCGACCGCCCGCTGGAGCCGGGAGCACGCGGAGTGGTCGGCGAGGCTCAGCAACGGCACCGTCCTGTGGTGGTCCGACGCCCGCTCGTACGACGCCCGCGTCGCCCTCGCGGAGCGGCTCGGGATGCACGGCGTCGCCCTCTGGCGCCTCGGCTCGGCGGACCCGCTGGGCTGAGACCGGGCCGGGGCCCACAGCGCGACGCAACGTGCTCGCAACACGGGAGGTCTAGCGTCGCCCCCACCCCTCTCGGGTCGATGCCAGGAGGCACACCATGGTCGACCAGCAGCACGCACCCACCCAGGCCACCGGACAGGTCGCCGGCGACGACTACCTCGAGAAGCGCACGCTCAGGACGGGCACGGCGGGCTGGGTCCTGCTCGCCGGGCTCGGCGTCAGCTACGTCATCTCCGGCGACTACTCCGGCTGGAACTTCGGCCTCGCCGAGGGTGGCTTCGGGGGCCTGCTGATTGCCGTCGTGATCGTCGCCGGCATGTACCTCGCGCTGGTGCTCGGCATGGCGGAGCTGTCGTCCGCGCTGCCCGCCGCGGGCGGCGGCTACACCTTCGCCCGCCGCGCCCTCGGCCCGTGGGGCGGGTTCGCGACGGGGACGGCGATCCTCATCGAGTACGCGATCGCGCCCGCCGCGATCGCCACATTCATCGGTGCCTACGTCGAGTCGCTCGGCCTGTTCGGCATCACCGACGGCTGGTGGGTGTACGCCGCGGCGTACCTGCTGTTCATCGGCGTCCACCTCGCCGGCGTCGGCGAGGCGCTCAAGGTGATGTTCGTCGTCACGTCGGTGGCGCTGCTCGGCCTGGTCGTCTTCGGCGTCGCCGCGCTGGCCGAGTTCGACGCCGCCAACCTCGTCGACATCGCGCCCACCGACGCCGCCGGGGCGTCGGACTTCCTGCCGCTGGGCTACCTCGGCATCTGGGCGGCCATCCCGTTCGCCATCTGGTTCTTCCTCGCCATCGAGGGCGTCCCGCTCGCCGCCGAGGAGACCGCGGCCCCGGAGAGGAACGTGCCCCGCGGCATCATCGCCGCGATGGTCGTGCTGCTCGCGACCTGCGCGCTCACCCTCGTGCTCGCCACGGGCGCCGGCGGCGCCGAGGCGATGTCGGCGTCCGGCAACCCGCTGGTCGAGGCCCTGGGCGGCGGGACGGCCGCGACCGTCGTCAACTACATCGGCCTCGCCGGGCTCGTCGCCAGCTTCTTCTCGATCATCTACGCCTACTCCCGCCAGCTGTTCGCCCTGTCCCGCGCGGGCTACCTGCCCACCTCGCTGTCGGTGACCAACCGCCGCCGCGCCCCCGTGCTGACGCTCGTCGTCCCCGGGGTCATCGGCTTCCTGCTGTCGCTGACCGGCCAGGGGGCGCTGCTGCTCAACATGGCGGTCTTCGGCGCCGCGCTGAGCTACGTGCTGATGATGGTCAGCCACATCGTGCTGCGGGTCCGCGAGCCCGGCATGCCGCGCCCCTACCGCACCCCGGGCGGCGTCGTGACCACCGGCTTCGCGCTGGTCGTCGCCGTCCTCGCCGTGATCGGGACCTTCCTGGTCGACCCGGTGGCCGCCCTCTGGTGCCTGGCCACCTTCGCCGCGTTCCTGCTCTACTTCGGGCTCTACAGCCGCCACCGCCTGGTCGCGAACTCCCCCGACGAGGAGTTCGCCGCCCTCGCGGCCGCGGAGTCCGAGCTGGGCTGAGGCCCGGCCGACCGGAGGGCGGGATCGATGCCGATCCGCAAGCAGAGCGTCGCGGGGACGACGTACGCGTTCGACGGGCTGGTCGAGGTCATGGCCCGGGCGACCCCTCTCCGCTCCGGTGACCAGCTCGCGGGCTGCGCCGCCGAGACCGACGCGGAGCGGGCGGCGGCCGCCTGGGTGCTGGCCGACCTGCCCCTGACGACCTTCCTCGACGAGCAGGTCGTGCCGGCCGAGGACGACGAGGTCACCCGCCTGATCCTCGACCGGCACGACGCCGAGGCGTTCGCGGCGGTCTCGCACCTGACCGTGGGCGACCTGCGCGACCACCTCCTCGAGGTCGCGACCACCCCGGACGCCGCGGCGACGTACGCCGCGCTCGCGCCGGGCCTGACCCCCGAGATGGTCGCGGCGGTCTCGAAGATCATGCGCAACCAGGACCTCGTCCTCGTCGCCGGCGCCGCCGAGGTCCGCGCCGGGTTCCGGACCACGATCGGCCTGCCGGGGCGCATCGCCACCCGGCTGCAGCCCAACCACCCGACCGACGACGCCGCCGGGATCGCCGCGGCGACCCTCGACGGCCTGCTCATGGGCTGCGGGGACGCGGTGATCGGCATCAATCCGGCGACCGACTCGCCGCGGACGACGTCCGACCTGCTGCGGCTGCTCGACGACATGCGGCAGCGCTACGAGATCCCCATGCAGTCGTGCGTGCTCTCGCACGTGACGACCACCGTCGACCTGATCGAGCAGGGCGCGCCCGTCGACCTCGTCTTTCAGTCGATCGCCGGCACCGAGGGGGCCAACCGGGGCTTCGGCGTCACCGTCCCGATGCTCCTCGAGGCCAACGAAGCCGGCCGGTCGCTGGGCCGCGGCACGGTCGGCGACAACGTCTTCTACCTCGAGACCGGCCAGGGCTCGGCGCTGTCGGCCGACGCCCACCTGGGCACGGGCGGCAAGCCCGTCGACCAGCAGACCCTCGAGACGCGGGCGTACGGCCTGGCCCGCGCACTGGAGCCGCTGCTCATCAACACCGTCGTCGGGTTCATCGGCCCGGAGTACCTCTACGACGGCAAGCAGATCATCCGCGCCGGGCTCGAGGACCACTTCTGCGGCAAGCTGCTCGGCCTGCCGATGGGCGTCGACGTCTGCTACACCAACCACGCCGAGGCCGACTCCGACGACATGGACGTCCTGCTCACCCTCCTGGGGGTCGCCGGCGCGGCGTTCGTCATCGCCGTCCCCGGCGCGGACGACGTGATGCTGGGCTACCAGTCGCTGTCGTTCCACGACGCGCTGTACGTCCGGCAGGCGCTCGGCCTGCGCCCCGCCCCGGAGTTCGAGGCGTGGCTTGCGGGGCTCGGCATGGCGGACGCCGACGGCCGGGTGCTCGCCGTCGACCTGGCGGCCTCCCCGCTGCTGGGGATCGCGTCGGGAGCCGGTTCGTGAGCGCCTCCGAGCCGGCCGCGACGCGCGACCCCTGGGCCGCGCTGCGCCGGACCACCCAGGCGCGGATCGGCCTCGGCCGGGCCGGCAACTCGCTGCCGACCCGGCGCGTGCTGGAGTTCGCGACCGCCCACGCCGCGGCGCGCGACGCCGTCCACGAGCCGCTGGACGTCGACCGCGTCGCGGCCGAGGTCGCGGACCTCGGGCTGGGGGAGCCCGTGCTGCTGACCAGCCGGGCGGAGACCCGCGGCGACTACCTCCGCCGTCCCGACTGGGGCCGCCGGCCGGGGTCCCTGGAGCCGCTCGAGGGTGTCGAGAAGGGCGCGGACGTCGCCCTGGTGCTGGCCGACGGGCTGTCCTCGCGCGCCGTGACCGACCACGGGGCCGCCCTGCTCGGGGCGCTGGCGGAGGCCCTGGAGGGCCGCAGCCTGGCCCGGCCCGTGGTCGCCACCCAGGCGCGCGTCGCCCTCGGCGACCACGTGGGCGAGGCGCTCGGCGTGCGGTTCGTCCTCGTCGTGATCGGGGAGCGCCCGGGACTCTCGGTCGCGGACAGCCTGGGCGTCTACCTGACGATGCACCCGCGGCCGGGCCGCGCGGACTCCGAGCGCAACTGCATCTCCAACGTCCACCCGCCCGACGGGCTGTCGTACGCCGCGGCCGCCCGGGTCGCGGCCGCGCTCGTGGTGGGTGCCGACGAGCTCGGCCGCTCGGGGGTCGACCTGAAGGACACCTCCGGCTCCGAGCTCACCGCCTGAGCCGGTTCCCGTCCACAGGTCGTCGGGGGTGGGGGGCCTGTGCACGGGCGCCGACGCGACCCCGCCGACGCTGCCAGCCTCGGGGGATGACGACGACGAAGAAGTCCGACCCGCCCCGACTGGTGGTCGGGGAGACGTTCGAGACCGCCTCCGGCCACACCCTCACGGTGAGCGAGAAGGCCCACGCCTGCCTGCCCCGAGTCCGCGCGCACCTCGTGGCGCTGGCCCGCGACGGCGGGACCACGACCTACGGCGCGCTCGTGCGCGACCTCGGGCTGCCCTACCCGGCGGTCGGGGTCGGCCGGGTGCTCGACACCCTCGCGGCCGACTGCGCCCGTCGCGGGGAGCCCGGCCTCGACGCCCTCGTGAAGAGCGCCCGCACCCCGCCCGGCGAGGCCGTCGCCGCCGTCCACGCCCACTGGGGAGCGGCGTCCGGGTCGGTGTCGGAGGTCGAGGCGACGTCCTGAGCCGCCCGGTGGCGGGCGCCCCTGTCAGGCGATCTGGAACGACCGCTTGGACAGGCCGAACGAGTAGTCGTCGATCACCGTGGTCGGCACCGACGGACCGGAGGACGCGCCGAGGGTCACGAACATCGGCGTGAAGTGCTCGACGGTCGGGTGGGCGTACGGCATGCCCGGCGCCTCGGCGTACCGGGTGAGTCGGTCCCAGTCGGCGTCCGCGAGCGCCTCGGCGGTCCAGGCGTCGAACTCGCTGGACCAGCCGGGGACGACGTTGTCGACGAACATCTCCCGGGTGAGGAACGGCAGGCCGTGGGTGCCGTAGCCGGAGCCGACCACCAGTACCCCCTGCTCGCGCAGCGAACGCAACCGGCGTCCGATGTCGGTGAGCCGGGCGGGGTCGTGCGTCGGCATCGACATCTGGATCACCGGCACGTCGGCGTCGGGGTACATCACCGACAGCGGCACCCACGCACCGTGGTCCAGCCCGCGGCCGGTCGTGTGCACGGGCTCGCGGTCCGGCAGCAGCGCGGTGACCTGGTCGGCGAGCCACGACGCGTCGGGCGTGGCGTAGGAGAAGCGGTAGTAGCGCGGGTGGAACCCGCCGAAGTCGTAGACCAGCGGCGTGGCGGCGGCGGACGAGGAGAGGGCGAGCGGTGCGGACTCCCAGTGCGCGCTGACGATGAGCACGGCCCGAGGCTTCGGCAGCGAGACCGACCACGAGAACAGCTGCGAGATCCAGTGCGCGTCCTCGTACAACGGGGGCGCGCCGTGGGAGAGGAACAGCGCGGGCAGCGCGCCGTCGTCCTCCGACCAGGCGCGCTGGTCGCGCGTGCGCGGCGCGTCGGTGCGCAGGAAGGACTCGTAGGCGGCGAGGGGCGCGGTCACGGTGTCTCCGATCGGATTACTTGAGGTGTCAACAACAGTAGTTGAGCCGTCTTGACGTTTCAAGTGAGGATGGGCCCGTGACTGCGCCTCCGACGACGCCCCGCTGGCTCGACCCCGAGGAGCGGGAGGCCTGGCTCGCGCTGGTCGGCACGCTCATGCGCCTGCCCGCCGCCCTGGACGCCCGGCTGGGGGAGCAGGCCGGGCTGACGTTCTTCGAGTACACGGTGCTGGCGATGCTGTCGGAGACCGACGACCGCACCCTGCGGATGAGCGACCTCGCCGGTCTCGCGTCGGGCTCGCTGTCGCGCCTCTCGCACGTGGTGTCGCGGCTCGAGCGACGCGGGCTGGTGCGCCGCGAGCGGGTGCCCGGCCCCGGACGCCGCACCGTCGCGATCCTCACCGAGGAGGGCCGCGACCTGGTGCGCGGCACCGCGCCCGACCACGTCGAGCACGTCCGTGAGCTGGTGCTCGACGACCTCGAGCCCGGCGACCTCCCGGCACTCACCCGGTGCCTGGCCCGCATCAGCGCCCGCCTGGGCGACCCGATCGAGGTGAGGTCCTGATGCGTGCCGTCCGCTACTTCGCCTACGGCGAGCGTCCGCGGCTGGGTGACGTCCCCGAGCCGGCCTGCCCCGCGGACGGCGTCCTGGTGCGGGTCGAGGCCACCGGCGTCTGCGGCAGCGACCACCACGCGTGGCGCGGCAGGGACCCGGTCCCGCTCCCGATGGTCCCCGGCCACGAGTACGCCGGCACGGTCGCCGAGGTGGGCCCGGAGGTCGCCGGCTGGTCGGTCGGGGACCGCGTGACCGTGCCGTTCGTCCTGGGTTGCGGGCGGTGCGAGGTCTGCGCTCGCGGGCAGCTGCACGTCTGCCCCCACCAGCAGCAGCCCGGCTTCACCCGGGACGGGTCCTGGGCCGAGCTGGTCGCCGTCCCCGCCGCGCAGGCGAACCTCGTGCGGCTGCCCGAGGCCGTGTCGATGAGCGCGGCGGCGGCCCTCGGCTGCCGCTTCGCCACCGCGGCCCGGGCCGTGCGCCGCCTCGGACGGCCTTCGCTCGACGACTGGGTCGTCGTCCACGGCTGCGGGGGCGTCGGCCTCTCCTCGGTCATGGTCGCGCACTCCCTGGGGGCACGCGTGCTGGCCGTCGACCCGGACGGGGCCGCCCGCGACCTCGCCGTCGAGCTCGGGGCGGAGGTGACCCTCGACCCGACCGGGGACGACGACGTGGTCGAGGCGGTCCGGGAGGTGACCGGCGGGGGAGCGGCGGTGTCCCTCGACGCCGTGGGGTCCGCCGGCGTCCTGCGGTCCTCGCTGCGGTCGCTGCGGCCGCGCGGGCGTCACGTCCAGGTCGGGTTGCTGCTCGGCGACGACGCCGAGCCGCTCGTGCCCATGGACCTCGTGGTGGCCCGCGAGCTCGTCGTCCTCGGCAGCCACGGGATGCCCGCGCCCGAGTACGACTGGCTGCTCGCGGCGGTGGGCGACGGCACCCTCGACCCGACCCGCCTGGTGACCCGCGAGGTCGGTCTCGCGCACGCCCCGGCGGCGATGATGGCGTTCGACGCGCCCGGCCGTGGTGCCGGCATCACCGTGCTGCGGCCCTGAGCCGGGGCCGCCGGGGCCGGCCGGGCCGGGAGATGGTCGCCGGCCCGCCACCCGTCGGTGGCAGGCCGGCGAACCGGTGGCGGGTCCGGCGACCGCGGACTCGGATCGCGGGCCGTTCCCACTGGGCGCTCGAAGCGCGTCCTGACTCCAGTAGAGACCCGCGACCGCGTCCACACCAGGGATTTCGGGGACTTGCCAGACAGTTCTCACCTGGGTCACAGGGAGGCACAGGTCAGCGGTCGGCGACGGCGAGCATCCGGGCGCGCAGGTCCGCGGCGGCGGGCGTCGGCGCCGCCCGGTGCACGAGACCCAGGTGCGAGGTCGCCGTGGTCGCGACCGGCCGGACGACCAGGCCGTCGGCGTACGCCGCCGCGGTGCGCTCCGACAGCACGGCGGCACCGAGCCCCTGGCGCGCCAGGGCGGCCAGCGTGGCGGGATCGCCCGCCTCGACGGCGATCCGGAGCCCGACACCGGCGGCGGCGCACGCGCGGTCCAGCGCGGCGCGCGCGCCCGTGCCCCGGGGCAGCGCCAGGACGGAGGCCGACGCCAGGCGCGCCGGGGTCAACCGACCACGGCCGGCGGCCAGCGGGTGCCTCGGCCCGAGGGCGGCGACGAGGGCGTCCTCCCCGAGGGAGGTCGACTCCAGGCCGGCGGGCGGGTCGCCGGACCACCCCACGAGGGCGAGGTCGAGACGGCCCTCCCGGACGTCGTCGGCGAGCGCCTCGGAGCCGTCCTCGGTGACGACGACCTCGACGCCGGGGTGGTCGCGCGCCAGGCTCGCGAGGGGGCCGGTGACCACGGACATCGCGCCGCCGCGCACGGTGCCGAGCCGGACCCGGCCGGCCAGCAGGCCCCCGTGCCGTCCTGCCGTGGCCGAGACCGCGTCGAGCGCGTCCAGCGCCGTCCGCGTCGCTGCGAGGACGGCGGTGCCGGCGTCGGTCGGCACGACGCCGCGCGGCAGCCGCTCGAGCAGTCCCACCCCGAGCTCTCGCTCGAGCTTCGCCACCTGGGCGGAGACGCCGGACTGGGCGACGTGCAGCGCCTCGGCGGCGGCCGTGAAGGACCCGGCGTCGGCGACGGCGAGCAGGTAGCGCAGCTGGTGGATCTTCATCACTGGTGATGCTAGGTCACATCACTCTCATCTGCTGGTGCGATGGCGAGGACCGGCGCAGAGTGGGTGCGACCGACACCCGCGAGAGCGGGACCCACCAGAGAGGGAGCGCACCATGACCGGCAGCCCGGAGCCCCGCACCACCCGTGAGGTCGCCGAGACCTACTTCGCCGCGTGGCAGGCACGCGACGCCGACACCCTGCGGTCGCTGTTCGCCGACGACGTCACCTTCGACGGCCCGCTCGCCAGCCTGCGCGGCGCGGACGCCTGCGTGGCCGGCCTGGTCGGGATGGGCGCGATCCTGGAGGGGCTGGACGTCCGGCTGCGCCTCGTCGACGGACCCGACGTCGTGACCTGGTTCGACCTGCGGACCACCGTCGCTGAGCCCGCCCCGACGGCGAACTGGACCCACGTCGAGGACGGCCTCGTCACGGCCGTGCGCGTCGCCTTCGACCCGCGCGGCGTGCTGGCGGCAGGGTGAGGGAGCGGCGGAGGTCGTCGGTCACGCGACCCGGGGGCCGGGCTGCCGCCGGGACCACGACCGGGGGGCGGACCTTGGTCCCGGCGGGCCCTGCCCGCCGCACTGCGGCGGCTCCTCCAGTATGCGAACGGCTGTCCACTCCACCTAGCCCCTTGAGCGAATCCAGAGGATTCTGTGGGGGTGCCAGGATCGGGCGGTGAGTTCTGAGAGCAGCACCGGCCCCGACGGCGGCGCCCACCCGGCACCCGGCCTGGGCGAGTGGGCCGCGGCCGCGCTCGTCTTCGGCTCCTCCGCGGCCGTGCTCGTCGTCGAGCTCGTCGCCCTGCGGCTGCTGGCGCCGTACCTGGGGCTCACCCTCGAGACCAACACGATCGTCATCGGCATCGCCCTCACCGCGATCGCGGTCGGGTCGTGGGCCGGCGGCCGTGCCGCGGACGTCGTGGACCCCCGCAGGACGCTCGCGCCCCTGCTCGCGGTGTCCGGGGCGGTCGTGGCGCTGACCCCGGTCGCGGTCCGGGCCACCGGCGCCACCGGGGACGGCGCGCTGCTGCTGCCGGCTGCGGCGGCCACGATCTTCGTCCCCGGCGCGCTGCTGTCGGCGGTGACGCCCATGGTCACCAAGCTGCGCCTGAGCAGCCTCGACGAGACCGGCACCGTGGTCGGCCGGCTGTCCGGGATCGGCACGGCCGGGGCCATCGTCGGCACGGTGGTGACGGGGTTCGTCCTGGTCAGCACCGTGCCGGTCAGCGGCATCCTCGTCGGGCTCGGCGTCCTGCTCGTCGTCGCCGCGCTCGCGGTCGGCTGGGGCGTGCGGCGTGCCCGCGGCGTGCTCGTACCGGCCCTGGTCGTCGTCGCCGGCGGCCTGGTCCTCCCCGTCGCGCCGGGCGGCTGCGACGTGGAGACGACGTACCACTGCGCCCAGCTCGAGCCGGACCCCGAGAACCCGGACGCGACGTTGCTGGTGCTCGACGGCGTGCGCAACTCGTCCGTCGAGGCCGACCCCGAGGCGCTCGACTTCGCCTACGTCCGGGCCGTCGCGGGGGTCCTCGACACCTTCCGGCCGCCCGGCGAGCCGCTGTCGGCGTACCACCTGGGCGCCGGGGCGCTGAGCGTCCCCCGCTACCTCGCCGCCACCCGCCCGGGCACCACCTCGGTGGTCTCCGAGGTCGACCCGGGCGTCGTGCGGATCGACGCCGAGCGGCTCGACCTGGACCCCGAGGGGGTCGAGGTCCGCGTCGAGGACGGCCGCCTGGGGCTGCGCGAGCAGCCGAGCGGCGTCCACGACGTCGTGGTCGGCGACGCCTTCGGCGGGGTGAGCGTGCCGTGGCACCTGACGACCCGCGAGGCCCTCCTCGACGTCCGCCGGACCCTCGCCGACGACGGCGTCTACGTCGCCAACCTCATCGACCACGGTCCCCTCGACTTCGCGCGGGCCGAGGTCCGCACCCTGTCCACGGTCTTCGACGAGGTCGCCCTCGCCGCCACGCCCGCCGCGCTCGCCGGGCAGGAGGGCGGCAACCTCGTCGTGCTGGCCTCCGACGCGCCGCTCGACCTCGACGCCTGGTCCGAAGCGCTCGAGGCCCGCGACACCGGCTGGGCGGTCGCCACCGGCGACGAGCTCGCGCGGTGGACCGGCGACGCCGTCCTGCTCACCGACGAGTTCGCGCCGACCGACCAGCTGCTCACGCCTTACCCCACGGGCTGAGCCGGCCGCCCCCTACGATGAACGCCCGCGGCGGGCCGGTGGCGGCGCGCACCGCGGGGACCACGAGGGTCGGGAGCGTCGACATGGGCGGCAGCCGCACGGGCACGGGCACTGGCACGCGTCGCGGGGTGCGCCCGGCTCCCGCCGCGCAGACCCACGTCGACCTCGACGACCCCGCCCGCAGCGCCGCCGTCCGGCGCCTGCTGCCCGCGGGGACGGACAACCCGGTCGTCGCGCGGCTCGCCGCGCTGGCCGCGCACGTGGCGGGGACGTCGTCGGCCCACGTCTCCCTGGTCGACACCCGGACCACCGTGGTGGGCGGCCACGGTCTCGCCGCCGGCCTCCTCGACGCGCCCCCGCTCGAGCGCCACGCGACCGTCTGCGCCCGGGTGGCCGCGCGGGGCGGGCCGCTGCTGGTGCGCGACGTGGCGGACGAGGACGACGCCACCCGGGCGATGCTCGGGGAGGGTGCGGACGCCCCGGCGTCGGTGCGGTCCTACCTCGGCGTCCCGCTGCTGGACTCCCTCGGGCGGGCCGTCGGCGTCGTCTGCGTGTACGACGAGGAGCCCCGCGACTGGGGCGACGACGACGTGGCCATGGTCCGCGACGTCGCCGACGCGGTCGCGGCCGAGCTCGAGCGAGGCGCGACCGAGGCCGAGCGCAACGAGGCCCAGGCCGCCCTCCACGCCGTCGGTCGCGACCACACCGAGGCGCTGGTCGCGCTGGTCGCCTCCGCGAGCGACTCCCTGACCGCCTCCCTCGAGCCGGACGACGCCGTCCGCAGCCTGGTCCGCCTCACCGTCCCGGCGCTGGCCGACTGGTCGGTGGTGACGCTGCTCGACGACCACGGCGCACCCCGCGACGTCGGGTGGTGGCACCGCGACCCGGGCCTGCTGGGCGTGACCGAGACGTTCGCCCGCCACCGCCTCGTCGGCCGCACCGAGCCGGTGGGCTCGCTCGCCACCCTCGAGGGCAGCACGCCGTACGTCGTGAGCGCGGACGTCCTGGCCGTCGCGCGGGCCACGCTGCGCTCCGAGGAGGCCTTGGACGCGCTGACGACGCTCGACCCGACGTCGGTGGTGGTGGTGCCGATCGCGAGCCGCGGGCGCGTCGACGGGACCATCACCCTGGCCCGGGGGGCGGGTCGCCCGCCGCTGTCCGAGGCGGAGACCGCCGCCGCGCTCGACATCGGGCGCCGCACCTCCGTCGTCCTCGGCCACGGGCGCGACCTGCTGCGGCACCGCAGCGCGTCCGAGGAGCTGCAGCGCAGCCTGCTCACGCCGCCGGTCACCCCGCCGGGGGCGACGGTCGAGGCCCGCTACGCCCCCGCGACCGACGCCGCCCACGTCGGCGGTGACTGGTACGACGCGTTCGCGCTGGGGGAGCGGACGACGATGCTCGTCGTCGGCGACGTCGCCGGCCACGACGTCGCGGCGGCCGCCGCGATGGGCCAGCTGCGCAGCATGGTGCGCGGCCTCGGGGTCACGGCGTTCGCCTCGCCCGGCGCCCTGCTCGACGAGGTCGACCTCGCCGTCGACCGCCTCCGGCTCGACGTCAGCGCCACCGCGGTCGTCTGCCGGCTGCGCTCACGGCCCGAGGGCGGAGGACGCCTGACCTGGGCGGCGGCCGGCCACCCGCCCGCGCTGCTGGTCGAGCCGGACGGCAGCCCCCTGCTGCTGCCCGCCCACGGGCTCATGCTGGGGCTCGGCGGCGACGGGCGGCGCCGGATGCAGCAGCAGCGCGACCTGGCCCCCGGCAGCACCCTGCTGCTGTTCACCGACGGGCTCGTGGAGCGCCGCGGGGAGAGCCTGGACGCCGGTCTCCAGCGTCTCTGCGACGCGGTGGAGGGACTCGCGGGTCGGCCGCTCGCCGAGATGGTCGACGGCCTGCTGGCCGCGATGCTCCCCTCCGGGCACACCGACGACGTCGCCGTGCTGGCTGTCCGCCTGGACGGCGGCTGAGGACCTCCGCCGGTTCAGCGGTGGATGGCGAACGACCCCTGACGCACCCGCCGGTTGCCGGCGTTGTCGGTGGCGAGGGCCGTCCAGGAGCGGACCGCGCGGCCGCCCTCGGTGCGGACCACCTGGCCGTACGCGACGCGGCAGCCGCCGTGCACGCCCGAGCGGGTGTCGGTCGCGGTGCACCGGACGGGTCGCGCCGTCCTCGGGTAGGGACCCTCGCCCACCCGGGACACCGCCAGGCGCGGGGCCCACGGGTCGACACGGTGGGTGGTGACCTCCACCCGGGCCCGACCGCCGTCGTCGGCGCGCAGGGTCCGGCGCACCACCGACGTGGCCCGCGTGGCGTTCTTGGTGACCGCCGCGGGGCACGCGGCGTACGCCGAGCCGGCGGTGCAGAGGAAGGTGACGACGGTCGGCGTGCGGTACCAGCCGGAGGCGCTGGGACGGCCGGTGCTGGTCACCACGGCCTCGACGACGGGGTCGGTGCGCCGGTAGGACTCGGTGGACCCCGCGTGCCGGTCGTGCCCGGCGTAGGCCGCGGTGATGTCGAGCGGGGCGCCCGTCGCCCGCACCCGGCGCTGGAGCACCGCGTGGGCCACGCCGGCCTCGGGGTCGGCGACGAGGCGTGCGACGCCGAGCCGCTCGCCGTCCACGCGGAACACCACGCGGCCGGTCGGGGTCGTGCCGGCGGCGTCCTCGACGGTGGCGATGAGCTCGTCCGCGTGGACCGCGAGGTGGGTCGTGGTGGGGGCGGGGGCCACGGGCTCCGCCATGGCGGGGGCGGCGCCGGCGGAGAGCAGGCCGCCGGTCACGACGAGGCCCAGCAGGGCGGGGGCGAGGGAGCGGGTCACCCCCTCATGGTCGGGCCCGGGCCGTCGTCCCGCCCGGGTTTTGCCCGAACCCGGTCAGGGGCGGGTCATGGGCACGTGGGGGATACCGTCCTCCAGGAACTCGGGCCCCGAGACCTCGTAGCCGTAGCCTGCGTAGAAGCGGGCCAGCGGCGACTGGGCGTCGAGCCGTGAGGGGCTCTCGCCGACCTCGGCGAGCGCCGCCCGCACGAGCGGGTCGGCCAGGCCCCGTCCGCGGGCGTCACGGTGCAGCACGACCCGTCCGATGCGCCGCACCCCGTCGGGGTCGGTGAGGACCCGGAGGTAGCCGACCAGGCGCCCCGGACCGTCGGCCCCGTCGCTCCCGTCGGCCGCGCGCAGCAGCACGTGGCGGGTGCCGGGCTCGTCGTCACGGCCGTCGAGGTCGGGGTAGGCGCACGCCTGCTCGACGACGAACACGTCCTGGCGCAGCCGCCAGACCGCGTACGCCGTGGGCCCGTCGAGCTCGTCGAAGCCCAGGACGTCGACGCGCACGTCCTGCCCCGCGGGGTCGCCGCTCACCGGCGCGCCCCGAGGAAGCGGGTCACGGCGCGCATCGCCTGGCGGGCCTCGGGCAGGCCGGGCAGCAGGCCGAAGACGTGGATGAGCCCGGGGCGCTCGACGTAGGTGAGGTCCCAGCCGGCGACCAGGGCGCGGTCCGCCAGCGCCCGGCAGCCGGGGGCGAGCATGTCGCGGCCCCCGCACAGCATCAGCGTGGGCGGCAGGCGGCGCAGGTCGCCGAGGCCCGGGCTGAGCTCGGGTCGCGCGAGGTCGTCGTCCTCGCCGGCCCACCAGCGCGCCCAGACGCGGGCCTTGCCGGGGAAGAGCCACGGGTCCGTCTCCGCGACGGCCTCGGTGTCCGGCGCGCTCAGGGTGAGGTCGACCCAGGGGGAGTGCAGCACGAGCCGGTCCGGCGAGGCGCCTCCGGACGCCGGGGTGCGGTCGCGCAGGCTCAGCGCGAGCGCCAGCGCGAGGCCGCCGCCGGCGGAGTCGCCGACCAGGGTCACCGGCACGCGCCCGGTCAGCAGCCGCTGCGCGAGCCGGACGAGGCCGTCGTACGACTCGCGCCAGGTGTGCTCCGGCGCGGTGGCGTACGCCGGCATCACCACCCGCGCGTCGAGGGCGCTCGCGAGCCGGGCGGCGTAGCGGACCTGGAACGGGTCGATCCCGTGCACGTAGCCGCCCCCGTGCAGGTAGAGGATCGTGCGGACCGGCTCGAGGCCCCGGGGGCTGAAGGAGTACGCCGGGAACGGGCCGGTGGCGCCGTCGACCTCCTCCTCCACCACGGAGAAGCGCCGCGCGAACCCGGGCACCGCGACGGTCGGCAGCCCCGGCGACCGCGTCGCCTTCCGCGCCAGCACCCGCGCCCGCTCGGTCGGCTCGTCGACGACCTCGCCCGCCCGCCTCAGCCGCGGGACGACCTCGGCCAGCAGCTCGTGGCGCAGGCTCGGGGTCGTCGGCACCGGCACACTCTAGGACCGCCCCCACCGCCACCCCACCGGTGGTCGAGCCCTGGTCCGCACGTCTCGGGGGAAGTGTGGGGGGGGGGGGGGGGGGGGCGGGGGGGGGAGGGCGCGCGCAGACACGGGCGCGGTTGAGGTTCGCGCCCCCCCCCCCCCCCCGCCCCCCCCCCCCCCCCCCCACTCCGGCCCGGCCACCCGCACCACCGTCGGTCGAGCCTGTCGAGACCCGTCGCGGTGGTCTCGACGACGCGCGCTCGCTGCGCTCGCGTGTTGCTCGACCACCGGAGGCGCCGCGACCACCGGCCACCACCCCCGCCGCCGTCGGTCGAGCCTGTCGAGACCCCTTGCCGTGGTCTCGACGACGCGCGCTCGCTGCGCTCGCGTGCTGCTCGACCACCGGAAGCGCCGCGACCACCGGCCACCACCCCCGCCGCCGTCGGTCGAGCCTGTCGAGACCCGTCGTCGTGGTCTCGACGACGCGCGCTCGCTGCGCTCGCGTGCTGCTCGACCACCGGAAGCGCCGCGACCACCGGCCACCACCCGCACCACCGTCGGTCGAGCCTGTCGGGACCCGTCGCGGTGGTCTCGACGACGCGCGCTCGCTGCGCTCGCGTGCTGCTCGACCACCGGGGGCGCCGCGACCGCCGGCCACCCGGGTCACCACCCCCACCGTCGTCGGTCGAGCCTGTCGGGACCCGTCGCCGTGGTCTCGACGACGCGCGCTCGCTGCGCTCGCGTGCTGCTCGACCACCGGGAGTCGCCCCACCGCCGTCGGTCGAGCCTGTCGAGACCCGTCGCCGTGGTCTCGACGACGCGCGCTCGCTGCGCTCGCGTGCTGCTCGACCACCCGAGGCGCCGCGACCACCGGCCACCGCCCGGGCGCGTGCGGGTCCGGCGGAC
This sequence comes from Nocardioides sp. CFH 31398, assembly GCF_022436705.1. Classification (GTDB taxonomy): domain Bacteria; phylum Actinomycetota; class Actinomycetes; order Propionibacteriales; family Nocardioidaceae; genus Nocardioides. The sequence goes on along the minus strand of NZ_JAKUHT010000005.1, from coordinate 385,708 downwards.
GCCCCGACGTAGGGTGGAGGTCCAGACAGGGGAGCACGCGTGACGTGCTGAGAGTGCGGACGAGCCGCAGACCCTCCGAACCTGCTCCGGTTCACACCGGCGAAGGGAGTCCACCCTCATGCGCGCACGCACCGGACCCGCCGCACGACGCCCGGCCCTCGGGCGTCTCGCGGCCCTCGTCACCTCCGTGACGCTGCTCAGCGGCTGCACGCTGCTGGCCGCCGACGACGACCCCGACCAGGTCACCGACGCCCAGCGCGACGACGGCACGGGGCGGGTCGTGCTGGTCACGCACGACTCCTACGCGCTGCCGAAGCGCCTGGTCGCCGACTTCGAGGCCGAGTCCGGCATCGACCTGGTCCAGCGCGCCTCCGGCGACGCCGGCTCGCTGACCAACCGCCTCGTGCTGACCAAGGACGAGCCGATCGGCGACGTCGCCTTCGGCGTCGACAACACCTTCGCCTCCCGCGCCCTGGAGGAGGACGTGTTCGCGCCGTACGACGGGGCGCTGCCGCCCGGGGCCGAGGGGTTCGCACTGCCCGGCGAGGAGCGTCTGGTGCCGATCGACGAGGGCAACGTCTGCGTGAACGTCGACGAGCAGTGGTTCGCCGACCGCGACCAGGAGCCCCCGGCCTCCCTGGACGACCTCACCGACCCGGCGTACCGCGACCTCATGGTCGTCCCCGGCGCGCCCACCTCGAGCCCGGGCCTCGCGTTCCTGCTGGCGACCGTCGACGCGTACGGCGAGGAGTGGCCGTCGTACTGGGAGGACCTCGTCGCCAACGGCGTGGAGATCGTCCCCGGCTGGTCCGACGCCTACCAGGTCGACTTCACCGCCGGCGGCGGCGAGGGCGACCGGCCCATCGTCGTCTCCTACGACTCCTCCCCGGCGTTCACCCTCACCGGTGACGGCGAGCGGACGACGACCGCCGCGCTGCTCGACACCTGCTACCAGCAGGTCGAGTACGCCGGCGTGCTCGAGGGCGCCGAGAACCCCGTCGGCGGCGCCCGGGTGGTCGACTGGCTGCTCAGCAGCCGGGTCCAGGCCGAGCTGCCGACGTCCATGTACGTGTTCCCCGTCCGCGAGGACGTCGACCTGCCGCGCGACTGGGCCCGGTTCGCGGAGCGCCCCGAGCGGTCGTACGCGCTCGACCCGGCCGCGGTCGCCTCCGAGCGGGCCGACCTGCTCGCCGAGTGGAGCGACGTCACGAGCCGATGAGGCCCCCGGTGACGCCTCGATGAACCGGGCGGGCTTGCGGCGGACGGCGGGCCTGCTGGCCCTGGCCGTCGTCCCGGTGGCGGTGCTCGCGGTCTTCTTCGTGCTGCCGGTCGTCGGGATGCTGGGCCGGGGCCTGTGGCCCGGCGGCTCCTTCGACCCGTCGGGGGCGCTCGAGGTCCTCACCCGCGAGCGCACCGCCCGGGTGCTCGCGTTCACCCTCACCACCAGCGCCGCGGGCACCGCCGGGTCGCTGCTGCTCGGCCTGCCGACCGCGTGGGTGCTGCACCGGCTGGCGGTCCCGGGGGCACGGCTGCTGCGGGCGCTGCTGCTGGTGCCGTTCGTCCTGCCGACCGTGGTCGTCGGGGTGGCGTTCCGCGAGCTGCTCGGCGAGGCCGGGCCGCTCGGCTTCCTGGGCCTCGACGGGACGCCGGTCGCGGTGGTCCTGGCGCTGGTGTTCTTCAACGTCGCGGTCGTCGTCCGCGCCGTCGGCGCCGCGTGGGAGTCCCTCGACCCCCGCCCGGCGGAGGCCGCGGCGGCGCTGGGCGCGACGCCCTGGCAGGTCTGGTGGACCGTCACCCTGCCCGCGCTCCGCCCGGCCGTGGTGTCGGCCGCGAGCGTGGTGTTCCTGTTCTGCGCGACCGCCTTCGGCGTCGTCCTCACCCTCGGCGGCCTGCGGTACGCCACGGTCGAGACCGAGATCTACCTGCTCACCACGAGCCTGCTGGACCTCGAGGGCGCAGCCGCCCTGTCGGTCCTGCAGCTGCTCGTGGTCGCCGTCCTGCTCGGCCTCGCGCAGCGGCTGCGCGCCACCGCCGACCCCCGGGCGCGGCGGACGTCGCCCCGGCCGCGCGCCGTCCGCCGTTCCGACGCGCCCGCCCTCGTCGTCACCGGCCTGGCGCTGCTGCTGGCCGCGGTGCCGATCGCGACCCTGGTGCTCGGCTCGCTGCGCACCGCCGACGGCTACGGCCTCGACAACTACCTCGCCCTGCAGACCCGCGGCAGCTCCGGCGCCCTCGCGGTCCCCGTCACGGAGGCGCTCGCGGTGTCGCTGCGGACGGCGGTCGACGCCACCTGGATGTCCGTCCTGCTGGGGCTGCTCGTCGCCGTGGTCGTCACCCAGCGCTCCCGGGGGCGGCTCGAGCGGACCGTCCGCTCCGGCCTCGACGCCTTCTTCATGCTGCCGCTCGGCGTCTCCGCGGTCACCCTCGGCTTCGGCCTGCTGGTCACCCTCGACTCCGGCCTGCTGGACCTGCGCTCGTCGCCGCTGCTCGTGCCCGTGGCGCAGGCCCTGGTCGCCCTGCCGCTCGTCGTGCGGACCCTCGCCCCCGTCCTCGCCTCGGTCGACCCCCGGCAGCGCCAGGCCGCCGCCTCGCTCGGCGCCGGGCCGCTGCGCAGCCTGCTCGTCGTCGACCTGCCGGTCGTGTGGAAGCCGCTGCTCGCCGCGGCCGGGTTCGCCTTCGCGGTGTCGCTCGGCGAGTTCGGCGCGACCGCGTTCCTGTTCCGGGAGGAGGCCCCGACGGTGCCGGTCGTCATCGTGCGGCTGCTGGGCCGCCCCGGCGAGGGCAACTACGGGATGGCGCTTGCTGCCGCCGTCGTGCTCGCCGCCGTGACCGCGCTCGTCGTGCTGGCCGTCGAGCGCCTGCGGGTGCCGAGCGTGGGAGCGTTCTGACGTGCTCCAGGTGCAGGGTCTCTCGGTCGCCTACGACGGCGTCGACGCCGTCGTCGACGTCGACCTGTCCGTGCCCGCCGGGGAGGTCCTGGCCGTGCTCGGGCCATCCGGCTGCGGCAAGTCGACGCTGCTGCGCGCCGTCGCCGGGCTCGAGCCGCCGCGCACCGGACGGGTCATCGCCGACGGTGAGGACGTCACCGGTGTGCCCACCCACCGCCGCGGCTTCGCGCTGATGTTCCAGGACGGCCAGCTCTTCGGCCACCTCTCGGTCGCGCGCAACGTCGGCTACCCGCTGCGCCTGCGGCGGCGTCCGGCCGCCGAGGTCGCCGAGCGCGTCGACGAGCTGCTGCGCCTCGTCGGCCTCTCCGGGTACGCCGACCGCCTGCCCTCGACGCTGTCCGGCGGGGAGCAGCAGCGCGTCGCCCTCGCCCGGGCCCTCGCCGTCCGACCCCGCCTGCTGCTGCTCGACGAGCCCCTCTCGGCCCTGGACGCCGGCCTGCGCGAGCGGCTCGCCGGCGACCTGCGCCAGATCCTGGCCAGCGCCGGCACCACGGCCGTCCTGGTCACCCACGACCACGAGGAGGCGTTCGCGGTGGCCGACCGGATGGCCCTCCTGCGGGCCGGGCGCGTGGTGCAGACCGGGAAGGTCGCCGACGTCTGGCGCGCCCCGGCCGACGCCGACGCCGCGTTGTTCCTCGGCTACGCACGGGTGCTGACGGGCCACCCGGCGTACGCCGTGCTGGCCGCGGGCGGTCTCGTCGACGCCCCCGCGGTGGCCCTGCGCCGCTCGGCCCTGCGGGTGGCCGGCCCGGCCGAGCCGACCCGGCTGCGCGGGACCGTCCTCACCGCGGCGGCCACGCCGGAGCTGGCCCGTCTCCAGGTCGACGTCGAGGGGATCGGCCGCCTCGACGCGGTCTCGCCGGCCGAGGCCCTGCCCGCGCCCGGGTCCACGGTGCGGCTCGTGGTCGACCCCGCGCGCCTCGCGCCGCTGCCGCACGCCGAGCGACGTCCCGCCTGAGAGACACCTGAACGGGTTCGCCGGTCGCGGGGGAGGGTTCCCTACACTGCACCGGGTGTACCGCCGTGCCTACGCCCTGCTCGTCGGGGTCACCGTCGGCATGCTGGCCCTGGCGCTGGTCACCGCGCACCACCTCGACCGCAGCTTCGTCGACCCGGAGGGCTTCCTCGGGCCGGCGTGGGCCCGCGGCCCGCTGCTGATCCTCGGGGCGCTCGCGCTCGACATGGTGCCCCGGGCCCTGTGGTACTCCCGGCTGGACCCGCGCAAGATGTGGCCCATCGTCACCGAGCGCTGGCGGACCCACTGGACCCGCGACCGCATCGTCCTGGTCGTGCTCGGCGTCACGAGCTTCTACGTCACCTACGTGGCCTACCGGAACCTGAAGTCGTTCCTGCCCGAGGTGCTGGGCCGCGACTACATGTTCGACCGCGAGCTGCACCAGATCGACCAGTTCCTCTTCTTCGGCAACGAGCCGGCGGTCGTCCTGCACTCCCTGCTGGGTTACGAGTGGATCGCGCAGCTGCTGTCGTCGGTCTACCTCTGGTACCTGCCCCTGGTCCCGCTGGCGGTCACCGGGTGGGCGATCTGGTCGCGCAACATCTCGTTCGGGTACTGGTTCGCGACCTCGCAGGTCCTCGCCTGGACGCTCGGCACGGCGTCCTACTACATGCTCCCGACGCTCGGGCCGGGCTTCGAGTACCCCTGGCTCTACACCGACATCAACAACTACGACACGGGCACCAGCGGGTTGATGGACTCGTTGTCGGACGCGAGGTCCACCTTCCTGTACGACGACCTGGAGAACGCGATCCAGGGCGTGGCCGGCTTCGCCAGCCTGCACACGGCGATCACCCTGCTGTGGGCCCTCATGGCGCAGTACACGATCCGCAACCGCCTCGTGCACTGGCTGTTCTGGGTCAACTTCGGCATCACCATCGTCGCCACCCTCTACTTCGGCTGGCACTACGTGGCCGACGACATCGGCGGGGTGATGATCGCGCTGATCTCCTTCTACCTCGGCGGCCTCGCCAGCGGGCAGAAGTTCGACCGGCAGGGCCGGTCGAGCCACCCGACGACGACGACCTCGAAGATCCCGGTGGACACGGTGTCCAGGTCCTCGTCCTAGTTCGGGCGCGAATCTGTGTGTAACTCTGAGTTACAGATCACTGACGCCGAGGCCTACCCGGCAGTAGCGTTGGTCCATGGCCACCGACACCGTCCAGCCCACCCCGTTCGACCAGGCTGACGACCGCGACAGCGGGTCCTCCACCGTCGACCCCAGCCGTCCGGCCTTCGACGTCCGGGCCCTCCAGCGCGTCCTCGACGGCCGGTACGCCGAGGTGCGCGACCTCGTCCGCGAGAACCTCGCCGAGCACGCCTCGATCCTCAGCGAGGCCGAGACGCTGTCCGTCGACGACTACCGCGACCGGGTCAAGGAGCTCCTGCTGACCATGGCGGAGTCCGGCCAGACCGGCATGGGCTTCCCCGCCGAGTACGGCGGCGGCGAGGACGTCGGCGCCTCCATCGCCGCGTTCGAGACCCTGGCGTACGGCGACCTGTCGCTGCTGGTCAAGGCCGGCGTCCAGTTCGGTCTCTTCGGTGGTGCGATCCTGCACCTCGGGACGAAGCACCACCACGACGCCTACCTGCGGCCGCTGATCTCCGGCGAGCTGCTCGGGTGCTTCGCGATGAGCGAGTCCGGCCACGGCTCCAACGTCCAGGCCCTGCGCACCCACGCGACGTACGACGCGGACACCGACGAGTTCGTCGTCACCACCGACGGCGACCTGGGCCGCAAGGACTACATCGGCAACGCCGCCGCCCACGGGGAGCTCGCCGTGGTGTTCGCCCAGCTGCACGTGGCGGGCAAGAACGAGGGCGTGCACGCGCTCGTCGTCCCGATCCGCCAGGACGGCGAGCCCGCGCCCGGCGTCCGCATCGAGGACTGCGGCCACAAGATGGGCCTGAACGGCGTCGACAACGGGCGCCTGTGGTTCGACCAGGTCCGCGTGCCGCGCTCCGCGCTGCTGGACCGCTTCGCCCACGTCGACGACCAGGGCGTCTACCGCTCCGAGATCGAGAACCCCGACCGCCGCTTCTTCACCACCCTCGGCACCCTCGTGCAGGGCCGGATCTCCGTCGGCGGCGCCGGCATCGGCGCCTCGAAGGTCGCGATGACCCTCGCCGTCCGGTACGCCGACCTGCGCCGCCAGTTCGAGGCCACGGACCCGGAGCGCGAGCAGCTGCTGCTCGACTACGGCATGCACCAGCGCCGGCTGCTGCCGCTGCTGGCCCGCACCTACGCGCTGCACTTCTCCCAGGAGAAGCTGGCCGGCGAGCTGCACCTGATGTCCGGCGTCGACCCCTCCGAGGAGACCGAGTCGCGGCAGCGGGAGCTCGAGTCGCGCGCCGCGGGCACGAAGGCGCTCGCGACGTGGCACGCCACCCGCACCATCCAGGAGTGCCGCGAGGCCTGCGGTGGCTCCGGCTACCTCTCGGTCAACCGCTTCGCCGCCCTCAAGGCCGACACCGACGTCTTCACCACCTTCGAGGGCGACAACCACGTCCTCCTGCAGCTGGTGGCCAAGGGCCTGCTGACGGGCTACGCGAGCGAGTTCGAGGACATGAACCAGCTCGACATGGCCCGCTTCGTCGGCGAGCTCGCCGTCGAGACGGTCATCGAGCGGACCGCCGTCCACAAGCTGGTCGAGCGGATCCGCGACGTCCTGCCCGGCGGCGACGACTGGTCGGACCAGGCCCACGTCTTCGACCCCGACTACCAGCTCGCGATGTTCCGCTTCCGCGAGGAGCACCTCGTCTCCGGCGTCGCGCGCCGGCTCAAGCGGGGCATCGACGCCGGCCACAACCCGGGTGCGGTCTTCTCCCGGGTGCAGGACCACGTCATCGCCGCCGCCCGCGCCCACGTGGAGCGCCTGGTCCTCGAGGACTTCGTCGCCAAGGTCCGCAGCCTGCCCGAGACCCCCGAGCGCGACGTGCTCAAGCTGCTGTGCGACCTGCACGCGCTCACCGGCATCGAGGCCGACCGCGCGTGGTTCATGGAGCACGGCCGCCTCTCGGTGCAGCGCAGCAAGCAGATCACCAAGGAGATCGGCTCGCTGTGCCGCCGGGTCCGCCCGGTCGCGGTCGACCTCGTGCACGCCTTCGGCGTCCCGGAGCCGGTGCTCCGCTCGCCCGACCTGCTGGACGCCGACCTGCTCGACGAGCAGCCCACGCGCTGAGCCGCGGGTCCGCGCGATGAGGCTGCCGGTCGTGGGCCAGGTCCTCGGCGGGTGGGAGACCGACCCGCTGTGGGCGACGGTCTACGAGGCGAGCGTCAACCACCCCGCGTTCGGGGCGCCGTTCTGGCGCGTCGGGTTCGGCAGCGACCAGCGGCTGCTGCACGAGACCGTCGGGTCGCTGTCGAGCCTGCCCGCGGGGTCGAGGGTCCTCGACGTCCCCTGCGGCGGCGGCATCGCGCTGCGGGGCCTGCGGCCCGACCAGGGGCTCGACTACGTCGCCGCGGACATCTCGCCCGCGATGCTCGAGCGCGCCCGGCGGGCCGCCGAGCGGCTCGGTGTCACCGACCAGGTGACGTTCCGCGAGACCGACGTCGCCGACCTCCCGGACGACGACGCGTCGTACGACCGGGTGCTGAGCCTGACCGGCATCCACTGCTTCCCGGAGCCCCGCGAGGCCGTCGTCGAGATGACGCGGGTGCTGAGGCCGGGCGGCGAGCTCGTCGGCAGCGCGTTCCTCACCGACACCGGCTGGCGCTACGAGGCCGGACGACGCGTCGGCCGCGCCTCCGGGATCCTCGGCCCCATGTGCTCACGCTCGGAGCTTCACGGCTGGCTGCGCGCCGGCGGGATGCGCCGGGTCACCGTGCGCACCTCGGGCGCACTGGTCTACTTCCGCGCCACCAAGGGCTGAGGCCCGGCGCGACCGGGCCCCTGCCCAGGGGTCGTGCCGGCTCAGTGCGCGCCGGGCTTGAACCGGTCGAAGCTGGCGCGGACCTCGCGCTCGGCCTCCTCGACGCCCACCCAGTTGGCGCCCTCGACGGACTTGCCGGGCTCGAGATCCTTGTAGACCTCGAAGAAGTGCTGGATCTCCAGGCGGTCGAAGTCGGAGACGTCGCTGATGTCGGTCATGTGGGTGTGGCGCGGGTCGTGCGCCGGCACGCAGAGGACCTTGTCGTCGCCGCCGGCCTCGTCCGTCATGCGGAACATGCCGATCGCGCGGCAGGCGATCAGGCAGCCGGGGAAGGTCGGCGCCTGCAGCAGCACCAGCGCGTCCAGCGGGTCGCCGTCCTGGCCCAGCGTGTTCTCGATGTAGCCGTAGTCGGCCGGATACTGGGTCGAGGTGAAGAGCATCCGGTCCAGCCGGAGCCTCCCGGACTCGTGGTCGACCTCGTACTTGTTGCGCTCGCCCTTGGGGATCTCCACGAGCACGTCGAACTCCAGCACGTCCACTCCTACGTCAGCCGAACCCTCGGGACCGTCCGGACGCCGCAGCCGCGGGTCCGGGGGTCATGGTGCGGCCATCCTCCCGCACAATGGCTCCCGGCCCGAACCCGACCGGCAGGAGCGACGTGCCAGCCCAGCGCAGCCCGCGCCGATCCGTGCGCCCACCGGGGCCCCGGACGGGGGAGGACGGCGCCGCCCGCTGGTGGGTGGCGACCGCGCTCGTGGTCGTGGCCGCGGTGCTCGCCGGGCTGCTGTGGTGGCGCCCCGGGCCGGTCGACGAGCTGCTGGACCGGCTGCGGGCGGACCCCGCGCCCGACCCCGCCACCGAGCCCGCCCGGGTCGAGCCGCCCGCGGGCCTCGACCTGCCGCCGCTGAGGGAGCCCGCGCCCGTCGCCCGCGACGTCCCCGGCCCCGCCGCCGACGGCCTCGACCCCGCCGCCGTGCGGACCGCCCTGCGCCGTCCGCTCTCCGACCGGTCGCTGGGCCCGCACGTCGTGGCGGGCGTGGCGGCGCTGGACGGCAGCCCCGCGGTGCTCGCGGGCGACCGCGACGCGGCGATCCCGGCGTCCACCACCAAGCTGCTGACCTCGACCGCGGCGCTGGAGGCCCTCGGGCCGGACCGTCGCTTCGCCACGCGGGTGGTGAGCCCGCAGCGCGGCCGGATCACGCTCGTCGGCGGCGGCGACCCGCTGCTCGAGCGGGTGCCCGACCCCGACGCCGAGGTCGGCGACCCGCCCCGCGCCGACCTGCGCACGCTCGCGCAGCGCACCGCGGAGGCCCTGCGCGCCGACGGCGTGCGCCGGGTGGAGGTGTCCTACGACGCGTCCCTCTTCACCGGGCCGGCGTCCAGCCCGACGTGGGAGGCCGACTACCTGCCCGACGGGGTGGTCTCGCCGATCTCGGCGCTGTGGGCCGACCGCGGCGTCCGGCCGGACGGCGTCCGCGCCTCCGACCCGGCCCTCGAGGCGGCCCGGTCCTTCGCCGACGCGCTGCGGGAGGCCGGCGTCCGGGTGACCGGGGCGGTGCGCTCCCGCCCCGCGCCGGGCGGCGCCGACGAGGTCGCCCGCGTCGCCGGGATGCCCGTCGACCGGCTCGTCGAGCACCTCGTCGAGACCAGCGACAACGAGGTGGCCGAGGTGCTCGCCCACCAGGTCGGCCTGGAGGTCGAGGGGGAGGGCTCCTTCGCGGCCGGGGCCCGTGCGGTGACCGCGACCCTGGACGGGCTCGGGATCGACCTCGCCGGCAGCGAGCTGAACGACGGCAGCGGGCTGTCGCGCGCCAACCGCCTCACCGCCACCGCCCTCCTCGACACCCTGGCGGTCGCCGGCCGTCCCGGACGCCCCGAGCTCCGCGCCGTCCTCACCGGCCTGCCCGTCGCCGGCTTCACCGGCTCGCTGGAGTTCCGGTTCGACACCGTCGACCCGGTCGCCCTCGGCGCCGCCCGCGGCAAGACCGGCACCCTCACCGGCGTCTCCGGCCTCGCCGGCGTCGTGACCGCCGCCGACGGCACGGTGCTCCTCTACTCGGTCGTCGCCGACCGCATCCCCGAGGCCCGCACCGCCTTCGCCATCCGTGCCATCGAGCGGGCCGTCACCAACCTCGCCGCCTGCGCCTGCGGCCGCTAGCAGGGTCGACTCGGGCGTGGCGCGCAACGGGGGCGCCCTAGGCTCGGGGCATGGCAGCACAGACAGCGACGGCGCCCGGGATGGTCGACTGGGAGCTCGCGGTCCGGGTCGGCTCGCGCCTCGCGGGGGAGGGGCCGGCCGTCGACCCGGGCGAGGCCCGCCGCGCCGTGGCCGAGCTCCGGGCGGGCGCGACCCGCAGCACCGGCCTGGTCGCCGAGTTCACCGGCCTGCACACCCACGACGCCGGACCGCCGGTGCTGGTGGTCGACCGGGCGGGCTGGGTGCAGGCCACCTCCGACGGCTTCGCCACCGTCATGGAGCCCCTGGTCGACAAGCTGACCGAGCGCCGCGGCGCGCCGGGGCCGGTGGCCCGGGCGGTCGGCTCCCGCGTCACCGGCACCGAGGTCGGCGTCATGCTCGGCTTCCTCGGGGGCAAGGTCCTCGGCCAGTACGACCCGTTCCACGAGCCCGGCGGACGCCTGCTGCTGGTCGCGCCGAACGTCGTCCACGTCGAGCGCGAGATCGAGGCCGACCCGTCCGACTTCCGCCTCTGGGTCTGCCTGCACGAGGAGACCCACCGCGTGCAGTTCACCGCCGTTCCGTGGCTGCGCGGTCACCTGTTCGACCTCGTCCGCAGCCTCGGCGAGACGGTCGACACCTCCACGGTCAAGGACCTCGTCGCCGGCGACGGCCTCAAGCGCCTCTCCGAGTCGCTGCGCGGCGAGGGCTCCGGCGCCGGCCTGCTCGACCTCGTCAGCACCCCCGAGCAGCGCGAGATCATGGACCGCGTCACCGCCGTGATGTCCCTGCTCGAGGGTCACGCCGACGTCGTCATGGACGGCGTCGGCCCCCGCGTGATCCCCAGCGTCGGGCGGATCCGCAAGAGCTTCGACGCCCGCCGCGGCGGGGTCGGCACCCTCGACCGGCTCCTGCGCCGCCTGCTCGGCCTCGACGCGAAGATGGCGCAGTACCGCGACGGCGCCGCCTTCGTGCGCGGTGTCGTCGACCGGGTCGGGATGGAGCGCTTCAACGCCGTCTGGGCGGCCCCCGAGAACCTCCCGACCCGCGCCGACCTCGCCGCGCCCGAGGCGTGGGTCGCCCGCGTCCTGTGAGGGCCCGCCCGTGAGCAGGGGACCCGACGAGCGGGCCGTCGCGGCGGTCCGCGGCGCCGTACGACGGGTGCTCGCGGCCCGCACGCCGGGCGCGACCGTCCTGGTCGCGTGCTCCGGGGGCGCCGACTCGCTCGCCCTCGCGGCGGCGGCCGTCGCCGAGGCCCGCGACCTCGCGGTGCGCGTGGTCGGGGTGACGGTCGACCACGGCCTGCAGGAGGGCTCCGCCGAGCGCGCCACCCGCGTCGTCGAGCAGCTCGCGGCCCTGGGGGTCGACGAGACGATGACCGCCCGGGTCGGCGTCGTCCCCGACGGCCGGGGACCCGAGGCCGCCGCCCGCGAGGCCCGGTACGCCGTCCTCGGCCAGGCCGCCGCCCACCTCGGCGCCGAGGCCGTCCTGCTCGGCCACACCCGCGACGACCAGGCCGAGACCGTGCTGATGGGCCTCACCCGCGGCAGCGGCGGGCGCAGCGTCGCCGGCATGCGCCCGTCGTACGACGACGGCGGGGTGCTCGTGGCCCGGCCCCTGCTCGAGGTCGCCCGGGCGCAGACCGAGGGCGCCTGCCGCGCGCTCGGCCTGACCTGGTGGGACGACCCCCACAACACCGACCCCCGGTTCCTGCGCTCGCGGGTGCGCGGCACCCTCATGCCGCTCCTCGAGGCCGAGCTCGGGCCCGGGGTCGCCCAGACGTTGGCCCGCACGGGCGAGCAGCTGCGCGGCGACATGGAGCTGCTCGACGACCTCGCCGAGACCCTCCGCGCCGACGCGGCCCGGGGCGGGCCCGGCGAGCACACCTACGCCGCCGGCGTCCTCGCCGCCGCCCCGGGACCGCTGCGGCGCCGGGCGCTGCACCGCGCTGCGCTGGCCGCCGGGGCCCCGCCCGCCGAGCTCGCGCACGTCCACGTGCTCGGCGCCGAGGCCCTGGTCGTGGACTGGCACGGCCAGCGCTGGGCCGACCTCCCGGGCCCGCTGCGGGTCGTGCGGCGCGACGGGATGATCCACCTGGCGGCCCCACCGCCGACCCCGGCGACGGACGACGACCGGAGGCCGTAGCCTCGTCGTCCATGGACACGAGCGCCGTTGAGGGCGACCTGGTGCACGTCCTCTTCACCGAGGAGCAGATCCAGGGCCGGCTGGCCGAGATGGCCGAGCGGATCAAGGCCGACTACGAGGGCCGCGACCTGCTGCTGGTCGGCGTGCTGCGCGGCGCCGTCATGGTCATGGCCGACCTGGCCAGGGCGCTCGACCGCCACCTCGAGATGGACTTCATGGCCGTCTCCTCCTACGGCTCGGGCACCAAGTCGAGCGGCGTCGTCCGCATCCTCAAGGACCTCGACACCGACATCTCCGGTCGCCACGTGCTCGTCGTCGACGAGATCATCGACACCGGGCTGACGCTGTCGTGGCTGATCTCCAACCTGTCGAGCCGCAACCCCGCCTCGGTCGAGATCGCCACGCTGCTGCGCAAGCCCGAGGCGCTCGCCATGCCGGTCGAGCCGAAGTACGTCGGGTGGGACATCCCGAACGAGTTCGTCGTCGGCTACGGGCTCGACTACGACGAGCGCTACCGCAACCTCCGCGACATCGGCACGCTCGCGCCGCACGTCTACTCCTCCTGAGGAGGCCCTCCTGAGCGCCGCCTGAGAGGATGGGCCTGTGTCGGTGGCGCCGGGTACCGTCGACCTCCTCATCCGTGACGAGCGGCCCCCGGGCCCGTCTGAGAAGACAAAGGCGAGAAGGACTTCGTGAAGCGAGCGTTCAAGGGTCCGTGGCTGTGGATCGTGCTGGCGGTGGCCGGCGTGCTCCTGGCCCTGAACTTCCTGGCCCCCGGCGGCGGTGAGGACGAGATCTCCACCTCGCGCATGGAGGAGTACATCGCGGCCGGCCAGGTCAAGGAGATCACCTTCGTCGACGGCGACCAGCAGATCCAGGCCACGCTGGACGACGACGTCGACCGCGACGGCGGCAACGAGGTCGTCGCGTACTGGGTCGACGGCCAGCAGGAAGGGATCATCGACGCGGTCGACGCCCAGGTCGAGTCGGGCGACATCGAGTCCTCCACCTCCGAGAACCCCCAGCCCAGCGTCTTCGGGTCGCTCCTGCTCACGCTGCTGCCGATCCTGCTGATCGTCGCCCTGTTCCTGTTCTTCTTCAACCAGATGCAGGGCGGCGGCCGCGGCGTCATGCAGTTCGCCAAGTCCAAGGCGAAGCTCATCAGCAAGGACATGCCGAAGTCGACGTTCGCCGACGTGGCGGGCTGCGAGGAGGCCATCGAGGAGCTCGGCGAGATCAAGGAGTTCCTCTCCGAGCCCGCGAAGTTCCAGGCCGTCGGCGCGAAGATCCCCAAGGGCGTCCTGCTCTACGGCCCTCCCGGCACCGGCAAGACGCTGCTCGCGCGCGCCGTCGCGGGCGAGGCCGGCGTCCCCTTCTACTCCATCTCCGGCTCCGACTTCGTCGAGATGTTCGTCGGTGTCGGCGCCAGCCGGGTCCGCGACCTGTTCGAGCAGGCGAAGGAGAACGCCCCCGCCATCGTCTTCATCGACGAGATCGACGCGGTCGGCCGCCACCGCGGCGCCGGCATGGGCGGCGGTCACGACGAGCGCGAGCAGACCCTGAACCAGCTGCTCGTCGAGATGGACGGCTTCGACGTCCGCGGCGGCGTCATCCTCATCGCCGCGACCAACCGGCCCGACGTCCTCGACCCCGCGCTGCTGCGCCCCGGCCGCTTCGACCGCCAGATCCAGGTCGACGCCCCCGACCTCAAGGGCCGCCACAAGATCCTCGAGGTGCACTCGCGCGGCAAGCCGATCGCCGACGGCATCGACCTCATGTCGGTCGCCCGCCGGACGCCGGGCTTCACCGGCGCCGACCTCGCCAACGTGCTCAACGAGGCCGCCCTGCTGACCGCCCGCGACAACGCGAAGCGGATCACGAACGAGGCCCTCGACGAGGCCATCGACCGCGTGATCGCGGGCCCGCAGCGCCGTACCCGGCTGATGAGCGAGAAGGAGAAGCTCATCACCGCCTACCACGAGGGCGGCCACGCCCTGGTAGCGGCGGCGATGCCGACCACCGACCCGGTGCACAAGGTGACGATCCTGCCGCGGGGCCGTGCGCTGGGCTACACGATGGTGCTGCCCGACGAGGACAAGTACTCCCAGACCCGCTCCGAGATGCTCGACAAGCTCGCCTACATGCTGGGCGGGATGGCGGCCGAGGCGCTGATCTTCCACGACGTGACCTCGGGCGCCGGCAACGACATCGACAAGGCCACGAACCTGGCCCGCGCGATGGTGACCCAGTACGGCATGACCGAGCGCCTCGGCGCGGTCAAGCTCGGTTCGGACAACTCCGAGCCGTTCCTCGGCCGCGACATGGGGCACAGCCGCGACTACTCCGAGCAGACCGCCGCCGCGGTCGACGAGGAGGTCAAGAAGCTGCTCGCGACCGCCCACCAGGAGGCGTACGACGCGCTGGAGCGCAACCGCGACGTCCTCGACGCCCTGGTGCTCGCCCTGCTCGACAAGGAGACCCTCGACAAGGCGCAGGTGGCCGCGGTGTTCGAGCCGCTGCGCCGCGTCGAGGAGCGCCCGGCCTGGACCGGTTCGCCGCAGCGTCGGCCGTCCGAGATCCCGCCCGTCGAGATCCCCCAGGAGATCCGCGACCGGGTCAAGGCGAACGGCGCGGGGCCCGGCGTCGACCTCGGCAAGGAGTCCGAGGGCGGTGGCGTGGTCATCAGCCCGCCGGGGCCCGGCGGCGACGTCCACGGCGACCCGGGCGTCGACGGGACCAGGTGAGCCCGGCGTGACCAACCCGGTCCACACCCCGGCGGTCGACCCCGCCTCCGTGCCGCCGTTCGACCACGCCCGCGCGGAGGCCGCCGTCCGCGAGCTCCTCGCCGCGATCGGGGAGGACCCCGAGCGCGAGGGGCTGCGGGAGACCCCCGCCCGCGTCGCCCGGGCGTACGCCGAGCTCACGGCCGGCATGCGCCAGGCGCCCGACGAGGTGCTGGCCACGACGTTCGACCTCGGTCACGACGAGATGGTGCTCGTCCGCGACATCGAGCTGTGGTCGCTGTGCGAGCACCACATGGTCCCCTTCACCGGGGTCGCGCACGTCGGCTACATCCCGGCGGAGTCCGGCAAGATCACCGGTCTGTCCAAGCTGGCCCGCCTCGTCGACATGTACTCGCGTCGCCTGCAGGTCCAGGAGCGGCTGACCACCCAGGTCGCGGACTCCCTCATGGAGGTCCTCGAGGCGCGCGGCGCGATCGTCGTCATCGAGGCCGAGCACCTGTGCATGACGATGCGCGGGGTCCGCAAGCGCGGGGCGCGCACGGTGACCTCGGCGGTCCGCGGCATCATGCACCGCGCCGCCACCCGCCAGGAGGCGATGGCGCTCATCCACCAGGCCCGGTGAGGCGCCGGTGAGCGAGCGGACGGGCGTCCACCCGCTGCTGGCGCCGCGGGGCTGGCCGAGGGTGATGGGCGTCCTGAACGTCACGCCCGACTCGTTCTCCGACGGCGGTCGCTGGGCCGACGTGGACGCCGCGCTGGCCCACGGACGCCGTCTCGCCGCCGACGGGGCCGACCTCGTCGACGTCGGGGGCGAGTCGACCCGCCCGGGTGCCCGGCGTCCCGACGTCGCCGAGGAGCTCGACCGCGTGCTGCCCGTCGTGGCCGGCCTCGCCGCCGACGGCGTCGCGGTCTCGGTCGACACGATGCGCGCCGAGGTGGCCGCGGCCGCGGTGGAGGCGGGCGCGACGGTCGTCAACGACGTCTCGGGCGGGCTCGCCGATCCCGGCGTCCTCGACGTCGTGGCCGGGGCGGACGCCGACCTGGTCTACGTCGCCATGCACTGGCGCGCCCACAGCCACGAGATGACCGGCTTCGCGTCGTACGACGGCCCCGGCGGGGTGGTCGGCGGCGTCGTCGCCGAGCTCGGTGACCGCCTCGCGGCGGCCACGAAGGCCGGCGTCCCCGAGGACCGGGTGGTCCTCGACCCCGGGCTGGGCTTCGCGAAGACCGGTGAGCACAACTGGGACCTGCTCGCCGCCCTCGACGAGCTCTCCGCCCTCGGCCGCCCCCTGCTGGTGGGCGCGAGCCGCAAGTCCTTCCTGGGCTCGCTGCTGGCCGACCCCGACACCGGCGCCCCGCGCTCCGTGGGGGAGCGGGAGGCCGCGAACGTCGCCGTCAGCACCCTCGCCGCGCAGGCGGGGGCGTGGGGGCTGCGGGTCCACGACGTCCGGGCCACCCTCGACGCCGTCGCCGTCGTACGCCGCTGGCGGCAGGCCGCCCCGGACAGGGCATGATGCGCCCTGTGACCTCGATCTCGGACCCCGTCGTCGCGCCCGCGCACTCCACGGGCGTCGCCGACGAGCTGACCGTGCGCGGCATCGAGTGCTGGGGCCACCACGGGGTCCTCGAGCACGAGAAGCGGGACGGGCAGGTCTTCGGCGTCGACCTGACGCTGGGGCTCGACACCGCGCCCGCCGCGGCGAGCGACGACTTGCACGACACCGTGGACTACGGAACTCTCGTGGCGGCGGTCAAGGCCGCCGTCGAAAGCGATCCGGTGGACCTCATCGAGACCGTCGCCCAGCGCGTCGCGGACCTCTGCCTGGCAGCGGGACCGGTGGCCTGGGTGCGGGTCACGGTGCACAAGCCGGACGCGCCCATCGACGCGACGTTCTCCGACGTCGCGCTGACCATCACCCGGAAGAGGGCCGACGCGTGACCGAGACCCCGAACCCGCACATGATCAGCACGGACACCCTCACCGGCGAGATGCACCCCATCCGCCGGACGGTGGTCGCGCTGGGCTCGAACCTGGGTGACCGCCTGGCGAACCTGCAGGGCGCCGTCGACGCGCTGGCCGACACCCCCGAGGTGTGGCTGACCGACGTGTCCCCGGTGTACGAGACCGTCCCCGTCGACGCCCCCGAGGGCTCCGAGCTCTACCTGAACGCCGTCGTCCTCTTCGACACCACGCTGTCGGCCGCGCGCCTCATGGACCGCGCCATGGCCATCGAGGACACCTTCGACCGCGAGCGCAGCGAGGTGAAGAACGCCCCGCGCACCCTGGACGTCGACCTCATCGTGGTGGGGGACCGCCGCAGCGACGAGGACTGGCTGCGACTGCCGCACCCGAAGGCCCACGAGCGCGCCTTCGTGCTGCAGCCCTGGTACGACCTCGAGCCGGACGCCGAGATCCCCGGCCACGGCCAGGTCGCCGACCTGCTCGGCAAGGCCGACCGCCACGGCGTCACCAAGCGCGACGACCTGGCCCTCGACCTGCAGTGACCCTCCCGGGCCCGCAGGACCCCGACGCGCCCGACGGGTCCGGACCCGAGGAGCCCGACCCGCGGGCGATGCGCCCGCTGGGCCCCGCCGCCCCCGCCTCGGCGGTCGCGGCGGGCCTGGTCCTCGGGTGGCTGGTCCGCCCCGGGTCCGCGGCGCTGGACCGGGTGCCCCCGCTGGTGCCGTGGGCCTCGGTGCTGGTGCTGGCCGTGGTCGCGGGGATCCTCGTCCTCACCGCGGTCGCCACCCGACGCTCCCTGACCGACCCGGCCCGTCGCCTCGAGCCGCACCGCGCCGTCAACCGGCTCGTGATGGCCCGCGCCTGCGCGGTCGGCGGCGCCCTGGTGGCCGGGGGGTACGCCGGCTACGCGCTGTCGTGGGTGGGTCTCGGCACCGAGCTGGCCGACCAGCGGCTCGCCCGGTCGGCCGCGGCGGCCGTGGCCGCAGCGGCCGTGGTGGTGGCAGGACTCGTGCTCGAGCGTGCGTGTCGCGTCCGATCCGAGGACCCCGACGCCTAGCCTGCCTGGCATGGCCATCGCCGGCGCCGCCCCGTCCTCCTCCCCGACCCCTGCGACGCCTGCGGGCTCGGCCCGCCGTCGTCCGCGCAGCGCCCGCCTCGTCGGCGCGGTGCTGCTCCTCGTCCTCGCGGCCGTCGTCGCCGTGGCCGCGGTCGTCGTCGCGATCACGCTGGACACCGCCACCCCGTGGCCCGTGGCCGCCGGCCTCGTCGTCCTCGCCCTGGGCGCGGCCGCGACGCGGTCCACCCACCTCGAGCTGCTGCTGACGCGCCGCGAGGCCGGGGCCGAGCGCGCGCGGCTCGCGAAGGAGTACCGCGGCATCACCGACGAGCGGGTCAGCGAGAACGCCCGCTTCACCGCGACGATGCGCGACCGCCTCGACGACACCGAGCGGACCGCCGCGGAGCACCTGGCCACCGTCCACGCCCACGAGGCCGCCCTGGACCGTCGCGAGCGTCGCCTGGCCGCGGTCGAGACCGAGCTCGAGGTCACCCGCGACCGCCTCGAGAGCGTCGAGGTCCTGGCCCGCGACGAGTCGTCCCGCGCCGACGGGCTCGAGCGCCGCCTGGCGTCGTCCGAGGCCGCGGCCGCCCAGACGCTCGCCGAGGCCCACACCCGCATCAACGAGCTCGAGGTCGAGCGCGACGGGTTGCGCCACGAGCTGCTGCTGTGGCGCTCCGAGCCCGGCGGTCGCCGCCGCGCCTGAGGCGTCGTACGGCATGATCTAGCGCCGTGACCGACGACCTCCCCGATGAGCCCCGTTTCGTGCAGGACGTCGAGGAGGCGGTCCCCGAGACCCCGACCCTCCCGGACGGCTGGACGGTCGAGGACCCCGGTCCCGGCTCCGACGCCCTGACGACGGAGCTCGTCGCGCTGCTGCGCGCCCACGAGGAGGGGGCTCGCGGCTGGGCCAGCGCCGGCGAGGACGACATCGTGGTGCGGTGCTCGCCCGCGGCCGAGCTGACCCACGCCAACCTGGTCCTGCGGGACCCGGCCGGCGTCGTCCGTGCCTGGGGCTCCGCGCAGGACCGGGCGGTCAACCGGATGATCTACGACCACGTCGTCGCCCGCGACCTCGAGCCCGCCGAGGCCGAGGCCTGCAGCGCCGTCCTGCTCGGGTGGGCGGAGGCGCAGGCCCGGGCGCTCGGGGAGGCGCGGGAGCTGGAGGTCCAGCAGATCGACGCCGGCGCCTTCGCGGACGACGAGCGCCAGCACCGGTGGTTCGCCGGCGCCGGCTACACCCACACCCGCACCTGGTGGCAGATGAGCCGCCCCGTCACGCCGGACGAGGCCGACCTCGTCGACGACCCGGCCCGGTGGGAGGCCGAGGGCGTCGTCTTCCGCCTCGTCGACCGCGAGGGCAGCTCCATGCCGGACGACGACGACCTGCGCGCCGTCCACGACGTCCTGGAGAGCGCCTTCCTCGACCACTTCAACTCGCGCGAGGAGTCCTTCGCGGAGTTCCTGCACCGCCTGCGCGAGGACCCCGGCCACCGCTGGCACCACTGGTGGCTCGCCGAGCTGGAGGGCGAGCAGGGCTGGGAGCCCGCCGGCGCCCTCGTCGGCACGGTCGTCGAGAACGAGGGCGCCCCCAACGCGTCGTACGTCGACTACATCGGCGTCCTCGGCAACGCCCGCGGCCGGGGCGTCGGCAAGGGCCTGCTGCGCACCGTCATCGCCGACGCCGCCCGCCGTGGTCGCGACCGCGTCGGCCTCGAGGTCGACGCGGACTCGCCCACCGGCGCCGACGGGCTCTACACCTCGATGGGCTGGGAGACGAAGTACCGCACCCAGTCCTGGCACCGCGACGTGCAGGTGTGACGCCGCGGCCGAGCTCGCGAGGCCGTGACGCGGCACCGGTCGAGCGAGCGCGCGGGCGAGCCTGCGAGGCCGCGACTGCGGGTCGAGACCCAGTGAGAGGGGGACCGGTCTGGCCCCGGGTCTCCTGACCCGGCGCTCAGGCCTCGTGCGGGCGGACGGCGAGGGCGGACGGCGGCACGGACCCGGGCTCCAGCACCGACGCCGGGACGTCGAGGCGCACCCCGGAGCCGGCGGGGTCCGGCTCCCCGGGTCGTAGGGCGGTCCGCGGGGCGGGCCCGTCGAGCCCGCGGAACCAGGTGATGACCGCGGCGGCGTCGTCGCGACGGCCGGCCTGGACTAGCCAGCCGACGAGGCGATGGACCGGCGGGAGGCCGGACCCGGTCAGCGACCGGTCGCCCCAGACGTCGGCGACCATCCTGCGCAGCAGGTCCCACCAGGCGTCGCCGCAGCCGGGGACCTCGACGAAGTAGCGGTGCAGGTCGCCCGCGAGCACCCGGTCGAGGAAGACGGCCTCGACGCCCGGGTCCCCGTGGGCGCGCACGGCGGCGAGCGAGTCGAGCTTGGTCGTGGCGCGGTCGCGCAGGTCGTCCAGCGACGAGCGCTGCTGGGTGATCGAGGTGCCCTCGGCGCGGATCCGCCAGTGGTAGACCACCTCGTCGAGCACGTCGAAGCGGCCGGCCAGGAAGGCGCGGGTGGTGGTCGGCTGGTCCTCGTACCGCACGCCCTCCGGCCAGGAGAGGCCCTCCGCGTCCCACCACGACCGGCGGAACAGCTTGTTCCAGGCGAACACGTCGCCCAGCAGCTCCGGGTGCTCCGCCACGGTCGCGCCCCGGCGCGGCGGGCTGTGCAACCGCCGCATCCACGGTGGCTCGTGCAGCCCGTCGGCCTCCCACCGCACGCACGACCCGGTCGCGAAGTCCGAGCCGCTGGCCTCCAGCGCGCCGACCAGCGTCGCGTACGCCGTCGGGGGGACGACGTCGTCGGAGTCCGCGAAGGCCAGGTAGGTGCCGGTGGCGGCCGCGGTGCCGGTGTTGCGCGCGGCGCCGAGGCCGCCGTTGGGGCGCCGCACGACACGGACCCGGTCGTCGCGGGCGGCGTAGCCGTCCGCGATCTCGCCGCTGCGGTCGGGCGAGCCGTCGTCCACCACGAGCACCTCGAGCGCGCGGTGGGTCGACGCGAGGATGCTGTCGAGGCACGCGGGCAGGTACGTCTCGACGTCGTACGCCGGCACCACGACGGAGACGAGGGGCGCGCGGCGGGGTCGCAGCGCGCGGGGCAGCAGGCGCACCCGGAGAGGCTAGTGGGGCCAGGCCCGGCTCAGCCGACCTCGACCCGCGACAGCGGCCCGTCGGCGACGACGCGCCCGCCCACCGAGGCGGCCACGGCGTCCCACGCGACGGCGGCGGCGAGGTCGCGCTGACCGTCCGGGACCAGGGGCCCGACCTCCTGCGGGGCGGGGGAGTGCAGCGAGCCGAGCCGGGGCCGGCTCTCCGCCTCGTGACCGGGGTCGATCGCGAGGGCGCGGCCCCCGCGCAACCGCCGGACGACGTCGCGCCACGCGGCGTCCCGCCCGGTCCCCACCTCGGCGCGGGCGCCGGGGCCGTGGTCGGCGACAGGCCACCACTCGGTGAGCCAGCGTCCGATGCTCTGCGGCACCGTGGTCTCGTTCAGCCTGCCGCCGAGCCGTTCACGACCCGACAGCGGGTCGACGTGCACGAACACCGGGAAGCCGTCGTCGGCGACCTGGACGACGTGCGCCGGCACGTGGGAGAGCCAGTCGACGGCCAGCACCAGGCCCCCGAAGCCGTCGGGCAGGTCGAACCGCACCGAGGTGCCCGGCAGCGAGGACGCCAGGTCCGGCGCCAGGGCACCGGCCGCGCCGAGCAGGACCACCTCGTCCGGGGTGTGCCGCGCGACCAGCTCCACGAGCTCGCCCCGGGGGTGGCGCAGGACGGCGGGCTGACGGCGCAGCCACCCCTCCTCGCCGAACAGGGCGGCGTCCCACGCCTGCTTCCACGTGGGCTCGCTCGGCGGGGGCAGCGCCGGCATCCCGAGACTGGTCGTCATCGCCCCCGACGATACGGAGTCGCGAGCGTCACACCCGATCCGCCTACCTGCCCCGTCCGGGTCGCACTACCGTGGACGTCGCACTCGTCACGCAGTGCTCGTCCGGTACCCATCCCGGCCCCCGGCGCCGTCGGGGGTGGTCGGAGGGACTGCAGCGAGAGGTCCTGATGACGCACCACCGCTCCACCCTGCCCACGGCAGCGCCCACCGACCGGCCCGCACGCCGCGTCGGGCTCGTCGGCGCCGGCCGCGTCGGCGCCGTCCTCGGCGCCGCGCTCCGCGACGCCGGCCACGAGATCGTCGGCGTCTCCGGCGACTCGGA
The DNA here is from genome assembly GCF_022436705.1 of Nocardioides sp. CFH 31398. Classification (GTDB taxonomy): domain Bacteria; phylum Actinomycetota; class Actinomycetes; order Propionibacteriales; family Nocardioidaceae; genus Nocardioides. Next base: position 363,577 of record NZ_JAKUHT010000005.1, on the reverse strand, counting down.
GGCCTCGAAGGCCCGCGCCGCCGCGCTGCTCGACGGCGTCCCGCTGCTCGCCCCGGCCGCCGTCGCCGAGGCCGCGGAAGTCCTCGTCCTCGCGGTGCCGGACGACGCCCTGCTCGGCCTCGTCGAGGTCCTCGTCGCCGGCGGGTCCCTGCGCGAGGGCCAGTACGTCGTGCACACCTCGGGGCGGCACGGACTCGCCGTCCTGGCGGCGGCCGCCGACGTGGGCGCCCGGCCGGTCGCCCTGCACCCCGCGATGACCTTCACCGGCACGAGGGTCGACCTCGACCGTCTCCGCGGCGCCGTCGTCGGCGTCACCGCGGGCCCGGGGGAGCGTCGCCTCGCCGAGGAGCTCGTGGCGGCGCTCGGCGCCACCGCGACCCACGTCGACGAGGGCAGCCGCACGCTCTACCACGCGGGTCTCGCCCACGGCGCCAACCACCTCGTCACCCTGGTCGCCGAGGCCCGCGAGACGCTCGCGGCCGCCGGGGTCGCCGACCCGTCCGCGCTGCTGGGACCGCTGCTGCGCGCCGCCCTCGACGGCGCCCTCGCGCACGGCGACGGCGCGCTCACCGGCCCCGTCGTCCGGGGGGACGCCGGCACGGTCGCCGGCCACCTCGCCGAGCTGGCCGACGCCGCCCCGCAGGCGCTCACGTCGTACGCCGCGCTGGCGCGCGCCACCCTCGCCCGCGCCGAGGCCGACGGTCGCGTCGCCGGGCCCCGCGCCGACGCGCTCCGCCGGCTGCTCGACCGGGCCCCCGTGGCGGCGACGCGGTGAGCACCACGACCGCGACCACGACCTCGGGCACCCGGCCGGTCCTCGTCGACACCGCCGCCGCGCTCGCGGAGCTCCTCGCCCCGCGCCGGGCGACGGGCCCGGTCGTCCTCGTCCCCACCATGGGCGCGCTGCACGACGGGCACGCCGACCTCATGGACGCCGCCCGCGAGCGCGCCGGCGAGCACGGGACCGTCGTCGTCACCGTCTTCGTCAACCCGCTGCAGTTCGGTCAGGGCGAGGACCTGGACCGCTACCCCCGCACCCTGGACGCCGACCTGGAGACGTGCGCCGCGCACGGCGTGGACGCCGTCCTCGCCCCCTCGGTCGACGAGGTCTACCCCGGCGGCCGGCCGCAGGTGACCGTCCACCCCGGCCCCCTCGGCGACGTCCTCGAGGGCGCGTCGCGGCCGGGACACTTCGCGGGCGTGCTGACCGTCGTCGCGAAGCTCTTCGGGCTCGTGCGACCCGACGTCGCGGTGTTCGGCGAGAAGGACTACCAGCAGCAGACCCTCGTCCGCCGCATGGCGCTCGACCTCGCCCTGGGGGTCGACGTCCTCACGGTCCCCACCCGCCGCGAGCCCGACGGCCTCGCCCTCAGCTCCCGCAACCGCTACCTCGACGCCGACCAGCGCCGCTCGGCGCTCGCCCTCTCGGCCGCGCTGCGCGCCGCCGCGGACGCGGGCGCCCGGGGCGCGGACGCCGCCCGCGCCGCCGCCCTCGCCGTCCTCGACGCCGAGCCCGGCGTGGACCTCGACTACCTCGCCCTCGTCGCCCCCGACCTCGGCGACGCCCCCACCACCGGGGACGCCCGGCTCCTCGTCGCCGCGCGCGTCGGGACCACCCGCCTCATCGACACCATGCCGCTCACCCTCGACCAGACCGCCCGAGACGACACCCACGACCCGACAGGGCAGGAGACCGCCTGATGCTCCGCACGATGATGACCAGCAAGATCCACCGCGCGACCGTGACGCAGGCCGACCTGCACTACGTCGGCTCCGTGACCGTCGACGAGGACCTCCTCGACGCCGCCGACCTGCTCCCCGGCGAGCAGGTCCACATCGTCGACATCACCAACGGCGCCCGCCTGGAGACCTACACGATCGCCGGCGAGCGCGGCTCCGGCGTCATCGGCATCAACGGCGCCGCCGCGCGCCTCGTGCAGCCCGGCGACCTCGTCATCCTCATCGCCTACGGGCAGATGGAGACCGCCGAGGCCCGCGAGCACCAGCCCCGCGTGGTCTTCGTGGACGCGGACAACCGCATCGTCGGCACCGGCTCCGACCCCGCCGAGGTGCTGCCCGGCACCGGGTCGGGGGCGCCGCTCGTGCGCGGCGACCTGACCGCGGCTCGCTAGCCTGCGCCTCGTGACCACCCACGACAGCACGCGGCTGCCCGGCCGGTTGAGCGCCCCGGCGCCCGGCTGGACGACGTACGCCGACGTCGTCGTCGTCGGCTCCGGGATCGCCGGCCTCACCGCGGCCCTGCGGCTCCACGCCGCGCTCGGGCCGCGCCCGGACGACGCCCCGGGCCCGCGGGTCCTGGTGGTCACCAAGGACGTCCTGGACGCCGGCTCCACCCGCTGGGCGCAGGGCGGCATCGCCGCCGCGCTCGGCCCGGGGGACAGCCCCGCCCAGCACGAGGCCGACACGCTGACCGCCGGCGCGGGCGCCTGCGACACCGACGCCGTCCGTGCGCTCGTCGTCGAGGGCCCGGACGCGGTCCGCGAGCTCATCGCGCTCGGCACGAACTTCGACCACGACCCCGACGGCGCGCTGTCGCTGACCCGCGAGGGCGGCCACCACCGCGACCGCATCGCGCACGCCGGCGGCGACGCCACCGGCGCCGAGATCTCCCGCGCGCTGATCGCCGCCGTCCACGCCGCGCCGGAGATCGAGGTCGTCGAGCACGCCCTGGCCCTCGACCTGCTCCTCGACGGCCCCGTCGGCGACCCCGGCACGGGCGTGGCCGGCGTGACGCTCCACGTGATGGGGGAGGGCCAGCGCGACGGCGTCGGCGCCGTCGCCTGCCGCGCCGTCGTCCTCGCGAGCGGCGGGCTGGGCCAGGTGTTCTCGCGGACGACGAACCCCGCGGTGGCCACCGGCGACGGCACGGCGCTGGCGCTGCGCGCGGGCGCCCGGCTGCGGGACCTGGAGTTCGTCCAGTTCCACCCGACGATGCTGCACCTCGGCGCCGGCGCGCTCGGTCAGCAGCCGCTGGTGTCCGAGGCGGTGCGCGGCGAGGGCGCGGTGCTGCTGGACGGCGCCGGTCGCCGGCTGATGACCGGGGTCCACCCGCTCGCCGACCTGGCGCCCCGCGACGTGGTCGCGAAGGCCATCACCCGCCGGATGGTGGAGGAGGGCAGCGACCACCTGTGGCTCGACGGTCGCCACCTCGGCGCCGAGACGTGGGAGCGGCGCTTCCCGACCATCCTGCGCGTCGCCCGCGAGCACGGCATCGACCCGGTGAGCGACCTGCTGCCCGTCGCCCCCGCCTGCCACTACGCCTCGGGCGGCGTGGCGGTCGACCTGTGGGGGCGCACGGGGGTGCCCGGGCTCTACGCCACCGGGGAGGTGGCCTGCACCGGCGTGCACGGCGCCAACCGGCTCGCCTCCAACTCCCTGCTCGAGGGCCTCGTGTTCTCCCGCCGCATCGCGCAGGTGCTGCCGACCGAGCTCGGTGGCTGGCGGACCCCCGCCGAGGACCGCCGGTCGCCCGGGCTCGTCGCCGGCCAGGCCCGCGCCGCCCTGCAGGCCGTGATGACCCAGCGCGCCGGCGTCCTGCGCCACGCCGACGGGCTGGCCGCGGGCGCCGCCGCCCTCGCCGCCCTCGCGCAGGAGCCCACCGAGGAGCCCGGCGTCCCCGCCTGGGAGACCACCAACCTCCTCACCGTCGCCACCGGGCTGCTCGCCGCCGCGACCCGTCGCGAGGAGACCCGTGGCTCGCACTGGCGCGAGGACCACCCCGACCGGGACGACGACCACTGGTCGGGCCACCTCGACCTCACCCTCGTCGACGGCGTCCTCGAGGTCGACGTGCTCCGCACCGCCCCGACCGACCCGGCGGCCGTCGCCGCCCGCACCGTCCCGACAGGAGCGGCCCCGTGACCGGCCCCGTGACCGGCCCCGCCGGCGACCCCGTGACCGACCCCGTGACCGACCCCGTGACCGACCCCGTGACCGACCCCGTGACCGACCCCGTGACCGACCCCGTGACCGACGCCGTGACCGACCGGGTCCGCGGCATCGTCGCCCCGGCGTACGACGACCTGCCGGCCGCGCTGCTCGACGAGCTGCGCTCCGCCGGCCTCGACCCCGCGGCGGTGCACGCGTCGGTCGTCGACGCCGTGGCCGAGGACCTGCCCTGCGAGGACGTCACCAGCTGGGCGACGATCCCGGCCGGCCAGGTCGAGACCGCCGACCTCGTCGCCCGCGCCGACGGCACGCTCGCCGGCCTCGCGGTGGCCGAGCTCGTCTTCCGCCACGTGCTCGGCGCCGACGTCGACGTGGTGCGCGGGGCCGTCGACGGCGACCGGGTCGTCCGCGGGGACGTCGTCCTCACCGTCACCGGCGCCACCGCGCTGCTGCTCACCGCCGAGCGCACCGCCCTGAACTTCCTCGGCCACCTCTCGGGCGTCGCCACGGCCACCGCGGCCTGGGTCACCGCGCTCGAGGGCACCGGCGCGCGGGTCCGGGACACCCGCAAGACAGTGCCGCACCTGCGCTCGCTCGCGAAGTACGCCGTCCGCGCCGGCGGTGGCGTCAACCACCGCCGAGACCTGTCCGACCAGGGCCTGGTGAAGGACAACCACGTGCTCGCCGCCGGCGGGCCGGTCGAGGCCTACCGGCTCGTGCGGGCGGCGTACCCCGGGGTCCACGTGCAGGTCGAGGTGACGACCCTCGACCAGCTGGCGGCGCTGGTCGAGCAGACCGACTGCGACGACGTGCTGCTCGACAACATGGACGTCGCGACGACGGCCGGGGCCGTCCGGCTCAACCGCGAGGTCGCGGACCGCGCGGGTCGCGCCCCGGCGAGCCTCGAGGCCTCCGGCGGGCTCGACCTCGCCGCCGCCCGCGCCGTCGCCGAGACCGGCGTCGACACGCTCGCCGTCGGTGCGCTGACCCACTCCGCGCCGGTGCTGGACATCGCCATGGACCTCCGGCCGCGACGGTAGGGGGCGGTCGTGACCAGTGCGCCCGTCCTCTGCGTCGACATCGGCAACGACCGCACCGACCTCGGCCTGCTCGCCGACGGCGAGGTGCTGGGCCACTGGCGGCTCACGACCAGCGAGACCCGCACCGCCGACGAGTGGTGGGTGCTGGTCTCGGGCCTGCTCGGCGACCAGCGGGGTCTGGTGGGCGGCGCGGTCGTCGGCTCCGCCGTCCCGGCCGTGCTCGCCGAGTGGCGCACCATGCTGGAGGTCCACCTCGCCGACCTGCCCTGCGTCGTGGTGGGGCCCGGGGTGCGCACGGGCATCCCGGTGCGCACCGACAACCCCCGCGAGGTCGGCGCCGACCGCGTCGCCGACGCGCTGGCCGCCCTGACCCGGTACGGCGCCCCGGTCGTCGTCGTCCATCTCGGCACGGCCACCTGCCTCGAGGTCGTGACCGGCGAGGGCACCTACGTCGGCGGCGTCATCGCCCCCGGCGTGCGGACCTCCCTCGACGCGCTGCGCCTGCGCGCCGCCCAGCTGCGCGAGGTCGAGCTCGTGCGGCCCGACCGGGTGGTGGGTCGCAACACCGTGGAGGCCCTGCAGTCCGGTGTCCTGTACGGCGCGGCGGCCCAGGTCGAGGGCCTGGTCGCCCGGGTCGTCGCCGAGCAGGGCCTGGACCCCGCCTCCACCCGTGTGGTCGCGACGGGCCACCTCGCGCCCCTCGTCGTCGACGACTGCGCCTGCGTCACCGACCACGACCCGTGGTTGACCCTGCGGGGACTCGAGCTCGTGCACCGGCGCAATTCCCGTGCGAAGTCGAAGGGCTGAGCCCTTTTCCCTCGCACTGATTCCAGAGGAATTGATTGCACCGCCACGGCAACCAAGAAACCGGGAAACAGTGCATGGGTGTTCCTCGACTTTCGATGTGCACCAATTCGCGCTTTCTGCCATAGTTCTTTTCGTTCATGGGGACGATGCATCACCCAACATTTCGGAAAGGACCGGCCCCCGATGGCTCAGAAAGTCAGCATCACCCTGGTCGACGACATCGACGAGTCGGAAGCGAGCGAAACCGTCTCGTTCGGTCTCGACGGCACGTCGTACGAGATCGACCTGAACGACACCCACGCCGCCGAGCTGCGCGACGCGCTCGCGCCGTACGTCGGCCACGCCCGGAAGTCGGGCACCAGCCGCGGCGCCCGCAAGAGCCCGTCCAACCAACGCCGCGCCTCGTCCTCCGACGACGGCCCCAGCGCGAAGGACGTGCGCGAGTGGGCGCGCTCCAACGGCTGGGACGTGCCCGACCGCGGCCGCGTCTCCTCCGAGGTGCGCGAGGCGTACGACGCCGCGCACTGACACGCCGCGTCCCGTTCCACCCCCGTTCCACGGCCAGGCCCCCGACCCCGCCCCACCGGCGGCGCGGTCGGGGGCCTGTTCGCCGTCAGCGCACGGACCCCGCTGCTGGGTACGGAACACGTAGGCTGTCAATCCCCGTTGTCCTCATCGACGACGTCGCAGAACTTTCTCTCCAACACGGAGGAGCACTACATGTTCGAGCGGTTCACGGACCGAGCCCGTCGGGTGGTCGTGCTGGCGCAGGAAGAAGCCCGCATGCTCTCCCACAACTACATCGGGACCGAGCACATCCTGCTCGGCCTCATCCACGAGGGCGAGGGTGTCGCGGCGAAGGCGCTCGAGAGCCTCGACATCTCGCTCGAGGCAGTCCGCGCGCAGGTCGAGGAGATCATCGGCCAGGGCCAGCAGGCCCCCAGCGGACACATCCCCTTCACCCCGCGCGCCAAGAAGGTGCTCGAGCTGTCCCTGCGCGAGGCGCTGCAGCTCGGTCACTCCTACATCGGGACCGAGCACATCCTGCTCGGCCTCATCCGCGAGGGCGAGGGCGTCGCCGCCCAGGTCCTCCAGAAGCTCGGCGCCGACCTCAACCGGGTCCGCCAGCAGGTCATCCAGCTGCTCAGCGGCTTCCAGGGCAAGGAGAGCGCCGGCGCCGCCACGGGCGCGCAGTCCGGCAGCGGCGACGCGCCGTCGTCCTCGCTGGTCCTCGACCAGTTCGGGCGCAACCTCACCCAGGCCGCCCGCGAGGGCAAGCTCGACCCGGTCATCGGGCGCGAGCAGGAGATCGAGCGCGTGATGCAGATCCTGTCGCGCCGCACGAAGAACAACCCGGTCCTGATCGGTGAGCCCGGCGTCGGCAAGACGACCATCGTCGAGGGCCTGGCGCAGGACATCGTCCGCGGTGCTGTCCCCGAGACGCTGAAGGACAAGCACATCTACACGCTCGACCTCGGCGCGCTGGTCGCCGGGTCGCGCTACCGCGGTGACTTCGAGGAGCGCCTGAAGAAGGTCCTCAAGGAGATCCGAACCCGCGGCGACATCGTGCTGTTCATCGACGAGATCCACACCCTCGTCGGCGCCGGCGCGGCCGAGGGCGCGATCGACGCGGCCTCGATCCTCAAGCCGATGCTGGCCCGCGGCGAGCTGCAGACCATCGGTGCGACCACCCTCGACGAGTACCGCAAGTACCTCGAGAAGGACGCCGCGCTGGAGCGCCGCTTCCAGCCGATCCAGGTCGCGGAGCCCTCGATCCACCACACGATCGAGATGCTCAAGGGCCTGCGTGACCGGTACGAGGCGCACCACCGCGTCACCATCACCGACGAGGCCCTGGTCTCGGCGGCGACGCTGGCCGACCGCTACATCTCCGACCGCTTCCTGCCGGACAAGGCCATCGACCTCATCGACGAGGCCGGCTCGCGCCTGCGCATCCGCCGGATGACCGCGCCGGACGACCTGCGGGAGTTCGACGACAAGATCTCCGAGGTGCGCGAGCGCAAGGAGACCGCCATCGACGGGCAGGACTTCGAGGCCGCCGCGCGTCTGCGCGACGAGGAGAAGCAGCTCATCCTGGCGAAGTCGGACCGCGAGAAGCAGTGGCGCGCGGGCGACATGGACGTCGTGGCCGAGGTCGACGAGGAGCTCATCGCCGAGGTCCTGGCCCTGGCGACCGGCATCCCGATCGTCAAGCTGTCCGAGGAGGAGTCCAGCCGTCTGCTCAAGATGGAGGACGAGCTCCACAAGCGGGTCATCGGTCAGGAGGAGGCCGTCAAGGCGCTCTCCCGTGCGATCCGTCGTACCCGCGCCGGCCTGAAGGACCCGAAGCGTCCCGGTGGCTCGTTCATCTTCGCCGGCCCGTCCGGTGTCGGTAAGACTTGGCTGTCCAAGACGCTCGCGGAGTTCCTGTTCGGTGACGAGGACGCGCTCATCCAGCTCGACATGAGCGAGTTCGGCGAGAAGCACACCGTCTCCCGGCTGTTCGGTTCTCCCCCCGGTTACGTGGGTTACGAGGAGGGCGGCCAGCTCACCGAGAAGGTGCGCCGGAAGCCGTTCTCGGTGGTTCTCTTCGACGAGGTCGAGAAGGCCCACCCGGACATCTTCAACAGCCTCCTGCAGATCCTCGAGGAAGGCCGTCTGACCGACTCCCAGGGTCGCGTCGTGGACTTCAAGAACTGCGTCATCATCATGACCACGAACCTCGGTACGCGGGACATCGCGAAGGGCGTGAACCTCGGTTTCGCCCAGACCGGTGACGCCGCCGGGTCGTACGACCGGATGAAGACGAAGGTGTCGGAGGAGCTGAAGAACCACTTCCGCCCCGAGTTCCTGAACCGTGTCGACGAGATCATCGTGTTCCCGCCGCTGAGCCAGGAGCAGATCGTCTCGATGGTGGACAACATGATCGCCTCGGTCGAGCTGCGGCTGAAGGACCGCGACATGTCCCTCGAGCTCACGCAGGCCGCCAAGGACCTGCTCGCGAAGCGGGGCTTCGACCCCGTCCTCGGTGCCCGGCCGCTGCGCCGCACGGTGCAGCGCGAGATCGAGGACACCCTCGCCGAGAAGATGCTCTTCGGCGAGGTCGGCTCCGGCCAGATCGTGCTGGTGGACGTCGAGGGCGAGGGCCCGGAGGCGACGTTCACGTTCCACGGCCAGAAGATGGGCGGCGTGCCCGACATGCCGCCGCTGGAGACCGCCGGCGTCGAGCTCGACAAGCCGGCCGAGGCGGTCGGTGAGGAGTCCGACGGTCCCGTCGACATCCGCAAGGACAGCGACGAGGCCTGAGGCCCCGGTCAGCACCTGACGCAGCACCGTCGCAGGGCCCGTCACCCCACCCGGGGTGGCGGGCCCTTCGCCGTGTCCCCGAGAGGTGGTCGAGCAGCGAGCGAGCCCTGGCGAGCGAGCGCGTCGAGACCGCCGTCAGGTGGGCAGGGCGACCGTGCTCTCCGACGTGCGGACGGCGAGGCCGTCGGCGACGAGGCCCTCGAGGCACCGCTCGCGCTGGACGGCGTCCGGCCAGACGGCCCCGAGCGACGAGACGTGCACCGGGCCGTCGGCGTCCCGCAGGACCGCCATCAGGCGACCACGGCACTGGCGGTCGGTGCCGTCCCAGGCCTGGCGCCGCCGCGGGCCCTCGGACGCCGGGTGGCCGGCGGCGCGCCACGCGCAGACGTCCGCGACCGGGCACGCCTCGCACCGCGGGGCGCGAGCGGTGCAGACGAGCGCCCCGAGCTCCATGACCGCGACCGACCACGTGGCGGCCGTGGCCTCGTCGTCCGGCAGCAGGTCGCCCGCGAGGTCGCGCTCGGCGCGGGTCAGCGACGGCGGGGGAGACTCGCGGCCGGTCAGGACCCGTCCGACCACGCGACGGACGTTGGTGTCGAGCACGACGTGGCGGCGTCCGAAGGCGAACGTCGCGACGGCCGCGGCGGTGTACTCGCCCACGCCCGGCAGGGCCCGCAGCGCCTCGAGGTCCGACGGCACCTCGCCGTCGTGGCGCTCGGCGATCGCGGTGGCCGCCGCGTGCAGCCGCAGGGCGCGGCGCGGGTAGCCGAGGCGGCCCCAGGCCCGGACGGCGTCCCCGGTGGGCGCGGCCGCCAGGTCGCCCGGCGTCGGCCACCGCTCCATCCAGGCGGCGTGGACGCCCAGCACCCGGGAGACGGGGGTCTGCTGGAGCATGTACTCCGAGACCATGACCGACCAGGGGGAGGCGTCGGGCTCGCGCCACGGCAGCACCCGGGCGTGCGCGTCGTACCAGCGCAGCACGGGCTCGACCACCTGCGTCAGGGTGTCCACGTCGGTCGAGGCTAGCCCCGGTGTGGCACCACGATCCGGGGCCCCGCGCTCACTACCGTGGCCGCCATGAGCGCGCTGACCACGCCCCGCGGGCCGCTGCCGGCGCGCGTGTACTGGTTCCGTCGCCTCGTCGTGCTCTCGGTGGCGTTCGTGATGGTGCTCGGCATCTCCCGCCTGCTCGGCGCCGGCGGGGACGGCGGCGACGGCGACACCGTCGCCCAGGTCGGCTCCGACGCGAGCCAGAGCGCCGAGCCGACCGAGTCCGCCGCGCCGACGTCCGAGGCAGCCGACGAGCCGTCGGAGTCCGACGAGGCCTCGGACGGCGCCACCGAGCCGGGGGCGGAGGACAGCAGCCGCGAGCCGCGTCCGACGAAGGAGCCGCCGGCCGAGCCCGAGGGTGACTGCGAGCCCGGCGACGTGGTCGTCGAGCCCGCCGTGTGGCGCCCGGCGACGAACAGCCGGGTGCTGGTCGGCCTCGACGTCAGCACGGTCGAGTCCCCGGCCTGCTACTGGGACGTCTCCCCGGAGACGCTGACGATGAAGATCACCTCCGGCGACGACGACATCTGGAGCACCCGGCAGTGCCCGGACGCCGTCCCGGTCAGCCAGGTGGTGGTCCGCAACGACAAGACCACCAAGGTCGTCGTCCCCTGGTCCGGGCGCCGCTCGGACGACGAGTGCAGCCCCGCCACCGACTGGGCCTACCCCGGCTACTACGTCGTCGAGGCGGCCGCGCTGGCCGGCGAGCCGAGCAGCGTCCAGTTCCAGCTGAAGGCCCCGCCCGCCCCCGAGGTCACCCGCTCGCCGTCCCCGTCGGAGGAGCCCTCCGGCGCCGTGGAGCCCGACCGCGTCGGCTGACGCGGCGGCCGATGGTCCTCCTGGTCTGGGTCGGCTCCGTCGCGGTCGGCATCGCCGCGGGGATCGCGCTCGAGCGCCGGGTGATGCGTCGGCTGGCGGCGTTGGCCGACGGAACCGTGCGCGGCGGCGTCCTGGTCGGGACCTCGCTGATGGTGCTCGCCGCGTTCGTCGCCGCTGCGTGTGCGACGGCCGCCGCGGGCCTCGCCTCCGGCGGCCACGCCGCCGCGGCCCTGACCGTCGCGTGCGTGGGCGCCGTGCTGGGGGCGGCGCTGGCCGAGCCGCTGCTGCCCTGGATCAGTCAGTCGGGCTGGCGGTTCGTCCGCGGCATCGCCGCCGACGCCCGGGCCGCCGGGGTCCCGCGGCCGTCCGCCGCCGGGATGGCGCGTGCCGGCGCCGTCACCGGTTACGTCCTGGTGTGGCCGGCACTCATCGGGACGTTGGCCGCCATCCTCGACCTGGGGGGACGATGACCGAGGCAGGGCTGCGGGTGACCGCACGGATCCTCGTGCCCGAGGCCGAGCTCGCCGAGCGGTTCTCGCGCTCGTCCGGGCCGGGCGGGCAGGGCGTCAACACCACCGACAGCCGCGTCGAGCTGTCCTTCGACCTCGCCTCGTCGCCGTCGGTGCCGGACGACCTCCGGCAGCGGATGCTCGCGCGCCTCGACCACCGGCTCGTCGGCGGCGTGGTGACGGTCGCCGCGAGCGAGCACCGCACACAGCTCGCCAACCGCCGCGCCGCCCGCGAGCGTCTCGCCCGCCTGCTGCGGGACGCCGCCGCGGCGCCGCCGCGTCCGCGACGTCGCACCCGACCGACGAAGGGCTCGGTCGAGCGGCGGCTCGCCGCCAAGCAGCGGCGCTCCGAGGTCAAGCGCGGCCGACGCGGGGGCTGGGACTGACGCGCGCACAGGTCGGCCACAGCACACACCTCTAGGCTGGCCGGCTGCCTGCGCCGTCGTCCGAGAGGCTCCACCGCATGTCGATCCGCCGTGTCGTCCCCGCCGTCGTCCCCGCCGTCGTGCTCGCCCTGTGCGCCGGCGCGGTGACCCTGCCGGCCGCCGCCGAGGAGGCGGCGCCGGTCGACGGCCCCCGCACCGCGGGGGACAGCCTGTTCCCGCGGGTCGGCAACGGCGGGTACGACGTCCGCCGCTACGACCTCGACCTGCGCTGGACACCGGCGGAGGACCTCGCGCGGAGCACCCTGAGGGGCACCGCCCGGGTCGCCGCCGACACCACCGGTGCGGCCCTGCGCTCGTTCTCGCTCGACTTCGAGCGCGGCGGGATGCGGGTGACGTCGGTGACCGTCGACGGCGAGCCCGCCCGCTACGCCTCCCAGGACGACGCGAGGCGTATCCGGCACAAGCTCGTCGTCCGGCCGGGGCAGCCGGTCGAGGGCCCGTTCACGGTCGTCGTGCGGTACGCGGGCGTCCCGACCCGGCACGTCGACGAGGACGGGTCGGCGGAGGGCTGGAACGTCACCGACGACGGTGCGACCTTCCTGAACCAGCCGATCGGCTCGATGACCGGGTTCCCGAACAACAACACCCCGAAGGACAAGGCGCGCTACTCGATCGACGTCGACGTGCCCCGCGGCTACGAGGTGGCCGCCAACGGGGTGCTGAAGGACCGCAAGCGCCACGGCGACCGCACCTGGTGGCGCTGGGTGCAGCCGCGGCCGATGGCCAGCGAGCTGGCCATGATCTCCATCGGCCAGTACGACGTCCGCCGGTCGCAGGTGGACCTCGGCGACGGCCGCACCGTGCCGGAGTGGAGCTTCGTCGACCCGCAGGTCACCGGCGACGCGCGGCGGGAGACGATGCGGCAGCTGGGCCGCTGGGAGGAGGTCGTCAACGACCTCGAGGACGTCCTCGGCCCCTACCCGGGCGTCAGCGTCGGCGCCGTGGTGGACGTCGTCCCCGAGGACGTCAACTACGCGCTCGAGACGCAGGACCGCTCCTTCTTCCCGTCCTCGATCGACGGCAACACCTTCGTCCACGAGGCCACCCACCAGTGGTGGGGCAACAGCGTGTCGCCGACCGACTGGGGGCAGGACCTCTACGTCAACGAGGGCATGGCCACCTGGATGCCGACCTACCTGGCGGGCAGGGACACCGAGCAGACGTGGTTCGACGCGTGGCAGCGCGTCCCGGCCGGGGACGAGCGGTGGACGGTCCCGCCGGGCGCCGTGACCGACTCCGCGGACCTCTTCGGCTACCAGGCCTACAACCGGGGCGCGCAGTTCTGGGAGGCGCTGCGGCTCACCATCGGCGACGACGACTTCTTCACGCTGCTGCGGACCTGGCAGCACACGTTCCGCGGCGGGAGCCACGGCACCGCCGACCTGCAGGCCATGGCCGAGGACGTGTCCGGTGACGACCTGGACGCGTTCTTCACCGACTGGGTCCGCGACGCCGACAAGCCGGACTGGCCGGAGCGCTGAGCGCGGCTCGCCGAGCGGGCGTGCCGCCGACCCGGTCCCGTTCGACCGGCCCTGGTTCGATGGAGACGTGCTGACCCGTCGCGCCCTCCTCCTCGCGGGAGGCGGCCTGGTCGTGACCGGCTGCGCCGGCCCGCCGGGCCGGCTCGGCGCCCCCCGGACAGAAGGAGACGGCGTGGAGACCATCACCTACGGCGACGACCCGTCCCAGCTCGCGGAGCTCACCCGTCCCGACGGGGAGTCCCGTGGGGTGGTCGTCGTGATCCACGGCGGGTTCTGGCGCGCGGAGTACGACCTGTCGCTCGGTCGCCCGCTGGCCACGAGCCTGGCGGCGGAGGGGTGGACGGCCTGGAACCTCGAGTACCGCCGGGTCGGCGCCGGCCCCGGCGGTGGCGGGGGAGCGCCCGCCACCTTCGACGACGTGTCCGCGGGCATCGACGCGCTCGCCGACGTCGAGGGCCTCGACCTCTCGACGGTCATCACGCTCGGTCACTCCGCCGGCGGGCACCTCGCGACCTGGGCGGCGGGCCGCGCGGGCACGCAGCGCTGGGCGGACGCCCGCGTCCCCGTCACCCACGTCGTGTCGCAGGCCGGCGTCCTCGACCTCACGACGGCGTACGACGACGACCTGGGCGCCGGCGCCGTCGAGGCCTTCGTGGGGCAGCCCCCCGGCCCGGCGTACGACGAGTGGGACCCGGTCCGGCAGGTGCCGCTCGGCGTCCCCGTGCGGTGCGTCCACGGCCGTGACGACGCGAACGTCCCGTTCTCGCAGTCCGAGGACTACGTCGCCGCCGCGACCGCGGCGGGCGCCGACGCCGAGCTGCTGGAGGTGGAGGGCGACCACTTCGTCGTGATCGACCCCACCTCGCAGGCCTGGGTGGATACCCTCGCGCTCCTGGGACAATGGAGCAGATGAACGACTCCATGCCTCGCCGGACCCAGAAGGGTCAGCGCCACCTGCTCGACCTGGACGCGCCCCGGCCGACGCCGGAGCAGCAGCGCAAGGACGCGGAGAGCCTCGACCGCGTCCGGCGCTGGGTCCTGTCGGCGCTCGCGGTGACCACCCTCGTCCACCTCGTCGGCGGCATCATCCTCGCCGCGGTCTTCCTCGAGCGACCCACCCTGCAGGCCCAGGTCGGCCTCAACCTGATCGCCGGCTTCTTCGCCGTGGTCGCCGTCGTGCTCGCGAGGCTCATCCACGGCAAGAACCCCGTCTCCTGGTGGCTCCTGCTCGGCCTCGCCGTCGTACCCCTCGGGCTCTGGCTCACGCTGCGCTGACCTGCTCTCGGGGCCCGGGGCCGCCGAGGGGTTTCACCAGCCGGCTGGTGAAACCCGCGACGGGCGAGACCCCCGCGCCGGGTGAGGCCCTCGGGACGAGGAGGTCAGCGCGTCCCGGACCGCCGCATGGCGCGCAGACCGACGAGCAGGCCGAGGGCCGCGACCACGCCGGCGCCGGCGAAGCCGGCGAGGACGTCGCCGACGGGGAGCTGACCGGCGAACAGCGCGCGCTCCGCGGTGACGACGTACGTCACGGGGTTGAGGTCGGCCGCGACCGAGAGCCACGCGGGGGCGCCGTCGAGGGGCAGCAGGACGCCGGCGAGCAGCAGGACGGGGAACAGCACGGTCTGCTGGACCGTCCAGAAGATCCACTGCTCGCCACCGGCCACGAGCGCCAGCGCGAACGACAGGGAGCCGATCCCGACCGCGAACAGCGCCAGCATCGCGACCCCGGTCAGCACCCCGAGCGGGTGGAGGTCGAAGGAGAACGGCGTCACCACCGCGACGATGATCGCGGTCTGGGCGAGCGCGGGTGCGACCTCCTTCACCGCCCGGCCCACCATGAGCGAGGAGCGACGGAGGGGCGAGACGAGCAGCCGCTCGTGGGAGCCGGTCAGCATCTCGTCGGAGAGGTTCGCGCCGGTCATCGACGCCCCCATCAGCGCGGTCATCACCACGATGCCCGGCACGAACCACTGCAGCGCGGAGGTGCCGCCCGGCACGTCGGGCAGCAGGGGCGCGAACAGCGCGAGGAACACCAGCGGCTGCACCATGGCGAAGAGCACGTTCGCCGGCTCGTGGAGCATCGGGCGCAGCTCGCGCACGGCGACGTTCACCGTGTCGGCGAGCCAGCTCGTCCGACGTGGGGCGTCGACGGCGTCGGTCGGGGTGGTCGGGGTGGCGGGGGCGGTCAGGGTGCTCATGCGGCGTTCTCCTCGTCGGTGGTGTCGGTGGTGTCGGTGCTCTGGTTCTCGCGCAGGCTGCGTCCGGTCAGGTCGAGGAAGACGTCGTCGAGGGTCGGCCCGACGACCTCGAGCCGGGTGACGGCGTCCCCGGCGGCGGCCAGCTCGGTCACCAGCCGCGGCGCGGTCTCGCGGCCGTGGGCGACGCGGACGCGGACCTCGGACCCGTCCAGGGTCACGACCGGGCGCTCGCCGGCGTGGCCGCGCAGCCGCTCCGCGCGGACGGCGGCCCGCGCGGCCGACCCGGCGTCCGCGAGGCCGAGGACGACGAGGTCACCGAGCCCGGACTTCAGGGCGGCGGCGGTGTCGTCCGCGATGACGCGGCCGTGGTCGACGACGACCACCCGCTCGGCCAGGGCGTCGGCCTCCTCCAGGTAGTGGGTGGTGAGGACGACGGTGCTGCCGGTGTCGGCGTGGAGCCGCCGGACGAGCTCCTGGAGGTTGGCGCGGTTCTGCGGGTCGAGGCCGGTCGACGGCTCGTCGAGGAACAGCACCCGCGGGGTGTGCACCAGCCCGAGGGCGATGTCGAGCCGGCGCCGCTGGCCGCCCGACAGGCTCAGCGCCTTCCGGTCGGCGACGGCGCCGAGGTCGAGGTCGGCGACGAGCTCCTCGGCCCGTGCGCGCGCCGCGGCCCGCGACATCCCGTGCGCCCTCGCCTGCGAGACGAGCTCGTCGCGCCCGTGCTGCTGGTGGCCGGCGCCGTTGCCCTGCCCGACGTACCCGATGGCCCGGCGGACGGCGTACTGCTCGGTCACCACGTCGTGGCCCGCGACCCGGGCGGTGCCGGACGTCGGGGGGAGCAGGGTGGTGAGCATCCTCAGCGTGGTGGACTTCCCCGCCCCGTTCGGGCCGAGGAACGCGACGAGCTCGCCCTGGGCGACCTCGAGGTCGAGGCCGCGGACCGCCTCGACGGTCCTCCGGCCGCTGCGGAAGGTCCGGGTGAGGGACCGTGTCTGGATCACTGGTGTCGTCATGACCACGACGCTAGGAGCCCATGCGGTCAGGTCCTGACCTCTTTCCGGCCTAGTCTCGGACCATGTCGACCAGCGCCCGGATGCTCCGCCTGCTCTCGCTGCTGCAGACCCACCGCTACTGGCCCGGCGGCGAGCTGTCGGAGCGGCTCGAGGTCAGCCCCCGCACGGTGCGCCGCGACGTCGAGCGCCTGCGCGACCTCGGGTACGACGTGGACGCGGTGCGCGGGGTCGCCGGCGGCTACCAGCTGCGGGCGGGCAGCGGCTCGATGCCGCCGCTGCTGCTCGAGGACGAGGAGGCCGTCGCGATCGCCGTCGGCCTGCGGACGTCGGCCGCGGGCGCCGTGCGCGGACTGGAGGAGACCTCGGTGCAGGCGCTGACGAAGGTCGTCGCGATGATGCCGCCGCGCCTGCGCCGTCGTCTCGACGCCCTCGACGCGGCCACGGACCCGGCGCCGGGTCCCGGCAACGGTCCCGTCCTCGACGCCGGGGTGCTCACGACGCTCGCGCAGGCGGCGCGCGACGGCGAGTGCCTCCGCTTCGGCTACACCGCCCGCGGCGCGGAGGGGCCGGGCGAGCGCCGCGCCGAGCCCCACCGCCTCGTCACGCTCGGCCGCCGCTGGTACCTCGTCGCCTGGGACCGCGACCGCCGCGACTGGCGCTCCTTCCGCCTCGACCGCATCAGCGACCCGGCCCCGACCGGGATGCGCTTCACCGCTCGCGAGCTGCCCGCCGAGGACGCCACCACCTTCGTCCGGCAGGGGATCAGCCGCATGCCCACCCGCTACGTCGTCCGCGCCCGCGTCGCCGCGCCCGCCGCCGACGTCCGACGGATGGTGTGGGGCGAGGCCGACGTCGAGCCGCTCGGCGAGGACGAGTGCCGACTCGTCATCGGCAGCGACTGGCCCGCCTGGCCGGCGATGCTGCTCGCCGCCCTGGACGCCGACTACGTCGTCGAGGACGCCGGCGACCTGGCGCCCGTGCTGCAACGGACGGCCGCGCGCATGGCCTCGGCCACATCGGCCTAGAAGTGCTTGAAACGTCCACTATCTCCCGTCATCCTTGGACTGGTGGAGGGGAGTACCCCGCTCACGGCCACGTCGTCAGTACGACGCCACCCGGCGTCCGGCGGGTCGGGTCGCCCGGCAGGGCGGCTGGGGGAGACCTCCGGTCAGCACCGACCGGGAGGTTCCCATGGACGTACCCCTGTGGCTCTGGTTCGCCGTCCTCGGCGGCATCGTCGCGATGCTCGCCGTCGACCTGTTCGCCCACCGCCGCGCCCACGTGATCGGCGTCAGGGAGGCCGCGGCGTGGTCCGCGGTGTGGGTCGCGATCGGCGTCGCCTTCGGCGGCTGGATCTGGTTCGCGTACGGCGCGGAGCTGGGCCAGCAGTACTTCGCCGGTTACCTGATCGAGAAGTCGCTCGCCGTCGACAACGTCTTCGTCTGGGCGATCATCTTCACCTACTTCGCCGTCCCGCGTGAGCTGCAGCACCGCGTGCTGTTCCTCGGTGTCGTGGGCGCGCTGGTGCTCCGCGGTGGCTTCATCGCCGCCGGCGCCGCGGTGATCGATCTGTTCAGCGCCGTGCTCTACCTGTTCGCCGCGTTCCTGCTGTTCACCGGCGTCCAGATGATCCGCACCCGCAACGACCACATGGACCCGTCGGAGTCGAAGGTCGTCGGCTGGTTCCGCCGGGCCGTCCCGATGACGGACACCTACCACGGCCAGCGCTTCCTGGTCCGCCGCCGCGGCGCCCTGCTCGCCACCCCGCTGCTGCTGGTCCTCGTGCTGGTCGAGGTGACCGACGTGATCTTCGCGGTCGACTCGATCCCCGCGATCTTCGCCGTGACCTCCGAGCCGTTCCTCGTCTTCACCGCCAACGCGTTCGCGCTGCTGGGTCTGCGGGCGATGTACTTCCTGCTCGCCGACCTCATGCACCGCTTCGTGTACCTGAAGCTCGGCCTCGCGGTCGTCCTCATCTGGGTCGCGATCAAGATGGCCCTGCAGGTCGACGTCTACAAGGTCCCCACGCCGATCTCGCTCGCCGTGATCGCCACGGTCATCGCCGTCGCCATCACCGCGAGCATGGTCAGGACCCGCGGCCAGGCCCGCGTCGCGGCCCCCGAGCCGGAGGACCCGCCCTTCCGGGTGGCCACGGCCGAGGAGGACGCCGAGCTAGAGACCGCGTTCCGCCGCCGTCCGCTGGAGTCGGCCGGGGTCTAGGCGCCCGTCGCAGGTCGGTCGCCGGTCAGCCGTCGGAGGGCGGGAGCGGCACGCTCCCGCCCTCCGCGCGCGTCTCGGGCCCGGGGCCCGGCTGGCAGTGGGGGCACCACGACGTGCGCCGGTGGTCGGGGGAGTTCACCAGCGCCTGCACCTGGCGGACCTCGGTGCCGCACCGCCGGCACGGCTTGCCGCCCCGGCCGATCACCCAGTGCGACTGCCCGGGCCGGTTCACGCCGGTGGTGACCTGGTAGGCGTCCTTGACGAGCGCCGAGTGCCGTAGCGCCCGCGACGCCAGCGCGACGAGCCTCTCGGCGTCCACCTCGGCCATCGGCGTCCAGGGGGAGTGGCCGAGCAGGAAGGCGAGCTCGTTCGCCCAGAGGTTGCCGAGCCCGGCCATGATCCGCTGGTCGAGCATCGCCGGCGCGAGCTGGCGCTGCGGCTGGGCGCGGAAGTGGGCGACGGCGGCGGCGGCGTCCCAGTCCTCCCGCAGCGGGTCGGGGCCGAGGTACCCGATCACCTCGTGCTCCTTAGCGGTCTCGACGAGCTCGACGATCGCGAGCCGCAGGCCGTACGCCGTCCCCGCCCCCTCGGCGGCCAGCAGCACCCGCACGTCGTCCATGAAGTGGCGCGGCAGCCGCTTGCCGGGGCCGGTCGTCTTCCAGGTGCCCTCCATCTTCTGGTGGCTGTGCAGCGTCAGCCCGCCGGAGAAGCGCGTGAGGAGGTGCTTGCCGTGCGAGTCGTGGCCGAGCACGGTCCGCCCGGCCAGCGACGTGGTCGCCAGCTGCGGCACCCGCAGGTCGCCCCGCTCCAGGACGCGCCCGGCGAGCACGCGGTCGAGCTTCCGCGCGTTCTTGTAGACGCTGTCTCCCTCGGGCACGACCTCCATGGTGCCCGCGGACTCACGCGGTCATGTGGGCCCGTCGAACACGAAGCGGGTCGGCTGGACCTGGTCGGCGGTCGGGAACGCGTGGGCCCGCCGCGGGTGCAGCTCCCACGCCTCGAACGGCGGACCGCCCGAGGTCGGGGCGGCGTACGGCGCGTCCAGCAGGTCGCCGGTCGGCTCGGTCGGCCAGTCGTAGGCCTCGAGCATCGCCGCCGAGGCCCGCTCGAGGTCCGCGCGGGCGTGCAGCCGCACGGCGCGGGCCTCGACCACGAGGTGGACCGTGCCGAGGTCGACCGCCAGCGAGACCCGGCCGTCGGCGCGCAGGTGGGCGGTCTTGACCGCCGCCGGGCTCGTCGTGACCACGAACGACGACCCGCCCCAGGCGGCGAACACCGGCCGGGTGTGGACGCCGCCGTGCCGGGCCGGGACGCTGAGCCAGCTGGTGCCGGCCCCGGCCCGCAGGTCCGTCTCGATCGCGGCCCAGGTCGCCGGGCCCGCTCCCGGCTCCTCGCTCCCGGTGCCGCGCCCGGTGCGCGGGATCGCTTCCGTCCGCGGTGTGCTCATGACAGGGCCGACCACGCGGGTGGCCGGGACTCATCGGTGGGCCTCGGGGCCCCGCGCGAGAGGATGGGCCCATGCCGCCCCGTCGTCGCCGTCCCGAGCCCGAGGCCCTCGCCGCCGCGCTGGCGGACGTCGAGGCCGGCGACCCGGCCCGGGCGAGCCTCAAGCTCCTCGTCAAGCACTACCTGGACGAGCTCGTCGAGGCCGCGCCCGGCTACAGCGTCGAGGTCCGCGTCCCGCCGTACGGCGCGGTGCAGGCCGTCGCCGGCGGGCGCCACACCCGTGGCACGCCGCGGGCCGTCGTCGAGACCGACGCCCTCACCTGGATCGCGCTGGCGCGCGGGGGGCTGACCTGGGACGACGCCGTCGGCACCCACCGCATCGCCGCCTCGGGCGAGCGGACCGACCTCGCGCCGTACCTCCCGCTGACCGGTCCGCGAGCGGGGTCCGGCCCGGCATAGCCTCGGGGCATGCCTTCCGTCGACGACCTCCGCACCCGTCTCGCCGAGCACCTGCCGCGCCTGCGGGCCGACCTCGAGGACCTGGTGCGCATCGAGTCCGTCAGCGCCGACCCCGCCCGCGCGGGTGAGGTGCGGCGCAGCGCCGAGGCCGTCGCGGACCTGCTGCGGGCCGAGGGCATCGACGACGTGTCGATCGTGGCCGCCGAGGGCGGCGCCCCGGCGGTCATCGCGCGGCGGCCGGCGCCGCAGGGCGCGCCGACGGTGCTGCTCTACGCCCACCACGACGTGCAGCCCGAGGGCGACCACGCCCTGTGGGAGTCCCCGCCGTTCGAGCCGACCGAGCGCGAGTCGCCCGCCGGCACGCGGCTGTTCGGCCGCGGCGCCGCCGACGACAAGGCCGGGGTCGTCGCCCACCTGGGCGCGCTGCGCCTGCTCGGCGACGACCTCGGCGTCGGGGTCACCGTCTTCGTCGAGGGCGAGGAGGAGGTGGGCTCGACCACCCTGCCGATGCTGCTCGCCGAGCACCGCGACACCCTCGCCGCCGACGTCATCGTCATCGCCGACTCCACCAACTGGGACGTCGGCGTCCCGGCGCTGACGACCAGCCTGCGGGGCCTGGTCCGGGTGTCCGTCGAGGTCACGACGCTGACCCACGGCGTCCACTCGGGCATGTGGGGAGGCCTCGTGCCCGACGCCCTGATCGCCCTGTCCCGGCTCGTCGCCTCGCTGCACGACGACGCCGGCGACCTCGCGGTCGCGGGTCTGGTCTCGGGCCCGGCGGCCGACGTCGACTACCCGGAGGAGCGTCTGCGCGCCGAGTCCGGGCTCGCCGACGGCGTCGGGTTCGTGGGCACCGGCAGCGCGGTCGCGCGCCTGTGGACCAAGCCCGCGCTCAGCGTCATCGGCCTCGACGCGCCCCGTGCCGAGGGCGCCTCGAACACGCTGGTCCCGAGCGCCCGCGCGACGCTGTCGATGCGCATCGCCCCCGGCGACACCGTGGAGTCCGCCACCGAGGCGCTGCGCAGCCACCTGCTCGAGCACGCCCCCTGGGGCGCGCAGGTCGAGGTGACGTTCCTCGACGGCGGCGAGGCCACCGCGATCGACGCCACGGGCCCGGCGTACGACGTCGCCCGCGACGCCTTCGCCGACGCCTGGGACGGCGTCCGCCCCGTCGACCTCGGCGTCGGCGGCTCGATCCCGTTCATCGCCGAGTTCCTCGAGGCGTTCCCGCAGGCCTCGGTGCTGGTCACCGGCGTCGAGGACCCCGACACCCGCGCCCACGGCGCCAACGAGGGGCTGCACCTCGCCGACTTCGAGCGCGTCGTCGTCGCCGAGGCGCTGCTCCTCGACCGTCTGCGGTAGCCGGAGGGCTCAGGGTGCGAGCGGCAGCGTGACGCGGAAGGTCGTGCCGACGCCGAGCTCGGAGTCGACCTCGATCCGGCCGTGGTGACGCTCGACGATGCGGGCCACGATGGTCAGTCCCAGCCCGGTGCCGGGCTGGGCCAGGGCCTGGGGGTTGGTGGAGCGGAAGAACTCCGCGAACAGCTGCTGCTGGTCCGACTCCGAGATGCCGAGGCCCTCGTCGGAGACCCACATCGTGAGGGTGCCCGCCGCGGGGCCCTCCTCGACGCCGAGCTCGACCCGACCGCCGTCACCGGAGTACTTGACCGCGTTGCTGGCCAGGTTCGTCACCAGCTGGTCCAGCTCGTACGGGTCGCCGTGGGCGACCACCGCGTCCTGCGGGGTGACGAGGTCGAACGTGACGTCGCGGTCGTCGGCCTGCATCTCGAGGAGCTGCGCGACCTCCTTCAGGGCGCGCCCGATGTCGACCAGGACCGGCTCGATGACGTTGTGCGGGTCGCCGACCTTCGCCAGCATCAGCAGGCTGTTGACGAGGTTGTGCAGACGGTGGGCCCCGCGGCCGATGGCCTGGACCGAGGCTTGTCCGCGCGACGACAGCTCGTCGTCGGTGTCGAGCAGCTCCACGTGACCGATGACCGTGCTGAGCGGCGTCTTGAGCTCGTGCGAGACGGTCGCGATCAGACGGCTCTTGTAGGCGTCCAGCTGCTGGAGCTCGTCGACCAGCTTCCGCTCGCGCTCGAACAGTCGCGCCGTCAGCAGGGCCCGACCGAGGTCCTGACCGATCTCGAGGGCGGCGGCGATCTCCGCGTCGCTCCAGTCGGGGTCGGTGTCGTCACGGGCGAGTGCCAGGACGCCGAGGCACTCCTGGCCGGCCCCCAGGGGGACGACGAGGATGGAGGTGACGTGCACGGCGAGGAGGAAGTCGCAGATCCGCTGGTGCTCCTCGGGGCTCAGCAGCCAGTCCTCGCGCCGCGTCGAGACCATGAGCGCCCGCTGGTGCTCCCAGCAGGCACGCGCGATCCGGTCGCCCATCTCCAACATGGCCGCGGGGATCGGGGTGCCCTCGCGGTTGGCGCGCTGGCGCTCGTCGTCCTCGTCGTCGAAGGTCCGCAGCCACAGACCCTGGATGTCGAAGCCGTCGACGACGGCCTGGCGGGCGGCGTCCAGCAGCGGGCCGCTGCTCAGCTCGCCGGCGGCCTCGCGGACCACCTTGCGCGCGGTGTCGGCGAGGCGCACCCGCTCACCGAGCCGGGCGCGCTCGACCGCGCTGACGATGGCGCGCGCGGCCTGCTCGGCGTACGTCTCGAGCTGGCGGCGCCGCTCCGGTCCGGGCCGCATCCCGTCGTCGGGGAGGTCCACGGACATCGAGCCGCGGATCTCGCCGGCGTCGTCGGTGATGAGCGCGATGAGGAGGTCCATCGGGTGCCAGGCGTCCGGGTCGTCCACCGGCTCGTAGTCCGGCACCCACCCGATGGTGCTGACGTTCTGGCTGAGCCTCTCGTGGGGGACGAAGCGCAGCCGCGGGCCCCAGTGCTCGGCGACGGTGAGCTCCTCCAGCAGCCCGGAGAGGGGGCTGAAGGTGCCGAGCAGCTCGTCGCGCGCCCCGTCGTCCCCGGACAGGGCCACGACCTCGAGCTCGCCGGTGTCGTGCAGCACGCTCACGGCGGCCACGCCGAAGCCCACGACCTCGACGACCCCGTCGGCGACGACCTGGAGGCTGTCCTTCAGGGCGGTGTGCGACCAGGCGTCCGCCATCACACGGTGGATGCGGTACGTCGTGCTGTCCGACGACGTCTCCTCCACGACGGACACCCCCTGCCCCACGAGACTGCGTCGATGGTACGTCCAATGCCGGGGTACCCGGGTCGGACGTCCACGCATCCGCCGCGGGCCTAGACTCGTCGTGTGCCCTCCTCAAGCAGCGTGCGCAAGGGCGGCGACGGGCGGCTGAACCACGCCCTGGACCCCGAGGACCTCGGCCCGCAGGACGCCTGCGGGGTGTTCGGCGTCTGGGCTCCCGGCGAGGACGTCGCCAAGCTGACCTACTACGGGCTGTACGCCCTGCAGCACCGCGGCCAGGAGTCCGCCGGGATCGCGGTGAGCAACGGTCGCCAGATCCTGGTCTACAAGGACATGGGCCTGGTCTCGCAGGTGTTCGACGAGGCGACCCTGGAGGCGCTGAAGGGGCACGTCGCGGTCGGCCACTCCCGCTACTCGACCACCGGCGCGAGCACCTGGCTCAACGCCCAGCCGACGTTCCACCCGACCGAGCACGGCTCGATCGCGCTCGCGCACAACGGCAACCTGACGAACACCGCCGAGCTCGTGCGGATGGTCGCCGACCGCAGCGTGCTGGACGGCGAGCTCGACCTCCCCGTCGACCGCGGCCCGACCGCGACCAACGACACCAGCGTCGTCACCGCCCTCCTCGCCGACCACCCGGGCCGGACCGTCGAGGACCGGGCCGCCGAGATCCTGCCGCAGGTCAAGGGCGCCTTCTCGTTCATCTGGATGACCGAGGACACCCTGTACGCCGCCCGCGACCCGCAGGGCATCCGGCCGCTGGTGCTGGGCCGCCTGGAGCGCGGCTGGGTGATCGCCTCGGAGACGGCGGCGCTCGACATCGTCGGCGCCTCGTTCATCCGGGAGGTCGAGCCCGGCGAGATGGTGGCGGTCGACGTCGACGGCCTGCGCTCCCACCGCTTCGCCGAGGCCGCGCCCAAGCACTGTCTCTTCGAGTTCGTCTACCTCGCCCGCCCCGACACCCGCATGACCGGACGGCGGGTGCACAGCGTCCGCGTCGAGATCGGGCGCCGGCTGGCGAAGGCGTTCCCCGCGGACGCCGACCTCGTCATCCCCGTGCCCGAGTCCGGCACGCCCGCCGCGATCGGGTACGCCGAGGCCTCCGGCATCCCGTACGGCATGGGCCTGGTCAAGAACTCCTACGTCGGGCGCACCTTCATCCAGCCGAGCCAGACGATCCGCCAGCTCGGCATCCGGCTGAAGCTGAACCCGCTGCGCGACGTCATCGAGGGCAAGCGGCTGGTCGTCGTCGACGACTCGATCGTGCGCGGCAACACCCAGCGCGCCCTGGTGCGGATGCTGCGCGAGGCCGGCGCGCGCGAGGTCCACGTCCGCATCTCCTCGCCGCCGGTGAAGTGGCCCTGCTTCTACGGCATCGACTTCGCCACCCGCGCCGAGCTCATCGCCAACGGGCTGACCATCGAGGAGATCCGCGGCTCCATCGACGCCGACTCGTTGGGCTTCATCGAGCTCGACGACCTCGTCGACGCCACCGAGGTCCCGAAGGACCACCTGTGCCGCGCCTGCTTCGACGGCGTGTACCCGGTCCCGCTGCCCGAGCCGGAGCACCTCGGCAAGGACCTGCTCGAGACCGGTCCCCGCACCCCGGACGGCCTGGCGGCCTCCGCGGCGGGCGGCGGCGCACCCGACTCCCTCCGCCACCCCTGAGGAGCACCCCCGTGACGGACCCCTCGACGTACGCCGACGCCGGCGTCTCGATCGACTCGGCCGACAAGGCCGTGGCCCTGATGAAGGGCTGGGTCGAGAAGGCCCGGCGCCCCGAGGTGATCGGGGGGCTCGGCGGGTTCGCGGGGCTCTTCGACGCCTCGGCGCTGCTGGCCTACCGTCGGCCGCTGCTCGCGACGTCCACCGACGGCGTCGGGACCAAGGTCGCCATCGCGCAGGCGATGGACCGCCACGACACCATCGGCTTCGACCTGGTCGGCATGGTCGTCGACGACCTCGTCGTCTGCGGCGCGGAGCCGCTGTTCATGACCGACTACATCGCCACCGGCCGCGTCGTCCCCGAGCGGGTCGCCGCGATCGTGAAGGGCATCGCCGAGGCGTGCGTCGAGGCCGGCTGCGCCCTCGTCGGTGGCGAGACCGCGGAGCACCCGGGGCTGATGGAGCCCGACGAGTACGACGTCGCCGGTGCCGCCACCGGCGTCGTCGAGGCCGACCGCCTGCTGGGCCCCGGCCGGGTCGCGGCGGGCGACGTGGTCGTCGCCATGGCCTCGTCGGGCCTGCACTCCAACGGCTACTCGCTGGTGCGTCACGTCCTCGCCCGCGCCGGGTGGGGGCTCGACAGGCACGTCGACGAGCTCGGGGGCCCGATCGGGGAGACCCTGCTCACCCCGACCCGCATCTACACCCGGGCCTGCCTGCAGCTGGCGGCCGAGACGCGCACGCACGCGATGGCCCACGTCACCGGGGGAGGCCTCGCGGCGAACCTGCAGCGCGTGCTGCCCGCGGAGCTCGAGGCCGTCCTCGACCGCGGGACCTGGACGCCCGCGCCGGTCTTCGACGTCGTCCGGCGCGCGGGCGACGTCCGCCTGGAGGACGCCGAGCAGACCCTCAACCAGGGGGTCGGGATGGTCGCCGTCGTCGACGCCGCGGACGCCGACCGGGCGCTGGAGGTCCTGGCGGCCGCCGACGTCCCCGCCTGGGTCGCCGGAGAGGTCCGCGCGGCCGCCGACGCACCCGCCGGCGCCGCCGAGGTGGCGGGTGGCGCCGTCCACCTGGTGGGCTCGCACCCCGCCTAGCGGGACCGGCCCGGGCGACGCGGGCGCAGGACTGCCGCGGGCCCGCCCCGGGCACTGAGGCGAAGACGACACGTGAATCCTCCGAGCCGCTGTGCGGAATCCTTCGGCGAACAGGTAGCGTGGGCGCCACGACACAGACCGGACAGTCCGGGCCTTCCGTGCCCGGCCAACGTGCGAGGGGGTCGACCCTATGGGGCGCGGCCGAGCTAAGGCGAAGCAGACGAAGGTCGCACGCGACCTGAAGTACCGCACTCACGAGACGGACTTCGGGGCGCTGGCGCGCGAGCTGCACGGCGGGGACGACGACGTCAGGGACGACGTCTCGTCGGACGACGACGACTGGTCCGACCGCCGGGAGTGACCCTCCGGGCCGGAGGGTTCCCCTGGCACCTCCGCCGGCCCAGGTGCGACGAGCGCCGGCGAGGAGCCTCGAGACCCGGTGACGATCCCGTGGCCGAAGCCACGGTCCCGTCACCGGGCGTCGTCATGCCGGCTCGGTGATCAGGGCAGCCACGTCCCCCGCAGGCGGCCCACCTCGCGCATGCGCTGCTCGGCCAGGCGGTCGGCCGCGGCGCCGGGCGGGACGCCGTCCTCGTCGGAGCGGCGCAGGACCTCGCGGGTGGTGTCGAAGATGCCCGTGGCCCGCTGCTGCGCGCGGTCGAACGAGAAGCCCTCGAGCTCGTCGGCGACCTGGATCAGGCCGCCCGAGTTCACGCAGTAGTCGGGTGCGTAGAGGATGCCGGCGTCGATGAGCGCCTTCTCCACCCCCGGGTGCGCGAGCTGGTTGTTCGCGGCGCCGCAGACGATGCGCGCCGACAGCGCCGCGACGACCTCGTCGGTGAGCGCGCCACCGAGGGCGCAGGGGGCGTAGACGTCGAGGGTGCCGGCGACCAGCGCGTCGGTGTCGTCGACGACGGTGATCGCGCGGGAGTCCGGGTGCTCGGCCAGCAGCGCGGAGACCGCGGGGGCGTGCACGTCGGTGACGACCACGCGGGCGCCGTCGTCCAGCAGGTGGCGCACGAGGTGGCGCCCGACCTTGCCGACGCCGGCGACGCCGACGGTGCGGCCCTCGAGGGTGGGGGCGCCCCAGACCCGCTCCGCGGCGGCGCGCATGCCCTGGAAGACGCCGTACGCGGTGAGCACCGAGGAGTCCCCGGCGCCGCCGTGGGCCACCGTGCGGCCGGTGACGAACCGGCTCTCGCGGGCGATCAGGTCCATGTCGGCGCTGTAGGTCCCGACGTCGCACGCCGTGTAGTAGCGCCCGTTCAGCGACTGCACGAAGCGGCCGTACGCGCGGAGCAGCGCCTCGGACTTGTCGCGCAGCGGGTCGCCCACGATGACCGCCTTGCCGCCGCCGAGGTCGAGCCCGGCGAGCGCCGCCTTGTAGGACATGCCCCGCGACAGCGCCAGCGCGTCGGCGACGGCGTCCGCGCCGGTCGCGTACGGGTGGAAGCGCGTGCCGCCCAGGGCCGGGCCGAGCGCGGTGGAGTGGATGGCGATGACGGCCCGCAGGCCGGACTCGCGGTCGGAGCAGACGACGACCTGCTCGTGGTCGGCGGCGGCGTCGAGGACGTCGTACGGCGCGTCGGCGTGCGCGGCGGCGGGGTGGCTCATGGTTCGGACCGGCCTTCTTCTCGGGGCGCCACGGGGGTGTGCGGCGCGGGTGGGGCGCGACCGCGGGGGTGGGCGGTCGACGTCGGGTTGCAGATTAACGCCGATGTCACACCGACCTCTGGCGCGGTGTCCGTCGTGTGGGGTAGGACAGTTCCCATCCTGGGCGCGACTCGGCACCCGGGTTTGTTTTCTCGGAAGGTTCATCACCGTGGCTTCGATCCGTAGCGCCCGAAGGCGCCACACGACCAGGAAGGCCGCGGTCACCGTCGCGGCCGGCCTGGCCGCCCTGCTCAGCCCGTTGCTCGTGTTCTCGTCGAACGCCGCCGAATCCGGTGTCTCGACGATCAGCACCGAGTCCGACCCCCGTTGTGACTCCGCCCGTCTGCAGGGTCTGAAGGACCAGGCAGAGCTCTTCGCCGCCGGCTGCGAGCAGCTGGACGAGGAGTACGGCGCGATGGACGACTCGTCCGCGCGCCTCGACGACCCGGGCGACGTCCGCTCCAAGAACATGCAGCTCCTCGCGCGTCGCGCGAAGTCCGAGACGTTCGCGTCGTACACGCACTCGGACCTCGCGTTCAAGGGCCGGTACGTCTACGCCGGCAACTACGGCGGCTTCACCATCTTCGACGCGAAGAACCCCGGTGACCCCCAGCGCGTGGCCGAGGTGCTCTGCCCCGGCTCGCAGGGTGACGTGTCGGTCTACAAGAACCTGCTCGTCGTGAGCGTCGACGCCCCGCGCAGCTCGGCGTCCTGCGACAGCACGGCGTCGGTGACGACGAACCCCACCGCGTGGGAGGGCGTGCGCGTCTACGACATCTCGCAGCCGACGAACCCGGAGTACGTCGCGGCCGTCAAGACCGCCTGCGGCTCGCACACCCACTCGCTCGCCCCGAGCGACAACGGTCAGCGGCTCTACGCCTACGTCTCGTCGTACTTCCCGAGCGACACGAACCCGAACTGCCCGCCCCCGCACGACAAGATCAGCGTCGTCGAGATCCCGATGGCCGCCCCGCAGAACGCGGCCGTCGTGTCGACCCCGGTCCTGTTCCCGGACGGCGGCAACCCGGGTGGCGGCCGTGAGCTGGCCCCGACCACCGGCTGCCACGACATCACCACCTACGCCGAGAAGGACATCGCCGCGGGCGCCTGCATGGGCGACGGCATCCTGATGGACATCTCCAAGCGCAAGGCGCCGGTCGTGACCGAGCGCGTCCAGGACCGCGAGAACTTCGCCTTCTGGCACTCGGCCACCTGGAACAACGACGGCACCAAGGTCGTCTTCACCGACGAGCTGGGCGGCGGCGGCGCGGCCACCTGCAACCCGGACGTCGGCCCGAAGCGCGGCGCCAACGGCATCTACGACGTCGTCGACGGCCAGCTGGAGTTCGCGAGCTACTACAAGATGCCGCGGACCCAGACCAACAGCGAGAACTGCGTGGCCCACAACGGCTCGCTGATCCCGGTGCCCGGCAAGGACATCATGGTCCAGGCCTGGTACATGGGCGGCATCTCGGTGTTCGACTTCACCGACTCCGAGAACCCGCGTGAGATCGCCTGGTTCGACCGCGGCCCCGAGCCCGAGGGCAGCACCGAGTCCGGCGGCAACTGGTCGGCCTACTGGCACAACGGCCACGTCATCGCCAACGACATCGGCAAGGGCCTGAACGTCTTCAACATCAGCGCCCGCGCGGTCGACCCGGCCCGCAACGTCAAGCTGGGGACGAACAACCCGCAGATGCAGAAGAGCTACTGATCCGGTAGCCCCGACGCCGCGAGGGCCCCGCACCGTGCACGGTGCGGGGCCCTCGTGCGTGCGGCCCGACCCCGCCGGTCGAGTCTGTCGAGACCCCATCAACGACAACGGAGGCGATCACTGTCTCCCACGCACAGTGATCGCCTCCGGTGACGCCGGTCAGGACCTCAGAGGGAGTCCTTCACGTCCTCCATGCGGCCGATCTCGGCGGTCTGGCCGATGTTGATGTCGGCGGCCATCTCGAGGGCCTGGATGTCGGAGCCGTCGGCCTGCAGGTCCTCCGTCATGTCGACCGCCCCCTGGTGGTGGCCGATCATCGCGTCGAGGAAGAGACGGTCGAACTCGGGCCCGTCGGCCTCGACGAGCTCGAGCAGCTCGTCGGAGGTCAGCATGCCCATGTCGCCCATGCCCATGCCGCTCATCTCCTCCGCCATGTCGACGGAGTCGTCCTCGGGCGCGGGGACCTCCTGGCCGCGGGCCTCGAGCCAGCGCGCCATGGCCTGGATCTCGGGCGCCTGGGCGTCGCGGATGCGGGACGCGATGCGGCGTACGCCCTGCGACTCGGCACGGTCGGCGGCGAGGTCGGAGATCACGAGCGCCTGACGGTGGTGCGGGATCATCATCGTCATGAACTCGACGTCCGCGTCGCTGTACTCGTTCGGCTCGAGCTCGGTGGGGCCCTCCTCCGCCTCCTCACCGGGCTCGCCGGGGCGGATGACGCGGACGCCGCTGCCGTCGTCCTGACCGCCTTCCGGGGCGGCCGAGGAGGTAGCGGACGAGGGCGAAGCGTCGCTAGATTCCTCCGCGCCCCCACAGCCGCTCAGGCCGAGAGTGGCCGCGACACAGAGGACGACGGTGGCACGGGTCGAGTAACGAGTCCTGATCTCCATCGTTCTCTCAACGTACGTCACAGCCCTTGGCTACGGCGACCCCGCAACCCCACCCCTCCCATCCCTCGAAGGGACTGCAGTGATCACTCGACTCGGACTGTCACGGAGAGGTGCGCGGCGCAGTGCCGCACTCCTCGCCACGGCCCTCGTGGCCTCACTCGCCCCGGCCCTCGGCCTCGCCGCCAGCACGTCCGCGACGGCGGCGTCCTCGGCGGCCGACGACCCCGCCTGCCAGGCGGCCAGGGCGGCCCAGGAGTCGGCCGTGGAGCTCTTCGCCCGCGGATGCGACACGCTCGACGACCAGTACGGCGCCATCGACGACTCCGGCGCCCGCAACGACGAGCCGGGCCGCATCGCCTCGAAGAACATGGGCCTGATCGCGAACCGGCCCAAGACGGGCCCCTTCGCCACCCCGGACGGCGCTCCGGGAGCGGCTCAGCTCGACTACGCGAACTCCGACCTCGCGTTCAAGGGCAAGTACGCCTTCGCCGGCAACTTCCAGGGCTTCATGATCTGGGACGTCAGCACCCCCTCCCAGCCCGAGGCGGTCACGCAGCTCGTGTGCCCGGGTGGTCAGGGCGACGTGTCGATCTACCGCAACCTGCTGGTCTACAGCGTCGACTCGCCGCGGACCGACGACACGTGCGAGAGCCAGGCGTCGAACACGGCCAACCCGACGGCGTGGGAGGGGCTGCGGATCTTCAACATCAAGGACCCGGAGAACCCCAAGTACGTCGCCGCGGTGCGGACCGACTGCGGTTCCCACACCAACTCGCTGGCGCCGAGCCAGGACGGCAAGACGCTGTACTCCTACGTCTCGTCGTACTCGCCGTCGGACACGAACGTGAACTGCCAGCCGCCGCACGACAAGATCAGCGTGGTGAAGATCCCGCTGGGCAAGGCCGCGGACTCCGCGGTCGTCTCGACCCCGGTCCTCTTCCCGGAGGGCGGCAACCCGGGCTCGAACGGCTCCGCGAACACGACCGGTTGCCACGACATCACCACGTACCCGAGCAAGGACATCGCCGCCGGCGCCTGCATGGGTGACGGCATCCTGATGGACATCTCGGACCGCGAGAACCCGGTGGTGACCGAGCAGGTGCGCGACACCACGAACTTCGCGTTCTGGCACTCCGCGACCTGGAACAACGAGGGCACCAAGGTCGTCTTCACCGACGAGCTCGGCGGCGGCGTGGGCGCCACGTGCAACCCCGAGGTCGGTTCCAAGCGCGGCGCCAACGGCATCTACAACGTCAACAAGGACGGCGAGCTCGTCTTCAAGGCCTACTACAAGATGCCGCGCACCCAGACGAACGAGGAGAACTGCGTCGCCCACAACGGCTCGCTGATCCCGGTCGAGGGCCGCGACATCATGGTCCAGGCCTGGTACCAGGGTGGTATCTCGGTCTTCGACTTCACCCGCTCGCGCAAGCCCGTCGAGCTCGCCTGGTTCGACCGTGGCCCGCTCGACGAGCCCGGCACCCCGGCCTTCCCCGTGGGCAGCGTCGGCGGCTCCTGGTCGGCGTACTGGCACAACGGCAAGGTGTTCAGCAACGACATCGCGCTGGGCTTCGACGTCCTGGACGTCAACCTGCCGCTGCTGGACGAGGCCAAGAAGGTCCGCCAGGGCACCAACAACCCGCAGGCCCAGACCTCGTACTGAGCCGCACCGCCTGACACCTCGGCCCCCGGTCCGCACGGACCGGGGGCCGAGGTGCGTCCACCGCCGGCCGACCAACCGCGCGGATCCCGGATGGTCGAGCAGCCGAGCCGAGCCGCGCCAGCGGCTCCGCGTCGTCGAGACCACTGCACGGTCGACGTCGGTCTGCATCGGCGCCGGTGGAGCGTGTCGAGACCTTGACGTCCTGGTGCGGGTGGGCAGGGTCTCGACGGACGTTCGCTCGCCGGTTCTCGCTCACTGCCCGACCAACGGTGGTTGCCTCGGCGAGCGGGCTTCACTGTCGGTGGTCACGTCTAGCGTGAGTTCCATGGACGAGTCGACCACCGCCGCTGGGGAGGGCCTGCACCCGCGGGACCCGGCTTCGTTGGTGGTCGAGCTGCGTGCGGTGCGTCGTGCAGAAGACGCGGCGGCGGCGCGGGTGCTGGCGTTGGCGGTGGACTGGGCGGCGATGCATCCGGCGGAGTCCTTGGCCTCGGGGGCGTTGTCGCGGGGTGTGAGGGGTGCGGAGGGAGCGTTCCGGCCGGCTGGACCGGGCTCGCCGTTCGTGACGGAGTTCTGCCTGGCCGACCTGGCCGCGACGATGGGGGTCTCGACGGACGCCGGGCGGGCCTACCTGCGCGAGGCGATGGAGCTGGCGCACCGGTTGCCGCGCACCTACGCGCGGGTGATGGCCGGGGAGCTGGCGGCGTGGCGGGCGCGGCGGATTGCCGCCGCGACCGTGGGGTTGTGCCCCGCGGGGGCGGACTGGGTCGACCGGCACGTCTCGCACGTGGCGCACAAGATCGGCCCGGCCGCGCTGGAGCGAGCGGTGCGCGACGCGATCACCCGCTTCGACCCCGAGGGCACCGACCAGGCCGGCTGCGGCGAGGACGACGACCCCCGCGGGGTCTGGGTCGGCCTCGACAAGCCCAGCACCGCCACCACCACCGACGGCACCGGGCAGGTCACCGTCGACGTCTCGGCCACCCTCGACCTCGCCGACGGCATGGACCTCGAGACCACGGTCGCGCTGCTGGCCTCCCAGCTGGCCGCGCTCGGCTCCACCGACGGCCTCGGCGTACGCCGCGCCCACGCCCTGGGCGAGCTGGCCCGCCGCGAGCTCGGCCTCGACCTCGACGCTCACACCGCCGACCCGGCCGACCCGGCCGACCCGGCCGACCCGGGCGGGCGGGCGACCCCGCGACGGTACGGCTCGGGCCCGTTCGGGGCCGGTCCGACGCGGCGGGTGGAGATCGTGGTGCACCTGACCCGCGCGGCGATCTGCGCGGGCGGCACGGGCGGCAACGAGCTGGTCAGCGTTCGACACCGGGCCACCGGGGAGGTCCTGACGTTCGCCGAGCAGGTCCGCACCTGGTGCAACGCCGCCGCGTCGGTCACGGTGCAGCCGGTCATCGACCTCGCCGGGCAGGTCGAGGTCGACGGCTACGCCATCCCCGCCCACCTCGACCGGCTGGTGCGGCTACGCGACCGCCACTGCGTCTTCCCGTACTGCACCCGCCCCGCGTCGGGCTGCGACCTCGACCACGTCCGTGCCTACGCCGCCGGGGGACGCACCTGCGCGGCCAACCTCGCCCCGCTGTGCCGCTTCCACCACCGACTCAAGACCCACGGCCGCTGGCGCTACGAGGTCGTCGACACCGGCCTGTACCGCTGGCACGACCCGTGGGGCCACACCTACACCGTCGACACCGCACCCGGCGGCGGCACCACCCGCGACGAACCAGGCAGCGAACCCCACGGCAGAGCACCCCACGGCGGAGCACCCCTCGCCGACACCGGCTGAGGCTCAGGCGCCCGCTTCGCTCGGCTCGCCCAGCGGGGTGCCGTACACGACGAGGTTGTCCTCCCAGACCGCCCCGTTCCAGTTCGCGCAGGTGACGATCACGAGGCGACCCTTCGTCACGTCCTGCCCGAAGATCTCCTCCGCGCGCTCGGCGAGGTCGGGCCGGGTCACCACTTCCTTCTCGGTGATCCGGTAGCGCATCGTGCCCTCGTCGGTCTCGACGTCGACCGTGCTGCCGGGCTCGACGTCGACCATCGTGTCCATCGCGCCGCCGCCGGTGGACACCGTGTGGCCCGTGATGACGGTCTGACCCTTCCGGTCACCCGGTCGCGCGCTGTCGTCCCACCAGCCGAGGGTGGAGGGATCGGACGGCGGGTCGAGGACCGAGCCGTCCTGCAGCGGGATGCTGACGACCGGCGCCTCGATGCCCACCGAGGGGACCGAGAGACGGACCGGGCTCGCCGGGTCCAGGTTCTCGTAGGTGACGTCGGGCTCGGGCGTCGGGTCGAAGCGCCGGCCACGCTCGGTCTCCTGGGGCGGCGCGGACGACGACGCCGGGGGCTCCGGCTCGGCCGCGGTCGGGGCCGGGTCGTCCTCGGGCCCGTAGACGATCCAGCCGGCGACGCCGACGAGGAGGGCGAGCATCCCTGCCCCCAGCGCGGAGGCGAGGCGGTTGGACCCGGACGAGGCGTCCGCCGGCGACGTCTCCGTCGTCGGCTTCCCGCCCGGCTCCTCCGTCGGCCCCTCCGTCGGCTCCGCCATCAGCCTGTCGTCAGTCCCTGCTCAGGCCTCGGCGCGGGAGCGGGAGGTCGTGAACCCGATCGCGGTGCCGAAGGTGGTCAGTGCGAGCAGCGCCAGCGCGGCGGGGACGGTCGAGTCCATGCCCACGCCCGCCGTGCCCACGAGGCCGCCGGAGACGCCGGCCGGGACGAAGCGCGGCACGTCGGGGCTGCTCGGGTCGGTCGGGTCGTCGACGACCGGCGGGGCCAGCGTTGCGCCCGGACCGCACTGCGAGCGGGCGAGGCGCAGGTCGACGGCGTTGAAGCCGGCCTGGCCCTGGAGCACGGGGAGAATAGCGAGGTCGACGGCCGTCACCTCGATCTCGCCCGGGGCACGGGTCTGCTTGTTCAGCGTGCCGTCGATGAGGTTCTCCTCGATCGGGCCGGCGTTGTCCGCGATCTGGGCCAGGATCTGCTCCTTAATGGCGTCGCGGATCGGCTTGAGTTGTCCGCCGAGGCCGCCGAGCTCCTTACGGTCCAGGTTTGCGAGCAGCGAGTCGAGGATTTCTCCAACCACCTCGTCCAGCCCGGTCACTAGCGGGGTGTTCGGCGCCGGGTCGCTCTCGAGGCTCAGCAGCTCGATCGGGTCCTGATTCGCCGAGGGCGGGAAGTTCAGGGTGACGTCGACGTCCGCGAGTGTGGCGTCACCAGTGGCGACCTCGCCGGGTCCGGCGGTGCACTCGCTGCGGATAGCGTTGAAGCCAGCGACGAGCCCGGCGTCCCCGAGCGGCGCGAGGGCCTGCTGGAGTCCCTGGTTGAGCTGGTTGAGGGCGGCGTTGATCTCTGCCTGGCCGAGGCCGTCCAGGATGTCGCTCAACGATCCGCTGTCCTCGACGGGTTCGACGTTGAACAGGTCGTCCAGGGTCAGGCCGTCCGGGGTCAGGTTGATCTCGGCTCGTCGGCCCGGGGTGAGGCACCGCCCGTTCTCGCCGACGCCGACGAACGACGAGCCGGGTCCGGCGATCCCGGAGCACGCCTGGGAGACGCCCTGGTTGCCGGCGAGTCCGGTCTTGGCGTCCTGGGCGAGGGTGCCGGCGGCGAGGTTGTCCTGGCCGGTGATGAGGTTGGCCTGGGGCTGGTTGTTGCCCTCGGACGTCTCACCCGACTCGGTGCGCTCGACGCGGTACTGACCGCCCAGCTGGTCCGTGACCGCCTGCCCGCCGATGGCGAGATAGATCGCCTCGGCCTCCGACTGCGCCACGACGGTGGTGTCGGCGGCCATGGCCGGGCCGGCCGCCAGCGCCATGACGCCCGCGGCGGTCAGCGTGGCCGTCACGCGGGTGGTCGTACGCAGTGCTCGCACCTTAGTTCTCCTTCTCCCCATCCCGTCGTCTCCAACGGGAGATCCGGGGGAATGTTACGGGTACGAAACGGTCGGCGAACAGGTGTTCATGAAGTCTGTTCTCGCAGGTCGGGACGGGTGCACCCCCCAACGAACGCTCAGGTCTGCTCCTGGGGGCACCACCAGGTGGTCCGGCCGCCGACGGTCGCCCGGGTCATCTCGGCGCCGCACCGGGGGCAGTGGCGTCCGGCGCCGCGGTGCTCGATGACCTCGCCGGTGTGGACGCCGCCCTTCCGCAGGGCCGACCGGATGGCCTTGCGGAGCTCGCGGCGCAGCTCGTCGAGCTCGTCGGTCGTGAGCTCACCGGCCGGGCGCTGGGGTGACAGGTGGCTCTGCCAGAGGACCTCGTCGGCGAGCAGGTTGCCGATGCCCGACACCGTCGCCTGGTCGAGCAGCCGGGCCTTGAGCGGCGCCGTCCCGCGTCCCACCCGCTCGCGGAACTCGTCGCGGTCGACCTCGCCGGCGTCGGGTCCTAGGGCCTCGATGTCGGGGTCGAGCCGGACGCGCCCGAGGCGGCGCTTGTCGAAGAGGCGGAGCGAGCCGCCGTCCTCGAAGTGGAGGGTGAAGCGGTACCACTCCGGCTTACGCGCCCCGGAGCCGCGCGTCGGCCCGGAGGACCCCTGGTAGTCGCCGCCCTCGTCGTCCTCGGACTCGGAGCCGTCGTCCTTCGTGGAAGGGGAGACGAGGATGCGTCCGCTCATCCCGAGGTGGATGCCGAGGTTCGGGCCGTCGTCGGAGGTCTCGCACCACATCGACTTGCCGCGACGGTGCGCGTCGACGAGCCGGCGGCCCAGCAGGGCGTCGCGGATCTCGCCGGGCGCGTGCGGCCGGCACTCGTAGGTGTCGGTGTCGTCGACGTCCGCGATCGTGCGCTCCAGCGCGGACCGCTCGACGACCAGGCGGGCCGACTCGACCTCGGGCAGCTCGGGCACGCCCTCATCCTGCCCGGGCGACCGAAGCGAGCCTGCCGATTCGGCCACCGGATCGGCGGTGATCGACCAGAATCGGGCTCGTGTCCAGGTCCCTGCCCAGCCTCGGTGGTGCCGTCGGTGGTGCCGTCGTCGCCGTGCTGCTGCTCGGCGGCTGCGGACTGGTCGGCGGGAGCGCCGGGACGTCGGGCACCACGTCGGCCGGCGGGGAGGCGCAGGCAGCGGAGGCGGCCGAGGGGGCCGAGGAGCCGGCAGCCGACCGCGACCCCGCGCAGGTCGTCTCCGACGCGGCGGGCACGACGCTGGCGCTGACCAGGCTCACGCTCGAGTCGAGGGCCGACCTCGACGTCGGGGACACCACCTACAGCACGGTGACCGAGGGGTCGGTCGACCACGAGGCCGGCCTGTTCGACCTCGACCGCGACGTCGACGGCACGACGGAGATCGGCGTGGTGGCCGACGGCTCACGGGCGTGGATCAAGAACGAGGGCCCCGACGGCTCGCCGTTCGAGGACGGCGCGACGTGGCTGCAGGGTGACGTGGACGACCTGGCGGCGTCCGGCATGTTCGGCACGGTCCCGCTGCTCGGCTCGATGCTGCCCCTGCGGGCGGCGGACGACGACCCGGCGGCCGTCGTGGAGGGCGAGCCCACGACGTACGACGGGGTGGAGTGCCGGGTCTTCACCCTCACGGTCCCGTACGCCGCCGCCGTGGACGCCGCGGGCGAGGACGCCGACGCGTTCACCGAGGCGCTGTCGCTGACGGGCCCGGCGCGGCGGGCGGACCTGGCCCTCGAGGTCGCGGTCGGCCCGGACGACGTGGTGCGCTCCTACAGGCTGGAGGTCGTCTCGGCGCCCGGCGTGAGCGGCGGGTACGACGTCACCCTCACCGACATCGGCGAGCCCGTCGCGACCCCGCTCGCCCCGGACCCCACGGACACCCTGAGCGGCCCGGAGGCCACCGAGCAGTTCAAGGAGCTGGTCTCCTAGACGGGTTCGGGGCCGCGTTGCAGCACCACCTCGCCGTGGGTGCCGTAGCCGGCCAGCCCGCCGCCGTACGGCGTGCCGTCGAAGCCGACCATCAGCCACCCGTCGCCGTCGGGGACGACCATCGGCCACGGCACGTTCGTCGGGTACGTCGCGTCGAGACGCCCGACCTCGGCCATCGCGAGGTCGAAGCAGGGGTAGCCGGCGCGACGGGCGGGGACCTCGTCGCGGCTGTCGGAGGCGAGCAGCCGCCACCCGTCGTCGAGCTGCACCAGGACGGGCCCCTCGCAGGAGCTGCGGTCGGTGGCGGCGCCGAGGAGCGTCAGGTCGTCGAGGTCCTCCCCGGCGGCGAGGGCGGGGTGGAAGGAGAAGAACCTCCGCGCCGACACGAACGCCACGAGCCAGCGCCGGCCGTCGTGGACGAGCTGGGGGTCCCAGGTGCCGACCGAGCCGAGGCCGTCGACGGGCAGCGCGAGCGGGCGGGTGTCGAGGACGTGCTGCCCGCGAGTGAGGTCGGCGAAGCTGGTCCCGAGGCGGACCCCGACCCGGGGTCGGCGCACCTCGTCGAACGTGCCCCAGGTGCTGGTCGCGACCAGCCAGGCGCCGCCGTCGCGGACGAGGTGCCCGGCGTGGTCGCCGTGGACGCCGCCGCCCTGTCCCGCGGGGACGACGTCGTCGCGGCGGAAGAAGAGGTCGGCGCGGTGGGCCAGGTCGAGCGAGTCCCGGTCGAGCGCCCACACGGAGGTGTGACCGGTGCGGAACCCGCCGGGCCCGGCGCTGGTGGCGGTGAGGAGCACGGCCCGGCCCGCCTCGTACGGCGTCCCGTCGGCGTGGGTGACCAGCCGCAGGTCGCGCAGCCCGAGCTGGCCGAACGTGCCGCTGGCGGTGACGCCGTCGTCCGGGCGCAGGCCGCGCCACCAGCCGCCGAGACCGAGGGCGGTGCGGGCGCGGGCGGTCCAGGCGCCGCCGGACCGCGACCAGGCCGTCGCGACCGGGCCGGTCACGGTGACGGCGAGCTCGTCGACGTCGCGCACCCAGCCGTGGCGGGCGCTCAGCAGACGGCGGGTGCGGCCGTCGCGGACGACCTCGAGCCCGACCCGCCGTCCGACGAGGGCGGCCCGCAGCGTCACCGTCGCCGAGCGGAGCGCCGGGGAGGGGCCCTGCGCGGCGACGTACGGCGCGACCGGACCGCCGGGCCCGATCGACGTCCCCGGCTGCACGAGCGCCACCGGACGGCGCCGGGCGACCTCGGTGAAGCGGGGGAGGGGGCTCACCCCTCCGAATCTAGGAGTGCGTCCCGGTGGCGGACGGTCCGGGTCCGTCGAGGACGGCGGCCGCGGAGTGCACCGGGACGACGACGTGGACGGCGTTGCGCTCGACCGTGAAGTCGGCCGGCGTGCGGGCCGCGATCTCCCCGTCGAGGTTGACCCCGAGGTCGGGCTCGGTGACGACGCGCAGCCGTCGGGTGGCGACGTGGTGGACCCGCTCGTGCTCGACGAACGAGCCGTCCTTGAGCAGCCGCGCGATCGACACGTGGTCGCGCAGCCGGCCGCGGACGATCGCGTACACGTCGAGCAGGTGGTCGTCGAGCGAGGCGGTGGGGGAGACCGCGTTGCCGCCGCCGTAGTGGCGTCCGTTGCCGACCGCGACCTGGAGCAGGTCGTGCAGCTCGAGCGTCTCGTGGTCGCCGTCCGGGAACTCGAGGCGGGCCGAGAACGGCTCGTGCGCGCGGTACGCCGCCAGGGTCGCGACCGGGTAGGCCAGCGGGCCGAGGCGCTTCTTCAGGCGCGGGCTGAGCTTCTCGGTGACGCCGACGGACAGGCCGATCGACGCGACGTTGAGGTACGGCACGAGCCCCACTCGGCCGAGGTCGATGTCGACGACGTGACCCTCGGTCAGGGTCGCGACGGCGCTCGGGAGGTCGTGGGGGACCTGCAGCGTGCGGGCGAAGTCGTTGGCCGTCCCGAGCGGCAGCACGCCGAGGACGACCTCGGTGCCCGCGACGGCCCCGGCACCGCAGCTCAGCGACCCGTCGCCGCCCCCGACCACCAGCAGGTCGGGCGCGGTGGCGACCGCGGCCCCGAGGGTCGCGGGCAGGTCGGCCCCGCCCTCGAGGCGCCGCACCTCGAGGTCGCGCCAGCCCTGGGCCCGCATCAGCCGCTCGGCCGTCGCGGCAGCGGCGGCGCCGCGGCGGGAGGCGCCGTTCACGACGAGGACGGCGCGGGATTTCCGGGGGGCGAGGGGGCGGGACGGCTGCACCCTCCGGACGGTACGGACCGGCCCTGAACACCACCTGAAGGAGACGGCGGGAGAAGGCGTAGCGTGCCCGGGGTGAGGCGCAGACCACACGAGAACGTCGCCACGGTGCTGGTGGACCCGGCCGTGCTGGCCGACGTGTCCGCGCACCTGGCCTCGCTCGACCTGTGGGTCTGGCCGGTGGCCTCCGCCCCGGTGCACACCGACGGCCCGCGCGCCGCGTTCCAGATGCGCCGCCGGATGGTGGAGGCCCGCCGCGGCGCCTGGGACGACGCCGCTGCCTGGACGCCGGTCTGGGTCGCGTTCGGCGAGGGCTGGCGCACCGGCGACGAGCCGCTGCCGTGGGCGGCCCACTCCGCGCTCTGGTCGGCGCTGGAGACCCACGGCCTGCACGTGCGCTACCGCAAGGCGCTCGGCGGGGTCCCGCGCCTGCCCGTGGTCGCCGAGCCCGCCGTCCGGCACCAGCCCGGCGCGTGAGGGCAGGCGTGGGGGCGCACCGATGACTGCCGTGGCCGGCTGCGCGCTCGTCACCGGGGCCTCGCGCGGCCTCGGCGCGGCGATCGCGCGCGGCCTCGCCGCGACCGGGCAGCCGGTGGCCGTGGGCTACCGCGAGGGCCGCGGGGCGGCCGAGCGCGTGGTCGCCGCGATCCGGGACGCCGGCGGCACCGCGGAGGCCGTCGGCGGCGATGTCACCACCCCCGACGGGGTCGCGGACGTCGTCACCGCGACGGTCGCGGCGCTCGGGAGCGTCGGCGTGCTCGTCGTCAACGCCACCGGGCCGCAGCCGCCGACACCGACGCTGGGGCTCACGCTCGAGCAGGTGGAGCCGATGCTCGACTTCTTCGTCCGCAGCCCCGTGCTGCTCCAGGGGGCCGTCGTCGGCCCGATGGCCGAGCGCGGCGAGGGACGGATCGTGCACGTCGGCTCGGAGGTGGCGTGGACGGCGCCCGCGGGCGCCGCGGCCTACGTCGCGGCGAAGGGCGCGCAGCACGCGCTGGCCCGCGTCACCGCCCGCGACCTGGGCCCGCACGGCATCACCGTCAACACGGTCGCCCCCGGCTGGGTGCCCGTCGAGCGGCACGCCGGCGCGGACCCCGACGACCTCGCGGCGTACGCCGCCACCGTGCCCCTGGGCCGCCAGGGCACCCCGGAGGAGGTGGCGGCCGCGGTGGTGTGGCTGGCCTCGGCCGAGGCGCGGTTCGTCACCGGGACCGTCCTGCCCGTGACCGGTGGCGCCAGCGCGCCGTGAGCAGGTGACGTCCGTCCCAGTCCGTGGGCGGTCCGGGTTACCGGCTGGTAGGAATGGCGGCCATGAGTACCCGGGTGGTGGCCGTGACCGGCGCGGCGGCAGGCATCGGACGAGCGACGGCGCTGACGTTCGCGACGCGCGGCTGGACCGTCGGCGCGTACGACGTCGACGAGGCCGGCCTCGCCGACCTCGCCGAGGAGGCCGCGACCCTGCCGGGCGAGGTCCGCACCGGTCGCCTCGACGTCACCGACGCGGGGGAGTTCGAGGCCCGGCTGGCCGAGCTCGTGGAGCACACCGGCCGCCTCGACGCGCTGGTCAACAACGCGGGCATCCTGCTCGCCGGGGCCTTCACCGACCGCGACGCCGAGGCGCACGGCCGCGAGGTCGACATCAACGTCAAGGGCGTCATGCACGGCCTGCACGCGGGCTACCCGCACCTGCGCCGCACGGCGTCCGAGCAGGGCGACGCCGTCGTGGTGAACATGGCGTCGGCGTCCGCCATCTACGGCCAGCCCGAGCTCGCCAACTACTCGGCGACCAAGTTCTACGTCCGCGGCGTCACCGAGGCGCTCGACCTGGAGTGGGGCCCGCAGGGCATCCGCGTGCGCGCCCTGTGGCCGCTGTTCGTGCAGACGGCGATGACGCAGGGCTGGTCGACGGGCACCACCGGCTCGCTCGGGATCCGCCTCACCGCCCAGGACATCGCGGACGCCGTCCTGCTGGCCGTCGAGCCGCCGCGGCACAGCGAGGCGCTGCACCAGGTGCACTTCCCGGTCGGCACCCAGACGAAGGTGCTGTCCCTCGGCTCCCGCTTCTCGCCGGCGTGGCTGACCCGTCTGGTGAACAAGAGGCTCGCGCACGCCTGAGCCGGGCCCGGGCCTCCCCCGGACGTGCGACGGGGGGGGGGGGGCGCCCCCCCCCCCCCCCCCCCCGCCGGGGGGGGCGCGGGCCCCCCCCCCCCCCCCCCCCCTCGACAGGGGGATGGGTCACATCCGGGCGGCACCCTGCCGGATGGCGTCGCGGATGCGCGGGTAGGTCCCGCACCGGCAGATGTTGCGGATGCCGTCGAGGTCGGACTCCTGGATCTCCCGGCCCTCGCGCCGCACCTTCTTCACCAGCGCCACCGCGGCCATGATCTGGCCGGGCTGGCAGTAGCCGCACTGGCTGACGTCCAGGTCGAGCCACGCCTGCTGCATCGGGTGCAGGTCTCCCGGCGCGGTGTCCGCGAGGCCCTCGATGGTGGTGATGCGGTCCTTCGGCTTCAGGTCGCCGACCCGCACGGCGCACGGGTTGAACGCCTTGCCGTTGATGTGCGAGGTGCAGGCCTTGCACACGTTGATCCCGCAGCCGTACTTCGGCCCGGTGACCCCGAGGATGTCGCGGAGGACCCACAGGACGCGGACGTCGTCGGCCACGTTCACCGTGGTCGTCCTCCCGTTGAGGACGAATGTCTGCTTCGGCATGTCTGGCTCCTCAGTAGGTCCGGTTGAGACCGTTGGTCGGCGACTGGGGGACGGAGGGTTCGAACGACTTCGGCTTGAACGCCAACGGCTTCTCGTGCTGGATCGGGAAGTACGTCGGGTTCGTGCCGGTGGCCCTCGCGTAGGCGCAGGCCACCGCCGCG
Organism: Nocardioides sp. CFH 31398; assembly: GCF_022436705.1. Classification (GTDB taxonomy): domain Bacteria; phylum Actinomycetota; class Actinomycetes; order Propionibacteriales; family Nocardioidaceae; genus Nocardioides. The sequence continues at coordinate 320,061 of NZ_JAKUHT010000005.1, read as the reverse complement.
GCCGTCGAGCCCGTCGCCGCCTCGCCGGCACCACCGGGGGTGTCGGAGTCCGAGTCGACGATGTGGACCTCGGTCTCGAACGGGACGTTCCACTGCCGCGTGTAGAAGTAGTTGTCCCAGCTGGCCTCGAGGAAGCGGCCGTCCCTGAGGTGGTTGCTGCTCGTCAGCGTCAGCGCGATGCCGTCCATGCAGCCGCCGATCATCTGGGCCTCGAGCCCCCGCGGGTTGATCACCAGGCCGGGGTCGACCGCGATGACGGCCTTGGTCACGCGGGGCCCGGTCACGGTCTCGGGGCCGAGGTTCCGGTTCACCGTCGCGGGCCGGCAGTCGATCTCGATGAGCACCGCGGTGCAGCCCTTGTACTCCTTGTGGATGGCCACGCCCTGCGCCGTGCCGGCCGGCATCCGGCGGCCCCAGTTGCCCTCCTTCGCCACCTTCCGCAGGACCGCCTTGACCCGCGGGTCCTTCAGGTGCGCCAGGCGGAACTCGACCGGGTCCTTCTTCGCCAGCTTGGCGAGCTTGTCGACGGTCAGCTCGGCCGCCGTCCGGACGTCGGGGGAGTAGATGTTGCGCATCGACCCGCTCGCGAAGCGCTCGTCGACCGCGTCGCCCGGGGTCAGCGTCTCGTTGAGGAGCTGGTCGACGACACCGAAGTTGTAGGGCAGCTGCTGGGTGAGCGCGAAGATGCTCTGCGAGATCGTGTAGCCGCCGAGCTGCGGGGGCAGCTCGTCGGCGACGGAGGTGAGCTGGTCGCCGAAGCCGTGGCTCCAGTCCATGAGGATGCTGGTGTGGCGCTGCTCGAAGGCCGCGACCTCGCCGCCGACGACCGTGGCGCGCACCCGGGACGTCGCCATCGGGTGCAGGCGGCCCTGGCGGGGCTCGTCGGCACGGTGCCACATCAGCTTGACCGGCACGCCCATCGCCTTGGAGGCCTGGGCGGCCTCGCGGGCGTGGTCGCCGAACAGCTTGTGGCCGAAGGACCCGCCGCCGGTGATCACGTTGATCGTGACGGCGCTGGGCGACAGCCCGCAGTCGCGGGCGACGTCCTGCTGGGCGACGATCGGGGCCTTCAGGCCGGCCCAGATCTCCGCCGAGTCCTCACGCACGTCGGCGATGGCCGTGTACGGCTCGAGGGCGGCGCTCGACTTGAACGCGAAGACGCAGTCGGTCTCGACGGTCTTGACGACCCCCGGCAGGTCGACCTCCGGGACGGCCAGCGGGATCTCGGCGGCCCGCAGCTCCGCGAGGATCGTCTCGTCGCTCTCCGCGGCGGCGGAGCCGGGGTTCCAGGTGACCTGCATCTTCCGGATCGCGTCGATGCACTGGCCGAAGGTCTTGGCCCGCACCGCGATGCCGGTCGGGATCTGCGCCACGTGGGTGACGCCGGGCATCCGCTCGATCTGCGACTGGTTCTGCAGCGCCTGCGGCGAGCCGCGGTGCGTCGGAGGACGGCACACCATGGTGGGCAGCGCGTCCTTGACCTTGAGGTCACCGGTGAACTTCTTCTTGCCGGTGACGGCGTCGCGGGCGTCGAGGCGGCTCTGCGGCTTGCCGATGGTGCGGAACTTCGACTCGGGGCGCAGCACGACCTCGACGGCCTCGACGACCTGCTTCGCGGCGTCGACGGCGAGGTCGCCGTACGTCGCCTCGTTGCCGAGCGTGTCGCGGACGACGCCGCCGACGGTGATCAGGCGGTCGGCGTTCGTGCCGAAGAGGATGGCGGCGGCCTCCAGCAGCTGCTGGCGGGCGATCGCGGCCGCGACGCGGATCGGGGTGTAGGTGGAGAACGTGGTGTTGGAGCCACCGGTGAGCTGGTTGAACAGCAGCTCGGGGCGGGCCTTGGCCATCGTGACCTTGACCTTCGAGACCGGGAGGTCGAGCTCCTCGGCGATGATCATCGCGGTCGAGGTCAGGATGCCCTGACCGACCTCGGTGCGGGGGAGCTCGAACTCGGCGGTGCCCTGCTCGGTGATGGTGATCTGGATGAGCTGCGAGGTGGGCAGCGCGGAGTCGGTCTGCGCGTCCTCGAGGTCGTAGACGTCGGCGACCTGCGGTCCGGACGGGATCACCGCGGCGGCGGGCCTCGCGAGACCCAGGTCGGCGGCCACGGTCAGCGTCGTGCCGGCGAGCACCCACCCCATGAAGGTGCGTCGGCGCAGACCCGAGGCGTCGCCGTCGGTCGTGGTGGTGTCGTCGCCCCGTGCCTCCGGCTCGTGTCGGAACGTGTCGGTCATGCTCACTCCGAGTCCTCGTCGACGCTCCGGAGGGGACCCCGGGGGAGGAGGCGTCGACGACGTCCGTTCGACTGTGGCAGCCGTCACAGGGGTGGACCATGACGAGGAGTCCAGGCCCTCTGCGAAGCGTTGGGCAATCTGCACAACACCTCGGGACCCGTTCGGGGACGGCCCGGCGCCCGCTCAGCGCAGCAGGCGGCGGGCCCGCAGGGCGAGGTCCAGGTCGAGCGGGGGCGCGTCGTCGTCGAGCGCGAGACCGGTGACCTGGGTGACCCGACGCAGGCGGTTGAGGACCGTGTTGCGGTGGCAGGGCACGAGGGGGGCGGCACGGCTCGCCGAGCCGCCGGCGGCGACCCAGGCCTCGAGGGTGGCCAGGAGCATGCGCCCCTCCTCGCCGAGCTCCACGAGGGGTGCGACCCAGCGGCGGCGCAGCCGGTCGGAGACGTCGGGCACCGAGAGCAGCAGGGCCTCGGGCAGCACGTCCTCGTAGCGGACCAGCCCGCCGGACGCCGGTCCGGAGCGCAGGGCCAGGCGCGCCTGGCGGTAGCCCTCGTCGGCCCCGCCGAGGCCGAGCACGACCGAGGAGACGGCGACGGTGCGCCCGTCCTTGCCGCCCGCGAGCGTCGCGAGGGCGCGGTGCGCGGCGTCCGGGACGTCCTCGCGCAGTGCCACCAGGCCGACCGTCACGTCGCCCCGGCTGAGGAACGCGGAGGCGTGCGGAGCCACGGCGCGTTCCGCCCTCCGGGGCTCCACGGGCTCGAGGACGGCGACGACCAGCTCGCCGGCCGGAGGGAGGTCGAGGGCCTCGGCGGCCTCGGCGGCGAAGCCCGGGTCGCGGGCGCGACCGCGCAGGACGCCCTCCCAGAGGGTGGCCCGCCGCTCCTCGTCGCTGCGGACGCGGGAGCGGTCCCGGTGGTGGTACGCCGCCGCGACGCGCGCCGACGTCGCGTCGACCGCCTCCCACAGCAGCGAGCCGACCTCGCGAAGCCCCCGCCCGTCGAGCCGCTCGGCCCCCGTCTCCAGCAGGTCGTCCCAGATCAGGCGCCCGCCGAGCCGGAACGACCGCAGCACGTCGTCCAGGGGCTGGCCCTGCTCGGCGCGCAGGGAGCCGGTGGTCCGGGCGGGCCAGAACACGGACTCGTCCGCCTTGTCCGGCCGGGGCACGTCGCCGGCGAGGGCGCCCACGATCAGGTCGAGGATGGCCGTGACGTTGGTCCGGCAGGAGTGGGCCAGGTCGGCGTGGGAGACCACGCCGGCGCGGCGGTAGGCGAGGTGGTCGTCCTCGATCGTGGCGACGAGACGCTCGGTCAGCACGAGCGTGCGCTGCTCCCGGTGCTCCACCAGGAAGGCGAGCGTGTCCGCACGCCAGTCCGCCGCGGTCTCGATCATCGACCCTCCCGACTCGCCCGTTCCTCCTCGATCTTGTCAGGGCCAACGAGCGAGAATGACGGACGTCACACGGCGAGGCATCGTTGTACACCACGGCAACCTCCGACAGTCTGTCGGCGTGAGCTCCTACGAGATGCCGCCGCAGTCCGGACACCCCCACCACCAGTCGTACGACGGCGCCAAGCAGGGCAAGGGCATGGCCGTCACCGCCCTGATCCTCGGCGTGCTGGCCCTGCTGCTGTGCTGGACGGTGATCGGGGGCGTGCTCCTCGGCCTGCCCGCCCTCATCCTCGGCCTCATCGCCTCCAGCCGGGCGAAGAAGGGCAAGGCGGGCGGTCGCGGGCTCGCGATCACCGGCTGGGTCACCGGCCTGCTCGGCCTGGTCCTGGCGATCGCGCTGACCGTCCTCGCGGGCACGTTCCTGGCGAGGATCGTCGACAGCGACGCCGCCCAGCGCTACGAGCAGTGCGTCTCCGACGCCGGCGGCCAGCAGCAGCAGGTCGACGAGTGCGAGCGGCAGCTCGAGCGCGACCTCGAGGACACCTTCGGCGGCTGAGGCCCTCTCAGTCGCGGCGCAGCAGGCGCGTGCCCAGCTTCGCCAGACCGCCGCGGTCGACCCGGCCGTCGCGGCGGGCGTCGTCCGCGTAGGACGTGCTGTCCCCGGCTCCGACCACGGCCCCGAACCGGACCCAGCGCGGACGCTGCACGCAGGAGCGTGGCACGACGAACGCGATGCGGTCGGCGTCGGACAGGAAGCGGCCCTCGAGGCCGGGGCAGTCGACCACCTCGTCGCCCAGCCCGCGGTAGAGCACGACCTCCTTGCCACCGTCGGTCCGGTTGGCCGTCGCGGTGAACTCGGTGCCGTTCGGGGTCCGCATCCGCACCCCGGCGTACACGGAGCCGCTGTCGGCCGGCCCGGCGAGGTCGGCCAGGTCCAGGGCGAACGACAGCCGGGAGCCCGCGTGCTCGCCGCGCAGGCGCACGACGTCCGCGGACGACCGGGGGCCGCCCGCGTCGAGCTGGCGGACGTCGCCGCGCGGGTCGCGGTGCACCTCCACGTCGGCGGAGGCGGGAGCGGCGAGACCGAGGGTCGCGACGAGGGCGACGGCGGACGCGGCGACGGCGGTGCTCGGACGATGCAGGCTCATGCCGGGCATCGTGGCGCGGCGGCGCGGCCCTGCCCAGGCCGGTCTGGACCGCCGACCGGGATCCCGTGGGTCACCTCGGCGCCGGGAGGAGCCGGGGTCCGCCCACCCGCAGCGGCGCCCGTCCCTCGGCCCGTCCCTCGGCCAGTCCCTCGGCCCGGCCCTTGGCCCGCCCCGGCACCATGGCTGGAGCACGGCGGATGGGGGACTGATGCGCGGCAGGAGACTCGGACCTGCGGCGCTGGTGGCTGCCCTGGCGGCGGCCCTGCTCGCGGGCTGCTCGACCGAGGACGCCGACCGTGACCCGGGCGCCGGGGAGATGGTCGAGCCCGCCGGGGAGGGCGCCGAGGACGACGAGGCCCCCGGCCGCCTCACCCTGGCCTTCGGGGGCGACGTCCACTTCGAGGGCGCCCTCGCGGCCCTGCCCGGCCAGCCGCGGTCGACGCTGGGCCGGGTCTCCGGCGTCCTGCGCGACGCCGACCTGGCGATGGTCAACCTCGAGAGCGCCCTGACGTCCGGTGGCGGCGCCCCGACGGACAAGGAGCTCGAGGACCCCTCGCTGCGCTACTGGTTCCGCAGCCCGCCGTCCGCGCTCGACGTGCTCGCCCGCTCGGGCGTCGACGTCGTCACGATCGCGAACAACCACGGGGCCGACTACGGCCTGGAGGGCGTCCGGGAGTCCCTCGAGATCAAGGCCGACGCGCCCCTCGCGGTCGTCGGCGTCGGCCAGGACCGCGCCGAGGCGTTCGGCGGCTACTCCACGACGATCCGCGGCACCGACGTCACCGTCCTCGCCGCCGACGCGGCCATGCGGGAGAGCGCCGACCCGATCTGGGCCTCGGGGGAGGGCGGCCCGGGCATCGCCTCGGCCCGCGCGACCCCGCCGCGCAACCTGCTGCGCGCCGTCCGCCGGGCCGAGGCCACGCAGGACCTCGTGGTGGTCTACGTCCACTGGGGCGCCGAGAGCACGACCTGCCCCACGGGCCGGCAGGCCTACCTGGCGCAGACCCTCGCCGACGCCGGTGCGGACGTCGTCGTCGGCGCGCACGCCCACCGGCTCCAGGGCTCCGGCGTCCTCGACGGCGCCTACGTCAACTACGGGCTCGGGAACTTCGCCTGGTACCACGGCCGGGTGCCGGAGTCCGGCGTGCTGCGGCTGCGGATGGACGGCGACGAGGTCGTCGACGAGGACTGGCTGCCGGCGAGGATCCCGCTCGCCGGCGGACCCGCGCGGCCCTCGACCGGCGCGGCCCGCGAGGCGGCGCTGCGGGAGTGGGCCGACCGTCGCACCTGCGCCGGGCTCGAGGCCGCCCCCGGGTCACCGGGAGGCCCGGCCGTCCAGGACCGTGACCCGCAGCAGGAGACGCAGCAGGAGCCCGACCGCCAGCAGGCGTCACCCGAGCCCGAGCCGGACGGCGGGAACGACCGCCCGGCGTACGCCGCCCGGGTGGAGCGCGTCGACGAGGCGATCCGTGACCGCATGAGCGCCAGCCACGACGTGGAGACCTGCCCCGTCGACCTGGCCGACCTGCGCTACCTGCGCGTGCGTCACCAGGACTTCGAGGGCGGCACCCGCATGGGTGAGCTGGTCGTCGCCGCCTCGGAGGCCGAGGGCGTCGTCGAGGTGTTCCGCGAGCTGTACCGGGCGCGGTTCCCGATCGCGCGGATGAGGCTGGTCGACGCCTACGGCGCGGACGACGACCGGTCGATGGCGGCGAACAACTCCTCGGGCTACAACTGCCGCACCGTCGCGGGCTCCGACTCGTTCTCCGACCACGCCTTCGGCCGGGCGATCGACATCAACCCGATCCAGAACCCCTACGACAGCCCGCAGGGCGTCGTTCCCGACGCCGGCCGCCGCTTCGTGGACGCCGACCGCTCGCCGGGAGCGCCGTACGTCAAGGGCGTCGTCCGCGACGGCGACGTGGTGGTCCGCGCCTTCGAGCGCATCGGCTGGGAGTGGGGCGACTCGTTCGCCGACTACCAGCACTTCTACGTGCCCTAGTCGACCGGCCCGCGACCGACGGCGGCGCGCAGGTCCTTCGTCATCACCGCGCGGTGGATGCCCACGCCCAGACCGAGGAACGCCCGGCGCAGCCCCGGGTGGTGACCGAGCAGGTGCAGCCGCACCTCGACGACGCCGAGGTCGGCCAGCCGCCGGCGGATCGCCCCGAGGAACGAGCCGAGGACCCCGCGGCCGCGGTGCCCGGGCAGCAGGTCGAGGGTGGTCGCCAGCAGGACGGGGCCCTCGGGACCGGGGCGCGACGTCCCCCAGAACCTCCCGACGACCTCGCCGTCGAGCACCCCGACGAGGAGCAGCTCGGCGGGGTCCACGGGCCCGTCGGCCAGGGCCAGGAGCCGTGCCTCGACCCCGCCCGCCGCAGGGTCGGACAACCCGGCACGTGTCGCCCCCCGGCGCAGCGCCCGCAACGCGTCCGGCACCCACGCGGCCCGCTCGGCGTCGTCCATGGGCCGGACCTCGACGCGTCGGTCGTCCTGCAGCTCGAGCACCCCGGGGTCGAGCCGCTTGGCGTGCATCGTCAGCGCCGCGCGCCAGCCGGCGTCGGAGAGGGGGACGGTGAGGTCGAGGTCGACCGCGGTCACCACGACCTCCGCGCCACCCGCCCGGGCGTGGTCCTCGAGCGCCGCGAGCACGGCCGCCCACCGGGGCCGGTCCCCGGGGTCGAGGGTGGTCTGCAGCTCCCGGACGACGCAGCGTGACCGGTCGCCGTCCGCCGTGCGCTCGAGCAGCAGCCCGCCGACGGCCACCTCGTCGACGACGACCTCGAGCACCTCCTGGACGACCCCGGTCTCCGGGGCGGGCAGGGGATCACCCGCGACCTCCCGCTGCGCGCGCCACGCCGCGACGTCGGCAGCGGACAGGGGAGCGAGGCGCACGGCGACCACGCCCGGCATCCTCGCAGGCCGTCACCCCCGGCTCGACCACTCGCCGACCCCGGGTGGCGCCTCTCCGCGCCTAGGGTGTGACCCATGAGCATGGGGGGCGACCGGGCGCGGGGTGGGCGCTCGCCGTCCATGGCCGACGTCGCCGCGCGCGCCGGGGTGTCGCACCAGACCGTCTCCCGGGTCATGAACGACTCCCCGCTCGTGAAGCCCGACACCCGGGAGCGGGTGCTCGCCGCGATCGCCGAGACCGGCTACCGCCGCAACAGCGCGGCCCGCGCGCTGGCCACCAACCGCTCGGGACGCGTCGGGCTGATTTCGGCGCACCTGGCGCTGTACGGGCCCAGCATGATCCTCACCTCGCTGTCGGACGCGCTGCACGACGCGGGCTACGAGCTCAGCCTCGCGAGCATGACCGAGCAGACCGAGGAGGCCCTGCGGGCCGCCGTCGACCGTCTGCTGGACCGTGCGGTCGAGGCCGTCGTGGTCGCGGTCGCCCACAGCGGCGCGCGGGCCTGGGCGCGGGACCTCGACCTCGGCGTCCCCGTGGTCCTCGTCCAGGGGGTCGGGCCCGGCGAGCCGATGGCGGTCGGCATCGACCAGCAGCAGGGCGCCACCCTCGCGACCGACCACCTGCTCGACCTCGGCCACCGCGCCGTCGCGCACCTGACGGGTCCCCTCGACTGGATCGAGGCCGCCCAGCGACGCAGCGGCTGGCTCCTGGCGCACGAGCGTCGCGGGGTCGAGCCCGGTCCGGAGCTGGTGGGGGACTGGTCCTCGGCCAGCGGGTACGACGCGGGCCGGCGCCTCGCCGGGGACGCCGGGGCCGGTGCCGTGACCGCCGTCCTCGCCGCGAACGACTCCATGGCGCTGGGGCTGCTGAACGCCCTGCACGAGCGCGGCGTCCGCGTGCCGGACGACGTCAGCGTCGTCGGCTTCGACGACGTCCCCGAGGCGGCGTTCTACTGGCCACCGCTGACCACCGTGCGTCAGGAGTTCGCCCGCCTCGGCAGCCGGGCCGTGGAGGTGACGCTGCGCGCACTCGCCGGCGAGACGTCCCCGAGCGTCGACCTGCTGGTGCCCGAGGTGGTGCTGCGGGCGACGACCGCGGCACCCCGGGCGGTGCCGGGCTGATGTTAACGTTCACAGCGTGACCGGGACCACAGCGCTGACCCTGGGGTCCGCTCCCGGCCCCGTGCTGCACCTGCTCACCCTCGGTGCGTGCGTCCACCGGCTCGAGGTCACCGGCGGCGACGGCCGCCGACGCGACGTCGTGCTCGGCCACGACACGCCGGAGCAGCGGCTCGCGGCGACCGAGTTTCACGGCGCGGTCATCGGTCGCTACGCGAACCGGATCGCCTACGGCGACCTCCCGCTGCCCACCGGGCGGGTGAGCCTGCCGACCAACGACCGCGGCCACCACCTCCACGGCGGGCCCGACGGCTTCCACCGCCGCGAGTGGGAGCTCGAGTCCCACGACGAACGCTCGGCGCGGTTCGCCCTCACCAGCCCGGACGGCGACCAGGGCTACCCGGGCACGCTGCGGGCGACGGCGACGTACCGGGTGAGCGACGACGCGGTCGAGGTCGAGCTGGCGGCCACCACCGACGCGGTCACCGTCGTCGGCCTGACCCAGCACTCGTACTTCAACCTCGGCGGTGTCGGCACCGGGACGATCGACGACCACCACCTGCGCCTGGGGGCGAGCCGCTTCACGCCGGTCGACGCGACCGGCATCCCCCTCGGTGAGCACGAGGACGTCGCCGGCACGCCGTTCGACCTCCGGGAGTCGCGTCGTCTCGGCGACGTCCTGCGGACGCCGCACCCGCAGCTGGCCGACGCCCGCGGGATCGACCACAACGTGGTCCTCGACCCTCCCGCCGAGACGGGCGCCGTGCGCGAGGCCGCCGTGCTCGACCACCCCGCCTCGCGGACCCGGCTGACCCTGTCGACCGACCGTGCCGGGCTGCAGGTCTACACCGGCAACTTCCTCGACGCCTCGAGCGTCGGGCACGGCGGCGTGCCCCACCGGCAGGGCGACGGCATCGCCCTGGAGCCCCAGGGCTTCCCCGACAGCCCGCACCACCCCGAGTGGCCCTCCGTGGTCCTCGAGCCCGGCCAGGAGTGGCGCTCGCGCCTCGTCTGGCGCTTCTCCGCGCTCTGACCGGTCTCCGCCCGCGGTGTCGGGTGAGCGTTCACATCAAGATTCGCTCAAGACGGTCCAGGTGGTTGACCGCATCGAATGTTAGCGTTCACACTCCTGGCGTGACACCAGTCACAGGGGCTCCCGCCCCGCTTGGACCCGGAGGAAGAACAGTGCTGAAGAAGACCATGAGCGCGGCGGCCGCCCTCGCCGTCGGGAGCCTCGCCCTCACGGCGTGCGGCGGCACCAGCAGCGGTGCGGACGACGCCTCGGGCGGCGGTGGCGACGACACGATCACCATGGGCTTCGCCCAGGTCGGCGCCGAGAGCGGCTGGCGCACCGCCAACACCCAGAGCATCCAGGACAGCGCGGAGGAGGCGGGCATCGAGCTGGTGTTCTCCGACGCGCAGCAGAAGCAGGAGAACCAGATCAAGGCGATCCGCTCCTACATCCAGCAGGACGTCGACGTCATCGCCTTCAGCCCCGTGGTCGAGACCGGCTGGGACGCCGTCCTGCTCGAGGCCAAGCGCGCCGGCATCCCGGTCATCCTCACCGACCGCGCCGTCGACTCCGAGGACGACAGCCTCTACGAGACCTTCCTCGGCTCCGACTTCGTCCTCGAGGGCGAGCGGGCCGGCGAGTGGCTGGTCGAGAACGCCGAGGAGTCCGACGTGGACGGCGACGGCGACGTCAACGTCGTCCAGCTCGAGGGCACCACCGGGGCCGCGCCGGCCATCGACCGCGCCGAGGGCTTCGCCGACACCATCGCCTCCGACGACTCCATCGAGGTCACCGCGTCGCAGACCGGCGACTTCACCCGTGACGGCGGCAAGCGCGTCATGGAGTCCTTCCTCAACTCCGAGGACGGCATCGACGTCGTCTACGCCCACAACGACGACATGGGGCTCGGCGCCATCGAGGCCATCGAGGCCGCCGGCATGACCCCGGGCGAGGACATCAAGATCATCACCGTCGACGCCGTCAAGGACGGCATGCAGGCCCTGGTCGACGGCAAGATCAACTACATCGTCGAGTGCAACCCGCTCCTCGGCCCCCAGCTCATGGAGCTCGCCGAGCAGGTCGTCGCCGGCGAGGAGGTCGAGCCCCGCGTCGTGACGGAGGAGACCACCTTCACGCAGGACGAGGCCGCCGAGGTCATCGACGAGCGTCAGTACTGAGCTCCGTCCGCACCACCAGCGCCACCCCCAGCAGCACCAGACGAGGAGCACCGCACATGGCCCACCTGGAGTCGGTGAAGCCCACCAGCGCCCCGGCCGGCGGCCCGCCGGGCGACCCCGTGGTGGCCATGGACGACATCAGCATCAGCTTCGGCGCCGTCCGCGCGCTCGACGGCGTCTCCGTCCGCCTCTACCCCGGCGAGGTGCACGCCCTCATGGGCGAGAACGGGGCCGGGAAGTCGACGCTGATCAAGGCCCTCACCGGGGTCTACGGCATCGACTCCGGCACCGTCACCGTCGAGGGGCGGCAGGTCCGCCTCGCCTCCCCGTCCGCGGCGCAGGAGGCGGGCATCAGCACCGTCTACCAGGAGGTGAACCTCTGCACGAACCTCACGGTGGCCGAGAACATGATGCTGGGCCGCGAGCCGCGCTTCCTCGGCGCCATCAACACCCGCGCGATGAACCGCCGCGCCCGCGCCACCCTCGACCGCCTCGGCCTGGACGTCGACCCGGCGTCCACCCTCGGCGACCACCCCATCGCCGTCCAGCAGCTCGTCGCCATCGCCCGGGCGGTGGACGTCGACGCGAAGGTGCTGATCCTCGACGAGCCGACCTCCAGCCTGGACGCCGACGAGGTCGAGAAGCTCTTCACCGTCATGCGTCGCCTGCGGGCGGCCGGCGTCGCGATCGTGTTCGTCTCGCACTTCCTGGACCAGATCTTCGAGATCACCGACCGGATGACCATCCTGCGCAACGGTCGGCTCGTGGGGGAGCGGATGACCGCCGACCTCACCCAGCTCGAGCTGGTGCAGCTGATGATCGGCCGCGAGCTCGAGGTCCTCGAGAAGCTGGAGCGCGAGCTCGACGCCGAGGACGCCGGGCCCGCGTCGTCCGAGCCCGTCCTCCGGGCGGTGGGGCTCGGGCGCAAGGGCTCGCTGCTCGCCACCGACCTCGAGGTGAGGCCCGGGGAGGTGGTCGGTCTCGCCGGGCTGCTCGGCTCGGGCCGTACCGAGCTCGCCCGGCTGCTCTTCGGCGCCGACACCTCCGACACCGGCACGCTCGAGGTCTCGGGGCGGCGCACCCGGCTGCGCGCACCGCGGCAGGCCATCGACCGCAAGGTCGCCTTCCTGTCGGAGAACCGACGGTCCGAGGGCGTCATCGGCGACCTCTCGGTCGCCGACAACATGCTCCTGGCGCTCCAGGCCACCCGCGGCTGGTTGCGCCCCATCCCGTCGGCCACGCGCAGGAGGCTGGTCGACGAGTACATCGAGGCCCTGGACATCCGCCCCGCGGACCCCGACGCCCTCATGCGCAACCTGTCGGGCGGCAACCAGCAGAAGGTCCTGCTGGCCCGCTGGCTGATCACCGAGCCGGACCTGCTGATCCTCGACGAGCCCACCCGGGGCATCGACGTCGGCGCGAAGGCACAGATCCAGCAGCTCGTCGCCGACCTCGCCCGCCGCGGTCTCGGCGTCGTGTTCATCTCCGCCGAGCTGGAGGAGGTGCTGCGCCTGTCGGACCGCGTGGTCACCATGCGGGACCGCCGCAAGATCGACGAGCGCTCGAACGTCGACGTCGCCGTGGGCGACGTCCTGGAGATCATCGCGGGCGACGCCCGCGCGGAGGAGGTGGGCGCCCGTGCGTAGCGCGTCGTCCCGCGTGCTGTCGAGCACGCTGCTGTGGCCGCTGCTGGTCCTGCTCGGGCTGCTGGTGGTGAACGTCGCCGCGAACCCCGGCTTCATCGAGGTCCGCGTCCAGGACGGCAGGCTGTTCGGCAGCCTCGTCGACATCGTCCGCAACGGCGCCCCGGTGCTGCTGATCGCGCTCGGGATGACCCTCGTCATCGCCACCCGCGGCATCGACCTCTCGGTCGGCGCGGTCGCGGCCATCGGCGGAGCCGTCGCCTGCGTCCACATGGTCTCGGCGCCCGACGAGTCGGCCCTCGGCACGGCGATCGTGGCGTGCGGCCTCGCACTGGCGACGTGCGTCGCGCTCGGGCTGTGGAACGGGTTCCTGGTCTCCGTCCTGGGCATCCAGCCGATCATCGCGACGCTGGTGCTCCTCGTCGCGGGCCGCGGCCTGGCCATGCTCGTCACGGACGGGCAGATCACCACGGTGAACAACGAGTCGTTCCGCACCATCGGCGTCGGGTTCGTCCTCGGGCTCCCCGTCGCGGCGCTCGTGGCGTGGGCGGTCTTCGCCCTCACCGCGCTGCTGGTTCGCCGCACCGCGCTCGGCATGCTCGTCGAGGCGGTCGGCATCAACCCGGAGGCCAGCCGGCTGGCCGGTGTCCGTGCGGTCACCATCCGCTGGACCGTGTACGTCTTCTCCGGCTTCTGCGCCGGCCTCGCGGGCCTGATGATCGCGGCCAACACCTCCGCCGCCGACGCCAACAACGCCGGCCTGTGGATCGAGCTCGACGCGATCCTCGCCGTCGTCATCGGCGGGACCTCGCTCGCCGGCGGCCGCTTCTCGCTCGCCGGCACCTTCGTCGGCGCCCTGCTCATCACCACGCTGGCCGCCACGATCCCGAACATCGGGATCCCGTCGGAGACCAACTACCTGTTCAAGGCCGTGGTCGTCATCGTCGTCTGCCTCCTGCAGTCCCCGAAGGCCCGGGCGGTGCTACGACGGCGCCGCACCGCCTCCGCGACACCCGCGCCGCCCGAGGGGCCGCCCGCGGGCGACCCCGCCCCGGCCGGGGAGTCCTCGGCCCCGACGCTCGCGAAGGCAGGCACCCGATGAGCACTCAGACCCGGCCCGCGCCCGGCGGCGCGACCACCCCGGCCCCCAGGACGGCGCCCTCCACCCCGGCGGCAGGCTCGCGCCCGGGCCGCTGGTGGCACGCCCTGCGCACCTACCGGCCCTCGGCCCAGCTCGTCCCGCTGCTCGCCACGCTCGCCCTGTTCCTGGGCATGCTCCAGGTCGGCGGGCTGCGCTACGAGGGGTTCACCTCCTCGCAGGTCATCCTGAACCTGCTGACCGACAACGCCTTCCTCGTCGTCCTCGCCGTCGGGATGACCTTCGTCATCCTCACCGGCGGCATCGACCTGTCCGTCGGCTCGGTGGTGGCGCTGTCGACGATGGTCGCCGCCTGGACCCTGCAGGACGGGTGGTCGCCGTACGCCGCCATCGCGGCGACGCTGACCGTCGGCACCGTGCTCGGCCTGCTCACCGGGCTGGTGATCCACCACTTCGACGTGCAGCCCTTCATCGCGACCCTCGCCGGCATGTTCCTGGCCCGGGGCCTGTGCTACCTGATCTCCGTCGAGTCCATCCCGATCCGCGACGACACCTTCTTCTTCCTCGCCTCGGAGCCGATCCCGATCGCGCTCGCGCCGTGGCAGGGCGGGGTCGTCATCGGCCTGCTGGGACTCGGGATGCTGGCCGCGCTGGTGAGGCGGAGGTCGCTGCGCTCCGCGCTGGTGCCCGTCCTCGTCGGGCTCGGGGTCGGCATGTGGGTGACGCTCCTGCTGATGGGTGACCCGGCCCTCACCACGACGTACTCGGTCGTCATCGCCCTGGCCACCGTGGCGGTGGCCGTGCTCGTCCTGCACCGGACCCGGTTCGGCCGGACCGTCTACGCGATCGGCGGCAGCGAGGCCTCGGCGCTCCTCATGGGGTTGCGGGTCGGCCTCGTGAAGGTCGGGGTGTACGCCGTCAGCGGGTTCTGCGCCTCGCTCGGCGGCCTGCTCTTCGCCTTCTACATGCTGTCGGGCTACAGCCTGCACGCGGTGGGCATGGAGCTGGACGCCATCGCGGCGGTCGTCATCGGCGGCACCCTCCTCGCCGGCGGGCGGGGTCTGGTCGTCGGGTCGCTGCTCGGGGTCCTCGTGCTCGGCACGATCCAGACCTTCATCTCCTTCGACGGCACGCTCAGCTCCTGGTGGACGAAGATCGTCATCGGCGCCCTGGTGCTGGTCTTCGTCGTGATGCAGCGGGTGCTGACCCGGCGGCAGCCGTGACCGACCTCGTCGCGCCGCCGCCGGCGACGACCGCCGGCCGCCTGCCGGTGATGGCGGACGTCGCCCGGCTCGCCGGCGTCTCCCACCAGACGGTCTCGCGCGTCGTGAACGGCCAGAACAACCTGCGCCCGGAGACCCGGGCACGGGTGGAGGCCGCGATCGCCCAGCTCGGCTACCGGCCCAACAACGCGGCGCGGGCCCTGGTGACCCGACGCTCCGGCACCATCGGCGTCGTCGGCACCGCGGGCGGCCTGTGGGGCCCGAGCACGGTGCACCGCACCGTCCAGGCCGCCGGCCGCGCCGCGGGCATGTTCGTCAGCTCGGTCAACCTGCCCCAGGTCACCGGACCGGAGCTCGACGCCGCGCTCGGCCACCTGCGCGACCAGCACGTCGAGGGCGTCGTCCTCATCGCCGCCAACGACCACGCCCTCGAGACCGCCGCCCGCTCCACCGCCGCCGGGCTGCCCGTGGTCGTCATCGAGGGCGACCCCGCGCGGGCGCCCTGGACCGTCGGGGTCGACCAGCAGGCCGGCGCCGTGCTCGCGACCCGCCACCTGCTCGACCTCGGCCACACGGAGGTCGTCCACGTCGCCGGGCCGCAGGAGTGGGTCGAGGCCCGCGGTCGCCGGGAGGGCTGGCAGGACGCGATGCACGACGCGGGGCTGCGCACGTCGCGCGTCGTCGAGGGCGACTGGACGCCGGCCAGCGGCTACCGCGCGGGCCGGGAGGTCCTCGCCCGCGGCGCGACGGCGGTCTTCGTCGCCAACGACCACATGGCGCTCGGCCTCCTGCTGGCCCTCGCCGAGGGGGGCGTCTCGGTGCCGGACGACGTCAGCGTCGTCGGCTTCGACGACATCCCCGAGGCGCCGTACCTGATCCCGCCGCTGACCACCGTGAAGCAGGACTTCCGGGCCGTCGGCCGCCGGGCCATCGAGATCCTCGGTGCCGCCATCGCCGGGGCGCGTCCCGCGGACGGCCCCGCGCGCACCATCCCCCCGACCCTCGTCGAGCGGCGCAGCACGGCCGCCCGCGGAAGGAGCACCACGTGAGCGAGCACCGGTACGAGGAGCAGCGGCCGTCGTACGTCGTCGGCGTCGACTACGGCACGCTCTCCGGTCGCGCGGTCGTCGTCCGCGTGGCCGACGGGGCGGAGCTGGGCTCCGCCGTGCACCCCTACCCCCACGGGGTCGTCGACGAGCGGTTGCCCGGCAGCGGGCGCCGCCTGCCGCCGGACTGGGCGCTGCAGGTGCCCGACGACTACCGCGACGTGCTGCGGGTCGCGGTGCCGGCCGCGGTGGCCGCCGCCGGCGTCGACCCGGCCCACGTGGTCGGCATCGCCACCGACTTCACCGCCAGCACCGTCGTGCCCTGCCTCGACGACGGCACCCCGCTCAGCGAGGTCGACGGCTGGGCCGCTCGGCCGCACGCGTACGTGAAGCTCTGGAAGCACCACGCCGCCCAGCCGCAGGCCGACCGCATCAACGCCCTCGCCGCGGAGCGGGGCGAGTCGTGGCTGCCCCGCTACGGCGGGCTCATCTCCTCGGAGTGGCAGTTCGCCAAGGGCCTGGAGGTCTTCGAGGCCGACCGCGAGGCCTACGACGCGACCCAACGGTTCGTGGAGGCCTCCGACTGGATCGTCTGGCAGCTGTGCGGCACCTACGTCCGCAACGCCTGCGCCGCGGGCTACAAGGGGATGCTGCAGGACGGCGGGCACCCGTCGCCGGAGTTCCTCGAGGCCCTGGCCCCCGGCTTCGGGTCGTTCGTCGCCGACAAGGTCGAGCACCCCGTGGGCGCGCTCGGCGACCGCGCCGGGGGGCTGACCGCCGAGGCGGCGGCCTGGACCGGTCTGCGGGAGGGCATCGCCGTCGCCGTCGGCAACGTCGACGCCCACGTCACGGCCCCGGCGGCGCAGGCGGTCGACCCCGGCCAGATGGTCGCCATCATGGGCACCTCGACGTGCCACGTCATGAGCGCCGAGGTGCTGCGCGAGGTCCCCGGCATGTGCGGGGTCGTCGACGGCGGCATCGTCGCCGGCCTCTGGGGTTACGAGGCCGGCCAGAGCGGCGTCGGGGACGTCTTCGGCTGGTTCGTCGACAACGCCGTCCCCGCGTCGTACGCCGAGGCGGCGGCGGCCGCCGGGGAGGGGCTGCACGAGCACCTCACCCGGCTGGCCGCGCAGCAGGAGGTCGGCGAGCACGGGCTCGTCGCCCTCGACTGGCTGTCGGGCAACCGCTCGGTGCTGGTCGACCACCAGCTCACCGGGCTCGTGATGGGCCTGACCCTCGCCACCCGGCCGGAGGACGTCTACCGCGCCCTGCTCGAGGCCACCGCCTTCGGCACCCGCGTCATCGTCGAGACCTTCCGCGAGGCCGGCGTCGGGGTCGACGAGTTCGTCGTCGCCGGGGGCCTGGCGAAGAACCCGCTGCTCATGCAGGTCTACGCCGACGTCACCCGGCTGCCGCTGTCCGTCGCGGACTCCGAGCAGGGCCCGGCGCTCGGCTCGGCGATCCACGCCGCGGTGGCCGCCGGTCTCCACCCGGACGTCCCGACCGCCGCGAAGTCGATGGGGAAGGTCCGCCGCGGGGTGTTCCAGCCCGACGAGGCGGCCTCCGCCGTCTACGACGAGCTGTACGCCGAGTACCGCGCCCTGCACGACCGGCTCGGTCGCGACGACCGGGCCATGCGGCGCCTCGGCGCGATCCGCCGCGCCGCCGCCGAGCGGCGCGCGGCGAGGGAGGAGGAGCGGTGACCGTCACCGCCGACGTCCGCGACACCCTGCTCGACCTGCGGCGGGAGGTGTGCGCGCTGCACGAGCAGCTCACGCGCTACCAGCTGGTCGTGTGGACCGCGGGCAACGTCTCCGCCCGGGTGCCCGGTCACGACCTGCTCGTCATCAAGCCCTCCGGGGTCTCCTACGACGACCTCACCCCGGAGAACATGGTCGTCTGCGACCTGCACGGCCGGGTGGTCGAGGGCGAGCACGCCCCGTCCTCCGACACCGACGCGCAGGCCTACGTCTACCGGCACATGCCGGAGGTGGGCGGCGTCGTCCACACCCACTCGACGTACGCGACGGCCTGGGCGGCCCGCGGCGAGCCCGTGCCCTGCGTGCTGACGATGGGCGCCGACGAGTTCGGCGGTGAGATCCCCGTGGGGCCGTTCGCCGTCATCGGCGACGACTCGATCGGCCGCGGCATCGTCGAGACCCTGCGCCACAGCCGTTCCAAGGCGGTGCTGATGCAGAACCACGGGCCCTTCACGGTGGGCAGGGACGCCCGCTCCGCGGTGAAGGCCGCCGTGATGTGCGAGGACGTCGCGAGGACCGTGCACGTCGCCCGCCAGCTCGGCCAGCCGCTGCCCATCGCCGCCGACGCCGTCGACAGCCTCTTCGACCGCTACCAGAACGTCTACGGCCAGCGCTGACGCGCCGGTCCGAAGGAGTCCACCCATGACCGCCATCACCTCCCCGGCGAGGACCCAGCCCCCACCCGAGGTCTGGTTCCTGACGGGCAGCCAGTCCCTCTACGGCCCCGAGACCCTCGACCAGGTCGCGGAGCAGTCGCGCGGCGTCGCCGAGCGTCTGGCCGCCGACGGCGACCTGCCCGTCGCGGTGGTGTGGAAGCCGGTGCTCCTCGACGCCGGGGCCATCCACGCCCAGATGCTCGAGGCCAACGCGGCCCCGCAGTGCGTGGGCGTCGTGACGTGGATGCACACCTTCTCGCCGGCGAAGATGTGGATCGCCGGCCTCGACGCGCTGTCGAAGCCGCTGCTGCACCTGCACACGCAGGCGGGCATGGAGCTGCCGTGGTCGACCATCGACATGGACTTCATGAACCTCAACCAGGCCGCCCACGGCGACCGCGAGATGGCCCACGTGCAGGCCCGCGTCGGCGTGGCCCGGACCGTGGTGGCCGGCCACGTCGGCAACCCCGCCGTCCGCCGCCGCGTCGAGGACTGGGCCCGCGCGGCCGTGGGCCGCCACGAGCTGTCGACGCTGCGCCTGGTCCGCTTCGGCGACAACATGCGCGACGTCGCCGTCACCGAGGGCGACAAGGTCGAGGCCCAGCTGCGCTTCGGCGTCTCGGTCAACACCCACGGCGTGAACGACCTCGTGGAGGTCGTCGACGCGATGGGCGACGACGACGTCGACAAGCTCGTCGTCGAGTACGCCGACCGCTACCGCGTCGCCCCCGAGCTGCTGCCCGGCGGCGAGCGCCACGAGTCGCTCCGGTACGGCGCCCGCATCGAGCTCGGCCTGCGGACCTTCCTCGTCGACGGCGGCTACCGCGCCTTCACCACGAACTTCGAGGACCTCGGCGGGCTCCGGCAGCTGCCCGGTCTCGCCGTCCAGCGGCTGATGGCGGACGGCTACGGCTTCGGCGGCGAGGGCGACTGGAAGACCTCGGTGCTCCTGCGCGGCATGAAGGCGATGGCCGAGGGCCGTCCGGGCGGCACCTCCTTCATGGAGGACTACACGTACCACCTGGTCCCCGGCGCCGAGAAGATCCTCGGCGCGCACATGCTCGAGGTCTGCCCGACGATCACCCGGGCGACCCCGAGCCTGGAGGTGCACCCGCTGGCCATCGGCGGTCGCGAGGACCCCGTGCGCCTGCGCTTCACCGCCACCCCCGCCGCCGGCCTCGTCGCCGGGTTGTCCGACCTGGGCGACCGGTTCCGCCTCACCGTCAACGAGATCGACGTCGTCGAGCCGGACGAGGACCTCCCGCGACTCCCCGTCGCCTGCGCGGTCTGGGAGCCCCGGCCGTCGCTGTCGACGTCCGCCGAGTCGTGGCTGCTCGCGGGCGCCCCGCACCACACCGTGCTCACCACCGCGCTGGGTCGCGAGGTGCTCGAGGACTTCGGGGAGATGGTCTCGGTCGAGGTCGTCACCATCGACGCCGACACCACCCCCCGCACCTTCGCCCGCGAGCTGCGCTGGAACGCCGCCTACCACCGCCTGGCCGCGCGCCTGTGAGCGCGCGAGAGGATCGACCCATGAGCGAGACACTCGAGACCCGCACCCTCGGCCGCACCGGACGCGACGTCACCGTCGTCGGCCTCGGCACCTGGCAGCTCGGCGCCGACTGGGGCGAGGTGAGCGAGTCCGACGCCCGCGACGTGCTCGAGGCCTCCCTCGAGGCGGGGGTCACCTTCTACGACACCGCCGACGTGTACGGCGACGGCCGCAGCGAGCGCGTGGTGGGCCGGTTCCTCGCCGACCACCCCGACGCCGGGATCGTCGTCGCGACGAAGTTCGGGCGCCGCGAGGAGCAGGTGCCGGAGAACTACAACCCCGACAACTTCCGGGCGTGGATCGACCGCTCCCGCTCCAACCTCGGCGTCGACACCGTCGACCTCGTCCAGCTGCACTGCCCGCCCTCGGCGACCATCACCGACGACGCGACGTACGACGCCCTCGACGCGCTCGTCGCCGACGGCTCGATCGCGGCGTACGGCGTGTCCGTCGAGACCTGCGACCAGGCCCTCGCGGCCATCGCGCGGCCGGGCGTCGCGAGCGTGCAGATCATCCTCAACGCCTTCCGCCTCAAGCCCCTGGAGCAGGTGCTGCCCGCCGCCGCGACGGCCGGCGTCGGGATCATCGCGCGGGTGCCGCTGGCCTCTGGCCTGCTGTCCGGCCGGTACGACGCGTCGACGACGTTCGCCGCCGACGACCACCGCACGTTCAACCGCGACGGCTCGGCGTTCGACGTGGGGGAGACCTTCTCCGGCGTCCCCTACGACGTCGGCGTGGCCGCCGCCCAGGAGTTCGTCGCCCTCGCCCGTGGGCTGGACGGCGAGGCGAGCCCCGCCCAGGCCGCCATCGCCTGGTGCCTGCAGCAGGACGGGTGCACCACCGTCATCCCGGGCGCGCGCAACGTCGACCAGGCCCGCTCGAACGCGGCCGCGGGCCGGCTGCCCGCCCTCGGCGAGGACTTCCACGCGGCGGTGCGTGACCTGTACGACGCCCGCATCCGGCCGGAGGTCCACCACCGCTGGTGACGTCTATGACGTTCTATGAACGTCAACGCCTAGTATGACGTTCTATGAACGCCCGCTACAGCCCCTTCCGCCCGTCCTTCGGCGCCAGCCCGCCGGTGGTCGCCGGCAGGAGCGTGCAGGTCGGCCGGTTCGGCGACGCGCTCCGGGCCGGCCCCGGCGCCGCGGCGCGGACCGTGCTGTTCACCGGCGCCCGCGGGATCGGCAAGACGGTGGCGCTGAACGAGGTCGAGGACGAGGCGCGCTCCCAGGGCTGGCTCGTCCTCAACGACACGGTCTCGCCCGGCCTGCTGGACCGCCTGCTCACCGAGCTGGTCCCGCAGGCCTGGCGGGACGTCGCGGCGGAGACGACCCCCACCCCGGTCGACCCCCGGCCGCGCACGCGGGTGACCGGGGTGTCGCTCCCCGGCGGCGTCGGCGTCGAGGTCGAGCGGGAGGCGGGCGGGACCCTCGAGGGACTGCGCGCGAACCTCTCCGCGCTCGCCGAGGCGATGGCCGAGCGTGGCGCCGGGATCCTGCTGACCCTCGACGAGGTGCACCGGGCCGGGCGCGCGGGGGACGACCTCGCGACGGTGGCGGCGACCTTCCAGCACCTCGTCCGTGAGGGGCGTCAGGTCGCCTTCGCCGGCGCAGGCCTGCCGGCGGCGGTCCACGACGTCCTGACCGACGACGTCGTCACGTTCCTGCGCCGCGCGACCCGCTTCGACCTCGGTCCCCTGACCTACGACGACGCCGCCCAGGCCCTCCGGGAGCCGATCGTGCGGGCCGGACGCCGGATCGGGCCGTCGGCCCTGGACGAGGCCGCCCGGGCGAGCCGGGGCTACCCCTACCTGGTGCAGATCATCGGTCAGCACGCCTGGGAGGCGGACCCGTCCTCCGAGCTCGTCACCGACGACCACGTCGCCGAGGCCGTCCCCCGCGCGATCCGCGACCTCGGGACCCAGGTGCACCAGGTCGCCGTGAACGACCTGTCGGACCGCGACCGCGACTACCTCGCCGCCATGCTCGGCGACGGCGGGGTCTCGGCCGTGGCCGACGTGCTGGACCGGATGGGGGTGACCCACTCCTACGGCTCGCGCTACCGCCAGCGGCTGATCCTGGCCGGGATGATCGAGCCCGTCGGCCGGGGCCGGGTCCGCTTCGCGCTGCCCTACCTCGCGGAGTACCTGGAGTCGCTCGACTAGCCGTCGGGCCCTCCCGGTCGGACCCGGCGGGCCCCCCGTGTCAGCGCAGGGGCAGCGGCTCCGTCTCGGTGGGCCGGACGCGGCGGCTCTCGAGCAGCTCCACGACGTACGTCGTGGTCCGGGTGCCGTTGCCGTCGGGGAACGTCAGCGTCCGGTCGCCTGCCGCGTCGAGCCGACGGACGGCGAGCTCGGTGCGCCCGCCCTGGGCGCCGACGCGCACGAAGCGCACCTTCTCGCCGGCGACGGACCTCGGACCGGTCACGGTGACCCGGTCGGACCCCGCGCCGTCGCCGACGCCGGACCGGTGGAGGGTCACGCCGCCCTTGCCGCTGCCGAAGTCGACGCGGTCCGACGCGCTCGCACCGGCGTCGCCGGACAGGGTGCTGTCCGCGTCGGGCAGGGTCTCCCCGGTGGCGGCCGTCAGCCGGCCGCCGAGCTCGGCGGGGTCGCCCCGCTCGGCGACGTCGGTGACCTCGACGCCGAAGCCGCCGTCCGACCGGGTCACGACGCGACGGGACAGCGCGATGCCGTCGCGGGTCACGAGCCCGGCGTCGGCGTCGCGGCCAGGGACGTTCTCGACGCCGCGGCGGTACATCAGGTCGATCGCGCGACCCGCGAGGGGCTGCCCGTCGAGGGTGAGGGAGCCGGTCCAGGTGCGGGCCCCGCCCGAGGGGAGCGCGCCCTCCTCGGCGGGCGTCAGCGTCAGGGACGCCTGACCCGTGGTGAAGCCGGTGCCGCCGAAGAAGCCGTCGCCGGGGAAGCGGTACTCGAGGACGCCACGGCGGAGGTCGGGGTCGACCCCGGTGCCGGGGTCGACCGGCACCCGTCCGGTGTCGTCGGTGGTGCCGACCACCCAGGGGCCCGGCTCCTGGCCCTGCTCGTAGACCCGGTACTCGACCTCGGCCCCCGCCGCGACCGGGCGGCCCTGCTGGTCGAGCACGGTGAGGGCGACGTCCCCGGGGGCGTACTCGTCGACGTCGAAGACGGTGGTGTCGGCGAAGTAGTCGTCGATGCTGGACGGCTGGGGCTCGTAGGACTGGACGACGACGGGCCCGGTGGTCCGGTCGGAGGTGGAGGAGAACCCGTCGGCGTCGTCGCCGTTCGCGTAGTACCTCGCGGTGGTGCCGGTCGGCTGCGTCGCGACCACCAGGCCCTGGTGGTCGGTGTACCCGACCCGCCGGGCGGGGCCGGAGCGCGTGGCGCGGGTGAACACCTCGGCCCCGGCCACCCCGCGCCCCTGCTGGTCGAGGACGCCGACCGTCACCTCGGAGTCCTCCCCCTCCCGACCGGGCCGGGCCTCGGCCACGACCTCCTCGATGCTCTGCCGGTAGAGCGTGACCGGGACGGCGTCGTCCGTCCCCCGCTCGGCGCCGAGCACCACCACGCGCCCGTCGGCGGGCCTCACGGACGTCAGGTCGAGGCTGGTGGCGAAGGTGCCGTCGGCGGGCTCGTTGGGAGCCTTGTTCGGGTTGCGCACCACCCGGGCGCGGCTGATGCCCTGGAAGGTGCCGGTGCCGGACCTCCAGGCCGACAGGGCGACCGAGCCGTCGGTCGCCCGGGTCGTCCCGGTGACCCCCGTGAGCGCGCGCGTGCGACGGGTGTCGGCGTAGGGCTGCGTGAAGAAGCCCTGCTCGCCGCCGAGGAACAAGCGCACCGGGGGCAGGGACGCGGCGTCCCTCCTCACGACCTCCGGCTCCTCGGCGCCGGCGACCAGCACGTCGCGCAGGGTGGAGTACCGGGTCTCGCCGGTCGAGGTGCTCGAGGCGACGCGCACGGCGATCCGCGAGCCCGCCGCCGGCGGGCCGTCGCGCCACTCGACGGAGGCGAACCGCCCGGTGACGAGGGTCGGGTCCGTGATCGCCGTCCAGCCGGGGTCGTCCTCGGCGGCGTCGGGGGTCGCGTTCCACTCGAAGGTGATGGTGGCGTCGCGGTCGTCGACCTCCGCGACGAGGTGGACGCTGGCGTCGCTGGAGAAGATCCGCTCCGGCTCGAACGAGATGGCCCGCTGGGCGTTGTACGGCGCGATCAGGCGCAGCTGTGGGCCCTCGGCGGACGCGGCGGACGCGGCGGACGCGGGGGAGAGCGGCGCGACGAGGCCGCCGAGGGTGAGGGCGGCGACGGCGGAGGCGGCGAGGCCGCGGCCGAGGGGGGAGGTCATGAGGGGTGTCCCTTGGTCCGGCGCCCGGGGGCGCGACGAGGTCTGCGGTCCCGAGCCGAGTGCAGGCTAGGGCCGCCCGGCGCCCGTCCGGGAGGGGCTCGACGGCTCGGGACGGTAAAGATTTGCTCAGCAGATGTCCAGCGGTGCCCGGTGGTGGTCGTCGGGTGGTCGTCGGGTGCTCGTCGGTGCGTGCACGTTCGTGCACCGCAGGTTCCTGCGGGCACCGATCACTTCACCGGGCGGCGTGCCGCGGGCACAGTGGGGCGGGTCGGCCGCTCGGGACCGACCGCGGTCCCCCGGCCGCGCAGACGACACGGGCCTCGGGGCCCGGGAGGTTCTCCACGCATGTCCAAGATCGCCGCTGCCACCACCGCGCTCGCGGCGGTGGCCGGGTTCACCGCGCTCGCCGCGCCCGTCCCCGCCGTCTCCGCCCCTGCTGCGGCCCCTGCTGCGGCCCCTGCTGCGGCCCGGTCCGACCTCGCCCCGCTCGTGAGGGTCGACGACGCGATCGCGTCGCGCTACATCGTGGTGCTCGACGAGGACGCGCCGTCCGCCCGCAGCGAGGCCCGCTCGGCGGTCGACGGGCTGGGCGACGCCATCGAGCACGTCTACCCCGCGGTCGGCGGCTACACCGCCACCCTCACGGCCGCGCAGCTCCGCGACGTCCGTCGCGACCCCGACGTCGCGCTCGTCCAGCAGGACGGCCGCGTCTCCATCAGCGACACCCAGCAGGACGCGACCTGGGGCCTGGACCGCACCGACCAGCGCAGCCTGCCGCTCTCGGGGACCTACTCCTGGTCCGCCACCGGCGCCGGCGTCGACGCCTACGTCATCGACACCGGCATCCGCGCCACGCACACCGACTTCGGCGGCCGGGTGCAGGGCGGCTACAGCTCGGTGCTGCTCGGCAACGCCCGCAACGACTGCAACGGCCACGGCACGCACGTCGCGGGCACCGTCGGCGGCGCGACGTACGGCATCGCCAAGCAGGTGAACCTGATCCCGGTCCAGGTGCTCAACTGCCTCGGCAGCGGCTCGAACTCGGGCGTCGTCGCCGGCATGGACTGGGTCGCGCAGAACGCCGACGGTCCGTCCGTCGCCAACATGAGCCTCGGTGGCGGGGCCAACGCCGCCACGGACGCCGCCGTCCAGCGCATGACGGACGCCGGGGTGACCGTCGTGGTCGCGGCCGGCAACGAGGACGCCGACGCCTGCGGCTCCTCGCCGGCCCGCGCCTCATCCGCGATCACCGTCGCCGCGAGCACCCGCACCGACTCCCGCGCCTCCTTCTCGAACTGGGGCTCCTGCGTCGACGTGTTCGCCCCCGGCCAGGACATCACCTCGGCCTGGTACACGAACGACACCGCGACGAACACCATCTCGGGCACCTCGATGGCCTCCCCGCACGTCGCGGGCGTCGCCGCCCAGGTGCTCCAGGGCAGCCCCGGCGCCTCTCCGGCGGCCGTGACCTCCGCGATCGTCGGCGACGCCACCACCGGCGTGGTCATCGACGCCAAGGGTTCGCCGAACCGCCTGCTGTTCACGGCCCGCTGACGCCGGGCCGGACACGGACCTTCATCCCTGCAGGGGCTCACGACGCCCCCTCCGGATCGGGCCGGAGGGGGCGTCGTGGGTCGGAGCGGGGGTCGGGCCGCCGGGCCGGTGAGGTCGGGCCGGTGGGTCAGAGCCGCCCGATCGTGAAGGCGACGGCGAAACCCAGGGCGACGAGGAGGCCGGTGCTCCCCTGCTCCTCGGCGAAGGCCTCGGGGACCATCGTGTCCGCGACCATGGCGAGGATCGCGCCGGCGGCTACGGCGGTGATCAGCGCGACCACCGCTGCCGAGGCGCCCGCCAGCAGCAGGACACCGGCCGCGCCGGCGACGCCGCTCGCGACCGCGACCGCCGTCCAGACCCCGAAGACGTAACCGGCGCTGCGGCCGGCGCGCTTCATGCCCGCCGCCGAGGACAGGCCCTCCGGCAGGTTCGAGATGAACACGGCGGCCAGGACGGACACGCCCACGCCGCCCCCGCCGAGCAGCGACAACCCCAGCACCGTGGACTCGGGCACGCCGTCCAGCAGCGCCCCGACCGCGATCGCGAGCCCACTGCCCGGCTGCCCGGACTCGGAGGACTGCCGGGGTGACCGCTCCGCCCCGGAGCGCTTGCGGTGTCGCGCTCCCCGGCGCGCCAGCGCGGCGTTCGCGGCGACGTAGACGAGCGTGCCGGCGAGGAAGCCGGCCAGGGTCGGGCCCAGGCCACCGGTCCTCTCGGCCTCCTCCACGAGGTCGAAGGAGAGCGCGGAGATCAGCACCCCCGCGCCGAAGGCCATGATCCCGGCGACCACACGTGCCGGGACGTCGACCACCCAGGCGACACCGGCCCCCATGATGAGGGCCCCGCCGGCGAGGAGGCCCCAGAGGCCCGCCTCCAGCCACACCGGGATGTCCATCTCCCCGGGTGCCCCGGGCAGCGGCGGGCATGCGGGTGCCCGGCACGGACGAGGGGCCGCCGGTGCTCCACCGGCGGCCCCTCACCCTCGACCTCAGCGGTCGACGAGCACCCTCAGGCTGCGCACGCCCCTGACCACGAAGGCCTGGGGCGCGGTGGTGCGGGTGCGGACGAAGGACGCACCACGCTCGCCGCGGGCGGAGAGGTAGTAGTCCTCCTCCACGCCGGACCTCACCTTGTCGGGCGTGCCGACTTGCACGCGGACCTGGTCGTGCCGCAGCTGCGAGGCCAGGGCCGCGCGCAGCCTGGCGACGGTGTTCCCCCGGACGAAGCCGAAGCCGGCGTCACCGCCCTCGGCGACCAGTCGCAGGCGACGCGGCGCGTCGCGGGGCAGGGTGATCGGGCCCAGCGGCACGGTCGTCGACCCGGCGCTCCCGCCGAGGACGGCCCGCAGGTTCATCACCTCGCCGGCCGTGCCCTGGGCGGGCGCCTTCCTCGTGACGGTGACCCACCGGCCGTTCCGCAGCTGCTGGACCGCGGTCAGCGTGTGGCGCTCGTCGGTGTCGTCGACGCTCGCCTCCGTGGTGACGGAGTCGACGGTGACGCCGTCGATCCTGCTCGTCCGGGCGACGACCTCGGCCAGGCTGTACGCCGTCCGGAACGTGAGCTGCCGGGCGGTCCACCGGTCGGTGTACGTCAGGGAGAACGGCTCGCCGTCCTCCGAGCCCGTGATGGTCCACGTCATCAGCTCGGAGCCGTCGGACGGGCCGTCGACGACCCGGTCCTGGTTGGCGATGACCTGGAAGAAGCTCACGTCGGGGAGGAACAGGGGTGTGTAGACCTCGGTGCTCCCGGTGCGCGAACGGCCGGCGTACTCCACGGTCGAGGTGACCTCCGCGCCGTCGGGGACGGCGCCGAACGTGCCGGTGATGCCGGTCAGCCGGTCGTCGGTCACGGTGCCCACGGGCGGGGCCACGTTGGCGACCTTGAACGGCGCGCCGATGCTCTCGGGCTGCACGTAGAGGGCGTCGGCGGGGTGCAGGCCGAGGGTGGTCGAGCCCAGGAACGCCAGCGGGTGGCCGAAGCCGACCACGCGGCCGTCGCACACCGAGGTGGCCGTGCCGACGCCGGCGAACGAGATGTCGCCGTAGGCCGCGGACCCCGCGACGTTGCCGCCCGCCACGATGGTGTCCGCGTCGGCCGCTCCCGCCGAGGCCTTGCCCGCCACGACGGTGTTCTCGGCCAGGAACGCCGGACCCTCGGCCCTCGCCTGGGCGAGGCGGCGCGCCGAGACGCCGGAGACCCCGAGCGGGATCTCGAGCTGGGCGAACCCGCGGGAGGCCTGGGCCGCACCGATGCCGGCCTCGCGGGCGACGGTGCGGGCGTCGGCGCCCGACAGCGCGATCCGCCTGGGCGGCGCGCCGGCGTCGAGGTAGTCGTCCATGTCCTCGAAGGGCGTGATCCCGGCGACGGGGGAGGGGCCGAAGGACAGGCCGTAGGCGACGGCGCCGATCAGGCGGCCGTCGTCGGCGTAGACCGGCGAGCCGGACATGCCCTGCCAGATGCCGCCCGTGCGGTCGAACTCCGGCATGTCGAGCTCGGCCATGATCATGTCGAGGCCGGGGTAGATGCCGTCCTCGAGGACCCCGAGGACCTCGCCGGTGAACCCCGTGGGCTCGGTGCCGCGGGTGACGGTGAGGCCGGTGACGGCGTCGCCGGCGGCGAGCTCGGCGACCGGGAAGGCGGCCGTGCAGTCCTCGGCGGCTGCGGCCTGGGCCGGCGCCCCCGCGACGGCGACGACGGCCTGGGCGGCGAGGCCCAGGGAGGCGAGGCCGGCCAGGGAGGCGAGGCGGCGCCGACGGTGGTGGTGGACGGTCATGTGAGATCCCCCGTTCTCGGTCGGCGCGCGGTCGTGCGCACCGACGGGAGGCCGAAGGTACAGACCCGGCGGCCCGACGCCCAGCGCCGGCGCAGAAGGTTCCGAGGTGGTCTAGACCGCCCGGTGGGAGGGGGGCACGGAGACGGCGAACGCCCCCTCCGCGGCGGTCCGGGAGGGGGCGTTCGTGCAGGCCGGTGGCCTGCGGGTGTGGTGGGCAGGGGCGGGGTCGAACCGCCGACCTTCCACTTTTCAGGCGGACGCTCGTACCAACTGAGCTACCTGCCCATCGACCCGGCTGGCCGGATCGGGGACGAGCATACAGGCGGACGACCGGAGCGCTGGACGCGGCCTCCCCGGGCTCGTGCCCCGCGCCGACCCGCCACCCCGACGCCGGGCCTCTCGCGGCCGCGAACCCGCGGCTCGTCCTCAACGACTCCTGACGGCCCGCCCGAACCGGGTGTGCACGCCCGGGCTGAAGGCGACGTGGTCGGGGGCCCGGTCGGCCAGCCCGGGCAGGCCCACCGACGCCGTCAGGCCGTCGTCCAGGACGACGGCCTCGGCGTCGTGCAGCGGCCACGCCGGGTGGGAGTTGCGCACGTAGAGGGTCCGGCCCCAGGCCCGCGTGTGCAGGCCCCACCGGGCGGTGAGGAACACGTCGAGGTCGGTGGCCTCCCGCCGCTCGCCGACCCGGACCACCAGGCGCGACGTGGCACGGGAGGGGGTCCGCAGCCGCGCCGTGTAGGTGTGCTCGGGTGCCCCGGCGACGGTGTCGACGCGGTACGACATCGACGCCCACCGGTAGGGCAGCCGCAGCGCCGCCCGCGCGCCCGCGACGACGGCCAGGCGGTCGGTGTCGAGGCTCAGGAACACCACGCCGCGCCGCCCGTCGGCGCCGACCGAGTAGAGACGGACGTTGGTCTCGAGGAAGGTGCCGAAGAAGGGCACGGCGGGGCCGTTCGCGAAGCCGGCGTCGACCATCCGGAACGGCACCAGGCCGACGTAGCTCCGGCCCTCGTGGACGTCCGGGCGCACCCCGGGAGGCATGAAGCGCTCCAGCGAGGACGGGTCGACCGCCCAGTGGAGGAAGGTCAGGTCGCGCCAGTCCTGGCTCATCACCACCGGACGGGGCAGGGCGGGGGCGTCCGTCGTCACGGGCTCGGCGTGCACAGGGCAGAAGATACGTCCGGTGCCCTACCGTCAGGAGGATGTCGGAGGACCTGCTGGCGGGATTCAGCCACCGCGACGTCGACGTCGAGCACGACCAGGGCGGCACGACGCTGCGGGTCGCCACCGCGGGCGACGGGCCGCCGGTGCTGCTCCTGCACGGGCACCCGCAGAACCACCTGACGTGGTCGCGCGTGGCGCCGGCGCTCGCCGAGGACCACACGGTCGTCTGCCCCGACCTGCGGGGGTACGGCGACTCCGCCAAGCCGCGGGGCGGCGGCGACCACGCGGCGTACAGCAAGCGGACGATGGCCGCCGACGTCGTCGCCCTCATGGCCTCGCTCGGCCACGAGCGGTTCGCCTTCGTCGGCCACGACCGCGGCGGCCGGGTGGGTCACCGCGCCGCGCTCGACCACCCGGACGCCGTCACCCGGCTCGCGGTGATCGACATCGCGCCCACCCGCACCATGTACGAGCGCACCGACATGGCCTTCGCGGCCGGGTACTGGCACTGGTTCTTCCTCATCCAGCCCGAGCCGTGGCCCGAGCGGATGATCGGCGCCGACCCCGACGCGTTCCTGCGCCCCCACCACGACTCGCAGCTCGCGGACCCGGCCGCCGCCGACCCGCGGCTGTATGCCGACTACCTCCGCTGCTACTCGCAGGAGGCGATGATCCACGCCGTCTGCGAGGACTACCGCGCCTCCGCGACGATCGACCTCGACCACGACCGCGCGGACGCCGACGCGCGGGTCGCCGTCCCCCTGCTCGCGCTCTGGGGCGAGGCGGGCCTCGTCGGCAGGACGTACGACGTGCTGGCGACGTGGCGGGAGAAGGCGGCGGACGACGCCCTCGTCACCGGTCGCGCCCTGGCGGGCAGGCACTCGCTGCAGGAGGAGGCGAGCGACGAGGTCCTCGCCGAGCTGCGGCCCTGGCTGGCCGCACCGGCGTCGGACGGCGCAGGCCGGTGACACCGGGTCGGTCGCGGCGGCGCGATCAGTACGCTGGCCCCGCCAAGGCCCCCATCGTCTAGCGGCCTAGGACTCCGCCCTTTCACGGCGGCAGCACGGGTTCGAATCCCGTTGGGGGTGCCAGTCCCGGTCGTCGGGGCCCCGATTGGGCCGCGCCCCGTGTCTGCGTTAGTGTTCTTCCGGCTCCTCACGAGGGGGCCGAGAACGATCAGCACATCCTGGCCTCGTGGCGCAGTTGGTTAGCGCGCCGCCCTGTCACGGCGGAGGTCGCGGGTTCGAGTCCCGTCGAGGTCGCCAGGAACCTCCAGGTCCCGGTCACGTCAGTGGCCGGGACCTGCTGGTCTCCGGGGGCACCGGTTGCCGCACCCGGTTCAATGGCCGCATGGCGGTGGAGATGGACCGGGCCGAGTTCGAGGCCCTGGTGGGCGACGCCCTGGACGGCATCCCCGCCGAGCTCGCCGCCCACGTCGACAACCTCGTGGTGCTCGTCGAGGACGAGCCTCCGGCCGACGACCCCGACCTGCTCGGCCTGTACGACGGGGTGTCGCTGACCGAGCGCGGCGGGGACGGGGGGCTCGAGGTGCCGCTGCCGGACCGGATCCTCGTGTTCCGGCGCCCGCTGCTCGAGATGTGCGACACGCGCGAGGAGCTCGTCGAGGAGGTCCGCGTCACCGTCGTCCACGAGGTGGCGCACCACTTCGGCATCGACGACGACCGGCTGCACGACCTGGGCTACGCCTGAGGGAGCCCCGTCGCGACGCCGGTCAGCGCGAAGCAGGCCGCGCAGGCCGCCAGGGACAGTCCGGTCGTCAGCGCGGCGTACGCCCACCCGCGCCGCGCCCCGAGGTCGTGGGTGCCGACCGCGAACGTCGAGTACGTCGTGAACCCGCCGCAGAAGCCGGTGCCGAGCAGGGCGAGACCCTCCGCCGACAGCGTCCCGGCGAGCGCGAGGGCCGAGAAGACGCCCAGCAGCGCCGAGCCGACCACGTTGGCGACCAGGACCCCCCAGGGCCGGTCCGCGTCCAGGCGCCGCTGCAGGGCGTAGCGCGCGGCGGCACCGGCGCCGCCGCCCAGCCCGACGAGCAGGCCGGTCAGCAGGGTCCCGGTCACGGGGCCGGCACCAGTCGACGTCCGAGCACGACCGCGAGCAGGCACGCCGCGAGCGTGCCCGCGAGGTAGGCCCCCGCGAGGAGGAGCCGGCCGTCGGCCAGCAGCGCGCGCGACTGCTCGGCGTACGCCGAGAGGGTGGTCCACCCGCCCAGCAGGCCGGGCCCGAGCGCGGCGGCGGCCAGCGCGCGGGCGCGGGGGCGCAGTGCCCCGAGCAGGCCGGGCAGCATCGCGAGCACGAACGACCCCGACAGGTTGATCGCGAAGGTCGTGACCGGGAAGCCGGTCTCGGCGGGCGTCAGCCCGACTGCCGCCCAGCGGCCGACCGCGCCGACGGCGCCGCCGAGCGCGACGACGACGAGCAGGAGCCACGGCGCGGGCCCGGAGGGCGGTCCCACGTCGGGCGGAGTCACGGGGACGAGTATCGGGCGTCCGGCCCGGCGTCGCCCCACGGCGTGGCCGGGCGCCCCCCGGCCCGTGCCCCGATCTCACCCAGGAACCACTGGGCGAACGCCACGTCGGCGTCGCTGCGGGCCAGCGTCAGCAGGCGGGCGGCCCGGCAGAACTCGTCGGCGAGGTCGAGCAGGCGCAGCATGGTGTCGACGGAGGACGACGCGTCCGCGGGCACCCGCAGCACCAGGTCGGCGTACGGCGCGGCCGAGCGCAGCGCGGAGGTGACCTCGGGGCCCGAGACCGCCGGCCCGAAGTCGGCCTCGAAGTCGGCGAACAGCGCCGAGAGCCGCTCGGCCTGCGGGTAGTCGGAGGCGTGGGCGAGGGCGAGGAGCCGCAGCTCGCGCCGGAGCTCGAGGTGGTGGCGCCGGAACGCGGCGAGCCGGTCGACGGGCACGCCGACGAGGCGGACCTCGAGGAGCTCGGCCCCCGCCGAGCGCGGGTCCACGGCGGCACCGGCGGACGCCTCGCCCGTGGCGTAGACGGAGCCCGCGAGCTCGGCCTCGGTGAGGTCCTCCCGCAGCCCGGGGGCGGGCTCGAACCAGACGACCTTGCCGTCACCGGTGATCTCGGCGCCCCAGGCGAGGGCGCTGGTGGCGACGATGTGGAGGCCCCGTCCGACGGTGCTCACGGTGCTGAGCGAGTCGTCGAGGGAGGCCAGGAGCGCGTCGAGGTCGTCCGGGTCCGGCGCCGGTGGTGCCCGGTGGGCCGGCTGCGGCCGTGGTGGGACCCGCGAGGCGTCGTGCACCTCGATCCGCAGGTGCTCGGCCGTCCCGCTGACCCGGAGGTCGATGGGCCCGGGGGCGTGGAGGAGGGCGTTGGTGACGAGCTCGGAGGTCCCGGCCTCGGCCGACTCGACGAGGTCCTCGCGGCCGGCCGACCGGCACACCTCGGCCACCCACCGGCGGGCACGCTGGACCGAGCGCGGCGCGGGCTCCAGGGCCAGCGCGCTCCCGTCCAGGCTCATCGGGGGTCTCCTCCGGGGCATCGCCGACCCCCGAGGGGGCCGACGCGCTGCTGCTCCGGCTCCGCCTACCCGCCCGCGACGTGTCCGAAACCACCCTTGTCGGACGGGTTTCCTGGGCACTGGGATTGGTGCGCCCCGCCTCGGCGGGAGGACAATGGAGGTGCGGCGGGAGCCCGCCGCGCGATGATCGCGAGGAGCCGCGAGATGACCAGCACCGACCGCACGCCCACGTCGCCCCACCGCGTGGTGGTGATCGGGTCCGGCTTCGGCGGCCTGTTCGGGACGAAGGCGCTGAGCCGCAGCGACGTCGAGGTGACGATGGTCGCCAAGACGACGCACCACCTCTTCCAGCCGCTGCTGTACCAGGTCGCGACCGGGATCCTCTCCGAGGGCGAGATCGCGCCCCCGACGCGCGAGATCCTCAGCCGTCAGAAGAACGCCAAGGTGCTGCTCGGCGAGGTCACCGACATCGACCTGGAGCGTCGTACCGTCACGAGCCACGTCCTGCGCCGTCAGACGGTCTCCGAGTACGACTCCCTCATCGTCGCCGCCGGCGCCTCGCAGTCCTACTTCGGCAACGACCACTTCGCCGAGTACGCCCCGGGCATGAAGAGCGTCGACGACGCCCTCGAGCTGCGCGGGCGCATCTTCGGTGCCTTCGAGCTCGCCGAGCTCGGCGCCCAGCGCGGCGACGACATCGACCACCTGCTGACGTTCGTCGTGGTGGGCGCGGGTCCGACCGGCGTGGAGATGGCCGGCCAGATCGC
Source organism: Nocardioides sp. CFH 31398 (assembly GCF_022436705.1). GTDB lineage: Bacteria > Actinomycetota > Actinomycetes > Propionibacteriales > Nocardioidaceae > Nocardioides. The sequence goes on along the minus strand of NZ_JAKUHT010000005.1, from coordinate 286,011 downwards.
CGAGCTCGCGCACCGCACCCTGAAGCGGGACTTCCACTACATCAACACCCGCGAGGCGCGGGTGATCCTCGTGGACGCCGCCGACCAGGTGCTGCCGCCGTTCGGCGAGCGCCTCGGCGCCAGCAGCAAGAAGGAGCTGGAGAAGCTGGGTGTCGAGGTCATGCTCGGCGCGATGGTGACCGGCGTCGACGAGCGCGGCCTCGAGGTCAAGTACCGCACCGGCCGCACCGAGCGGATCTCCGCCGTCACCAAGATGTGGGCCGCCGGTGTCCAGGCCAACCCCCTGACCAAGACCCTGTCGCAGCAGACCGGCGCCCCGCTCGACCGCGCCGGCCGGATCGCCGTCAACCCCGACCTGACGCTGCCCGGTCACCCCGAGGTCTTCGTCGTCGGCGACATGATCAACCTCGACCACCTGCCCGGTGTGGCGCAGGTCGCGATCCAGGGGGCGAAGTACGCCGCGAAGGAGATCGACGGCCGCCTGAAGAACAAGCCGCCGCAGGAGCCGTTCCACTACTTCGACAAGGGCTCGATGGCGATCATCAGCCGCTTCCGCGCGGTCGCGATGGTCGGCAAGCTGCGCCTGACCGGCGTGATCGCCTGGCTCATGTGGCTGGCGGTGCACCTCGTCTACATCACGGGGTTCAAGAACCGGGTGACGGCCGTCCTGCACTGGTTCGTGTCGTTCCTGGGCCGCGGCCGCTCGGAGCGGACGTCGACCGAGCAGCAGATCTTCGCCCGCAACGCCCTGAAGCAGCTCGCGGGCGGGGCGTCGGACCTGGTCTCCGAGCCCGACACGGTGCCGCGCGACCCCTCGGAGCTGGAGCGGGTGCGCCGCGAGGAGCTCGAGGAGCGTGCCCGTGAGGAGGCCCGCCTCACCGACGCCGGTGAGCGCGGCGTGCCGGTGGAGCAGCGCGCCGGGTGACGACGACGGCGCTCGTCCCCCCGTCGCTCGACCGGTACGACGGGTGGGCGGCCTGCGTCGCCGACTTCGGGGCCGCCCACATGGACGGCTCCGGCTATCACGGCCCGCCCGCCGACACCTCGCGCGAGGGCTTCGCGTCGTACGTCGCGGAGCGGCTCCTCATGGCCGACCCGGCCTGGGAGCCGCCGGAGGGTCGGGTGCCCTGCTCGTTCGCGTGGATCGTCGAGGGGCCCGGTTCGCCTGACGTCCTCGGGTTCCTGGCGATCCGCCACCGCCTCAACGACTTTCTGCTCGAGCAGGGTGGCCACGTCGGCTACGCCGTCCGCCCCTCCCGCCGGCGGGAGGGCCACGCCGGCCGCGCCCTCGCCCTGGCGCTGCCGATGTGCGCCCGCCTCGGCATCGACCGGGTCCTGGTGACCTGCGACGACGACAACGTCGCCAGTGCCCGCACCATCGAGCGCAACGGCGGGGTCCTCGAGGACGTCCGCGGCGTCAAGCGCCGCTACTGGGTCACGCCGCAGCCGGGCGAGCCCGCGAGTCCGGCGTAGCGGCGGGAGGTCGAGCAGCGACCGCGACCGCCCTTCGACAGGCTCAGGAACCGCGAGGTCGCGACGGCGCGTGTCGAGACCCGGTGGGACGGGGGTCGTGGTCTCGACGGGCTCGACCGCCCGTGGCGCGGGGCCCGGGCGGTCACGGAGGTGCCGATGGGAGGATCAACGCCCATGGGCGGGTCGCACGCGCACGGGAGCACGCACGACGACGACGTCGAGGTCTCCGGGCTGGCCCGGACCGTCCTGGTCGTCGCCCTCGCCCTCGCCGGCCTCGCGTCGGTGGTCGGCATGGCCCTGCTGTGGCCCTCCGCGGCGGACGCCCCCGAGCCCGTGGAGTTCGCGCAGGAGGGGGTGACCTTCCCGACCGCCGAGGTGCGCTCGGTGGGGGAGCCGTGCCCGGTGGTCCGCGCGGACCCCAACGCCCCGCCGCCGGCGGGGGAGGAGGGCGGCGACGAGCCGTTCCCGGAGGGCTGCAACGTCCTCGAGGTCACCGTCGCCGACGGGGACGGCGCGGGCGACGACGTGTCGCTGCAGGTGCCGCCCTACGTCACGCGCGCCGGGCTGGTCCCGGGCGACGACGTCCAGCTGATCCGGATCCCGACCCCGGGCGGCGCCCCGGACGCGGGCGCCGGGTCGGGCCAGGACGGCCCGGCCACCGGCTCGGGCCTGAGCCCGGACGGCGACGCGTCGTACGGCTGGTCGAAGGTCGAGCGCGACCCGCCGCTGCTCGCGCTGGGCATCGCGTTCCTCGTCGTGGTCGTCGCCGTCGCCCGCCTCCGCGGCGTGCTGGCGATGGTGGGGCTGGGGTTCGCCGGACTGGTGGTCGCCTTCTTCATGCTCCCCGCGCTGCTCGCCGGCGGCAACGGCCTCGCGGTGGCGCTGGTCGGCTCGTCGGTGATCATGTTCGTCGTCCTGTACCTCGCCCACGGCCTGTCGGTGCGGACGTCGACGGCGCTCGCCGGGACGCTCGTCGGCATCGCCATCACCACGGTCATCGCCCTGTGGGGCGTCGACTCGGCGCGACTGTCCGGGGTCTCCGACGACACCGGCGAGCTGCTCCTGCTGTACGCCGACGGGTTGGACTACCAGGGCCTGCTGACGTCGGCCATCATCATCGCGGGCCTCGGGGTCCTGAACGACGTGACCATCACGCAGTCGTCGGCGGTCTGGGAGCTGCGCTCCGCGGCGCCCGAGATGTCGCGCACGCGGCTGTTCGCGAGCGGCATGCGCATCGGGCGCGACCACATCGCCTCGACGATCTACACGATCGTCTTCGTGTACGTCGGCTCCGCGCTGGCCGTGCTGATGCTGACGTCGCTCTACGAGCGGCCGCTGACCGAGGTGCTCACCGACGAGGTGGTCGCCGAGGAGATCGTGCGCACGCTGGCCTCGGCGATCGGGCTGGTCCTGGCGGTGCCGGTGACGACGGGGATCGCGGCGCTCACGGTGCGTCCGGAGCGACCGCGCCCCGGACGCCGCGCCCGGACGAGCCCCGCGCCGGAGCCGCCGTCCGACGCCCCGCCCACCGGGACCGCGACCCCTCCCGGGTCGGGTCGACGGGTGACGCCAGGTCGGGCCGCCAGCGACCCATCACCTCGGTGAACTCGCGCGGGTCGACCATCGAGGCGTCGACCACGAGCGCCCGGCGTCCGGGCCGGCGGAACCTCACCCGCCAGCCACGCTGCTCGGGTGAGCCGACCACGTCGAGCTCCACCCCGGCGACGTCGAGCCGCTGCTCGCTGTCCCCGGTGGAGACGACGAGGGTGCCGTACTCCACCCGCACCTCGCTCACGGGCCGGCCGAACCACGCCAGCACCAGGGCGACGCTGAGCGCCAGCATGAGGATGGGCAGGCCGGCCAGGGCCCGCTCGTCGAGACGTGCCCACAGACCGAGGAACGCCGTGAGGGCGACGACGCCGAGCGCCGTCGCCGCCTGCAACCGCCGGATGCCGGCGGGCCGGGCGAAGCGGTGCACCGCCAGCAGCCCGGGCTCGACGTGGGGCGGTCCGCCCACGCCCGTCGTCGTGCTGTCGTCCGAGATCGACATGAGGCCACGGTAGAGCGACGACGCCACCGGGGAGGCCCGAACGACGAAGATCCGCCCCGCCGTTTCGGCGGGACGGATCCTCGGAGTGCTGCGGTCCGGCCGGACCCCTGGCCCGGCCGTCGGCTCAGCTGTCGACGGCGCGCTTCAGGCCCGCGGCCGGCTTGAAGGCCGGGGTGGTGCTCGCCGCGATCTGCATCGTCTCGCCGGTCTGCGGGTTGCGACCCGTGCGGGCGGAGCGCTGACGCGTCTCGAAGGTGCCGAAGCCGGCGATCGTGACCTTGTCACCCTTCTTCAGGGCGGCGCTGATGGTCTCGACGGCGGCGTCCAGCGCGGCGGTGGCCTGCGAGCCGTTCAGGTCGGTGCTGGACGCGATGGCGTCGCTCAGTTCCTTCTTGTTCATGTGCTCACTCTCGTCGGTGGTGGTCGCGCGGAGCAACCGGGGGTTCCCCCGCACCCTAGCCATGCGGCGCGGTGATCGGCCCTCTGCGGGGGCGTTTCGCGGGTAAAGGCCCGCCCGCTGAGTGGTCAGTGACTCGCGTGGGCGAGGTCGAGGTCGGCCGGCGTCAGCCACCACACGACGACGCCGGTCACGATCATCAGCGCGCCCCCGACGAGGCCGAAGTCGGCGAGCGACGCGGTGAAGGACGACGTGGCCGCCTCGGCCAGCCAGCCGCCGGCGGGCGTGGTGGAGGCCACCTCCAGCGCCCCGCCTAGCGACTCCCGGGCGGCGGCCGCGGAGTCGGCGTCCACGCCGCGGGCGGCGAGCTCGTCGGCGGGCACCCCCGAGCGGTAGACGGCGGCGGCCAGGCTGCCGAGGACGGCGACGCCGAGCACGCTGCCGACCTCGTACGACGTCTCCTCGACCGCCGCGGCGCTGCCGGCCTGGTGGCTCGGCGCCCCCGCCATGATCACCGCGGAGGCGACCGCGAGGGACGCCATGCCGATGCCCACGAGGGTCAGGCCGGCGGCCAGCCACGGGTAGGTGAGCGGGGCCGGGGCCACGAAGAGCAGCGAGAAGCCGGTGCCCCCGACGAGGAGGCCGCCGGCGAGGACCGTCCGGGCGCCCACCCGCTCCGCCAGCGTCGGCGCGTACGGCGACCCCAGCACGCCGCCGACGGCCATCGGCAGCAGCGCGAGGCCGGTCTGCAGGGGCGAGAAGCCCTCGACCAGCTGCAGCCACTGGGCGCCGAGCAGCAGCATCGCCGCCATGGCGATCGCCGACGCCAGCGCGGCCAGGACGCCCGCGGTGAAGGCGCGGCCGCGGAACAGCCGGACCTCGAGCATCGGGTCGCTCGCCGCGAGGCAGCGCCGCACGAACCACACGAGCGCCACGACGGCGACCACGCCGGTCAGCGCGACGTCCGGCTCGAGGCCGTCCTTGCCGCCGTTCTTGACGGCGTGGACGAGGCTCACCATGCCGACGACCGACAGCACGGCGGCGAGCGCGTCGATGCGCGGCGGGCGGGCCGAACGGCCCTCGGGCAGCAGGACGACGCCCGCGACGAGCGCCACGGCCATGACCGGCACGTTGACGAGGAACGCGGCGTGCCAGTCGAAGAACTCCAGCAGCGCGCCGCCCACGATCGGGCCGAGCGCACCTCCGACGGCGGCCATGGCGCCCCAGACGCCGAGCGCGGTGGCGCGCTCGCGGGGGTCGGCGAACAGGGTGCGGATCATCGACAGGGTCGACGGCATGATCATCGCCCCGCCGACGCCGAGCAGCGCTCGGACGGCGATGACGGCCTCCGGCGAGTCGGCGAGCAGCACGAGGGTGCTCGCGAGACCGAAGACGGAGAAGCCCGCGAGGAGCATCCGCTTGCGGCCCCACCGGTCCCCGAGCGCGCTCACCGTGACGAGCAGGCCGGCCAGCACCAGCGGGTAGGCGTCGACCATCCACAGCAGCTGCACCGAGTCGGGCCGCAGGTCCGCGGTGATGGCGGGCAGCGCGACGTTGAGGATCGTCACGTCCATGACGACCAGCAGCAGGCTGGCGGACAGGACGGCGAGCCCGGCCCAGCGTCGGGGGTGGGCCGGGGTGTCGTGCGGGTGGGTGTCGGGCGTGAGGGTGGTCATCGGGCCCCTCCCTCCGGGGTCGTGGTGGTGCTCGTGGTGGTCGGGGTGCTCGTGCCGATGCCGTGCAGGAGCGTGTCCAGGACGAGGTCGGCGACGTCGCGGCGGGCGACGTCCCCGGCGCGCAGCGCGTCGCGCGCGGCGACGAGCAGGCCGTAGCCCGCGTGGAGGTACCAGCGCGCCGGCAGCTCGGGTCGCACGACGCCCGCGGCCTGGGCGGTGCGCCACAGACCGACCTCGCGCTCCTCGAGCGCGGCGGTGCGTGCGGCGAGCTCGGGGTCGCAGACGAGGAAGGAGTCGGTCAGGGCGAAGCCGTGGTCCTCGGCGTCGACGACGAGGCGCGGGAACATCGAGTGCAGGCAGGCCGTGACCGCCTCGGCGCCGCCGTCGGCGATGGCGTCGGCCATCCCGCTGGCGTCCTGGGTCTGCTCCCACCGGTCGAGCGAGCGGTCGCCGAGCTCGCGCACGAGGTCGTCGCGGCCGGGGAAGTGGCGGTGCAGCGTCGCCCGGCCCACCCCGGCGGCCTCGGCGATCGTCGCGAGGCTGGCGGTGGGGTCGGCGTTCAGGGTGCGCAGCGCGGCGTCCAGCACCTGCTCACGCGTGGACATGGGTCACTCTCGTTCCATATGAGACATTGATGTCTCATATGGAACCACGCCGTCTCACGAGGGGCAACTCGCGCGGAGCGGCGTCCCTGCGAGCGCCTCGACCCCCGGGCCCGCCCTCAGGCGAACGGGGCGGTGACGACGACGCGGTTGCCGTCCGGGTCGCTCATCACCATGACCTGGGTGTGCGTGGCGTCGAACGGCTCGTCGTGCGCGACGCCGGCCGCGTCGAGGCGGGCGACGGTGGCGGCCAGGTCCTCGGTGTGGAGCACGACCCCACCGCGCCCGGCACGGTCGGGCTCCTCGTGGACCTGGAGACCGACCCGGTGGGAGGCCTCGCCCAGGTACCAGGCCAGCAGTCCCTCCATCGGTGACTCGTCGGGCTCGCGCCCGACCACGGCCGCGTACCAGGCACGGCTGCGGTCCAGGTCGCCGACGGTCAGGTTGGCCATCACTCCGGTGAACGTCATGGTCGGGAGGACCCGCGGGACGGACCTGACTCATCGCTCGCGGCGGATGGTCCTAGTGTGCGGTTCCGTGGAGCAGTTCTCGCTCGACGCGTTCTCCCTGGCCGGGCGCGTCGCGGTGGTGACCGGTGGCAACGGCGGCCTGGGCCGGGCCTTCACCCTCGCGCTCGCCGCGGCGGGCGCCGACGTCCTCGTGCCCACCGTCGCGGACGACGGCGGCGAGACGCGCGCGCTGGTCGAGGCCCGTGGGGCGTCGTACGACGAGCTGACGATCGACCTCACCGCCCCCGGCGCGCCGCGGCAGGTGGTGGAGCGCTGCCTCGCGACGTACGGGCGCCTCGACGTGCTCGTGAACTCCGCCGGGATCAGCCTGATCGGCGACGTCGAGTCGTTCGGGCGGGCGCGCTGGGACGCCATGGTGGCGCTCAACCTCACCGCCGCCTTCGAGCTCTCCCAGGAGTGCGTGCCCACGATGCGCGCCCAGGGCGGCGGCAAGATCATCAACGTCGCGTCGCTGTTCAGCGTCCTCGGGGGCCGGGGGTCCCCGGCGTACGCCGCCACCAAGCACGGCATCGCCGGCCTCACCAAGGCGTACGCCGACGAGCTCGCCGCCGACGGCATCTGCGTCAACGCCATCGCCCCCGGCTACATGGCCACCCCCATGACCGCCGCCCGCCGCGCCGACCCCGCGGCGAGCCAGGTCGTCGTCGACCACGTCCCGGCCGGCCGCTGGGGCGAGCCGGAGGACCTCATGGGCGCCGTCGTCTTCCTCGCCAGCCGCGCCTCCGACTACGTCCACGGCCACGTCCTGGCCGTCGACGGCGGCTACCTCGTCCGCTGACCCCGACTCGTGAACCGGAGCACCCCGGAATGACCGCAGAGCTCACCACCCCCGCCACCGCCGGCATCGTCGCCGACCTCGTCGACCTCCTCGGCGAGTCGCAGGTCGAGGTCGACCCCGACGCGATCCGCGCCGCCAGCGTCGACCGGTTCAAGAAGTACACGGCCGTCCACGGCATCTTCGACGGCCCGTTCCCCGCCGCGATCGTCCGCGCCCGCTCGACGGACGACGTCCGGGCGGTGCTGACCTACGCCGACGCCCACGGCCTGAACGTCGTCCCGCGCACCGGCGGTACGGCGACGGAGGGCGGCCTCGAGACCGCGGTCGCGGACTCGATCGTCCTTGACTGCTCGCCGATGGACGCGATCCTCTCGATCGACCCGGTCGACATGCAGGCCACCGTGCAGTGCGGGGTCGGCCTCCAGCGGCTCGAGGACGAGCTGCGGGCCCAGGGCCTCACCACCGGCCACTCGCCGCAGTCGAAGCCCATCGCGCAGATGGGCGGACTCGTCGCGACGCGCTCGATCGGGCAGCTGTCCACCCTGTACGGCGGCATCGAGGACATGGTCGTCGGGCTCGAGGCGGTGTTCCCCGACGGCACGGTCGCCCGGATCAAGAACGTCCCCCGCCGGGCCGCCGGCCCCGACCTGCGCCACGTCGTCATCGGCAACGAGGGCGCGCTGTGCGTCGTCACCGAGGTCACCGTGAAGGTCTTCCGCGCCCCCGAGGCCCTCGAGTTCCGCGGCTACCTGATCGACGACTTCGCCGCCGGCATCGAGATCCTCCGCGAGGTCGTCGTCGGGGGCTACCGGCCGTCGGTCGCCCGCGCCTACTCGCCCGGCGACGCGCAGCAGCACTTCAGCCACCTGCCCGGCTTCGACGCCGAGCGCACCAGCGTCGTCGTCCTCGTCGCGGAGGGTCCGCGCCGGCTCGTCGAGGCCACCGCCGCCGGCATCGACGACGCCGTCGCCCGGTGTGCCGAGGAGCACCGCGTCACCCCGGTCGAGCAGGGCCTCGTCGAGGAGTGGTTCACCCACCTCAACTGGGGCCCGGACAAGATCGAGGCGGAGAAGGCCGCGATGCTGCGCGAGGCCCACCTCGGCTACACGACCGAGGTCTCGGCCAGCTGGTCGGCCGTCCCGGCGCTCTACGACAACGTCATGCGTCGCGTCCGCGAGGAGTTCCCCCGCGCCGGTGACCTCACGATGCTCGGCGCGCACTCCTCGCACAGCTACCAGACCGGCACGAACCTCTACTTCGTCTACGACTACGACATCACCTGCGAGCCGCGGGAGGAGATCGACCTCTACCACCGGCCGCTGAACGCGATCGTGGTCGAGGAGGCGCTGGCCGTCGGCGGGTCGATGGTGCACCACCACGGGATCGGCAAGTACCGCACCGAGTGGACGCGCGAGGAGCACGGCAGCGCCTACCCGATCCTGGCCGGGCTGAAGCGGACGTTCGACCCGAACGGCACGATGAACGCGGGCACGATCTTCCCGCTCGGCGACGACCTCTAGGCGCCCCGGTGGTGGCCCGTGCGGACGGCGCCCTGGTCGTCGGCATCGACCTCGGCTCGCAGAGCGCGAAGGTCGTCGTCCACGACCTCGCCGGGGGAGTCGTGGCCTCGGCGCAGCGGCCGCTGGCGCCGACCGTGGCGCCCGCCCCGGGGCAGGTCGAGCACCCCGGGGACGACCTGTGGGACTCACTCGCGGCGGCCTCCACCGAGGCGGTGGCGGCGCTGGGCCCGAGGGTGGCCGACGTGCGGGCGGTGGGCCTGTGCGGCATCCGCTTCTGCACCGCCCTGCTGCGTGCCGACGGCTCGCTCGCGGCCCCGGTTCGCTCCTGGATGGACGTCCGCGGCGCCGACGACCCGCCCCCGGGGACGGTCCACGTCGTCGCGTCGTCGGCGTACCTGACGGCCCGGCTGACCGGCGTCGTCCGCGACTCCACGGCGGCCTACGCGCTGTGGCAGGAGCCGCCCGAGGACGTCGTCGAGCCGGGGGAGGTGCTCGGGGAGGTCACGGTGGCCGCCGCCGCGGCCACCGGGCTGCCCGCGGGGGTGCCCGTGGTCGCGACCGCGAACGACAAGGCGGTCGAGGCGCTCGGCTGCGGCCTGCTGCAGCCCGGACCGCTGCTGGTCTCGCTCGGCACGTTCGTCGCGTCGATGGCGGTGGGGCCCCCCGGGGCCGAGGCGTCCGGGACGTCGTACTGGGCCAACCCGGCGGCGGTGCCGGGCGCGGTGCTGCTCGAGAGCACCGGGGTGCGCCGCGGCATGTGGACCGTCTCCTGGGTCCGCGACCTCGTCGGCCACCACCTCGCCGTCGACGGGCGCGCGGGCGACGAGGTCGCCCTCGGCGAGGCCGCGGCGGCGCTGGACGTCGGTGCGGACGGGCTGCTGTGCGTCCCGGACTGGCTCGCCCCGCCCGACGCACCCTGGCGGCGTGGGGCCTTCGTCGGGTTCGACGGCCGCCACGGCCCCGCCCACCTGTACCGGGCCGTCCTGGAGGGCCTCGTGCTGACCGTGACCGGCCACGCCCGCGCCATGGCCGACGAGGTCGGTCTCGACGTCACCACCGTCGTCGTCTCCGGAGGAGGGGGACGCTCGCCTCTCGTCCTCGCCATGGTCGCGGCCTGCCTCCAGGCTCCCGTCCGGGCGCCCACCGCGCCCTCGGCCGCCGGCCTCGGCGCCGCGGTCTCGGCCGCGGTCGGTGTCGGTCTCCACCCGACCTGGCCGGACGCCGTCGACGCGATGGTCCACCTCGGCGAGGCCGCCCACCCGGACCCCGCGTGGGTCACCGCCTACGCCGACGTCCGTGCCCGTCACGCCGCCCTCGTCGCCGCCCTCGACGGGGTCCTGCGTCCGTAGGCGCCGGGTCGGGCCCCGACCCCGGTCGCGCGTGGGCCCCGTGGGGATCGAACCCACAACCCGCGGATTAAAAGTCCGCTGCTCTGCCGGTTGAGCTAGAGGCCCGGGTGCCCGCCGAGCCTAGACGGGCGACCGAGGTCGGCGAGAGGGGCGTGACCGCAACGTCCATTACCTCCGCAACGACCCGAATCGGCCATCCACCTGCACGATCGACACCTGCGGGGTACAAACGACGGGTGAGCACGCCACGGGGGTTGCGGGCCTTCTCGAGCAGGATCGCGTCCGCGCTGGCGCGGAGCCGTGCCGACCGGGCGCTGCGGCTGTCGACGCAGGTGTGGGGCGAGCTGGCGTACGCCGACCTCGGCAAGCACGCCATCGCCGCCGACGACGCGGCCTTCCTCTCGGACACCGCGGCTCGCCACGGGCGGTACGACGAGGCCTGGGAGCACGCGGGGCGCGCCCAGCGGGAGTACCAGCTCGTCCGGCGGATGGTCCGCGACCGGGGGCCCGGGCAGCGCCCTACCCGCTGAGGCTCAGCGGATCGTGCGTCGCGACTGACGCACCAGCGCCCGATGCAGGTCGTCGGCGGCCGAGCCGAGCAGGTCGGCGACCTCCTCGAGCCGGTCCCCGAAGCGGTACGTCGGCCCCGAGACGCCGAGGGCGGCCACGACACGGTCGCCGGTCCCGCGCACGGGCACGGCGATGCCGTCGAGGTCCTCCTCCAGCTCGCTGAGGGTGGTCGCCCAGCCGCGGTCGCGGCAGGCCTCGAGGTGCTCGCGCAGCTCCGCGTGGGTCGAGATGGTCTGGGAGGTCGGCATGGACAGGCGACCGAACGGGAAGCGGACGACGCCCCAGGCGATGAGGACCTTGCCGAGCGCCGAGCAGTGGGGCGGGACGTCGTACCCGACCCAGCTCACCGCCCCGACGATGTGGGGGCCGTCGACCTGCTCGACGATGGTCACGGTGTCGCCCAGCGCGACCGCGAGGTGCACGGTCTCGCCCGTGCGCTGCATCAGCGTCTGCATCAGCGGGCGCGCCTGCGCGATGAGCGCCTCGGTGCGGTCGAAGCGGGCGGCGTACTCGACGAACAGCGCGCCGCCGCGGAAGGTGCCCTCCTCGGTGCGCTCGACGAGGTCGTTGCGCTCCAGGGCGGCCATCGTGCGCGAGACCGTCGCCTTCGTCATGCCGGTCTCGGCGACCAGCTGGGTGAACGTCGGGCCGCGCTCGGCACGCACCACCAGGGCGAGCAGCTGGGCTGCTCTGTCGATGACGCCGGGAGCTGATGACGTCTGCTCAGCAGTGTTCCGCATGTCGCAACAGTAGTTGCACTCAGCGGAACAGCGCAAACACTTGTCCACCCGGAGTTCTTGCAGGTCAGCGCGGGTTTTGAACGTTCCTTGAGGTCCGGTAGGCAACACCGAGATTTCATCCGTGTTTCTCAGGCCAGGGTGATTGACACGGCGCCTCGAGGGGACTCAGGCTGCGGGTAAGACAGCACGATCCCGGGAGAGCCCATGCACCACCTGTGCGCACTCGACGACGTCGTCCCCGGCGAGGGGTTGAGGGTCACGACGACCTCCCCGCCGGTGGCGGTGTTCCGCACCGAGGACGACGACGTGTACGTCGTCGACGACACCTGCACCCACCAGGACGCCTCGCTCGCCGACGGCTACCTCGAGGGGTGCTGGGTGGAGTGCCCGCTGCACGAGTCCCGCTTCGACCTGCGCACCGGCGCCGTCGACCAGCCCCCGGCGAAGAAGCCGGTGCGCACCCACGCGGCGAAGGTCGTCGACGGCCAGGTCTGGGCCGAGCTCTCGACCGACGCGCCGAACCTGCCCCCCGGCGTGGCCGCCGGCGTCGCGGGCGGAGCGCCGTCGTGAGCCCCCGCCACGTGGTCGTCGTCGGCGCCTCGCTCGCCGGCCACGCCACCGCCCGTGCCCTCCGTGACGCGGGGTACGACGGCGCGCTGACGGTCGTGGGCGACGAGCAGCACCGTCCCTACGACCGGCCGCCGCTGTCGAAGGGCTTCCTGGACGGGTCGCTCTCGCCGGAGGACCTCGCCCTGGAGGACGCCGACGACACCGACCTCGCCGCCACCTGGCTGGTCGGGCGTCGCGCCGTCGGCCTGGACGTCGGCCTCGGCGCCGCGGGCGTCGAGCCCACCCACTGCGTGACCCTGGACGACGGCACGGTGCTGGTCGCCGACGCGGTCGTGCTCGCCACCGGCGCGCGCGCCCGTCGCCTTCCCGCCCACCTCGGTGGCGACCTGGCCGGCGTCCACGTGCTCCGCACGCTGGACGACGCCCTGGCGCTGCGCACCGAGCTCGTCGCCGGCAGCCGCCTCGTGCTGGTCGGCGCCGGCTTCGTCGGCGCCGAGATCGCGGCCACGGCCCACAAGCTCGGCGTCGAGGTGTCGCTGGTCGAGGCCTCCACGACGCCGCTCGCCGGCCCGCTCGGCGAGGAGGTCGGCGCCGCCGTCGCCGGCCTGCACACCGCGCACGGCGTGCCCCTCTACTGCGGCGTCCCCGTCGCCCGTCTCACCGGCACGACCCAGGTGGACGGCGTCCTGCTCGACGACGGCACGCACCTGCCCGCCGACGTGGTCGTCGCCGGCATCGGCTCCGTGCCTGCCACCGACTGGCTGGCCGGCTCCGGCGTCCCGCTGACCGACGCGGGTGCCGTCGCGACCGACGCGACCGGTGCGACCGCCGTCCCGGGCGTCTGGGCGGTCGGCGACTGCTCGGCCTGGTGGGACGTCGAGCGCGCCGCCCACCACCGCACCGAGCACTGGAACGACGCCCTGACCCGCCCGCGTGCGGTCGCCGCCTCGGTCCTCGGCCAGGCCCCCGCCGCGGTCGCCGCCGCGCCGTACTTCTGGTCCGACCAGTACGGCGTGCGCCTGCAGTTCGCCGGCCGTCGCACCGGCGGGGAGGTGCTCACCGTCGAGTCGGGCAGCCTCGAGGGCGGCGACGCCCTCGTCGTCTGGTGGCACGGCGCGACCGCCGTCGCCGTCCTCGGCATGGGCCAGCCCAAGCTGTTCAACCGCTGGAAGCGCAGCCTCGGCGTCGCGAGCGTCGCCGCGTGACGACCCTCGACCCCGGCGTCGACCAGGGGCTCCCGCAGAGCCACGACGAGCCCCCGGTCACCACGACCGACGAGCAGAAGGCCCGCGGCGTCACGCCGTCCAGCCTGCTGCCGACCCTGCCCGGCCACACGTACGTCGACCGCGCCTGGTTCGACGCCGAGTGCGAGCGGATCTTCGAGCACGACTGGTTCTGCGCGGTCCGCGAGGACGACCTGCCGAACGCCGGGTCGTTCCGCACCGTCACCGTCGGGCGGGAGTCGGTCCTGCTGACCCGCACCCGCCGCGGCGAGGTCCGCGCGTTCCTCAACGTGTGCCGCCACCGCGGCGCCCGGATCTGCACCGAGGACGCGGGGGAGAGGCGCCGCAACTTCCAGTGCCCCTACCACGCCTGGACCTACGACTTCGAGGGCAAGCTCATCGCCGCCCCGAACCTCACGTCGATGCCGGACGTCGACCGCATCGAGTTCGGTCTCAAGCGGGTCGCCGTCCACTCCTGGCTCGGCTACGTCTGGGTCAGCCTCGCGCCCCTCGCCGGCGAGGAGCCGCCGTCGTTCGCCGACACCGTCCAGGCCGACCTCGCCGAGCGCCTCGGCAGCCTCGAGCCGCTCGCGGCGTACGACGTGGGCTCGCTGAGCCTCGGTCGCCGCATCACCTACGACGTCGCGGCGAACTGGAAGCTCATCGTCGAGAACTTCATGGAGTGCTACCACTGCGCGACGATCCACCCCGAGCTCACCGAGGTGCTGCCGGAGTTCGCGGACGGGCTCGCGGCGCAGTACTACGTGGGCCACGGCGCGGAGTTCGGTGAGGAGGTCGCCGGGTTCACCGTCGACGGCACGGCCGGCTTCGACCCGCTGCCGGGCATGACCGACGACCAGGACCGCCGCTACTACGCGATCACCGTGCGCCCGCAGGTGTTCGTAAACCTCGTGCCCGACCACGTGATCTGGCACCGGATGTACCCGATGGGCCCGGACCGCACGGTCGTCGAGTGCGACTGGCTCTACGCCCCCGGCGTGGTCGAGGCCGCGACGGGTGACGACGCCGACCCGGAGCTGGCGGCGCGCCTCGACGCGTCCGTCGAGCTGTTCCACCGGGTCAACGCGCAGGACTTCGAGGCCTGCGAGCGGTGCCAGCCCGCGATGGGCTCGCGCCTGTACGCCGACGGCGGGGTCCTCGTGCCGTCGGAGCACCACATCGAGGCGTTCCACGCCTGGGTGCGGGACCGTGTGGAGGGAACGTCATGACCCAGAAGAGAGTGGTCGTCATCGGCGCCGGCGTCGTCGGCGCCGCCGTGGCCGACGAGCTGACCGAGCGCGGCTGGACCGACGTCACGGTCCTCGACGCGGGCCCCATCCCGACGCCGGGCGGGTCGACCACCCACGCCCCCGGCCTGGTCTTCCGGGCCAGCGGGTCGCGGATGATGACCGACCTCGCGGCGTACACGGTCGACAAGCTGAACACCCTCTCGACCGACGAGGGGCCCTGCTTCCTGCCCGTCGGCGGGCTCGAGGTCGCGACCACCCCGGAGCGCCTCGCCGAGCTGCACCGCCGCGCCGGCTGGCTCGCCACCCACGGCATCGAGGCGCGTGTCGTCGGCCCCGAGGAGTGCGTGCGCCTGCACGACCTGCTCGACCCCGACGCCGTCCTCGGCGGTCTCCACACGCCCGGCGACGGCCTGGCGAAGGCCGTCCGCGCGGTCGACGCCCAGACGAGGCGGGCGGAGTCCCGCGGCGCCACGCTGCGGTCCGGCGTCGAGGTCACCGGCCTGCTGCGCGGCGAGGACGGCCGGGTCGCCGGCGTCGAGACCACCGCCGGCGAGATCGACGCCGACGTCGTCGTCTGCTGCGCCGGCATCTGGGGCCAGAAGGTCGCCGCGATGGCCGGGATGCGCCTGCCGCTCGTGCCGCTCGAGCACCAGCTCGCGACCACCACCGCGCTGCCCGCCCAGGCCGGCCAGACCGCCGAGGCCGTCCGCCCGATCCTGCGCCACCAGGGTGAGGACCTCTACTACCGCGACGCCGGCGAGAAGCAGATGATCGGCTCCTACGCCCACCGGCCGATGCCGGTGTCGGTGCACGACTTCGACGACTGGGGCGGCGACGTCATGCCGTCGGTCCGGCCGTGGACGCCGGCGGACTTCGAGGGCCCGTGGAAGGCGTCGCAGGAGCTCCTGCCCGGCCTGCGGGAGGTCGAGGTCGAGCACGGCATCAACGGCATGTTCTCGTTCACCTCCGACGGCGGCCCGCTCGTCGGCGAGAGCCGCGACGTGCCCGGCTTCTGGGTGGCCGAGGCGGTCTGGGTGACGCACTCCGCGGGCGTCGGCCGCATGGTCGCCGAGCTGCTCGTCGACGGCGTCTCCACGATCGACCCGGCGGGTGCCGACGTGCACCGCTTCCCGCCCCACGGCGACGGGCCCGAGTTCGTCTCCGCCCGGGGCCAGCAGGGCTTCGTCGAGGTCTACGACATCATCCACCCGCACCAGTCGATGGACGACCCGCGACCGCTGCGGCTGCCCCCGTTCGCCGACCGCCAGCGCGAGCTTGACGCCGTCTGCGAGTCGGCGTCCGGCTGGGAGCGCCCGCTCTGGTACGGCGCCAACGCGTCGCTGGTCACCGAGGCCGACGAGGCCGCCCGGCCGGGCGAGTGGGCGGCGCGCTACTGGTCGCCGATCGCCGGCGCCGAGGTCCGCGCCACCCGCGAGGGCGTCGCGCTGCACGACCTGTCGTCGTTGACCCGCGTCGAGGTCGCCGGCCGCGGCGCGGTCGCCTTCCTCGACGGCCTGGTGACCGCGAAGATGGACACCCCGGTGGGCCGGGTGACGTACTGCCTGATCCTCGACGAGCGCGGCCGGGTGCTCTCCGACGTCACCGTCGCGCGGCTCGCGCCGCGCTACGGCCGCGACCGGTTCCTCCTCGGCGTGAACGGTCCCCGCGACGTCGACCTGCTGACGCGCCTCGCGCCCGACGACGTCACCGTCACCGACCTGACGCCCGGCACCTGCTGCATCGGCCTGTGGGGCCCGAAGGCACGCGCGGTGATCGAGTCGGTCAGCACCGACGACTGGAGCAACGAGGCGCTGCGCTACTTCCGCGGCACCGAGGCGCACGTCGGGATGGTCCCCGTGACCGCCCTGCGCGTCTCGTACGTCGGGGAGCTCGGCTACGAGCTGTCGTGCACCGCCGACCTCGGTCGCCGTCTGTGGGACACGCTGATGGAGGCGGGCCGCGAGCACGGCATCGTCGCCGCGGGCCGCACGTCGTTCACCTCGATGCGCCTGGAGAAGGGCTACCGCGCCTACGGCTCGGAGATGACCTCCGACCACACCGCCGAGGAGGCCGGCCTCGCCTGGGCCGTCCGCGGCGGGCGCGGCCCGGCGCCCGAGGTCGTCGGCGAGCCCCGCCAGCGCCTCGTCTGCCTGACCTCGCCCGACCCGCGGGCCGTCGTCCTCGGGCACGAGCCGGTCCACGCCGGCGGCGAGTGCGTCGGGTACACGACCATCGGCGCCTGGGGCTTCACCGTCGGCAGGGCGATCGCCTACGCCTGGGTGCCGCCCCAGCTGGCCGAGGTCGGCACCGAGCTGTCCGTCGGCTCGTTCGGCGAGGCGCTGCCCTACACCGTGACCGCCGAGCCGCTGTACGACGCCGACATGGCGAGGGTGAGGAACTCCTGATGAAGCCCGCGCCGCGCCTGCCGGAGCACCCGCCCCGCCTCTGGAAGGACGCCGAGCCGAAGAAGGCCTACGACGTCGTCGTCGTCGGCGGTGGCGGGCATGGCCTCGCCACGGCGTACCACCTCGCGGCCGACCACGGCATCACGAACGTCGCCGTGCTCGAGAAGGGGTGGCTCGCCGGCGGGAACATGGCCCGCAACACCACGATCATCCGGTCGAACTACCTCTGGGACGCCTCCGCCGGCATCTACGAGCACGCACTCGGGCTCTGGGAGACCCTCGAGGAGCGGCTCGGCACGACGGTGATGTTCGACCAGCGCGGCGTGCTCAACCTGGCGCACAACCTGTCCGACGTCCGCGAGGGCAAGCGGCGGGTCAACGCCAACCAGCTCAACGGCATCGACGCGCACTGGCTCACCCCCGCCGAGGTCGGCAAGCTCGCGCCGGTCCTCGACGTGAGTGAGCGCCCGCGGCACCCGGTGCACGGGGCGACCTTCCAGCCGCGGGCCGGCATCGCGAAGCACGACTACGTCGCGTGGGGCTACGCGCGGGCGGCGTACGAGATGGGCGTCGACCTCGTCAGCGACTGCGAGGTCACCGGCTTCACCCAGGCCGGCGGCCGGGTCACCTCGGTGTCCACGACGCGCGGCGAGATCTCCGCGGGCACGGTCGTGCTGTGCGCCGCAGGGCACTCCGCCGTCCTGGCCGAGGAGCTCGGCGTCCGCCTGCCGGTGCAGTCGCACCCGCTGCAGGCGCTGGTCTCCGAGCTGCTCGAGCAGGTCCTCGACACCGTCGTGATGAGCAACGCCGTCCACGTCTACGTCAGCCAGGCCCACAAGGGCGAGCTGGTGATGGGCGCCGGCGTCGACGCGCACATCGGCTACGGACGGCGCGGCTCGTTCCACGTCGTCGAGGAGCAGATGGCCGCGGCCGTCGAGCTCTTCCCGATCTTCGCCCGCGCCCACGTGCTGCGGACCTGGGCCGGGATCGTCGACGTCACCCCCGACGCCTCGCCCATCGTGGGGCCGCTGGCGGCCGCCGGCGACAACGTGTGGATCAACTGCGGCTGGGGGACCGGCGGCTTCAAGGCCACCCCCGGCATCGGCCACGTCTTCGCCGACTCCGTCGCCCACGGCCGCGCCCACCCGCTGGTCGAGCCGTACGCGCTCGAGCGGTTCACCACCGGCCGCCTGATCGACGAGCACGGCGCCGCCGCCGTCGCCCACTGACCCCCTGTCTGCACCACTGCTGACCGACCCGGCACCTGGAGGACGACCGTGCTGAGGATCCCCTGCCCGCACTGCGGGGAGCGAGACGAGACCGAGTTCCACTACGGGGGCGAGGCCGGCGTCGACTACCCCGCCGACCCGTCCGCGCTGGACGACGTCGCCTGGGCGGAGTACCTCTTCGTCCGCGCCGACCCCGCCGGCTGGTTCACCGAGCGCTGGTGCCACGTCGCCGCGTGCCGGCAGTGGTTCACGATCGACCGCCACACCGTGTCCGACGAGTTCCGTCCGGTCTCGGAGGGGGTGCGCGCATGAGCAGGCTCCCCACCGGCGGCAGCCGGATCGACCGCACCCGTCCGCTCACCGTGACCGTGGACGGCGTCGAGCTCACGGCGTACGCCGGCGACACCCTGGCCTCCGCGATGCTCGCGAACGACCTCGACGTCGTCGGCGCCGGCATCTACACCGGACGCCCCCGCGGCCTCGTCGGCATCGGGCGCGAGGAGCCGAACGCGTGGGTCCAGGTGCTGGATCACGGGGGGCCGGGCACCGGCGAGCCGATGGTCCAGGCCACCACCCAGCCGGCGTACGACGGCCTGACGGTCGAGCGCCTCGCCGGCCGCGGCCGGCTGCTGCCCCACACCGACGAGACGCGGTACGACGTCCTCCACCTGCACTGCGAGGTCGCGGTCGTCGGCGGCGGGGAGGCCGGCGTCGCCGCGGCCCGTGCCGCCGTCGCGGCGGGGGAGGGACGCGTGATCGTCCTGGACGACGCCCCGACCGCGCCGGTCGTCGACGGCGCCCGCTGCCTGCCGGACACGACCGTGGTCGGCGCGCACGCCCACGGCCGGCTCGTCGCGGTGCAGCGTCTCGACTCCGCCGACGGTGGCGGCGCCCGCCGCCTCCTGCAGGTGCAGGCGCGGCGCGTCGTCCTCGCGACCGGCTCGGAGGAGCGGCCGATGGCCTTCCCCGGCAACGACCGCCCGGGCGTCATGCTCGCCGGCGCCGCCGCGGCGTACGTCGAGCGCTACGGCGTCCTGCCCGGGCGCCGCGCGGTCGTGTGGACCGCCCACGACGGCGGCCACGCCGCCGCGGCCGCCCTCGCCGAGGCCGGCGTCGACGTCGTGGCCGTGCTCGACGTCCGCGACGGCGACGTCGTGACGGGGACCGACGGCGGCTCCGACACCGGGAGGGTCACCGCCGTCCACACCACGTCCGGCACCGTCGAGGTCGACCTGCTCGCCGTGTCCGGTGCCGTCACCCCCGAGACCCGCCTGTGGACCCACGCCGGCGGCACCACCCGCTGGTCCGACGACGTCGCCGGGTTCGTCCCCGACGCCCCGCCGCAGGGCGGCCGGTTCTCGTGGGCGGGGACGGAGCGCACCGCGGCCGACACGGGGGGGCGCGCACCCGCGGCCTGGTTCTGCGCCACCGACCTCACCGACGAGCAGGCGGCCGGGACCTACCTCGACCTGCACCGCGACGCCACGCTCGCCGACGTCCGCCACGCCGTCGAGGCGGGGCTGCGCAGCGTCGAGCACGTCAAGCGCCACACGACGATCGGCACCGGCGCCGACCAGGGCCGCTGCTCCGGCGTCCTCGCCGCCGGCGTCCTCGCGCAGCTGCTCGGCGAGCCGCTCGGCCGCGTCGGCGCGACGGGGGCCCGGCCGCCGCTCGTGCCCGTGCCGTTCGGGCTGCTCGCGGCCCGCAACCGCGGCGTGCTCTCCGACCCGGTGCGCGTGACGCCCATCCACGACCGCGTCGCCCACGCCCCGATGGAGGACGTCGGGCAGTGGAAGCGGCCCTACGCGTTCCCGTCGGTCGACGAGTCCCTCGACGAGGCCGTCGTCCGCGAGTGCCGGGCGGTGCGCACCGGCGTCGGGATGATGGACGCCTCCACCCTCGGCGCCATCCACCTGCGCGGCGCGGACGTCGGCGTCCTGCTCGACATGGTCTACACGAACCTCTTCTCGACGCTCGCCGTCGGCAAGGTCCGGTACGGCGTCATGTGCGGCCCCGACGGCATGGTCGTCGACGACGGCACCACGATGCGGCTGTCGGAGACCGACTGGCTGATGTCGACCACGACCGGCAACGCCGCCGCCGTCCTCGACACCCTCGAGGAGTGGCTGCTCACCGAGTGGCCGCACCTCGACGTCGTCTGCACCTCGCAGACCGACCACTGGTCGACCGTCGCGATCGCCGGGCCGCTGTCGCGCGACGTCGTCGCCGCCCTGGCGCCCGACGAGGACGTCAGCGCCGAGGGCTTCGGCTTCATGACGCACCGCGAGGCGGTGGTCGCGGGGATGCCGGCACGTCTCGCCCGGGTGTCGTTCTCCGGCGAGCTGGCCTTCGAGGTCTCCGTGCCCGCCTGGTACGGCGCCGCCCTCTGGGACGCCGTCGCGCAGGCCGGGGCGCCGCACGGGATCACGCCGTACGGGACCGAGACGATGCACGTGCTGCGCGCCGAGAAGGCGTTCCCGATCGTCGGGCAGGACACCGACGGCACCGTCACCCCCGCCGACCTGGGGCTTGGGTGGGCGCTGTCGAGGAAGAAGACGGACTACGTCGGCAAGCGTTCCCACGCCCGTCCCGACGCTCAGCGCCCCGACCGCCGCCACCTCGTCGGCCTGGCGCCGGTCGACGGCACCAGCCTGATCGCCGAGGGCTCGCAGCTCGTCGCCCACGGCGCCGACCTCAGCGCGACGCCCGTGCCGATGCTCGGGCACGTGACCAGTGCGTACGCCGCGGGCGTCGAGGGACCCTTCGCCCTCGCGCTGCTGGACGGCGGACGCGACCGCATCGGCGAGGTCCTCGACGCCGTCGACGACCTCGTCGGCACGCCGGTGCGGGTGACCGCCCCGGTCAGCTACGACCCGGAGGGGGCCCGCCGTGACGGTGCCTGAGTCCACCGCCCTGCTGGAGCTGCGCCGCTCGCCCCTCGCGGGCTCGGCGTTCGGCCTGTCGTCACCCGGCCTGACGATGGTCGAGGACCCGTTCCGCCAGCTGGTCGAGGTGCGGGGCGAGCGTCCCGCCGACGTCGACCGCGGCCACGTGTGGGGCCTCGGCCCGGGGTGGTGGCTGGTCGACGGGCCGCCGTCCGAGGTGGTCGCCCTCGAGGCCCCGCTCGCCCCCGGGAACCGCGGCGTGGACGTCTCCGGCCAGCGCACCGTCGTCACGCTGACGGGCGCGCACGCCCTGACGGTCCTGGCTCACGGCTGCCCGGTCGACCTCGAGGTCGTCGCGGTCGGCGACGCCGTGCAGGGCGTCCTCGCCGGCTGCCAGGTCGTCCTCGGTCGCGTCGCCGACGACGGCTGGCGCTGCTACGTCCGCGCGTCGTACGCCCGCCACCTCGCCGCCTGGCTCACCGACGCCGCGACGCCGTACCGGTAGCGCGAGTCGGCCCGAACGGGCCGCTGTACGACGCCGAGTCGGCCCGAACGGGCCGCTGTACGACGCCGAGTCGGCCCGAACGGGCCGCTGTACGACGCCGAGTCGGCCCGAACGGGCCGCTGTACGACGCCGAGTCGGCCCGAACGGGCCGCTGTAGGACGCCGAGTCGGCCCGAGCCGGGGCGTGCCGGTGGCCCTGGTTGCTCAGGCACCCGATGCTCGTCGAGCACGTCGAAGCCAGGTGATCGTGCAACTGGGGCCGACTCGGTGTTGCTGAGGTGAGCGTTCGGGCCGACTCGGTGTTGCTGAGGTGGGCGTTCGGGCCGACTCGGGGTCTGTGGAGCGCGTCGGGGCTCTCTCGGTGACATGACAGCGCGGGCGTCCCGACGCATCTGCGTCAGGACGCCCGCACTGGTGACGCCTCAGGGTCAGCGGCGGTGGGTGCCGACCGCCTCCGCCTTGTGGGCGCCGGGCTCGTGAGGCTCCTCGATGCGGGTGACCTCGAGCTCCTCGGCCTCCGCACCCGTCTCCGGCCTCGGCTCCGTCGCGCCCTCGCTGAGCGCACGCTCCTCCGCCATCTGCTCGATACCGGTCTTGGTGCCCAGCGGGAGGTTCGGCAGCAGCGCGACCGCGACGAAGGCGACGATCGCCAGCGGGACGGCGGCGAGGAACACGTGGGCGACGGCCTCGCCGTACGCCTCCTCGACCACGAGGCGCACCGGGCCGGGCAGCTGCGACAGGTCGGGGATCTGCCCGCTGCCGCCGGAGCCCATCGCCGACGCGGGCACGCCGAGGCGGGTGAGGCCGTCGACGATCCGGTCGGAGGCCTGGCTGCCGAGCAGCGCGCCCATCGCGGACACGCCGACCGCGCCGCCGAGGCTGCGGAAGAAGGTCACCGACGACGAGCCGGCACCCATCTGCGTGACGGGCAGGACGTTCTGCGTGACCAGCATCAGGTTCTGCATCACGGCGCCGATGCCGACACCGACGATCGCCATGAAGATCACGAGGTGCCAGAAGGGCGTGTCGTAGTGGATGGTCCCCATGAGCGCGAGGCCCACGGTGAGGAACAGCGTGCCGGTGACCATGTAGCGCTTCCAGACGCCGGTCCGGCTGATCAGCTGGCCGATGATGATCGAGGAGACCACCGACCCGAGGACCATCGGCAGCGTCAGCAGCCCCGAGGTCGTCGGGGTCTCGCCACGGGCGAGCTGCATGTACTGCGACAGGAAGACGGTGGTGCCGAACATCGCCACGCCGACCGCGATGCTCGCGATGACGGTGAGGACGACGGTGCGGTTGCCGAACAGCCACATCGGCAGCAGCGGCGAGGCCGCCCGGCGCTCGACGAGCACGAACAGCACCGCGGCGAGCAGCGACCCGCCGACCATGACGTACGACGTCGTGGAGGCCCAGTCGAACTCCGAGCCGGCGAGGGTCACCCAGATCAGCAGGGTCGACACGGCGGCGGTCACGAGCACGGCGCCGAGGTAGTCGAGGCGGACCGGGCCGCGGGCGCGCTTCGGCAGGTGCAGCGTCTTCTGGATGACGATCAGCGCGCCGAGCGACAGCGGGACGACGAGGAAGAAGTTCGCGCGCCACCCGATGGCGTCCGTGACCAGGCCGCCGAGCAGCGGGCCGCCGATGGTGCCGATGGACATGACGCCGCCGAGGACGCCCATGTACTTGCCGCGCTCACGCGGGCTGATGATGTCCGAGATCACGATGATCGCCAGCGACATCAGGCCGCCGACGCCGAGGCCCTGGACGCCGCGGCAGGCGATCAGCTGACCGGCGCTCTGGCTGAACGCCGCCAGGACCGAGCCGACCGTGAAGAGCCCGAGCGACAGCTGCAGCAGCAGCTTGCGGTCGAAGATGTCGGCGAGCTTGCCCCAGACCGGCGTCGACACGGTCATGGCGAGCAGGGTGGCGGTGACGACCCAGGTGTACGACGACTGGCCGCCGCCGAGGTCGGCGAAGATCCGCGGCAGCGAGGTCGACACGACGGTGCTCGACAGGATCGCGACGAGCATCCCCATCATCAGGCCCGACAGCGCGGTGATGATCTCGCGCGGGGTCATCGGCGCGGGGCTCGCGTCGCCGGCTGCGGGTTCGCTCTCGGCGCGGGTGGTGGGGTCGGGTGGTGCAGTGGTCATACGGCGCTCTCCTGCAGGGTGCGTGCGGTCTTCGTGGCCTGGGTGGTCTGTGTGGTCTCGGTGTTCTCGGTGGGAGCGGCGCGCCCGGCGTGGTCGTGCCGGACGGCGTCCGGGAGTCGGGAGATGCCCTCGTGCAGCCGGGCCATGAGGCGCGCGAGCTGGACGGCGTCCTCGGCGTCCCAGTCGTCGAGGACCGCGTCGATCGACGCGATGAGGTCGGCGTGGACCCGCTCCAGCAGCCCGCGGCCGCTGTCGGTGAGCGTGAGCCGGTGCGCCCGGCGGTCCGCGGGGGAGACCTCGCGGGTCACGAGCCCGTCGTCCTCGAGCTGGCGGACCTGACGGCTCGCCACGGGCAGCCCGATGTGCTGCGCGGCCGCGACGTCGCTGACCCGGGCCGCGCCCCCGGCGGCGTGCGACTCGGAGATGACCCGCAACGCCGTGAGGCCCCCGGGCCCGACCTCGTCGGGCACCAGCCGGGCGATCTCACGACGCAGCGGACCGATGAGGCGCAGGGCCTCGACGATCTCGCGACTGGCTCGGCTGCCGACGTCCGCGGTGCTGGCTGACATCCGTTCCTCCCACAATCATTGCTTTCGGCAATGGTAACCGAGGGCAACAGGTGTTTGTTCCCGAGGTGGTCATCCACAGTTCGGACGCGGGGATGGCGTGAGGGGGCGGCCAAGTTGGTACTGTCACAACTGCAACAGGTGCATGTTTCTTTGCTGGTCCAACGCCCGCGGAGTTCGTGTCCAACGGCGTTTCTTTCCGTGTACTTCTCGGGTGTGCGGGTGGGAGCGACGTGTCACCCGCACCTGGGGCGGGTCGCCGAGGTGGCGGCTCACACTTGATTGAGGAGTACAAGGCACCATGGCTCAAGGCACCGTGAAGTGGTTCAACGCTGAGAAGGGCTTCGGCTTCATCGCGCAGGAGGACGGCGGCGACGACGTCTTCGTGCACTACTCGGCCATCCAGGTCCAGGGCTACAAGTCCCTCGACGAGAACCAGAAGGTCGAGTTCGACGTCACCCAGGGCCCGAAGGGCCCGCAGGCGGAGAACGTCCGTCCCGTCTGACCTGGCCACACCCAGGACTTTCTGAGCGAGGCCCCGCCCGGCACACTGCCGGGCGGGGCCTCGTGCTGTCCGGGGGCGCCGCGCTCAGCAGTTCAGCAGATCGCGAAGAGCAGCGGGCCCGAGGTCAGGTCGCTCAGCAGCTGCTGACGGGCCCGCGGCTCCATGTCGAGGACGACGACGTTGCCGTCGGCGACGACGGAGCGGAGACGGAAGCGGGTGCGGAAGGTCCCGCCCTGGCCGGGTGCCGGGCCGGACGCCAGCCGGGCCCGCGGGTCGGCGTTGTCCTCGGCCTGCTCGTCGGTCTCGAACGACAGGGCCGTCCGCACCGCCCCGCCGGGAACCTTGGCCATCGCGAACGCCGTGATCGGGTCGACGTCCCCGCCCTCGGCCTCGGCGGCGTCCACGAGGCGGTCGGCGGCGACCTCCGCCTCCGGGGCGGCCCGCGAGAAGCCGAGCTCGACGCAGGTCCACTCCGCCGTCGACACCGCCGCGGACAGCGGCACCTCGTCGGCGGAGACCGCCCGGACGACGTCACCGACCGCGTCGAGCATCGACGGCTCGTCGCCGGCGACCACCGCCGCCGCGGCGCCGACGTACGACCGTGCGTTGGAGGCGAGGACGAGGCCCTCGTCGGCCAGCAGGACGACGTAGCCGAACACCGCGTCGATGGTCGGGTCGATCGAGGCCAGCAGGTCGGCGCCGCCGTCCCAGGTGCCGTCGTCGGCGGACGGGGCGGTGAAGCCCTGTTCCTCCAGCCGGTCCGCGAGGGCCTCGACGTCGTCGGCGGGCATGGCCATGGCGACGACCTGCCCGTCGGCCGACTGGCTGAAGCCCTCCCACTCGACGGTGGCGGGGGAGAGGCCCAGCGCGTCCTGCAGGCCGCTCGCCGAGGAGACCATCGCCGAGGTGGAGGTGAGGTCGGAGGAGAAGCCCTCGTCGAGGAAGCGGCGGACGGCGCTGCCGGGCGACCGTGCGTCGACGTCGGCGTCGAGCTCGTCGCGGACGCCGGCCCAGTCGGTGTACGACAGCCGCTGCGACGAGGCCGGGGAGACCTCGGCGGCCCGCACGAGCTGCCCCTCCGGGGCGGTGAGGAACCGGTAGGCGGCGACCCCGCCGGCCACGACCAGCGCGACGACGACCGCGCCGGCGACGACGGACACGAGCCGTCTCTGCATGGGGTGGGTCCTCCTGGGCCGCGGGTGCTGTGAGACTAACGGCCATGGCTCAGCGCAGGCACGTGGTCGCCGCCGGCGCGGTGGTGACGAGGCGTCGCTCCTCCTCGGTCCCGCCGGAGGTCCTCCTCGTCCACCGACCCCGGTACGACGACTGGTCGCTGCCGAAGGGCAAGCTCGACCGGGGTGAGCACGCCACCGTGGCCGCGCGCCGCGAGGTCGCCGAGGAGACCGGCCTCGACGTCGTCCTCGGCGCGGCGCTGGGCGAGCAGCGCTACACCGTGGGCACGGGGCGCTCGCGGCGCAGCAAGACCGTCCACTACTGGACCGCCACGGTCGACGGCGACGACGACGTCGCCGGCTACCGCCGCGGCGACGAGATCGACGAGGTCGTCTGGCTCGGCTGGGTCGAGGCGCTCGACCGGCTCACCTACTCCCGCGACCGCGCGACGGTGCGGGAGGCCGCCGCGCTGCAGCGGCGCTCGGACGCCGTCCTGGTCCTTCGGCACGGCGAGGCGCGCTCGCGCAAGGCGTGGCGAAAGGACGACCGGCTCCGGCCGCTCACCGCCGCCGGCGTGCGCCAGGCCGAGCGGCTCGTGCCCGTGCTGTCGTCGTACGGCGCGGACCGGGTCGTCTCCTCGCCCAGCAGGCGCTGCACGCAGACCGTCGAGCCGTTCGCGGCGACGCTCGCCAAGAAGCTTCGCACCCGCGACGCCCTGAGCGAGGAGGGCGCCACCGCGGCCGGCGTCCGTGAGGTCGTCGAGGAGGCCCGCGACCTGGGCCGCGCCGTCGTCCTGTGCACCCACCGCCCCGTGCTGCCGCTGGTGTACGCCGCGCTCGGCTCGGCGGAGCCGCGTCTCGAGCCGGGCGGCGTGCTGGTCGCCCACCACCGCCACGGCCTCGTGCTCGCGTCGGGGACCGTCGCGGCGCCCTTCGGCCGCTAGGGCGCCGCGGGTCCGAGGTCACGGCCGCGTCACGCGGGGGCGAACTCCAGCCCACCGACGTGATCCACGTCTCCGCTTTTGCCCTGTCGGCGCCGAGTCTCCCGCCCCCGTTCACCGCTCGTTCACCGCTGACGGCCGGGCGTGTCACCTCGGCTCCCTACCTTCTGACACGTCAACGAGATCCCCCTGCAGTGAACACGAACCAGGAGTACGAAGTGCGCATCACTTCCCAGCGGTCCAAGCGGGTCGTCGTGCCCGGCATCGCGGCCGTCGCCCTGACCGCCGTCCTCGCCGGCTGCGGCGCGGGCAACGAGGAGGGCTCCGGCGGCGGCGGCGGCGCCGAGGAGACGGGCCTGTCCGGCACCATCGCCGGTGCCGGCGCGTCCTCGCAGGAGGCCGCCCAGGGCGCGTGGCAGTCCGGCTTCCTGGACGCCAACCCCGACGTGACCGTCAACTACGACCCCATCGGCTCCAGCGGCGGTCGTGAGCAGTTCATCGACGGCGGCGTCGCCTTCGCCGGCTCCGACGCCTACATGGACGACGAGGAGCTGGCCGCCGCCACCGAGCGCTGCGGCGGCACCGACCCCATCGAGGTCCCGGCGTACGTGAGCCCGATCGCGGTCATCTTCAACCTCGAGGGCGTCGACGAGCTCCAGCTCGACCCGGAGACCATCACCGGCATCTTCGAGGGCGACATCACCACGTGGGACGACCCCGCGATCGCCGCCACCAACGACGGCGTCGAGCTGCCCTCCACCGACATCACCCCGGTCCACCGCGGTGACGACTCGGGCACCACCGAGAACTTCACCGAGTACCTCGCGGCCGCCGGCGGCTGGAGCGAGGAGCCCAGCGACGTCTGGCCGATCCAGGGCGGCGAGGCCGCGACGGGCACCTCCGGCGTGGTCGAGGCCGTCGGCGGCGGTGACGGCACCATCGGGTACGCCGACGCCAGCCAGGCCGGCGACCTGTCCGCCGCGTCGGTCCAGGTCGGCGACGAGTTCGTCGCGCCGAGCCCCGAGGCCGCGGCCGAGATCATCAACGCCTCCCCGCGCGTCGAGGGCCGCGAGGCCAACTCGATGGCCGTCGACATCGACCGCGAGACCGAGGAGGCCGGCGTCTACCCCGTCGTCCTCGCGTCCTACATGATCGCGTGCGAGACCTACGAGGACGCCGACGAGGCCGAGCTGGTGAAGGCCTACCTGTCGTACGTCGTCAGCCCCGACGGCCAGCAGGCGGCCGCCGAGACCGCCGGTTCCGCCCCGCTGTCGGACGACGTCAGCAGCGAGGCGACCGAGATCGTCGACAAGATCAGCTGAATCCGCTGAGCACCGTGCACTCGGGTCCCGGGACCGCGCTCGTCGCGGTCCCGGGACCTTGCGCGGTGAGCGGGGGGTCCGGCCAGACTGACGACCGCGCCGTGTCCGGAGGACCGGGACGGCAGGGCGAGCACGAGGAGCACGAGTGAGTACGACGATCGACGAGACGCGGGCGGGCGGACGCCGGCCGGGCGACGCGATCTTCAAGGGCACGGCCATCGCCGCGGCCCTGGTCATCCTGCTGGCCCTGGCCGGTGTGGCCGTCTTCCTGCTGTACGAGGGCATCCCCGGCATCCTCGGGGCCAGGGAGGAGACCGACGCCTCCTTCGTCTCCTACGTGTGGCCGCTGGTCTACGGCACCCTCGTGGCGGCGCTCATCGCCCTGGTCATCGCCACCCCCTTCGCGGTGGGCATGGCGCTGGTCATCTCCCACTACGCCCCGAAGCGGATCGCCAAGCCGCTGGGGTACGTCGTCGACCTGCTGGCCGCCGTCCCCAGCGTCGTGTACGGCGTCTGGGGGATCACGGTCCTCGGCCCGCAGCTCGTCCCGCTCTACCGGTGGCTCGCCGACACGGTGCCGTGGATCCCGTTCTTCGCGGGCCCGGCGTCCACCACCGGCCGCACCATCTTCACCGCCGGCGTCGTGCTGGCGATCATGATCCTGCCGATCATCACCGCGATCTGCCGCGAGATCTTCGCCCAGACGCCGACGCTGCACCAGGAGGCCGCCCTGGCCCTGGGCGCCACCCGCTGGGAGATGATCCGGATGGCGGTGTTCCCGTACGCCCGCTCCGGCATGATCTCGGCGACCATGCTCGGCCTGGGCCGCGCCCTCGGCGAGACGATGGCCGTCGCGCTCGTGCTGTCCGCCAGCGGCGTCATCACCCTGAACTTCATCTCGAGCACCAACCCGTCGACGATCGCCGCGAACATCGCGCTGCGCTTCCCCGAGGCGACGGGTCTCGCGGTGAACCTGCTGATCGCCAGCGGCCTGGTGCTCTTCGCGATCACCTTCGCCGTCAACTTCGCCGCCCGCTACATCGCGGGGAGCTCCGCCCGGAGGATGAGCCGATGAGCCAGACGCTGGAGAAGAAGCCGGCGCCGTCGCGGGACGCGATGCCGCTGTCGGGCCCCCGCATGCCGGGCTCCGCGCCGTACCTCGTCGCCGCAGCGGCCCTGGCCGTCGGTGTCGGCCTGGGCATGATCCTGGGTGGCGGCCTGATCGCGATGGCGATCCTGGCCGGCCTGACCTTCATCGTGGGCATCACGGTGTGGGCGTGGGCGCTGGAGGGCCGTCGCAGCGGCGTCGACCGGCTCGTCATGTCCGTGGTGTGGGCGGCCTTCGCTGTCGCCCTCGTCCCGCTGGCGTCGCTGGTGTGGACGGTGCTGTCGAACGGCATCCCGGCCCTGTCCGCCGAGTTCTTCACCTACTCGATGCGCGGCGTGATCGGCGACGAGCCGGGCGGGATCTACCACGCCCTCATCGGCACGCTGCTCATCACGCTCGGCGCGACCGTGATCTCGGTCCCGGTCGGCATCATGACGGCGATCTACATCGTCGAGTACGGCCGCACGGCCCGGCTCGCGAAGGCCATCACCTTCCTGGTCGACGTCATGACCGGCATCCCGTCGATCGTCGCCGGCCTGTTCGCCTACGCCCTGTTCGTCCTCATCTTCGGACCCGGCGTCCGCCTGGGCTTCGGTGGCTCGGTGGCGCTGAGCCTGCTGATGATCCCCGTCGTCGTCCGCGCGACCGAGGAGATGCTGAAGCTCGTCCCGGACGAGCTCCGCGAGGCGTCGTACGCGCTGGGCGTGCCGAAGTGGCGCACGATCGTGAAGGTGGTCCTGCCGACCTCGCTGAGCGGCATCCTCACCGGCGTCACGCTGGCGATCGCCCGCGTCATCGGCGAGACCGCCCCGCTGCTGATCATCGCCGGCAGCACGGACTCGGTGAACTTCAACCTGTTCGCCGACCGCATGCAGACCCTGCCGGTCTTCATCTACTACGCCTACACCCAGCCGGGCGTGCCGCCGGACCCGAGCATCGAGCGCGCCTGGGGCGCGGCGCTCGTGCTGATCGCGATCGTCATGCTGCTGAACCTGCTGGCGCGCGTCGTCGGCAAGGTCTTCGCCCCCAAGACCGGGCGCTGACGCGCCGACCTGCACCGGGCACCACCCAGAGAAGGACACACTGGAACCATGGCCAAGAGCATCGACGTCTCCGACCTGAACATCTACTACGGGGACTTCCTCGCCGTGCAGGGCGTCAACATGACGATCAAGGCCCGCTCGGTCACCGCCTTCATCGGTCCGTCGGGCTGCGGGAAGTCGACCTTCCTGCGCTCCCTGAACCGCATGCACGAGGTGATCCCCGGCGCGCGCGTGGAGGGCAAGGTCGTCGTCGACGGGCAGTCGCTCTACGACCCGTCGATCGACCCGGTCGCCGTACGCCGCCAGATCGGCATGGTCTTCCAGCGCCCGAACCCGTTCCCGACGATGTCGATCTACGACAACGTCCTCGCCGGCAACCGCCTGAACTCCCGCCGGATGAAGAAGTCCGAGGCCGACTCGATCGTCGAGCGCTCCCTCAAGGGCGCCAACCTCTGGAACGAGGTCAAGGACCGCCTCAACAAGCCCGGCATGGGTCTCTCCGGCGGCCAGCAGCAGCGCCTGTGCATCGCCCGCGCGATCGCCGTCGAGCCCCAGGTGCTCCTCATGGACGAGCCCTGCTCCGCCCTCGACCCGATCTCGACGTCCGCGATCGAGGACCTCATCCACGAGCTGAAGTCCGACTACACGATCGTCATCGTCACCCACAACATGCAGCAGGCCGCGCGCGTCTCCGACGAGACCGGCTTCTTCAACCTCAAGGCCACCGGCCAGCCCGGCCAGCTCGTCGAGTTCAACCCGACCAAGAAGGTCTTCTCCAACCCCGACGAGCCCGCCACCGAGGCGTACATCTCCGGCCGCTTCGGCTGAACAGCCCGTCCCAGGACGGAGTTCTCCACAGCGGGAGTCCCTCCGCCGGGTAGTCCCCTGAGGTTCTGTCGTCCCGGACCCCTCGAGGCGACCGTTGCTCAGGGGACTACCCGCACCGTCCTCAGGGCCTGAGGACAGACCACCACGCGCGAGCCGCTGATCGGTCCACGATCGCCGGGTGCGACCAGCGCCCTCCGACCTGCGACCCGGCTTGGTGTGGCCGGTGCGGATCGACCCTGCCGGTGAGGTGGGGCCGACCCCGGGGAAGGCCCGGGGTCCCGGGTGGCGCCGCAGCGGGCCCGGTCTCTACGTGCCGTCGTGGGTGGACGCCCACACGCCCGAGCAACGCATCGTCGAGGCGGCCGCACGGTTGCCCGAGCGGGGGGCGATCACCGGGTGGGCCGGACTGCGGTGGCTGGGCGCCGGCTGGCTCGACGGGCGCACACCGGACGGGCGCGAGGAGCGGGACGTCGTCCTTCTCGCCATGAACGCCGACCTCCGGCCGTTCCCCGGCCACGCGTTCTCCGCCGAGCGACTCAGTCCCGCCGACGTGGTGGTCGTCGACGGCGTCCCGGTGACCGTCCCGGTACGCAGTGTCTGTTTCGAGCTGCGCTACCCGGTGGGCGACCGCGAGGGCATCGTCGCGGCCGACATGGCGGCGTTCGCGAACCTCGTGTCCCGTTCCGAGATCGACGCCTACCTCCCGTACCTGTCGGGCTGGACCGGCGTGCAGCGGGTGCGCGACGCTCTCCCGCTCATCTCCGAGAACTCCTGGTCCCCTCCCGAGACCCGCATGCGACTGGTCTGGCTCCTCGACGCCCACCTACCAATGGTGTTGTGCAACCAACCGGTGTTCGACCGTCGCGGCCGGCACCTGGGAACCCCGGACCTCCTGGACCCCGTCGCCGGCGTGGCGGGTGAGTACGACGGCGCCGCCTGGCATCTCGGACCGACCAACCGCCGCCGTGACGTCCGGCGGGAGGACCACCTGCGCGGTGCCGGGCTCGAGACGTTCACCGTCGTCGCCGGGCAGGTGGCCTCGCGCGAGGCCCTCGCGGCGCGCATGCGGCGGACCCGGGCCCGGGCCCGCTGGGAGGACCCCTCCGCCAGGGCATGGACACTCACCCCGCCCCGCGGCTGGCACCCCCGACTCACCGTCGCCGATCGCCGCGCCAGCTGACCCGGTCGCCGCTGATCCACAGGTCACGCCCTCTCTTGCGGTAGTCCCCTGAGCATCGGTCGTCAAAGGGGCCCGCCGGCGACAGAAGGTCAGGGGACTACCCGGATCGCCGCTCCGAGCCTGTGGACGACGAGCGGAACGGCGCCGCTAGATCCCCAGCGCGGCGTAGAGCGCGAGGTAGGAGCCGGCGGCGACGAGGCCGGCGGCGGGGAACGTGAGGACCCAGGCGGTCAGGATCGAGCGGGCCACGCCCCAGCGGACGGCGGACAGGCGCTTGGTGGCGCCGACGCCCATCACCGCGGAGGTGATGGTGTGGGTGGTGGAGATGGGGGCCTCGTAGACGTACGCCGTGGTGTACAGCACCGAGGCGGCGACGGACTCGGCGGCGAAGCCGCGGGCGGGGTCGAGGTCGATGATGCGGCGGCCGAGGGTGCGCATGATGCGCCAGCCGCCCGACCAGGTGCCCAGCGAGATCGCGGCGGCCGCGGAGAAGATCACCCAGAAGGGGAGGTCGTCGCCGGCGGAGGCGTACCCGCCGGTCAGCAGCGCCAGGAAGATCACGCCCATCGTCTTCTGGGCGTCCTGCAGGCCGTGGCCGAGGGCCATCGCCGCGGCGGAGACGGTCTGGGCGGCGCGGAAGCGGCGGTTGGCGCGGCCGGGGTTGGCGCGGCGGAAGATCCACATGATCGCGAGCATCACCAGGCCGCCGGCCGCGAAGGCGAACAGCGGCGAGAAGATCATGGGGATCAGGACCTTGTCGATCACGGTGTCCCACTTGACGACCGTCCCGGCGGCGACGGCGGAGCCCACGAGGCCGCCGATCAGCGCGTGCGAGGACGACGAGGGCAGGCCGAAGTACCAGGTCACCATGTTCCAGGCGATCGCCCCGAGCAGGCCGGCGAGCACGATCACCAGGCCGTGGGCGTCGGGGGGTGGGCTGATCACCTCCGACACGGTGTTCGCGACCTTCTGGCCCAGGAACGCGCCGAGGAAGTTCATGACCGCGGCCATGGCCAGCGCGATGCGCGGCGTCAGCGCGCGCGTCGAGACGGAGGTGGCGATCGCGTTGGCGGCGTCGTGGAAGCCGTTGGTGTAGTCGAAGACCAGGGCGACGACGACGACCGTGATGACGATCGCGAGCTCGGCGCTCATCAGCGGGTGCTCATCGCAGCGTTCAGGACTCCTTGACCGCGATGGTCTCGACCGTGTTCGCGACCTTCTCGAAGGCGTCGACGGCCTCCTCGAGGGTCTCCACGATGTCCTTCAGCTTGAGGACCTCGATCGCCTTGAACTTCCCGCCGAACAGGGCGGCGAGGATGCGGCGGTGCTGCTTGTCGCCGGCGTTCTCGAGCCGGTTGATCTCGATCCAGTACTCCGACAGCTCGTCGTCCTTCATCGACCGCAGCTTCGGCATGGCCGCGGCGGTGACCTCGGCGCACTGCTGCAGGACCTCGACCTGGGTCGAGAGCTCGGCGGGCAGCTCCTTCACCTCGTAGAGGAGGATGAAGTCGACGGCCTCGTCCATCAGGTCCATGACGTCGTCGAGCCCGGACGCCAGACGGTAGATGTCCTCGCGGTCGAAGGGCGTCACGAACGTCGAGTTCACCTCACGGATGATCCTGTGGGTCGTCTCGTCGGCGGCGTGCTCGGCGTCGCGCATGCGTCGCGCCACGTCGGCGTGGTCGGCGCCCTCGGCGAGCATCTCGGCGAGGAGGCCGGCACCGACGACGAGGTGCTTGGCCGACTCGGAGAAGAGGTCGAAGAAGGACGCGTCGACCGGACGGAACCGGAATGCCACTGCGGACCTCGATGGGTGGGGGACGGACGGCGACCCACTCTAGGACCGCGCCCGCCGGACCGGACAACCCGCCCGGTGCGTCGGTCCCCTCAGCCCCGTCGCCGCGCGCGCTGGCGGGCGATCAGCTCGTCCTGCACGTGCACCGGGCCGCGGTGGCGGGTCCACCCGCCGTCGCTGTCGAGGTGCCACGTGTCGGCGTCGTCGCCGAGCCCCAGGTCCAGCAGGCGGCCGACCTCCATGATCGAGGCCTCGCTGGGCAGACGCACGAGCACCTCGACCCGCCGGTCCAGGTTGCGGTGCATCAGGTCGGCGGAGCCGATCCACACCGCGGGCTCGCCGCCGTTCTCGAACCACGTGATCCGGGAGTGCTCGAGGTAGCGACCGAGCACCGAGCGGACCTCGACGGTCTCCGACAGCCCCGGTACGCCGGGCCGCAGCGCGCAGATGCCCCGCACCCACAGCTGCACCGGTACGCCGGCCTGCGAGGCGAGGTAGAGCGCGTCGATCACGGCCTCGTCGACGATCGAGTTGGCCTTGATGCGGATGCGCGCGGGCCGCCCGGCCTTGTGGTGGGCGATCTCGGCGTGGATCTGCGCGACGAGCCCGTCCCGGATGGAGTCCGGTGCGACCAGCAGCCGCTGGTAGGTGCTCTGCCGCGAGTAGCCCGACAGGTTGTTGAACAGGTGCGCGACGTCCTCGCCGATGACCTCGTCGGCGGTCAGCAGGCCGAGGTCCTCGTAGTGGCGGGCGGTCTTGGGGTTGTAGTTGCCGGTGCCGATGTGGGTGTAGCGCCGGATGCCGTCCGGCTCGTCGCGGACGACCATCGCCAGCTTGCAGTGGGTCTTCAGCCCGACGAGGCCGTAGACCACGTGGCAGCCGGCGTGCTCCAGCTTGCGGGCCCACCGGATGTTCGCCTGCTCGTCGAAGCGCGCCTTGATCTCGACGATCACCAGCACCTGCTTGCCGGCCTCGGCGGCGTCGATGAGGGCGTCGATGATCGGGCTGTCGCCCGAGGTGCGGTAGAGCGTCTGCTTGATCGCCAGCACCTGCGGGTCCGCCGCGGCCTGCTCGATGAACCGCTGCACCGAGGTCGCGAACGAGTCGTACGGGTGGTGCAGCAGCACGTCGCGGCGGCGTACCGACTTGAACACGTCCACCGGGGACGACGACTCGACCTCCGCGAGGTGGGTGTGGGTCGTCGGGACGAAG
Source organism: Nocardioides sp. CFH 31398 (assembly GCF_022436705.1). Lineage (GTDB taxonomy): Bacteria > Actinomycetota > Actinomycetes > Propionibacteriales > Nocardioidaceae > Nocardioides. The sequence goes on along the minus strand of NZ_JAKUHT010000005.1, from coordinate 250,432 downwards.
GTCGGGTACTTCAGCTCCTCGCGCGGCAGGTCGGCGATGTCGCCGAGGCCCCGCAGGTCGAGCGGACCGCGGAGGCGGAAGACCTCGTCGTCGGTGACGTCGAGCTCCGACTTCAGCAGCCCGAGGACGTCGGGGTCGATCGACTCCTCGACCTCGAGACGGACGGCGGGGCCGAACTTGCGGCGCAGCAGCTCCTTCTCGAGCGCGGCGAGCAGGTTCTCGGCGTCGTCCTCCTCGACCTCGAGGTCCTCGTTGCGGGTGACGCGGAACGAGTGGACCTTGACGATCTCCATGCCCGGGAACAGCCGCTTGAGGTGCTCGCGGATGACGTCCTCGAGGGGCACGAAGCGCTGGTTGCCCAGCGAGACGAACCGGTCGAAGATCGGCGGCACCTTCACGCGGGCGAAGTGCTCCTTGCCCGTCTTCGGGTGCCGCACCATCACCGCGAGGTTCAGCGACAGCCCGGAGATGTAGGGGAACGGGTGCGCGGGGTCGACGGCGAGCGGGGTCAGCACCGGGAAGACCCGGTCCTTGAACAGCCGCTTGCAGTGCTTCTGCTCGTCGCGGTCGAGCTCCTCCCAGCGGAGCAGCTCGATGCCCGCCGACTCCAGCTCGGGGATCAGGGTGTCGACGAACAGCCCCGAGTGGCGCTCGGCGAGCTCCCCGGTCTTGGCATGGATCGCGTTGAGCACCTCGCGCGGCAGCAGCCCCGAGGCGGCGCGGACGGCGACGCCGGCGGCGATGCGACGCTTCAGGCCGGCGACGCGGACCATGAAGAACTCGTCCAGGTTGCTCGCGAAGATCGCGGCGAAGCGCACCCGCTCGAGCAGCGGCAGGTCGGGGTCCTCCGCGAGCTCCAGGACGCGCTGGTTGAACGCCAGCCACGACAGCTCACGGTCGAGGAACCGGTCGTCGTACTTCTGGACGGCGCCGACGGCCTCGAGGTCCGGCACGTACGGCGGCTCCACGTCGAAGCTGTCCGACCCGACCGCGGCGGGGCCGACGTCCACGGGGCCGTCCTCGACCGACCCGGCGACGTGGGCGGCCAGCGAGGAGGAGTCGGTGGTCATGCCCTCATCCTCCCACCGCCGGGTGAACGGATGGTGTCCTCGCCACGGCCTCGGGGGGCGACCGATGAGTTCTGCGCCACGCCGCGGTCGACCCAGCACGCACACCCCGCGTCGAGCAGGAGGACACCTCGTGAGCCTGGCCATCGAGACCACGGACCTGGTGAAGGTCTACCGGTCCGGACAGACGGAGAACCGCGCCGTGGACGGTGTCGACCTGGCGGTCGGTTCCGGCGGCATCCACGGCGTGCTGGGGCCCAACGGCGCCGGCAAGACCACCACGATCCGCATGCTGGCGACGCTCACGGTCCCGACCGCGGGCGAGGCCCGCGTGCTCGGGTACGACGTCGTCCGCGAGGCCCCCGAGGTGCGGGCGCGGGTCGCGATGACGGGCCAGTTCGCCTCCCTCGACGAGGACCTCACCGGCTTCGAGAACCTGGTGCTCCTCGCGCGGCTGTACGGCTACTCGCGGACGGCGGCCCGCGACCGCGCCGCCGAGCTGCTCGAGGCCTTCGACCTGAGCGCCTCGGCGGGCAAGCAGGTCAAGGCCTACTCGGGCGGCATGCGACGGCGCATCGACATCGCCGGCAGCATCGTCGTCCGCCCCGAGCTGATGTTCCTCGACGAGCCCACCACGGGCCTGGACCCCCGCAGCCGCAACCAGGTGTGGGCGATCGTGCGGGCGCTGGTCGGGGCGGGGACGACGATCCTACTGACGACCCAGTACCTCGAGGAGGCCGACCAGCTCGCCGACCGGATCTCGGTCATCGACCACGGCCGCGTCATCGCCGAGGGCACCAGCGGTGAGCTGAAGGCCTCGGTCGGCTCCGGCGCCCTGACGGTGAGGGTGGCCGACCCGGCACGCCGCACCGAGGTCGCCGCCCTGCTCACCGAGAGCCTCGGCGCCCCCGCCGACCTCGGGTCCGACCCGGCGTCGCTGTCGATGCGGGTCGACGACCCCACGGCGGTGGCCGGGGCGCTCGCCCGCGTCGGGGACCACGGCGTCCGCATCAGCGAGTACGCGCTCGGCCAGCCCAGCCTGGACGAGGTCTTCCTCGCCCTCACCGGCCGTCCGGCCGACGACCAGGACCACCAGGACCAGCAGAAGGAGACCGTCGCGTGAGCACCGTCCAGGCCGCCCCGCCCCGCACCGAGACCGACAAGGTCCTCGCCGCCCTCGGGTCCTCCGAGCGCCCGGCGCCCGCCGGGCCGCTGAGCTCGTCGCTGACGTTCGGCTGGCGGGCGCTGCTGAAGATCAAGCACGTCCCGGAGCAGCTGTTCGACGTCACGATGTTCCCGGTGATGTTCACCGTCATGTTCACGTTCGTCTTCGGCGGCGCGATCTCGGGGACGCCGGGGGAGTACCTGCAGTACGCGCTGCCCGGGATCCTCGTGCAGACGGTCGTCTTCATCACGATGTACACCGCGATGACGATCAACACCGACATCGAGAAGGGCGTCTTCGACCGCATCCGCTCGCTGCCGGTGTGGCGGCCCTCCCTCCTGGTCGGCGCCCTGCTCGGGGACTCGCTGCGCTACCTCATGGCCTCGACCGTCGTCGTGGTCGTCGGGGTGGCGATCGGCTACCGCGCCCCCGGCGGGCTGCTCGGCATCGTCGCCGCGGTCGCCGTCCTGGTGGCGTTCTGCTTCTCGATGAGCTGGCTGTGGCTGATCCTGGGGCTGAAGCTGCGCACCCCGAACGCCGTGATGGGCGCGGCGATGATGATCCTGTTCCCGCTGACCTTCGTCTCGTCGGTGTTCGCGCCGCCGGAGACGATGCCGGGCTGGCTGCGCGCCTTCGTCGAGGTCAACCCGGTCTCGTTGCTCGTCGAGGCGGCCCGCGGGCTGATGGACGGCGTCCCCGACGCCGGTGACATCACGCTCGTGCTCGTGCTGGCCGTGGCGATCACCGCGGTGTTCTCGCCGATCGCGCTGCGGCTCTACAACCGGGCCTCCTGAGGAGCGTGCCCGCGCCTCGATAAAGTCGCTGGCCATGGTCAGACGTCGGGGTGCGGGCGAGCTCGCGCAGGCAGCAGCACTGAAGACGATCCTGGCGCTGCCCGGCGCTGTGCGGCGCCGGCTGACCTCGCCGCAGGTGAGGCAGGGCCAGTGGCTGGCCAACGACCTGCGCCTGATGCTGGGGCTGTCGCGCCTGGCGGGGGAGCCGCAGCTGGGCGACCTCGACGTCCCCGGCACCCGGGTCGCCCTGGACCGGCAGGCCGCAGCCGCCGGCGGACGCCGTCGGGTGGCCTCGGTGCGCGACCTGGTGCTGGGCGAGGGCCCCGACGACCCGGGCGGCCTCCGTGCCCGGCTCTACGTCCCGCGCGCCCGCCTGCTCGAGCAGCGGGCGCCGATGCTGGTCTTCTTCCACGGCGGTGGCTTCGTCTCCGGTGACCTCGAGAGCCACGACGGACCCTGCCGCTTCCTCGCCGAGGAGGCGGGCGTCCGCGTGCTGTCGGTGGAGTACCGCCTCGCCCCCGAGCACCCGTTCCCCGCGGCCCACGACGACGCGTGGACGGCGTACCGCTGGGTCCTCGAGCACCCCGACCTGGTCGGTGCGGACGTCGACCGGCTCGCCGTCGGCGGCGACTCCGCCGGCGCCAACCTCGCGACCCACGTCGCCCGCCGGGCCGCCCAGGAGGGGACGCCGCTGGCCTTCCAGCTGCTCGCCTACCCGGTCACCGACGCCACCCGCACCGGCGGCAGCCGCGACACGTACGCCGAGGGCTACCTGCTGACCCGACGCTTCATCGAGCAGGTCACGGACCACTACACCCCGGACCCCGCGACCCGCACCGACCCGCGCATCTCGCCGCTGCTCGCCGACGAGGTCCCCGCGGGGATGGCGCCCGCCCACGTCGCGACGGCGGGGTGGGACCCGCTGCGCGACGAGGGCGAGGACCTCGGCTTCGTGCTGCAGCGGGCCGGCGTCCGCGCCGAGGTGCGACGGCACCCCAGCCAGATCCACGGCTTCCTGAACTTCGTCGGCGTCGCCCCGACCTCCCGCCTCGCGACCCGGGAGCTCGCGTCGGCGCTGCGGGTGGCGCTGGGCTGAGGCCGGCCGGGCCGCATCGGCCCCTGTCGGCGGTCAGCGGAAGCGGACGTTCCCGGCGATCCTGGTCAGCGAGGGACCCCCAGCGGTGTCGTCGCGGCGCCCGTCGTCCACGACGAACGTCTCCGGGGCGTACAGCGCGTCGACGCCGAAGGCGCTCGCCCGGCCCACCTTGCGGAAGAGGCCCTGGACCTTCACCTCGTCGGCGGGGCGGACGTCGTCCAGCACCACGCTCAGGGTGACGACCCGGTCGTGGTCGATGCGCGCCGAGCGGATGTCCGCCGACCGCGGGTTGGTGGTGCGGGCGGGGTCGTGCAGGTCGTCGCGGAGCTCGAGGGTGTCGGGGTCGCCCGCCGTGTCGACGACGCGGTCCGTCGCGGCCTGGGCGGGGGACGCGGACATCAGGGGGGCGAGGGCGAGGGTGGCCACGACGGCGACGGCGGTCGCGCGGGATCGGGTGTTCACGGCGCGGACGCCAGGGACGCCCGGCGTCGAGGGTCCAGGGATTCAGGACGACGGGCCGCGGGCGTACATCACGTGGGTGTCGACGCCGGCGTGGGTGAACCCGTGGCGGGCGTAGACGGCGACGGCCGCGTCGTTGTCCGCCTCGACGTACAGCTCGGCCTCGTCGACGCCGCGGCCGGTGGGCCCGCCGTCCACGAGGTGGTGCAGCCCGACGAGGGTGAGGACCGTGCCGAGGCCCCGGCCCTGGGCCGCCGGCGAGATCCCGAGGACGTACACCTCCCCGAGGCGCTCCGAGGTGCGCTTCGTCCAGTGGAAGCCCAGCAGCTCCCCGGTGGCGGTGTCGCGGGCGAGGAAGAGCCCGGCGGGGTCGAACCAGTCCTGCTCCATGCGCTCGGCGAGGTCCTCGCGATCCATCGCCCCCTGCTCGGGGTGTGCCGCGAACGCGGCCGCGTTGACCGCGACGAGCTCGTCGGCGTCCGCGTCGGTCCAGGTGTCCACCCGGACGCCGTCGGGCAGGACGACGGGCGGGAGCGGCTTGCCGGTGGGACGGCGCATCACCCACAGCTCGCGCACGACGTCGAAGCCGTGGGCGTCGGCGAGCACGCGCGCCGCCGGGTGGTCGGCGTGCGACCAGGCCCGCAGCGGCTCGCCGTCGGCGACCGCGAGCACCTCCTCGAGCAGGTCGCGGCCCCGGCCGCGGCCCCGCGCCGCCGGGTCGACGGCCAGCCCGAGCTCACCGTCCACGAGCAGTGCGACGGCGTCCTCGGCCGACCACCAGCCGAGGTCGGTGGCGGGCCGGTGCCGCAGCGCCCGCCAGGTCGCCTCGTCGAACGGCTGCGCGCCGTCGGCCTCGGCGCAGGCCCGCGCGACCTGCTCGACCCGGGCGAGGACGTCGGCGTCCAGCCCCGTGGCGGGGGTGGACGTCACGCGTCGGCGCCGTGACGTGTCTCGCTGGCCTCGTGCTCCTTGGTCGGCAGCACGAAGCGGTAGCCGACGTTGCGCACGGTGCCGATGAGGGTCTCGTTCTCGGGCCCGAGCTTGGCGCGCAGGCGCCGCACGTGGACGTCGACGGTGCGGGTGCCGCCGAAGTAGTCGTAGCCCCACACCTCCTGCAGCAGCTGCTGGCGGCTGAACACCCGACCCGGGTGCTGCGCCAGGAACTTCAGCAGCTCGAACTCCTTGAACGTGAGGTCGAGCGACCGCTTGCCCACCTTCGCGGTGTACGTCGCGTCGTCCACGACGACCTCGCCGGTACGGATGACGTGGGAGTCGGGGTCCTCGGCGTCCCGCGCCGCCGTGACCCGGTCGGTCGCGAGCCGGATGCGGGCCTCGAGCTCGGCGGGTGAGCAGGTGGTGAGCACGACGTCGTCCATCGCCCAGTCGGCGGCGACCACGGACAGGCCGCCCTCGGTGACGACGAGGATGACCGGGACCTGGGTGCCGGTGGTCCGGATCAGGCGGCACAGGTCGCGGCTCGCGGCCAGCTCCTGGCGGCCGTCGACGAGGATCAGGTCGGCGGCCGGCGCCTCGAGCAGGGCGCTGCCCTCGGCGGGCAGGACCTTCACGGTGTGGCGCAGCAGGGCCAGCCCGGGGATGACCTCGGCAGAGGGCTGCAGCGCGCTGGTCAGCAGCAACAGGGTGCTCATGCTGGTCCTCGCTGGTCCTGGTGGCGGTCGGCCCGGGAAACCGTGGAGGGACTGAGGATACTGGAGCCATGCACCCGGACAGCACCACCGAGGCCCGTGACGCCGCCCACGCCACCCCCGGCGTGGTGACGGTGCACTTCTGGGCGGCTGCCCGGGCGGCCGCCGGAGCGGCCGAGGCGCAGCTGCCCGTCGACGGTCCCACCACCCTCGCCGCGGTGACCGCCGCCGTCCTGGAGTCCCACGGGGACGACGCGCGGCTGCGGCAGGTGCTCGGCGTGTGCTCCGTGCTGGTCGACGACCGGCCCGCGGGCACGGGGGACCCGGCCGCCGTCCGGGTCGAGCCCGGGCAGTCGGTGCAGTACCTCCCGCCCTTCGCGGGCGGCTGAGGACCACCGCCGCCCCGCGTAGGGTGACCCCGCCCCGGCCGACCGAGCCGGGCCGCCCTGGGGGACCGATGACGACGACGCGACGCGCGGCGGGCCCCGCCGCGGTCGTGTGCGCCGCGGTGCTCGCCCTCGTCGTGGTGCTGAGCGGTCCGGGGCCGTCGAGCTCCGCGGCCGGGACGGTCGCGGGCGCCGGACCCGACGCGTCCGGCCGGGACGCCGAGCGGCCGGCGTACACCTTCGTCTCGTCGCCGGACCTCTTCAACGGCGACCTCGGGGACGTCCGCTCGGCGCCGACCTGGCGGCCGGGGATGCCGAACTCCTGGAACGGCCACTGGGCGAAGAACGTCGAGAACATCTTCGGCCAGCTCGCCGCCTTCGACGCGGACGACTACCTGGTCGCCGGGGACCTCGTCGAGGGGCAGTGGCACCTCGACAAGCGGGACGACCGGGTCTTCGGCACCGGCGACGCCACCGTCACCCGGGCCGGCAACGTCTACTACCCCCGCTGGAAGTCGTTCTGGCGCGCCGCCGGGGTGGACCCGGCTCGCGTGCACGAGGCGGTCGGGGACCACGAGGTGGGCGACAACCTGGCCCGCGCCCGGGGCCGCCAGTACCGCCTGTTCCCCCGGTACAAGCGGGTCTTCGCCCGTCACTTCACCGTCCCGGGCGGCGAGCACCGCTACCGCATGCACCCGCGGAAGGGCCAGCACGCCGACACGGCCTACGCCACCTGGCTCGCGCCCGGCGTCCTGCTGGTCACGGTCGACGTGTTCGCGTCGCAGAAGGCGGGCATCGCCGCGACCGTGGAGGGCGAGCAGCTCGCGTGGGTGCGCCGCGTGCTCGCGCGGACGAGGGCGTCCGACACCGTCATCGTGCAGGGTCACGTGCCCGTCCTCGGCCCAGTACGGCGCTTCGCCACCAGTGCGATCCGCCTGCGGGGCGGGGAGGACAGCCCCTTCTGGAGGCTGCTGCGAGCCCGCGACGTCGACCTGTACCTGTCGGGGGAGGTCCACGCCGACACCGCCGTCCAGCGTGCCCCCGGCGACCCGCTCCAGGTCTCCCACGGGGGCCTCGCGAAGTTCGGCACCATCCGCTTCCTCACCGGCAGCGTCGCCGCGGACGGCACCGTTTCGCTCGTCAGCCGCCAGATCCGCAAGCAGTCCGTCGTGCCCACCGACCCCCGGGGCCGGCGGCTGTGGAGCACGAACAAGACCATGCCGTGGAAGGTCGTGCTCGACCCGTTCTCGACCGAGACCGGCACCCTGACGCTGAGCCCGAGCGGCCGGGTCACCGAGAGCTCGGGCCACCTCGCCCTCAACCCCGACCTGGACTGAGGGGCTCCTCACGGCCCAGTCACCCCGGGGCGCGGCATAACGGCCACGCCGGCGACGTTGGGCCCACCGTGACCGGTGTGTGGATCGTCCTCGGGGCTCTGGCGCTCACCGCCGTCCTGGCGGTGTGGCACCGCAGCGTCGACGGCCGCTTCAGCGAGGCGATCGGCACCCACCCCGAGGAGAAGGCCGTGGAGCCCGCGATCGACCCGCAGACCTGGGCGGCGCTCGGTGCCGAGCCCGGGGAGCGGGCGACGCTGCTGCAGTTCTCCTCCGCCTTCTGCGCCCCCTGCCGCGCCACCCGGGTGACCCTCGGTGAGGTCGCGGGGCTGGTCCCCGGGGTCGCCCACGTCGAGGTGGACGCCGAGCAGCACCTCGACCTCGTGCGGCGGCTGAACGTCATGCGCACCCCCACCACGCTCGTCCTGGACGCCGACGGCGCCGAGACCACGCGGGCCTCCGGGGCCCCCACGCGCGACCAGGTGCTCGGCGCTCTGTCCCAGATGTCGGACACCGAGTCCAGATGATGAGACCCCGATGCGACGAGGCGCCGCCAGCCGCCTACGGTGGCCCTGTGTCCACGACCATGCTGACCCGCCGACGCGCGGTGGACCACTGCCGCGTCCGCTCGGCGCTGTGTCGCATGCGCTGAGCCGTCGCCGACCCCTGCCCTCAGCACCGTCCTGAGCCACGGGAAGCGCCGTACGGCTGCCCCACCCCCCGTCCGGACACCCTCAGGAGAACCATGTCGAGCCCCACCGCCGCGCCGAGTCGCGCGGCCGACCCGCGCGCCGCGCGCTTCGCGGCGGCACTGACCAGCCTCGTGCTGGTCGTGGTCCTGCTGCTCGGCGAGAGCATCGTCGGGACGGCGCTGCTCGCGCTGCAGACCGCCGTCTTCGCTGTCGGCGCCCTCGCCGGCCCGCCCGCGACGCCGTACGCCGCGCTGTTCCGCACCGTCGTCCGCCCCCGCCTCGCGCCGCCGGCCGAGCCCGACCACCACGCCGGCGCGCCGCAGCGTTTCGCCCAGGCCGTCGGCCTTGCCTTCACCGGCGTCGCGCTCGTGTTCGTGCTGCTCGGGGCGACGTTCGTCGGCCACCTGTTCGTCGGCCTCGCCCTCGTGGCCGCCCTGCTCAACGCCGCCGCGGGCCTCTGCCTCGGCTGCGAGATGTACCTCGTGGCGCGCCGCCTGAAGGACCACGGCGCCCGCACCGCCTGACACCAGCACCACAGGCACAGCACCAGACACAGCACGACACCAGATCCCCAACGAAAGGTCGCACATGAGCCGCGAGTCCGCCCTCGTCACCGCCCAGTGGGTCGAGGACAACCTCGACACCCCGAACGTCGTCCTGGTGGAGGTGGACGAGGACACCGCCGCCTACGACAAGGGCCACATCAAGGGCGCCATCAAGCTCGACTGGACCACCGACCTGCAGGACCAGGTCCGCCGCGACTTCGTCAACGCCGAGCAGTTCGGCGAGCTCCTGTCCGCCAAGGGCGTCTCCAACGACGACACCGTCGTCCTGTACGGCGGCAACAACAACTGGTTCGCCGCGTACGCCTACTGGTACTTCAAGCTGTACGGCCACGACGACGTCAAGCTGCTCGACGGCGGCCGCAAGAAGTGGGAGCTCGACTCCCGCGAGCTCGTCTCCGACGAGGTCACCCGCGAGCGCACGTCGTACACCGCCAAGCCGGCGAACAACGACATCCGCGCCTTCCGCGACGAGACCGTCGAGGCGATCGGCGTGAAGAACCTCGTCGACGTCCGCAGCCCCGACGAGTACGCCGGCCGTCTCATGGCCCCGGCGCACCTCCCGCAGGAGCAGGCGCAGCGCGCCGGCCACATCCCGACCGCGGCGAACGTCCCGTGGTCCAAGGCGGCCAACGACGACGGCACCTTCAAGTCCGACGAGGAGCTGAAGGAGATCTACACCGAGGCCGGCGTCGACTGGGACAAGGACACCATCGCGTACTGCCGCATCGGCGAGCGCTCGAGCCACACCTGGTTCGTGCTGCACGAGCTCCTCGGCCAGGAGAACGTCAAGAACTACGACGGGTCGTGGACCGAGTACGGCTCGCTCGTCGGCGTCCCCGTCACCCTCGGCGACGAGCGCGGTGAGGCCTGATGTGCGGCGCGACCAAGGGCGGTCTGTCCCTCGACGGGATCGACGTCGCCAAGGAGGCCATCATCCAGGGCCAGGTGCTCCGCGGCGGTGAGGGCGGCGAGCCCGTGGGCAACGCCTACGTGCGCCTGCTCGACCGCACCGGTGAGTTCACCGCGGAGGTCCCGACGTCCGCGTCCGGCCACTTCCGGTTCTTCGCCGGCGACGGCGAGTGGACGCTGCGCACCCTGGCCCCCAAGGCCGACCCCGTCGACGTGAGGATCGCCGCGAGGACCGGCGTCGTCGCCGAGGCCGTCGTCGCGATCTGAGGCACCACTCGCTGGTCTCGCGACCCGGCCCGTCGTCCCCCGTGGACGGCGGGCCGGGGCGTTTCCGGGGCCCGCTGCCGGGGAAGACAGCCCTCATGGTGGGTCTCGTGGACGCCACGGGTGAGCCGTGCTGAGGTCACGGCTCCTGCGCGCCCTCGGCGTCGTCGTCCTCCTGCTCGTGGCGGCCGTGTTCGCCCTCCACGCGGCGGTCCGGCTGCCCGACGCCTCCGGCCAGGCCAGCGCGCTCGTCGCCGGCGGGCTCCTCGCCTGCGGGGTCTGCGGTCTCGCGCGCCTGGTGGTCGACGTCCGGCCCGCAGCACCCGCGGCCGCGCCGGGGCGGTGGGACGGCGAGCCGGCCCTCGTCCTGGGACGCGACCCGCGACCGACGCAGGTCTCGTCCTGGGGACTCGCCCTGCTGGGTCTGGCGGTGCTGCTCGGCGCCGTGCCCGCCGTCCTGGCGGGGGAGTGGGTGCTCGCTGTCCTGCTGGCGCTCGCGGGCGGCTGCTGCGTGTGGTCGGGCTCGCCGCACCGACGCGACCTCGCCGGGGGTGTCTGGCTGACCCCCACCCGGATCGCGCACTCCTACCGCGGGCGCCGATGGACCCTCGGGTGGGAAGAGCTGCGCGACGTCGTCGACACCCCGGGCGGCGGTCCGGCGGACACGGACCGCCTCCTGCTCCTCACCGACCCCGGTGCCGTCCACGGGGAGGAGCGCTTCGGCCCGCCGGGCCGTGCGTGGCGCGGTGGGGTCCGGCTGGACGACCGCGGCCCGGCGGGCGTCCTGGGCCTCGAGCTGGAGGGGCTGGCGCCGTCCGCCCCCGAGCTCGCCGACCTCGTGCGGCGTGCGGCGGCCGACCCGGTCCTCCGGCAGTCGCTCGGGCGCGCCTGACCGCCGACCCAGCGACCCAGCGGCCCACAGACCGATCGACCCCGCGGACCGGGGCTCAGGGCGTGTCGAGCACCAGCGTCACGGGGCCGTCGTTGACCGACGCGACGGCCATGTCCGCGCCGAACACCCCGCGGGCGACGGTGGCGCCGAGCGTCTCGAGCTCGCTGCAGACCGCGTCGTACAGCGGCTCGCTGACGGCTCCCGGCGCGGCGGCGCTCCAGGTCGGACGGCGCCCCTTCCGGGCGTCGCCGTACAGCGTGAACTGGCTGACCACGAGCAGGGGCGCGTCGACGTCGGAAACGCTCTGCTCGTCGCGCAGGACCCGCACGCCCCACAGCTTGCGCGCCATCCACTCGACCTGGGCGCGCCCGTCGTCGTGCGTCACCCCGAGCAGGACCAGCAGCCCGGGGGTGTCGATCGCGCCGACGACCGCGCCGTCGACGGTGACCGAGGCGGACGTGACGCGTTGGACGACGGCTCGCACCCGGTCATCCAACCAAGTCAGTAGACGAGCGCCTGCGCCCCCTCGCGCAGCGCCTCCTCGACGAACGTCGCGGACCCGGCCACGCGGACGCCGTCCAGGACCCCCTCGGGGGTGATGCCGCGGCGGTCGGCGCACTGCGTGCACACGGTGACGGTGCCGCCCGCGACGACGGCGGCGAGGAGGTCCGCCAGCGGTGTCGCCAGCGGCAGCTCGAACGCCTCGGCGCGACCGGGGACGCCGAACCACGCCGCCTCACCGGTGAGCCACAAGGACACCTCCGCGCCGGCCGCGAGGGCGGTCGCGGCGACGGTGAAGCCCTGGTTGCAGCGCTCGGGGTCCTCCGCGCCGCAGGTGACCTTGACGACCAGCGGGCGCGACATGGCTCGACCCTAGACTTCGTCCCATGGCCTTCGAGCTCCCGTCCGACCTGCACCCGGACGTCGCCCCCCTCGCCTGGTTGCTCGGCACCTGGCGCGGCAACGGTCACGGCGACTACCCGACGATCGAGAGGTTCGAGTTCGGCCAGGAGCTGATCTTCACCCACGACGGGCGGCCGTTCCTCCACTACATGTCGCGCGCCTGGATCGTCGACGCGGACGGCGAGAAGGTCCGCGACGCCGCCATCGAGACCGGCTTCCTGCGCGGCAAGGCCGACGGCAAGGGCACCGCGCAGGTCGAGATGGTCCTCGCCCACAACACCGGCTTCGCCGAGATCTGGTACGGCGAGGCGTCCGGCGGCAAGCTCGACCTCACCACCGACGGCGTCATGCGGACCGCCACCGCCAAGGAGTACGCCGGTGGCTCACGCCTGTACGGCAACGTCGAGGGCGACCTGCTCTACGCGTTCGACATGAACGCCGTCGGCCAGGAGCTGCAGCCCCACATCTGGGCCCGCCTCCAGCGCGCCTGAGCGGCCCGCCGGTGGCCGGGGGCGCGAGCGCGACGAGCTCGAGACCCGGTGACCGGCTCCAGGGCCGCTCATCGGGTCTCGAGGCTCGTGGCGTGGTGCGAGCGTCAGCCGGCGTCGGCCGCCTTCAGCAGGTTCGGCACGTTCTTGTCGAAGTACGGCGTGGCGATGAAGGAGTTGTCGGCCGGGCCGAACGAGGTGATGCCCCGCAGCTGCCCGACGTCGGTCCTCGCGTTGTAGCCGGTGACCCAGGGGCCGCCGGACGAGCCGCCGCCGAAGCCGCAGCCGGCGACCGCGCGGAAGGAGAAGCCCTCCCAGTCGACCTTCTGCGACTTCTTCGCGCAGGTCTTCTGGACCTCGCCGTTCGCGATGTTGCCGGGGTAGCCGAAGATCCGCAGGTCGAGGCGGTAGGCCCCGCCGACGGTCAGGCCGTTGCCGCCGACGGCGCCGACGACGGTCTGGCGCTTGGCGTTCCTGCCCAGGCGGGCGAACGCGAAGTCACGGTTGAAGCCGGTCGGCGAGGCGCCGTTGTCGACCCAGTCCTGCATGGCGAAGCCGTCGGTCGCGGCGAACATGCCCTTCGGCTTCTTGCCGCGGTTGTACCCGGGCACGAAGACCCAGTTGGACGCCCACTCGCCGTCCGCGCCACCGCCGTGCAGGCAGTGGCCGGCCGTGGAGACGATGCTCTTGGACTTCGAGTTGATCGCGGCGGCCGAGCAGATGAAGTCGCCGTCGCTGTTGGAGAAGAAGACCTTGCCCGCGACGTACGAGAAGGGCGGAGTGGCGCGACGGGTCGGCGCGGGGGCCGGCTGGGTGACCTCGCGCAGCGGGGTCGGCTCGACCTCCTCGGCGGCCGCCCGGAGGTCGGCCGGCGTGTACGACGGGGCCTCGACCGGCTGGGCCGCCCGCATGCGGGCCGGCGTCCAGTAGTCGCGCAGCGCGCGGGCGGACGAGGTCCGTCCGGCCCGGTCGACGAGCCCCTCGCTGAGCCCCATCTCGTGGGCGGCGATCGCGTCGCCGCCGGAGCCGGCCCCGGAGGCGCCGACGACGGTGCCGACGCTGCCGGCCGGCGCCGCGGTGGCCGCGGGGGCGAGACCGGCCAGGACGCTGAGCGCCGCAGCCGGGAGAGCGAGTCGGGTGAGGGTGCGGTGCTTCATGGAACTGTTCCTCCGTGCACAGGAATGGGCGCGACCCGAGGGGGTCGCGACGGGAGAGACCGACGCCCGGTCCGTGCGGACTGCTTCCGCACCGTCGGTGAGGCCGACACTGGCAGCGGTGCGCCGAGGTCGTCCACGGAATTAGCCGGGGCGTTCGCTCCCGGTCCCGGTCCGGTCGATGAGAGCGGGATGACGCCCGTCTGAGAGTCCTCTCATGTTGGCTCGGGAAGCGGGTCTCGAGGCCGCCCGGCACCTAGCGTTCCCGGATGCGCAACTCGGAGTTCATCGAGCTGACCGCGGCGGGTCGACCGTCGGTCCCGACGCCGCCACCCCCGGTGGGCGGCGGGGTCCGTCGTCGCCTGGACGGCGCCGTGGTGCCCCTCGCGAGCGTCCTGGGCGTCGTCGTCCTGGTGCAGCTCCCGCGGACCCTGGAGGCCGACGCCCGGGCTGCGCTCCTCGCCTTCGGGGTGGCCGTCGTCCTGTGGTCGACGACCCGTCTGCCGGCCGCGTGGGTCGCCCTGGCCTGCGCCGTGGGGCTGACCGCACTGGGCGGCGCGGAGCAGGAGGACCTCTTCGAGGCCCTCGCCGCGGACGTGGTGTGGCTGATGGTCGGGGCCTTCGTGCTCGGCGGCGCGATCCGGTCGACCGGGCTCGCGGGCCGGTTGACGTCGGTGGTCGGTCGCCGGGTCCGGACCGTCGGCGGGGCGACCTGGGCCGTCACCACCATGCTCGTCCCGCTCTCGGTGCTGATCCCGTCGACCTCGGGCCGGGCGGCCGTGATGCTGCCGGTCCACCGCAGCCTGACCCGCGCCGTCGACGACCGGTCGGTGACCCGCGCACTGTCCGTGCTCGTCCCCGTCGTCGTCCTGGTGTCGACGATCTGCACCCTCGTCGGCGCCGGCTCGCACCTCATCGCGGTCGACCTGCTCGACGACGCCACCGGCTCGTCCATCTCGTTCGGCCAGTGGCTGCTGTGGGGCGCGCCCTTCGGCGTCGCGGCCAGCGCCGTGTCCTGCTGGGTGGTGGGCCGGATGTTCCTCAGCGCCGAGCTCCGCCGGACGCCGCTCACCCTGCCGCGCGGCGAACGGCGTCCGTTGAGCCCGTCCGAGCGGCGGACCCTGGTCGTGACCGCCGTGATGGTGGCGCTGTGGTCCACCGAGGCCCTGCACGGGCTCGAGGTCGCCTTCGTCGCCCTCGCGGGGGCCGTCGTCCTCACCGCGCCCGGCGTCGGCGTCATGGCCTGGAAGGACGGCGTCGCCGCGGTCTCCTGGAACCTCGTCGTGTTCGTCGGCGCCGCCCTCGTGCTCGGCGAGGCCCTCGTCGACACCGGCGCCGCCGCCTGGGTCGTCGACCGCCTCTTCACCTTCTCCGGCATCAGCCAGACCAGGTCGGTGCTGCTCGTCCTGGTCGTCCTCGCGCTGCTGACGCTGACCTCGCACCTCTACATGACCTCGCACGCCGCCCGGGCCGCGGCGCTCGTGCCCGCCGTCCTCTCGCTCGCCGCCTCGCTCGACCTCGACCCGGTCGCGGTGGTCTTCATCGGCACCGTGGGCATGGACTACTGCCTGACGATGGCCGTGAGCAGCAAGGCGCTGCTGCTGTACGCCGAGCTCGACGAGGAGACCTTCGAGCCGGCGGACCTGATGCGGCTCTCGGCGGTCCTCCTGCCGGTCCACGTCGTCCTCGTCGTCGTCTTCTACCTCGGCTGGTGGCAGTGGACGGGGCTGGCCCTGTGAGCGACGACTCCGGCCGCCCGGCGCCCCGCCGCAGCCTCTCGCGCCGCCTCGCCGCCACCTTCACCGCGCTGGGCGCGATCGGTGTGCTGGTCGTCGGCGTGAACGGCTACACCCTGACCCAGTGGCGTGCCTCGGAGGAGGAGCAGGAGCGGCACTACCTGCGCAGCCTGCGGCTCATGGAGGCCCGTGCGCTGACGTTCGAGGCGTTCAAGGAGGTGCCCGACGCCACGCTCGGCGGCGACCCCGACGCGCGGCAGGACTACGAGGAGCGGACCGCGGGCATCGCGTCCGTCCTCGACGACTGGGCCTCGCTCGCCGAGGACGCCGCCGAGGAGCGCGAGGTCGAGCAGGTCCGTGCTGCCGCGGCGGTGCTCGACGACCGGGCGGACAGGGTGTTCGACCTCGTCGAGCAGGGCCGCCGGGGCGACGCGCGGGGCGAGCTGGAGCGCGTCGAGGAGGAGGGTTTCGAGCCCTTCGACGCGGTCACCGACGCCGCGGTCGCCAGCGACGAGGTGAAGCGCGAGGAGGTGCGGGAGGGTGCCTCGGCGGCCCGCCGCACGGCGAGCATCGCGCTCGTCGTCGCCGGCCTCGGCGTCGTCTCGCTCCTGCTCCTCATCGGCGCGTTCCTGGCCGGGGGCGTCTTCCGACCCGTCCGTGAGCTGCACCGCGGGCTGTCCGAGCTCGCCGCGGGCCGCACCGGCGTGCGCCTGCCGGAGGGCTCCGACGACGAGATCGGCCTGCTGAGCCGGGACTTCAACCAGCTCGCCCAGCGGGTGGAGGACGCCGACGACAGGCCGGCTTCGATGGGGACCGACGGCGGCGACGACGCCCGCCTCGTCCTGAGCCGCGTCGTCGACGGCCTCGCGGACGAGGTGACCGCCGCCGCTCCCGCGCTCGAGCCGGAACGGGCCGCGACGCTGACGGTCCGCGTCGCCGCCGCCCGCCTGGCCGTCGACCGGCTCGGCTCGATCGGCCACCCCGTCGACCTGGACCTGGTGGTCGTCGACCCGGCGGCCCTGCTGCACGACGTCGTGGGCCGGGTCGCCGACGAGCTGGTCCGACGCGCGGTCGCCCTCGGCATCGACGCCGCCGGCCTGTCCTCACCGCTGGTCGCCGACCGGGCCCGCCTCCGCGAGACGCTGTCCGAGCTCGTCCGCAACGCCCTCGACGCGTTGCCGGAGCGCGGCGGGTCGCTCCGCCTCTCCGCCTCCGACGCGGAGGGCGGGATCGCCCTCGAGGTCAGCGACGACGGGCCGGGCTTCCGCCGGGCGGACGTCGCGTGGCTGCACGACGGCACCCCGCGCCCCGACGACACCCGAGGTGTCGGCCTCCGCCTCGCCACCGCCGTCGTCGAGCAGCACGGCGGCCGACTCAGCCTGCGCACCGGGCCCGACGGGCGCGGCACGACCGCCCGGGTGCTGCTGCCCACCGACCCGGGCCGGGCCCGCCCCGGCCCTCGCCCCCGCCGCCCCCGTGAAGGAAGGACCACCCCATGAGACTCCGCGTGCTCATCGCCCCCTCCGGCTTCAAGGAGAGCCTCAGTGCCGAGGAGGTCGCCGACTGCGTCGCCTCCGGGGTCCGTCGCGCCGTCCCCGACGCGCTCATCCTCAAGACCCCCGTCCCCGACGGGGGCGAGGGCTTCGCCCGCACCCTGGTCAACGCCGTCGGCGGCACGCTCCACGACGTCACGGTCACCGGCCCGGTCGGTGAGCCGGTCGACTCCTACTTCGGCCTGCTGGAGCCGACCCCCGGGGACGACGGGCAGGTGCCCCCGCCGACCGCCGTCCTCGAGATGGCGGCCGCCGCCGGCCTGCGCCACGTGCCGCGCGACCAGCGGGACCTGCTGGGCACCACGACGTACGGGGTGGGCGAGCTGATCACCGCCGCGCTGGACGCCGGCGCCCGGCGCATCCTGCTCGGGTGCGGCGACTCCGGCACCAACGACGGGGGTGCCGGCATGGCCCAGGCCCTGGGCGCACGGCTGCTCGACGCCGACGGGACCGAGCTCGGCCGCGGTGGCGGCGAGCTCTCGCGCCTGGCGTCCGTCGACCTCTCCGGGCTCGACCCGCGTCTGACGGCGACCGAGATCGAGGTCGCCTGCAACTGGGACAACGTGCTGACCGGCCCCCGCGGCGTGGCACGGGTCTTCGGCCCGCAGAAGGGGGCCGACGAGGAGACGGTCCGCGCCCTCGAGGACGCCCTCGACACGTACGCCGACGTGCTCGACCGCGACACCGGCCACGACGTCCGGAGCTCCCCGGGGTCCGGGGCCTCCGGTGGGCTCGGGGCGGGTGCCCAGGCGCTGCTCGGGGCGACGCTGCACCCGCGCTTCGACGTCATCACCCGCTACCTCGACTTCGACGCGCTCCTCGGGCGGGTCGACCTCGTGATCACCGCCGAGGGCGCCATCGACCGGCAGAGCGCCCGCGGCAAGGTCCCCGCGGAGGTCGCGCGTCACGCCGGCGAGCGCGACATCCCGATCATCGCCCTGACCGGGACGGTGGGGGAGGGCGTCCAGGCCGCTCTGGACGCCGGTCTCGACGCCTTCGCCTCGATCCTGACGCGGCCGCAGACCCTGGAGCAGGCGCTGCGGGAGGTCCGGGACTCGCTCACCACCTCCGCCGAGCAGACGATGCGGCTGCTGCTGGTCGGCCGGCGTCTCGCCTGGCAGCAGGCCGAGGCGCGCTCGGTGTGACCCGACGGGGGCCTCAGCCCTCCCGCGGCGGCTGCGCGGCGGGGCCCCCGACCCGCCCGGAGTGCGCCAGGTGGTGCCACAGGTGCTTGAGGGTCTGGCCCGGGAGGTCGGCGGTCCGGGCCACCTCCCCGAGGACGGCGGGGGTCAGCTCGTCGCCGACGGCGCGAGCGGCCGCGACGGACGCCGGCCCCCGGTAGCCCTCGTCGAGGTCGGCGGTGGCGACCCGGTAGCCGGGGTGGAACTCGATCGGGCACCCGAGGCGCCGTGCGGCGGTCTCGGTGACGGTCCCCGCGAAGCACGGGTCGAGCACGACCGCCGCCACGTCGACGGTGAACATGACCGGCCCGTGCACGTGCGCCTCGACGTAGTCGTCGAGCACGTCGATGCCCCGCTCGGCGGCTGCGTCGGCCTCCCGGACGAGCTCGCCGAGGCGCCCGGAGTCGACGACCCGGGTGGGCGAGTGCGCGGAGTCGGGGTAGCAGAAGGTCGTCCGTCCGATCAGCTCCGGGCGCAGCCGCACGTACGACGACCCGAACCGCGGGCTCGCGCCGTACGGGCTCTCGGCGCGGTTCCACGCGCCGTACGTCGGTCGCGCCCGCGCCGGCCCGTCGTCGTACCGGCCCTCGAAGAGCCGGCTCTCCCACAGCCACCGGTCGCCGCCCTGGACGGCGGTCAGACCGCCGTTGGAGGTGCCGGTGACGAACTGCGAGAGGTACCGGTCGTCGGCCACCATCGAGTCGACGACCGTGCCACGCGGGCCCGGCCAGTCCGGGTGGAAGTGCATGGTGATGGCATGCATGCGACGGGCGGGTCGCAGGCCCCCGGTGGTGTCGCCGCCCTCCGTCATGGGCCCTCCCGGGACGGACGGCCGACGGGAGCGGGCGTCCTGCGGCGACCCTAGACGCTCGGCCCGCAGGTCTCCTCGTTTGGCCCCCCGGGGATGATCGACGGTCGGAACCCCGGGGGGAGGGCCCATGGTGCTGGGGCGGAGGCTGCCACGCGCCGTCGTGCGCACGGCGGTGGCGTCGGTGTGCGGCGCGCTGGTGCTGACGTCCTGCACGTCCAGCGGTCCGGGACCCGCCGACCCCGCCGACCCCACCGACCCCACCACCGAGGCGGTCACGCCCCGGCTGGACGACGAGCGGCCCAACGTCGTCATGGTCCTCGTCGACGACCTCGGCTGGGGCGACCTGGGCTCCGGCCGCCTCGACGAGGGCAACCCGAACCGGTTCGTCGACACCCCCGCCATCGACCGTCTCGTGCGCGACGGCATGGCGTTCCCCAACGGCTACGGGGCCCTCAGCTGCGCTCCGAGCCGGATGGCGCTGCTCACCGGGCAGTACCCCCAGGGCCGCGACAACGGCGTGTACGGCGGTATCGACCTCAACGCCATGGCCCCGCGGTACGACGGCCCCGAACCGCGCCTGCGGGGCATCGACAACCGCAGCCGGTCGGGCGGGTCGTGGCTGTCGTCGAGGTCCGTGACGATCCCCGAGCGCATGGCCGAGGCGGGCTACTGGAACGCCCACGTCGGCAAGTTCGACGTCACCGCCGGCGCCGGCCAGATCACGGAGCAGCACGGGTACGACGTCAGCTACGGCGGCGGGCCCTTCGGCAGCCCCGCGACCTACACCGCCCGCCCGAAGGACGGCGGCGGCTGGACGTGGGGGGCCCGCGTCGACGAGACGATGGAGGCGTTCGCGGAGCCGTACTCCACGGAGTACCTCGAGCGGGACGTGCTGCCCCACGCCACCGGCGTCGACACGGCCGACGTCCTCGCCCTCGACGGTGAGCCGAAGAACCTCACGGACGCCGTCGGCGACGCCGCACTGACCTCGATCGAGCAGGGCGCCGCCACCGGCGGTCCCTTCGCCGTCCAGGTGAACGAGTTCGCGGTCCACAGCCCGGTCGGGCCCGCGGAGGCGCGCCCGGACCTGCTGGCGAAGTACGAGGACCGCTCCCGCCCCGGCGACGGCCGCGTCCCGGCGTACGCCGCGATGGTCGAGAACGTCGACCAGACCGTCGGGCGGATCGTCGACCTGCTCCAGACGCGCGAGGACCCGCGGAACCCGGGGGAGGTGCTCGCGGAGAACACCGTGGTGGTCCTGATGTCCGACAACGGCGGACGGATCCGCTACAACGGCCGGGACCAGCGGCGCATCGGCGGCGACAACGGCCCGCTGCGCGGCGAGAAGCTGCAGCTGTGGGAGGGCGGGATCCGCGTCCCGACCGCCGTGTGGAGCGGCTCCGAGGCGCTGGTCCGGAGCGGGGTCGTGAACCGCTCGATCGTGCACGTCACCGACGTCGCGGCCACCTTCGCCGACTACGCCGAGGTGCCCGGCCGGGTCCGCCGCGGGCTCGACGGGCAGTCGCTGCGGGAAGCGTTCGCGCGGAACGCGGAGGTGAGCCGGCCGCTGCTGCAGCACTACCCCGGCTACAGCCTCGGCAAGGGCCGCGACCAGCGCCCCGCCACCGTGATGCGGATCGGCTCGTACGTCGTCCGCTTCGACTACGAGTCGCTGCGCCTCGGCCTCTACGACGTCGCCCGGCAGCCGTCGCAGCGCACCGACCTCGCCCGGGCCCGGCCTCGCCTCGTACGACGCCTCGGCCGCGCGATGGCCGAGGAGCTCGACCGGCTCAACACCCCGCTCGCCCGGTTGCGCGCGGAGAGCGCGCCGGTGCGGATCGTTCTCGGCCCGGGCGCCACGACGTACGCCGACGGCCGCCTGCGCCGCTACGACCGGCGCACCGTCCTCCGGGTCCGCGCCGGCGACGAGATGCCCCTCGTCGTGGACTGAACCTCCCTCCGCTGGTTCCGCTGGCTGAGGTGCCGACGACGGCGAGCCCCCGCGCGCCGACCTGTTCGCCGACGACACGTCGGCGTGCACGAATGCCCCTGCCGAGCCCGGGGGAGGGGATGATCCAGCCGGGACGTCCCATCACGACATGGGGAGAGCAGCACGGATGAGGTCTCGGAGACGACTGGCGTGCGCGGCGATCGGTGCCGCGGTGGCCTCGACGTGCGCCCTGACGGCGCCGCCCGGCGCCGCGGAGCCGGGCGCGAGCAGGGCCGCCCCCGCCGACACCCGGCCCAACGTGGTACTCGTCGTCGTGGACGACCTGGGCTGGGGCGACGTCGCCAGCGGCCTGTTCAACGACGGCCACCCCAACGGTTTCGTCGACACCCCCGCCATGGCGCGCCTGGCGGAGGAGGGCACGACCTTCCCGAACGCCTACGGGGCACTCAGCTGCGCGCCGAGCCGGATGAGCCTGCTGACCGGGCAGTACGCCCAGGGCCCCGACAACGGTGTGTACGGCGGGGTCAACCCGAACTCCGTCCCGCCCTTCTACGACGGCAGGCCACCCACGCTGCGGGGGATCGACAACCAGAACCCCACCGGCGCCTCGCGGCTGCCCGCCTCGGCGACGACGGTGCCCGAGATGCTCGACGACGCCGGCTACTGGAACGCCCACGTGGGCAAGTTCCACGTCACCGCCGGCACCGACCAGATCACGCGCAACCACGGGTACGACGTGAACTACGGCGGCAGCCGCGCGGGCAACCCCGGCTCGTACACCGCCACCCGGCGCGCCGACGGCACACCCGTCTTCGGCGCGAAGGTGGACCGGACGCTGGACCGCTTCGCGGCGCCGTACACGCGCGAGTACCTGCGGGAGAACGTCCTGCCGTTCACCACCGGGGTGCCCCGCGACGCCGTCCTCGGCCTGGCGGGGGAGCGCAAGCACCTCACCGACGCCGTCGGCGACGCCGCCGTCCACGCCGTGCGCCGCGGCGCCCGCACGAGGGACCCCTTCTTCGTCGCCGTCAACCAGTTCGGCGTCCACGACCCCGTCGGCCCGGCCCAGGCACGCCCCGACCTGCTGGCGAAGTACGAGCGGCGCCGCCCGCGCGGCGAGGGCCGCGTCCCGGCGTACGCCGCGCTCGTCGAGGGCGTCGACCAGACCGTCGGCCGGCTGCTCGCCGAGCTCCGCGAGCGCCCCGACCCCCGTTCGCCCGGGCAGACCCTCGCGGACAACACGATCGTGCTGCTGACCTCCGACAACGGCGGGCGGCTGAGCCGCAACCGCCGCGACCCCGACGGCTTCGGCGCCGACAACGGGCCGCTGCGCGGGGAGAAGATGACGCTGTGGGAGGGGGGCATCCGCGTCCCCACCGCCGCGTGGAGCGGGACTGCGTCCCTCGTGCGACCGGGAGTGGTCAACCGTGGCCTGGTCCACATGACCGACCTCGCCGCCACCCTCGCGGACGCCGCCCGCGTCCGCGCCCGCGACCGGCGCGGCCTCGACGGCTTCTCCATCGCCCCCGCGCTCACAGGGGGCGAGGTGGGCCGCGAGTCGCTGCTGCTGCACTACCCCGGCTACAGCCTCGGCCGCGGGCGCGACCAGCGCCCGGCGACCGTGCTCCGGTCGGGGGACTGGAAGGCCCGCTACGACTACGAGGCCCGCACCCTGCGTCTGTTCGCGGTCGGTGCGCGGCCGTCGGAGACCGTGGACCGCGCCCGGGCCGACCCCGGCGTCGTCCGCCGGCTCGGGGTGGCGATGGCCACCGAGCTCGAACGGACCACCACCCCGCTCCCGACGCTGCTCGCCAAGGCCGCGCCCCTGCGCATCGACGTGCGCCCGGGCACCGTGACCTACGCCGACGGCGTCCTCACCCGCCACCGCCGCGCCCGCACCCTCCGCCTCCGGGCCGGCGACGAGGTCCCCCTCGTCGTCCGCTGACCGCCGTCACACTCAGGTGGTCGAGCAGCCCGCGAGCGCAGCGAGCGTGCGTCGTCGAGACCCCGGCGAGCCGCCGGTCGGCCTCCACCCCCGCCGGTGGCCGGGGTCCCACCGTGCCTGCCTAGGCTCCGTAGGTGACCACCACCGTCGAGGACGCCCGTCGACGACCGGTCCTCCTGACCCTGCTGGTCGTGTACGTCCTGTTCCTCGCGACGGTGCTGCTCTTCCCTCGCGGCGAGCTGCCGAGCACCTCGGTGAGCGTGCTGACCGACCTGGTGCAGCGTCTGGGTGCGGACCCGGTGCTCGTGACCTCGAGCCGGGTCGAGGTGATCAGCAACGTCCTGATCATGGTCCCGCTCGCGCTGCTCGGGCGCCTGGTGCGGCGGGGCTACTCGTGGCGTGACTGGACGGCGGTCGGGTTCGTGATGGCCACCGGGGTCGAGCTGTTCCAGGGGTTGTTCCTGCCGGATCGGTCCGCGAGCGCGCTCGACGTGGTCGCCAACACGACCGGGGTCGCCGTGGGCGCGGTCATCGGATCTCTGATGCGGTGGTTCATCGTCCGGCGCGACGGCCGCTCCGCCTGAGCGACGGCACCCTCGCCGGTCGAGCAGCACCGCTGGTTGAGGAGTGAGCGGAGCGAGCCTCGAAACCCGGTGCGCCGAGCGACCGCAGCACCCCCGGCGGTCGAGCCTGTCGAGACCTCAACGGTCGCCGACCAGCACCCCCGCCGCGTCCCCTCGTCGCCCTGCCCGCACGGCCCACGACACCGCCGCGGCGGCGGGCATGCCGGCCTGCGCGACCGCGGTGCCCAGCGGCTTGCGGCTGGTGCGGGTCCAGCCGACCGGCTGCAACGAGGCCGCCACCGCCGCGGCGGCGTACGGACGCATCGCGCGGTGGTAGTCGTCCACCGCGGAGACCAGCGGCCGGCGCCCGGTCTCGACCTCCACCAGCGCGTCCCGCAGCAGGTGCGCGTCGCGCAGGGCGGTGCTCGCCCCCTGCCCGCCCGTCGGGGGCATGGCGTGGACGGCGTCCCCCAGGGCGGTCACCGGGCCCGGCGCCCACGGGGCCAGGCCCGCCGGGTAGCGCGCGGCGGCGTGGAAGCGGAACGCGGACGCCGTCACGGGGTCGGTGTGCTCGACGACGTCCAGGATCGGCCCGTCCCAGGACCGGTCGCGCAGCTGCGCTGCGGCCGCGGCCACCAGCGGCCGACCGGCCAGGCGCGCCAGCGACCGGGTGCTCGCCCAGTCCAGCAGGATCGCGCCCCACACGTAGCTCTCCCCGACGCCCCAGGGAGGCGGCGCGACGAACCTGCTCACGGCGACCTGGTCCAGCGCGGCGTGGTTGCCGACGTACAGGCCGGAGCCGCCGGGCCCCACGGCCAGCGTGGAGCGTGACCGCAGCAGGTCACGGGTCCCGGGCGGGACCGACGACTGCGCCGTCCGCCCCGCGACACCCATCAGGCCGACCGGCGTGGACGTCGGCCCGCCCGCGAGCTGCGTGGCCACGGCGGAGCCGACGCCGTCGGCCGCGACGAGGACGTCGCAGCGCACCTCGCCCGTCGTCCCGTCCTCGGCGGCGGTCCGCACGACGACCGTTCCGTCGTCCTGCTGGTCGTAACCGACCCCGCTGACCCCCAGCCGGAGGTGCTCGCCGAGCCCGTGAGCGAGCAGGAGGCGCAGGGTGATCCGGTCGACGTCGAGGGTCCCGTCGGCCCTCGGGGAGCGGTCCACGACGACGAGGCGTCCGCGGTGGTCGCGGACCGCGTGGTCCCGGGCGACCTCGGAGGCCCGCTCCACCCCGAGCAGCTGGCCGAGCCGGTCCGGCGGCAGCAGCGCCCGCAGCCCGGTGACGGCCTCCGGGCTGAGGTGCAGGCTGTACCCGCCGGTGGCGCGCAGGTCTGTGCCGCGCTCCAGCACCGTCGCCCGGATCCCCGACGCCAGGAGTCCTTGAGCGAGGGCGAGACCGCCGATCCCGGCGCCGACGACCACCACGTGCACGTCGCGACCCGTTCCCCGAACGGCCCGATGCAGTCGCGGACGAGTGCGACGAGTGCGTCACACCGGGCCGGCCGGGCCCCGCACTACGATCGAGAGATGACCGCGAGCCCGCAGGACGACTGGCGCGAGCGCCTGCGCGGACAGGGCTACCGGCTCACGCCGCAGCGCGAGCTGATCCTCGCCGCCGTCGACGCGCTCGGGCACGCCACTCCCGACGAGGTGCACGCGGAGGTCCGCAAGCACTCGTCGGCGGTGAACGTGTCGACGGTCTACCGCACCCTCGAGGTCCTCCAGGAGCTCGGGCTGGTGCGCCACACCCACCTCTCGGACCGCGCGCCGACGTACCACTCGGTGTCCGACCACGAGCACTTCCACCTGGTCTGCCGGAATTGCGGCAAGGTCACCTCCGTTGACGCGGACGTGGCCCGGGGCCTGGTCGAGAGGCTCACCGCGGACCTCGGCTTCGTGCCCGACATCGGGCACCTTGCGCTGCACGGCCACTGCGCCGACTGCGGCTAGGAGCCCGGGCCGCCACCGATCCCAGGAGGCACCACTGATGCTCGACCTTCCCGGCGCCGTCGCCGGCGACGCCCCCGACGCGGGCGTCGCCGCCCACTACGGCTCGTTCAACACCGAGCAGCGCGCGCTCGAGGCGGGGGAGGGCTTCGTGGACCTGTCGCACCGCGACGTCCTGCGCGTCACCGGGCCGGACCGCCTCACCTGGCTGCACGCCCTCACCACCCAGCACCTGCTGGACCTCCCGCCCAAGCGATGGACCGGCGTCCTGGTGCTCTCGCCGCACGGCCACGTCGAGCACGCGATGACGGGCTACGACGACGGCGAGACCTTCTGGGCCCACACCGAGCCCGGCGCCGCCGCGGCGCTCGTGGGCTGGCTGGACTCCATGCGCTTCATGTCGCGCGTCGAGGTCGCCGACGTGACCGCCGACCAGGCGGTGGTCTGGCGCCCCGCGGCCGCCGCGAGGTCCGGCGCCCCGGAGGACGACTGGTACGCCGCCTACGAGCTCGTCCCGCGCGAGGCGCTCGCGACGTACGCCGACGCCGCCGGCCCCGCCGCCGGGCTGTGGGCCTTCGAGGCCCTCCGCATCGCCCGTGGGGAGCCCCGTCACGGCCTCGACACCGACCACCGCACCATCCCGAACGAGGTCGGCTGGGTCGGACCCGCCGTCCACCTCGACAAGGGCTGCTACCGCGGCCAGGAGACGGTCGCCCGCGTGCACACGCTGGGCCGCCCGCCCCGCCGGCTCACGTTGCTCCACCTGGACGGCTCCGAGAACCGCCTCCCCGCGCGGGGCGCCCCGCTGCTCGCCGGCGACAAGACTGTCGGCACGGTCGGCACCTCCGCCCGCCACCACGAGCTGGGGCCCATCGCTCTCGCTCTGGTCAAGCGCAACGTCGACCTCGGCGCCACGCTGGACGCCGACGGCATGCCCGCGGCGCAGGAGACGGTGGTCGACCCCGAGGTCGGCCTCCACGTGCGTCCGAAGCTGCGCTGACACTCTGAGCGTGCGTGCTCTCAGGCCCTCCGGGCGTGCGTGCTCTCAGGGTCGGTCCGAACCGCAAGATTTCCTGAAGTCGCGGGGCGACAGGCCCATCTGACAAGGCCTCCAGGCAAACAGCGCGCGACAAGACGAGACAAATGGTGGACATCGGTCTGTCGTGCCCTACTGTTCTCGCAACACCACCATCATGGGGAGCCTGAAGTGAAGAAGTTTGCCGCCAGCGTCATCGTTGCGCTGCTCATGTCTGCTGGCCTCGTGGCCGCCTCGTCGACGACGGCTTCCGCCGCGCCCTACCCGCCGCGGTTCGAGACGAGCTGCAACGCGACCTCCCAGGGCTCCGTCAACCGCTTCGAGCGTCCGAGCCTCCGGGTGAACGTGCGCCCGCGGGGGACGAACCGCTCCCCCCGTGGCACCGTGACGGTGAACTACGTGCGCCGCGAGGGTGGCAAGCGCGTGTCCTACACCCGCGGTTACAACGGCCCGACCGTCTACAGCTTCCCGGCTCTGCGTCGTCCGGGTCGCTACTACGTCGTGATCCGCTACAACCCGGGCGCCAACTCGGTCTTCAAGAGCTGCTCGGACACCGCGAACCAGTTCGTTCGCAACCGTCCGCGCGGCTGACCGCGCGACCGACGCTGACTCACGACTGATGCCTCGTCGCTCCGCGGCGGGGCATCGTCACGCGCAGAGCCCTCCTCGCAGTCGAGGACGACTTGCACTCTGGGTTCTCGCGCCCTTGGGCCTGATGGTCGCCGCGGCGCTGGCGTGGTTCGGCTGGGTCGGCTATCAGACGTACGGCGACCTGACCGACGCCCAGTCCGAGGCATCCCGGCTGACGTCGTCGCTGTCGAGTGGTGACGCCGCTGGCGCGCGCGAGGCCGGCCGGGCTCTCGAGCGGTCTGCGCGCTCCGCCATGGACCGGACCGACGGTTGGGACTGGGCCGCACTCACCGTCGTGCCTGGGGTGGGGGACGACGCGGCCGGTCTGCGAGCTCTGAGCTCGTCGCTGCACACCCTGGCGGCGGACGCGGTGCTCCCGCTCGCCGACGCGACAGGCGACCTCGACGGCCTGGCCGGCGACGGCGGCGTCGACCTCGGCGTGGTGGAGGAGCTCGGAGCGCCCGTCGGTCAGGGGTATGCCGCCACGCGAGATGCCGCGGAGCAGGTGCAGGCCGTCGACAGTTCCGGCTTCGTCGGACGCCTTCGCGAGCCCTACGACCAGTACGTCGACACAGTCACGGGCCTCGAGTCCGGTCTCGGTGCGGCCGACGTCGCCACCGACCTGCTGCCGACATTGGCGGGAGGGGAAGGCCCCCGCAACGTGCTCGTGCTGATCCAGAACAATGCGGAGATCCGTGCCACCGGGGGCCTTCCCGGCGCCTTCGTCCTGCTGCGCGCCGACGAGGGCCGCATCGAGATCACCCGTCAGGGCGGGCCCCGTGACTTCGAGGGCGACCTGGACGCGCCGATCCTTCCCCTCACCGACGCCGAGGACGCCATCTTCAGCGAGAATCTCGGCACGTTCTTCCAGGACGCCAACTTCACTCCCGACTTCCCGCGCACCGCCGAGCTCGTCAACGCCCATTGGGAGAGCTCAGGCAGTCCGGACCAGCTCGATGCCGTCATGTCCATCGACCCCGTGGCGCTGAGCTACTTGCTGCCTGCCCTGGGTCCGGTCGAGGTCGACGGCGTGACCCTGACTCAGGACAACCTCCTGGAGGAGCTCCTCAGTCGTCCATATCTCGAGCTCGAGCCCGAGGCCCAGGACGCGCTGTTCGAACAGTCCGCCCGCGCCATCTTGGAGACCGCGGTGACCGACCTGACGTCGCCCGTCGACTTCTTGCGAGGGGCAGCCCGGGCCGGGCGCGAGGGCCGCTTCCTCCTGCACTCGTTCGACGACGCTGAGCAAGAGCGTCTGACGGACACGCGGGTAGCAGGCGAGCTCACCGGGGACGATGGCGCTACCCCCCACCTCGACGTCGCCCTGAACGACGCGACCGGGTCGAAGATGTCCTACTACCTTCGCTACGGGGTCGAGGTGGACTCCGAGGGATGCCGCGACGGCGTGCAGATCTTGACCGGATCGATGAGGCTGCGGTCGACCATCGAATCGGAGGCTGCGGCGGAGCTTCCCGTGTCCGTCACAGGTGGGGGTCTTTACGGGACAGAGCCCGGCAGTCAGCTGGTCTCTCTTACTGTGATTGGGCCTTACGGGGGCACCATCGAGCGTCTTCGTGTCGACCGCGAGTTGGTCCCGTCAGCCACGATCCCGTTCAACGGGAGGCCCGTCGTCATTGCAGGCGCGCTATTGGACTCCACCACACCAGTCGACGTGGACTGGCAGATGACGACAGCACCGGGGGAGACGGGCGGAGTGCAAGTTGGTGTTACCCCGAGCATCGTGCCAGGGAACAAGAACTTCACCAGCCGCAGTGCCTGTTGAAGGGGGAGTTGGACCCAACTCTCGCTCAGTGGTGGTGTGGTGAGCTTGGCGGTGGTCTCAAGGGCTTCGAACTCAAGGGGGCTGGACATGCCTAGGCTGGTATGTCAGTTCAGGATCGCACTCGAGCTACTGCTCCAGCATCCGGGCAGGATCGAGACCGGGCATGGCGGTCAGCGACGTGTCCCCCTTTAAGTCGAAGGCGGGAAAGATTCGGAGGATCGCCGGGTGCCCCCGCCGCTCACGGCGGCGGACTTCCTCGCCAGGCTCCGTGCACATTCTGTTGGCCTGAACTTGCGCAAGCCGCTCCGTCCTCGGGTGCCTTCGCCCAGTCCGCATCTTGGGGGGCGGCGACGATGCGGCTAGTGGCCGGCGACCGCGCAGGCCATGATGAGTAGTTGAATACGTTGAGCTACTGCTCCGGAGCGGTACACTGCGGGGGTCTTGGCCATAGGTGTGGTTGCTCGCTCATGCTGGCGCAGCAGCGGTGAGCCGACGCTCGACCGCATCCTCGTGCGGCGCCGGGACGTTTATCAACTTTTGTCCAGGCCAAGGCGGGCGCCCTCGTTCCTGAGGCCGGCGTCACCTAGACTCCGATCGCGCAAACATGGGGCTGGTCGGCGGACCAGGTATTGGAGGTCAGCAGTGCTGTCTACGCTACTGTCCCCTCCCGATGTCGGCGATCTCGAGCAGCGAGCGGTCATGCAGGCGATGCAGTCTGGCTGGGTTGCTCCGGCGGGGCCCGACCTCCTGGCGTTCGAGAGCGAGGTGGCAGGCCGGGTCGGTGCGAAGCACGCCGTTGCACTTTCCTCCGGCACTGCGGCTCTGCATCTTGCGCTCGTCTCATGGGGAGTCGGCCCCGGGGACATAGTGCCGGTCTCGACCCTGACCTTCGCGGCGACGGCAAACGCCATCCGCTATGTTGGCGCCGAGCCCTGTTTTATCGATTGCCGTGACGACGACGGCAACATGGACGTCGGCATCCTTGCTCGCACGGTCAGGCGGTTGATCAGCGAGGGTCGTAGGGTCCCGGCGATTGTCCCGGTCGACCTATTGGGTCGGTGTGCGGCGCTCGATGCCGTCGCGGAGATTGCGAAAGACGCGGGGGCGAGGCTCCTGTGCGACAGTGCTGAATCGTTTGGAGCCACCTATCGCGGAAGGGCTGCAGGCTCATGGGGTGACGCGTCAGTCCTGTCGTTCAACGGCAACAAAATCATGACGACGTCAGGCGGCGGAATGTTGCTGACGGACGATGGAGTCTTGGCGGCCCACGTTCGCAAACTGTCGACCCAGGCCCGCGAACCGGTGCCCCATTACGAGCACGTAGAGATCGGGTTCAACTACCGTCTTTCTAACATTCTCGCCGCCCTCGGACGTGCGCAGTTGTCGCGGCTTGATGAGATGATCGCCCGCCGCAGGGAGTGGCGTTCTCGTTACCGCGAGTTGGTGCGCGGCGTGCATGGGGTCCGAGTACTCGGATCCTCCGACGTGAG
Source organism: Nocardioides sp. CFH 31398 (assembly GCF_022436705.1). Taxonomy (GTDB): domain Bacteria; phylum Actinomycetota; class Actinomycetes; order Propionibacteriales; family Nocardioidaceae; genus Nocardioides. Next base: position 219,988 of record NZ_JAKUHT010000005.1, on the reverse strand, counting down.
CGACGACTATCGAGACAATTGTTGGCTGACTGCGCTCATTATCGAGCCCGGCGAAGCTGGGACGACGGCTGAACGAGTAGCCCGGGCTCTCTTCTCCGAGGGCATTGAGAGCAGACCTCTGTGGAAGCCGATGCACCTGCAACCGGTCTTCGCGAGTTCGCCTGCTGCCCTCAATGGGAACGCCGAACGACTCTTTAGGAGGGGACTCTCCTTGCCGTCGGGCTCGGGGATGACGGAGCCCCAGTTCGACCAGGTCATTGCCGTGCTCGGCAAAGCACTTAAGGCGTGAGGGAGGCTCGACGTGAGCAGACGAGGGTCTGATGTGGTGAAACGTCTAATCGACGTTGCAGGTGCCGCAATTCTGCTGCTGATAACGAGCCCAGTCAGTGCCCTCGTTGCCCTGATGGTCCGCCGCAATCTGGGACCACCGATACTGTTCCGGCAGCCAAGACCCGGACGAGATGCTGTGGTCTTTGAGCTTGTCAAGTTCCGGTCGATGGAGACCTTGGAAGCGGGCTCCGAGGAGGGCTCCGACGAGTCCCGCCTGTCAGACTTTGGCAGGCGTCTACGCGCGACGAGCATGGATGAGCTGCCAACGCTCTGGAATGTCTTGCGCGGGGACATGAGTTTGGTCGGGCCGCGACCGCTGCTGGTCGAGTACCTGCCTTTGTATACGCCGGAGCAGGCCCGCCGCCACGAAGTACGGCCCGGTGTCACCGGTCTGGCGCAGGTAAGTGGCCGTAACGCCTTGAGTTGGGAGAAGAAGTTCGCGCTCGACGTCGAGTACGTGGAGCGGCGGGGCCTTCGACTGGACATCGCGATCCTGCTACGGACCCTCGGTCGTGTGTTGGCCCGAGATGGGGTTGTCGATGAGGGGGGTGTCTCCATGAGCAGGTTCCTCGGTCACGGGTCCGCGGGTGAGCAAAGGAGGCCGGGTCATGCCTGATCCGTTGGTCATTGTCGGCGCAGGCGGATTTGGTCGTGAGACCCTGGACGTTGCTAGGTCGATGATCAACACCGACGGAACGCCGCGCTGGGAAATCATCGGCGTCGTTGATGACGCGGCCTCGGAAGCAAACCGTTTCCGGATGCAGGCACAGGAAGTAGATCTGCTCGGGACCGTGGAGGAGTGGCTGGCCCTCGCGGACCATGCCGAATACGTGGTAGGGGTGGGCTCCCCGGATGCTCGGCGGCGCATCGTCGATAGGCTTGACCGTGCCGGGAGGCGTGCCGCATCCCTGATTCATCCACACGCAAGTGTGGGGAGTCAGGTCCAACTGGGCGAGGGGGCGGTTCTATGCGCGGGGGCCCGGATCACCACGAATGTCCGCGTTGGTCGTCACGCACACCTCAATCCCAATGCGACCGTCGGGCACGACACGGTGTTGGGTGACTTCGTCAGCCTCAACCCGTGCGCCGTCATCTCAGGTGATTCCGTCTTCGGCGACGGCGTGCTGGTCGGCGCAAACGCCGTGGTGCTTAACCGTCTGAAGGTGGGTGAGCACGCGGTGGTGGGCGCGGCCGCATGTGTGGTGAGAGACGTCCCACCAGGAGCCACTGTAAAGGGCGTGCCGGCCCGATGACGGAGTCGAACCGAGGGGTAGTGGTCTTCGGGGTGACCGTGCCGGTGAGCGCGACCAGTTTTCTCCGAGGCCAGCTGCGACACCTCGTCCAGGTCGGGTGGGACGTTCAGCTCCTGTGCGGCACGGATGGCTTGGAGGAGTTTGCAGAGGCCGAGGGCGCGACGCTGCAGACAGTTCGGACGGCTCGGCAGCCAGCCCCCTCGGACCTAGTCTCCCTGCTCCTTCTCTGGCGGCGGCTAAGGAGGATCCGGCCTGATGTCGTCGTCATGAGCACACCGAAGATGGGTGTTCTCGGGTCCCTTGCGGCGGCAATGGCAGGCGTGCCCACACGTGTCTACTTCATCCTCGGTCACCGTGCGGAGGGTCTGTCGGGGCCACGGCGCTGGGTGATGAGCTGGTTGGACCGGCTGGCCTGCGCGGCAGCGACCGAGGTGGTGCCGGTGAGCGAGGGGCTCGGTCAGCTTCTAACAAGCGAGAGGATAGTAAAGGCCGAGAAGATTCAGCGGCTGCCTCGTGGTGCCGCGACTCTTGCGGTCGACACCAAGCGGTTTCGTGTGCCGTCGACGTCCGAGCGGGCCCGGGTCCGGGAAGAACTCGGGCTGGATAGGGACGCCCCTGTGGTCGGATTCATCGGGCGCCTCACTCGCGACAAAGGTCTACCTGCGCTGCCTCGGACTTGGTCTCTCATCCACCAAAGTAGCCCGCGGGCGACCCTCCTGTTGGTAGGGACCCCCGAGCCTGTCGATGCCGACGACCGCGCAGCCCTCGACGCCTTAGATTCGTTGGCTTCGACCGTGAGACGAGGTCACCTGGAACGGGTGGAGACCGCCTTGAAGGCCATCGATGTTCTTGTCCTCCTCTCAAACCGCGAGGGCTTGGGTGTTGTAGTGCTGGAGGCCGCGGCTTGCGGAGTCCCGACCGTCGCCTACAGGGTCACCGGGGTCGTCGACACCATCGTCGACGGCACGACGGGTTTGTTGTGCCGGCCCGGTGACACGGTGACGGTGGCCAACTCGGTGCAATCTTTGCTGACCGATCCTCAGCGTCGGCGTTCGATGGGCTTCGCGGCAAACTCGCGTGTCGATGATTTGTTCGGGCCGTCCGCCGTCTGGCCAGCTTGGGACAGTTTCCTCATTGATCGCTTCGGAGAGCGTCGCAAAAATCGGGGCGGGCCATTAGGTCGGGGGATGCGCAAGTGATGGATGCGACGGCGCGGACTCACAAGCCACGGGTGAGCGTGATCATGGGGGCCTACAACTCAGCGGCCACCCTTGACGAGGCTCTCGAATCGATACGTGGTCAGACAATGCAGGACTGGGAGATCGTCATTTGTGATGACGGATCTGTCGACGGGACATCTCGAATTCTTGCTCGGTGGCAGAATCTGTTGGCAGAACGCGTCACGATTATCACGAACGATCGCAACCGGGGGTTGGCCGCCTCTCTGAATAGCGCGATCGAGGCGGCGTCGGGGACTTTTCTGATGCGGATGGACGCCGACGATGTCTCTGATCCGCATCGTATGCAGGTACTGACAGAATTCTTCGACGCGAACCCCTCGGTCGATCTAGTCGGTTCGTCCATGCGACGGTTCAGCGAGCGGGGACAAGGGGGACGGGTGATCCCGCCCGCACGCCCCGACAAGAACACACTACGGACTCACGTGCCGTTCTGCCACGCGACGGTGATGGCCAGACAGTTCGTCTTCGCCAGCCTGGGCTACTCGGAGGAGGCGATCTGCCACCGAGTTGAGGACATTGACCTGTGGTTTCGATTCTTCCAGGCCGGTTTCACCGGCGCCAACATCGACCAAGATCTCTACCTCGTTCGGGAGGACGCGGAAGCCGTTCGGAGACGCACGGTCCGGAACAGGTGGAATCTGCTTCGCGTGATGCTGCGCGGCGGTCGGTTACTAGATTATTCGCCTAGGTTCTATCTGAGGGCTACTCTCGCCTTTTCGAAGGTCCTAGTGCCCGCTCCTGTTGTCATTGCGATGCGGCGGCGTGAGGCTCGGCCTTGACGATCTACGTTGCCACCCTTGCCGTTGTCTTCATGGTCATCCTGATCGTCCGCCTACAGCAGCAAGCGGCACTCACCAGTAGTCAGGGGCGCCATGAAATATTTGCTGGGGTGCCCCGGCTCGCGGTCGGCTTCATCGCGCTGCTTCTGATCCTGGTCGCAGGCCTACGCTGGCGGACGGGGACTGACTACGTCCAGTACGCACTTGACTACCCGAGGTACCGCGACCAGTCACTGAGCGACGTTGGGCTTCTCGGCGAGCCGGGCCTTAACGTCCTGGTCCGGATAGCGGCATACGTCAGGGATGATCCGGCCTCAATGTTCTTCACGGCTTCAGCAGTGACTATTTCGCTGATTGTTTGGACATACTATAAGAACTCGCCGATGTTCGGCACCAGCCTCGCCCTGTACGTACTGGTCGGGGCGTGGCACTCGTCGTTCAACGGCATTCGCCAGTGGCTGGCGTGCGCAGTGCTCTTTGCAGGCCACCGGCTCATCGTCGAGCGAAGGCTGGGGCCGTACTTGGCGGTTGTCGGTGTGGCGACCCTCTTTCACGTCAGCGCGCTCGTGGCGGTTGGTTTTTATTTCGTGCCGCGAACGCGCCTCGGGTTGGCTCGGTTCTTAGCGGTGGGCGCCGCGAGCGTTCTCGCGCTGACACTATACGAGGCGCTGGCCGACGCGATTGTTATCTTCCGGGACTCCTCGACAGAGACGCTCCTTCAAAATGCCTACTTCCAAGAGCGGATCAATCCGCTGCGGGTTGCACTGGCTGCCGGCCCACTCGTGTTCTACCTACTGATTAGCAAACAGCGCACGATGGCCGTCGAGGGCCACTTCTATCTGAACATGGTGGTAGTCCACACCGCAATCTATGTCGCCGCGCTCAATAGTGCGTACATCGCGCGCTTCGCAATCTTCACGGTTGTGTACCTGCCCGTGTTGATCCCTTACTTGTTGACGATGGAAGATCGGCGGGCGCGCGCGCTGTGGGCGGGCCTGCTCCTGCTGGTCTACGCCGTCTTCTGGGTCTTCGAACTCCGCTCCGACCCAAGCGTCGCAAGTTACAAGAGCTACTGGGACAGGTGAGATGAAACGAGTGATGCATGTCGTGGGCGGTCTCGATGTAGGCGGGGCAGAGTCGGCCCTCATGACTGCCTACCGAGAGATCGATCGCGAGCACGTGCAGTTTGACTTTCTCGTGGTGGGAACGAAGCGCGGCGCTCTTGAGGCAGAAGTCGAAAGGCTGGGAGGGCGGGTCGCCCGCGTCCCGGACCTGCGATCAATAGGACCCTTCGCGACGGTCAGGGAAATGCGCGACGCTCTCGTGAGCCATGGGCCCTACGACGCCGTGCATTCGCACGTCCTGTTCGCGTCCGGTTTCGCCCTGCTGGCCGGTCGACTGGCAGGAATCAAGGTCCGAGTTGCTCACTCGCACAACACTCGTGACCGCCCAGGCGGCCCACGACGGGTTTACGAAGCAATCGCACGCTTGCTCATTTTCCTGTGCGCGACGGTGCTGGTGGCCTGCGACGCAGAGTCCGGTCGCTATCTGTTCGGGCGGCGACGGTTCGACCGGCATGGGTCGGTCCTGCGGAACGGCATTGATGTGGACACTTTCCTGCGAACGCAGCGAACGTGTCGCGACGTGGTCGACGTTGACGAGCAGGCGCTCGTTCTCCTCGCTGTCTCTCGTCTGGAGCCGGTCAAGAATCACGCGTTCCTCATCGATGTCGTCGCTGAGATCGTGCGTAAACATCCGCGCGCCAGATTGCTGCTTGCCGGTATAGGGAGCTGCGAGGAAGATTTGAGACAACGCATCCGGTCGCTCGGGATCGATCACGCGGTGCAGTTCTTGGGTCTGCGCCGCGACATCGACGAACTGCTCCGTTGTGCTGATGTTGTAGTGCAGCCGTCGCTGTTCGAAGGTATGCCAGTAGCGCTGGTGGAGGCGCAGGCCGCCGGGACGCCGGTCGTCGCCTCCGACACCATCAATCCACAGATAGACCTCGGGCTCGGGCTCGTCGCCTTCCTCGGACTCGAGCAGGGGGCCGCTCGGTGGGCCGAGCAGATCGTTGCGCAGTCCGAGTTAGTTGCTCCCGCGGTGGATGAGCGGCGCAAGGTCCTCGACGCGGGTGGCTACACAGCAAAAGCGGCGGCGAGGGGAATGGTGGCTCTCTATGACTTCGCATGACGCGCGTGAGCCAGACCAACCTTGTCCGGTTGTCTCCGTCGTCATCCCGGTCTACAACGGTGAGCTGACCGTCGAACGCACGTTGGACTCGGTCCTCCACCAATCTGAGAGGGCGATCGAGGTGATCGTCGTGGACGACGGCTCGACGGACGGGACCCGCGCATGTGCGCAGAGAAGCGGCGACGAGCGCGTTAGGGTCATCGGTCGCGCCAATGGCGGGCTGTCGGCGGCGCGAAATACGGGTATCGACCACGCGCGCGGCCAATACGTCTATTTTCTCGATGCCGACGATTGGATCGAGCCGTACACCTTGACCAAGCTGGTCGCCAGGGCACAGGAGACCAACGCGCAGGTGGTGGTTTGCGGCTACACCGTTGATCATCACGACAGCCGAGGACAGTTGGTCACCTCTAGTCGCGTGATGCCGCCTCCGGCGGCCGGGTTCTCACCACTCTCCGCTCGAATGTCGGTCGACGACCTAGAGCGGGCGGTCGGCATGCTCGGTTATGCCTGGAACAAGTTGTACGCGGCCGATCTGCTCCTCGAAGGGGGGTGTCGGTTCGACGAGACCGTTGCTCTCGTCGAAGACGTTGTCTTCAACGCCTCGGTGCTCCCGAGGGTTGCGATCACGTGGGAGCATTCTGCAGGGGTGCACTACGTTCAGCGCCCCGGAGTCTCGCTTGGACGACAAAACCGCCCGGATATCTCGCGCCTGTTGGGTCTGGCGGACGAAGCGGTTCAGGAACTCCTTAGTCTGTGGCCCATCGGGGTCTCGCAGCGTCAGCAAGCCCTTCTCCGCATTCGGGGGAACCGTCTCGCGTACGAGATCCACCAGCGGTCGAACCGCGGGCGACTGTCTTCGGCCGTCGCCGCGACCCGCGCTTTCGCGCGGTCCCCCTATGTCAGGACGACGCGTGGCGCGGTGGTGACAGCAGGAGCCGGCGTTCCACTGAGACTTAGGATCACTGCGGCGGCTCTGGGTCCAGGAACCTCAATGGTGCCGACGCTGGCATTTCGCTATCGACCATGGGTCCGTAAGGCCACACACCGCGTCAGAGCCCTCTCGGTGGTCGAGTCGCAGGCAAGGGTAGCGCGGAAGCTTTGGGTCCGCGGCCGTCTACAACAACGCCTCAGGCGGGTTCGCTCGCGACCTTCCCCGCTGTTGGAGGTTTCCCGGCCCGTTGCGGTCGTCGCGCTCGCCGCTGACTACGGCAATCTCGGTGACCTTGCCATCACACGTGCACAGGTCCGATTCCTAGCGGGCTCACTCCCGGATCATGAGGTGGTTGAGATCCCCATTTCTGAGACGCTTGAGGCGCTTAGCGATCTCAAGGCCCTCGGCCCCGAGGATGTCGTGACCTTGATCGGTGGTGGCAACACCGGTGACATGTACGACGACATTCAATTCCTGCGGCAGAAGGTGGTGGCCGCCAGCCGCCGGGCACGCGTGATCTCTTTCCCGCAGACTATCGATTTTTCCTCAACGGCCTTTGGCCAAATCACCCGCCGTCAGGCCGCACGCCTCTACCGCCGGCACGGGCGGTTACTCCTCGTAGCGCGAGACGAGCGCTCCTCAGGCCTGGTCGCCCGCCAGTTCCCGCGAGTTCCGGCCGCGCTCGGTCCCGACGTGGTTCTGACGGAGGCGCGTTTGTCGGGGATCGATAGTGGACCTCGGGCGGGGGTCCTCGCCGTACTCAGGGACGACCAAGAGCGTTCGATTGACTCGCCGCGACAACTCGTCCTAGAGACAGTCACCGGAGCCGGGCTCGCGATCGAAACGACCGACACGCACATTCACGGGCGAGAATGGGAACCAGAACAAAGGGAGCGCATTCTTTCTGAATTCTTGGCACGGTATCACGCGGCTCGCGTCGTCATCACCGACCGGTTGCACGGAATGATCTTCGCCGTTATCACTGGTACGCCCTGCTTGGCGCTTGACAGCAAGACCGGCAAGGTCGGTCATTTTTACCGGACCTGGCTCGAGGACGTTCCTTATGTCTCACTCTTCGATCCGGCTGAACCCGACGACCTGCGCGGCCTTCTGGATCGGCTGACCACAATCACGGTGACCGAGCACGACGTCCGGTCGCTCTGCGAACACTTCTCGCAACAACTGACTGAGGCAGTCGGTTTCGCCAAGAGGACGAGGGGATGAAGGGTGGTGGTCGATCAGCTCGCGCCGCCCGTAACGTCGTTGTTGGGCTGCTCGTGCAGGTGCTGTTGCTCGGGGCGAACGTTCTTGCAAGAGCAGTCTTTGTTGCTACCCTCCCCATCGATTTTCTCGGACTTAACACGCTCTTCCTCAGCATTTTTGCGGTCCTCTCCATTGCTGACCTCGGGCTCTCGAGTGCATTAACCTACGCACTTTATCGGCCCCTGGCCGCCGGTGACGTGGGTTCGGTGACTGCCATCGTCAGGTACGCGGGACGTATCTATCGTCGAGTCTCGTTGATAGTTTTCTGTCTTGGCTTGTTGCTCGTCCCGTTCCTTGCTGAACTGAGCAACACGGTCCACCCGGTGAGAGGCCTGGAGGTCTACTACATCATTCTTTTGGGCAATGTGTCGCTCACGTTCCTCATGGCACATCGCGTCGTTCTCTTGACTGCCGACCAGAGGTACGACATTACTCGTCTGTACTTTCTCGGGGCCGAGACGGCGAGAATTGGTGGGCAGATCGCAGTGCTCGTCTTGTATCAGAGCTATCTGGGCTTCGTCATCATTCAGGCCATGGCCACTGTGGCCTATAACCTTGCCCTCTACGTGGTTGTGGGCCGCCGCTACCCGTTCCTTCGTGAGCCCACCTGGTTGGCGGAGTCAGAGCGAAGTGAGATTGTGGCGTCGATGAGAGCCATGGTTGTGTATCGCGTGAGCGGGGTAATGATCAACAACACTGATCCCATTATCATTTCCGTGGTGAGCGGTGCGGCGGTCCTGGGTCTCTATTCGAATTACCTGCTCATCACGGGGTCTCTCATCATCCTCGCCGAGACATTCTTCCGCGGCGTTTCCGCCGGTCTGGGAGATCTGTATGCTCGTGGCTCACCGGAGCATTCGGGGCTTGCTTTGAACGAGTTGAACGTCGTTTCACTGTGGCTCGCAGCCGTCATGGGCCTTGGTGTTCTGCTCTGTGTGCCCGATCTGATTGCCGTTTGGCTCGGTGAGGACCTGCTGCTGCCGCTGAGCGTGCTCGTCGCCGCAGCCCTGAACATCTATCTCTATGGCAGCACGATGGCTGTGCTGACCTTTCGTGAACTGACTGGCGCATTTCGGCGTGCAAAATTTGTGCTCGCAGGTACGGCGCTGACCAATCTGCTACTTTCGTACCTGCTGGGCCAGCACTTTGGCGTAACCGGTGTCCTCGTGGCGACGCTGCTGGCCCGCCTACTGACCAACTACTGGTTCGAACCTCTCTTGCTCTTCAGGAATTATGTCGAAGGCTCGCTCCGACGTTATTTCATCCGACAATTTCTGTACACGGTGTTCGTCGGCTTGATCGGCGCATGTCTATGGTGGACAGTGCCCCGTGGAGGCGATGACGGTGTCCTGGTCAAGGTGGTCCTGAACGCCTTCCTAGTCATGGTCTTGGTTACGTTGGGCACCGCCTTGATCTTCTGGCGGACCACCGAGGGGCGGAGCATCCGTTCTCGTGCCGTCTCGCTGCGGCTGCGGAGGTAGTGCTCTTGCCCGGGCCGCGAGGTCAGCGTGCGGCTGGTCGGCTAGCGAAGCTCCGCCGCGATCTACCCAGGCGTGAGAGAATCTCGCGCCCTTGATCGGTCAGTCCATAAGCAGTTCGCAGGAGCCGGTTGTGACCGCGCTTAACCATCGCAACCAAGAGTCGCGTCTTGAGGGTCGAGCTGCGGACGGCGGCGACATCGCGAGACGCGGCTCGGAACCACGGGGACCGGCGGATCGCGGCCAACTCATCAAGCACTGCCTCGCCGGCGCCCTCTATCAGCAGAGCATTGTTCACAGCTTGGGGGAGCTGGAACGCAAGAATGTAACGGAAGTAGTCGTTCAAGCGTTCGTTTTCGGCGGGTGAAGAAGAGTAAATCTCTCTCAGCGCGACATATTGGCTGCTGATCCGATCAGCGAAACCGCGCTGGCCCTTGGTGCTGGTGAGACTGTTGGGCCTGTGCCGGATGTGGTAAAGGCCTTGGTCGACGACGCGCAATGCTGTCGTTGTGTTCAGGGCCGAACAGTTGAAGACCGAATCCTCCCCGAGGCGGATCTCGGGACGGAAGCGCAGGCCCTCGTGATCGAGGAAAGACCGATGGAAGCAGAATCGCTGAGAGTACCAATAGAATCGGCGTGTGTGCGCTTCCCGCAGCAGAGTGCGGAGTTCGTGGGCGTCCAGGTCTCGTGCGCTGGGAAGGCCGATGAATTGCGTGGTCGAGGTGCCTCCGCTGTGAACGACCACCCCGCAGCCGACCACCGGTGTCGCTGGAGTGGCGAAAGCCGACATCGTCGAGAGCATGTCGGGCTCGACATAGTCGTCGCCATCAACAAAGAAGATGACGACGCCGCGTGCCGCCTCCATTCCAGTGTTCCGAGTAGTGGCCAATCCTTGATTGTGGTCATGCGAGACGAGAGTGATGCGATGTTCTCGCGCTTCATAGGCCATGGCGATCTCGCGAGTGCTGTCTGTCGAACAGTCGTCGACGACAATGATCTCGAACGATCGGGCCGTTTGGGCCAGTAGGCTGTCCAGGCACTCGGCGAGATAGTCCGCGATGTTGTACGCCGGAACAATGACCGATAGCTCGGGCGCGGGATCGAGGGGGGCGGAGGTCACGGGAATCCCCTTCAGTGGGAGGACGGCGGCTGCGCAGAGCGCCTCCAGCGTCGGCGGGAAGGCTCGCGGGGGTGGCAGCAGTTTCCCAGTTTAAGCGGGCTTGCGGCGCAAGTGGAGGACCCGCCTCGCGTCCCCGTGTCTTCATGGAAGGCCCTAGGACTCATGGTGGGCCCGATCGAGGGTTCGTGCCATTCGTCAACCGAGCCGCCACACCGGATTCGCTTGCGCGGGCTGAGAACTGAGGGCGGATGACCGTGCGCCGTCACCGGCGGCGATGAATTAGGAGACTGGAGCGACTGGCTGTGGCGGTCGTTGTCCTCAGTGCTTCGGCGAATCTGCTTGTTGAGGCCACCGTTGGGGGTTGTCCGGCCAGATCCGGCGCCACATCTAGGGCGGAGAATTTGTGAAGGCGCGATTTCGTGGCGGGTGTCGTGAGGTGGCCTGCGACCTTGGGCAGCTCGCCGGTCAGGGCGTCGCCGACGCGGTCGAACTGGGCGCGAAAAGCCTCCTGCGTCAGGCGTGTCGCGTGGAGTGCGATGCCGCCTTAACCCAGAACATGACGGCAGCCGGCGAAGGACATAGGAGGGCGGGAGGACGAGGACCTAGCTGTCACCGCCCTCATACGGTGGGGGAGGTCCCGCTCGTAGGACCCAAGTGCCGCCCGAGGAGGCGGCGCGCCTAGGCGAGCACCCGGCCCTCCAAGTCGCGCTCATTGGTGGCCGCTCGGCGCGGCCGCGGCTTAGGCCGCTGGCCGCCATAGGCGAGAAGTTGGCCCACCTCGCGGAGAGCGCCTCGGCGGGTGTTGAGCACGGCCGCATGATCTCCTTGGGCGCAGTCGACGACACCGCGACTAGCGGGTCGGTTACGTCGAGGGTGGGGTCGACGCGGTGGCGCCATCGTCAACCGGAGGCCGCCTCCTCGTCGGAGGGCGGCCGCCGGTCGCTGTCGGCGATGATCCAGAACCTCACGGCTCGGACCGGTCGTTCACTCGGTGCAGGATCAGGACCCGGAATTGATCATCCCCGCGCCCACCGTGACGCCCGTGGCCTCGTCGATGAGGATGAAGGAGCCGGTGGTCCGGTTCTTCGAGTACGGGTCGGCCAGCAGCGGCACCGTGGTGCGCAGCTGGACGCGGCCGATCTCGTTGACGCCGAGCTCCTTGGTCTCTTGGTCGCGGTGCAGGGTGTTGACGTCCAAGCGGTACTGGATGTCCTTGACCAGCGCCCGTCCCGTGCGCGTCGTGTGCTTGATCGCGAGCTTCTGACGCGGCTTGAGCGGGGCTGTGGTCATCCAGCAGACCATCGCGTCGATGTCCTGGCTCGGCTTCGGTGCGTTGTTGACCCGGGCGATCATGTCGCCGCGCGAGACGTCGACGTCGTCGGCCAGGCGCACCGTGACCGACATGGGCGGGAACGCCTCGGCAACCTCGGTGTCGAACAGGTCGATGCCCTCGATGGTCGACGTCATGCCCGAGGGCAGGACGACGACCTCGTCGCCCGGCTTGAGGACGCCGCCGGCGACCTGGCCGCCGAAGCCGCGGTAGTCGTGGTGGGCGTCCGACTTCGGGCGGACGACGTACTGCACCGGGAAGCGGGCGTCGATCAGGTCGCGATCGGAGGCGACGTGCACGTTCTCGAGGTGGTGCATGAGCGTCGGCCCGGAGTACCAGCTCATGTTCTCGGAGCGGTTCACGACGTTGTCACCCTGCAGCGCCGAGATCGGGATGACCTCGAGGTCCGGGATGTTCAGCTTGGTCGCGAACTGGGTGAACTCGTCGTGGATTCGCTGGTAGGTGGCCTGGTCGAAGTCGACGAGGTCCATCTTGTTGACCGCGAGCACGAGGTGGGGGACCCGCAGCAGCGAGAGGATGACCGCGTGCCGACGCGACTGCTCGGTGAGGCCCTGGCGGGCGTCGACCAGCACGAGGCCGAGGTCGGACGTCGAGGCGCCCGTGACCATGTTGCGCGTGTACTGCACGTGGCCCGGGGTGTCGGCGATGATGAACTTGCGCTGCGGCGTCGCGAAGTAGCGGTAGGCCACGTCGATCGTGATGCCCTGCTCACGCTCGGAGCGCAGACCGTCGGTCAGCAGCGCGAGGTCGGTGTAGTCGTAGCCCTTGGACTGGCTGGTGGCCTCGACGGCCTCCATCTGGTCCGAGAAGATCGACTTGGAGTCGAGCAGCAGACGACCGATGAGGGTCGACTTGCCGTCGTCCACGGAGCCGGCGGTGGCGAACCGCAGCAGGTCCATGTTGGTGGCGGTGCTCTCCCCGCCGGGGGTCTCGGTGCTCTCCTGGGCGGTGCTCATCAGAAGTAGCCCTCCTTCTTGCGGTCCTCCATGGCGGCCTCGGAGAACCGGTCGTCGCCACGGGTGGCGCCGCGCTCGGTGACCGTGGACATGGCGACCTCGGCGATGATCTCGGGGATCGTGGACGCGGTCGACTCGACGCAGCCCGTCAGGGTCAGGTCGCCGACGGTGCGGAAGCGCACGGTGCGCTCCTCGACGGTCTCGCCCTCGCGGGTGGGGTTGAAGTCCGACTCGCTGAGCAGCATGCCGTCGCGCTGGAAGACGCGGCGCTGGTGGGAGTAGTAGATGGAGGGGATCTCGATGCCCTCGCGACCGATGTAGTCCCAGATGTCGAGCTCGGTCCAGTTGCTGATCGGGAAGATCCGCATGTGCTCGCCCTCGTGCAGGCGACCGTTGTAGAGGCTCCACAGCTCGGGACGCTGGTTCTTCGGGTCCCACTGGCCGAACTCGTCGCGGTGGGAGTAGACGCGCTCCTTGGCGCGGGCCTTCTCCTCGTCGCGGCGGCCGCCACCGAAGGCGGCGGTGAACGCCTCGGTCTCGATGGCGTTCAGCAGGGTGCCGATCTGGAGGCGGTTGCGGCTGGTCTTGCCGTCGTCCACCACGACGCCGTCGGCGATGGCCTGCTCGACGGAGGCGACGATCAGGCGGACGCCCAGCCGGTCGACCCAGGAGTCACGGCACGCGAGGACCTCGGGGAAGTCGTAGCCGGTGTCGACCTGCAGGACGGGGAACGGGATCTTCGCCGGGTAGAAGGCCTTCTCGGCCAGGCGGAGCATGACGATCGAGTCCTTGCCGCCGGAGAACATCAGCACCGGCTTCTCGAACTCCGCCGCCACTTCCCGGAAGATGTGGATCGACTCCGCCTCCAGCTGGTCGAGCTGGCTCAGCCGGTAGTCGGCGTGGGTTTCAGGCATGGGTGTACGCAAGACCTCTCGTCGGGAGCAACGGACATCGTAGCCACGCCCGGGCCCGGCCCCGGTATCGACGCGGGCCGTGGACCCCCTGTTACGTTCGAGGCTTTGCCTTGCCCCCCACCAGGCCGTGCGGCCCGGGAGACGCTGTGTCAGACCCCGCGCCCGTGCGCTCCGGCTTCCGCGACGACATCCAGGGCATGCGCGCCCTTGCGGTGCTCGCGATCATCCTGTTCCACGCCGGCCTCAGCCCGTATCCCGGCGGGTTCGTGACGCTCGACGTCTTCTTCGTCCTCTCGGGCTTCCTCATCACGCTGCTCCTCCTGCGCGAGGTGGAGAGGGACGGGACGGTGTCGCTGCGCCGCTTCTACGCCCGGCGCGCCCGACGCATCCTCCCGGCGGCCAGCGTGGTCGCCGTCGCGGTGGTGGCGGCCTCGGCGCTGTGGCTGGACGTCGTGCGCGCCCGGGAGACCGCCGTCGACGCCATCTGGTCGGCGTTCTTCGCTGCCAACGTCCGGTTCGCGCTCGTCGGGACGGACTACTTCGCCGACGAGGCGCCGCCGTCCCCGATGCAGCACTACTGGTCCCTGGCGGTGGAGGAGCAGTTCTACCTGCTTCTCCCGGTCCTCCTCGTGGCCTGCGTGTGGCTGGCGGCCCGGCGTTCCTTCCGCCCGCGGTTGGTCATCGGCGTGGCCCTGTCGGTGATGACCGCCGTCAGCCTCGCGTGGTCGATGCACGCGTCGACGGCGAGCCCGGAGATGGCGTACTTCTCGACGCTAACGCGCACCTGGGAGTTCGGCGCCGGTGCCCTCCTCGCGCTGGCGGCACCCGTCTTCGGGCGACTGGGCGCCCTCGCGCGCAACCTGCTGGCGACGGGGGGACTGCTCGCCATCGCTGTCGCCTGCTTCGTCGTCACGGAACGAACGCCGTTCCCGGGGTACGCCGCGCTGCTGCCGGTGCTCGGCACGGGAGCGGTGATGGTGGCCGGCACCGGCGTCACCGGGCGACCGCCAGTGATGCAGCGGGCCCTCGGGGTGGCGCCGCTGCGCCTGGTGGGGGACATGTCGTACTCCCTCTACCTGTGGCACTGGCCCATGCTGGTCGTCGCCGCGGGGTACGTCGGGCGGCCGCTCACGCTCTTCGAGACGGGGCCTGTGGTGGGGCTGGCGTTCGCGCTGTCGTGGCTGACCTATCGGTACGTGGAGACACCGTTCCGGTCGTACGCCCCGGGGTCTCGACAAGCTCAACCGACGTACTGGCGACAGCTCGTCCTCTACCCGGCGTCACTCGTGCTCGTCGTCACCGGAGCCGGCGCGGGCATGGCCGTGGTCGGCGACGGGGTCGAGGACGGCGCTCCGATCACCACCGCTCGCTTCGACCGCGCGCCGGGCGGGAAGGCGCTGAGCGACGACGACGCGGTCGCCCTCGTGGAGGCGTCCCTCGTCGCCGCCCGTCAGGGCGCCGACATCCCCGCCGACCTGCGCCCCACGTTGCTCGAGCTCCAGGACGACAAGGCGCCTCTCGGCGCGTGCGACTACGACGACGCCGGCCCCTGGGAGCTCTGCACCCGCGGCGATCGTGGCGCCGAGAAGTCGATCGTGCTGCTCGGCAACTCCCACGGACGGCACTGGATCCCGGCCTTCGAGAGGCTCGCCCAGCGGGAGGGCTACCGCACCCACTACCTGGTGAAGGCCGCCTGCACGCCCGCCCGGGTGGTCTCGGTCGCCCGCAACGCCGACCGGCCGTGGGGCGAGTGCACCGCGTTCAACACCTGGGCGCAGCAGCAGGTGGAGGAGCTCGAGCCGGACGTCGTCGTGATCGCCGGCTCGGCCCCGCGGGGCATGTTCGTGGACGGTGAGTTCACGCAGGATCCCGAGGTGACCCGCCGGGCGATGTACGACGGCTACCGCGAGCTCGTCGACGACGTCGTCCCGCACGCCGGCGAGGTCGTCATGCTGGGCGACGTCCCGCGTCGGCAGGACGACCCGGTGGCCTGCCTCGGCCGGTCCGGCGCGAGCCTGCAGGGGTGCCTGACGTCGCCCGCGGAGCGAGCGGCCACGGTGACGGAGGAGAGCCGACGCGCGACCCTGGGGACCGGCGCCCGGTTCGTGGACACCGAGCCGTGGTTCTGTGCCGACGGGCGTTGCCCGGCGGTGATCGGCGACTTCATCCCCATGCGGGACCAGGGGCACATCAGCACGGCGTACGCCGAGCACCTGGCGGGGGCGTTGGCACGAGCGTTGCGGAGTCACTGATCGCTCCTGCTCGGCCGCCTCAGGCCCTCGGGCCTCTCAGGTGGTCGAGCAGTGGCCCGAGCACCAGCGGGGGAGGTCCGTCGAGACCCCCGGGCGGGTGGGCGGTCTCGACGCGGTCGCTCGCCGGGGCTCGCTCCCTGCTCGACCACCCTGGGACGGCGATGGTCTGAGGTGGTCGAGCAGTGGCCCGAGCACCAGCGGGGGAGGTCCGTCGAGACCCCCGGGCGGGTGGGCGGTCTCGACGCGGTCGCTCGCCGGGGCTCGCTCCCTGCTCGACCACCTCAGAGGGTGTGGTCGCTCGTCGGGGCTCGCTCCCTGCTCGACCACCTCAGGGGGGTGGTCGCTCGCCGGGGCTCGCTCCCTGCTCGACGACCAGGGACCGCGATGGTCTGAGGTGGTCGAGCAGTGACCGAGCGCCAGCGAGGGAGCGGCCGTCGAGACCGCCGGCGGAGCGTGCCCTCAGCTCGCCCCTACGCCGCGTGGGCGTGGCGGGCCAGCCAGC
Organism: Nocardioides sp. CFH 31398; assembly: GCF_022436705.1. Lineage (GTDB taxonomy): Bacteria > Actinomycetota > Actinomycetes > Propionibacteriales > Nocardioidaceae > Nocardioides. The sequence continues at coordinate 203,425 of NZ_JAKUHT010000005.1, read as the reverse complement.
GCTCGGCCGAGCCGAGAGCCCGCGGCCCCTGGAGCCAGTGACGCTCGAGGCCGCAGCCGCAGGATGCGGTGACCTGGCCGTCGTGCTCGACGACACCGCCCTCGACCTCGCGCAACTTCGAGGTCGGCCTCAGCGCCTTTTTGACCTTCGTGATCGGACTCATCGGCGGACCCCATTCCGCGTCGGAACACTCGTACCGGACCAGTATGGGCTGACCGGATCAAGAGTTCCTCATCGCCGACTGTGAAGATCGTCTGAGGGTCAACGCACGGGGTCGGTGCGCGACTTCTCGTCGCCCGACGACCCGAGCCCGCGCTCGCGCCCAGGCACGCGCCAGGCGGCGGCGTTGTTGTCGAAGGCGGGCAGGCCGCGCGTCTGTCGGACGAAACCCCACGCCAGGGGCCCGAGCAGCAGCATCCCGGCGCCGATGATGCCGACGGCCTCGGGGGAGAGCCCCAGCATCTTCAGCCCGGTCAGCGACAGGACGATGACGATCCCGCGGCGGATGACGGACTGGCTCACCCACGCGGCCATCCGGGCGCCGAGGAAGGTGCCGGGTGTGCCGCCCAGGATCAGCGGGATCAGCACGCCCCAGTCCACGCCCGACACGACGACGTGCCCGATCGCGGCGGCGATGACCAGTGGGACGGCCTGCAGCAGGTCGGTGCCGACCAGACGCAGCGCCGACAGGGTCGGGTAGAGCAGCAGCAGCGCGACCATGATCAGCGAGCCGGAGCCCACCGAGGTGATGCCGACGAGCAGACCGCCGACCGCTCCGACGAGCAGGGTCGGGACGACCCGGACGGCGACCTCGTCCTTCGGGGCCTCGTTCCCGGAGGTGACGGCACGCAGCTGCAGGTACATCCGCAGGGCGTAGCTGGCGGCGGCGAAGAGCAGCGCGACGCCGATGGCGTGGAGGAGGAACTCCTCGGTGGACTCGCCGCCGAGGTACTGCACGAGGAAGCCGCCGGCTGCCGCGAACGGGACAGAGCCGGCGATCAGCAGGCCGGCGAGTCGCAGGTTGGGCTTGCCGTGCTTCCAGTGGACGGCGGCCCCCACCGTCTTGTTCGCCGCCGCAGCGACCAGGTCGTTCGCCACGGCCGCCGTGGGCGGGATGCCGAGGAAGATGAGAGCCGGGGTCATCAGGGCGCCGCCGCCCATGCCGGTGAGCCCGACGACGATGCCGACGCCGAAGCTGACCGCGAGCACGGCCAGGGCGGCGGTGGTGAAGAGGTCGTCCATCAGGGCTCCACGATCGAGCGGTCGGCCGCCGCCGCCGGGCGGCCGGCGAGCACGGGCAGGAGGGCGTCGAGCATGTCGACGACGGTAGTGGCGCAGGCCTCTGCCGCCTCAGGGCCCCGCCGGTAGGGGTCCGCCACGTCCGACGAGGCGTCGGCGCCGCCGCGATGGCGGGCGAGCTCGGCGAGGACGTTCTGGGGCTCGACGTCCGCGGGCAGCTGTCGGGCTGCGTCCACGGCCTGGCCGAGGGTGAGCACCTTGCGGAACGCGCCGGGCGAGTCCTCGAGGGCGAAGTCGCGGTGCTCGCGGGACGCGGTCAGCACGAGGTCGGCGTCGGCCACCATGCGGGGGTTCAGTCGTCGGCTGCGGAACGTCGAACCGTCCACACCCCTCCGTTGCAGGGCCTGCAACATCTCCTCGTCCATGGTGGAGTCACGGACCCCGTGGGTGCCCGCGCTGGCGAACCGCAGCCCCGTCCCGCGGGCCGCGTGGGCGGCCCATCGCTCCATGAAGGCCGAGCGGCAGATGTTGGCGGTGCAGACGAACAACACGTCCACGGTCTCAGCCCTCCAGGTAGCCGGCGGCGACCAGTGCAGCCCAGACCTCGTCCACGCACTCGCCGATGCTGCGTCCGGTGGTGTCGACCCGGACGGCGGCGTCGTCGGGCTCCTCGTACGGCGAGGAGATGCCCGTGAACTCCGGGATCTCACCTCGGCGGGCCTTCGCGTACAACCCCTTGCGGTCGCGACGCTCGCACTCCTCCAAGGGTGTGGCGACGTGGACCAGCACGAAGGCGCCCCGAGCGTCCTCGACCATCGCGCGCACCTGGGCGCGGGTCTCCGCGAACGGGGCGATGGGACTGCAGACCGCGAGCCCGCCGTGTCGGCTGATCTCGGCCGCCACCCAGCCGATGCGGCGGATGTTCGTCTCGCGGTCGGCGCGGGAGAACGTCAGTCCGGCGCTGAGGTTGCGGCGGACGACGTCGCCGTCGAGGCTGGTGACGGTGCGGTCCGTGGACTCGAGGAGTCGGTCCATCAGGGCTCGGGCGATGGTCGACTTGCCGCTGCCGGACAGGCCGGTGAAGAACAGGACGAGGCCCTGCTTCGCCGCCGGCGGCCGGTCCGCGGTCACGATCTCGGCGATGCGTCCGGAGATCGCCCCCGGAGCGCCGAGCTCCAGCAGGGGGTCGTTGCCCGCGTAGTTCTGCACCACCGTGCGGCGCAGGACCGCGTCACCGTCGGGATCGCCGGCGTGTCCGGCGAGCGGGACCACGACGACCACCGCGTCCGGCAGCCGGTCCGCGGCGGCGAGGGTCGCCCTGACGAGTCCGGGGGTGGACAGGCAGGAGCGGCTCGCGCCCGCGAGAGCGAGCAGGAGCACCGGACCCCCGACCGCGGCCAGCTCATCGATCTGGGCGTCGCCGAGCGGACCCTCGACCGGGACGACGGTGCGCCCCGCGTGGTCGGCCCGGGTCTCGGCGGGCGTGAGGTACAGGCGGCGGAAGGCGCCGTACGCGGGCCGGGACAGCGCGGAGAGGGAGCCGTCGGCAGCGAGGCGCGCCAGGGGCAGTCCCTCGGGGTCGACCAGCTCGAGGGCGCCGGCCTCGGCCCGAGCCGTGGCGACGTCTTCCGGGAGGTCGAGAGCCAGCGGCCCGCCGAAGGTCTCGGCCGGGGCCGCGGCTCCGGAGAGCAGCAGCTCCAGGTCGTCGAGCTCCGTCGGCGAGGGGCAGTGCTGGGGAAGCGGTGCGCTCATCGGGTCTCGACGCTGTAGGTCAGCTCGGAGCCCTCGTCGTCCGGTGCCACGAGCAGGACGACGAAGAGGCCGCCGTCCCCGGTGTAGACGACCGGCTCGTTCTCGGTCGTGGGCACCTCGCCGACGAGCTCGAGGCCGGCGCCGTCGAGCTGCTCCACGGCCGCGGCCTGGGCGTCGAGCGCCGCCTCGCCGGAGGCGACGATCACCGAGTAGCTGGTGCGACCCTTCTCCTCGGAGACGCTGCCGCTGACCACGTTCTCCTCGTCCAGCAGGGGAACCTCGTCGAGGGGGTATCCCGGCGGCACTCCCTGGTACGTCGTCACCGTCTGACCGTCGTCCTCGGTCACGACACCGGGATCCGTGTTCTCACTCGCGGTCGAGGACGGCTGCTCGGCCTCAGGTGCAGATTCGTCCTCGTCGGAGGACGAGCAGGCCCCGAGGCTCAGGGCGAGGGCGAGTGCGGCTGCGAGGCGGGCCGCCGCCCGGGGTCGTCGTGACACGGGGAGCTCCTGTGGACTGGGGCGTGGCGGACGGACCCGGCGGTGCCGGGCGACCGGCGCAGCCTAACCCGCCACTCGTAGGGTCCGAGCATGCCGAGTCATGAGGTCTCTCCAGTGATCGTCGCCGAGATCGTCCGCTCCGGGTTCGTCGAGGGCCATCACCGCGGCTCCGTGGTCGCGCTCGACGCGTCCGGGGCGGTCGACTGGAGCGTCGGTGACGTGTCCTCCCCGGTCCTGCCGCGCTCCTGCAACAAGCCGGTGCAGGCGCTGGGCATGCTGCGGTGCGGCCTCGACCTCCCGCCCGACCTGCTGGCGCTGGCGTCGGCGTCGCACTCCGGGGAGCCGATGCACGTCGACGGCGTACGGCGGATCCTGGCCGGCGCCGGCCTCGACGAGTCGGCCCTGCAGACGCCACCGGACTGGCCCATCGACGACGTCGCCCGCGACGAGGTCATCCGCGCCGGGGGCGCGAAGGCGCCGGTCCTCATGAACTGCTCCGGCAAGCACGCCGCCATGCTCGCCACCTCCGTCCTGAACGGCTGGGACACCGGGACCTACCGCGACGCCGACCACCCGCTGCAGGTCGCCATCGCCGAGATGTTCGCCGACCTGACCGGGGAGCCCGTGAGCACGACCGCGGTCGACGGGTGCGGTGCCCCGCTGTTGTCGACCTCCCTCGTCGGCCTGGCCCGGGCTTTCCGTTCGCTTGCCGTCGCCGAGCCCGGCACGCCGGAGCACCGCGTCGCGGAGGCGATCCGCAGCCACCCGGAGATGGTGTCCGGCTCACGCCGCGACGAGGCCACCCTGCTGCGGGCGGTGCCAGGAGCGATCGGCAAGGCCGGGGCGGAGTCCTGCCACGCCATGGCACTGCCCGACGGGCGGGCGTTCGCCCTCAAGGTGGACGACGGCGCCCCGCGGGCACGCCCCGTGGTGCTGGTTGCGGCCCTGGTGCGCTCCGGCCTCGACGCAGAGGCCGGCGTCGACGGGCCGGCGCTCCGGGCGACAGGGGAGGCGCCCCTCCTGGGCGGTGGCGCGCCAGTGGGCGCCATCCGCGCTGCCTTCTGACAGCACTGCAGGGGATCTGCAAACTCCGCTAGCGCCCTGATCACCCGCTGCGCGGCTATTCCAGGCCGTTCTGTGGGCCACCTCACGCGCTAGCGGCTTGCTTGCGCTAGCAACAGCTAGCATCATGGAGGCATGGCGAAGGGAAAGGTAGGCAAGACCGTCGAGTCCCTCGGCGACTACCTGAGGGACCAGCGGGTCACTGCGCAGCTCTCGCTGCGCCAGCTCGCAGAGCAGGCTGGGGTGTCCAACCCATACCTCAGCCAGATCGAGAGGGGACTGCGCCGTCCTTCGGCGGAGGTTCTCCAGCAGATCGCCAAGGCGCTGCGGATCAGCGCCGAGCAGCTCTACGTCCGGGCGGGGATCGTTGATCCCGCGAACGGCATGGGTGGTTCGGTCGAGCTCTCGATCCTCGGCGACCCGGCGCTGACGGAGCGGCAGAAGCAGTCGCTGCTCGACGTCTACGCGTCGTTCGTGGCCACCAACCTGGCCACCGGCGAGATTGCCGACCCGCACGCGGCTGACGTCGCGTCCTGACCCTTCAGCAACTTCCAGGCCTCAACCCGTCACGAGGAGTGATCAGCATGGCCAAGACCAAGCTCGAGAGCACCAACCAGCTCGTCCTCACCCGTCCGCTGTACGTCGGTGTCGGCGTGACCGACCTCGCCGTCGAGCGGGTCCGCGGGCTCGTGGGCGACGTCCACGCTCGCGCCGAGAAGGCGCAGAAGCGCATCGAGAACCTGGACGCCGCCGAGGTGCGCGAGCAGGCCACCCGGCGCGTCAACGAGCGCGTCGAGGCGTTCGGGAAGGCTGCCGAGGGGGCCCAGGAGGCCGCTGAGCAGCGTGTCGCCGAGGTGCGCGACGAGGTCAAGTCGTTCCCCCGCCGGGTGACCGGTCTCGTCAGCGAGGGTGTCGAGGCGGCCACCGAGACCTACGTGGGTCTGGCCAAGCGGGGCGAGAGCCTGGTGAACCGCATCCGCCGCCAGGAGTCGACCCAGGACACCGTCCGCAACGCCAAGACCACCCAGGCCAAGGCGAAGACCACTCGCACCCAGGCCAAGAAGACCGCCGAGAAGGTCGAGGAGGTCGCCGAGCGCGGCGCCGAGCAGACCCAGAAGACCGCGAAGACCGCGGCCAAGTCGACGCGCACCGCCGCGAAGAAGGGTGCGACCAACACCCGCACGACCGCCAAGAGCGGCGCGACCAAGACGACCAACACGGCGAAGACCGCGGCCAAGAAGACTGCGGACACCGCCAAGAAGTCCCCGGCGCGCAGCAGCGCCAAGGCGACCCAGACCTCGGCCCGCAAGACCGCCGAGAGCGCCGCTGAGGCCGTGACCGAGGCGGCCGCCAAGGTCGGCGACTGACCCCTCAGCCGTCTGCTGAACACAACGACCCGTCACCCTCCCGGTGGCGGGTCGTTGTCTTCACGAAGCCGTCGGAACCGCTGTGCATGGGGAGCGGCGGTTCTGACGGCTCGTTCGTGGCAATTGGCCAGGGTCTCGATCGGCTCGACATCCGGGTGGCCGGGCTGATTGGGACCGTGTCGGTCCGCGAGGGATCTCGACAGGCTTGATCGGCGGTAGTGCCGGCTGGTGCAAGGCGGTGGTCGAGGTGTGACGAGCCGCTGAGAGGAGCCCCGATATTCGGCGACCCGGGAGCAGAGCAGCTCCAGGCTCACGTCGTTCAACCGCCAGGGTGCGGGGTTGGCCCGGATAGGCTCTGCCTGTGAACCTCGAGCTCTTCTACTACGCCCAGGGCGGCGTGATGCTCGCCGTTACCGTCGCCCTCATCACGTTGAAGGCATACGCGTTCATCCTCGCCCTGACGTTCCCGGCCGAGGGGTATATCGCTGCCGACAAGCTCACCAAGCCGGCCTGGCTGGCGATCCTTGGCATCGGCCTAGTCGTCGAGCTGCTTGGTCTGCTGGCGATCCTCAACATTGTCTTCACGATTGCCGCGATCGTGTTTCTCGTTGACGTCCGCCCGGCGATCCGAGGCCTGCGGCGCTCTTGACCGGGCTCACGCCTTGCGGCGAGCTCCTGGGGGGTGCGATCGCGCGGCCTCGGCGCTCACCTTCTTGCGCTCCTTCTTGAGCTCCCGCTTCGACGGGGCCGGGGCGTCCTGCGGGGCGTATCCGTATCCGTATCCGTATCCGTATCCGTATCCGTATCCCCTGCTCGACCTCCTCTGCGGTGTTAGATTGATGACAACGCCCAGAGTGGCGGCTTCGACGGCTTCCAGGCGTTCGATGGCATGAGTGAGCTGGTCGCGTGTTGTCTTGCCGTGCTTCACGACGATCACTACTCCGTCGGCCTGTGCCGCCAGAAGCGCGGCGTCGGTTACCGGGAGCAGGGGTGGCGCGTCGACAATCACGACCTCAAAGCGTTTGTGAAGTTGCGCAAGCAATTCCGCCATCGAGTGCGATTGCAGCAATTCGGACGGGTTCGGCGGAATGGGGCCGCTCGTAAGTACCTGCAGTCCGGTCGCGCCGTACGCCTGAAGGGAGTCCTCCAGGCTTAGTTGCCCCACCAGGACCCGGGTTGTTCCGACGGCATCGTCTAGACCGAGCCGCCCGGCGACCTGGGGCCGACGCAGGTCCGCGTCAACCAGGCATACCTTTTGACCCGCCAGCGCTAAGGTGACCGCGAGATTCGTTGCGACAGTGGACTTGCCCTCACCCGGTAGCGAGCTGGAGACGACGACCGTCTTGGTTTCGCTATCCACTTGCACGTACTGCATGTTGGTTCGAAGGACGCGAAAGGTCTCCGCCCACGGCGTGATGTCCTCCAGCACCGCCTCGGGCTCGCTGTCAGCGGCATCCTTGTCCGACTGGATGTTCCCCAGAATCGGCGCGTCCGTCACGGCGGACACACCCTCCTGCGACGTCACTGTGGTGTCCAAGAGCTCTCGGGCAACTGCTAGTGCTAGACCCAGGAGGAGGCCCACGATCACCGCAATGCCCAGGTTTCTCAGTGGGCGGGGCGAGACCGGGGTGTCGGTCACCTCGGCATCTTCGACCACGAACGCGCGCAGCGCACCTTCTGGGCGCCCTTCGATGGCCTCCAGATCCTCGACCAGATCCGTCAAGGCTTCGGCGTAAGCCTGAGCAATATCGCGAGCCTCGATCGGGTCAGGGTCGCGGGCAGTTATTTCGATGATGACTGTTTCCGGGACAGGCTCAGCTTCGACGGACCCGAGCAGACCCTCGGCTGTTGCTCCGTTGCCCAAGGAGTCCGCGACGCGTTCGGCGAGCTCTCGTCCGGTCACGAGGTCTGCATAGGAGGTCAGGCGTTGGGATGCGAAAAGACTTCCTTGGTAGGCGTCTGCCGTGTCCGAGGGACTGGTTGAGATGAACAGCTGGGAGGACGAAGCAAACTGGGGCGTGGCTTGCCAGGTGAGTACTCCGGCAGTGGTCAGGGCCAGGACAAGGGTCGCGACGATGGCCTTCCACCGGCGGCGGATCGTCTGCCAGTAGTCCCTGAGCTCCACGTCGCCCCATCTCCGCGCTGCCAGTGTGCGCGCACACCGTACCTGTGCGTGCCCCCCACCATGCTGTCGGCGTCATGGCGCCCGGACGTGGTGCCGCGGTCGAGCCTGGATTGATGGGATCTTGAGACAGGGCCCGTAAGGTCCCCGCTCGAAGGGGTGCTCGGACTCGTCACGGGTGCGACGCCCGACATGGGGACAGCCGACATGGGGATGAGGCAGATGCGCAGCCTGCTCGTAGCACGGGAAAAGACGCTGGTCCGGTGGGTCCGGCAGCACCGAACCGCTCTGATGGGGGCATTCGACGTGGCCGCGTGGCTCGCGGGCTTCCTTTTCTTCGCGGCGCTCCGCTTCGCAGAGTCGTCGGAGGTTCCCTGGGCGCAAGTGGCTGTTGTGGGCATTGTCACCGGTCTGCTGCACCTGGCTGTGTGCCGCGGTCTCCGCCTGCACGAGGGCCGTCAGCGGACCGCCAGCCTCGAAGAGGTGGCGACGCTGGGCCTAGTAACCCTTGGTCTCGGGTTCGGGGTCTTCCTGGTGAACTTGCTCCCGATCTGGGTGCCGCGCAGCGCGCCGGCCTTAGCCGCTCTGACCGCGCTGGCGCTCATGGTCGGCGTCCGCGCAGCGTGGCGTCTTGCTCTGCAGGTGCCGGGTCACCGCCGCCCCGACGGGCTGAGCCGGGTCGTGGTGGTCGGCGCGGGCGACGCCGCGAACGACCTCCTGCGCTCGATGCAGCGTGACCCCGACAGCACCTGGATCCCGGTCGCTCTCCTGGACGACGACCCCCGCAAGCGGTACCTCCGCCTCCGGGGAGTGGCGGTCACCGGGCCTCTCGCCGACCTGGCCGACACCATCGAGCGAGCCGACGCCGACGCGGTGGTCGTGGCGATCCCAAGCGCGTCCACCGAGTTGATCACCGACATCCGCCGTGCTGCGGCGTCCGCCGACCGCGTCGTCGACGTCAAGGTGCTGCCCTCGACGGCCCAGCTGCTCACCGACAAGGTCGACATCCGCGACATCCGCGACATCAACCTCACCGACTACCTCGGGCGCAGCCAGCTGGACACCGACATGGACTCGATTGCCGAGTACCTGACCGGCCAGCGGATCCTCGTCACCGGCGCGGGTGGCTCCATCGGGTCCGAGCTGTGCCGCCAGATCAGCCGCTTCGAGCCGGCCGAGCTGATGATGCTCGACCGCGACGAGTCGGCCCTGCACGCCGTGCAGCTCAGCCTGACCGGGCAGGCGCTGCTCGACTCCGAGGACGTCATCCTCTGCGACATCCGAGACACCCTCGCGCTCCACCGTGTGATGCTCGAGCGTCGCCCCGACGTGGTCTTCCACGCCGCCGCGCTGAAGCACCTGCCGATGCTCGAGCAGTACCCGGCCGAGGCCGTCAAGACGAACGTGTGGGGCACCCGCAACGTCCTCGACGCTGCCGAGGCCGCGGGCGTCGAGCGCTTCGTGAACATCTCCACCGACAAGGCCGCCGACCCGTGCAGCGTCCTCGGCTGGTCCAAGCGCCTGTCCGAGCGCCTCACCGCCGAGCGCGCCCGCATCACCGGCAAGGCCTACCTGTCGGTCCGCTTCGGCAACGTGCTCGGCAGCCGCGGCTCCGTGCTCACCGCGTTCGCCAAGCAGATCGCCGCCGGCGGCCCCGTCACCGTGACCGACCCCGACGTGACCCGCTTCTTCATGACGGTGGAGGAGGCTTGCCAGCTCGTCGTCCAGGCCGCTGCCATCGGCCGGCCCGGCGAGGCGCTGGTCCTGGACATGGGCGAGCCCATCCGCATCCAGGACGTCGCGCGGCAGATGATCGCCCACTCCGGCAAGACCACGGTCGAGATCGAGTACACCGGTCTGCGCCCGGGCGAGAAGATGCACGAGGACCTGTTCGGCGAGGACGAGAGCGACAACTCCCGCCCGGAGCACCCGCTTGTCTCCCACGTGCCGGTCCCGCCGATCAGCCAGGCGACCACCGAGGACCTCCCGACCACGGGGTCGCGTGACCACGTGCGCGACGCCATCGCCGCGATGAGCGCCGCGAAGGACCTGTCCTCTCGGGTCGGCTGAGACGCTGGGCGGCCCCGAGTACGCTCGGGGTCATGCCCCTTGAGTCCGCGGAGCGCCCCTGGGGCTCCTGGCACGTGATTGACGACGCCAACGGTTATAAGGTCAAGCGCATCCACGTGCATCCCGGCCAGCGGTTGTCGTACCAGACCCACCGCCACCGCTCCGAGCACTGGGTGGTGATCTTCGGGATCGCCACCTGCGTCGTCGACGGCGAGACCATCGTCGCTGGCCCGGGGGAGTCCGTGGACGTCGACTGCGGCCAGGCGCACCGCATCACGAACGCTCACGATGAGGAGTTGGTCATCATCGAGGTCCAGCACGGTGCGTACACCGGTGAGGACGACATCGAGCGGCTCGAGGACGACTACGGCCGTCACCAAGCGGAGCTCATCTCCCCGGCCTGATCACCACCGGCGTGCACACTAGGGGGAGCGGCCCGTCCGTCGACCCGAGGAGCACGTCATGTCCGCCAAGCTCGTCCTGACCGGCACTGTCGCGGCGCTCGCTATCGGAGTCGTGTCGCTCGTCGGCGTCACCGCGGCGTCCGCCGACGCTCCGACCGCCTCCGGCACCGTGGTCTCCGCGCCGGCCAGCCAGGGGTCCGACGTCGACGACCCGCACGCCGGCCTGCCCCTCGGCGGGAGCTTCGGCGACCTGGGCGAGCTCATGGCCGCCGTCCCGGCCGCACTCCGCTCGGACCTCGAGGACGCCGCGCAGGCGGGCGACCCCGGCGACGTCCTCCGCGCGCTGGCCGAGGTCCACGACCAGGCCGCCGCCGGTGAGTACGGCGCCGACGTCCGGGAGAAGGTCGACGCCCTCGAGGCGCAGCTCCCGACCGAGGCGCAGCTGCAGCAGCTGATGGACACCCACCTCGGGGCGCTGCCGATCGAGATCCCCGCCGCCCTGCGCCAGGCTGTCGTCGAGGCCGCCGGCAACGGCGACGCCGGCCAGCGTCTGACCGCGCTCGCCGACGTCCACGACGGCGCGCTCGACGGCGAGTACGGCGCGCAGGCGCGCACCCTCGTGCAGCAGCTGGGTGCGTTCCTGGAGCAGATGGACACCCGCGGTGGCTTCCCGGGCATGGGGTCGCTCGGGGCCTGAGCGCCCCTGCGAGGGGTCTCGACAGGCTCGACCCGCGGTGCTCACGGCCGCCTGCGACGTCGCCAGGTCGAGGTGGTCCCTGCATCGCCGCAGGTGGGACGGGTAACGGTCGGTACTTGCCCGTCCCCCACCGAGGAGCGATCCTTGTCCGACCCGACCACCCGGTCCGCCGAGGCCGAGCCCACCACCGGTGAGCTGCTGAGCCGGCTGTCCGAGCAGACCTCCGCGCTGATCCGCAGCGAGATGCGGCTCGCGCAGGCGGAGATGACCCAGAAGGCCAAGCGCGCCGGGATCGGCGCCGGGCTGTTCGGCGCCGCCGGCGTCATCGCCTTGTACGGCGTCGGTGCCGCCATCGCCACGATCATCATCGCGCTCGCCCTGGTCCTCGACCTGTGGTTGTCGGCGCTCATCGTCACCGTCGTCCTCTTCGTCGTCGCGGGTGTCGCCGCGCTCGTCGGCAAGGGCCAGGTGCAGCAGGCGACCCCGGTCGCCCCGGAGCACGCCGTCGAGAACGTCAAGCGCGACGTCGAGACCGTCAAGGAGGCGCGCTCGTGAGCACCAGCGACAACACCGGAGGCTCCACGGACCGGGGTCAGCAGGACCAGCAGGACCAGGCCCAGCCGTCCGTCGAGCAGCTCGAGGCCGAGCTGGCCGAGCAGCGGCGCCGGCTCGGCGAGACCGTGGACCAGCTCAGCCAGAAGATGGACGTGAAGTCCCGCGCCCGGGACGCCAAGGACCGGGCGATCGACAGGGCCACCGACGACGCCGGCCGGCCGACCCCCCAGACGTACGCCGCTCTGGGTGTGGTCGCTGCCGCCGTCGTCGGTTTCGTCGTCCTCCGCATCAGGAGGCGTCGAGGGTGAGTGGGCACTCCTCACGCTCGGCCACGGCGGAGAAGGAGCGCACAGCACCTGACCCCGAGGCCGAGACCAAGCCCGACTCGCCGGGGGACCTCACCCGGCCGTCGTGGACGAACGTCGTCCGCCGGGTGGTGCGGGAGTTCTCGAAGGACCAGTGCACCGACCTGGCCGCGGCGCTGACGTACTACGCCGTCCTCGCGCTGTTCCCCGCGATCATCGCGCTGCTCAGCCTCGTCAGCCTGGCCGGCCAGGGTCGGCAGACCGTCGACACCCTCACCCAGATCCTGCGCGACGTCGGCGCCGGCTCCGTCGCGGACACGCTCGAGCCCACGCTGATCGAGCTCAGCACCAGCCAGGGCGGCGGCATCGCCCTCGTCGTGGGCCTGGCGACGGCGCTGTTCTCCGCCTCCGGGTACGTCGGGTCGTTCGGCCGGGCCATGAACCGGGTGTACGAGGTCCGCGAGGGCCGTCCGGTCTGGAAGCTGCGGCCCGCGATGATCCTGGTGACGCTGGTCGGCGTCGTCCTCGCCGCCCTCGTGCTGCTCGCGCTGGTCCTCACCGGCCCCGCCGCCCAGGCGGTCGGTGACGCCGTCGGGCTCGGCTCGACCGCGGTGACCGTGTGGGGCATCGTCAAGTGGCCGGTGCTGCTGGTCGTGGTGATGGCGATCGTGGCGATCCTCTACTGGGCGACGCCGAACGTGAAGCAGCCGAAGTTCCGCTGGATCAGCGTCGGCGCCGCCTTCGCGATCGTCACCTGGGTCGTCGCCTCGGTGCTGTTCGGGTTCTACGTCGCGAACTTCTCCAGCTACAACGCGACGTACGGCGCGCTGGCCGGCGTCATCGTCTTCCTGCTGTGGCTGTGGATCACCAACCTGGCCCTGCTGTTCGGAGCCGAGCTCGACGCCGAGCTCGAGCGCGGCCGCGAGCTGCAGGCCGGCATCGCCGCCGAGCGGTCGGTGCAGCTGCCGCCCCGCGACACCCGCGCGTCGGACAAGGCCGACGCGAAGGAGGAGAAGGACGTCGAGCGTGCCCGCGCCCTGCGGGAGAGCCACGGCTCGACCGACGACAGTGCCGAAGAACGGCCCGAACCCGGATGAAGGAGTCCTGACGTGCCCGTCGAGGAGACCACCAGCAGGTCCGCCAAGATCCTCTACCGCCCGTGGGGGATCCTCAGCAGCGTCGTCGGCGGCATGGTCGCCGGCAAGATCTTCCAGCTCGTCTGGGGTCGGCTGCGCGCCGGCCAGGAGGGCGACCCGCCCAAGCCGCTCGAGTCCGAGTACGACCTGAAGGAGGTCCTGGCGGCGGCCGCCGTCCAGGGCGCGATCTTCTTCGTCGTCCGCGCCGCCATCAACCGCGGCGGCGCCCGCGCCTTCCAGCGCTGGACGGGGGAGTGGCCGGGCGACTGACGGCGCCGGCCGGGCGCCTCGCGGCGCCGGGTGGGCAAATCCCCACGGTAGAACGACGTCCTGTCACTTCACACGGCGAATTCGTCGTGGGAAGCGGCAAGACAGGGACCTACCGTGGGGATTCGACCCCCGGCCACGCCGCGCCCGCAATCAGCTGGGCCGGGCGGCGGGGGCTCTCCTAGGGTGACCCGCATGAAGGTTCTCGTCACCGGCGGCGCCGGCTACATCGGATCGACCACCTGCAAGGCGCTCGAGGAGGCCGGGCACACGCCCGTCGTCCTGGACTCGCTCCTGACCGGGCCGCGGGTGTTCGTGAAGGACCGGATCTTCTACGAGGGCGACATCGCCGACCGCGACCTGTTGCGCCGGATCCACGACGAGCACCCCGACATCCACGCCACGATCCACATGGCGGCGCGGATCGTCGTGCCCGAGTCGGTGCAGATGCCGTACGAGTACTACCGCGACAACGTCGCGAAGAGCCTCGAGATGTTCGACGAGCTCACGGCGCTGGGGATGACGCGGGTGCTGTTCAGCTCGTCGGCGTCGCTGTACGCGCTCAAGGACGAGTTCGAGGTCACCGAGGACGACGGTCTCGCGCCGGGCTCGCCGTACGCGCGGACCAAGCTGATGATGGAGATGGCGCTCCAGGACATGGCGGCCGCCACCGACCTGCGCGCGGTCATCCTGCGCTACTTCAACCCGATCGGCTCCGACCCCGACCTCGAGTCCGGGATCTACGCCAAGGAGCCGTCGCACGTGCTCGGCCAGCTGGTCATGGCCGCCCGCGGGCAGAAGGACGCGTTCACCATCACCGGCACCGAGCACCCCACCCGCGACGGCACCGGCATCCGCGACTACGTCCACGTCTGGGACCTCGCCAAGGCCCACGTCCGCGCGGTCGAGCGGTTCGACGACGTCCTCGCGACCGAGGACGCCACCAGCGTCGTCATCAACGTCGGCACCGGGGACGGCGTGACCGTCCGCGAGCTCGTCGCCTCCTTCGAGCGGGTCTTCGGTTCCGAGGTGCCCGTGCGCGAGGCCCCGCCGCGGCCGGGCGACGCCGTCGGCGCGTTCGCCAACGTCGACGCCTCCCGTCGCCTGCTCGACTGGTCGACGGAGCTGACGCTGGACGACGCCATCGGGTCCGCGCTCGCGTGGGGCGAGCGGCGCCAGGAGGTCCTGGGCTACGAGTGAGCCGCCCTCACCGGGCGCTCACCAGCCGAGGATCTCGCTGACCTGTGCCGCCAGGCTCATCGGGTCGAACGGCTTGGTCAGGGCCCCGGAGATGGGGGCGCCCTCCCACGGCACGGTGCCGCCCGCCGCCGCCTTCGCGGTCAGCAGGATGATCGGGACGTCGGCGGTCTCGGGCTGCGCGCGCAGGGCGTCGGTGGTCGCGAGGCCGTCCATCCCCGGCATCATCAGGTCGAGCAGGACGACGTCCGGCCGCCGCTGCGCCGCGACCGCCACGGCCTCCGTGCCGTCGGAGGCGTTCACGACCTCCCAGCCGGCGGTCGTCTCCAGCGCGATCGTGGTGAGGAAGCGGATGTCGTCGTCGTCGTCCACGACGAGCGCCAGACGTCGTCCTGAGTTGTCGTCGTTCACCGGGTGCTCCTGCTGAAGTCGGCTGCGTAGTAGCGCTGGGTGTCGACCACCTCGGGTGGGGTGCTGCGACCGCTGAGGAGAGCCGCGATGCCGTCCGCGAGGCGGGCGGTGTCGACGTTGAACGAGCACATGTCCCAGGCGATGATCGCGTCGTCGGCAATGGCGCGGTCCGTGACCACCGTGAGCATCGCGTCGAACACGCCACGGCGGTGGTAGGCCGGGTCGGCGAGGGTGTAGCCCAGGTAGTAGAGACGACCCGTCGCGGCCTGCTCGGGCCAGCGCCGGGCGTAGAAGTCGGCGCTGACCCAGGTGACGGTGGACAGGTCCAGGGTGAACGTCGTCAGACCCACGGGCTCACCGTCGTCCCCCAGGGCGACGTACTTGCTGACCGCCTCGTCGGCCATCTCCTCGGCGAACTCCGCCTCGGTCAGCACGTGGCGAGCGGCGGCGAGGGAGCGCAGCGGGTCGAAGGATCTGATGTAGAGCGCGCGCAGAGGTCCCAGCAGATCCTGAGGGAGGACGTCGTGCCGCTCGACACGCCACGCGGGCACGTCGGAGGCGCCGACGTGGTCCGCGGCGGCGTGGGTCACGAATCCCACCGTGCCACGTCGTACGTTGCCACGACGAGAGCGCACACCGGCCGGTCGTCGCAGTGGGCGTCGATCACGCAGGCCTCGGTCTCCGAGTACGTCGTCCCGCGCCGCTCCGCCATGTCGGCGAGGGTCAGGTCGATCAGCTCGCGCACCGACTCCTCCGCCCCGCCGTGGTGCTCGACGAACAGGCCGCCGCGGTCGGGGTCGTTGACCCAGCCCAGGCCGGCCCAGGCCGTCTGACCACGGAGCTCGGCATGGGCGACGGACAGCACGCAGTAGAGGCGGTCGCCGTGGCCGGCGTCGAGGGGCGGCGGGGCGTCGTCCACCTCGACGGCCACGCCCGGCGGGACGACCGAGGACAGCACGAGCAGGTTCACGTTCGACACCCCGGCCTGGTGCAGGGCGTCGTCGAAGGCGGAGAGTGGGGTGCGGCCGGAGCCGCGTGCGGCGCGGACCGAGATTCGGCCGGTGGCGATCCCCGTGGCCGCGCGCGTGTGGGCACCGGAAGGGCGGTCTGGGCTCACGAACGGCGCTCCTTAACCGGCCCCCATGCCGGGTCGTCATGTCACTGGCGTGTGCACAGTCGATCCTCAGGCCTCGAGGTCGACCTCCGCGACGCGACGCGCGGTCGCACCCACGGGCAGAGTGAACCAGAACGTCGTCCCCACACCGACCGTGCTCTCCGCCCAGACGCGCCCGTCCATCTGCTCGATGAGGCCGCGGCTGATCGCGAGGCCCAGGCCGGTGCCGCCCTGGAGGCGGCTGTCAGAGGAGTCGACCTGGTGGAAGCGGTCGAAGATCCGCTCCAGCTGGTCGGCGGGGATCCCGCGGCCCTCGTCCCGGACCATGACGAGGATCTCGCCCCCGGACTCGGACGTCGAGACGTGCACCTGCTGACCCCGCGCAGAGAACTTCATGGCGTTTCCGACGAGGTTGGTCATGACCTGCACGAAACGGTCGCGGTCCACGAAGGCCACGCCATCGGCACGGTCGACGACGAGCTCGACGTCGTGCACGCGCGACAGACCGGACAGCTCGGCCTCGACGACCGTCAGCAGGTCGGAGCAGGCCTGGTCCTCGGACTGCAGGACCACCGTCCCGCTGGTCAGGCGCTCCATGTCGAGCATGTCGTTGATCAACCGGGCGAGGCGCTGGGAGCTGTCCTCGGCGAGCTTCGCGACCGTCGCCGCCCGCTCGGGAAGCAGACCGAGCGCGCCGCCGCTGAGCAGGCCCAGGCTGCCGCGAATGGAGGTCAGCGGGGTGCGCAGCTCGTGGCTGACCACGGAGAGGAACTCCTCCTTGATCTTCTCCATCTCGCGCCGCGCGGTGGCGTCACGGAAGACGACCACCGCGCCCCCGACCTCGCCGGTGGTCTCGTCGACCATCGGGCTGGCCGTGATCTCCACCGCGAGGTGGGACCCGTCGGCGCGGAGGTACTCGTCGTCCTCGGCGACCGTGAGGACGCCCTGCTCGATCGCCTCGGTGACGTAGCAGCCTGAGCGTGGGTACGGCGTCCCGTCCGGCCGCGGGGCGTGGAAGGCGTCGTGGGCGTGCTCGCCCGACGAGTGCTCCAGGTCGTCGAGCCCGAGCAGGCGGAGCCCGGAGGGGTTCATGAAGGTGACGCGGCCGTCCTGGTCCACGCCGTAGATGCCGTCGCCGACGCTGTCCAGCAGCACGTTGGTCTGTCGGACCATGCGACGCAGGTCGGTGGTCTGGTTGGCGACCTGCCGCTGGAGCCCGCGGCGGAGGGCCGCGTTCTCCCACCCGAGCAGGATCTGGCGGGAGGAGGCCGCGATGATCAGCACGAGCCAGAGCAGCGCCTGGCCGTTGCGGACCTCGGCGGGCACTGGCACCAGGACCTGGACGACGCCGGCGGACAGCAGGGCGACGTACACGACCGCGGTGTCGCGGACCTCGTGGCTGGCCGACATCAGGGGGACCTGCCGGTCGTCGGAGGCGTCCGGCGCCAGGATCGCGGCGGTCGCCAGGAGCCCGTAGCCGAGGATCCAGCCGAGGTCGGCGCCGCTGCCGAACGCGTAGCCGCCACGGGCGAACACCACCGCGTAGTGCAGGTCGCTCAGCACGTACGACACCGAGCCCGCCGCGATCAGCGCCATGACGGCGCGGTCCACCGAGCGGGCGCCCAGGAACAGGACGGTCGCCACGGTGCCCAGCAGGACGTCGAGCACCGGGATGAGCAGGGTGGTGGCCCGTGCCACGCCTGACTCCGGGCTGGCGGAGAGGATGTCGGAGAAGACCAGCGAGCTCGCGATCACCAGGACGGCGGCGACGGCCAGCACGCCGTCGAGCAGCACGGTGGCGAGGTCCCGACCGCGCCAGCGCGCCTGCGGCAGGCAGATCGCCCCCGTCGTCACCAGTGCCACGGCCAGCGCGAGCAACAGGTCGCCGACGACCTGCACCCCCGACCGTTCGTCCGCGGCCATGCCCGACTGCGCCAGCAGGTTGCCGGTGATGGCCACCAGCGCCGCGAGGGCGATCAGCTGCCATCCACGCTTGCGCAGGCCCTGAGAGCGCCGCGCGGTGAAGGTGCAGCTGACACCGACGGTGAGGCCCGCGGCGAGAAGGGCGAGCCCGGACACGCTGCTGCGCAGGTCGGCCGGGAGGGGGGAGAGCAGCACCGCGGCGGTGCCCCCGCACCCGGCCAGGATCACGGCCAGGCCGACGAGCCGCGCCCGACCGGGACGGATGCGTGTCGACTCCGCGGTCCGCTCACCGGGAGCCGGGGGAGCCACCGGGGAAGGGGCGGTCATGACGCCATTCTCGCGGCTCCGCAGCCCGCAGGGTAAAGAACGCCAAGACTGGATCGCTCCCAGTCCGCAGACGCCCCGGAACTGGCAACGGGCGAACTGTGGTCCTGACACGGAATAGCGTCGCGGGGGCGATGAGTTGGGCCCCCTGCGTCGGTCACCACCTCTCGACCGGCCGCGACCCCGAGCCGGCCACACGCCTGGACGACCCCCGGAAGGACCGCGCCGATGCCTGCGCCCAGCACCGACGAGACCCGTACGCCGCTCGACGCGGCGCCGCGGCTGACCCGTGAGCAGGTGCTGCTGCTCGGCAGCCTGCTGGTCGGGACCTTCGTGGTCATCCTCAACGAGACGACCATGAGCGTCGCCCTGCCGGTGCTCCAGAGCTCCTTCGGCGTCGGGGCCGCCACCGGTCAGTGGCTGACCACCGCCTTCCTGCTGACCATGGGCTCCGTCATCCCGCTGACCGGCTTCCTGATCCAGCGGATCCCGACGAGGACGCTGTTCCTCGTCGCCATGGGGCTCTTCGCCGCCGGCACCCTGCTCGCCGCCGTCGCCCCCGTCTTCGGGGTCCTGCTCCTCGCCCGGATCGTGCAGGCCAGCGGCACCGCGATCATGGTCCCGCTGCTCATGACCACCGTGATGGAGGTCGTCCCGGTCGCCCGCCGCGGCCAGATGATGGGCAACATCACCGTCGTCATCGCCGTGGCGCCGGCGCTCGGCCCGACGCTGTCCGGCCTGGTGCTCGACACCCTCGGCTGGCGCTGGATCTTCGGCGTCATGCTCCCGATCGCGCTGCTCGTGACCGCCCTCGGCGCCCGGTACGTCGTCCCGGTGGCCGAGTCGAAGCCGACACGGATCGACTTCGCGTCCGTGCCGCTCGCCGTCCTCGGGTTCGGCGCGCTGGTCTACGGGCTGTCCAGCATCGGCGAGTCCGCCGAGGGCGGGCACGCCGTGCCGGTCTGGCTGCCGTTCGTGGTCGGCGCCGTGGCGCTCGGCCTGTTCGTGTGGCGCCAGCTGCGGCTGCAGCGCGAGGACCGCGCCCTGCTGGACCTGCGCGTCTTCACCGCCCCGGGCTTCGCGATCGCCCTGGGCGCCTCGCTCATCGCGATGCTGACCATGCTCGGCACCTTCATCCTGGTGCCGTACTTCGCGCAGCAGGCGCTCGCGATGGACCCGCTGACGACCGGCCTGCTGACCCTGCCCGGCGGGCTGCTCATGGGCGCCCTGGGCCCGGTCGTCGGCCGCATCTACGACGCCCGCGGCCCGCGTGTCCTGCTGCTGCCCGGCTCGGTCCTCGTCGCCGGTGCTCTCTGGCTGATGAGCACCGTGACCGTCGACACCGGCTTCGCCACGCTCGCCGGCGTGTTCCTCATGCTCAGCGCCGGCCTGGCCACCCTGATGACGCCGCTGATGACCGTCGCGCTCGGCTCGGTGCCCGCGAGGCTCTACTCGCACGGCAGCGCCGTGCTGAGCACGCTGCAGCAGGTCGCCGGCGCGGCCGGGACGGCACTGTTCGTCACCGTCATGACCGTCGTCGCCACCCGCAGCCCGGGCGGCGTCGAGTCCGCCGAGGGCATCGCGGACGGCGTGTCCACCGCCTTCATGGTGGCCGGGTCGATCGCGCTGGTGCTCGTGCTCGCGGTGCCGTTCGTGAAGCGGCCCACCGAGGGCGGGGCCGCCCACGACGAGCATGCGGGGCAGCCTGTCCCACGGCACGACGACGAGCCCGTGACGGCCGCCACCTAAACTCTGGGCCATGACCACGTGGTTCGCGAGGCGTACCCACCGGTGGACGGACTATTCGCCGGAGGCCCTCGTGGCCGCGAAGGCCGGCCGGCGCGTGAGCGTCGTCGTCCCCGCCAAGGACGAGGCGGCCACCGTCGGGGACGTCGTCCGGCTGCTGCGTGAGCAGTGGGTCGAGCGGGTGCCGCTGGTCGACGAGGTGGTCGTCGTCGACTCCGACTCGGTCGACGACACCGCCGCCGCGGCGCGCGCCGCGGGCGCCGTCGTCCACGCGGCACGGGCGATCCGGCCCGACCTCGGCGGCCGCCCGGGCAAGGGCGAGGCGATCTGGAAGTCGCAGCTGGTCACCACCGGCGACCTCCTCGTCATGGTGGACGCCGACCTGACGGCGTGGGAGCCCGGCCTGGTGCCCGGGCTGCTCGGCCCGCTGCTCACCGACGACGCCGTCCAGCTCGTCAAGGGCTTCTACGACCGTCCCCTCACCGACCCGTCCGCCGCCGGGGGGCCTGCGGAGGGCGGACGGGTGACCGAGCTGGTCGCCCGGCCGCTGCTGGCGCTGCTCGCCCCGGAGCTGGCGGGCGTCGTCCAGCCGCTGGCGGGGGAGTGGGCGGTGCGGGCCGACCACCTCGCCTCGCTGCCGCTGCCCACCGGGTACGGCGTCGAGGTCGCCGTCCTGCTCGACACGGCGCGGGTCGCGGGGGTCGACGCGATCGCGCAGGTCGACCTGGGTGTGCGCGCCCACGCCCACCAGCCGTTGGCCGACCTCGGCGCGATGGCGACCCAGGTGATGGCGGCGGTGCACGCCCGCTGCCCGCGGGGGCCGCACCCGTCGCTGCCGACGGGGGTGACGTTGCGCCAGTTCGGTCGCGACGCCGACGGGGAGCCGCAGGCCCGGGACCGCGACGTCCTGCTCGACGAGCGCCCGCCCGCCGCAGGCGTGGCCGCCGAGGAGCGCGCCTCGTGACGCTACGGCTCGGCCGCCACCGCTTCGACGACGCGTCGCTGGTGATGGCCATCGTCAACCGGACCCCGGACTCCTTCTACGACCGCGGCGCCACCTGGGCCGAGGACAGCGCCTTCGACCGGGTCGCCCAGGTCGCCGACGAGGGCGCGGAGATCGTCGACATCGGCGGCGTGAAGGCCGCCCCGGGTGGGGTCGTCGACGAGGACGAGGAGCGGCGCCGCGTCGTCTCGTTCGTGGAGCGGGTGCGGACGGCGTACCCCCACCTCGTCATCAGCGTCGACACCTGGCGCGCCAGCGTCGGGGAGGCGGTGTGCGAGGCCGGCGCCGACGTCCTCAACGACGCCTGGGGCGGCGCGGACCCCGCACTCGTCGACGTCGCCGCCAAGTACGACGCCGCGGTCGTCTGCACCCACACCGGCGGCGTCACGCCCCGCACGCGCCCGCACCGGATCGCCTACGACGACGTGATGGCCGACGTGCTCGAGGCGACGTTGTCGTACGCCGACCGCGCGATCGCCGCCGGTGTCGCCCCCGAGTCGGTGGTCATCGACCCGGCCCACGACTTCGGCAAGAACACCGTCCACTCGCTCGAGGTGACCCGCCGGCTGCCCGAGATGGTGGCGACCGGCTACCCGGTGCTGGTGTCGCTGTCGAACAAGGACTTCGTCGGGGAGACCCTGGGCGTCGCTCTCGAGGAGCGCCTGACGGGCACGCTGGCCGCCACCGCGGTCTGCGCGATGGCCGGCGCGCGGATCTACCGCGTCCACGAGGTCGTCCCGACCCGCCAGACCCTCGACATGGTGGCGTCGATCCAGGGCCGACGCCCGCCGGCGCGGGCGATCCGGGGGCTCGCGTGACCCGCCCCGCCTCACCGATCCGGGTCGTCGTCGTCCCGTCGGCGCCCGCCCTGCTGCCCGAGCACGCCGGCCTCACCGACCCCGTCGCCGAGGTCCGCGCCGCCGCGCTCGACGCCTGCCGGTGGCTCGCCGCCGCCCAGGCGCCCGTCGTCGTGCTCGGTGCCGACGACCTCGCGCTACGGGTCGGGCGCCACCTGCTGTCCACCACGCACACCGGACCGGTGCAGGCGCTCGCCCTGCCGGACACCCCCGCCGCCGGTGAGCTCGACGCGCTGCTGGTCGTCGCCGACGGCACGGCCCGCCGCAGCGAGAAGGCCCCGGGACACCTCGACGAGCGTGCCGCGCCGTACGACGAGGCCATCGGCCGCGCCCTGGCCGACGGCGACTTCGCGGCCCTGGCCGCGCTCGACCTGGGCCTCGGCGCCGAGCTCCTCGCCGCGGGCGCGCCCACCCTCGCGGCCCTGGGGGGACTGCTGGGGGGCCGGACGGTCGGCGAGGCGCGGACGACGTACGCCGACGACCCCTACGGCGTCGCCTACTGGGTGACCCGGTGGACCGTGTCGCCGTAGGGCAGGCTGGGGCCCCGTGAGGATCCTGATCGGACCCGACGACGCCTCTCTCGACCGCGAGGACGTGGACGACGACGCGCTCGCCCGGCTCTACGCCCCGCCCCGGCCCGACTGGTGGCGCGCCTCGATGGTCGCCACCACGGACGGCGCCGCGAGCGGTCCCGACGGGCTGTCCGGGTCGATCAACAACGCCCCCGACGGCCGGGTCTTCGCCGCCCTGCGGGCCCACGCCGATGCGATCGTGGTCGGCGCCGGCACGGTCCGCGCCGAGGAGTACGGCCCGGCCGACGTCCCCATCGTCTGCCTGACGCGCGGCGCCGAGGTCCCGCCGTCCCTGGCCGACGCCCCGGACGGGACGGTCCTGCTGCGCTCGATGGACGACCCCGCCGCGCTGCGCGCCGAGCTCTCCGAGCGGGGCCTGATGTCGGTGACCGTCGAGGGCGGCCCGAGCGTCCTCGCCACCCTGCTCGCCGCGGGCGTCGTGGACGAGCTGTGCCTGACGACCGTGCCACGCCTGCTCGGCGGCGACGCCGGACGGATCACCGCGGGCACCGACGTCGACCTCGCTCTCTCGCCCACGCTGCTGCTCGAGCACGACGGCACCCTGCTGGGCCGCTGGGAGGTGCGGCGGTGAGCGACCTCGAGGTCGTCCGCGACGGCGCCGTCGTCCGGGTGCTGCTCAACCGGCCGGCACGCCACAACGCGCTGACGAAGGCGATGTACGCCGAGCTGGCCGACCTCGTCTCCGGCCTGCGCGACGACGACTCGGTGGCGGTGCTGGTGCTGCGCGGGGCCGGCGGACGCGCCTTCGCCGCCGGCAACGAGATCGCCGACTTCGCCGCGGACGACGCCGACCCCGTCGCCCACGAGGCCGGCATCCGCGCCCTGCTGCGCGGGCTCGCGGAGCTGTCGCAGGTCACCGTCGCGGCGGTGGAGGGCGTCTGCGTCGGAGGTGGCCTCGCGATCGCCACCCACTGCGACCTGCGCCTCGCGACGGAGGGCTCCCGATTCGGCTACCCGATCGCGCGGACGCTCGGCAACGTCCTGCCCGCCGCCGTCCTCTACCGCTGCGTGGCGGTCTTCGGGGAGTCGCTGACCCGCGAGATGCTCCTCGCCTCCCGCCTGGTCGGCGCCGACCGTGCGCACGCCGTCGGCGCCGTGATGGACGTCGTCCCCGCCGAGAACCTGTCGGCCGCGGTCGACGACCTCGTGGGCGGCGTCCTGCGGGCATCCGGGGTCACCCTGCGCGCGACGAAGGCGCAGCTGCTGGCCCGCGCCGACGGCGTCGAGCGCCCGCCCGCCGACGACGACCTCCGCCTCGCCGAGGTCTACGGAGGGCCCGACTTCGCCGAGGGCGTGCGGGCCTTCCTCGCGAAGGAGAAGCCACGCTTCGCCTGAGACGCATGCGGGCTCCCGGGTGGGGGCCGCCCTGGCATCCTTGCTGACATGGCGAACCGCACCCCGATGCGCACCCCCGAGCGGAGCACGTGGCTGACCGCGCTGGTCTGGTCGGGCGGGTTCGTCGGGCTGCTGTGGGTGCTGGAGATCCTCGACCAGGTGCTGTTCCGCCAGCGCCTCGACGGCTACGGCATCCGCCCGCTCGACACCGGCGAGGGCCTCACCGGGATCGTCTTCGCCCCGCTGCTGCACGGCGGCTTCGGTCACCTGGTCGCCAACTCGGTCCCCCTGCTGGTGCTCGGGTTCCTCATCCTGCTGTCCGGCGTCGGTCGCTGGCTCGCCGTCACCGCGATCGTCTGGATCGTCGCCGGCCTCGGCACCTGGTTGCTCGGCGGCCTCGGGACCCTGCACCTCGGGGCCTCCAGCCTCGTGTTCGGTTGGCTCGTCTACCTCATCGTGCGCGGCTTCTTCTCCCGCCGGCCGGGGCAGATCGCGCTCGGCGTCGTCGTCCTGCTCGTCTACGGCGGTGCGTTGTGGGGCGTGCTGCCCGGCCAGCCCGGCATCTCCTGGCAGGGACACCTGTTCGGCGCGGTCGGCGGGGCGCTCGCGGCGTACCTGCTCTCCCGCGACGACGCGACGAAGCGGCTGAGCCCGGCTCCCTGACGCTGGGTGCACGGAGGACAGGAGAGATTCGTCCGACCGGGCACTCAGCGGGGTCCCCGAGCGCATCTCTCCTGTCCTCCGCGCCGCCGCCGGCGTAGCGGAGGTCGCTAGCCCCCGCGCAGTCCGAAGACCTCGGCGGCCTCCACGAGCGACGGCCCGTACCAGGTCAGCAGCCGCCCCGAGACCAGCTCGGTGGGGGTGCGGGTGAAGGCCTCGGGACCGTCGGACGCGGTGAAGACGTACGGCTCGTCCGGCAGCAGGACGACGTCCGCGCCGGCCGCGTCGATCTGCTCGAGGTCGACCGCGGGGTAGCGCTCGGCGTGGTCGCCGAAGACGTTCTCCAGGCCGGCACGGGCGAGCAGGTCGCCGGTGAAGGTGCGGGAGCCGACGACCATCCAGGGGTCGCGCCAGATGGGCAGGGCGACGCGGCGACGTGCGGGCGGAACCTCGCCGCACCAGAGCTCGCGGGCCCGGACGAGCCAGTCCGGCACGTCGAGGCCGAGCGGCTCGGTGAGCAGCCGCGCCATCGCGTCCACGGCCTGGGGCACGGTCTCGATGTCGGTCACCCACACGGCGACGCCGCTCTCGCGCAGGCGACGCACGTCGAGCTCGCGGTTCTCCTCCTTGTTGGCGACGACCAGGTCGGGGGAGAGGTCACGGATCGCGGCGAGGTCGGGGTTCTTGGTGCCCCGGACCCGTCGTACGCCGCGTTGCTCGAGGTCGTCGGGGCGGGTGCACCAGTCGGTGGCGCCGACGAGGAGACCGGTGTCGGCGAGCGCCTCGGTCAAGGACGGGACGAGCGAGACGACCCGGCGGACAGGACCGTCGGGGACCTCGGCACCGAGGTCGTCGCGCATCAGTCGATGTCGCCGGTGGGGTCCGGGGTGGTGTCGTGGTCGGAGACCGCCTCGCCGCCGGCGGGGGCGAGGTGGTGCTCCACGAGCCGCCAGCGACGCTCACCGGCGGCGGCGCCGGCCGGGAGGTCGAGGACGAAGCGGCCGGTGTTCTCGATCCGCTCCTCGAGCGGAGGCATGACCGCGTCGTCGGCCTCGTCGACCCGCAGGTGGGTCCACAGACGGATGGCGGCGCCGTGGCTCACGACCGCGACGTGGGAGCCGTCCGGGGCGGCGTCCATGACGGAGCCGATCGCGGCGTCGTAGCGGGCGAGGAACTCGTGGCCGGTCTCGCTGCCGGTGACCTTGGCCTCGAGGTCGCCCTTGAACCAGGCGACCAGCGTGTGGTGCCACTCCGTGACGGCCTCCTCGTCGGACCGCATCTCGAGGTCACCCGCCGAGATCTCCTCGAGGTCCGGCGTCACCGCGGCCTCGAGGCCCCGCGCCGTCGCGAGCGGCGCAGCGGTCTGCTGCGTGCGCACGAGCCGGGAGACGTGCAGCCGGTCGATCCGCGCGTCGGCGAGGGCCGCGGGCAGCGCCTCCGCCTGGCGGACGCCGAGCGGGGTCAGGTCCGCGCCCGGGATCGCGGTGTCGAGCGAGCCCGACACGTTGCTGAAGGTCTGGCCGTGCCGGATGAGGAGGAGTCGTGAGGCGGCCACGGGCCGACGGTACCGAGGGGGAGTGCGTCCGACCGAACCGCCGCGGTCGGGGCGACCGTCCGTCTCACCCGGTCTCGACCCGCGGTCGCGACCTCCCTCGTCGGTCGCGGGGTCAGACGTTCCTCCGGTACTGGCCGCCCACCTCGAAGAACGCGTCGGTGGTCTGCTGCAGGGTGCAGACGCGGGCGGCGTCCATGAGGGCGGCGAAGACGTTGTCGCCGTCGCGGGCGGCGGCCTTCAGGCGGTCGAGGGCGAGGTTCGCCTCCTCGGCGTGGTCGCGCCGGAAGTCGGTGACCCGCTGCAGCTGGCCCTCCTTCTCCGACTCGGTCGCGCGGGCGAGCTCGACGTGCTGGGGGGTCGCGTCGTCCGGGCCGTCGGGCTTGAGGAACGTGTTGACGCCGATGATGGGCAGCGAGCCGTCGTGCTTGCGGTGCTCGTAGAGCATCGACTCGTCCTGGATGCGGCCGCGCTGGTAGCCGGTCTCCATCGCGCCGAGCACGCCGCCGCGCTCGTTGATGGCCTCGAACTCCCGCAGCACCGCCTCCTCGACGAGGTCGGTGAGCTCGTCGATCACGAAGGAGCCCTGGAGCGGGTTCTCGTTCATCGCGAGGCCCCACTCCTTGTTGATGATCATCTGGATCGCCAGGGCCCGGCGCACGGACTCGGTGGACGGCGTGGTGACGGCCTCGTCGTACGCGTTGGTGTGGAGGCTGTTGGCGTTGTCGTAGATCGCGATGAGCGCCTGCAGCGTGGTGCGGATGTCGTTGAAGTCCATCTCCTGCGCGTGCAGGGA
This sequence comes from Nocardioides sp. CFH 31398, assembly GCF_022436705.1. Taxonomy (GTDB): domain Bacteria; phylum Actinomycetota; class Actinomycetes; order Propionibacteriales; family Nocardioidaceae; genus Nocardioides. The sequence goes on along the minus strand of NZ_JAKUHT010000005.1, from coordinate 176,438 downwards.
CCGGCCCGAGGTCTGCACGTGGTACTTCAGCTTCTGCGACCGCTCGCCGGCGCCGTACACGTCGCGCATCGCGACCGCCCAGATGCGGCGGGCGACGCGGCCGATGACGGAGTACTCGGGGTCCATCCCGTTGGAGAAGAAGAAGGACAGGTTGGGCGCGAAGTCGTCGATCGCCATGCCGCGGGCGAGGTAGGCCTCGACGTAGGTGAAGCCGTTGGCGAGGGTGAACGCGAGCTGGCTGATGGGGTTCGCCCCGGCCTCGGCGATGTGGTAGCCGGAGATCGAGACCGAGTAGAAGTTGCGGACCCTGTGCTCGATGAACCACTCCTGGATGTCGGCCATCATCCGCAGGCTGAACTCGGTGGAGAACAAGCAGGTGTTCTGGCCCTGGTCCTCCTTGAGGATGTCGGCCTGCACCGTGCCGCGCACCGTCGCCAGCGCGGTGGCCGCGTCGACGCCGCGCTCGGCGGCCTGGTCGAGGACCGTGTTGAGGAAGAACGCGAGCACGCACGGCGCGGGGCCGTTGATGGTCATCGACACCGAGGTGGACGGCGCCAGCAGGTCGAAGCCGTCGTACAGCACCTTCATGTCGTCGAGCGTCGCCACCGAGACGCCGGACGTGCCGACCTTGCCGTAGACGTCGGGGCGGGGGTCGGGGTCGCGGCCGTAGAGCGTCACCGAGTCGAACGCCGTCGACAGGCGCGTGGCCTCGTTGCCCTCGGAGAGGAGCTTGAAGCGCCGATTCGTGCGGAACGGGTCGCCCTCGCCGGCGAACATGCGCGCCGGGTCCTCGCCGTCCCGCTTGAAGGGGAAGACGCCGGCGGTGAAGGGGAAGGCGCCGGGGAGGTTCTCGCGCCGCCAGAAGCGGACCAGCTCGCCGTGGTCGTCGTACCTCGGGAGGCTGACGCGGCGCACCTTCGTGCCGCTCAGCGACTCCCGGGTCAGGGCGTAGCGGATCTCCTTGTCGCGGATCGTGACGACCTGCTCCTCACCGGAGTAGGCCTCGACGACGGCGGGCCAGCCCTCGATCTGCTCGGCGAGGTCGCGGGGCAGGTCGCGCTCGGCCTCCTCGGCGCGGCGGGCGACCTCGGTGCGGGCCTCCGTGCCGTCCTCGAGCTCGTCGGCGACCAGGGCCAGCCGCTGGGCGCGCTGCGCCATCTCCGCGAGGCGCTCGGTCTCGGCGTGGTGGCCGCGGACGGCGTCCGCGACCTCGGCCAGGTACGTCGCCCGGTCGTTGGGCAGCACCTGGCGGATGCCGGAGGAGTGCTTGACGTCGACCCGCGGGAGGACGCCGTCCTCGGCGTGCAGGCCGTGCTCGACGAGCATCGGGAGCAGGTGCTGGTAGAGCGAGGTGACCCCGTCGTCGTCGAAGCTGGCGGCGGAGGTGCCGAAGACGGGCATGTCCTCCGGCTTCTTCCCGAAGGCCTCGCGGTTGCGGACGAGCTGCCGGCCGACGTCGCGCAGCGCGTCCTCGGCGCCGCGACGCTCGAACTTGTTGATGACGACGACGTCGGCGAAGTCCAGCATGTCGATCTTCTCGAGCTGGCTGGCGGCGCCGAACTCGGGCGTCATGACGTACATCGAGACGTCGACGAACGGCACGATCGCCGCGTCGCCCTGGCCGATGCCGGGGGTCTCGACGACGACGAGGTCGTAGCCGGCGGCCTTCAGCAGGGTGATCACGTCGGGCAGGCAGTCGGGCAGCTCGTGGGCGCCGCGGGTGGCCAGCGAGCGGAAGTAGACGCGGTCGCCGTCCAGGGAGTTCATGCGGATGCGGTCGCCCAGCAGCGCCCCGCCGCCCTTGCGGCGGGTGGGGTCGACGGCGAGGACGGCGACACGCAGCTTGTCCTGCTGGTCGACGCGGACCCGGCGGACGAGCTCGTCGGTCAGCGAGGACTTGCCCGAGCCGCCGGTACCGGTCAGGCCCAGCGTCGGCACCGTGCGGCGCTCCGCGGCCTCGGTGGCGCGGCGCAGGACCTCGTCGTCCAGTCGGCCGAGCTCCGCGGCGGTGATGGCGCGGGCCAGTGCGGTGCGGTCGCCGGAGACGAGCGCGTCGGCGTCCGGGGCGCCGACCCCGAGGAGGTCGACGTCGCAGGCGCGGACGACCTGGTCGATCATCCCGACGAGGCCGAGGCGCTGGCCGTCCTCGGGGCTGAAGATCGTCACGCCGGCCTCGCGCAGCCGGGCGATCTCGTCGGCGACGATCACGCCGCCGCCCCCGCCGACGATCTGGACGTGGCCCAGGCCCTTCTCCTGCAGGGACTCGGCGAGGTAGGTGAAGTACTCGACGTGCCCGCCCTGGTACGACGACACGGCGACGCCCTGCACGTCCTCCTCGAGCGCCGCGTCGACGACGTCCTTGACCGACCGGTTGTGCCCGAGGTGCACGACCTCGCAGCCGCGGGTCTGAAAGATCCGCCGCATGATGTTGATCGAGGCGTCGTGCCCGTCGAACAGCGCCGAGGCCGTCACCAGGCGGACGGGGTTCTCGGGCTTGTGCAGGCTCTGCTCGTCGGTCATCGAGGCCTCTTCTCAGATACTTGGACGTCCAACTATCTCATGGTAGTGGCCTGGGTCACCGAACTCCACCGCGCGATCCACAGGCAGTGAGGTGCTCCCGGGTAGTCCCCTGAGGAACGGTCGCCCGCGGGCCCGCTGGGCGACAGGAGGTCAGGGGACTACCCGGGTGACCGCGCCGGACCTGTGGACGACGGGGTGGCGCGTGACGGGGCGTCCGGGCCGGGCGCCCTGCCGACACCCCGCGTGGGTCAGGACGACGTGTCCACCTCGTCGCCCGCCCCGGCGCGCAGCCGCCGGAGCAGGCCGGTGAGCTGCGCGACCTCGGCGGGCGGGAGGCCGGGGTCCTCGAAGAGCGCGTTCAGCCCGAGGGTGGCCCGCTGGGCGGCGGCGCGGCCGTCGTCGGTGAGCACGGCGAGCTTGACGCGGCGGTCGGCGGGCCCGGGCTCGCGCCGGACGAACCCCTGGCGCTCGAGACGGTCCACCGCGCTCGTCACGGACGCCGGGTGGACCTGCAGGAACGAGCCGAGCCGTGTCATCGGCATCCGGCCGGCCGACGAGAACGACAGCAGCTGCAGCACCTCGTAGCGCGCGAAGGTCAGGTCGAGCGGCCGCAGCACGGCGTCGATGCGCTCGGTCACGAGCTGCAGGGCACGGACCAGCGAGGTCACCATCGCCATCCCGTCGGCGGCGTCCGCCCACCCGTGGGCGACCCACTGGCGGTGGGCCTCGCGGATGGGGTCCCCGGTGCGCTCGCTGCCGGGCTCGCCGCCGTCCATGACGGTCAACGTACGACGGGGAGCCCTCTCGTGGTGACGGGACCGCGGCAGGCCGCCTGTGGAGAGACGTTTGCGGGCCCCGCCGACGCCGAGGACCGTGGACGCATGGAGATCGCACCGCCCCCGGGCAGCCCCACGATCCGGCTCGCCGACCCCGTCGTGGACGCCGTGGCGCGGGCCCACGACGCCGCGGCCCGGAGGCTCGACGTCCCCGCCCGGGGGGCGCGACCCGCGGTGGACGCCGGGCCGGCCACCGGGGCCGTCGAGGCGCTGCTCGACTCCCTCGCCGCGACCTGCGGCGAGCTCGGCACGGTGAACCGGATGCTCGCCGAGGGCGTCCGCGACGCGGCCCGGGGGATGGGGGCCGCCGACGACCGTGTGGCCGGCACCTTCGCCCACGCCGCCGGCGCGGTGGCTCCGTGAGCAGCTTCGACACCGCGGTGGACGGCGACCCGGTCTCGCTGCGCGACTGCGCCCGCTGGCTGCGCGGCACGCTGCGGACCGATCTCGGTGACGCCGCCGCGCGACAGGCGGAGGCTCGCCGCGACGCCGCCGCGGGGTGGGAGGGAGTCTCCTGCGAGGCGTACCGCGACGTCGGTGCCGTCGCCCTCGCCGCCACCGACGCCCACGCCGCACGGGTCGGCAGGGCCGCCGACGACGTCGACGCGGTCGCCGACCGGATGGACGACCTGCGCGACACCATGCGGGGGATCCGGGCCGAGGCGCGCGGGGCGGGGCTGCTGGTCACGGACCGACGCGTCACGCTCCCGGTCGACGTCGGCCCGGACGGCGTCCGGGGTGTGCTGCCGGACCCGTCCGGCGACCCGAGCCCCACGGTGCGGCGAGCGACGTACGAGCGGCTCGAGCGGAGGGCGGACGCCGCGCGGAACCGGAGCGAGGACTGGATCACGTCCCACCTCGCGCGGGCGGGCGAGCGGGCGGCGGAGGGGGACGTCGAGGTGCTGCGTCGTCGTCTCGGAGGCCCGGCCCCGGGCCGAGCGGTCCCCGAGCCGGGGGGTGTCGAGGTCCCGGTGCTCGGCGACGTGGACTCCCCCGGGGGTGGTGCCGGGGCAGGTGCCGGGGCAGGTGCCGGGGGCGGGACCCTGGCGGGACCGGGGGGAGGCGCGGGCGGGAGCGGCGGCGTCGGGGCGGGGGGCGGGCACGGCCCGGGCGGCCCGGCTCGCTGGGGCGAGGGGGAGCCCCGCTGGGTGCCGGGGCCGGGAGCCCCGCCGACGCCGCACCCACCCCGGGGCCGGCCACGCTGGGTGGAGGAGCCGGGCCGGCCCCGGTGGGAGGACCCGCTGCTGCGCGAGCCCGGCGAGGTCCCGGTCGCCGAGCCCGGACGGCGGCTCCCGTGGGCCGAGCCGGGCGAGCGGCCGGCCGGGGGGCCGGGGGAGCGTCCGGTCGCGGAGCCGGGACGCCGTCCGGACTGACCGGTGGCGGTCACGGTCCGGCCACGATCGGGCTCGAGGGGTGCCATCGCCGTCGGCGCGGGTGGTTAGTGTGCTGACGGTGCACGACCGCCCGGGTCGCGCCCGACCTCGGGAGTCGCATGTCTCGTCTCGCCCAACGTCTCGGCCTGCTCGCCGTCGCCGCCCTCGTGGTGGCCGGTCTGGACCCCGCCGGGGTCGGCGGAGGTGAGGCCTCGGCGGAGGAGTCGCCGTACACCCCGCTGGGCGACTTCGACCTCGGCGACGTGGCCGACCCGCGCGTCGACCCGACGTCCTTCGCGGCGCTCGACGTCGACCTCGGCGACCTGCGTGACGAGCTCTCCGCGGCGCCCCGCGCCCAGGGTCGCGGTGTCGAGGGCGCCGGCCTGAGCGTCGAGGTGCCGACGCCGGCCGGCGGCACCCAGACCTTCTCGGTGCAGCGCACCCAGGTGATGGAGCCGGCGCTGGCCGCGGCGAACCCCGACATCACGACGTACGCCGGTCGCGGCGTCGACGACTCCAGCCTCACCGTGGTGCTCGACGTGACGCCGATGGGCTTCCACGCGGCGGTCCGCTCACCGTCCGCGGGGCGTGCCTGGTTCGTCGACCCCGTGGTCAACGAGCGCGGCACGACCGAGCACCTCGCCTACTACGGCGCGGCCGTCGAGGAGCCCGTGCAGGGCCTCGTCGAGCCCGAGGCGATCCCCACCGAGTTCTCGCCCGGCGAGGCCTCCCGCGCCGCGGGTCGCGACGTCGCCCCGCAGCGCGCCGGCGGTGGGCCGGTCGACCAGCGCGTCTACCGCGTCGCGCTGATGAACGACCCGTCCTACGCGAAGTACTTCGGCACCGAGAACGTCCTGGCCGAGAAGGTCACGCTGATGAACCGCGTGAACCAGGTCTACAACGACGACCTGGCGATCACGATGGTCCTCGTCGAGGACTCCGAGAAGACGAACCTCGACACCCGGGCCAAGGCGATCGGCGCCGACGGCCCCTGCGGCAACGCTCCCTGCTACGAGCCCCCGGCCAACGGGGCCGGCACCGGCGAGCTGGCCGGCTGCGGCGTCGACCTGCTCGCGAAGAACCGCCTCGTCCTCGGTCAGCTCATCGGCGCCGACAACTACGACATCGGCCACATCGTCCTCGGCAAGAACGGTGGCGGCATCGCCTTCCTCGGCGTCGTCGGCGCCGAGCTGAAGGGCGGCGGCTGCACCGGCCTGCCGTTCCCGGAGGGCGACTTCTTCGCGATCGACTACGTGGCGCACGAGATGGGTCACCAGTTCGACGGGCCGCACACCTTCAACGGCACCCAGGGCAACTGCGCGGGAGGCAACCGCACCGCGCGGACGTCGGTCGAGCCGGGCTCCGGCTCCTCCGTGATGGCGTACGCCGGCATCTGCGCCACCGACGACCTGCAGCCCCACACCGACCCGTACTTCTCGCAGGAGACCATCGACAACGTCACGGCGTACACGAGCGGCGCCGTCGACGACCTCGTCGAGGTGCAGACCGTCTCGCTGCGGGGGTTCGAGGAGCCGGGCGACGAGGTCACCCTGGCCTTCCAGGGTCGGACGGCGACCATCGGCCGTGACGACTACAACCGGGCGTCCGTGGACGCGGCGGTCACCGAGCTGACCGGCCGCACGGTCACGATCACGCGGTACGACTACCAGGGCATCGGCGACCCGTCGGAGCTGCCGGGCCCGCTCGACGAGCGCGGGTTCCAGGTCTGGTTCTCGGCGACCGCCCAGCCCGACGACCCGACCGCCGAGCGCGTCGACGTCCCGCAGCTGAGAGTGCCGTCCGCCGCCGAGGGCTTCGTCGGCACCGCGACGCAGGGTGGCCCGCCGGCCAACGGCGGCGACACCGTCAACGCCGGCGTCAACACCGCGCCCCGGGTGGTCGCCCCGCAGGACCGCACGCTGCCGGTGCGGACCCCGTTCGCGCTGACCGCCTCCGGTCGCGACGCCGACGGTGACGACGTCACCTTCCTGTGGGAGCAGAACGACCGCGGTGGCCCGACCGGGACGGCGCTGATCAGCAACACCAAGACGAACGGCCCGCTGTTCCGGGTGTTCGGCCGCGCGGCGGACGTCTCGCTCGAGGACTCCCTCGAGACGCCGTCACCGGGGCAGAACATCGCCGACGGCTCCCCGACGCGGGTCTTCCCCGACATGCGTCAGGTCCTCGCCGGCAACACGAACGCCGCCACCGGCTCCTGCCCGACGCCGGGCGCCGACGGCGAGGTGAGCGACCGGGTCCGGGAGTGCTTCTCGGAGTTCCTCCCGACCGCCGCGTACCTCGGCGGAGCGGAGGGCCCGACCGGGGCGATGAACTTCCGCGTCACCGCCCGGGACGGCTTCGCCGGGGGTGGTGGCACCGCTCACGACGACGTCCGACTGACCCTGGACCGCACCGCCGGGCCCTTCGAGGTCACCTCGCAGCCCGCGGGCTCGACGCTGCGCAGCGGCGAGGGCCGCCTGGTCACCTGGGCGGTCAACGGCACCGAGGACCTCGCGGCACAGGTCCGCATCACGATGTCGACCGACGGCGGTGAGACCTTCCCGATCACGCTGGCGCAGTCCACCGCGAACGACGGGCGGGCGCGCGTGAGCGTGCCCGCGGAGCCGACCGACGAGGCGCGGATCAAGGTCGAGGCGGTCCGCAACTACTTCTTCGCGGTCAACGGCGGCGACGTCACGATCGACGCCGGACCGGAGGCGCCCGACACGACCATCACCAAGGGCCCGCCGGCCGGCGGGTTCCGCCTGGCGCCCCAGGGCCGGATCCGGTTCGAGTCCAGCCAGCCCGGGTCGACGTACCGGTGCACCCTGGACGGCGAGGCGGTCGACTGCAACGGCACCGAGGGTTACGTCTTCCGCGGCCTGGTGGCCGGCACCCACGAGTTCACCGTCACCGCGGTGGACTCGGAGGGCAACGCCGACCCGAGCCCCGCCGTGCTGCGGTGGGGGACGCCGTACCCGGCGCGGTCGCTGACCAGGGCCGGCGGCTGGACGCGGGTCTCCGACGACGACGCCTACCGCGGCGCGTTCCTGCGCACCCGGAACCAGGGCGCGACGCTGACGCGCCGGGCCTCCGGTGTGCAGCGCGTCGGACTCGTCGTGGGGAGGGCCGCGAACGCGGGGCGGGTCGCCGTGCTCGTCGGCGGTCAGCGGGTGGCGACCCGGAACCTCGCGGCGGACGGCACGCAGGAGCGGGTCCTGCTGACCCTGCCCCGGCTGGACGGCGTCCGCTCGGGGGCGGTCACGGTCAGGACGCTGGACGGCGGCAAGCCCGTCCGGGTCGAGGGCCTCGGCATCCTGAAGCGCTGAGAGCGGGTCCTACCTCCACTCGATGTTGCTGGGCAGCTGCCGGAAGGTGGTGCCGGTCGGACCCTCGACCGGCGCCTCCTTCCGCGGTCCGCGACCCATGACGACGGCGGCGACCACGAGGGCGAGGCCGACCACCGTCAGGAACTGCATCAGGAGCTGGGCGGGCGGGGAGTAGAAGAACTCGACCGACTCCAGCCCCGCGGTGGACGACTGGATCGCCAGGTTCGCCACCGCGAACCACAGCGTGGGAACCAGCGACACCACCGCCCCGGACAGGGCGACCACCGCCCAGCGCTGCCCCAGGCGCGTCAGGGCGAACCCGGCGAGCCCCAGGAACGCGAGGACCTGGAGCCCGGAGGCGACGAGGAACGAGTACTGGCCGACGGCGTCCATGGGCGCATCCTGCCCCGCGGCCCACCGCCTAATCCCGGTAGCGCGGACGACCCAGCGTCACCGCAGCGACCAGCAGGACCATGCCGACGGTGAACCCGGTGTCACGGGCGATGTCTCCCCACGGCGTCGCGAGTGCGCGCAGGAACCGGAAGTCCCCGGTGAGCTCGGCCAGCCCGGCGGCGACGAGGTACGCCGCCTCGACCAGCAGGCACAGCACGCCGCCCACCCCGCCGGCCAGGGCCCAGGCGCCGCGGCGCCGTCGTAGGCAGAACACGACGAGGAAGCCGAGCGCGAGGAGCTGCACGACGGTGGTCGCGGCGAAGACCTTCTCCGACGCCTGCTCCACCCCCCGACCCTAGGGGTCGGACTCAGCCGTCCGTGGCGATGTCCGCGTGCTCGTCGCGCAGCTGTCGCTTGAGGATCTTGCCGGACGGGTTCTTCGGCAGGGAGTCGGCGACCACGACGTACTTCGGCGCCTTGTAGCCGGCGAGCACCGAGCGGGCGTGGGCGCCGACGTCCTCGGGGGTGACCTCTGCCCCGGCCTTCGGGACGACGACCGCGGTGACCGCCTCGACCCAGCGGGGGTGGGCGACCCCGAAGACCGCCACCTCAGCGACGCCCTCGAGCTCGTAGATCGCCTCCTCGACCTCGCGGGAGGCCACGTTCTCGCCGCCGGTCTTGATCATGTCCTTCTTGCGGTCGACGACGTACAACCGGCCGCCCTCGTCGAGGTAGCCGAGGTCGCCGGAGTGGAACCAGCCGCCGGCGAACGCCTCCGCGGTCTTCACCTCGTCGCGGTAGTAGCCGAGGGTGGCGTGCGGGGAGCGGTGGACGATCTCCCCGACCTCGCCCTGCGGCACGTCGACGCCGTCGTCGTCCACGATGCGGGTCTCGACGTTGAGTGCCGGGCGGCCCGCGGAGCCGGCGTGGGACAGCTGCTCGTCGGGACCGAGGAAGGTGGCGAGCGGCGACATCTCGGTCTGGCCGTACAGGTTGAACAGCCGGACGTCGGGCAGCCGCGACGACATCTCCTTGCGGATCTCGACGGGCATCGGCGAGGCGCCGTAGTACCCCTTCTGCAGCGACGACAGGTCGGTGGACCCGAAGGCCGGGCAGCGCAGCAGCGAGATCCAGACGGTGGGCGGCGCGAAGAACTTCGTGACCCGGTGCTCCGCGATCGCGGCGAGCACCTTCTCCGGCTCCGGGGCGGGCAGCACGATGCTGGTCGCGCCCATCCAGATGTCGGGTCCGAGGAACACGTCGAGCTGGGCGCAGTGGTAGAGCGGCAGGGTGTGCAGCTCGACGTCGTCGGGGGAGTAGTCGGCCTCGAGCGCGCACGAGACGTACTGCCACATCAGGGCCCGGCTGGTCATCACCGCGCCCTTGGGGCGTGACTCGGTGCCGGAGGTGTACATCAGCCGCACCGGGTCTTCGTCGGCCATCGCGACGGGCTCGGGCGCACCCTCGTGGTCGAACCAGGCCTGCGCGTCGAGCCAGCGGCCCTGCTCCCCGCCGATGGCCGCGAGCAGGGTCGGGGACGCCGTCTCCTGTCGCTCCATCGCGGCCTCCGCGACCGCGACGTGCTCGGCGTCGCAGACGAGCGCGCGGGCCTCGGAGTGGTCGAGGATGAACGCGACCTCGGCGGGGCCGAGCATGAAGTTGAGCGGCACGAGGACGACGCCCGCGCGGGCGCAGGCGAAGTTCAGGACGACGTACGCCCACGAGTTGCGGGCCAGCAGTGCCAACCGGTCGCCCTTCGCGAGGCCCGCGGCCTGCAGCGCGGCGGCCGTGCGGTCGATGCAGGCGTCGAGGTCGGCGTACGTCAGCGAGACGCCGTGGGCGGGGTCGACGACGGCCGTCTTCCCCGGCGTACGACGGGCCGAGCGGCGGGGCAGGTCGCCGAGCGCGTGCTGCCGGGCCAGGGCGACGGTGGGCGGCGGGACGTGGTCCATGTCACAGGAACCTAACCGGCCCGTGGCCCCAGGCCCAGTGGCCCGGCTCAGGCCGTGCGGCGGACCCGCTCGGCCAGGCGCAGCGCCGCGTGCCGCACGATGAGCGCCTCCTTCGGGTCGCGGGCGGCGACCTCCGGCACGGTGCCGCTCAGCAGGGCGACGGGTCGGGTGAGCCAGGCCCACGCCGTCCACGGGTCCATCCGGGCCGTCAGGAGCGGCTCGATCACGGGCCCGAGCTCGGCGCGCAGCTGCCCGGTGTCGTCCAGCTGGAAGGCCGGCACGATGGACTGCGAGCGGTGCGGCACCACCAGCAGCGCACCCCGGTTGGCGGCCTGGTGGACGGCGAAGCGGGTCGCGTCCTCCGACGTGCCCCGCAGCTCGCCCAGCGAGGCGTAGGTGTGCCAGCCGTCGGCGAGCAGCTGCTCGCGCACCTCGGCCCGGCGCCGCAGCTGCACGAGCGCGACCGGGACGGCGTGCCCCGGGTCGTCACCCTCCTGGTGGAGCAGCGCGTCGAGCTCGGCCAGCTGCGCGTCGGTCAGCGGCTCGCCGGTGCCCGGGTCGGTCCACCGCGCCCGCCCGTCGTCACCGCGCGTGTACGTCGGCAGGCCGGCCTCGCCCAGCTGCTCGGCCAGCCCCAGCCCCTCCAGCCAGTGGGCGAGCCGTTCCGCCCGGTCGGCGGCGTCCGTGTCGGGTGCCTCGGCCATGCCCCGCAACCTAGCGCGGGGACCGCGGACGGGGCTCGGGTCGGGCGGGCTGCGATGGCCAGGCCCGGCTGGCGAACCGGTCGGCGAATCCCCACGGTAAGCAGCGGCTTTGTCACTCCTCACGACGAATTCGCCGTGAGAAGTGACAAGACACCGACCTACCGTGGGGATTCGCCCAGGAGGTGATCCGCCCGGGCCCCGAGCAGGGACGCGGACGGACTACCTGTTGGCCTTGCGGGCCCGGGAGGCGGTCTTCGCGCGGGCGTTCGCGTCGAGCTCGACCTTGCGGATGCGGTTGGCGTCGGGGGTGACCTCGACGCACTCGTCCTCGCGGCAGAACTCCAGGCACTGCTCCAGCGACAGCTTCTTCGGCGGGATCAGCTTCTCGAAGTTGTCGGAGGTGGCGGACCGGATGTTGGTCTGCTGCTTCTCCTTGGTGATGTTGACGTCCATGTCGTCGGCGCGGGAGTTCTCGCCGACGATCATGCCCTCGTAGACCTCGGTCGCGGGGTCGACGAACAGCACGCCGCGCTCCTGCAGCGACGTCATGGCGTACGCCGTCGCGGCGCCCTTCCGGTCGGCCACCAGGGAGCCGGAGTTGCGGGAGCGGATCTCGCCCGCCCACGGCTCGTAGCCCTCGGAGATGTGGTGGGCGATGCCGGTGCCGCGGGTCTCGGTGAGGAACTCGGTGCGGAAGCCGATCAGGCCGCGGGCGGGGACGATGAACTCCATCCGCACCCAGCCGGTGCCGTGGTTGGTCATCTGCTCCATGCGGCCCTTCCGGGCGGCGAGGAGCTCGGTGACGGTGCCGAGGTGCTCCTCGGGGGCGTCGATGGTGAGGCGCTCGAACGGCTCGTGGACCTTGCCGTCGACCTCCTTCGTGACCACCTGCGGCTTGCCGACGGTCATCTCGAAGCCCTCGCGGCGCATCTGCTCCACCAGGATCGCCAGCGCCAGCTCACCGCGGCCCTGGACCTCCCACGCGTCGGGACGGTCGGTCGGCAGCACCCGCAGGCTCACGTTGCCGACGAGCTCGGAGTCGAGGCGGTCCTTCACGAGGCGGGCGGTGACCTTGCTGCCCTTGACCCGGCCGACCAGCGGCGAGGTGTTGGTGCCGATCGTCATCGAGATGGCCGGCTCGTCGACGTGGATCAGCGGCAGCGCGACCGGGTTCTCCGGGTCGGCCAGCGTCTCGCCGATCGTGATGTCGGGGATGCCCGCGACCGCGCAGATGTCGCCGGGGCCGGCCTTCTCGCCGGGCTTGCGCTCCAGGCCCTCGGTGACGAGGAGCTCGGTGATGCGGAGGTTCTTGGTGGTGCCGTCGCGGCGCATCCACGCCACCTGCTGGCCCTTGCGCAGCTCGCCCTGCTTGATCCGCAGCAGCGCGAGGCGCCCCAGGAACGGGGACGCGTCGAGGTTCGTGACGTGCGCCTGCAGCGGCGCGCCCTCGTCGTACGTCGGGGCGGGGATGGTCTCGAGGATGGTGCGGAACAACGGCTCGAGGTCGGGGGAGTCCGGCAGGCCGCCGTCCTCGGGCTGGTCGGTCGACGCGCGGCCCGCGCGGGCGGAGGCGTAGACGACCGGGAAGTCGAGGGCGTCCTGGGAGTGGGTGTCGTCGAGGAGGTCGAGGAACAGCTCGTAGGTCTCGTCGACGACCTCGGCGATGCGGGAGTCGGAGCGGTCGACCTTGTTGACGACGAGGACGACGGGCATGTCGGCGTTCAGCGCCTTGCGCAGCACGAAGCGCGTCTGGGGCAGCGGGCCCTCGCTGGCGTCGACGAGCAGGACGATGCCGTCGACCATCGACAGGCCGCGCTCGACCTCGCCGCCGAAGTCGGCGTGGCCCGGGGTGTCGATGATGTTGATGGTCATCTCGCCGTCGGCGAGCTCCTTCGCCGACGGACCGGTGTAGTGGACCGCGGTGTTCTTCGCGAGGATCGTGATCCCCTTCTCGCGCTCGAGGTCGCCGGAGTCCATGACCCGCTCGGCGACGCTCTCGGCCTGGTGCGCGGTGAAGGCGCCGGCCTGCTTGAGCATGGCGTCGACCAGCGTCGTCTTGCCGTGGTCGACGTGGGCCACGATCGCGACGTTGCGCAGGTCGGGGCGGGTGGTGCTCATCCGGGTCGTTCTCCTTCGAAAGGTGCGAGGACCCGTCCGGGCCCCGTCCACCCTAGGTCGCCGACCCCGCCGGGCCCCATTCGAGAGGGGAGGATGGGGCTGTGATCCGCAACGTGGTGGTGGGCGTGGTGAAGGACGGGGTGCCGTCGGAGCAGGTGGAGGTGGCGCTGCAGGCGCTGCGCGACCTCACGCTGGACGGCGAGCCGCTCGGCATCGTCGCCGGCCGTGACCTGGGCCTGCGGGAGGGCAACGCGTCGTACTCGCTGACCGTCGACTTCGCCGACGAGGACGCCTACCGCCGCTACGACCTCGACGAGGAGCACAACCGGATCCGCCGCGAGCTCTTCGCGCCGATCTCGAGCGAGATCCGGCGCATCCAGTTCCGCCTGCCCTGAGGGGACCTCGACACTGTCGGTGCTCGGCGGGATGGTGGGGCATGGCCACCGACGACACCCAGGACCGCCCCCACGTCTGCTCCTTCGTCCCGCCGCAGCTCCTGCGGCGGCTCGCCGCCAACCGGCCCGAGACCTCGGCGCTCCTCGAGGCCGCGCTGGTGGTCGACGACCGCATCCGGACGAGACGCCGCGAGACGCCCGTCGGGGACGCCGTGCAGACCGCCCTGCGCCTGGCGCCCGGCGCGGCGTGGACGGTCCACGACGCCCGCAACGGCACCGAGCTGCCCGGGCGGGCCGTCCGCCGCGCGGGCGAGCCGGCGACCGGTGACGACGCCGTCGACGAGGCCGCCCGCGGGCTCGAGCAGAGCCTCGACCTCTTCCGCACCGCCTACGCACGGGACTCCTTCGACGGGCGGGGCGCACCCGTGGTGGCGACCGTCCACTACGGCGAGGACTACGTGAACGCCTTCTGGGACGGAACCCAGCTCGTGTTCGGCGACGGCGACGGCGAGGTGTTCGCCCGGTTCACCCGCTCGCTCGACGTCGTGGCCCACGAGTTCTCCCACGCGGTCGTGCAGTACACCGCCGACCTCGTGTACGCCGACCAGCCGGGCGCGCTGAACGAGTCCGTCTGCGACGTGTTCGCCGCCTGCCTGGACCAGCGCGAGCGTGGCGAGACCGCTGAGCAGGCCGACTGGCTGATCGGTCGCGACCTCTTCCTGCCGGGTGTGCAGGCGCGGGCGCTGCGCGACATGGCGCGGCCGGGCACGGCGTACGACGACCCGGCGCTGGGCCGGGACCCGCAGGTCGGGCACATGGACGACTTCGTCGTCACGCAGGACGACAACGGTGGCGTCCACCTCAACTCCGGCATCCCGAACCGCGCCTTCCACCTCGCCGCCACCGCGATCGGTGGGTCGAGCGCCGAGGGCGCCGGGGCGATCTGGTACGCCGCGCTGACCGGCAGCGGCGTGGGTCCGCGCACCGACTTCGCCGGGTTCGCCGCGGCCACCGTCGCGGCGGCGGGGCGCCACGAGGACGCCGTCCGCGAGGCGTGGCGCCAGGTCGGTGTGGCCCCGGGCGGCGACGGGCCGCGCGGTGGCGGGGGGCAGCGGCCGCGGGGCGCCCTGACGGTGACCCGCTCCGGCGGCTTCGCGGGCATGGTCGAGCAGGGCGAGCTCGACCTCGGCGCGGGCGACGATCCACGCGTCGAGGAGGTCCGCGCCCTCTGGGACCGCGTCGACCTCGCCGCCGCGCAGGCCCAGGCGCCGGCGAGCGCGGTGCCGGACGGCTTCGTCTACGCCTTCACCGACCCGACCGGCCAGCGGGTCGAGCTGCCCGAGCAGGCGCTCACCGACGACCTGCGCAGCCTCGCCGGGTTGATCCTCCCGGGCCGCCACCGTGACGGCGGCGGCCCGGTCTGAGATCGTCGGGGCCGGTCAGAGCGCGCCGTAGGAGCAGGTCAGCGTGCCCGCGGCGTCCTTGCTGCACGTCGGCTCGTCGTAGGTGCCGGCGCCCTCCGCGGCGTTCGGGGCGTTCCGGGCGGTGTACTTCACGTTCAGCCGCGGCGCGGTGCGGGTGCGGTCCGTGGCACGGCGGGAGATGCCGAAGGCCTGGAAGTCCGCCCGGTCGCCGGCTCGCAGCCACTCCGTCGTGAGCGTGACGACCAGCTCTCCGTCGCGGCCGAGGCTGCCGCCCCACCCGGCGCCAGCCGGCTCGATGCGTCGGGGTCGGTCACCGGCCAGGGACACCACCCGGGGCGAGCGCGAGCTGTTGTACGTCGTCACGGCGTAGTCCTGGCGGCCCGGGCCGTCGATGAAGGTCTTGACCTGCTGGGTCGGGGCGCCGTTCAGGAAGGTCGCGCCCACCCGCCGCAGCGCGGTGTCGATGGTCAGGGTGCGCCGGTTCCGCGGCAGCGGCATCGTGTAGTCGACCCGCCGCACGTCGGCCCGCGAGCGGCGGTTCGGGTCGGTGCCCGTCGTGTCGTAGAGCGGGTCGGTGACGGTCGCGCTGGTGCGCGGCGGCGGTGCGTCCGCCGGCGCCGCGACCGCTGGGGTCGCGGCGCCGAGCAGCGCGCCGAGCAGGGTGGGGACGACGAGGGTGGCGAGGCCGAGGGTGGTCTTCATATCCCCATGACGCGGCCCGACCTCGTTCGGTTGCCCCGAGGCCCAGCCGCCGTTCGTCGAGGCGCAGCGGGTGCGGCTGTCGTCCAGCGTCGAGCAGTCCTGGGCGCCGCGGGTCTCGCGGTGGCGTCCGGTGGGCCCCGGGTAGCGCGAGCTGAGCCGCACGACCCCGGTACGCGGGTCGGCAGGGATCGGTCGCCCCGGTCGAGCCCGCCCCGACTCAGTCGCTCTCGCGGAACACCTTGTGCTGGGCGGCCTGGGCGCGCGGGCGGATGACCAGCTCGTCGACGTTCACGTGGGCGGGTCGGGTGACCATCCACGTGATGGCCTCGGCGACGTCGTCCGCGACGAGCGGCTCCTTCACCCCGGCGTAGACGGCGTCGGCCTTGTCCTGGTCGCCGCCGAACCGCACGAGGGAGAACTCGTCGGTCTGCACCATGCCGGGGGCGATCTCGGTGACGCGGACCGGCTGGTCCCACAGCTCGAGCCGCAGCGTCTCGGTGACCACCTGGGTGCCGTGCTTGGCGGCGGTGTAGCCGGCGCCGCCCTCGTAGGCGATGCGTCCGGCGGTCGAGCCGACGTTGCAGATGATGCCGGCGCCGGACGCCTTGAGGGCCGGGAGGAGCGCCTTCGTGACCTGCATCAGCCCGATGACGTTGACCTCGTACATCGCCCGCCACTGCTCGGCGTCCGCCTCGGCGACCGGGGTCGACCCGAAGGCGCCGCCGGCGTTGTTGACCAGGACGTCGAGCGAGCCCCCCACCTGCTCGGCCAGGGCTGCGACCTGCCCGGCGTCCGTGACATCGCAGGTCACCGCGGTGCCGTCGATCTCGGAGGCGAGGTCGGCGATGCGGTCGGCGCGCCGGGCGGCGCAGAACACGTGGAAGCCGGCGGCCGCGAGGTGACGGGCCGTGGCGGCACCGATCCCGCTGCTGGCACCCGTGACGACGGCCTGGGGACGCGAGGACGAGGATGTGGTCATGGCCCGATTCTGCCTCGGGCGTGCTCGGCGGGAATCCTGGGCACGAGGGGGAGGTTGTGCCAGGTCGGGCCTCGAGCCCCTGCAGCACTTCAGCGGAAGCACGGTGGAGACGGAGGTCGGATGCGGTCGCAGCCGAGGCGCGTGGCCATGATCAGCCTGCACACCTCGCCGCTCGACCAGCCGGGCACGGGCGACGCGGGCGGCATGAACGTCTACGTGATCGAGCTGGCCCGGCGCCTGGCCGCGCGCGGCACCGAGGTCGACGTCTTCACCCGCGCCACCTCCTCCCGCTTGCCCGCGGTCGTCGACTGCGGGGACGGCGTCCGCGTGCGCCACGTGGTGGCCGGGCCCTTCCAGGGCCTGGACAAGACCGAGCTGCCGGCGCAGCTGTGCACGTTCGCCCGCGAGGTGCTGCGCGCCGAGGCCGCGGAGGAGGTGGGCCACTACGACGTCGTCCACAGCCACTACTGGCTGTCCGGCCAGGTCGGGGCGCTCGCCCGGGACCGCTGGCGGGTGCCGCTCGTCCACTCCATGCACACCATGGCGAAGGTCAAGAACGCCGCCCTGGCGGCCGGTGACGTGCCCGAGCCCGCCGCACGGGTGCTGGGCGAGGAGCAGGTCGTGGCCGCCGCCGACATGCTCGTCGCGAACACCGACCAGGAGGCCAAGCAGCTCATCGAGTGCTACGACGCCGACCCCGGACGGGTCGAGGTCGTCCACCCCGGGGTCGACCTCGGGGTGTTCCGCCCCACGGGCCGCGGTCCGGCGCGCGAGGCGCTGGGGCTCCCGCAAGACGCCCACGTGGTGCTCTTCGCCGGGCGGATCCAGGCACTGAAGGGGCCCGAGGTCCTGCTGCGGGCGGTCGCCCGGCTCCTCGCCGACTCGCCGGAGCTCGCCGACCGGATGGTCGTCCCCGTCGTCGGGGGGCCCTCCGGCTCGGGCCTGGAGAAGCCCGAGGCCCTCGGGCGGCTGGCGGACGAGCTCGGCCTGTCGGACGTCGTGCGCTTCGTGCCGCCGATGGCGCAGAGCGACCTCGCCCGCTGGTACGCCGCGGCCACGCTGGTCGCGGTGCCGTCGTACAACGAGTCCTTCGGCCTGGTGGCCGTCGAGGCGCAGGCGAGCGGGACGCCCGTGGTCGCCGCGGCCGTCGGCGGGCTCACCACCGCCGTCTCGCACGAGCGCAGCGGCCTGCTGGTCGAGGGTCACGACGTCGACGACTGGGCCGCGGCGATCCGGCGGGTCCTCGTGGAGGAGGGACTGCGTGAGCGGCTGGCCGCCGGCGCGGTGCGCTGGACGGCGGGGTTCGGGTGGGAGCAGACCGCCGAGCGGACCCTCGAGGTGTACGCCCGCGCCGCACAGCTGCGCCGCCGCGAGCTTGAGCCGGGCCCGGCCACGCTGGTCGGCCGATGAACGGCTGGTGAGCGGCCGATGAGCGACATCGACGGCGAGATCACCGGCGACCTCCCCGACGAGGCCGCGGTGGCCGCCGTACGGCAGTGGCTGGCGGACAACGAGGTCGAGCACACCGAGCTCCGGCCCGGCGTCTTCTCGATCACCCTGCCGGGCGAGAAGAAGCTGCAGACGCCCGTGCGCCTCGACGTCGGCACGCACGCGCTCGGCGTCCACGCCTTCGTGTGCCGCAACCCCGACGAGAACCACGAGCGGGTCTACCGCTGGCTGCTGGAGCGCAACCTCAAGACGTACGGCGTCGGGTTCGCGGTCGATCGCACCGGCGACATCTACCTCGACGGCAGGCTGCCGCTGCTGGCCACGGCACCGGAGGAGCTCGACACGCTGCTCGGCTCCGTCCTCGCCTGGGCCGACGAGTCGTTCAACTCCATCCTGGAGCTCGGGTTCGCCACCTCGATCCGCAAGGAGTGGGAGTGGCGACGACTGCGCGGCGAGCCGACGCACAACCTTGAGGCGTTCCGGGGCTGGCTGGAGGCCGGCGACGACCCGGACCCCCAGCCGTGAGCCAGCAGCCGTGAGGCGGCCGTGAGCCCCGGCGTCCTCGTCGCGTCGTACGACGCGCTGAGCGGGGTCCTCGACGGCCTCGTGGACGCCGACTGGGAGCGGCCCACGCGCGCGGAGGGCTGGTCGGTCCGGGACCTGACCTTCCACCTGCTGCTCGACGCCCAGCGAGCCCTGGTCACGCTGGCCAGCCCGGGGGAGCGGGCCCCCGACCGCGACCGCTTCGACTACTGGCGCGACTTCCACCCCGAGCAGGGGGACGGCGGTGCCGGGCACGCGGCGCTGGTGCGGCGGGTGGCGGCGGCGTACGGCGAGCGGGCGCTCCTCGCGCTGTGGCGCGACACGGCGCCCGCCGCGTCGCACGCGGTGACCCTGGCGGACCAGGCCGACCTCGTCGCCACCCAGGGCCACGTGCTCACCGTCGCCGACCTGGCCTCGACGCTCGTCGTCGAGGCGACGGTGCACCACCTCGACCTCGTGGTCGACCTGCCGGACGCCCCCGGCCCGCCCGTGGAGGGCCTGGCCGAGACGCGGCGGGTCCTCGACGTCCTGCGCGGGGTCCGCTTCCCCGAGGCCTGGGGTGACGAGCGGGTCGCGCTGCTCGGCACCGGTCGGGTGCGGCCCGACGCCGCCGAGGGGGAGGCGCTGGGCGACGCCGGCCGCCCGCTACCCCTCCTGGGTTGAGGGACGCGGGCGCCGCCGCGTCAGCAGCACCCCGGCGATGCACAGCGCCCCACCGACGAACGCCAGGGGCGGGGGCACCTCGCCGAGCGTCAGCCACGCCATCAGCGCCGTGAGGAACGGGACGAGGAAGGTGAGCATCGCGAACCCGCCCGCGTCGGCCGAGGAGAGGGCGTAGGCCCAGGTCGTGAAGGCGAGCGCGGACGGCACCAGCCCGAGGTAGAACCACCAGCCGAGGTCGACCGCGGAGGTGCTGCCGACGACGTCCACCGTCTCGAGGGTCCAGGGCAGGCAGGCGACGGTGCCGGCGACGTAGAACCAGAACGTCACCTCGAGCGCGCCCAGGTCGGCGAGCAGCTTCTTCTGGGTGAGCACACCCACGGCGAACCCGAGGGCGGCGACGAGGACGAGCAGCACGCCGACGAGGTCGCCGCTCGGGCCCGCCGAGGAGGCCTGGGCGATGAGGACGACGCCCGCGAAGCCCACGGCCAGCCCCGCCACCAGCCAGCGGGTGAGGCGCTCCCCGAGCAGGGTGGTCGCGAGCAGCGCCACGATGAGCGGACCGACCTGGACGACGAGGGCGGCCGTCCCGGCGTCCACCCGCTGCTCCCCGGCGTTGAGGGCGACGTTGTAGACGCCGATCCAGGACACCCCGCCGAGGGCCAGCAGCCCCCAGGTGCGACGCGGGGGCACGCGGATCCGCCGGCGCTGGAGGAGCAGCAGGACCCCGAGCGCGACGGTGGCGACCACGAGCCGGCCCAGGGCCAGCGAGCCCGGCGGCACCGTCTCGCCGAGGTGCCGGATCCCGACGAACGCCGAGGCCCACGCGAGCAGCGTGAACGCCACCGCGGCCAGCGGCAGCCAGGCCGTCGCGGGTCGTCGTCCGGGGGTCAGGACCTCCTCGGGAGGCAGGCCGGGCTCGGCCGGGGGAACCGTGGTCACGCCACGACGCTAGGACCCCCGGCGGCGCCCCGTCGCGCGGGTTCCGGACGTCGTACGTCGAGATGCTGCCGTGGCGTCGAGTCGGCACGTCTGCGCAGCTGTACGGCGTCGAGTCGGCACGTCTGCGCAGCCGTACGGGGTCGAGTCGGCACGGCCCGTGTCGCGAGGACCCCGCTCGTCCACCGCTTCCGCCCGCCGACGGTGCGCAGACGTGCCGACTCGACGTCCTCAGGCTGGGGCGGTGGTACGACGCCCGGTGCTGGGCGCACGTCGGCCCACCGAGATCTCGACCCGCGGTCGCGACCTCGTCCCTCGGTCGCGCGCTCGCTCGATCCCCGACGCGTCACGGCCTCGCAGGCTCGGCCGTGGCGTCGGGGCTGCGCTGGGCGTGGGTGGGGCAGCCCCCCCGCCCCACCCACGCGGGGGGGGGCACCACCCCACGGGTTGACACGTGTGACTCCCAGCGACCTCGTCCCTCAGTCGCGGGGAGTCACACGTCCAGCTTGTAGCCCAGCCCGCGCACCGTGACGAGGAACGAGGGGTCGCCGGGGTCCTTCTCGAGCTTGGCGCGCAGGCGCTTCACGTGGACGTCGAGGGTCTTGGTGTCGCCCACGTAGTCCGAGCCCCAGACGCGGTCGATGAGCTGCCCGCGGGTCAGCACGCGGCCGGGGTTGCGCAGGAACATCTCGAGCAGCTCGAACTCCTTCAGCGGGAGCCGCTGCTCGGTGCCGTCGACGGTGACGACGTGGCGCTCGACGTCCATGCGGACCGACCCCGCCTCGAGGGTGGGGCTGGCGACGTCGCCGCCGCTGTCGTGGCCACGACGGAGGACCGCGCGGATGCGGGCGACCAGCTCGCGGGGGGAGTAGGGCTTGGTGACGTAGTCGTCGGCGCCGAGCTCGAGGCCCACCACCTTGTCGACCTCGTCGTCCTTCGCGCTGACCATGATCACCGGGACGCTGGAGGTCTGGCGGATGCGGCGGCAGACCTCGGTGCCCGGGATGCCCGGGAGCATGAGGTCGAGCAGCACGATGTCCGCGCCGTTGCGGTCGAACTCGGTGAGCGCGTCGTCGCCGGTCGCGGCGATGGCGACCTCGTACCCCTCCTTGCGGAGCATGTAGGCCAGCGCGTCGCTGTAGCTCTCCTCGTCCTCGACGACGAGCACCTTGGTCACGGGGGTCCCTCTCTTGCTGCGGCTCTGCTGCGGCTCGGCGGCACGTCGTGCCGTGGTCAACGGTAGTTGCTGATCAGGACGCCCGGGGGAGCGTCAGCGTGAAGGTGGAGCCCTGGCCCTCCACGGACCAGACGCGGACGTCGCCCCCGTGGGTGGCCGCGACGTGCTTGACGATCGACAGCCCGAGACCGGTGCCGCCGGTGGAGCGGTGCCGTGCCGGGTCGACCCGGTAGAAGCGTTCGAAGATGCGGTCGATCTCCCCGGCCGGGATGCCGATGCCCTGGTCGGTGATGGACAGGTCGACGGTGTCCTCGTCGGCGCGTGCGCTCACCAGCACCGAGGAGCCCTCCCGGGAGTACGCGACCGCGTTCGCCACCAGGTTGCCGACCGCGACGGCCACCTGGTCGGCGTTCCCGAGGACCTCCAGGCCCTCCTCGCCTCCCGCGACGAGGTTGATGCGTCGCGCGGCGGCGTCGATCGCGGAGGTGTCGATCGCGGTCGCGACGACCTCGTCGACCGACACCCGCGAGGGGGTCTCCAGCGGCTCGTCGCCCTGCAGGCGCGACAGCTCGATGATCTGCTGGACCAGCGTGCCGAGACGCTCGGACTCGTGGTTCATCCGGCCCGCGAACCGCTTGACGGCCTCCGGGTCGTCGGCCGCGTCGGAGACGGCCTCGGCCAGGAGGCGGATGGCGCCCACCGGGGTCTTGAGCTCGTGGCTGACGTTGGCGACGAAGTCCCGTCGTACGGCCTCGACGCGGCGCTCGCGGGTGCGGTCCTCGACGAGCGCCAGCACCATCCGCGAGCCCAGCGGTGCGACGCGGGCGGTGACGTGGCGGTCCGGCGTCCCGCCCGGGCGCGACATCTGCATCTCGATCTCGCGGATCTGCCCGTCGCGTCTGACGGCGCGCACCAGGTCGGCCAGCTCGTCGGCGACCAGCTCGTTGCCGCGGACGAGGCCGAGGGCGTACGCCGGCGCCGATGCCTTCAGCACCGACTCGTTCTCGTCGACCACGACCGCGCTGCTGCGCAGGACCGACAGGACGGTGGCCACGCCGGGGGGCACCGCGGGCTCGACGACCTCCGGGCGACGGTTCTGCTGCTTGTCGGACAGGTGCCAGGCGAGCACGGTGACACCGGCCACGATCGCACCGACGATCGCGGCCAGGAACGCCTGGACGGTGGGATCCACGGGGTGGATCGTACGGACGACGCCCGCGGCCTACCGCGCGGCCGGGCGGGCCGACGTGTGCGCGACCCAGATTTCACTGCCCGTTCACGGACCGGATCGCCGCAGGCCAGAAGCCCGCCGCGCACCCGCCTAGGCTGGTCGTCATGCGTGAGGCCTACTACGACGAGCTCGAGGGCGTGTTCGCCGACCTGTCCGAGATGACCCGACTCGTCGAGGTCGCGGTGCAGACGGCGACCCAGGCGCTGCTCACGGGGGACGCCGAGACCGCCGAGCGCGTCATCAGCGCCGACGCGGAGATCGACCTCCGCCGGGAGAAGGTCGAGAACGACGCCTTCAACCTGCTGTCGCTGCAGCAGCCGGTCGCCGGCGACCTGCGCCAGATCGTCGCCGCCCTGCGGATCGTCAGCGAGCTCGAGCGGATGGGTGACCTCGCCGAGCACGTCGCGAAGGTCGCGCGCCTGCGCGTGCCCGGGCTGGCGGTGCCCGAGGACCTGCGTCCCACCATGACCCGCATGTCGACGATTGCCCTCGAGATGGTCGGCCGGCTGCGCGTGGTCATCACCGAGCGGGACGTCGAGACCGCCGCGCGGCTCGCCGAGATCGACGAGGAGATGGACAAGCTCCGCCGCCTCAACTTCACCGAGCTGCTGCGCAAGGACTGGACCCACGGCGTCGAGGCCGCGGTCGACGTCGCCCTCCTCGGCCGCTACTACGAGCGCATCGCCGACCACGCCGTCGGCATCGCCAACCGCGTCGTCTTCGTGGTCACCGGGGACTTCCCGGTCTCCACCTGACCCGCTCGCCGTCGTCCCGTCTGTCTCACCTGTCTCAGGTTTCACCAGCCGGCTGGTGAAACCCCGACCGGGCGGACGAAACATCGTCAGCCAAGTCGGCACATCGGCAGCCCGGTCGCGACGTGACCGGTCGAGCCCCGGCTCGCATGGTCCGACCGGGAGCGAGCGTCCGCCTCGAGACCGCCGGACCACGACCGGTCCGTCGGCTCAGCGGGTCACGATGCGCCTCGACCCCGCCGGCGACCACGACGCGAGTCGTGGCCCGTCGCGTTCCGCGTCAGCGACCCTGGTTGGCGACGGCCTCCGCGGCGGCGGCGGCCGCCTCGGGGTCGAGGTACTCGCCGCCGCGGGTGAGCGGGGCGAGGGAGTCGTCGAGGCGGTAGACCAGCGGCTGGCCGGTGGGGATGTTGAGGCCGGCGATCTCGTCGTCGCTGATGCCGTCGAGGTGCTTGACGATCGCGCGGAGGCTGTTGCCGTGCGCGGCGACCAGCACCGTGCGGCCGGGCTGCAGGTCGGCGGCGGCGTCACCCTCCCACCAGGGCATCAGCCGGGTGATGACGTCCGCGAGGCACTCGGTGCGGGGCATCTCGTCGCCGAGGTCGGCGTAGCGGGGGTCGCCGTCCTGGGAGTACTCGTCGTCGGCGTCGATCGGCGGCGGGGGGACGTCGAAGCTCCGCCGCCACTGCATGAACTGCTCCTCGCCGTACTCCGCGAGGGTCTGCTTCTTGTCCTTGCCCTGCAGCGCACCGTAGTGGCGCTCGTTCAGGCGCCAGGTGCGCCGGACGGGGATCCAGTGGCGGTCCGCGGCGTCCAGCGCGAGCGCGGACGTCGTGATGGCGCGGCGCAGCAGCGAGGTGTGGACGACGTCCGGCAGCAGGCCGGACTCCTTGATCAGGCGTCCGCCGGCGACGGCCTCGGCGCGGCCCTTCTCGGTGAGGTCGACGTCGACCCACCCGGTGAAGAGGTTCTTCGCGTTCCAGTCGCTCTCGCCGTGGCGGAGCAGGATCAGGGTGCGTGCGCCGTCGGGGCCGCCGTCGGTGCTCACTCGCCCTCGCCCTCGCCAGGGACGACCTCGTCGGCCGGCGTGTAGAGGTCCTCGGTGTCGTACTCGTCCATCTCGGTCGGGATCGGACCGTCGATGCCCTCGTAGTAGCCGGCGTTCGGGACGACGGACACGTCGAAGGTCACGTCCTGCCCGGTCGAGTAGCTGATCTCGACGACGAGGAAGTCGCCGATCTCGAAGTCACCGGTGACGGGGACGCCGCCCTCCTCGGCGAGCTGCACGAAGCCCTGCGGCGCGAGCTCGATCGGCTCGTCCAGCTCGGCGGTGACGTCACCGCCGATCGCGGTCACGGCCGCCGTCTCGGACGTCTCGTTCGAGAACCCGGCGACGAAGGTGCCCTCGCCGTTGCCGTCCGTCGACACGATCGCGGCACCGAGGACGTCGACCGACGCGCTGCGGTCGAAGGTCCCCTCCGCGGGGGTGTAGACGATGTTCGTGTTCTCGTCGAAGCCGCACGACGCGAGGGCCGGGAGGGCCAGGGTGGCCGCGCCGATGACGGCGGCACGCCGGAGCAGGGAACGCTGGGGCTGAGGCACGGGCCAAGCGTACCGGCGCGCCGGCGCCCGCGTGGCGCCCGTCCCCGGCCCGACTACTGCACGAGGCCCTGCTGCGCGGCCACCGTGACCAGCGCGATGACGAGGCCGGCCGCGAGGACCGACCCGAGGGCGAGCAGACGGGGGGCCCCGACCTTCAGGGCGAGCCGCAGCGGCAGGTGCTTGAGACCGTCGCGGTGGTCGTCGACCAGCCCGGGCAGCGACCGCAGCACGTGGACGACGACGCCCAGGGCGGCGGAAAGTGCGACCAGCACCGGGTTCGGCGCCAGGCCCTCGGGGCCGCCGATCGGCCCGGCGTACGACAGCACGGCGGGGTAGAGCGCGAACGAGGCCGCCCACGGCACGGGCGAGAACCAGCCGTGCCGCAGCGAGATGTTCGCGATCATCCCGATCGCCACCACGACGAGGAACGTCACGCCGGCCGTCACGCCGTTGGACACCGACAGCGGAACCAGGAGCAGCCCGGCGATCGCGAAGGCGTACCAGACCGACCCGGGCTCGAGCCGGCCCTCGGCGAGGGGCTTGCGGGCCAGGCGTCGCGGTGTCTCGGCGTCGCGGTTGCGGGCGAGGACGGCGGCGTCCCGGTCGCGGTCGACGAGGTCGTTGTGCCAGCCCAGCATGGCCTGGCCGACCAGGGCCATCGCCGCGAGCAGGCCGACCTGCTCCGGCGGGCGGCCGGCCAGGGCCGCCGCGCCCGCGAGGGCGGCGGCCGTGACGACCGCCTGCCGGGGGTGGGCCGCGAGCAGGAGGAACCAGAGGGCCTTCGGACCGCGGGCCGGGACCACCGGAGCCGCCGTGGTCGGGGCGGCGTCGCCGTCGTCCCGCTTCTCCGCCTCGGGCGCGGCCTGCGTCGGGGTCTGCGAGCCCTGTCCGGAGTCCTTCGCGGACCCGCGCCCGGCCTCCTGCTCGGCCTTCTGCTGCGCCTTGGCCGCCTTCTTCTCGGCCCTGGTCTGCTTCGGGGTGGCGGCGCTGCCCACCACCTCGTCGGTGACCTCGTCCGCGGGCGCGTCGTCCGGCTCCGACCGCGTCAGGACGGCGGTGTCGCCGACGGGGTCGTCGGTCTCGTCGCCGGACGAGTTCTCCACGGCGGCCGCCTCGGGCCGTGCCCAGCGGCGACGCCGCTCCTCGGCCCGGCGCTGCTTCTCGGCCTTCTTCTGCGCCTTGGCGGCGGCCGCCGGGTCGGCCGCCGGCACCCCCGCGCCCTCACGGGCGTCGGCCCCCCGGTCACGCTCTCCACCCATGCGCGGAAGTATCCGCGCAACCGTCGCTCCGCGGGAGGGCAACCCCGGAACCAGGTCGCCGCGACGTCCATCAGGGGCTCCGTGAGACCCTGGTGGACGGCGCCGGGAGCGGTCCGTCCGTTGGGCCCGCCACGCGGGTCGAGACACGAATCCTGCCGTCTGTCAAGCCCCGCGCAAGCCTCTGACCTGCGGAAACGTTGAGGAAGCACCCCTTACGCCGTGGTATGATGGGGGTCCTTCGGAAGGGGAAACGTACATATGACATTCACCGTCGGCGAAACGGTTGTGTACCCCAATCACGGGGCCGCGGTCATCGAGGACATCGAGAACCGGACCATCAAGGGCGAGGACCGGCAGTACCTGGTCCTCCGCATCGTCGCCCAGCAGGACCTCGTCGTTCGAGTCCCCGCATGCAACCTCGACCTGGTCGGCGTCCGGGACGTCGTCGACAAGGAGGGCCTGGACCGCGTCTTCGACGTGCTCCGCGCCTCGCAGGTGGAGGAGCCGACCAACTGGTCGCGCCGCTACAAGGCGAACCTCGAGAAGCTGCACAGCGGCGACGTCATGAAGGTGGCCGAGGTCGTCCGCGACCTGTGGCGCCGCGAGCGCGACCGCGGCCTGTCCGCGGGCGAGAAGCGCATGCTCGCCAAGGCTCGCCAGATCCTCGTCTCCGAGCTCGCGCTCGCCGAGAGCACCAACGAGGACAAGGCCGAGGGCATCCTCGACGAGGTGCTGGCCTCCTGAGCGACACCCACGCACACGACCAGGGCCCCCGGGACGAACCCGGGGGCCCTGTCGTGTCCCCGGGGCCGATCGGCGGCTGGGACGACGAGCCCGACGCCACCGGTCCCGCCGGGTCGGACCCGGCCCTCGGGGTGGTGCTGGACGAGGGACGCGGCACCCTGCCGTACGCCGTCGTCCACGGGACCGCGCTCGTCGCCTGCGCGGCCGAGGCCCTCGCGGCGGCGGGCGTCGACGCCGTGGACGCCGGGACGCCGTGGGCGAGGGTCAGGGCCACCGGTGCGGACGTCGTGCTCCACGACGCTCTCTGCCCCCTGACGCCGCCGGCCTTCCTCGTGGGCTGCCTGGAGGCGGCGCGGGAGCAGGACGCCGCCGTCGTCGCCGTCCGACCGGTCACGGACACCGTCCGCACCCTCGCCCCGGGCGACCCGCCCCGGCTGGGGGAGCTGGTGGACCGCGACGGGCTCGTCGCCGTCGCCTCCCCGGTCGTGCTGCCCGCCTCCGTCGTCGCGTCGTACGACGGGTGGCCGCCCACCGACCCCGTCGAGCTCGTCGCCTCCCTGCGGCAGCGGGGGACACCGGTCCTGCTCGAGGCCCCGGCCGTCGGTCGCCGGGTCACCGGCGAGGACGACCTGCGGGTGCTCGAGGCGGTCTCGGAAGCGGTCGCCGAGGCGGCCTCAGACCAGGCGTGAGGCCACGTCGAGGTCGCCCGGCCAGGTGATCTTGAGGTTCGCCGGGTCGCCGGGGACCGCGACCACCGCGACGTCCTCGGCGCCGTGGGCGGCGACCGTCCCCGCGGTGTCGGTGGCGCGGTGGCCCCTCGCGGCCGCGGCCTCGTAGGCGGCGAGGAGGTCGCGGGCCCGGAAGGCCTGCGGCGTCTGCATGGCGACGAGACCGGTGGCGACCGGCGCGCCGTCGCGGCTGACCAGCGCGGGAGCCGGGACGACCGGGACGGCCCCGCCGTGGGCGCGGGCGGCGTCGAGGACGCGGGACAGCAGGTCCGCACCGGCCAGGGGGCGCGCGCCGTCGTGGATCGCGACGACGTCCACCCGGCCGTCGGCCACGTCGTCGGCCAGGACGGCGAGGGCCCGCTCCTCCGACGCGTGCCGGTCCGCGCCGCCGACCACGAGGTCCACCGTCCGGTCGTCGGCGAGGTGGGGTGCGAGCGCGTCCGACACGGTGGCGGTCTCGCCGTCACGGACGACCACCACCACCCGCACGACGCCCGGGGTGTCCAGGGCGTCGACGACGGAGCGGGCGAGGACGGGGACGCCCGCCAGGGGAAGGAGCACCTTGTTGACCCTCGCGCCGCTGCGGCTGCCCGAGCCGGCGCCCAGGACGACGACCGCGGCGCCGGCGTTCTCCTCCGTCACGGGACGATCGTGGCAGGCGCGGCCGGACGCCTCACCGCGGGACGAGCTCGGCCAGCCGCGCCAGCGCGGCGGGGAAGATCTCCGCCGGGGGCGTGACGAGCCCCGCGCCGACCTGGCCCACCCCGGCGACCGCGCCGGCCATGCCGGTGTTGATCTGCGGCAGGATCCCCGTCCGGCAGACCCGGGCGACGTCGATGCCGGTCGGGGTCCCCTGGAAGTCGAGGACGGGCACTGTCCAGCGCGGGTTCTCGGCCAGCGCGATCTCGTGCATGCGCCGCGTGGCCGCGAGCGCGTCGGGCACCGTGCCGCCCACCAGGCGCACGATGGCGGGCGCGGTGGCCATCGCGAAGCCGCCGATGCCGGCGGTCTCGGTGATGGCGGAGTCGCCGATGTCGGGGTTGGCGTCGTCCGGGCCGTAGTCGCCCAGGAACAGACCCTCGGCGACCTGCGCGGGGCCGGTGAACCACTCGTCCCCGGTGCCGGCGACCTGGATCCCGAAGTCGGTGCCGTTGCGGGCCATCGCGACCACCATGGTGGAGCCGTCGATCCCGCGGGCCGCGTCGAGCGCGAGCTTGCAGGTGGGCATCGCGAGGTTGAGGAAGAAGTGGTCGTTGCCGCCGACGAAGCGCAGGACGTCGGCGACGTCGGTGGGCTCCCCGGAGTGCACGAGGGCGGGTCCGAGGTCGCGCAGCGTCATCAGCGTGCCGGCGCGGTTGCGGTTGTGGGCCTCGTCGCCCATCTGCAGCATCTGGGTGAGGATCCCGGTCACGTCGACGGGTCCCGACTCGTCGCGCACCCGCCGGACGGCGGAGCGCAGGAGCGGCCCGAGGACGTCGCCCATCCACCGCAGACGGGTGAGGACCTCCGGCGAGTAGGCGCCGTACCGCAGGACTTTGCCGAGGCCCTCGTTGAGCGTGCAGTGGGTACGACGCCCGGTCTCGAGGTCCTCCAGCACCCACATCCACATGCTCGGGGTGACCACGCCGGCCATCGGGCCGACCGCACCCCGGTGGTGGCACGGCTCGAGGTCGAACGCGCCGGCCTCGAACAGGGCGGGGGCCTCCTCCGCGTCGTCGACGAGGCCCTCGAGCGCGGCGCCGCCCATCAGGGCGCCGCGGAGCGGCCCGGACGCGCGGTCCCAGCCGATCGGCGGGCCCGCGTGCAGGAACTGCCCCCGCTCGAGGCCGAGGACCTCCGAGGCGGGACCGACGTCGACCAGGTGGGCGGTGACGCCGAGCACGGCCTCGACCGCGCGACGGTTCGCCTCGGCCCGCCGGGGGTCCAGGGCCACCCGGGCCAGATCGGCGGTGACGTCGGAGGTCGCCGTGACGGGGGGCCGCCAGTCGACCCGCTCGGTGGCGACGGCCTGCGCGCCGAGGGCGTCCGCGAGCAGCTCGGTGCCGGTGGTGACGACCCTCATCGAGCGGACTCCTGGGTGAGGCGGGTGGGGTGGTCGGCGGCGCCGGCGAGCTCGGCGGCACGACGGGCGGCGCCCGCGTTGGACAGGTGCACCTCGGCGCCGGTCTCCGTGAGCGCGCGGACCTGGTGGGCGTGGTCCTGGGGGTCGCCGGCGGTGCCGACGACCGTGACCACGACGGGGACCTCGAGCCCGGCCAGCACCGGGGCGAGCGACGCCGCGGGATCGGGCTCGGCGCCGTGACCGAGGACGACGTCCAGCAGCAGGACGCCGATCGCCGGGTCGGCCGCCGCGCGCACGACCTCCTCGGTGCGCAGCGTGGGGTCGATCATCGGGTGGGCGCGCCCGGAGGTGTACTCGTCGTCGCCGAAGTCGGTGAAGAGGTGGCCCCCGTCGGCGCCGAGGAGGCCCTCGACGACGAGGCGGGCCTCGGTGCACAGGGTGCCGCCGACGAACAGTCCGCGGACCGCTCGACCACGCCCCGGGTGAGGCGGTCGCGCGGTGCCGGCGACCGGCCAGTCGGGGACGGCGACGCCGAGGTCGCCGAGGAGCGTCTCGGTGGCCGCGGTGAGGTCGGGGTGTCCCGCGCCGAGGAAGGCGGTCGCGACGGGGGTCGCCAGGGAGTCCGCGAGGGCGCCCACGTCGGCCGCGACCGCCTCGGCGGGCGGCTTCGAGACCAGGAGCACGCGCTCGACGCCGGGCTCGGCGTCCAACCGGCGCAGGGCCTCCCGGGTGGCGAGGGCGCCGACCTCGGCCGACAGGTCGCGCCCGCCGACGCCGTAGGCGTGGGTGACGCCGACGCCGGCGTGGTCGAGCAGGGCGAGCACCTGCTGGGCGCCGGTGCCGGACGCCGCGACGACGCCGACCGGCCCCGGCGCGACGACGTTGGCGAAGCCCAGACCCACGCCGCCGACGACGGCGGTGCCGCAGTCCGGGCCCATCACGAGGACGCCGCGCTCGGCGGCGGCGCGCTTCAGCGCGACCTCGTCGGCGAGCGGCACGTTGTCGCTGAAGACCATGACGTCGCAGCCGGCCTCGATCGCGTCGACCGCCTCGACGACGGCGCTGGGGCCGGGGACCGACACGAGCACGACGGCGTCCTCGCCGGGCGGGACCTCCCGCAGCGCGGCGGCCGTCGTCCGGTGCGGCGCGAGCTCGGCGGAGGTGCTGCCGCGCCGGCCCGCGTCGGCCAGGGCCGCGGCGACGCCGGCGAGCGCGGCGTCCAGGTCGCCGTCCCCGTCGAGCCGCAGCGCGACGACCATGTCGTTCGGCCCGGCGTGCGCGGGGACCTCGAAGCCCATGCCGGAGAGGACCTCGACGTTGAGGCCGGTCGCCATCGCGACCTGGGCCGAGGCGACCCCCGGCAGCGCCTGCACCGCGCGGCTGACCTGGAGGAGCGCGACGGAGTCGGCGTAGGCGCCGGGGCGCAGCTCGACGTGGGTGGTGCTCATGCGGCGGTTCCGATCCGTCGGGCGGGGCTCAGGTGGCTCAGCGCGGTGGTCGCGCCGTGCAGCATCCCGCGGCCGGAGGAGTGGCCGACCGCGAGCAGCGCCCGCGTGGCGTCGTCCTCGGCGGGGGTCCCGGCGGCGGCGAGCCAGTCGGCCAGCTCGGGGAGGGCCTCGCCGTGCATGGCGCAGTCGAGCAGCGTGGCGGAGAGCAGGGTGGTGCGCCGGAACAGGGCGCGCACGAGGTGGTCCACGTCGTCGGTGGCCACGCCGGCCGCGCGGTGCGTGACGAGCCAGCCCGCCAGGACGTCGTCGTCGTACGGCGTGAGACCACCACCCCGCCCGACCCGCAGCGACGTCGGCAGCGGCGCGGGGGCGGTGGCCCGCGAGGGCACGACCGGCACCCGGACGTCGACGAGCCGGCCGATCCGCAGCGGGGTCCCGCCCACGTGGAGGACCCCGCCGCGCATCGCCGCGAGGGGGCTCAGGTGGTCGAGTCGCGGCAGGTCGGAACGCAGGCCGCACGGCACGGCGACGGCGTCGCGGGCCAGCAGGCCGACGCAGCGGCCGGACACCTCGACGTACGTCGCGACAGGGCCGCGGTGCAGGACGGGGACCGGGCCGTCCGGGGCGGCGCGCAGCAGGTCCCGGACGCGGGGCGGGGCGGCGACGGGGAGCATCACCGGGACGCTAACGCGCCCCGCTAGCCTCTCTCGACGTGAGGTTGTGCCGAAGGGCCGCCGGGGAGTAGGCAGATCCTGCTGACGACGAGGAGCGGTTGGTGAGCGAGACCACGGCAGGACCCGAGGCCCTGGCACGGATCGACGCGCTGCACACCGCGCTGACGCAGATCGTGCTCGAGGGCGGCGACCTGGCCGGCATCGCGGCCGAGGTCGGCCGGGTGCTCGACATCGCGCTGCTCGTGACGTCCTCCGACGGCCGGGAGCGGGCCGCGGCGGTGAGCGACCGCGTCCGGGGCGTCCTGGCCGAGCACCAGCTGCTCGACCCGACCGGCCGCGTCCGGGTCGAGCGGATCGGCCCGCGGGGCATCCCGGTCGGGGACGGCGAGGCGCGGCTGATGCTCGTCGGTGCCGGGGGAGCCGACCTCGCGCGGCTGGTGTGCGTGCGGACGACGCGGCCGTTCGGGCACGACGACGTCCAGTCGCTGGAGCGCGCCGCCGCCGTGGCCGCCCTCCTCATCACCCGCGAGGCCGCGGTGACGGCGGTCGAGAACAAGTACCAGGGCGACTTCCTGCGTGACCTGCTGATGCGCCGCGCCCCCGACCCGGCCTACGTCGCGGAGCACGCGGAGGGCTTCGGCTGGGACCTGCGCCGCCCGGTGGTGGTGGTCTCGGCCCAGCTCGACCGGCCGGACGACGACGCGCCCGTCTCGAGCGCGCGGCGGCGGCAGTGGCAGGAGCGGTTCGCCGCCGCCTGGCGCCAGGTCGGCGCCGAGCTCGGCGACGGCATCCCCAGCGTGGACTTCTCCTCGGAGGTGGTCACGCTGCTGCCGGCGTCCGCGGACGAGGAGGGCCTGCCCGGGGAGTCGTTGGTCCACCGGGCCGTGACCGCCGTGCGCGGCGACCGCGGTGGCGGCCGCCGTCCGTTCTCGGTCGGCGTCAGCAGGGTCGCCGGGACCGTCGACGACCTGCCGGAGGCCTACCTGCAGGCCCGCCGTGCCGTCGAGGTCGGACGACGGGTGCAGGGCATCGGCGCGCTCGCGTTCTTCGACCGGCTGGGCCTGCACCGGCTGATCGCGCTCGTGCCTGAGCAGCGGGAGCTGGAGTCGTTCGTCGCCGACGTCCTCGGCCCGCTCGCCGAGCGCACGGAGGAGGCGGCCGACCTCCGGGAGACCCTCCAGGTCCTCATCGACACCAACTTCAACGTCGCCGAGGCCGCGCGGAAGCAGTTCTTCCACTACAACACGATGCGCTACCGGGTCTCGAAGCTCGAGCGCCTGCTCGGCCCCGTCGCCGGCGACCCCCACCTCCGACTCGACGTCGCGGTGGCCCTGCGCGTGCTGGACGTGGTGGCGTAGTCCCGCTGCCCACGGCGGTCTCGACGACGCGGAGCCGCCGGCCCGACTTCGCGCCTTGACCGGCGCACGTTGCCAACCGCACCCTCGTTCCTCTGGCAGACCCTGCCGTCGAGCGGTCCAGATCCGGCTCACTACGTTGGCGGGACTCTCGGGCTCCGTGGACCAGTGAAGGGGCGTGCGCCTGATGTCGATGTTCAAGTGGGACGTGGTCGACCCGGCCCCCGGCGAGGCGGTCGGGCCCCGACAGCGACTGCCCTGGGGCAAGACGATCGGCCTGGGCGCCCAGCACGTCGTCGCGATGTTCGGGGCGACGTTCGTCTTCCCGCTGGTCATGGGCCTCGACGCCAACCTGGCGATCATGTTCAGCGGCATCTGCACGGTGCTGTTCCTGCTGATCTGCTCGAACCGCGTGCCGAGCTACCTCGGCACCTCGGCCGCGTTCGTCGGCGGCGTCGCCGCGATCCGTCTCCAGGGCGGCGACTCGGCCGACGTGACCGGGGCGATCATGGTCGCCGGCATCGTGCTAGCGCTGGTCGGCGTCCTCGTGCACTTCGCGGGCGTGGGGCTGATCCACCGGGTCCTTCCGCCCGCCGTCACCGGTGCCGTGGTCATGCTGATCGGCTTCAACCTCGCGCCCGTCGTCGCGCAGACCTACTGGCCCCAGGACCAGTGGGTGGCGCTGCTGACCGCGACCTTCCTCGTCGCCGGCGCCGTGCTGCTGCCGGGCTTCTGGTCCCGCATCGCCGTCTTCCTGTCGCTGATCTTCGGCTACCTGCTGTCGTGGGCCTTCGACGGCATCTTCGGTCCCATCACCTCGGTGCTGCCGACGGGGCCCGACCCGGTCGAGCACGACCGGGTCGACCTGTCCGGCGTCGCGGCCGCCGACTGGATCGGCCTACCCAGCGGCACGCTGGCCGACGGCGTCCCCGTCGTCCACGGCCCCAGCGTCTCGCTCACCTTCGTGCTGCTCGTGCTGCCCGGCGTCGTCGCGCTCATCGCCGAGAACCTGGGCCACGTGAAGGCCGTCGCCGACATGACCGGCGAGGACCTCGATCCCTACATGGGCCGCGCCATCGGTGCCGACGGCCTCGCCACCGCCTTCGCCAGCGCGTTCGGTGGCTCCCCGACCACGACGTACGCCGAGAACATCGGCGTCATGAGCGCCACGAAGGTCTACTCGACGGCGGCCTACTACGTCGCCGCGGCCGTCGCGATCCTCCTCGGCCTGTGCCCCAAGTTCGGCGCCATCGTCAACGCCACCCCGGGCGGCGTGCTCGGCGGGATCACCGTGGTGCTGTACGGGATGATCGGTCTGGTGGGCGCCAAGATCTGGGTCGAGAACAAGGTCGACTTCGGCAACCCCGTCAACCTGGTCGGGCTCGCCGCGGGCATCATCGTCGGCGTCGGCAACGTGACGCTGGTGATCACCGACGACTTCCAGCTCTCCGGCATCGCGTTCGGCACGCTGCTCGTCATCGTCTACTTCCACCTGGCCCGCACCGGGCGGTCGAGCACCTCCGGCGAGGTGACGAAGGCGCTATGAAGCCCGCCCCCTTCGCCTACCACCGTCCGCGGACCCTCGACGAGGCCGTCGCGCTGCTCGGCTCCGAGCCCGACGCGAAGGTGATGGCCGGGGGGCAGAGCCTGGTCCCGCTGCTGACCATGCGGCTGGCGGCGCCGGCGACGATCGTCGACATCTCGGCCGTCGAGGGGCTCGACACCCTCACCGCGGACGACGGGGGCGTGCGGATCGGGGCGATGGTGCGGCACGCCGACGTCCTCGCCAGCCCCGACGTACGACGGGTGCAGCCGCTGGTGACGGCCGCGCTGTCGCACGTGGCGCACCCGACGATCCGCAACCGCGGCACGACGGTGGGCTCGATCGTCCATGCCGACGCCGCCGCGGAGATGCCGGTGGTGCTCGCCGTCCTCGGCGGCACGGTCGAGGTCGTGGGCGGCGCCGGCCGCCGCACGATCGCGGCCGCCGACCTGTTCGTCGGTCCGCTCGAGTCGTCGCTGGCGCCCGACGAGGTCGCCACGTCGGCGTGGTTCCCCGCGCTCGCGGACGACGCCGGCGTCGGGTTCGCCGAGCTCGCGCGGCGCCACGGCGACTACGCGATGGTCGGCGTCGCCGCCCACGTGGACGCCTCCTCGGCCCGCGTCGGGTACCTCTCCGTCAACGACGTCCCCACCGTCGTCGACGTCACCGGCGTCGACGCGGCGGACGCCGGCGAGGCGGCGCTCGCGCACCTCGAGCCCGGGGGCGACGTGCACGCCTCCGCGGCGTACCGGGCCCAGCTCGTCCGCGTCCTCACCGCCCGTGTGCTCCGCGAGGCGCACGAGGACCGACAGGGAAGGGGAGCCGCATGACCGTCTCCGCGCAGACCGGCGAGACCGGCGAGGCCGTCCACGACGTCCGCCTCCGCGTGAACGGCGTCGTCCACGACCTCCGCGTGCCCGCCCGACGGCTGCTGAGCGACGCGCTGCGCCACGACCTCGGGCTGACCGGCACGCACGTCGGCTGCGAGCACGGCGTGTGCGGCGCGTGCACCGTGCTCGTGGACGGCAGATCCGCCCGCGCGTGCCTGATGTTCGCGGTCGCCGCCGTCGAGGTCGACATCACCACCGTCGAGGGCCTCACCCGCCCCGACGGGTCGCTCGGCCCGGTGCAGCAGGCGTTCAGCGAGTGCCACGGCCTGCAGTGCGGCTTCTGCACCCCCGGCTTCCTCACCACGATCACCGCCGGGCTCGAGGAGAACCCCGACCCCACCCACGAGGAGGCCAGGGACATGATCGGCGGCAACCTCTGCCGCTGCACCGGCTACCAGAACATCGTCGCCGCCGTGGAGTGCGCGGCGGTGCTGCGGCGCGGGGGATCTCGAGGCCCGGGCCCGGGGGGCCCTCACGCCTCGATCACCGAGGCGGGTGGTCCCTCGTGACCATCAAGCTCATGGGGCAGGGCGTCCAGCGCGTCGAGGACCAGCGCCTGCTGCGCGGGCAGGGCGCCTACACCGACGACATCGACGTCGGGCCGGGCCTGCTGCACGCCGCCGTCGTCCGCTCGCCCCACGCGCACGCGCGGATCGTCGACATCGACCTCGACGCCGTCCTCGACGTCGAGGGCGTCCACGCCGTCCTCACCTACGACGACCTCACCGGCCCGATGGCCGAACCGCTGCCGCTGCTCATCCCGCACCCGGCGCTCACCCACGGCCGCACGCAGTACGCGCTGGCGAAGGACGAGGTGAACTACGTCGGCGAGGCCGTCGCCTTCGTCGTCGCCACCGACCGCTACGTCGCCGAGGACGCCGTCGGCAAGGTGAAGGTCACCTACGACGTCCTGCCCGCCGTGGTCGGCATCGAGGCCGCCCGCGCCGCCGAGCACCTCGTCCACGACGACGTGCCCGGCAACCTCGGCGCCCGCCTCGAGCAGCAGACCGGGGGCGACGCGCCCGCCGTCGTCGCCGCGGCCCCGCACCGGCTGTCGCTGGACCTCGACATCGAGCGCAGCGCCTGCATGCCGCTCGAGGGCCGCGGCACCGTGGCCCGCTGGGAGCCGGCGCTGGACCGGCTCCAGCTGTGGACCTCCACCCAGTCCTCGACCGGCGTCCGCGCCGCCGTCGCGGTCAAGCTCGGCCTCGACCTCGGCCAGGTCGACGTCATCACCCCCGACGTCGGCGGCGGCTTCGGCGTCAAGATCAACCACCCGTGGCCCGAGGAGCTCCTCGTGCCGTACGCCGCCCGCGCGCTGGGCAGGCCGGTGAAGTTCGTCGAGGACCGCCGCGAGCACTTCATCTCCTCCGCGCACGAGCGCGGGCAGGTCCAGCACGTCGAGGTCGGCTTCGACGACGACGGCCGCCTGCTCGGCCTGGACGTCGAGCTCTGGCACGACCACGGCGCCTACACGCCGTACGGGCTGATCGTCCCGATCATCACCTCCACGCAGCTGCTCGGGCCGTACAAGCCGGGCGCCTACCGCGTTGTCTTCCACTCGCTCTACACGAACACCGTCATCGTCACGCCGTACCGCGGCGCCGGGCGGCCCCAGGGCTGCTACGCGATGGAGCGGACGATGGACGCGATCGCGCAGCACCTCGGCAAGGACCGCGCCGAGGTCCGCCGCGTCAACCTCATCCAGCCCGACGAGTTCCCCTACGAGCACGGCCTGGTGTTCCAGGACGGCCGACCGCTGACCTACGACTCCGGCGACTACCCGGCCATGCTCGACAAGATCAAGGCGCTCGTCGACTGGGACACCTTCGGTGAGCGCCAGCGTCAGGCCGCCGCCGAGGGACGACGGATCGGCCTCGGCCTCGCCTGCTACGTCGAGGGCACCGGCGTCGGGCCCTACGAGGGCGCGCACGTGCACGTCGAGACCACCGGCAAGGTCAAGGTCGCGACCGGCCTGACCAGCCAGGGCCAGGGCCACCAGACCGTGTTCGCGCAGCTGGTCGCGGACGAGCTCGGGTGTCGCTTCTCCGACGTCGAGGTGGTCACCGGCGACACCCGGCGCATGCCGTACGCCGTCGGCACGTTCGCCTCCCGCGCGGCGGTGATGAGCGGCTCCGCCGTCCACCTCGCCGCGAGGCGGGCCAAGGAGAAGGCGCTGCGGATCGCCGCCGACGCGCTCGAGGCGTCCGAGGACGACCTGCAGATCGTCGACGGCGTGGTCTCCGTCAAGGGAGCCCCCGAGGTGAGCCTCGACCTCGGCACGATCTCGGTGCTGTCGAACCCGCTGCGGTACGCCTTCGACGAGGCCTCGAAGCGGGCCACGCAGTTCCAGGTCGGCGACCCGGGCAAGCCGCCGGTCGCCGAGGACGACGAACCCGGCCTCGAGGGCCGCGACTTCTACTCGCCCGAGCGGGCGACGTTCGCCTCCGGGATGCACGCCGTGATCGTCGAGACCGACCCGGAGACGGCCGAGATCCGGATCCTCCAGTACGCCGTCGTCCACGACTGCGGCACGCTGATCAACCCGATGATCGTCGAGGGCCAGATCCACGGCGGCGTGGCGCAGGGCGTGGGCGGGGCGCTGTACGAGCGGATGGCCTACGACTCCTCCGGCCAGCTGCTCAACGCGTCGTTCATGGACTTCCTCATGCCCTACGTGAGCGAGGTCCCCGACGGCATCGACGTCGACCACCTCGAGACGCCGTCCCCGCTCAACCCCCTCGGCATCAAGGGTGCCGGCGAGGCCGGCGTCATCCCGTCGGCCGCGGTCTTCGCCGCCGCCATCGAGGACGCCGAAGGGCTGCGTGAGGACGGATTGGCGATCACCGCCATGCCCATCTCGCCGTCGGAGCTCTTCGAGCTGCGGCTGGCGCACCAGAACCCGTGACCCGAGGAGCAGCGTGAAGATCTCCGGCGCCAACGACGTCGCGCACCCGCCCCAGGTCGTGTGGGACGCGATCCTCGACCCGCTCGTCCTGGTCGCCGCCATCCCGGGCTGCTCGCGCCTGGAGTCGACCGGTGAGCACGCCTACGACATGACCGTCACCGCCGGCGTCGCCGCCATCAAGGGCACGTACGACGGCTCCTGCGCGCTGTCCGACCTGGCACCGCACGACTCGCTGACGATGCGCCTCACCGGCGCCGGCGCGCCCGGCACCGTCGACGCGACGGTCGCCGTCCGCTTCGAGGACCTCGGCGGGCGCACCCGCATCGCCTACGACGCCGACGCCACCGTCGGCGGGATGGTCGGCGGGGTCGGCCAGCGGATGCTCTCGAGCGTCTCGAAGCGCATGGCGGGCGAGTTCTTCGGCAACGTCGCCAGGGCGATCGAGACCCCGCCGGCGCTCCAGGTGGCCGAGCAGCCGCCCCGGCTCCGATCGAGCGTCGAGACCGCCGGCGCGGTGTACGCCGCCCCGACCGTCACCCCCGTGGCTGCAGCGTCGTCCCCGGCCGACTTCCTGCGCGGCGTCGCCGTCGGCGCCGGCCTGGTCGCCCTGGGCGTCGTCCTCGGCGGCGTCTTCGGACGTCGGGCATGACCGTCACGGTCGACTCGACCGCCCGCGCGCAGGCGGCCGCCGTCCGCGCGAAGGAGATCAGCGCCCGCGAGCTCCTCGAGGCCCACCTGGACCGGATCGGGGCGCGCAACCCCGAGCTCAACGCGATCGTGTCGATGGACGTCGAGCGCGCCCGCCAGGGAGCCGCCGCGGCCGACGAGGCGCTCGTGTCCGGCGCCGAGGTCGGCCCTCTGCACGGCCTGCCGTTCGCCTTCAAGGACACCCACGAGGTCGCCGGGTGGACGACGACGTACGGCTCGGTGCTCCACGCCGACCACGTGCCGAGCACCGACGAGCTGCTCGTCGAGCGTGTGCGCCGCGCGGGCGTCGTCGTCCTCGGGAGGACGAACGTGCCGGAGTTCGCCGCCGGGTCCCACACCTTCAACCGCGTCTTCGGCACGACCCTGAACCCGCACGACCCGTCACGCTCGGCCGGCGGGTCGAGCGGGGGAGCGGCGTGTGCGCTGGCGTCGGGCATGGTCCCGCTCGCGGACGGGTCCGACATGGGGGGCTCGCTGCGCAACCCGGCGTCCTTCTGCGGCGTCGTCGGCCTGCGGCCCACGCTCGGCCGGGTGCCGCAGTGGCCCGCGTCGAACCACTGGGAGACGACGTCGGTCGGCGGGCCCATGGCACGCACCGCGGACGACGTCGCCCTGCTGCTGTCGGTCATGGCGGGCCCCGACCCCCGGGCCCCGCAGGCCCTCGGCGAGCCGGGCTCGGCGTTCGCGCCCCCGCTGTCGGGGTCGCTGGCCGGGCTGCGGGTCGCCGTCACGCCGGACCTCGGCGGCGCGTTCGTCTGCGACCGCGAGGTGGCCTCCGTCGTCACCGGCTCGACCGGGACCTTCGCGGCGGCGGGCGCGCACGTCACCGACGACGTCCCCGACCTGCGCGAGGGCGAGGACGTCTTCCGCACCCTGCGCGCCTGGCACTTCCAGGCGACGTTCGCCGAGCGCCTCGCCGCCCACCCGGACGCCTTCAAGGCGTCGCTCGCCGACAACATCCGGGCGGGGGAGACGCTGACCGGCGCCGACGTCGCCCGCGCGTACGCCGGCCGCACCACGCTGGCCCACCGCATGCGGGAGTACTTCGACGACCACGACCTGCTCGTGCTGCCCGCCTCGCAGGTCCCGCCGTTCCCCGCGGACCAGGAGTTCCCGACGGCCATCAACGGCGAGCCGATGCGGACGTACCTGGACTGGATGCGGTCGAACTACCTCATCACCGTCACCGGGTGCCCGGCCATCTCGGTGCCGTTCGGCCGCACCGCCGACGGCCTCCCCGTCGGCCTGCAGCTCGTCGCCGCCCACGGCCGCGACCGCTTCCTGCTGGAGTGCGCCGCGGCCCTGGAGTCCCTCGTCTAGGTCGAGTCGGCACGTCTGCGCAGCTCACAGGGGTCGAGTCGGCACGTCTGCGCAGGCCGTCAGCTGCTGCGCCCTGGCGTCCCAGTGGCGCAGGACGACGCCCGCGCCGGTCAGCGCGCCGAGCGGCAGGACGTCGAGCGCCCGCGCGACCTGGTCGGGCCCGAGCCCGGTGGCGAGGGTGACGTGCGGGGTCCACGCCCCCGGCGTGGTGTGTGCGGCGGGCGGCCACGGCGTGCCCTCGGCGGCCCGGTCGAGCAGGCCGACCACCTCGGCGTGGAGGTCGAGCAGGACGTCGTCCGCGGTGACGGCCCGGGCCAGGACGAGCCCGCGCCGCGTGGGCAGGACGAGCAGTCCGGTGAGGCTCAGCGCGACCGGCAGACGGTGCGTCGCCGGCTGCACGACGTCCGGCGCGGGGAGCCGTCGC
Source organism: Nocardioides sp. CFH 31398 (assembly GCF_022436705.1). GTDB lineage: Bacteria > Actinomycetota > Actinomycetes > Propionibacteriales > Nocardioidaceae > Nocardioides. Next base: position 135,297 of record NZ_JAKUHT010000005.1, on the reverse strand, counting down.
CGCTGCGCGAGCGTGACGTGCGGGGCGTTCGAGGGTCCCGGGTGCTCGGCGAGGCTGGGCAGGCCGGCGTCGGCGAGGAGCCACCACTGGCGACGGACCTCGGCGTCGAGGACGTCGTCCAGGCCGAGATCGACCGAGGAGGCGGCCACCGGCCCGTCGTGCGCCTAGAAGCGGCCGACCGGCCTGTGGGAGGTCAGCGACATGACGAGCGCGATGATCCAGCCGATCACCGTCCAGCCGGCGAGCAGGTTGACCCAGAAGATCGTCCAGTGGTTCGCCTTGCCCCGCAGGGCGGCGATCGCCCACGGCAGCATGTAGCCGCCGGTCACGATCGCCACGATCACCGCCACGACCGCGCTGACGGGCCGGTTGCGCTGGTCTGTCACGAAGCCGCTCATGGCGTCGAGCGTAGCGAGCGGTCCCTGGGCGCTGGGTCCCGACGAGCTCGACCGGCGCCGGTGCGGGTCGCGGTCGGGTCGCGGTGTCGGCTGGCAGAGGTTGAGCCGCAGCGGGCGGGTGGTCGGCAACCTCTGACATAGGCCCCCGGCGACGCGGCCGGTTGGATCGGTGGCATGCCGCGACGCATCAGGATCGGGATCGACACCGGGGGGACGTTCACCGACGTCGTCGCCCTCGACGAGGACAGTGGTGAGCTCGTCACCACGAAGACCCCCTCGACGCCGAGCAACCCGGCCGACGGGTTCATGGCCGGCATCGAGAAGGTGCTCGGCATCCTCGGCCTCCCGCCCGGCGACGGCAGCCCGATCGCCGCGGTCAGCCACGGCACGACCGTCGCCACCAACCAGCTCCTCGAGGGCAAGGTCGACCGGCTCGGGTTCCTCACCACCGAGGGGTACGGCGCGATGCTCGAGATCGCGCGCCAGTCGGTGCCCGACGGCTACGGCAACTCCTACTTCTGGGTCAAGCCGCCGCGGATCGTGCCGCGCGACCTCGTGCTCGAGGTCGGCGGTCGGCTCGACCACACCGGCGCCGAGGTCAGGCCGTTCGACGAGGACGGCGCCCGCCGCGCGGCGCGCTGGTTCCGCGACCAGGGCGTCGACACCCTCGGCGTCTGCTTCCTGCACTCCTACGCGAACGACGCCCACGAGGAGCGGATGCGCCAGGTCCTCGCCGAGGAGCACCCCGACGCCGTGGTGTCGGTGAGCAGCGAGGTGCTGCGGGAGTACCGCGAGTACGAACGCGCCATGACCACGCTGGTCGACGCCGCCGTCAAGCCCCGGCTGGGCCGCTACGTCCGCACCATCTCCGAGCGCCTCGGGAGCTACGCCGGGCGCCCGGTGCCGTTCTACGTCATGAAGTCGAACGGCGGCGTGCTGAGCGCGGAGGAGGTCGTGCACCAGCCGATCACCACCGTGCTGTCCGGCCCCGCCGCCGGCGCCCTCGGCGCCGCCCTGATCGCGCGGACGGCGGGCTTCGACAAGGTCCTCACCTCCGACGGCGGCGGGACGTCGACCGACGTCTCCGTCGTCGTGGACGGCGACCCGACGCTGACCACCGAGGGCTCGGTCGGCGCGTTCCCCTCGAAGATCCCCATGATCGACGTCGTCACCGTCGGCGCGGGTGGCGGCTCGGTCGCCTGGCTCAGCCCCGAGGGCACCCTCAAGGTCGGCCCCCACTCGGCCGGCGCCGACCCCGGCCCGCTGTGCTACGGCAGGGGCGGCGCAGACGTCACCATCACCGACGCCCACGTCGTCCTCGGCCGGATCCCCCCGCACCTGCTCGGCGGCGAGATCCCGCTCGACGTCGAGACCGCCCGCAAGGGCGTCGAGCAGCTCGCCGGCGACCTCGGCATGACCCCGGAGGCGGCCGCGACCGGTGTCCTCGAGATCTCCGCGTGGAACCAGGCGAACGCGCTGCGCGAGGTCACCGTCAAGCGTGGCCTCGACGTCCGCGACTTCACCCTCGTCACCTTCGGCGGCTCCGGGTCGCTGCTGCTGTGCCGCCTCGTCGACGTGCTCGGGCTGCGCCGAGTCCTCGTGCCTCCGGACCCGGGCAACGTCTCCGCGTTCGGCCTGCTGACCGTCGACGTGCGCAACGACGTCGTCCAGACCCACGTCGCCCTCGCCGACGACCTCGACGCCGCGCAGGTGGCCACGGCGTACGCCGGGCTCGTCGCCCGGGCCGACGAGGCGCTGGAGAAGGAGGGGTTCGCCCCCGATGTCCGCGTCCACCAGTGCACCGCCGACCTGCGCTACTTCGGTCAGGCCTTCGAGGTCCGCGTGCCGGTGCCGCTGCCGGGCGAGCTCGACGAGGCCGCGCTCGCCGACGTCGCCGACGCGTTCCACGCCGCGCACCGCGGGCTGTACGGCTACGACTTCGCCGACGACCCCGGCCAGCAGGTCGAGTGGGTGAACCTGCGGGTCTCCGGCATCGGGCCGATCCAGCGCCCCGAGATCGCGTCGTACGACCTCGCGCCGTCCGAGCCCGTCGAGACCGGTCGCCGCGCCGTCTGCTTCGACCCCGAGGCGGGGTACGTCGAGGTCCCGGTGCTGTGGCGCCCCGACCTCACCCCGGGCACCACGGTGACCGGCCCCGCGATCATCGAGGAGTTCGGCTCGACCGTGCCCCTGCACCCCGGCTTCACCGCCCGGGTGGACGCCTACCGCAACCTCGTCGTCGAACGGCAGAGCACCGAGAGGGACCACGCATGAGCCGTCGAGCACCGACCCAGTTCCCGTTCGGCTTCCTCACCGACGACCACGGCGCGAGCGCCGACCCGGTGCTGACCGAGATCGTCCAGGGCAGCCTCGCCGCGGTCGAGCGGGAGGTCGAGACCGCCATCGCCCGCACCAGCCGCAGCCCGATGATCCGCGACGCCCACGACTTCCGCGCGGGCATCCACGACCGGCTGCTGCGCAAGCTCACCGGCCGCTCGTACTCCGCTCTCGTCCACCCCGTCGCCCGCGACTTCCCCATCGCCGAGATGCGCGAGGGTGACGTCTTCTTCCACAACGACGTCTACCGCTCCGAGGGCGGCATCGGGCACCTGCCGGACCTGTGCGTCACCGTCCCGGTGTTCGCGACGCGGAACGGAGCGGACGGTGGGCACAGCCCGGGCCCCGAGGGGGAGCGGCAGGTCGTCGCGTTCGTGCAGGCCTTCGGCCACCACGACGACATCGGCGGCGCCGTCCCCGGCTCGATGCCGTCGGGCGCGACGAGCGTGTTCTCGGAGGGCCTGATGGTCCCGCCGATCCGGCTGTGGGACGCCGGGGTGCCCAACCGCGCGGCGCTGACGATCATGACCCGCAACTCCCGCATGCCGGAGTCGCTGGCCGCCGACCTGGACGCCGAGTGCTCGGCCTGCCTCATGGGCGCGCGGAGGCTCGGCGAGCTGTTCGACCGGTACGGCGTCGCCGCCGTCGAGGCGTGCTTCGACGCGATCATCGACGGCTCCACCCGGACCTACCGCTGCGAGATCCTGTCGAAGATCCCCGTCGGGTCGTGGACGTGGGAGGACTACGCCGAGCACGACGGCGTCGACGAGCCCCGGCTCCACACCCAGCGGATCACCCTGACCCGCACGCCGGACGACGACCCGGACGGCGAGCGGCTCGTCCTGGACTTCGACGGCACCTCGCCGCAGGCGAAGGGCCCGATCAACCACTGCGGTGACTACAGCGACGGCGTCTTCCTCGCCAAGTGGCTCGCGCCCATCCTCCGCAACCTCGCCGACACCCCCGAGCGGATGGCGGAGCTCGACGTCAACGAGGGCGTCGTCCCGCTGCTCGAGCTGCGGTTCCCCGAGCCCGGCACGCTGCTGACGCCGGTCTTCCCCGCGCCCACGAACGCCCGCACGTTCGTGATCCTGCGGCTGCTCGGCGTCCTCGCCGGCGTCGTCGCCAAGGCCGTCGACGGGCGGATGCCCGCCGACCAGGAGACGATCCGCTACACCGGCGTCTACGGCGAGGACCACGACGGCCGGCCCTACCTCATGCGCGAGGTGCTCGGCGGCGGCTCCGGCGGGCGCTACTACGCGGACGGCGAGGACACGATCCACGTCGTCCCCGACTCGCGGAACCTGCCCACCGAGTTCACCGAGGCCCGCTTCCCGTTCCGCGTCGAGGCGCTGGGTCTGGCCGTCGACTCCGGCGGGGCCGGGGAGTTCCGCGGCGGGCTCGGCTACGAGAAGCACGTCCGGATGCTCAAGGACGGCCACTTCATGTCCATCGCCGACCGCTCCATCCTCGCCTGCTGGGGCGTGAAGGGCGGCCTGGCGGGGGCGCCGTTCGAGGTGGTGGTCGACCCCGGCGGGCCGAACGAGCGCGTCGTCGACGCCCTCGCCGACGCCGAGCCCGTGACGGCAGGCGAGGTCATCCGCATCCGCACCACCGGGGGCGGAGGCTGGGGCGACCCGCTGCGACGCGACCCCGCCTCCGTGGTCCGGGACGTCCTGTGGCGCAAGGTGTCGCCCGAGGCCGCGCTGTCGTCGTACGGCGTCGTGCTGACCGGGTCCTCGGAGGGAGGGGACCTGGCGCACGACGCCGACGCGACCGCCGCCGAGCGCGCCGGTCGTGCCGGGCCGGGCGAGGCGTTCTTCGACCGCGGCCCCGGTTACGCCCGGCTCGCCGAGGGGGCGTCTCACGCGGCCGTCGACGTGCTGTGACGCCGACCAGGCGCGTCGCCGTCCTGGCCGGTCGGGGCAAGACCGGCCGCGCGGTCGGGGCTGCGCTCGCCCGCCGCGGGGTGGACGTCGTCCCGCTCGGCCGCGGCTCGGTCGTCGCCGAGGAGACGGCGGGCTGCGACGCGGCGTACGTGATCGCGCCGAACCTGCACCCGGCCGAGCCGGCGTACGCCGCCGCGGCGCTCGACGCGCTGCGCACCGCCGGCGTGGGTCGGGTGGTCTACCACTCGGTGGCGTCGCCGTACGCGCCCGCGATGCCGCACCACGTCGGCAAGGCGGCCGCGGAGGACCTCGTCCGCCGCTCGGGCCTCGCGTGGACCGTCCTGCAGCCGGGCCCCTACCTGCAGAACCTCGACCTGACCGCCGACCTCGTCGTGCCGTACGACGTGGACGCGGTCTTCGGCTTCGCCGACCTCGCCGAGGTGGGGGAGGCCGCCGCGGTCGTGCTGACCGAGGACGGCCACGTCGGCGCGACGTACGAGCTCGCGACGCGGGTCGCGACCGTCGCGGACCTCGCGCGCGAGGCCGGGGTGACCGCCCGTCGCGGGGCGCCCGACCTCTCCGCGCTCGACCCGCGAGAGGCCGACTGGCTGCGCGCGATGTTCGCCTCCTACGACGCCCACGGCCTCCCCGTCGGCACGCGCGTGCTCGACATGCTGCTGGGGCGCTGAGGCGGTTCCGGTGGTTCGTCCTCGGGTCGAATCCCCACGGTAAGTAGGCAGCTTGGCGCTCCCCACGACGAATTCGTCGTGAGAAGCGACAAGACAGGGACCTACCGTGGGGTTTCGACCCCCCGGCCCCAGGGCCAGGACCAGGACCAGGACCACGACCAGGACCAGGACCCGCGACCCTCAGGGGCGCCCGGCGTGGGGGACGTCGACGACCACGGCGCGGATCTCGCCCTCGCGGGCGGCGCTGCGGGCGTGCTCGTCGAAGTCGGGGGCGCAGCAGAGGAAGAGGGTGCGACCGTCGGCGCCGCCGAGCGTGCAGGCGTAGACGCCGGTGCCGGGGGAGACGGCGTCGACGACCTCGCCGCCCTCGCGGACGCGGATGGCGCGACCGCCGACGGCGTCCGCGACCCACAGGCACCCCTCGGCGTCCAGGCCGCAGCCGTCCGGGGCGACGTCCAGCTGCCCGATCGCCGGACCGACGGCGCGCTCGGTCGGGACGGCGCCGAACACCGCCCAGTCACGCCGCGGGCCGAGGGTGCCGTCCGCGCCGACGTCGAAGGCGCTGACGCGGTTGCCGAAGGTCTCGTCGACCAGCAGCGTGCCGTCGTCGGTGATCACGCTGCCGTTGGGGAACCACAGGTCCTCGGCCACGCGTGCGACCGTGCCGTCGGGGTCGACGCGCAGCAGACCGGTCGTGGCCAGGTCCGCGCCGCCCATGAGGTCGAAGCCGAAGTCGCCGAGCCAGCAGCGGCCCTCGTCGTCGACGACCATGTCGTTGGGGTGGCCCCCGACGTACGACGACACGTCGGCGTGGACGACGACCGACCCGTCGTGCTCGCGTCGCATCACGGCGGCGTCCCGCATCGACACGAAGACCACCCGCCCGTCGGGCAGCCACCCGATGCCCGACGGCTGGCCGGGCACCTCGATCTCGGTCCTCAGGTCCGAGCCGTCCTCGGCCACCGAGTAGTAGGCGTGGGTGTAGAAGTCCGCGAACCACAACCGCCCCGCCCCGTCACCGGCGTCCGGGCGCCACCGGGGGCACTCCGTGAAGGACATGCCGGACACGACGGTGCGGACGGGGCGGTCGGAGGAGGTCTCGGTCATCGCAGCATCCTGGCACCGCGCCGCGGGGTGTGGGAGGCCCCGCCGCGGGGGAGGCTGGCGCCATGAGCACCCCTCCCGGCGTCATCCCGTACGTCGAGTTCCACCAGGGCCCGAAGCGGGTCCTCACGGTCCACCTCGAGATCACCGCCGCCTTCGGGGGCGGCATGGCCCGGGCCCGGATCGCGCCCGGCCTGTTCGTCGACGGGCGCCAGTACCTCGTCTACTGGGGGCAGGTCCACGTCGAGGTCCCGGCCGACCGGTCGGTGCACGTCGGCGTCGGGATGCAGGACGGCCTCCAGGGCGCCAGCACGCTGCTGCCCCCGGGGGAGGGGCCGCTGGGCCTGCGGTACGAGGTGAACCACTCAGGCGCCTCCCTCGTGCCCGCCTGAGTTGGCACAACCTGACGACGGACCACCCTCCGGGTCGTCTGCCGCCACGACGACCGGGCGTGCCCCGGCTCACTACGGTCCAGGCATGCGGGTCTTGGTGGCACTCGGCGGCAACGCCATGACGGGGCCCGACGGCAGCGCGCGACCCGAGGACCAGGTCGCCGCCGCCACCCGCGCCACCGAGTCCGTCGCCGCTCTCGTCGCCGCCGGGGTCGACGTCGTCCTCACCCACGGCAACGGCCCCCAGGTCGGCAACCTGCTGGTCAAGAACGCGCTGGCCGCCCACGTCGTCCCGCCCGTGCCGCTCGACTGGTGCGGCGCGCAGACGCAGGCGACGCTCGGGTTCGTCCTCGTCGGCGCCCTCGAGGCCGCCCTCGCCCGCCACGACGTACGACGCCCGGTCGCGGCGCTGGTGACCCGCACGCTCGTCGACGGCGACGACCCCGGATTCGACCACCCGACGAAGCCGGTCGGGCGCTACCTGCCCGCCGACCAGGCGCGGGTCCTGATCGAGCACGGGGAGACCTGGCAGGACCGCGGCGAGAAGGGGTGGCGCCGCGTCGTGGCGTCACCGGAGCCGCTCGAGGTCCTCGACGCCCCGGCCGCCGCCGCGCTGATGGCCGCCGGGTACGTCGTCGTCGCCAACGGCGGCGGCGGGATCCCCGTCGTCCGCGCCGCCGACGGCACCGTCAGCGGCGTCGAGGCCGTCATCGACAAGGACCTCGGCGCCGCCCTGCTGGGCCGCACCGTCGCCGCCGACGTCCTCGTCATCGGCACCGACGTCCCCCACGCCGTCCTCGACCACGGCACCGCCGACGCCCGCGACCTGCACACCGTCACCGTGGCCAAGCTCCGCGGCCACGCCGCCGACGGGCAGTTCGCCGCCGGGTCGATGGGGCCGAAGGTCGAGGCGGCCTGCCGCTTCGTGGAGGCCGGCGGCGACCGCGCCGTCATCACCGACCTCGACCACCTCGTCCCCGCCGCCCACGGCGGGGCCGGCACGGTCGTCGTCCCGAACCCCTGACCCAGCAGTCCACCGAGAGGAACCCATGCCCGACGCCATCGAAGTACGCAAGGTCCCGATCCACTCCGTCGCGGACGCCAGCGAGCTCGCGACGCTCATCGACGACGGCGTCCTCCACGCCGACCGCGTCGTCGCGATCATCGGCAAGACCGAGGGCAACGGCGGCGTCAACGACTACACCCGCATCATCGCCGACCGCGCGTTCCGCGAGGTGCTCGTCGAGAAGGGCGCCGCGCCCGAGAAGGTCAAGGACATCCCGATCGTGTGGTCGGGCGGCACGGACGGCGTGATCAGCCCGCACGCGACGATCTTCGCGACCGTCCCGCCCGAGGACGTGACCCCGAGCGACGACAAGCGCCTCTCGGTCGGGTACGCGATGAGCGAGGTGCTGCTTCCCGAGGACATCGGTCGTGCCGGGATGATCACCAAGGTCGCCGACGCCGTGAAGGTCGCGATGGAGCGGGCCGGCATCACCGACGTCGCCGACGTCCACTACGTGCAGACCAAGACCCCGCTGCTGACCCTGTCGACGATCGCGGACGCCAAGTCCCGCGGCGAGACGGTGTTCACCGAGGACACGCTGCACTCGATGGACGTCTCCAACGGCGGCACCGCGCTCGGCATCGCGGTCGCGCTCGGCGAGATCGAGATGCCGGACGACGCCGACGTGCTCAAGGACCGCACGCTCTTCTCGAGCGTGGCCTCCTGCTCCTCGGGCGTCGAGCTGGACCGCGCCCAGGTCGTCGTGGTCGGCAACGCCCACGGCGTCGGCGGTCGCTACCGGATCGGCCACTCCGTCATGGACGACGCCCTCGACGCCGACGGGATCTGGGACGCCATCCGCGACGCCGGCCTCGAGCTGCCCGAGCGCCCCCACACCTCCGACCTCTCGGACCGGCTCGTCAACGTCTTCCTCAAGTGCGAGACGTCGTCCGACGGCAAGGTCCGCGGCCGCCGCAACGCCATGCTCGACGACTCCGACGTGCACTGGCACCGCCAGATCAAGGCCGCGGTCGGTGGCGTGACCGCCGCGGTCACCGGCGACCCGGCCTGCTTCGTGTCCGTCTCCGCGGCCCACCAGGGCCCCGAGGGCGGCGGCCCGGTGGCCGCGATCGTCGACCTGGGCTGATCGCCGGGGTGCGACTCCCGGCCGGGACCCGGGCCTCCCGAGAGGGGTGCCCGGGTCCTGTTGCATCGTTGTTACACGACGAAACTCCTTGGTGACCTCAGCGACCTCGTGCGGCTCTAGCGTCACGGGAGTGAGCTCTCGGGTCGCGGAGTGGCAACCGGTGTGCAGGCTCGAGGAGCTGCGTCTGGGGTGCGGCGCGGTCGCGCTCGCGCACGGGCAGGCGCTCGCCCTGTTCCGGATGGGCCCCGACGTCGTCTACGCCGTCGGCAACCACGACCCGTTCGACCACGCGCCCACGATGAACCGCGGGGTGGTCGGCGTCCGCGACGGCGTGCCGTTCGTCGGCTCGCCGCGTCACGGTCACGCCTTCGACCTGCGCACCGGACGCTGCCTGGACGACGAGCACGTCGCCGTCCCGGCGTACGCCGTGCAGGTCGTGGACGGCGTCGTCCACGTGGGTCGGCGGCTGCTCGACGCGGCCTAGGAGCTCGCCGGGGCCTGCCCGGCGCGGGCGAGCGCGCCGTCCACGAGCTCTCCGAGCAGGTCACTGACGACGCGGGGACGCTCCAGCGGCAGCATGTGGCCGGCCCCGGGGACGACGAGCAGCCGCGAGCCCGGGCTGGCCTCGGCGATCGCGCGGGCGAAGCGGCGCGGCGTCAGCCGGTCGGCCGAGCCGACGACGACGGTGACCGGGATCCCGGCGTACACCCCGCAGGCCGCGGCGCGGTCGTGGCGCATGAGGTCGCGGTAGAAGCCCTCCATCGTGGCCGGCGGGCAGTTGATGATCTGGTCGATCACCAGGCCGACGTCGCGCGGCGGCTTGAGGTCGCCGAACAGGAAGCGGCGGACGACCGCCCCCTCGGTGAGCGGCGTGCGGCGGCGCTTGGAGCGCGACAGCAGCCGGGCGCGGGTGGCGAGCATCCGCGGGATCTGCGCGCGGATCCGCTGGCCGCCGGCCCCCGGGATCCCGAGGGTGATCGCGTCGAGACCGCCGCAGGCGGTGGCGCAGAACAGGACCCCGTCCGCGCGGGCCGCCAGGTCGGGTCGCTGCTCGGCCAGCGCCATCAGCGTCATGCCGCCGATGGAGTGTCCCGCGAGCACCAGGGGGCCGCTCGGGGCGAAGGCGTCGAGGATCGCCGCCATGTCGCGGCCCAGGTTCTCGATCGTGCAGGCGTCGACCGGCGCCGCGTCGGAGTCGCCGTGGCCCCGCGCGTCCCACGTGACGAGCCGGATGCGACCGCCGTACGCCGCGAGCAGGTCGTGGACCTGGTGGTGCCAGTCCTCGCGGTCCGCGGTCCAGCAGTGGGCCAGTGCGACGGTCAGCGGGGCGTCGGCGGGCCCGTCGACGCGGACGGCGAGCCGCAGCCCGTCGTGGGTCCGCAGCTCGTGGGGCGCGGGCGTGGCGGTGACGGGCACCGGATTACTGTGACAGAGAGTCGCGGTCACTTCAGCGTGACGGCCACCACAACCGGTGACCACCGGACGCCGGGGCCGACCACCGGGCGCCGACGGCGGTCCCGACGACGCGGAGCCGCCGGCGCGGCTCGGCTGCTCGACCACCTCGGGGCGAGGGCCTTCAGAGCACCGTCGCGGTGGCGATGGCGGCGACGCCCTCGCCGCGACCGGTGAGGCCCAGGCCGTCGGTGGTGGTGGCCGAGAGGGAGACGGTGCCGCCGGTGGCGGCCGCGAGCGCGGCCTCCGCCTCGTCGCGGCGACCGGCGATTCGGGGGCGCTCGCCGATGACCTGGACGGCGACGTGCCCGACCGTGAAGCCCGCCTCGCGGACGAGCCGGGCGGTCTCCGCGAGCAGCGCCGTGCCCGCGGCACCGGCCCACTCGGGGCGCGAGGTGCCGAAGCGCTGGCCCAGGTCGCCCAGGCCCGCGGCGGACAGCAGGGCGTCGCAGGCCGCGTGCGCGGCGACGTCCCCGTCGGAGTGGCCGGCCAGACCCCGCGGCTCGTCGGGCCACGCGAGGCCGGCCAGGTGCATCGGCACGCCCTCGGCGAGACGGTGCACGTCGGTGCCGATCCCGGTGCGTGGCGGCCGGGGCGTCGGTTGGGCGTCGTTCACACCGCAGATGATGCCGCGAGGCCCGTGGGGAAGAATCGGGACATGCGTTCTCCGCGCGGCGCCTGGTCGCTCGCCGGGCTGCTCGGCGGCCTGGCGGGTCTCGCGGCGTCGCACCTGGTCGCGGCGCTGCTGCACGTGCGCTCGACGCCGGTCGTCGCCGTCGCCGAGCTCGCCGTCCGGCTCACCCCGCCCGGCCTGGTGGAGTGGGGGATCGAGGCCTTCGGCGTCTTCGACAAGGCCGTGCTGGTCCTCGTCATCCTGGTGGCCCTCAGCGCCGTCTTCGCCTGGGCCGGCCACCTCGGGCGCCGGTCGTGGTGGCTGACCCTCCTGCCGTACGGCGTCCTCGCCGGCATCGGCGCCGTCGCCGTGCTGGTGGTCCCCGGCTCCACCCCGTCGACCGACCTGCTGCCGGTGCTCGCCGGGCTGCTGACCTGGGTGGTGGCCACCGCGCTGCTGAGCGTCCCCCTGCGGGTCCAGGACGGGCGAGCCGCCGCCGGCCCGGGCGCGGCGCCGGCCCGGGGCGGGAGCGAGGACGGGACCGGGGACGGGACCGAGGTCGACGCCGAGACCGGGCTGAGCGCCCCGAACCGGCGCAGCCTGCTGGTGCGGATGGGGGCGGTCGGGGCGGTCGCCGTCCTGGCGGGGCTCGGCGGCGAGGTGCTCGCGCGGCGCCGGCAGGGCGTCGAGCGGGCACGCTCCCTGCTGGGTCTGCAGGTCACCCGCCCCACGGTCCCGCCCGCCGCCCGCATCGGCCTCGAGGGCGTCACCTCCTGGGAGACCCCGAACCCGGACTTCTACGTCATCCACACCGCGTTCGCGGTCCCGACGATCGACCCTGCCGACTGGCGCCTGCGCATCCACGGGATGGTGGACCGCGAGCTGGTGCTCAGCTTCGACGACCTGTTCTCGGGCCGGCTCACCGAGCGGTGGACGACGCTCAACTGCGTGTCGAACGAGATCGGCGGCGACCTCATCGGCAACGCGTGGTGGAGCGGGACGCTGACCCAGCAGGTGCTGTCCCTGGCGGGCGTGCAGGACGGCGCCGACGCCGTGCTGCAGACCTCCGAGGACGGCTGGACCTGCGGCACCCCCCTCGAGGCGCTGACCGACGACCGCCAGGCCATGCTCGCCGTCGCCATGAACGGCCAGCCGCTCCCCGTCGAGCACGGCTTCCCGGTCCGCACCCTCGTTCCCGGGCTCTACGGCTACGTCTCGGCGTGCAAGTGGGTCGTCGACTGGGAGGTGACCCGCTTCGACCGGTTCTCGGCGTACTGGACCGAGAACGGCTGGGCCGAGCAGGGCCCGGTCAAGATGGGCTCGCGGATCGACGTCCCCCGCTCGGGCGAGGAGCTGCCCGCGGGCGACGTGATCGCCGGCGGCATGGCCTGGTTCCAGCACACCGGCATCAGCGGGGTCGAGGTCTCGCTGGACGGCGGCGCGTGGACGCCGGGCGAGGTCGCCGACTCCCGTCGCATCGACTCGTGGTTCCAGTGGCGGGCGGTGCTGCCGGACGTCCCGACGGGCGAGCACGTCCTCCGCGTCCGCGCGCTCGACCCCGACGGCACCCCGCAGACCGGCGTCGTCGCCGACACCGTCCCCGACGGCGCCACGGGCTGGCACGAGGTGGACTTCACCGTCACGGAGGGCTGAGCCCCGGGCGGGCCGCGGGCTCGCTCGACGGTGGCCCCGTGGTGGTGACCCGACGAGCTCCTCGTCGGGTCACCCGGGCTCACCAGTTGCGGGTGGAGCCCTGCACGCGGTCGGGGAGGCGCTGGTCGTCGCGGATGACGTAGGTCAGGCCGCCGGAGGTCGGGATCCAGACGTTCTCGAACTGGCCCCGGTCGTAGACGCGGCGCACGCCGCCGGCCGACGAGGCGGCCGGGTCGTTCACCACGACGTCGCCCGAGCGGGTGAACCCGACGACGACCAGCAGGTGGCCGTTGGACGACGAGATCGGCGCGCCGCTCAGCTGGCCCGCCGAGAACCGTATCGACGTCACCAGGGGAATGCCGGCCGCGATGAAGCGCTCGGCCTCCCGCAGGTCCCGCAGCCGGGTGACGAACGCGTCGGAGACGTGCTGGCTCGCGTACGCCGTGCTGAACGGCCAGTTGCCGGCGCCGTCGTACCCGTGGTCGTAGCTCATGCGGGCGGCGTGGTCGACGAAGCCGGCGGTGTGGCCGGAGCCGGTCCAGGCGTACGCCGCGGGCCTCGGGAGGGCCTGGTGGTAGCCCAGCACCATCGACACCGAGGTGGGGCTGCACCACGCCTCGCCGCCGCCGCCCCACTGCGGGGAGTGGCCGCGGTGGACCATCTGCGAGTAGCTGGGGACGTCGAGGATCTTCCCGCGGGCGGGGCCCGTCCGGGACGTCGGGACGCGGGAGGTCTCGGGCAGGCGGCTCACCATGGCGCCGACGGTCTCGAGCGACGGGACGCCGGTCCGCGCGCCCTCCCGCTTCAGCAGCGTCACCCGCAGCTGCCAGGAGTGCAGGCCGGCCGCCGTGGTGGCCTCGAGGGTGTCGACGTTGACGCGGGCGAGGTCGTCGTCCTGCCCGCTGATCGTGGTGCGCTCGCGGGCCTCGCCCGACGTCCACTCGCCGAGGGTGTCCCAGGACGACATGCGGCCGGCGGAGCGGCCACGGGCCTCGACCCGGATCCAGCTGTCCCCGGGGGTGCGGGCGTCCCACGACGCGACCATCTCGGTGAGGCCGTAGCCGGGCCAGGTCCAGGGAGAGGTCCAGGTGCCCGCCTGGTAGCGGCGGTCACCGACCTGGCGGACGGGGGCCTGGGTGCGCAGGCGCACGGCGCCCTTCGACACGTAGGTGTCGGTCCGCTTGCCCTGCGCGAGCTGCCTGCCGCTGGCCCACTGCTTGTAGGTGATGAGGCGACCAGCCGGCTCGGCGCGGGTCGGCGTGGCCGCGTCGAGGGTGCCGAGGGGCGCGCCGGACGCGGGCGGGACGGTGGCGGTGGGCAGGACCAGGGTGGCGGCCAGGGCAGGGCCGAGGAGGGCCGAGACACCTCGCGCCGTGGGGAAGGACGGCATGGGTCCAGGGTAGAGCGTTCGTCACTCCAGTCACTGCAGTCACAGGCTCGGGCGTGGCGGAACCCGTAGGGCAGCGCGTGCCCGGCGTCAATAGACTCGGGGGATGCCACTGCGACTGCACGACACCGCGACCAGGGAGGTCCGCGACTTCGTGCCCCTGCGCCCGGGGCACGCGGGGATCTACCTCTGCGGGCTGACCGTGCAGTCGGCGCCGCACGTGGGCCACGTGCGCAGCGGCGTCTGCTTCGACGTGCTGCGACGCTGGCTGGGGGTCCGTGGCCACACGGTCACGTTCATCCGCAACGTCACCGACATCGACGACAAGATCCTCGCCAAGGGCGCCGAGCAGGACCTGGAGTGGTGGGCGCTCACCGCCGTGAACAAGCGTCTCCTCGACGAGGCGTACGCGCTGCTCAACGTCCTGCCCCCGACCTACGAGCCCGCCGCGACGGGCCACGTGCCGGAGATGCTCGAGCTCATCGGGCTGCTGATCGAGCGCGGTCACGCCTACCCCGCGACCGACGGCTCGGGCGACGTCTACTTCGACGTCGCCTCCTGGCCGTCGTACGGCGAGCTGACGCGCCAGCGCGTCGAGGACATGGAGGCGGCCGAGGACGCCGACCCGCGCGGAAAGCGCGACCCCCGCGACTTCGCGCTGTGGAAGGGCGCGAAGGCGTCCGAGCCCCGCACCGCGTCGTGGCCGAGCCCGTGGGGGCGGGGTCGCCCCGGCTGGCACATCGAGTGCTCCGCGATGGCGGGCAAGTACCTCGGCGACGCCTTCGACATCCACGGCGGCGGCGTCGACCTGCGCTTCCCGCACCACGAGAACGAGCAGGCCCAGTCGCGGGCCGCCGGGCAGGACTTCGCGTCCTACTGGATGCACAACGCGTGGATCACCACCTCGGGCGAGAAGATGAGCAAGTCGCTCGGCAACTCGCTGCTCGTGCCCAACGTGCTCGAGCGGGTCCGCGGCGTCGAGCTGCGCTACTACCTCGTCGCGTCGCACTACCGCTCCCACGTCGAGTTCTCCTTCGAGGCGCTCGAGGAGGCCGCGGCGGCGTACCGGCGGATCGAGGGCTTCCTGGAGCGGGCCGACCGGGGCGGGGCGGCGGCGACCGGCGACCTGCTCGAGGTGCTGCCCGCCGCCTTCGTCGACGCCATGGACGACGACCTGGGGACGCCGGCCGCGGTCGCCGTCCTCCACGACACGGTGCGCGAGGGCAACCGCCGCCTCGACGCGGGTGACGACGTCGCCGCCCAGGTCACCGCCGTCCGGGCGATGCTGGGCGTGCTCGGCGTCGACCCCGACGACCCCGCCTGGGGCTCGACCGGCACCGACGACCACCTGGTGGGCGTCGTCGACGCCCTCGTCCGTGGCCTCCTCGACGAGCGTGCGCAGGCGCGCGCCGACAAGGACTGGGCCCGAGCCGACGAGATCCGCGACCGGCTCAAGGCCGCCGGCGTCGAGATCACCGACACCCCCGACGGCCCCACCTGGAGCACCTGATGGCCGGCAACTCCCAGCGCCGCGGCGCGATCCGCAAGAGCACCAAGGGCCCGACCGTGGGCTCCGGCGGCCGCGTGCGCCGCGGCCTCGAGGGCAAGGGCCCGACGCCGAAGGCGAAGGACCGCCCGAACCACAAGGCGTACAAGACCGCGAACAAGCCCGCGGGCAAGGGCGGCCCGCGCCGTCCTCCCGCGAAGCGCCGCGCCGGCGAGGAGGCCGAGTGGGTCGCCGGGCGCAACCCGGTGGTCGAGGCCCTGCGCGCGGACCTGCCGCTGACCGCGCTGTACGTCGCCGAGGGCGCGGAGCGCGACGGTCGGATGCGGGAGGCGTTCGCGCTGGCCGCCGACCGCGGGCTGATGCTGACCTCGGCCTCGCGGGCCGACCTGGACCGGCTCACCGGCGGGGCGGTCCACCAGGGCCTCGCCGCCCGGCTTCCCCCCTACGAGTACGCCCACCCCGATGAGCTGCTCGAGCGTGCCGCGGACGCCGGGGAGCCGGCGCTGATCGTGGCGCTCGACTCCGTGACCGACCCCCGCAACCTGGGCGCCGTGGTGCGCTCGGCGGCGGCGTTCGGCGCCCACGGCGTCCTCGTCCCCGAGCGGCGCGCGGCGGGCATGACCGCCTCGGCGTGGAAGACCTCCGCCGGCGCCGCCGCCCGCGTCCCGGTCGCCCGGGCGACCAACCTCGTGCGCCAGCTCAAGGCGTACGCCGACGCCGGCTGCATGGTCGTCGGCCTCGCCGGCGACGGCGACGTGTCGCTGCCCGGCCTCGAGCTCGCCGACGGTCCGCTGGTGCTGGTCGTCGGCGCCGAGGACGACGGCCTCGCGCGGCTGACCCGTGAGACCTGTGACCAGCTCGTGTCGATCCCCATGGCCCCGGGTGTGGAGTCGCTGAACGCCGGCGTGGCCGCGGGCGTGGCGCTCTACGAGATCGCGCGGACCCGCGGGTGAGCGACCCGTCGGGCTCTCGCTCGGCGGGACGGGTGGGCCGCAGCGTCCTGCTGCTGACGCTGCTCTGGGCGGTGGTCGCGGTGCCGGTCGCCGTCACCGCCTTCCTCGGCGGGAGCCGGGAGGTCGAGCTGGCCAGCCACGACGTCGTCGTCAGCCCGACCCACGAGCCCTGGGTGACGGTGCACAGCGGGCCCGTGCTGCCCGACGTCCGGGTGCCGTCGCCGCAGCCGGTCGGCCTGGACGTCACGCTCGGCAAGACCGAGGCCTCGACCACCCAGGAGCTCGTCGACCGCTACGCCTTCATCGCCAGCCAGCCCGAGGGCCAGGTCGACATCCTGCGCGGCGTGGTCGTCGACATGGCGGTCGCCGCCGGCCTGCGCGGGGCCGTCGCGGGCGCCGTGCCGGTGCTGGTGTGGCTGCTGGTCGGGCGGGCTCGGCGCGCCGAGCTGCTCAGGCGCTCCCGCACGCCCGGTGGGCTCGTGGTCGGGTCGGGGGTCGCGCTGGCCGTGCTCCTGGTCTGGCAGCCGTGGGCCGGGGTGCCGCAGGAGCTCACCGACGACGAGCGCTGGGAGGGTCTGCAGGACTTCGTCGGCGACGCCGTGACCGTGCCCGACGGTGTCGCGGAGGTCGAGGTCCGCGCCGACGTTACGACCACCCAGACCCGCGGGCTGATCCAGGGCGCCGTCGACACCTACGAGCAGGCGCAGGGCTGGTACGAGGAGGCCCGCGACGACGCCGCCGACCTCGCCGACGAGCTGCGGCAGCCCGAGGACGACGAGACCGTCGTCGTCCTCGTCTCGGACCGTCACGACAACATCGGCATGGACCCCGTCGCGCGTGCGGTCGCCGACGCCGGCGGCGCGACCGGCGTGTACGACGCCGGCGACGACACCTCGTCGGGCAGGTCGTGGGAGGCGTTCAGCCTCGACTCCCTGGACGCCGCGTTCCGCGACCACGACCGCTGGGCGGTCACCGGCAACCACGACGCCGGCCCGTTCGTGCCGGGCTACCTGGCCGACAAGGGCTGGGACGTCCTCGACGGCGAGGTCGTCGACGGGCCCGGCGGAGCGCGGCTGCTCGGCGTCCCCGACCCCCGCTCGAGCGGCTACACCCCCGACCGCTCGGCGGTCGGGCCCTCCTTCGACGAGGTCCGCACCGACCTGGCCGACCAGGTCTGCGCGCTCGACGAGGACGGCGAGCGGGTCGACACCCTGCTGGTCCACGACGCGAACCTGGGCAACGCGGCGCTGGCCCGCGGCTGCGTCGACCTGGTGCTCGGCGGCCACGTGCACTCCCGGATCGGGCCGGAGGCCTTCGAGGGCAGCAACGGCGAGCGCGGCGTCCGCTACACGACGGGCACGACCGGCGGCGCGGCGTACTCGATCGCGGTGGGCAGCAAGCCCCGCCGGGAGGCGAGCGTGACGCTGCTGACCTACCGCGACGGCGCGGCGGTCGGGCTGCAGTGGGTGACGCTGCAGACGACCGGCGAGTTCTCCGTGGGCGAGTACGTCGACCTCGCGGACGTCGAGGTCGCGGAGGACCCGCTGTCCGGCGTCCCGGCCGAGCCGACCGAGACCGAGCCCCGCCTCGGCCCCGACGGTCCCGGGTCGGCCGAGCCCGGCCCCGCGGAGCCGTCCGGGACGTCGGGGACGCCCGCGCCGTCGGGCGGCGCCTCTCAGCGGTAGCCGTAGACCTCGTCGAAGCGGCGGGCGAACTCGACGCCGCGGGTGCGGTTCTCCGCGGCGTCGGCGCGCAGGCCGGGCGGCAGGGGGACCCGGCAGGCCGGACCCCGGCAGCCGCGGAGGTCGTCCCAGACACCGCGCAGCAGCCGCTGCTGCTCGGCGTACGCCGGGTCGCCGACGACGCTGTCGAGCTGGAAGGGGTCCCGCTCGAGGTCGTACAGCTCGTCGGGGCCGACGCGGTTGCGGAAGTAGGCCCACCGCGACGTCCGCACCCCGATCGAGGTCCGCGGCCCGGCGAAGCCCTCCTTCGATCCCAGCTTCGAGGTGCGGACGGCCTCGGTGGGCACCGCCTGCGTCCACCCCTGGTCGGCGGTGAGGGTGTCGACGCGGCTCGTGCCGTCCAGCGCCCACGGCAGCGAGGCCCCGGCCAGGTCCAGCAGGGTGGCGGACAGGTCCACCGTCGACACCGGGTCGAAGCGCGTCTCGCCGGAGCGCATGCCGGGGCCCGTCATCACCAGGGGCATGCGCAGCGACGGGTCGTGCGGCCACACCTTGCCCTGACGCATCCGGTGCTCGCCGAGGAAGTAGCCGTTGTCCGAGGTGAAGGCGAGCACGGTGTCGCGCCACTCGCCGCGCTTCTTGAGCGCGGCGACGAGACGGCCGACCTGGCGGTCCATCACGAGGATCGACTCGGCGCGCTGCCGGGCGGCCTCCTTCACCGCGGCCCACTCGCGGGGCGTCGGCTCGGTGAGGGTCTGCATCCGCAGCGGCTTGTCGGAGATGTCGCGCTCCGACGGCCCCCCGGCGCGGGGACGGCCCGGTGGGTGGGTGATGACGTCGTCGAACCGTCCCCTCACCTCCCGCGGCCGGGCGGGGGTCACCATCGCGTACGTGCGGCCCTTGCTGTCGCGCTGTCGGCCGGGGTCGTCGGGCTCGTCGGGTCCGCCGTGGTGCGGGGCGACGTAGTTGAGGTAGAGGAAGAACGGCTTGCGGCCGGCCACGGACCGCATCGTGCTGATCGACAGGTCGCCGATGACGTTGGTCTGGTAGCGGCCGCGGTAGCTGTTGTCGATCCGGCCGTTGCGGTTGTACGGCGTGTCGAAGTAGTAGTACGTCCCGCCGTGGATGCCGTCGCGGCCCGGGTTCTCGATGGCGCCGTGCCACTGGTCCCAGCCGCGCGGGACGTAGCGGTACGACGGGCCGCCGCTGACCTTCGCGGTGTCGACGCCGTACCCGTTGAGGTACTTGCCCACGAACCCGGTCCGGTAGCCCGCGCCGCGCAGGGCGGTGGCGAGGGTGCGGGAGTCGTCGAAGGCCTGGTAGCCCCAGGGCTTGTCGTGGCTCCACACCTTGTGGTTGTGGGCCAGGCGCCCGGTGAGGAACGACGCCCGGGCGGGGCAGCACAGCGGGTAGTTGGAGAACGCGTTGCGGAAGGTCAGGCCGTCGCGCGCCACCAGGCGGCGGATCGCGGGCGCGAAGCGCAGGTCGTCGAACCGCATGTCGTCGGCCATGACCACCACCAGGTTCGGCTTCCGCGGCATCCCCGGGGGCCGAGCCGGCGTCCCGGGTGCGCTCGACACCGCGCTCGCACGCGAGCCGTCGTCGGTCGGGGAGAGCGCGGTGAGCCCGAGGGTCAGGGCGAGGGCGAGGAGGGCGGCGGGAGCCGCCCTCCTCGCGCGCCCGATGCTGGTCATGGGGAGAACTGGACACCGCGAAGTGCTCTGGGGGAAGGCCGCCACGCCGCCTACGATGGAAGGCATGCCCTTGGACGTCCAAAGAATTCTCCCGACCCCCGAGGCCGACGACCTGCTGGGCCTGGTCCGTGAGATCGCGCGCGAGGAGCTCGCGCCGCAGGTGGACGCCGCCGAGGCCGCCTCGGAGTTCCCCGCGGACGCCTACGCGCTCCTGGGCAAGTCCGGGCTGATGAGCCTGCCCTTCGACGAGCGGTGGGGCGGCGGGGGCCAGCCGTACGAGGTCTACCTCCAGGTCGTCGAGGAGCTCGCGACCGTGTGGCCGAGCGTCGCCGTCGGCACCTCCGTCCACGCGCTGACCGCGACGGTGCTCGACAGGAACGGCACCGAGGAGCAGCGCGAGACCTGGCTGCCGCGGATGCTGGGCGGGGAGTGGCTCGGTGCCTACTGCCTGTCCGAGGCGCAGGCGGGCTCGGACGTCTCCGGCATCCGCACGAGGGCGGTCCGCGAGGGCGACGCCTACGTCGTCACCGGCACCAAGCAGTGGATCAGCAACGGCCCCCACGCCGACTACTACGTGCTCTTCGCGCGCACCTCGGACGACGGCCGCTCCGGCCTCTCGGCCTTCCTGGTGCCGGCCGACTCGGGCGGCATCACGCCCGGCGTGCCCGAGCGGAAGATGGGCCTGCACTGCGACCCGACGAGCACCGTCACCTTCGACGGCACCCGTGTGCCGGCCGCCCAGCGCATCTCCGACGAGGGCCGGGGCATGGCGGTCGCCCTCTCCGCGCTCGACGCCGGACGCCTCGGCATCGCGGCCGTCGCGACCGGCATCGCGCAGGGGGCGCTCGCCCTCGCCACGTCGTACGCCGGGCAGCGGGAGCAGTTCGGCCGGCGCATCGGCGACTTCCAGGGCATGCAGTTCCTCCTCGCCGACATGGCCGCGGCCGTCGGCGCCGCGCGGGCGACGTACCTGCACGCCGCGCGGCTGAAGGACGCCGGCAGGCCCTTCGGTCCCGAGGCGAGCATCGCGAAGCTCACCGCGACCGACGCGGCCATGAAGGTCACCACCGACGCCGTCCAGGTGCTCGGCGGCGCGGGCTACACCACCGACTTCGCGGCCGAGCGCCTCTTCCGCGACGCCAAGGTGACCCAGATCTTCGAGGGCACCAACCAGATCCAACGCATGGTGATCGGCCGCTCCCTCCTGAGGTGAGCCGGGTCGGGACGTGTGCGCAGGCCGAGCGGTCCGTCAGGAGCCCCGACGACGTCGTCCTGCGGTCAGGACCTGACCGCAACGAGCGCGACGCTGGGTCCATGACTCGTACCGTCGCCCAGAAGATGGGGGTCCGCGCCGGCTCCCGTGCCCGCATCACCGGCCTGCCCGGCCCGGTCGTCACCACCCTCGGGCTGCCGAGCCTCGCCTGGGTGGCCGACGGGCCCGCGGACTACCTCCACCTCGCCGCCACCACCGCGGAGGCCCTGAGGGACGCCCTGCCCGCCCAGGTCGACGCCCTCGCCCCCGGCGGGATGCTCTGGGTGTCGTGGCCCAAGGGGCGCCGTCTCGGCTCCGACCTGACCCTGCCGCGCGTCATCGAGATCGCGTACGACGGCGGGATGGTCGAGAGCACCTGCCTCCGGGTCGACGACACCTGGGCCGGCCTCAAGCTCACCCACCCCAAACCCGGGAAGGTCTACGCGAACAGCCACGGCACGCTGCCCTGGCAGCGCTGAGACCCGCTACTCGGTGGTCAGGGCCTCGTCGGGTCGGTTGACCAGCTCGGTCTCGAGGTAGTCGCGGGCCGCGTCGAAGATGTCGATGCCCCGGCCTGCGCGCTCGGAGAGGTACCAGCGGTGCTCGAGGATCTCGTGGAAGATCTCGGCCTGCTCGAGCTTGCCGCGCCCCTCCGGCGGGATCATGGCCATGATCGGCTCGTAGACCTGGGTCATCCAGCGGTTGGCGACGACGGAGCGGTCCTCGCGGCCGAGGTCGAAGTGGGCGGTGAAGGCCGCGAGGTCGTTCAGCAGGCGACGGGCCTGGCCGTCCTCCACGTTCATGCCGGTCAGCGCCTGCAGCTCGCGGCAGTGGTGCCCGAGCTCGACGACCTTCGGCTGGATGCGGATCTCCTCGCCGCCGAGGTCGGTGACGATGTCGAGCTCCTCGACGTCGAAGCCGAGGTCGTTGAGGCGCTCGATGCGCTGCTCGATGCGCCACATCTCGTCGGCGCCGAACCGCTCCTCGCCGGTCAGCTCGGTCCACAGCGCGTCGTACCGGTCGCGGATCAGGTCGACGACCTCGTGCGCCCGCAGCTCGCCCTCCACGGTCTGCGCGGCCTGGAGGTCGAGCAGCTCGGCGAACACGTTCTCGCACCCGACGGTGACGTCGTGCTCGCGCATCCCGTCCGACAGCGTCGGGCGCAGCTCGCCGGTCTCGGCGTCCACGAGGTAGGCCGAGAACGAGCCGGCGTTGCGCCGGAACAGCACGTTCGACAGCGACACGTCGCCCCAGAAGAAGTCCGACAGGTGCAGCCGCACGAGCAGGACGACGAGCGCGTCGACGAGCGCGGGCAGGTTGTCGGCGCGCAGGCCGTGGCTGAACAGGCTGCGGTAGGGCAGCGAGAAACGGAGGTGCTCGGTGATGAGCGCAGCCGGCAGCTCCTCGCCGGCCGCGTCCGTGCGCCCGGCCACGACGCCCTGGGGGACGACCGCCGGCAGGCCGAGCCGGTGCAGGTCGCGCAGCGTCCGGTACTCGCGGAACGCGATCGGCTCCTGGGTCTCCTTGACCGCGTAGGTCCGCGCGCCGAGCCGGACGATCCGCACGACGTGCCGCGACAGGCCCCGCGGCAGGTTCACGAGGTGCTGGTCGCCCCACTCCTCCAGCGGCGTCGACCACGGCAGCGTGACGATCGCCGGGTCGGGCCGGCTCGCCACGATGCGCAGCGCCGGGGGAGAGGTGGACGGCATGGTCCTCAGTATGGTGCCGCGCGTGCCCCCTGAGGTCGACCTTCCTGCCGACGAGCCCGCCCGCGTCCGCGCCGTGTGGGAGGGACTCGGCCTGCCGGGGCTGGTGGACGTCCACACCCACTTCATGCCCGACCGGGTGCAGCAGAAGGTGTGGGCGTTCTTCGACGCCCTCGAGGAGCACGTCGGCACGGCGTGGCCGATCGCCTACCGCCTGCCCGACGACGAGCGGGTACGGCGCCTCGCCGACCTCGGCGTCCGGGCGTACACGGCGCTGAACTACCCGCACAAGCCCGGCATGGCGGCCTGGCTCAACGACTGGACGGCCGACTTCGCCGCCGGGGCGCCGGGCTGCGTGCCGTCCGCGACCCTCTACCCCGAGCCCGACGCCCCGGCGTACGTCGCCGCGGCGCTCGAGCGCGGGGCGCGGGTGTTCAAGGCCCACGTGCAGGTCGGGGAGTACGACCCCGCCGACCCCCTGCTGGACCCCGTGTGGGGACTGCTCGCCGAGGCCGGCGTCCCCACCGTCATCCACGCCGGGTCCGGCCCCCACCCGGGACGCTTCACCGGTCCGGGGCCGGTCGCCGAGGTGCTCGGGCGGCACCCCCGGCTGCCCCTGGTGATCGCCCACCTCGGCATGCCCGAGTACGACGAGTTCCTGACGCTCGCGGAGCGCCACCCCGGCGTCCACCTCGACACCACGATGGCGTTCACCGACTTCATCGCCGACCGCCACCCGTTCCCCGACGCGTTGCTCGGCCGTCTCGCGGACGCGGGGGAGAAGGTCGTGCTCGGCACCGACTTCCCGACGATCCCGCACCCCTACCTGCACCAGCTGGAGGCGATCGTCGGTCTCGGCCTCGGCGACGACTGGCTCCGCGCCGTCCTGCACGACAACGGGGCGCGGCTGCTGCGGGTCGACGCCCCGGGGTGAACCCCGGCCCGGCGGCGTCGGGTGCGGGCCGTGGTCGGCTGAGACCGAGCGAGAGGTCCGGGCCGAGCTAGGCCGCCCCGTCGTCAGGCTCGAGGAAGACCGCGCCCGGGCCGCGGACGGCGGCCTCGTCGTGGGGGTTGTTGAGGGCGCAGGTGCGCAGGCTGAGGCAGCCGCAGCCGATGCAGTCGTCGAGGTTGTCGCGCAGCCGCTCGATGCGCTCGATCTGGGCGTCGAGGCGGCTGCGCCAGGACGCCGACAGGCGGGCCCAGTCGGCCTTGGTCGGGGTGCGGGAGGCGGGCAGCGTCGCCAGGGCGTCGCGGATCTCCTCCAGCGTCAGCCCCACCCGCTGGGCCGCCCGCACGAAGGCGATGCGCCGCAACGTGTGGGCGTCGTAGCGTCGCTGGTTGCCCGACGTCCGTGTCGCCTCGACGAGCCCGCGGGACTCGTAGAACCGGATCGCGGACGTGCTCACCCCCGAGCGCTCGGCCACCTGCCCGATGGTGAGCTGCTTCATGGGCGCAGCCTGCCCGGACCTCGAGCGAGGTTCAAGGACGGCGGCGGTCCCGCGGGCCGACCTGGACGGCCGGGGACCGCGCGCCGCCCTCTACCCTGGGGCCGCGGCGGGCGATCCGATCGGCGCCGCCACGCCGGTGTAGCTCAGTTGGTAGAGCGCCTCACTTGTAATGAGGATGTCGCGGGTTCGACTCCTGTCACCGGCTCCGCCGTGCGGCTCACCACGCTAGGCAGGTGAGCACCGGGGTAGCGCGGCGAGCCCGCTGCGCTACCCGAGGGCTCGCCGGCCTGGCGTGGTGAGCATCGCCGAGTGCCGGTGCCGGACGACGATCACCGCCGGGCAGCGATCGCCATCCGGTGCGCCAGCAGCGCCGCGACCAGGCCCGCGACGAGCGGGACGACGAGCGCCGTGCGGAGGCTCGTCGACTCCGAGATCACCCCGATCGCGGGCGAGGTGAGCAGGAAGCCGAGCCGCATCAGCCAGCCGATGATCGCGATGCCGGTCCCCTCGGCGAGGCCGGGGATCCGCCCGGCGGCCGCGAACGCCGCAGGGACGAGGGTCGCGCAGCCGAACCCGGCCAGGGCGAAGCCGGCGAAGGCCACCGGGTACGCCGGCGACAGGGCGGCCAGCGCGGCACCCAGCGCGATCAGCAGACCACCCGCGCGGGCGACGGCGTCGCGACCGAACCGGTCGGTCAGCGGGTCGCCGACGAGCCGCCCGACGAACTGCGCCCCGAGGACGACGGTCAGGCCGAGCGCCGCGACGCCGGCGGGGGCGCCGGCCTCGCCGCCGAGGTAGAGCACCGCCCAGTTGTTGGCTACGTCCTCGACCAGCGTCCCGCACACCGCGACCACCACCAGGGGCAGCAGCAGCCGCCACGCCCTGCGTCGTGCGCCGGACCCCGGGGACCCGCCGAGGGCGCCGGGGCCGGGGTCGGGCACCGGCGCCACCAGCCCCGCCCGCACGTCCGCGGGGACGACGGCGAGCCGCGCCGCCCCCACCGCCACGGCGGCCCAGACGGCACCGCTGACGGTCATCTGCAGGCCGAGGTCGAGCGAGAGGGCGGCGCCGGCCGCGCCGATCAGACCGCCGAGGGCCGCGCCGACGCTCCAGGTCGCGTGCAGCGAGTTGATGACCGACCGGCCGCGCCACTGCTCGACGACCACGCCCTGGACGTTCTGGGCGGCGTCCACGACCGCGTCCAGCGCGCCGCCCGCGGCCATCGCCAGGACGAACAGCGGCACCGAGGCGCTCCACCCGGCGACCGCGATCGAGGCGGCCAGCAGCGCTGACCCCGCGGCGCACACCGTGAGCGCCCCGCACCGCCGGATCACGACCCCTGCGACCGGGGCGGCGAGGATCGCGCCGAGGGGGAACGCCACGACCAGCAGCCCGAACTCGGCGTTGTCGAGCCCGAACCCCGCCTTGATCTCGGGGTAGCGCGGCAGCAGCGAGCTGAGGATGACCCCGTTGGTGAGGAACAGCAGCGCGACGCCCACCCGTGCCCGCCGCGGGGTCGGACGGGAACGGGGCACCCTCCGCACGCTAGGGGAGCCTCCGGCGTCCCTTGCCGCCGGAGGGCCCCGGGGTGGAGGGTGAGCGGGTCCTACCCACCAGCTGCGACTCGGGCACCAGCAGCACCGGGGCCAGGTCGCGGCGCGCTACTCGGAGCGTCCATGACCCAGTCACACCAGTCCACACGAGCCAGCCGGGCCGCCCGGACCACCGGGGCCGCTCGCCGGCTCCGGCCCGCCGCGGCGACGGCCGCGGCCGCCGTCGTCGGTGCCACCCTCTGGCTGACCGCCGCCGGCTCCGGCCAGGCCAGCCCCGGCGTCGCCGCCCTCGACCCGGCGGACAGCCTCGCCGCCGCGGACGACGCGCTGCAGACCCCCTTCGAGGCGAGCGACGGCGAGCGGTTCACCACCGAGCCCGAGAGCCGCCGCTTCCTGCGCGAGCTCGACGAGGCCAGCGACCGGGTCACGGTCACCCGGGTCGGCCGCAGCACCGAGCGGCGCCCCATCCCGCTCGTCGCCGTCGGCGACCCCGCCCCGGCCACCCGCGCCCAGGCGGCCGAGGGCTCGGTGCTGATGTACGTCTGCTCGGTGCACGGCGACGAGCCGTCCGGCCGCGAGGCGTGCCTGACGATGGCCCGCGACCTGTCGACCACGACGGACCCGGCCTGGCAGCGGCTGCTGCGCAGCACCACGGTCCTGTTCGTCCTTCCCAACCCCGACGGCTGGGTGGCCGACACCCGCGGGAACGCGACGGGTCTCGACGTCAACCGCGACTACCTCGCCGTCAGCGCCCCGGAGTCGAAGGCCGTCGTCCGCACGATCCGCGACTGGCGGCCCGACGTCCTCAACGACCTGCACGAGTACGGCCCCGGAGAGTTCTACGAGACCGACCTGCTCCAGCTCTGGCCGCGCAACCGCCAGGTCGACGGCACCCTCCACGACCTCGCCCGCACCATGAGCGAGTCGTACGCCGCCGACGCCGTCACCGCCGAGGGCTACACCTCCGGCGAGTACGGGATCCTCGTCAAGGACGGCGAGCCGTTCCAGCAGGTCGCCGGCGACGAGCAGGCCCGGATCCTGCGCAACTACGCCGGCACCCAGCACGTCGTCGGCATGCTCAGCGAGACCGCCAACGCCCCGCTGGACGCGGCCGAGGAGGAGGACCCGGCGCTGCTCAACCGCCGTCGCGTCCGCGTCAACTACCTCGCCGCGGTGGGCAGCGCGCAGTTCGCGCTGGAGAACCGCGAGACGCTGCTGCGCGAGACCGAGGCCGCCCGCGAGCGGGTCGCCGAGGAGGGCGCGAGCCGCAGCGGCGTCGTCTACTTCGCCGGCCAGGACGACCGGCTGCCGCTGGAGGACGACGACGTCGAGCCGAACCCGATGTGCGGCTACACCCTGACCCCAGAGCAGCGGCAGCAGGTCGCCCCGACGCTGCGCCTGCACGGCGTCGAGGTGACCACCCGTGGCGGGTCGCCGTACGTGTCGATGGCGCAGGAGGACCAGCCGGTCGTCCCGCTGCTGCTCGACGCGCGCTCGGAGTACGGCATCGCGGACGCGACGCCCGTCACCGACTGCTAGGAGCCGACCCCGGGCGACCGCGCTTCGACCTGGCCCTCCCGTCCGCGAGGCGGGAGGGCTAGGTTTCCCCCACGGCACGACGGCGAGCCGCGTCGTGGCCGCCTGGTGGCACGAGGAGGTCAGCGTGGTGGACGACGACGCCGTGGTGCCGGTCTACTTCCTCTCGGACTCGACCGGCATCAGCGCCGAGACCATGGGCAACGCCCTGCTCATGCAGTTCCCCGACACGGTCTTCGAGCGCACCACGATCCCGTTCATCACCACCGTCGAGGCGGCCCAGGACGTCGTCCGCCAGCTCGACGAGGCGATGGACGGCCCGGTGACCCCGCTGGCGTTCACCACCGCCGCCGAGGACCACATCCGGCTGACCCTGCGCGAGACGCGGGCGCCGCTGATCGACTTCTTCGACATGCACATGGAGCGGGTCGAGGCGATCCTCGACCGTCGCGGCGTCCGCCTGCCCTCCCGGTTGCACGGCGTCCACGACGTCAAGCGCTACAACACCCGCATGGCGGCGGTGGAGTTCACCATCGAGCACGACGACGGCCAGAGCGTGCGTGCCCTCGACCGCGCCGACGTGATCCTGCTGGCGCCGTCGCGCTGCGGGAAGACGCCGACGTCCATGTACCTCGCGCTCCAGCACGGGCTGTTCGTCGCGAACTACCCGCTCGTCGAGGAGGACCTCGACGCGACCGAGCTGCCCGCGCCCGTCCGGGACCACCTCGACCGCTGCTTCGGGATCACCACCACCGCCGAGCGGCTCTCCCGCGTGCGCAACGAGCGCCGCGCCGGCTCGAAGTACGCCTCGGCGGGACAGTGCCGCTGGGAGCTGCGCCGCGCGCAGCAGCTCTTCAGCGAGTACGGCGTGCCCGTCATCGACTCCGCCACGAAGTCCGTGGAGGAGATGGCGGCCCTCGTGCTGCAGACCCTCAAGCGCAACGGCGGCGTCCCCAGCCGCGAGCGAAGCAAGGCCCGTCACTCCCCGGACCGGAAGGCACACACCGATGACTGAAGAGACCGCCGACAACATCCGCTGGTTCTCCGAGCTCGGCATGGACGACATCGACCAGGTCGGCGGCAAGAACGCCTCGCTGGGCGAGATGGTCTCGAACCTCGCCGACCTGGGCGTGCGGGTGCCCGACGGGTTCGCGACGACCTCCTCGGCGTACCACCGCTTCATCGGGGAGACCGGGCTCGCCGAGCAGATCTCCGGCCTGCTGGACGGCCTCGACACCGACGACGTGCGCCGGCTCGCCGAGGTCGGCAAGGAGATCCGGGGGCTCGTCGTGGCCCAGGAGTTCCCCGACGACCTCGAGGCCGACATCCGCTCGGCGTACGAGACCCTCGTCGAGGGCTCCGGCGACGAGGCGTCGTTCGCCGTCCGCTCCTCGGCGACGGCGGAGGACCTGCCCGACGCGTCGTTCGCGGGGCAGCAGGAGACGTTCCTCAACGTCAAGGGCATCGACGCCGTCCTCGACGCGATCCGCGAGGTCTTCGCGTCCCTCTACAACGACCGCGCCATCTCCTACCGCGTGCACCACGGCTTCGAGCACGGCGACGTGGGGCTGTCCGCCGGCGTGCAGAAGATGGTCCGCTCCGACATCGGCGCCGCCGGCGTCATGTTCACGATGGACACCGAGTCCGGCTTCACCGACGCCGTGTTCGTGACCTCGGCGTACGGCCTCGGCGAGGGCGTCGTCCAGGGCGCGGTCAACCCCGACGAGTTCTACGTCTACAAGCCCGCGCTGCGGGCCGGGAAGCCCGCCATCCTCAAGCGCAACGTCGGCGGCAAGCTGACGAAGATGGTCTACACCGACGACGCGACGGTCGGCCGCACCACCGAGTTCGTGGACGTCGACGACGCCGACTCCCGCCTGCTGTCGCTGTCGGACGACGAGGTCACCGAGCTCGCGAGGCACGCGCTGACCATCGAGGAGCACTACGGCCGGCCGATGGACATCGAGTGGGCCCGTGACGGCGTCGACGGGAAGCTGTACGTGCTCCAGGCCCGCCCCGAGACGGTGCAGTCGCGTCGTACCGGGGTCATCGAGCGGTTCAGCGTGACGTCCAAGGTCTCGAAGGCCTCGACCGTCCTCGTCGAGGGCCGTGCGATCGGCCAGAAGATCGGCGCCGGGCCCGTCAAGGTCATGAAGTCGATCGACGAGATGCACGACTTCGACCCCGGCCAGGTCCTGGTCGCCGACATGACCGACCCCGACTGGGAGCCGATCATGAAGCGCGCCTCGGCGATCGTCACCAACCGCGGCGGCCGCACCTGCCACGCCGCGATCATCGCCCGCGAGCTCGGCATCCCCGCGATCGTCGGCACCGGTACCGGCACCAAGACCCTCGAGGACGGTCGTGAGGTCACGATCTCGTGCGCCGAGGGCGACACCGGCTTCGTGTACGACGGCGTCATCGACTACGACGTCGAGACCACCGAGCTCGACGCCCTGCCCGAGCTCGACGTGAAGATCATGATGAACGTCGGCACGCCCGACCAGGCGTTCTCCTTCGCGCAGCTGCCGAACGCCGGCGTGGGCCTGGCGCGGCTGGAGTTCATCATCAACCGGCAGATCGGCGTCCACCCGAAGGCGCTGCTCGACCTCGAGCGCGACCCCGACTCCCTCGACGCCGACCTGCGCGAGGAGATCGAGGAGATCATCGCCGCCCACCCCGGCCCGCGGGAGTTCTTCGTCCGCCGCGTCGCCGAGGGCGTCTCGATGCTGGGCGCCGCGTTCGCGCCGAACCCGGTGATCGTCCGGATGAGCGACTTCAAGTCGAACGAGTACGCGAACCTCATCGGCGGCGAGGCCTACGAGCCCGACGAGGAGAACCCGATGATCGGCTACCGCGGCGCGTCGCGGTACCTGTCCGAGGACTTCGCCGAGTGCTTCGCGCTGGAGTGCGAGGCGATGAAGCACGTGCGCGACGAGATGGGCCTGACGAACGTCTGGATCATGATCCCGTTCGTGAGGACCATCAAGGAGGCCGAGGGCGTCATCGACCTGCTCGGGCAGCACGGCCTGGTGCGCGGCGAGAACGACCTCAAGGTCGTGATGATGTGCGAGGTCCCGTCCAACGCGGTCCTGGCCGACAAGTTCCTCGACCACTTCGACGGCTTCTCGATCGGGTCGAACGACCTCACGCAGCTCACCCTCGGTCTCGACCGGGACTCCTCGCTGGTGGCCGACGGGTTCGACGAGCGCGACCCCGCCGTCAAGCACATGCTGTCGATGGCCATCACCGCCTGCAAGGAACGCGGCAAGTACGTCGGCATCTGCGGCCAGGGCCCCTCGGACCACCCCGACCTCGCCCAGTGGCTGATGGAGCAGGGCATCGAGTCGATGTCGCTGAACCCCGACACCGTCGTGGCCACCTGGGAGCGCCTCGGGGGTCTCGCGAAGTCCTGAACCCGGCTCCGCGGGGGGGGGGGGGGCCCCCCAGGAGGGGGGGGGGGCGGCCGCGCGGCGCCCCCGGGGCCGCCGCCCCCCGCGGGCCCCGGCCGCCCCCGCCCCCGCCCGGCGCCCCCCCCCCCCCCCCCGCAGGTCCCGCTCGGCGACTCAGCCGGGCCCGCCCACGGCGAGCACGGGGTCGCCCCACTCCAGATCGCCGTGCCCAGCGCGGGCGAGGGCGCCCAGGGCGACGACGCGGCGGTGGGCGGCGAAGGTGAGGACGTGGGCGACCATCCCGCCGACGGTGAAGACGCGGGCGGGGCGGCAGGTGGCGTCGACGAACGTCTCGTCGAGCCGCCCCTCGGACGACGCCGCGCGCACCCGGCCGGCGAACGCCGGCCCCTCGACGTCCAGCCGCCGCCGCATCGAGTCCACCGTCTCGTGCTCCTCGACCGACCAGTCGTAGGTGCGGTCGTCCAGCGCTGCGTTCCACATCCCCAGCTGGCCGACCAGCCTGGACAGGACCGAGCGCAGAGTGGGGTCGTCGTCGATGCCGGGGACGAGCGCGCCCACTGCGGCGTCGAGGTCGACGTCGGGGCAGCGCCCGGCCCTCTCGAGCATCTCGCCGAGCAGGTGCACGTGGTGGTCGACCATGTCGCCGGCGAGGTCCATGGCGGTCTCCTGGCGTGACGGCAGCCGCAGGCCGCCCGGGGGGTGGAAGTGGACGCCGCTGGGCGCGGCGAGGCGGATCTGGGTGGGGGAGCGACGCCACGTGGTGGGCGGCACGCCGTACGCCGCCCGGAACGCGCGGGTGAACCCCTCGTGCGAGGCGAAACCCGCCTCGAGAGCGACGTCGAGGACGCCCGCGTCCGTGGTGAGCAGCCGGTGGGCGGCCCGCTCCAGCAGCACCCGACGCCGGAACCGCCCGGGTGGCTCACCGGCGGTGGCGCTGACGAGACGGTCGTGGTGGAACCGCGACAGGTGTGCCAGGGCGGCGAGCCGTTCGCCGCGGACGTCGGGGTCGTCGAGGTGGTCGGCCAGCGTGGCGACGAAGTCGCGGAAGGCGTCCGGACGGCTCACCGGGAGGACCCCCGTCGTACGGCGCGGCGGGCGCGCTCCCGCACCCTGCGGGCCAGCGGCACCCCCGAGTCGAGGAGGCAGGTCGCCCGGTCGGCGTCGAGCCGGCCGTTCAGCTCGGTGACGCCGACACCGTGCCCGGGCCGGTGCTCGACGACCACCGCGTCGCCCGCCGCGACCGTTCCGGGCTCGAGGACGCGCAACATCGCGCCGACCCTGCCGCTCGCACGGAAGTCGCGGTGGAAGCCCTCGACCCCGAGCCGCAGCGAGAGGTTCTCGCACGGCGTGCGGGGCAGCCGCACCTCGAGCAGCAGCTCCCCGATGCGCCAGCGCTCCCCGATCTCGGCGCCGCAGACGTCGAGACCCTCGGTCCGCAGGTTCTCGCCGAACCCACCGGCCTCGACGTGCCGTCCGAGCCGGTCC
This sequence comes from Nocardioides sp. CFH 31398, assembly GCF_022436705.1. Classification (GTDB taxonomy): domain Bacteria; phylum Actinomycetota; class Actinomycetes; order Propionibacteriales; family Nocardioidaceae; genus Nocardioides. The sequence goes on along the minus strand of NZ_JAKUHT010000005.1, from coordinate 103,001 downwards.
ACCCAGTGGGCGGCGTCCTCCTCCGCGTAGGCGTGCACGGCGGTGTCCGCGCCGCGGTGCGAGCGGCCCATCCGCCGGTCACCCTCCAGGCCGTCGGCGGTGACCGCCACCGGTCCCGTGACCGGGCGCTTGTCGATCCCCGAGGGTCCCCGGTGGCCGGCGCGCACCTCGCCCAGGACGGTGACGGCGAGCACCCGGGGTTCCATGTCCCCAGGATGCGCGCCGACGGGCCACCGCGCTTGATCGGTCTTGCGCTACCGGACCCGACGCGCCTCGAACAGCTCGGAGGGGTGGACGATCTCGTCCTGCGCGGGGACGAGCCGCAGCTCGCGGTGGCCCGACTCGAGGGTGGCGCGCAGGACGCCGTACACCGCGGACGTCGTCGCCGACAGCGCGGCCGGGACGGAGTCGGCGGTGGTGAGGTGCGCGAGCCACAGCGCGGAGGTCAGGTCACCGGCACCGTTGGGGCTGATGGGCAGCTGCGGGGTGGTGACGGTCCAGGCGCCCTCGTCGGTGACGGCGAGGACGTCGAGGTGACCCTCGGGCACCTCGTCGTGCAGCAGGCTGGTGACCAGGACGGTGCGCGGGCCGCGCTCGCGGACGGCGTCCACGGCGTCGAGCACCTCGGTCATCGTGCGCGTCTCGCGGCCGGCGAGGAAGTCGAGCTCGAAGTGGTTCGGCGTGATCAGGTCCGCGGCGGGGACGACGGAGTCCCGCATGAACTCGGGGATGCCGGGCCGCACGAACATGCCGCGTCCGACGTCGCCCATCACGGGGTCGCAGCAGTACACGGCGGAGGGGTTCAGCTCCTTCACGCGGGCGACGGCGTCGAGGACGACCTGCCCGACGTCCTCGGCGCCCTGGTAGCCGGTGAGGACGGCGTCCGCGGTGGCGAGCACGCTCACCTGGCTGCCGTCCGGACCCGCCACCCGGCGCTCGCCGATGCCCGTGATCACCTCGGCGACGTCGCTCGCCGCGAGCAGCGGGCCGCGCCACTCGCCGTAGCCCGTGTGGTTCGAGAAGTGCACCGTGATGACCGGCCACACCTCGTGGCCGAGGCGCTGGAGCGGGAAGACGGCGGCGGAGTTGCCCACGTGGCCGTAGGCGACGGACGACTGGACGGACAGGATCCTCACGCCGTGATGGTCCCACGGGCGGCGGGCGTGGGGGCGCTCGGCATGATGGCCGGATGGGTGCGCTCGCGGGACTCGTGGAGAAGGGCCTCATGGCCCCCGACTGGGCCGAGGCCCTCGCGCCGGTCGACGAGCGCATCGGCGCGATGGGCGAGTTCCTGCGCGCCGAGGTGGCGGCCGGCCGCGGCTACCAGCCGGCGGGGGAGCGGGTCTTCCGCGCGTTCGAGCGGCCGCTGGCCGACGTCCGCGTCCTCGTCGTCGGGCAGGACCCCTACCCGAACCCGGCGCACCCGATCGGCCTGAGCTTCGCGGTCGAGGCGCACGTGCGGCCCCTGCCCGGCAGCCTGCGCAACATCTACGCCGAGCTGCGCGACGACCTCGGCGTGGACCCGCCGGCCCACGGCGACCTGTCCGCCTGGGCGGACCAGGGGGTCATGCTGCTCAACCGGTGCCTGACGGTCCGCCCCGGCGACTCGAACTCCCACCAGGGCAAGGGGTGGGAGGAGGTCACCGAGCGCGCCATCGAGGCGCTCGCCGCCCGTGGTGGACCGCTGGTGGCCATCCTGTGGGGCTCGAAGGCGCAGGGCCTGACGTCCGTCCTGGGCGACGTCCCGGTGGTCGCGTCGGCGCACCCGTCGCCGCTGTCGGCCCACCGCGGCTTCCTCGGCTCGCGGCCCTTCAGCCGCGTCGACGCGCTGCTGCGCGAGCAGGGGGCCGAGCCGGTCGACTGGCGGCTGCCCGCCTAGAAGTCGTAGCCGAAGTAGGCCACGTCCTTCGCGAAGACCTCGCCGACCCGCTCGCGCGTCGCGTCGTCGTAGTACTCGCGGTACGACGGCGGCGGGTTCGGGTCCGCGTTCTCGGGCGGGGGCAGGGGCGTCCACGGCAGGTCGTAGCGGGCGGCGACCGCCCGCAGGTCGGCCTCGAGCGACTCCTGGCGGCCGACGAAGTCAGGGAAGCGGCCGTCGGTGACGAGGAAGTCGACCTGCGGCCGGCTCAGCCGCGTCCAGTCCTCGGTGCCCTCGTGCACGAAGGTGCGGAAGTCCGGGCAGGTGCGGTCCAGCGCCGACCAGAAGGGGTGCGGGTCGGGGCCGTGGAGGCGGGCGACGGCCCACGGGTCGCCGTTCGCGGCCCTCTCGCGGGTGCGCTCGACCATCCGCCACCACGACACCATCCGCGACCACGGGTTCCGCACCACGCCGAAGATGAAGTACGGCGTGAGCTCGGGGTAGCGCCCGAGCACGGTCGAGAGCCGCGAGTGCCGCTGGACGTCGGTGTCCCGGGCCGTCCGGCCCTCCGGCATCAGCTGCTGGAGGCGCCGCTCCACGGTGACCCCACCGGTCTTCTGCACGTGGATGAACAGGAACCGGTGCTGATCCGACACGAACACCCGGTCATCCAAGCACCCGCGCCGGGTGAGCGGACCTCAGGAGCGGTCGGCGGGCTCCAGCGTCAGCGAGATCGAGTTGATGCAGTAGCGGTCACCCGTCGGGGTGCCGTATCCGTCCGGGAACACGTGACCGAGGTGTGAGCCGCAGTTGGCGCAGCGGACCTCGGTGCGACGCATGCCGAGCGAGTTGTCCTCGATGTACTCGATGGTGTCGCTGATCGGCTGGTAGAACGACGGCCAGCCGCAGCCGGAGTGGAACTTGGTGTCCGACTCGAACAGCTTCGCCTCGCACGCCTTGCACTTGTAGACGCCGATGGTCTCGGTGTCGGTGTACTCCCCGACGAAGGGCCGCTCGGTGCCCGCCTGGCGGAGCACCTGGTACTCCTGCGGCGACAGCTCCTCGCGCCACTGGTCGTCGGTCTTCTCCACGTTGTACGCCACGGGACCAGGATAGTCGGGCGGGCCAGCCCCGCAGCCGTCGAGCGCCCGGGCCCGCCGGAGGCCGCCAGGCTCAGAAGTGGGTGGCGCAGTACGGCGCCGGCCCGCCGTCGGCCATCGCCGCCCACCGCTGGAGCGCCTCGGGGTCGCCGCCCGCCGGGACGGTGGCCCGGCCCGCCCCGGCGAGCGTCGCGACCGCCACGTCGCCGAGGTACGACGCGCCCAGCGCCTCGACGTCCAGGACCACCTCGGGGGCCTCCTCGGTGGCCGTGACCTCCGCGCGCCCGCCGGAGGTCTGCACCCGCCAGGACCCCGCGGCGTGACCGAGCGGGTCGTCGACCCCGAGGACGACGGTCCCGTCGGCGGACCACGGCCGGGCCCCGAGCGCCGCCGGGACGTCGAGGACACGCAGCCACAGGTGGTCGTGCAGGCTCGTCGTCCGCACCACCCGGGGCTCGCGCAGCGACCACTCGAGCGTCGTGGTCACCGGCGCGGTCTGCACGCGCAGGCGCTCGGTGAGGTCGAGGTCCGCGAGACGGCGCCAGACTCGCAGCTCGACGTCCGGGGAGGTCGCGAGGACGTCGTGCACGTCGGCGGTGCCGACCCCGTCCACGCGACCCGTCGGGCGCCACACGGCGTACCCGTCGGGGCGCCCGTCGGCGTCGAGGTGCAGCAGGACGCGGCGCTTCGGGTCCGCGGCGCGGTCGCCGATGTCGAAGAGCCCGGTCAGGGAGGCGCGGTACTCGTGGGGCCGCTCGACGGCGCCGCGCGTCGTGGCGAGGTGGGCCGCGAAGACCTCCTGGATCGCCGGCCACGCCTGCGGCGCGGGCAGGACCTCGAAGCGGCCCGGGTCCTCGCCGGGCTCGCGGCGGAGCGCGAAGCGGGAGGTGACCTGCACCTCGAGGCGCCGCTCGCGCACGGCCGGGCCGAAGCCGAAACGGCCGTAGATCGACCCCTCCGTCGCGGTCAGGGCGGCCAGCGGCAGGCCCGCCCGCGCGGCGGTGGCGAGGTCGCCGGTCATCATCGCGCGCAGCAGGCCGCGGCGGCGGTGGGAGACGGCCGTCGTGACCGCGGTGACCATGTGCAGCGGCAGGGTGCGCCCGCCGCCGACGTTGAGGCTCTGCGCCCAGCTCGCGTACGTCGCCACCGGGACCGGGTCGCTCGCCCACGACCGCTCCGGCCACACGGCGTACAGGGTGTGACCGTCGACGCGGGCGTCCTCGCGCCACAGCGGGACCAGCTCGTCGGGCACCGTGCCCTCCCCGAACCCGGCGAGGACGGCGGCCAGCCAGCGCAGGCCCTCCTCGGACTCGGGGTCGACGGTGGTCACGGGGAGGTGGTCTAGGGTCACACTCCGCAGGCTAGAAGCACCGGAGGGTCGTCCTCGACCGGGTTTCCGGGCCGAGCCGCGACAGCAGGAGACCGCGAGCGCAGAGGAGCGTCGTGCCGCCCAAGATGATCGAGTACACGGCCTCCCTGGTCGGCGTGCAGAAGGCGGCGACCACCACGCTGCACGGGATCCTGCGCGAGCACCCCGGCTTCGCGCGGCGCAACCCGAAGGAGATCCACTTCTTCGACGACGAGAACGTCGACTGGTCGGACCCCGACTACAGCGAGTACGCCAAGCGCGCCAAGCGCCCCCGCGAGCGGGTCGCCCTCGACTCGACGCCGTCGTACATCTTCATCCCGAACGCCCTGCGGCGGATGCACGACTACCGCCCGGAGATGAAGCTGATCGCGGCCTTCCGCGACCCGATCGACCGGGCGTTCTCGGCGTGGAACATGGAGTTCGCCCGCCGCGACACCTGGCCGTCGTTCGGGCAGGCCGTCCGCGACGGGCAGCTGTCGAAGGTGCCGCCGGAGAGCACCTGGAAGCGCATCGGCTCCGCGAAGTGGGACCTCGTCGCCCGCGGTCTCTACGCCCAGCAGCTGTCCCGCGGCCTCGAGGTCTATCCGCGGGAGCAGTGGCTGCTGATGACCTTCGAGCAGATCGTCAAGGACCCGACGACGGCCGTGAACGAGGTCGCGCAGTTCATCGGCCTGCGCCCGTTCGAGCCGGAGACCGCCGACAAGCCGCGCTGGTCGTCCCCGGGTGGCCTCGACGCCGCCCCCGTCACCGCAGCCGACATCGAGCTGCTGGCGTCGTCGTACGTCGACGAGCTGCCGGCGTTCGTCGAGCTGACCGGCTTCGACATCAGCATGTGGACGACGAGCCGGGTGCTCGCCGGCGAGCTCGCCCCCGCCGACGTCGCGGAGCGGCTGAACAAGAAGGCGGGCCTGGTCCTGCGGCCCTGAGCCGTGGGGTCCCGGGCCCCTCCTCGGTGTCGACGCGCTGCCCTAGGCTCGCGCCATGGCTCGTACGCCGGCCGCGGAGGTCGCCGCAGGGGACCGGTCGGTGCGCGTCTCGAGCCCCGACCGGGTCGTCTACGAGGCCACGGGCTCGACGCCCGAGGTCACCAAGCTGATGGTCGCCGGGTACGTCGTGGCCGTCGAGGACGGCCTCATGCGGGCGCTGCGTGACCGGCCGACGGCACTGGAACGCTGGCCGTCCGGCGTCCGCGAGGGCATGCGGCTGGCGACCGGCCCGACCGACCGCGAGGCCGACGCGTTCTACCAGAAGCGGGTGCCGAAGGGCGCCCCCGACTACCTGGAGACGGCCCGCATCACCTTCCCGTCCGGCCGCACCGCCGACGAGATCTGCCCGACCGAGATCGCCGTGCCGACGTGGTGCGCGCAGATGGGGACGCTGACCTTCCACCCGTGGCCCGTGCGCCGCACCGACGACCCCGCGAGCCTCGACCACCCCGACGAGCTCCGCATCGACCTCGACCCGCAGCCGGGGACGACGTTCTCCGACGCGGTGCGCGTCGCCGGCGTCGCCCGGGAGCTGCTCGCCGAGCACGGGATCACCGGCTACGCCAAGACCTCGGGCAACCGGGGCGTCCACGTCTACGTCCGCATCGAGCCGCGCTGGGACTTCGTCGACGTCCGCCACGCCGCCATCGGCTTCGGGCGCGAGCTCGCCTCCCGCGACGACCAGGTGACGACGGCGTGGTGGAAGGAGGAGCGCGGCGAGCGGATCTTCGTGGACTACAACCAGAACTGCCGCGACCGCACCATCGCCTCGGCGTACTCCCTGCGACCGCTGCCCGGGGCGCCCGTCTCGACGCCCCTGGCGTGGGACGACCTCGCCGACGTCACCGACCCGTCCACGCTCAACCTCTTCACGGTCCCGGAGCGCCTCGCCGACGGCGACCCGTGGGCGACGATCGACGACGTCGCCCACGACCTGGGCCCTCTGATCGCGCTGTACGACGCGCAGCCCGAGGGGGAGCTCAACTACCCGCCCGACCACCCCAAGATGCCCGGCGAGCCTCCGCGGGTGCAGCCCTCGAAGAAGGTCGCCGCCCACTGGGACGACCAGGGCAACCGCATCACGGACTAGCCGGGCGGTCTCGACGCGGTCGCTCGCCAGGGCTCGCTCCCTGCTCGACAACCTCGACCCCCGGGTGAGCAGCCGGTGTGCTCAGCCGTCCTGGGTCGGGCGTGTCCAGACCCCGCCGGATCGCGCGGCTCGACCTCCGGCTGGCGACCCCCGGACGGGCTCAGTCCGTCGGCTGCGGCTCGCGGTTCGGGGGGCGCAGGGGGCGGGGAGCGGTGGGGAGCCAGGTCTTCGTCACGTAGTCGATGACGTGGGTGCCCTCGGGGGAGTCGATCTGGATGAGCTCGGGCGGCACCTCGCCGGCGCTGAGCGCGTTGAACACCGACCACTCGTAGCGCTTGCGGGCGTTGCGGGCGCTGGTCGCGAACGACTCGGGGTCGGTCCAGTGGCCGAACTCGTCGCCGTCCAGCCACTTCAGCTCCACGCACAGACCGCGCGGCAGGATCGCGTCGACCGTGTCCTCCGGGCGGCGGCGGACCTCCCACTCGAACGACTTCGTGTAGGTCCACTCGGGACCGATCGGAAAGCCCCAGCCCTCGGCGTTGTGCAGGGAGAGGTCGAGGTAGGCGCGGCTCTCGGACTCGACGTACAGGCCGTGGCGCGGGAACTTGAGGATGACGTCCTTGCGGAACGACCGCCAGCCGAACTCGGCCATGGCCAGCTCGCCCTCGGCGGTCAGCACCATGTCGCCGTCCCACTTCCAGCTGAACGTGGTGTCGCACTGGGCGAACGACCAGTTGTAGAAGTAGCTCAGCGAGTGCACCGACAGCTCGGGCTCGGCGAGGTGCTCGGCGCCGGCACGGGCGACGCGGAAGGGGTACTCGAGGACCTCCAGCTGGTCACCGCGGCCCATGTCGACGGCCGCCTGCTTCGCCACCTCCGGCGTCTGGTCGTCCGACTGGTTGTCGACGACGAGGACCTTGTCGCAGACGCGCAGCAGGCCCGGCAGCACGAAGGGCAGCGAGCGGGCCTCGTTCTTGACGCGCAGCACGGCCGTCGAGCCGGTGCGCAGGCCGCCGGGCTTCGTCCAGGGCCAGACGATGTCGTACTCGTGCTCGCCCTGGAGGTTCCTCAGCCCGTCGGCGGGCACGCGGCTCACCCGCGGCCCCGCAGGTCGCGCAGGCGGCCCTTGACCGGCTCGGGCAGACGACGGGCGGCGCGGCGCGCCAGCCCGGTCGCGGCGTCCGCGGCGCCCCCGGCCTCGTCGCCGGACCCGTCCGGGGCGGACTCGGCGCGGGCGGCCTCACGACCCTCGCGGCGGCCCCTCTCGACCGCGGCGAGGGCGGTGGAGCGGGTGACGGCCTCGGCGTCGGCGTAGAGGTCGACGTACGCCGTGCGCAGCTGGTCGAGCGTCGCCCGGACCTCGGCGGTGTCACCGCCGGGGTCGGCCATCGAGTTCAGCGCGGCGTCCGTCTCCTCGACCAGCTCGCGCATCCGCGAGGAGATCGGCATGTCCGCGAGAGTCCGCTCGGTACGACGCAGCGCCGGGTCGATGAACGTGTCGACGTCGGTGACCGCCGTCGTCCCCGCGTGCAGGACGTTCTGCAGCTGCAGCTCCTCGCCGAGCCGCATGATCGTCGAGGTCCAGTCGCCGAGCAGGTCGGTGTAGCGGACGAACGACCGGCCCGCGCCCTCCTGCAGGTCGCGCCCGGCGCGCTCGGTGTGGAGCATCATGTTCAGCCACGACGCGGCCAGGTGCGGGGCGCCCAGCCGGTTGGCGTAGTGGTCCTGCTTGCTGCCGATGACCTCGGCCGGCGGGCGCAGCATGGTCACGACCACGGCCGTCGACTCGGTGCGGACGGCGGCGGCCTGCCACAGGCCGAGGAACCAGCTCAGGCGCGGGTCCTTGATGACGACCTCGCTGCCGAAGCCGAACTGCTCCTCGAGGAACTTGCTGGTGGGGACCCGGCAGTTGGGCATCGCCGCGATGCGGGCGGCGTCGAGCCAGGCGTCGGGCCGCGCGTCGGCCATGTTGACGTTCGCGCGGCGCAGCATCCGGTCGTGGTGGCGCACCACCCATGCGGACTCCCCGAACCCGCGGGGGTTGGTGGTGTCGGCGTCGACCTCCGGCTGCGGCACGTACAGGTGCAGGCGCTGCAGGACGCCGGCCAGCGTGCTGGTGCCGCTGCGGCCGGCTCCGGCCACCAGGACGACGCGCCGCGGATAGCGGAGACGCCTGCCGAGGGAGGCGGTGGCCTCGGCGTCACCCGCGACCTCGCCCACCGTGTCGGCGGCGACGCCGGCGGCGGGGGGCGCCGCGGCGGGGTCGGCGGCGGGCTGCTGCGGCCGGTCCTGGCTGTCGCTCACCCCGCGACCTTATGAGACTTCGGCGGGACCTGCCTCCCCGACCCTCCGCGCCGATCGCCCCGGACGAGCCCCCCGGGCCCGTCTCAGAGCCCGGTGACCCCGCCCGGGTCGCCGGCCTGCTCCGCGAAGGTCTCGTGCTCGACGAGGTGGAGCACCGGGATGCCGAGGTGCCGCTGCGCCCGCGAGGCCCAGTCGACGGAGAGGAACTCGGCCACGACGTGGCGCTCGGTGATGACGACCGCCTCGCGGGCGCCCACGGCCGAGACGGTGCTGCGCAGCGCGTCGACCGGCGGCCCGGGCACCGTGGCACCCGCGGCCTGGGCGCCGGCGCCGGCCATGGCGTCGAGCGAGGCGCCGAGGCGACGCTGCGCCTCCTCGCGGAGCGCCCCGTCGACCTCGGCGAGGTCCTGGGGCGGGGGAGCGGGGGCGGCGAGCGCGTCCTGCGAGGCCATCGACCCCATCGCGGCGTGCACCGCCGCGGCGGCGTCGTCGACGGGCAGCAGCAGGTGGTAGCGCACGACGGCGCCGGTCTCCTCGGTGATGCCGCGGTGCAGGGCGGCGATGCGCTCCGCGTCACCGGCGGACAGCTCCTGCTCGACGAGCACGACGACGTCGTACGGCGGCTCCTCGCCCTCGGCGGTGCCGGTCGTCGGGACATCGGTCTGGGGGGCGTCGCTCACGGGGCCTCCTCGGGCCTCAGGATCTCGGACAGGTCGTAGCCCGCGGGCTCGTCGAGCTGGTCGTAGCCGCAGGACGTGGGGTCGCGGTCGGGCCGCCAGCGCTTGAAGTGCGCGGTGTGGCGGAAGCGGCGGCCCTCCATGTGGTCGTACTTGACCTCCAGCACCCGCTCGGGCCGCAGCGGGGTGAAGGACAGGTCCTTGCCGGCGCTCCAGCGGCTCTGGGTGCCGGGGACGCGGTCGGGGTTGGCGATGGCCCACTCCCTCCAGGCACCCCACGGGTGCTCGGAGACGTCGCAGACCAGCGGCGCCAGCTCCTCCATCAGCGCGGCCCGCCTGACCTCCGTGAAGGACGCGCTGACGCCGATGTGCTGCAGCGACCCCTCGTCGTCGTACAGGCCGAGCAGGAGGCTGCCCAGCAGCGGTCGCTCCGGGGTGCTCGTCTTGTGCTCGCGCAGCCCGGCGAGGACGACGTCCGCGGTGCGCTCGTGCTTGATCTTCAGCATCGTGCGCCCGTTCTCGGTGTACGGCGCGTCGAGGGGTTTCGCGACCACGCCGTCGAGGCCGGCGCCCTCGAAGGTGCCGAACCACTCCTGGGCGACCACGGGGTCGGTGGTGGTGCGGGTCAGGTGGCACGGGCCGTCGTCCAGCAGGCCGGCGAGGGCCTCGACCAGCGCGGCCCGGCGCTCGGAGAACGGGCGGTCGACGTACGAGGTGTCGCCGAGCGCCAGCAGGTCGAAGGCGACGAAGCCGGCCGGGGTGGTCTCGGCGAGCATCCGCACGCGGGAGCCCGCGGGGTGGATCCGTTCCTGGAGCACCTCGAACTCGAGCCGCGAGCCCTCCTCGCCCGTGCTCGCCACGAAGATCTCGCCGTCGAGCACGCAGCGCTCCGGCAGCTGCTCGAGGACCGCGGCCACGACCTCCGGGAAGTAGCGGGTCAGCGGCTTGGTGTTGCGGCTGGCGAGCTCGACCTCGTCGCCGTCACGGAAGACGAGGCAGCGGAAGCCGTCCCACTTCGGCTCGAAGCTCAGGCCCCCGCCGTGCTTGGCGGGGTCCGGGATCCCGCTGACCGACTTCGCCAGCATCGGGCGCACCGGCGGCATCACGGGCAGGTCCACGTGTCGACCCTATGCCCGGCGCCCCGGCGCGGATTCCCGGACGGGGCACTCCCGGCACCTACACTCCTTCCGATGTCCGGGACCCACCGCTCCTCCCGCGGCACGGTCACGGCACCGCGTCGCGACGCGCGGGGACCCGTCGGGGCCGGCGGGGCGGCGGCGACGAAGGCCTCCACGGGCGGGCACGGCGCGGGTCTGCGCCTCGACATCGAGGGCCTGCGCGGCATCGCCGTCCTGACGGTGCTGCTCTACCACCTGGGCGCCCCGGTCCTGTCCAGCGGCTTCGCGGGCGTCGACATCTTCTTCGTCATCTCGGGCTTCCTGATCACGGGCCTGCTCATCCGGGAGGCCGAGCGCACCGGTCGCGTCTCGATGCTCGACTTCTACGCCCGCCGCGCCCGACGCCTCCTGCCGGCGGCCAGCCTGGTGCTCGTCGTGACGGCGGTGGCGGGCTGGTGGCTGCTGCCGGGGTCGACGCACGTCAACCTGGGTCGCGACACCGTCGCCTCGACGCTGTACGTCCTGAACTGGGAGCTGGCCGCCCGCTCCGTGGACTACCTCGCCGAGGACGCCGCACCGTCGGCGCTGCAGCACTACTGGTCGCTGTCGGTGGAGGAGCAGTTCTACGTCGTCTGGCCGCTGCTGATCCTGCTCTGCCTGGTGCTCGTGCGCCGCTTCGGCCTGCGGCTGCGGCCCACGCTGATCGTCGCGATCGGCGGCGTGGGTCTCGCGTCGTTCGCCTGGTCGGTCCACGCCACCGCGACCGAGCCGGCCACGGCCTACTTCGTCACCACCACCCGGGTCTGGGAGCTCGCCGTCGGCGCCGGCCTGGCGATCGCCGCCAACCGGCTCGCCCTGGCGAGCCGGGCCGCGGTGCAGGTGCTCGCCTGGCTGGGCGTGGTCGGGATCGTCCTCGGCGTCACCCTCTTCTCCGGCGCGACGCCCTGGCCGGGGTACGCCGCCGCCCTGCCGGTGCTGGGCACGGCGGCGCTCATCGCCGCGGGCGGCGCCGGTCACTCGACGCTGCCGGGACGGGCGCTGTCGTGGAGGCCGCTCGTCTGGATCGGTGGCATCTCCTACGCGACGTACCTGTGGCACTGGCCGTTGATCATCCTCAGCAAGGAGGTCTTCGGGAAGCCCGGCCTCCTGCAGGCCCCGGTGCTCGCGGCGGCCTCGATCGGGCTGGCCTGGCTCACCGGCAGGCTCGTCGAGCGGCCCGTCCGCTTCCACCCGGCGCTCGTCGCCCGCCCGCTGCGGTCGCTGCTGGTGGCGCTGGTCGCCATGGCGACCACCTGTGCCGTCGGTGTTGCGGTGGCGCTCAGCGTCCCGTCGCTCGCGTCGTACGACGACATCTCCGAGCCCGGCGCCCGTGCGCTCGTCGCCGACCCGGACGGCGCGGACTGGACGGTCGTGAGCGACCCGCGCGAGGCGTTCACCATGTCCGGCCGGGTCGTCCCCGACCCGTCGGTCGCCACCCAGGACCAGCCCCTCGTCGACGAGTGCCAGGTCCGCGGGCCGATCGCGGAGCTGCCCCCGGAGCGCTGCACCTTCGGCGACGTCGACGGCGACATCGAGGTCGCGATGATGGGCGACTCGAAGATGGTGCAGTGGTACCCGGCGCTCGACCGCCTCGGCGAGCTCGAGGGCTGGCGGATCCGTACCCTCGGCAAGGCGGGCTGCGTGCCGAGCCGCACGGGCAAGCCCGAGCAGAAGTGCGACGAGTACTCCAACAACGTGCTCGACTCGTTCGCCGAGGGCGACGCCCCGGACCGGGTGATCATCTCGGTGCGCGGGGCGTACGACGACTCCGGGCGCGGGTTCGCCGAGGCCGTCGAGGAGATGCAGGACCTCGGCATCGACGTCGTCCTGCTCGCCGACAACCCCGGGCCGCCGTCCGGCAAGCGCGTCTACCAGTGCGTGGACCGCAACGCCGAGTACCAGAGCTGCGGCTTCGACGCCCAGCGCGGCTACGCCGAGAGCGGCCTGGGCATCATGCAGGAGGCGGCGGAGGAGTCCGGCGCCCCGCTGGTCGACCTCAACGAGTTCATCTGCCCCGAGAGCCGCCCGCGCTGCGCCCCGGCCATCGGCGGTGTGCTCGTCTACCGCCAGAGCAGCCACCTGACGCAGACCTACGTCTACACGATGCTGCCGATGCTGCACCGCGAGCTCGCCCGTCTCGGCTGGACCGACGAGGACCCCGCGAGCATCACCCTCGACCTGCCCTGAGCGGACCCCGCCTCCTAGGGTGAGGGCTCGATCCCCGGTTGGTCTGCCGGCAGGGCCCGCCTGACTTTGAATCAGGACTAGCGACGTAGGTTCGACTCCTACCCGGGGAGCCACCGCTCTCGGTGGTCCAGGTGCTCCGCAACGAGGGGCGAGCGCCCGGTCAGCCGCCGTCGACGGCGGGCCGCAGGTGCACCGCCAGCAGGACGCCGATCGCGACGACGAAGACGACCGTCCCGAACGCGATGCCCGACATGTTCGCGGCGACGCCGAGCACCGCGACGCCGAGCGGCCACCAACCGGCGCGGCCCGGGGTGCGTCCGGTGCGGTGGGCGGCCAGGGCGAGCAGGAGGGCCGCGAGCGTCGTCCCGAGGAGGAGGGCCAGGATCGAGGACGCTGCCCCCGGGCCCTCGGCCATCGCCACGAGCGAGGACGGGGAGGCGCCGCCGGCCATGGCGTCGAGACCACCGAGGGTGGCGGCGTGGTGCATGGTCAGGCCGGTGCCGCCGAGGACGGCGAACCCGGCGGCGACCCGGAGCAGCCGGCGTCCGCGGCCCGTGGTGCCGAGAGCCACGACGACGGCCGCGACCGCCAGCAGGACGCCGGCGGCCGCGCCCAGCAGCGAGGCCGCGGTGAACAGCCCGCGGTGCGCGACGAGGAAGGCGCCCTCGCCGGCGGTGTCGAGGGCGTCCGGGAAGCGGGGGGCGATCAGCTCGGCGGCCACGAGCAGCACCGGCCCGGCCAGGACGACGGCGGCGCGGCCGACGCCGCGGCGGGGCTCGTCGAGCTGAGGGCGGGTGGTCGGGAGCGCGGTGGTGCGGGACATCGGGTCCTCCGTGGGTCGGGTGGGTGCCTGGTGCCGTCCAACCTCGTCGCCGACGGGCGGCGCGGACCACCGACGGGCGGCCCGACCCGCACCCACGTCAGGCGCACGACAGGGCCCGTGGGCACCGACCCGGGTCGGTGTCGCCGGGCCGCCGCCGGGTCTAGGTTGCGGGCATGCCCCGGGCAGGTGACCGGCTCCGCGCCGCCGTCAGCACCTCCGATGCCGCCCTGGCCGCCGCCCTGGCGGTCGCCCTGGCGGTGCTCGCCGTCGCCGAGACGCTCGCCACCAGCGACACCGCCCCCGGGCTGCGTGCGGCCATGGCCGCCGCGACCGTGCTCGGCCTGGCCGTGCGGACGACGTACCCGGGCCTCACCTGCGTGTGGATCGCCGTCGGGGTGATGGCGGAGACCCTGGTGGTCGACTCGCCGGACGTCGTGGGCGTGCTGCTGGCCGTCATCGTCGCGGCCTACTCCGGCTTCGCCCACGCCCCCGTGCGCAGGGCGCTGCCCGCGGTGGCGGTGCTCGCGGCGTCCGCGCTGACCTCCGTCGCGCTGGACTCCTCGGGCACCGAGGACGACCTGCTCGCCACCCTGCTGCTGTTCTTCGTCGTCCCCTGCGGCCTGGGCTGGGGGGTCCGCGCGCGCAGCGAGCGCATCCGTCTGCTCGAGCGCGAGCGGCTGGTCATCGAGCGGGAGGCGGCGACTGCGGCCGCCACCGCCGCCGCGGCCGAGCGGCAGCGCATCGCCCGGGAGCTGCACGACGTGGTGTCGCACGCGGTGACCCTGGTCGCCGTCCAGGCCGAGGCCGGTCAGGCCGTCCTCGACACCGACCCGGCCGCAGCCCGACGCGCGCTGACCGCGATCGGCGCCGCGAGCCGCGACGCCCTCACCAAGCTCCACCGGATGCTGGGTCTGCTGGACGACAGTCCCGAGGTCGGCGGCCTCGCCCGCCTGCCCGGCCTGGTGGAGGGCGCCCGCGCCGCGGGGCTCGCCCTGGCGGTGAGCACCACCGGCGTCGCCCGCCCGCTGCCGGAGGACGTCGACCGCTGTGCCTTCCGGGTGCTGCAGGAGGGGGTGACGAACGTCCTGCGCCACGCCGGCGAGCCCGGCGCCGAGCTCCGCGTCGCTCACTCGGACGCCGCGGTCGAGGTCGTCGTCCTCAGCACGGGGCGTCGTGCCCACCTCAGCGCGTACGGCGGTGCCGGCCGCGGCCTGCAGGGTCTGCGCGAGCGGGTCGAGACGCTCGGCGGGCACCTGTGGTCCGGGCCGATCGGCGACGGGTTCGAGCTCGGTGCGCGCCTGCCGACGGCGGCGGGCGGTCGGGGGTGAGCGACCCGGGGGTGGTCACGGTGGTGGTGGCGGACGACGAGGAGATCGTCCGCGAGGGCCTCGCCGCCATCGTGGGCGCCGAGCCCGGTCTGCGCGTCGTGGCCACGGCGGCGGACGGGGCGCAGGCCGTCGCGGCGGCCCGGCGGACCGACGCGGACGTCGTCCTGATGGACGTCCGGATGCCCGGCGTCGACGGGATCGAGGCAACCCGGCGGCTGGCCGGCGCCGCCGCCCGGGTCCTCGTGCTCACCACCGTCGAGTCCGACGAGGTGGTCGTCGCCGCGCTGCGGGCCGGCGCGAGCGGGTTCCTGCTGAAGAGCGCCCCGCGCGACCAGCTGTACGCCGGGATCCGTGCGGTCGCCGCCGGCGAGGCGCTGCTCGCGCCGAGCGTGACGCGGCGCCTGATCGAGAGCGTGGTCGCGGCAGGAGTCGCCTCCGCGCCGCCGCTCCGGCTGACCGGGCGCCAGCGCGACGTGGTGCGTCTGGTCGCCGCCGGGCTGTCGAACCCCGACATCGCCCGACGGCTCCACCTGGCCCCCGCGACCGTGAAGGGCTACGTCAGCGACGTGCTGCTCGCCCACGACCTGCGCGACCGGGCGCAGCTCGTCGTCCGCGCCTACGAGAGCGGGCTGGTGCGTCCCGGTGACGCGGCCACCGACCCTGCCTAGGCTCGCGCCATGGTCACCGCCCGCCGGGCCCTGGTCCGCCGCCCCTCGCCGCACCTGGCCGACGGCCTGCTCACCCACCTCGAGCGGACCCCGGTCGACGTCGAGCTCGCCCTCGCGCAGTGGCAGGGCTACGTCGACGCGCTCCACGCCGAGGGCTGGGAGACGGTCGAGGTGCCGCCGGCGCCCGAGCACCCGGACTCGGCGTTCGTCGAGGACACCGTGGTGATGTACGGCGAGGTCGCGGTGCTGGCCCGGCCCGGGGCGCCGGAGCGGCAGGGCGAGGTCGCCGGCACCGAGGGGGTGCTGCGCGACCTCGGTTACCGGGTCGTCGCGATCACCGAGCCCGGCACGCTCGACGGCGGGGACGTCCTCAAGCACGACGGCGTCGTCTGGGTCGGCCTCAACGGCGGCCCGGGGGGCCGGACCAACGGCGAGGGGATCGCCCAGCTCGCGGACCACCTGGCGCCGTGGGGCGCCCGGGTGGAGACGGTGCCCCTGAGCAAGGCGCTGCACCTGAAGTCCGCGGTCACCGCCCTGCCCGACGGGACCGTCGTCGGCTGGGACCCGGTCGTCGACGACCCCGGGGTGTGGCCGTCGTACGAGCCGGTGCCGGAGGAGCCCGGCGCCCACGTCGTGCTGCTCGACGACGCCACGGTCCTGATGTCGACCGCGGCCCCGCTGACCGCGGCGTCGTACGAGGCCCGCGGCCTGCGGGTCGTCGCCGTCGACATCAGCGAGTTCGAGAAGCTCGAGGGGTGCGTCACCTGTCTCTCGGTGCGCCTGCGTCACACGCCGTAGGACGGTCTCACCGGGTCTCGACGGCCGCGACCACCTGGGTCGAGAGGTGGTCGAGCAGGGAGCGAGCCCTGGCGAGCGACCGCGTCGAGACCGCCGGTCAGCGCACCGCGAACGTCCGCGACGTGCCGCGCACCGGCGTCAGCGACCCGTCGGGGCCCTTCGCGTCGCCGAGGTAGCGCAGGCGGTAGCGACCCGGGCGGGCGGAGGGCGCGACGTCCCAGCCGACCGTCACCTCGGACGACGTGGGGCCCGTGTGGGACCACCCGAACCGTGTCGTCCAGTCGTCGTCGGTGGCGACGCGCACCCACCGCCCGCCCGTGCGGCGCTCGACGAGCAGGTAGGTGCCGCCGGCGCGGAGGTCGTTGTTGTGGTGGGCTCCCACGAACACGGCGGACGCCGTCGAGCCGGCGGTGTACGACGAGCGCGGCTGCGTCACCACGTCGCCGAGGTCGGTGCCGGGCGGGGCGGTGTCCAGAAGGTTCTGCCCGGTCAGCGGCGGGACCACCTCGTCGGAGCGGTCCCGCTCCTTCTGACCGAGAGGCAGTCGCGTGCCGTCGCGCATCGACCGCGCCAGGCGGTCGGCGACCTGCGTGAGGGCCGGCAGCTCGAGGCGGCCGAACATGGTCGAGGCGCCCTCGTACTGCTGGGCGTCGTACTCCTCCGGCGTCGTCAGGTAGTGGGCGAACGCGTTCGCGTAGCCCTGCGTCAGGACGTGGCGCAGCGGGGCGTCGACGACGCGCGCGACGGCCTGCCGCAGCCGCAGCCCCGACACGATCGTCGGCTCGACGGGCACGCCGACGAGGTACAGCGGGCCGATCCGCACCAGCTGGACGGGCAGCCGTTGCTGCACGACGTCGAGCGGCCCGACGGGGGCGAGGACGTCCTTCGGCGCCTGGCAGGCGCGGAGCTCCGGTGACGCCGTGTAGAGCGCGTCGGAGATGAGCCCGACGACCGGGTTGACCGCGAACTCACCCTCGCCGTCGCCCTCGGTGAAACCGGGCGGGGCGCCGCCGCCGTCCTCCTGACTGCCCGCGGCGAACGCGGCCCCCAGCGCCGCCGGGCATGTGCGCCCGGGCTCGCCGTCTGGCGTGAACCGCCCGGACACGCGCACGTCGGACAGGTCGACGTACACGAGGCGGGAGTCGACGCCGCCGGTCACCGGCTCGGTCCGGCCCAGGGACGACGACCGCGCCGCCTCCTGCTGGCGGCGCCCGATGACGGCGGCGTTGCGGAACTCGTCGGTGGTCGGCCCGGTCCCCGGCCGCAGCCGCAGGTTCGGTGACATGTCGCCGGCGTTCGTCTGCGCGAAGGCCGTGACCAGGTCGGGGTCGATGTCGCGGCGGTCGACGCCGCGACCCAGGCGCTCCCAGGCGTACGCCGCGTAGCCCTTGTTGTCGCCGCTGACGAGACGGTTCTGCGTCGTCAGGCTCGTGGCGTGCACGGCGAACCAGTTCAGCGCCCCGACCAGCGCGCCGCCGCGGCGCACGGTCAGCGTCGTCGACCGCGGGTCGATCCCTCCGGGGAAGTGGCGCCGGTCGCTGCGGGGGTTCAGGCGGAACGCCTCGCGGGAGCGGTTCGCGCTGGCGTCCACCAGCGTCGTGGTCGCCAGCCCGAGGGTGGACGGCGCCAGGTCGTCGTGGGCGCGCTCGACCGACGCGACGATGCCGTCGACCGCGGCGCCGAGGGCCTGCGGCTGGTGGCCGTAGGGCAGGTCATACAGCGCGTGGTGCGACTGGCCGCCGACCCCCGCGTGGGTGTGGGTGACGGTGAGCATCACGTTGCGCTCGCCGTACAGCCCGACGTGGGCGGCGCGCAGGCGCTCGAGGACCCCGTCGCGGATGCTCTGGAACATCAGCCCGAGGTCGGCGGTGACGTGGACGACGCGCTCGCCGGTGCGCCGGTCGACGACCACGAACGCCCGCGACCACTGGCGCTGCTGCAGGCCCGCGCCGAGCTGGGAGGTGTCGGCGTACCCCATGAGCTGGACGTCGGCGACCGGGCCGGTGACGTCGGCGATGCCGCGTCCGACCAGGTAGCGGCCGCCGCGCTCGTCCTGCACGGCCACCGGTGCCGCCTCGGCCGTGCCGGCGGGGGAGAGGGTCGGCGAGGCGGTCAGGGGCCCGGCGACGAGGGAGAGGCCGAGTGCGAGCCGGCCGAGCAGGCGGCGCCTCATCGGGCGCCCGCCCGGCGTCCGAGGGCGGTGACGACCTCGTCGGCCGCGCGCTCCCCGGCCCGCACGGCGCCGTCCATGTAGCCGGACCAGTACGTCGAGGTCTCGGTGCCGGCCCAGTGCACGCGACCGAACCGCCGGCGGACCGCGGGGCCGAAGGCCGAGAACGAGCCGTCGGCGGCGTGGATCGCGGTCGGACCACCGCCGGTCCAGCGCTCACGGGTCCAGTCGGCCTCGGTGTACTCGACCGGGCGCAGCGCCTCGTCGCCGAACAGCCCGGCGAACCCGGCCAGCACCGCACGGCGCCTCTCGTCGCGGGGCAGCCTGCCGAAGCGCCGCCAGGTGGAGCCGCCGAGGAACGCGAGCAGCACCCCGGGGGAGCCGTCGGGCGGGGAGTTGTCGAACACCACCCGGCCGGCGCCCGACTCGGAGATCCCGAAGCCGTTCAGCCCGGCGTCGCGCCAGAACGGACGCCGGTAGACCGCGTCGACCTTCATGAGGTCGCCCATCGTCCCCGAGCGCAGCAGCCGGCGTCGACGGTCCGGGAGCCCGGGCGCCCAGTCGATCTCGAGCGCCGTCGGCGGCGGGACGGCGACCACGACGCGTCGTGCCTCGACCACCCCGCGGTCGGTGGTCACGCGGACGCGGTCGCGGGTCTGGTCGACCCGGCGCACCGGTGCGGCGAGCGCCACGTCGTCGCCGAGGTCGCGCGCCAGCCGCAGCGGGATCCGCCCGGAGCCGCCGACGAACCGGCGCTCCTGGGCGCCTCCGCTGGTGTCGGAGCTGCGGGAGAAGGTGCCAGGGTTGTCCTCGTCTCCGGCGGTCGCGACGTACCAGAGCGCGAAGAGCAGCGACAGGTCGTGCGGGTCCGCGCCGAAGGTCGGCTGGGTCCACGACTGCAGCAGGCGCACGAGCCCCGGCCCGTCGAGGCCCCCGTTGCGCTCGACGAAGGCACCCAGGGTGGTGGCGTCCCACTCGGCGGCCCGGGGGTGGTCCCAGGGGGCGGCGACGTCGATCTCGGCGGCGTACGCGTCGACCTGGGCGAGCACCACCGCGGCGCCCGGGAGCAGGACGGGGTCGGGCGGGATGGTGCCGACGTACTCGGTGCGGCCGAGGCGCGAGGAGCGGTAGACGCTGCGGCCCTCGACGTGCTGGTCGAACGTCGGCACCCTCAGCTCGCGGGCCAGCGCGAGGATCCGGCCCTGGGTGGGGCCGACGAACGCCCCGCCCGCCTCCACCACCTCGCCGCCCGCGGCCCGCGAGCGCAGGCGGTGGTTCTCGACGCGCCCGCCCACCCGGTCGCGGGCCTCGCACACCAGGACGTCGAGCCCGGCGGCACGGGCGCGCCGGGCGGCGACGAGGCCGGAGATGCCGGCGCCGACGACGAGGACGTCGACCCGGCGCGGCAGGCCGCCCCTCCTGCCGCTCACCGCCGCGGCGGCGGGCGGCCTCGTGGCGACCAGCGCACCGGCGGCGGCGCCGCCCAGCAGGAGGCGGCGGGACAGCGGCACGGAAGGCACGGGCGACATCGACACTCCGGTTCGGCTCGGTTGCCGTGCCCAACGGCACTCCGACGACGAGGTCACGGTCGTCGGGGGCCCACCCGGGGCGTCTAGGGTGCCGCTCATGTCCGACGTGACCGTGATCGTCCTGGCCGCCGGCGGCGGCACCCGCATGCGGTCGAAGACCATGAAGATGCTGCACCGCGTCGCCGGCCGCAGCATGCTCGGTCACGTCCTCGCGGCCGTCGAGGTCTGCGGCCCCGACCGGGTCGTGGCCGTGGTGGGGCACCAGCGCGAGCAGGTCGAGGCCCACCTCGCGGAGATCCGCCCCGAGGCGCTGCTGGCGGTGCAGGAGACCCAGGAGGGCACCGGGCACGCCGTCCGGGTCGCCCTCGACGCCATGGCCGACGCGGGCCACGTCCCGACGGGCCCGGTCCTGGTCGCCCTCGGCGACACCCCGCTGCTGCGCGGCGAGAGCCTGCGGGTGTTCCTGGAGGAGCACCGCTCCTCGGGCCACGTCCTGAGCATCCTGTCCGGGCTGCTCGACGACCCCTCCGGCTACGGGCGCGTGGTCCGCGCGGGCGACGGCACGGTCGAGGCGATCGTGGAGGAGAAGGAGGCGACCGCCGAGCAGCGCACCCTGCGGGAGATCAACTCCGGCATCCTGGTCTTCTCCCCGGAGTTCCTGCTGGACGTCGTGCCGCGCATCGGCAACGACAACGCCAAGGGGGAGTACTACCTCACCGACGCGGTGGCCCTCGCCCGCGAGGCGGGCCTCAGCGTCGGGGCCCACCCCGTCGCCGACCCGGCCGAGACCCAGGGTGTCAACGACCGGGCCCAGCTCGCCGAGGCCGGCCGGGTCATGAACGCCCGCATCCTCGACGGCTGGATGCGCCGCGGCGTCACCGTCATGGACCCCGCCACCACGTGGGTCGAGGACGACGTCGTGCTGGAGCCCGACGCCACGCTGCTGCCCGGCGTCCAGCTGCTGGGGGCCACCCACGTCGCGGAGGACGCCGTCGTCGGGCCCGACTGCACGCTCGAGGACTGCGAGGTCGGCGCCGGCGCCCGCGTCGCCCGCGCCCACGCGCAGCTCGCGGTCATCGGCCCCCGCGCCCAGGTCGGGCCGTTCGCGTACCTGCGCCCCGGCTCGACGGTGTCCGAGGCGGGCAAGGTCGGGACGTTCGTCGAGACCAAGAACTCCACGATCGGGCCCGGGGCGAAGGTGCCGCACCTGTCGTACGTCGGCGACGCCGACATCGGCGAGGGCACCAACATCGGTGCCGGCACGATCGTCGCCAACTACGACGGCGTCGCGAAGCACCGCACCGTCGTCGGCGCCCACGTCCGCACCGGCTCCAACAACACGTTCGTCGCCCCCGTGACGATCGCCGACGGGGCCGGCACCGGGGCGGGGACGACGGTCCGCGAGGACGTCCCGCCGGGAGCGCTCGCCGTCTCCGCGGGGCCGCAGCGCACCATCGAGGGCTGGGCCGAGCGGCGTCGTCCGGGCACGAAGCAGGCCGAGGCGGCGCGCGCGGCCCGCCCCGACGGGGCCGACGGGGCCTCCTGAGGTCCACGGACCGACCCGGGCTGCGGGGGAGCGGGCCGGTGGGTCAGAATCGAGCACCGACTCGCCCCACCTCCCCGAGGAGCCATCGCGCGTGAGCGGAATGAAGCGCACCACCGAGAAGAACCTGATGGTCTTCTCCGGCCGGGCCCACCCCGAGCTGGCCGAGGAGGTCGCCGACCTGCTCGGCACCGGCCTCGTCCCGCAGTCGGCGTACGAGTTCGCGAACTCGGAGATCTACGTCCGCTACGAGGAGTCGGTCCGGGGCTGCGACGCCTTCGTGATCCAGAGCCACACCGCCCCCATCAACGAGTGGGTGATGGAGCACCTGATCATGGTCGACGCGTTGAAGCGCGCCTCGGCGAAGCGGATCACGGTGGTGCTCCCGTTCTACGGCTACGCCCGCCAGGACAAGAAGCACCGCGGTCGCGAGCCGATCTCGGCGCGGCTGATGGCGGACCTGTTCAAGACCGCCGGAGCCGACCGCCTCATCGCGGTCGACCTGCACGCGGACCAGATCCAGGGCTTCTTCGACGGCCCCGTCGACCACCTGATGGCGCTGCCGGTGCTCGCCGACCACGTCAAGGCCCGCTACGGCCACGAGCCCCTGGCCGTGGTCTCGCCGGACGCCGGCCGCATCAAGGTCGCCGAGCGCTGGTCGGCGCGGCTGGACGGCGCCCCGCTGGCGTTCATCCACAAGAGCCGTCGTACCGACCGGCCCAACGAGACCGTGGCCAACCGCGTGGTCGGTGAGGTCGAGGGCCGCATGTGCGTGCTCGTCGACGACATGATCGACACCGGCGGCACCGTCGTGAAGGCCGCCGACGCCCTGATGGCCGAGGGCGCCAAGGGCGTCATCATCGCCGCCACCCACGCGATCCTCTCGGACCCCGCCGTCGACCGCCTCAAGAACTCCCCGGCCACCGAGGTCGTCGTCTGCAACACCCTGCCGATCCCCGCCGACCGGCAGTTCGACAAGCTCACCTGCCTCTCCATCGCCCCCCTCATCTCCCGCGCCATCCGCGAGGTCTTCGAGGACGGCTCCGTCACCTCGCTCTTCGGCGGGGCCACCTGAGCCGACGGCCCGCCGTCCCGGCCCGCGCGCACCCCGCGCGGTGGGGTCCCACGGGTCTCGTCCGTCAGTGGGTTTCACCAGCCGGCTGGTAGAACCCCGACCGGGCCCACGAAACCCGACCCCGCCCCCATCCCCACCCCGCCCGACTTGGACCCCCGCGAGGGCGGCGACTACAGTTACGGGGTTGCCTCGGCGAGGGAGAGCGCGACCCGGGTCCGGCCCGGAGACGCCTCCGTGATCGACGCGGTGGGCGCTCCGCGTGCCCGGCGTCGAGTCCCTCCGCCGGGCTCACCAGCCGAGAAGCAGACGTACGAGGAGCGCACCACCCATGGCCGCTGAGAAGATCACCGCCGAGACCCGCACCGAGTTCGGCAAGGGCGCCGCGCGCCGCATCCGCCGCGCGGACAAGGTGCCCGCCGTGATCTACGGGCACGGCAACGACCCGGTCCACATCACCCTGCCCGGTCACGCGACCTGGCTGGCGCTGAAGAACGGCGGCGCGAACGCGCTGCTGGAGATCGACGTCGAGGGCAGCACCCAGCTGGCGCTGACCAAGCAGATCCAGACCGACCCGATCCGCCGCACCCTCGAGCACGTCGACTTCGTCGCCGTCCGCCGTGGCGAGAAGGTCACCGTCGACGTGCCCGTCGTGGTCGTCGGCGAGGCCGGCCCGGAGACGCTGGTCGTCACCGAGAGCGGCACGATCTCCCTCGAGGTCGAGGCCACCAGGATCCCCGAGCAGATCGAGGTCTCGGTCGAGGGCGCCGAGGTCGGCACCCAGATCCCGGCCTCCGAGCTCGAGCTCCCCGAGGGCGCCGAGCTGCTCACCGACGGCGAGGCCCTCGTCGTCAACGTGACCAACGCGCCGACCGCCGAGGAGGTCGAGGCGGAGCTGGAGGAGGCCGAGGCCGAGGCCGGCATCGAGCGCGACGAGTCCGACGAGGAGCTCGAGGCCGCTGCTGCCGAGGCCGAGGCCGAGGGCGACGCCGACGCGTCCGAGGGCGACGCGGGCGACGACGGGGACGCCGAGAAGGAGTGACCGCGTCGGACGGCGGCTGGCTGGTCGTCGGGCTCGGCAACCCCGGTCCGTCGTACGCCGGCCACCGCCACAACGTCGGCTACCTCGTCGTCGACGAGCTGCTGAGGCGCCTCGGCGGTCGTCTGCGGGCCCACAAGTCGGGCCGCGCGGACGTCGCCGAGGAGCGCCTCGGCCCGATCGGGCCCGACGCCCCGCGGGTCGTGCTCGCCCGGCCCCGCACCTTCATGAACGAGGTCGGCGGCCCGGTCAAGGCGCTCGCCGGGTTCTACGGTGTCGACCCCGTGCGCGTCGTGGCGGTCCACGACGAGCTCGACCTGCCGTTCGGCAGCCTGCGGTGCAAGCTCGGCGGCGGCGACAACGGGCACAACGGGCTGCGGTCGATGCGCGGTTCCCTGGGGACCGGTGACTTCCACCGCGTCCGGGTCGGCATCGGCCGGCCCCCGGGTCGCCAGGAGGTCTCCGACTTCGTGCTGTCCGACTACTCCCGCCGCGAGCGACCCGAGCTCGAGCTGCAGGTGGCCCTCGCCGCGGACGCCGTGGAGTCCCTCGTGACCGACGGCCTCGAGCGGACCCAGCAGCGCTTCAACTCCTGAGGTGCGGCGGGGCGCTCAGCGTGCGCCGAGCGCCACCGTGATGAGCGACAGCTGGCGGTCGAAGGCGGCGTCCGCGTCGTCGAAGAACCGGGCGAGGTGGCCGAACAGCTCGAGCGCCACGAACCCGTGGATCGCCGCCCAGCTCGTGACGAGCAGGTTGAGGTCGTGGTCCTCGACGTCGAGCCCGGCGGTGGTCAGGAAGCCCAGGGTCCGCGCCGACAGCGGGTTCGGCCCCGCGTCGGCGGGCCGCGAGGCGATCTCGCCGCGCGCGACCCCGTCGGTGTACATCGCCAGCGGCGTGGCGAAGAAGTCGACCAGCGTGTCGGGGCCGACGGCGCTCGGACCCTCCACGAGGTCGTCGACGTCGGAGCCGAAGATGAGGTTGAACTCGGCCTTGTGGTCGTGTCCCCAGCGCCGGTAGGCGCGGCCCAGCGCGCGCAACCGGGCGCCCGCGGCCTCGCCCTCGGTCTCGGCGGCGACCGCACGGAAGACGTGCGTCACCGACTCGTAGGCGTCCTTCGCCACGGCCCCGACCAGCTCCTGCTGGGACCCGAAGTAGCGGTAGATCGCCGAGGGCGTCAGGCCGACGTCCCGCGCGACGGCGCGCAGCGAGAACTGGGACGACGACGCCAGCGTGAGGTGCTCGCGCGCGGTGGCCTTGATCTCCTCGACCGTCTCGCGGCGGACCCGTTCGCGGCGGGTCTCGACGGGACCGTCGGACTCGTCGTCGATCTCCGGGGTCGGGCCCGAGCCCATCAGTCGCCGCCTCCTCCACGCGGGCGCGAGCACGCCCCCGAGCACCACCTGGACCGTGCCCCCACGGCCCGATCCGACCCTCCGAGCCTATCGGTACGTGGCCGGATCAAGGGTTGTTCAGGGTTTCCGCCAGGAATAAACGATCCGATTGACAACGCTGTTCGACCTTGTGGACAGTGTTCTGTGAATGAAGGCGAAGTGGGGCAGTCTCGCGTCTGACGCGGGCTGACCTGGAGCCACCCGTCAGCGGTGGCACGGCCGGGGGACCGGTCTTTATCGAGGGGGGGCCTCGAGTTGACGAAGCAACGAGCGCTGGGTACCCAGCTGTCCGTGGCGGGCCGTGTGCCGCCGACGGCGGCTGCTGGTGACCCCGGCGTCGTCGACGACCAGTCTGTCACTCCTCGGGAGCCGTCCGTCCCGCGCAACGTCGCCTCCGTCCCGCCGGCACCGACGGGCCCCGACTACGCACGCCCGCCCCGCAGCGCCGGCACCGGCGTGCTCCGCAGCGCGGCCGAGGTCGTCGTCCTCGTCGCCGCCGTGATCGGTGGGTCGGTGCTCGCCGGCGCCCCCGTCGCGCTCACGCTGTCCACGCTCGGCGGCTGGCTCGTCGCGTGCGTCGCGTTCCGGGCGGGCAAGCCCGGTCCGTCGGTGGCCTGGGACGTGCCGCTGCGAGCGGGCTTCTACGTGACCTCCGCCGCGGCGATCGTCGCCGTGCTCGCCGGGACCCCTCGCGCCGTCGTCCTCGACGTGATGCTGGTCGCCACGCTGGCCACCGCCACCGCGCTGCTGCTCGCCGGCCTCCGCGCCTGGCGGCGGGGCCCGGTGCGGGTCCTCGTGGTCGGCGAGCCCGAGGTGACCGCCGCGGCCTTCCGCCGCTGGTCGGACCGTCGCGACGCCATCGTGGTGGGTCTGTGCGACATCACCGTGGACGGCGACCCCGGCTACGTGCACCGCTACCCCGGCGCCCCGATCGAGGAGGGCCACAGCGACATCGCCGAGGCCGTGGCCGCGTGGAAGGTCGACCTCGTGCTGGCGACCAGCGGCGCCGGCATCGGCACGGACACCTTCCGCAAGCTCGGCTGGCACCTCGAGCACACGGGGGCCGACCTCGGCGTCCTCGACGAGTCCGGTGCGCTCGCCCCGCACCGCATCTCGGTGTCCGGCGTCGCCGACAGCACCGTGCTCTCCGTCGCCCCGCCGCGCCCGCGCATGCTGGCGGCCGTCGCGAAGATCCTCTTCGACCGCGTGGCCGGTCTCGTGCTGCTCGCGATCGCCCTGCCCGTCATGGGCGTCGCCGCGCTCGCGATCCGGCTCGACTCCCGCGGTCCGGCGCTGTTCACGCAGACCCGCATCGGGCGCTACGGGCGTCCCTTCACGATCTACAAGCTCCGCACCATGACCGACGACGCCGAGGACCGCCGGACGTTGCTGGCGCACTCCAACGAGTCCGACGCCGTGCTGTTCAAGATCCGCCGCGACCCGCGGGTCACCCGGGTCGGACGCCTGCTCCGCATCACCTCCCTCGACGAGCTGCCCCAGCTCATCAACGTGGTGAAGGGCGACATGTCGCTCGTCGGGCCGCGCCCCGCGCTGCCCGAGGAGGTGGCCCTGTACGACGAGGCCACCCGCCGGCGTCTCGCGGTCAAGCCCGGCCTGACCGGGCTGTGGCAGGTCAGCGGCCGCTCGGACCTCGCGTGGGAGCGGGCCGTCGCGCTCGACCTGCACTACACCGACAACATCACCGTCGGCGGCGACCTCGCCATCTGCCTGCGGACCCTGCGCGCGGTGCTGCGCCGGGACGGTGCCTACTGATGCACTCCACCGACCGCGACTCGGGAGGCGGTCCGGTGCTCCTGGTCAGCACGCAGGGGGGCCACCTGGCCCAGCTCCTGGCCCTCCGACCCTGGTGGGCCGACCGTGACCGCCTGTGGGTCTGCCCGGACACCGCCGACGTGCGCGACAAGCTCGCCGACGAGCGGGTCGTGACGTCGTACTCGCCGACCACGCGCCACGTGCCGAACCTGCTGCGCAACCTGCGCCTGGCCCTCAGGGTGCTGCGGGCGGAGCGCCCCTCGCTCGTGCTGTCGACCGGCGCCGGCGTCGCCGTGCCCTTCTTCGTGCTCGCCTGGCTGATGCGCGTGCCGACGGTCTTCATCGAGGTCTACGACCGCATCGACTCCGCGACGATGACCGGCCGCCTCGTCGGGCCCTTCACCACCCGGCGCATCGCGCAGTGGGACAGCCAGCTCGACGTCTACCCGGACGCACGCCTGGTGGGGCCGCTGCTGTGAGCGCGCTCCTCGACGGGCCCGTCCTCTTCCTCGCGGGCACCGACCACCACCCGTTCGACCGGCTGGTGGACCTCGCCGACGGCTGGAGCGGGCGGCAGGGCCCCGACGTGCGGGTCGTCGTCCAGCACGGCACGTCCCGCCCGCCCCGCCACGCGGAGGGCCGCGCGCACCTGTCGTACGCCGAGCTGCGCTCGCTGATCGCCCAGGCCTCGGCCGTGGTCTGCCACGGAGGCCCGGGCCTGATCAGCGACGCCCGGGTGCTCGGTCACCGCCCGGTCTGCGTGCCGCGCGACCCGGCCCGCGGCGAGCACGTCGACTCCCACCAGATGCGGTTCGCCGCCGCCGCGGACCGCGCCGGGCTGGTGCGTCTCGCCCTGGACGCCGAGGAGCTCGAGCGGGAGGTGGACGCCGCCCGCGAGGAGGGCCGGGTCCGTCCGCCGGGCGAGGTCGGCGAGGTCCTCGACCCCGTCACCGAGGCGTCGTTGCGCCGTCTCGCCGACGAGCTCGACGCCCTGGTCGGCACCCGTCCGCGTCGCCGCTCCAGCCTGGTGCGGACGTGGCGCTCACGCGTCCACGGACGCCGCGTCGCCGACCTCGCGGAGACGACGCGCCGGGACGCCGCCGTACACCCCGCCGGGGTCGCAGTCGGCGGCCACGACGGCCCCGGCGGCCACGACGCACCCGTCACCGATGCGCACCCCCGGCAGCACGGTCGCCCGGGCGCCCAGCCACACCCGGTCGCCGACCACGGTGGTCAGGTAGCGGGACGCGCTGGCGGCGCCGCCGGCGCCGTCGCGGTCGTGGGTCGCGGTGAGGATCATGACCTGCGGACCGAGGTGGCACCGCTCGCCGATGGCGATCCGACCGCGGGCGACGTCGAGGTAGCAGTCGTGGTTGAGGAAGGTCCCGCGCCCGATGCTCAGGTCGGTGCCGGTGATCCGGGTGCCGCTGAAGATGTTCGGCGTGCGGACGTCGAGGCCGACGAGCCGGTAGACCGCCCAGCGGACGGGGCGCGGCACGAGGGCCGAGCCGGCGAGCAGCGTGAGCACGACGTGGCGCACGGCGATGGCGCCGTCGAGACGCAGGGCCCGGACTCCGGCGGCGAGCATGGCCCGACCCTAGAGCACGGGGCGGACGACCGATGACCGTCACCGACCTCGCCCGGAGCCGCCCCGGCGGCCGGCGCGTCGCGCCCCGTGAGGAGCGACGCCCGGACGGCCGTGCGGCCGTCGCCGCCGCCGCGCGCCCGCTCGCGGTGCTGCTGCTCGGCTACCCGCTCTGGTGGGTGCTGGGGATCCAGATCCCGCTGTGGCCCGTCGCCGCCCTGCCCCTGCTGGCCTGGCTCGTCACCAACCGCCGGCAGGTCGTCCTGCCGCCCGGGTACGGCGTCCTGCTGGTCTTCCTGGGCTGGGTGCTGATCTCGGCGCTGATGCTGACCTCCGCGCGCTACGCCGCGGCGTACGGGCTGCGCACGGTGCTCTACCTGACCGTCGCGATCATGGCGTTCTTCGTGTGGAACGCGCTGCACCGCGGGCTCGACCGCCGCCGCGTGCTGGGCTGGCTGCTCGCGCTGTGGGCGTTCGCCGTCGTCCTCGCGCTGCCCGGGCTGCTGGTCGCGCCCCTCGAGGTCCCGACCCCGTTCGGGACGGCGCTGCGGACCGCGGGCATCAACAACCCCTACGTCGTGGCGATGACCCGGGCCCGGTTCACCGAGTTCGACCAGCTGTACCAGACGGCACGCCCGGCCGCGCTCTTCCCGTACACCAACGACTGGGCCGCGGCGATGGGCATCCTGACCCCGGTCGCGATCCACGGCGCGCTGACGGCGTCGACGCGCCGGCGGCGGGTGCTGGTCGCCCTGCTGCTGGCGGTCTCGGCCGTGCCGATCCTCATCTCCGTCAACCGCGGCGCCTGGGTGAGCATCACCGTGGCCGTCGCCTACGTGATGGTGGTCCGGGTCGCCGCCGGCCGCCCCAAGGTGCTCGTCGGCGTCCTCGGGGGAGCCGGGCTGGTCGCGACCACCATCGCGGTGGTTCCCGGTCTGCTCGACACCCTGACCAGCCGCTTCGAGTACAGCAACGTCAGCACCCGGGAGACCCTCTACCAGGCCTCCTGGCAGCTCGCGCTGCGCTCGCCCTTCTTCGGCTACGGCGCCCCGCAGTCGTCGGAGGGCCTCGCCGACAGCAACGACGTCTCGATCGGCACCCACGGCCAGCTGTGGACGACGATGGTCTCGCACGGCCTCGTCGGCGCCGCCCTGCTGCTGGGCACCGTCGCCGCCGTCTGGTGGCACTCACGTCCCGGGAGCGCGAGCTCACCGGACCTGTGGCTGCACGCCACGGGCGTCGTCCTCGTGGTCCAGACCGCGTTCTACGACATCCTCCCCGTCCCGCTGGCCGTGACGCTCTTCGCGCTCGCGGTCTGCGCGACGGGCAGGAGGGGCGAGGGGACCGACCGGTCCGCCGACCCCCGCACCGCACCCGAGCACGGTTTCGGCCCCCACCCGGGCCGGAGCCCCGAGAGGAAGTACGCCTGATGAGCGCCCACTCGCCCGAGCCCCTGCGTCCCGTCACGGGGATCCTCCCCGCCGCGCGGGACCGCTGGCTGCTGCTCCTCGTCTGCACCCTCGCGGGCGTCGGCCTGGGGGTCGCGGCCATCCCGCTCGCCCCGGTCTCCGCCACGGCCACCGCCACGGTGCAGGTCGGCCCGGGTCTCGTGAGGATCCTGGAGCTCGCGCCCGCACCCGCCTCCGCCGAGGACTCGGTGGCGCTGGCCGACACCCGGCCCGTGCACGCCGCGATCGCCGAGGAGCTCGGGACCGACGTCGACGAGGTCGAGGAGAGCCTGACCGTCGCCGCCCGCGACGCCACGTCGTTCCTCGACTTCCAGTACACCGCGCCCACGGCCGCCGACGCCGAAGCCGGTGCCGACGCCGCCGCCGTGGCCTACCTGGAGGCCGCGCAGGCCGACGCGTTCGAGCGCTGGCAGCGTCAGAAGCAGAAGGTCTACACCCTCATCGAGACCTCGCCGGCCACCCAGACGGCCCGGCTGCGCCAGCAGAGCCAGAGCCTCAACTCCACGATCGTGGACGTCGGGCAGATCGCCCAGCCGGCCGAGGACACCGCCGAGGAGAGCTCGCTGCCCACGGGTGTCCTGCCCCTCGCCGGCGGCCTCGCCGGCCTGCTGCTCGCCGTGGTCGCGGCGTACCTGCTCGAGGCGCGCTCGCCGCGCCTGCGCCGCCGGGGCGCCGTCTCCGTGCCCGGCGTGCGGGACCTCGGGGCGCTCGAGGGCCGCGCCAGCGTCGGCATCGCCGGCGTCGCGGCCATGCTCGGCGTCGGTCGCCGCCTCGGCGGCGGCGACGGCGACGAGGGCCGCCACGTGCGTCTCGGCGTCGACGTCATGGCCAAGGGCCGTGACGACCTCGTCGGCGTCGTGCGCCGCCAGCTCGCGGAGGCCGCGCCCGACCTGGAGGTGCGCGTCGTCCCCATCGACCTCGAGACGGTCGACGGCCTCGACGAGGCGGCGTCCTGCGACGGGATCGTCCTGATCGGCGTGGAAGGCATCACCCGCGTCGACGAGATCGACCAGACGGTGGCGCGCCTGGACTTCGTCGACGCCCCCTGCTTCGGCATCGCGACGGCCGGTGGCCGCAGGTGGGCGGCCACGGCATGACCGTCCACGGGGGCACGCCGCAGCCGGCGGTCGGGGTCGTCATCGCGACCCGCGACCGGTTCGGCCTGCTGGCGCGCGCCCTGGAGGCCGTGTGGACGCAGAGCTACACCGGCCCGGTCAACGTCGCCGTGGTCATCGACGGCGACGTGCCCGACACCCTGGACCTGCCCGAGCCGCCCCAGCCGGACCGACAGAGCCTGACGGTGCTGGTGAACCAGCGCGAGCCGGGCCAGTGCGGCGCCCGCAACACCGGCATGGAGGTGCTGGACGAGGAGTTCCTCGCCCTCTGCGACGACGACGACGTCTGGACGCCGGACCGGCTGGCGCTGGGGATCGCCGAGCTGCACGCCCACCCCGAGGCCGTGGCGGTCGGCGGCAGCATCCGCATCGTCCGCGGCGACAGCGTGACGCTGCGCCGCGCGCCGTACGCCGAGGTCGGGCTCGACGAGCTGCTCGCCGACCGGGTGATGGAGCTGCACTCCTCGGCGATGCTCTACCGCCGCGAGCCGCTGGAGAAGGTGGACGGCTGGGACGCCTCCCTGCCGGGCGGCTTCGCCGAGGACTACGACCAGCTGCTCAAGCTCGCCAGGCTGGGCACGATCCGGCTCGTGCCCGAGGTCGTCGCCGACATCGAGTGGAACGGCGGGTCCTACTTCTTCAGCCGGTGGCGGATGATCGCCGACGCGCTGACGGAGATGCTGCGCCGCTACCCCGAGTTCGAGCGACAGCGCGCCGGCCGGGCCCGGATCGAGGCCCAGATCGCCTTCGCGCACGCCGCGCTCGGTGAGCGCGCCGAGGCCCGTCGCTGGCTGAGGGCCGCTCGCGCCGACAACCGCCGCGAGCCCCGCATCCTCCTGACGACGCTGGTCCTGTCGCGCCTCGTCTCCGCGGACCGCCTCCAGCGCGCCCTCCACGCCCGCGGCCGGGGGATCTGACGTGACCGTCCGCACCGACCCCACCTCCGCCAGCGGCCCCGCAGACCGGCCCGTCGAGACGCCCGCCCGTGCGGGCGCCGCCCGGACCGGCATGGCGCGCTCCGGGGCGCTGACCCTCGCCGGCTCGGTGTACGCCGCCCTCGCGGGGTTCGCGCTGACCGTCCTGGTCGGCCGGTGGTTCGGTGCGGAGCTCTCCGGCCTGTACTTCATGGCCGTCGCGGTGTTCATGATCCTCAACGTCGTGGCGATGGCCGGCGGTGACAGCGGCCTGGTCCGCAGCGTCGCGGCGTACCGCGCGACCGGCGCGCACGAGGACGCGTGGACGGTGTCCTCCGCGATCCTGGCCCCGATGCTGGCCTGGAGCCTGGTCGTCGCCGGCGGGCTCGCCGCCCTCTCCGGACCCCTCGCCGCGGTCCTCACGCCGGACGACGCCGCGCTCGGCCGGTCGTTCCTGCTCGTGCTGTCGCTGACGCTGGTGTTCTCCGCGGTCGGCCAGGCGAGCGTCAACGGCACGCGGTCCCTCGGCGGGGCCCGCACCTTCGTCCTGCTCTACCAGGTCTGGCTCCCCACCGGCCGCCTGCTCCTGCTCGGTCTGCTGTGGCTGACCGACGGGCCGACGGCGCTGCTGCTGTGGACCTGGACCGTCCCCCTGGTCCTCATGGACCTCGTGGCGTTCGGCCTGCTGCGCCGGACGCTGCGCCGCGAACGCCTGGCGTCGGGGATCGCCCCCCGACCCCGACGCCAGGTCCTGCGTGACGCGTGGGCGTTCAACCTGCCCCGCGGGCTGGCCTCGCTGTGCGAGATCGGCATCAAGTGGGCCGACGTCCTGCTCGTCGGCCTGCTGCTGGGTCCCGCCGCGGCCGGTGTGTGGGCGGCCGCGAGCCGCTTCGTCACCACCGGGATCATGGCGATGGAGGCGCTGCGCATCGTCAGCGCGCCGCTCCTGGCCTCCGCGTTCGCCCGCGGCGAGGAGGACGAGGCGGCCGACATCCACGCGATGGCCACCACCTGGCTGGTGCTGCTGTCCTGGCCGATGTTCCTGACCCTGGCGGCCTTCTCGCCGTTGGTGATGTCGCTGGTGGGCCCGGAGTTCACGGCGGCGGCCCCGGCCCTGACGGTGATGTGCCTGGGTCTCCTGGGCTACCTCGCGCTGGGCAACGTGAACTCGATGCTGCTCATGGCCGGCCTCAGCAGGCTCACCGCCGCGAACTCGGTGGTCTCGCTGGGCCTGAACGTCAGTCTCGGTCTCGTCCTGATCCCCACCTGGGGTCTGCCGGGCGCGGCCGTCGCCTGGTGCCTGGCGCTGACGGGCGACTCCGTCCTGTGCGTGCTGCGCCGCCGTGGCCGGGTCGACGTCGCCCTGCCGTGGGCGGAGGTCGCCCTGGCCGGCGGGGTCGCCCTGGTCGCCTTCGGGCTGCCCGCCCTGGCCGTCACCCTGCTGCTCGGCCCCACCCTGGTGGGCCTGGCCGTCCAGGTCCCCGTGTCCCTCCTCCTGTACGCCGCCCTGCTGGTGCCGCTGCGGCACCGGCTGCACCTCGGCGACGTCCGCGCCCTGATCGGAGCCCGTCGATGACCTCCCCGACCGCCCTCGCCAAGCGGCTGCTGCCGCAGGGGGCCAAGGACCTCGCCGAGTCGGGCATCCGCGCCGCGACCACCGCCAGCGCGGGGCTGCGGCAGGGTCCCGACTTCCTGGTGGTCGGCACGAAGCGCGGCGGGACCACCTTCACGTGGTCCACGCTCATCACCCACCCGCAGGTGATGACCACCGTCCCGGCGGCGAAGAACCTCAAGAGCCCGCACTACTTCTACTGGCACTACGACCGGGGTCCCGACTGGTACCTGGGGCACTTCCCGACCCGGGCGGCCCGTCGACGTCACGCCGCCCGGCACGGCGCAGCCGTCTCGTTCGAGGCGAGCCCGTTCTACCTGTTCGACCCCCGGGTCGCCGAGCGCGCCCGCGCGCTGCTGCCCGCCGCCCGCATCGTCATGCTGCTGCGCGACCCCGTCGTCCGCGCGCGCTCGCACCACCAGGAGCGCACGCGCGCGGGCGTGGAGACGCTGGGCTTCGCGGAGGCCCTCGCGGCCGAGCCGGAGCGGCTCGCGGGGGAGGTGGAGCGGATGCGCGACGAGCCGCTCTACTACAGCCGGCCGTGGGACTGGTTCTCGTACCGCACGCGCGGCGAGTACGCCCCCCAGGTGAAGCGCTGGTTCGACGCCTACGGCCGCGACCGGGTGCTGGTGCTGCGCAGCGAGGACCTCTACGCCGACCCGGACGCGACGCTCGGCCGGATCGAGGACTTCGTCGGCATCGACCGCGTCGGCCTCGCCGGCGCGAAGCGCAACCGGGGTCGCCCCGAGGACCCCATGGACCCGGGGCTCGAGGCCGAGCTCCGCGCGCACTACGCGCCCCACAACGAGGCGCTCGCCGAGCTGCTGGGCGAACCCACCTGGTGGTGAGCGCGATCTTGAGCGAAGGCTGAGGTCCCGCCCGGGACCACTTGAGGACCGACGCCCATCCTGGACGCACGGTGCGCGGCCGGGGGGGGCCGTGCACGTCCAGAGCAGGAAGAGCACTCTCATGCGTCGCACGATCTCGGGTCGCACCGGCTTCCGCCGGGCCGCGGCGGTCCTGGCCTCCGGGCTCCTCTCCCTCGGCGTGGTCGCCGCGCTGGGCGCCGCGCCCGCGCAGGCGGCGTACGACCCGGGCCACACCGTCATGCAGGGCTCCCCGACCACCATGGGCCAGACCAACGGCGCCGTGTGGACGCTCGAGGTCGCCGGCGGTCGGATCTACGCCGGCGGTGAGTTCACCTCGACGCGGCCCTCGGGCGCCGCGCGTGGCACCGACGAGACGCAGATCGCGAACCTCGCGGCCTTCGACGCCACGACCGGTGCGCCGATCGCCTCGTTCGCCCCGCAGCTCACGAACACCTACACCGGCAAGCAGGGCCTCGTCCGGGCCTCGGTCGTCACCCCGGACGGCTCGACGGTGATCGTCGGCGGGGAGTTCAACCGCGTCGACGGCCAGCGCGCCGACTACATCGCCCGCTTCGACGCCGCGACCGGCCGCTTCCTCGGGGGCGTCGGCCAGAACGGCGTCGACGGCCCCGTCAGTGCGCTGGCGGTGTCGCCCGACGGCACGACGCTGTACGTCGGCGGTCGCTTCAACCGCGTCGGCAACGCCACGCGGCGCAACGCCGGCGCGATCAGCCTGGTCACCGGTCGCACCACGGCCTGGGCGCCCACGGTCGCGACCCCGACCCGCAACGAGGCGCTGCGGGTCACCGCCCTCGGCGTCTCCTCCGACAGCCAGCGCGTCTTCCTCGGTGGCCCGTTCCAGCAGGTCAACGGCCAGGCTCGGCAGGGGTTCGCGGCGACGAACGCCGCCGACGGCTCCCTCGCCGCCGGGTTCACCCAGAGCTACATCACCGGCCCGCACGGCTGGGGCACCGCCATCGAGGTCTCCGGCGACGACGTCTTCGTGGGCAGCCGTGACGACTTCCTCTACAGCGACACCCGCACGGAGGGCGTCAGCTCGATCGACGCCGCGACCGGCGACCGCAACTGGTACGTGAACTGCTACGGCGACACCTTCGGCCTGCAGGTCGTCGGCCAGGACGTGTACGTCGCGTCCCACGCCCACGACTGCTCGCGCGCCGGGGGCCACCCCGAGCTGAACCCGCGCACCTACCTGGCGATCCACGCCATCAACAAGGAGACCGGCGCCCTGCGGCCCTACTTCGTGCAGACCGACGGGAACAAGCAGGACCAGCGCAGCCTCCTGCTGTCGCGGGCCCTGGCGAGCGACGGCAACCAGCTCGTCATGGGCGGCGGCTTCAACTCCGTCAACAGCCGCGCGCAGGAGAACCTGACCCGGTTCCTCGCCGGGTCGTCGGCGCCCGAGCGGGCGGCGTACCCGACCGCCACCGCGGGCCCCGGCTACGTCGACCTGAACGTCCGGCTCGGCTTCGACCGCGACGACGTGGACCTGACCTACGAGGTCTTCCGCGGGTGGCGCACCGACGTCCCCCTGTACTCCGTGACCCGCGAGTCGGTGAAGTGGCGCACGGAGAGCTTCACCTGGCGCGACACCGGCGTCACGTCGGGTCAGAAGGTGTACTACCGCGTGCGGGTCTCCGACCCCGCCGGTAACCAGGTGATGAGCGTCCGGACGCCGGACATCACCGTCGGCTGACCGCCGCCCCCGGCGCCGGGTCGGGCCGTTCGGGGAACACGCGTGCACCACGAGCCCCAGGAGCCTCGGGAGGACACTGTCCTCCCGGGCTCTTGAGGAAACCCTGAAGCGCGGAATGGCGGGCCTTGAGGGGGCCTTCCTACCCTGGAACGGCAGCGCCATGGCCCTGGCACGGCCTCCCCGACAGAGAGAACACCTGAGCATGACGCGTCGCACGATCTCGGGTCGCACCGGCTTCCGCCGGGCGGCGACGATCCTCGGTTCCGTCCTGGCGTCCCTGGGGGTGGTCGCGTCCCTCGGGGCCGCGCCCGCGCACGCCTGGGACCCCGTGCACACGCTCATGCAGGGCTCGCCCACCACGATGGGCCAGACCAACGGGGCGGTGTGGACCCTCGAGATCGCGGGCGATCGGATCTACGCCGGCGGCAACTTCACCTCGACGCGCCCCTCCGGCGCAGCCCGTGGCACGGGGGAGACCCAGGCCGCCAACCTCGCCGCGTTCGACGCGAGCACCGGAGCGCCGATCTCCTCGTTCACCCCGCAGCTGACGAACTCCTACAACGGCAAGCAGGGCGTCGTGCGTGCCTCGGTGCTGACGCCGGACGGCTCGCAGCTGATCGTGGGCGGTGACTTCAACCGCGTGAACGGCCAGCGCGCCGACTACGTCGCGCGCTTCGACGCGTCCAGCGGACGCTTTCTCGGCGGCGTGGGCCAGAACGGCGTCGACGGCCCCGTCAGCGCCCTCGCCGTCTCGCCCGACGGCCGCTCGCTCTACGTCGGTGGCCGGTTCAGCCGCGTGGGCAACGCCAAGCGGAAGAACGTCGGCGCGATCAACCTCGTGACGAACCAGACCCTGCCGTGGGCTCCGGCCGTGTCGGCCCCGACGCAGAACGAGGCGTTGCGCGTGACCGCGCTGGCGGTGTCCTCCGACTCGCAGCGGGTCTTCCTGGCCGGGCCCTTCCAGCAGGTCAACGGGCAGGCCGAGCAGGGCTTCGCCGCCACCAACGCCGCCGACGGCTCGCTGGCGGCGGGCTTCGCCAACAACTACCTGACCCCGCCGTACAGCTGGGGCACCGCGATCGAGGTCTCCGGCGACGACGTCTTCGTCGGCAGCCGCGACGACTACTCCCCGTCGGCGGACCGCACCGAGGGCGTCAACTCCATCAACGCCTCCACCGGCGCGCGCAACTGGTACGCCAACTGCTACGGCGACACCTTCGGCCTCCAGGTTGTCGGCAACGACGTGTACGTCGCGTCGCACAACCACAACTGCGGGGCCCTCGGCGGTCAGCCCGAGCTCAACCCGCGGACCTACCTGGCCATCCACGCCCTCGACCGCGTCAGCGGGCAGCTGCGGCCCTACTTCGTGCAGACCGACGGGAACAAGCAGGACCAGCGCAGCCTGCTGCTGTCCCGCGCCCTGGCGAGCGACGGCAACCAGCTGGTCATGGGCGGCGGCTTCAACTCCGTCAACAGCAGCCCGCAGGAGAACCTGACCCGCTTCCTGCGTGGCTCGTCGGCGCCCGACCGGGCGGCGTACCCGACGGCGACGTCCGGGCCCGGGTACGTCGACCTGCGGGTGCGGCTGGGCTTCGACCGCGACGACGTGGACCTGACCTACGAGGTCTTCCGCGGCTGGCGCACCGACACCCCGCTCTACACCGTCACGCGCGAGTCGGTGAAGTGGCGCACGGAGAACTTCACCTGGCGCGACACCGGGGTCACCTCGGGACAGAAGGTGTACTACCGCGTGCGGGTCTCCGACCCCGCCGGGAACCAGGTCATGAGCGTCCGGACCCCGGACGTCACGGTCGGCTGACGGACCGCCACCTCGGACGCCCCGTCCCCGCCGGGAGGCCCTCGCCGGCGGGGACGGGGACCTGGGTACGGGACGACCGGACACACCGACACCAAGCCATCCGCAGCACAGACCCGGGAGGTCGATCATGGGGACGATCAACGACCGGCGTCGCCGCACCACCCTGGCCGCGGCGGCCCTGGCACTGCTGGCCGGCGTCGCCGGCCTCCTGGT
The DNA here is from genome assembly GCF_022436705.1 of Nocardioides sp. CFH 31398. Classification (GTDB taxonomy): domain Bacteria; phylum Actinomycetota; class Actinomycetes; order Propionibacteriales; family Nocardioidaceae; genus Nocardioides. The sequence continues at coordinate 64,826 of NZ_JAKUHT010000005.1, read as the reverse complement.
CACCGCCGGCGCCCCGGCGTCGGCGTACGACCCGGTGCACACGCTCTTCAAGGGCGCCGTGGACCGCGGTGACCCGGGGATGGGACAGACCAACGGGCCGGTGCTGACGCTCGAGACCGTGAACGGCCAGGTGATCGCGGGTGGCAACTTCACCTCCACCCGCCCGGGCGGCGTCGCGGAGGGCACCGGCGAGACGGGCCAGGGCTACCTGGCCAGCTTCGACGAGGTCAGCGGCCGGCCGACGGACTTCCTCGACCACGAGCTGACCTTCGAGTGCACCAACGGGTGCCCGAACGTCGAGAGCCCCGTCGTCCGCGCCACGGCGCTCTCGCCGGACCGTCGCGTGCTGTACGTCGGCGGCGACTTCAACCGGGTGGACGGGCAGCAGGTCAACTACCTCGCCCGCTTCGACACCACGTCGGGCGAGCTGCTGCCCACCTTCGGCCTGGCGGGCAACCGCCTGGGCGTCGACGGCCCGGTCCACTCGCTGGCGGTCTCGCCCGACGGCGGGCGGCTCTACGTCGGCGGCACCTTCCGCCGCGCCGGCTCGACCGCCCCGCAGCGCTTCGTCGCGGCCTTCGACACCGCCTCCGGCCAGGAGGTCCCGTCGTTCGCCCCGCAGATCGACCCGACCGAGAAGGGCAAGCTCTGGCGGAACGAGAACATCCGGGTCGTCTCCCTCGGGGTGTCGGAGAACGGTGAGAACGTGCTCATCGGCGGCACCTTCGGCATCGCCAACGGCCAGGACGTGCAGGGCTTCGTCGCGGTGTCCGCGGCGGACGGCAGCACGCTGCCCGGTGCCTGGTCGCAGGGCTACCTGCGCGGCAACCGCACCTGGGCGACCGTCATCGAGTCCGGCAACGACGGCACCATCTACGTCGGCGCCCGCTCCGACTCGCGCGGGGACCTGAAGGAGCGGACCGAGGGCGTCTACCGGCTGGACGACACCACCGGCCGGGTCCAGTGGTACGCCAACTGCTACGGCGACACCTACGCCATCCAGCCGTTCGGCCGCGACGTGTACGTCGGGTCGCACGCGCACAACTGCGAGCCCGCGGGCGGGATGCCGGAGCAGAACCCGCGGATCCGGCTCGCCGTGCACGCCCTGAACAACGAGACCGGCGTCGTCCGGCCCTACTTCGTCCTCACCTCGGGCCAGACCGACGAGACGCGGCTGCTGTCGCGGGCCTTCACCCTGACCAACAACCGCAGCCAGCTCGTCATGGGAGGCGGCTACACCCGCGTCAACGACCAGCTGCAGAACAACCTGGTGCGCTTCGCCCGGGGCTCCGCCCGTCCCTCGCAGGCGGCCGTGCCGTCGACGACCACGTGCCGGCGGTGCGCCCGCGTCCGGGTGGCCTTCCGGCTCGGGTTCGACCGGGACGACATCGACCTGACCTACGAGGTCTTCCGGACGGTGCGTGGGCAGAAGGAGCGGAGGATCCGCACGCTGGCCCGGGAGTCGTTCTTCTACACCCAGCGCACCGTGGCCTTCCAGGACAAGGGCGTGAAGCGGGGCCAGAAGGTCCGTTACCGCGTCCGCGTGAGCGACCCGGCCGGCAACCGCTTGATGTCGGGCCGCACGCCCACGATCACGGTCGGTCGCCCCTGAGGCGACGCGCGCCTCAGGCCAGCTCGGCGAGGAGCTCGCGGGCCCAGCGGGCCGAGGCCTCCTCGCCCCCGGCGCCCAGCGCCGAGCGGCGGGCGGCCATGTCGAGGAGGTAGAGCTCGCGCAACCGCGGGTCGGCGACCTCGGCGGGCAGCGCCCGCAGCCGCGCCGCGGACTCCGCGGTGGAGAGTCCCCGGACCCCCGTGTCGAAGGCGAAGTGCCAGTTGCACCGGTCGAGACCGAGTGGGGCGGACGGCTCGCTGAACTCCCAGTCCCACACGGCCAGGCCGCCGGCCTCGGCCGAGCGCGCCATGTTCCAGCAGGACCAGTCACCGTGCCGCAGCCCGTGGGGGAAGGTCGTGCCCGCGTGGCGCGCGACGGCGGCGTCGACCGCCGCGGAGAGGGGTGCCGCGGCCTCGGGCGGCAGCGACGCCGCGACCGACCGGAGCCGCGCCGTCCACGGTGACTCCTCGAGCCCCAGCGCGGAGACCGGCCGGGAGGCGACGAGGGCGTCGAGGAAGGGCTGGACGGCGTCCAGCTCGTCGACCTCCACCCGCCGCACGTCGAGGGGGAGGGGCTCGATGCCGACGACGAGGGCGCCGTCCCACTCGAGGCGGAACACCGGGCCCGGCACGAGCACGGGGGAGCCGGCGGGCTGACGCATCGCGACCAGGACGTCGTGCTCGGCCTGGAGCTCGGCGCGGGTCTCGGGGGTGTCGGCCACCTTGACGAAGACCCGCGGCGTCCCGGTGGTGTCCACGACGGTCACCGTCGGGGTCAGGGGGCCCGTGCCCGGTCGTACGGCGACGGACAGGACGAGGTCGCCGGCCGGGACGCCGATCGCGTCCGCGACGACCTCGCGCAGGCTCGCCCGGGGGCCCGGCGGGACCACCAGCAGGCGGCCCCGGGCCGGGGGGAGACCCACCGCGGCGAGACCGGCGAGGGCCAGTCGCTGCACGCGCCGGCGGTCGGTCCGCAGGTGGTTGTAGTGCCGCAGCAGCCGGGCGCGCACCCGGGGAGGCGCGTCGAGCGGCAGCAGGAACGCGGGGTGGGTCGGCGAGGGGATCGCGGCGTACCGCTCGGTGCCGGCCGGGAGCCCCCCGGGCAGGTCCTCGACCCACCGCACCCGGTGGTCGAGCGGACCCTCGGGACCCTCGGGCCACAGGACCCGGGCCAGGCGCTCGAGCGGCGCCGGGTAGCGTGCTGGTCCCGTGTGGGGGCCCCGTCGGGTCACCGGTGGGCCTCGCGCCCCGGATCCGCCGAACGCCGGACAGCGCCTGACGCCTCTGCCACAGTCATTGAGACCCCCCTCGGAGCTTCCCCCGCGCTCCGCTCCCCTGAACGGACCCGTCGATGAACGCCTCGCATCCTCGCACCCGCCGCCCGCGCCTGGCCGTGGCCCTCGTCGCCGGCCTGGCCGCCAGCCTGCTGCCGGCCCTCGGGCCGGCCGCCGCCGGCGCGCCCGCCGACGGCGCCGCCGTCCAGCTGGTCGGCGCCGTCGAGAGCGTCGACACCGCCGACCCGGCGGCCCAGGGCCGCAAGCGGTTCTGGAAGCGGGTGAGCACCGAGAACTTCACCCGGTTCGACGCGGGTCGGTGGGGCCGGTTCGACGGCACCCCGGGCTGCTGCCACGACGCCGAGTGGGACCCGTCGATGGTGAAGGTCCGTCACGGCAAGCTGCAGCTGCACACCGCGCCCCGCAACGGCCGGTGGCTCTCCGGCGGCGTCGGCGGGTGGGGCTGGGACGCCGCGATCCGCACCTACGGCCGCTACGACGCCCGCATCCGCTTCGACCGCGGCGCCGGCGTCTCCGGCGCCGCGCTGCTGTGGCCCAAGGACGACGGCTGGCCGCCGGAGCTCGACTTCTACGAGATCTTCGAGTCGTGGGGCGACCGCAAGCAGATGTCGGTGACGACGCACTGGCGGCAGGACGGGCACCACGAGTCGAGCCGCCGGGTGGTGAAGCGCGACTTCACGAGGTGGCACACCGCGAGCGTGCGCTGGCGCCGCGACCGCGTCGCCTACTACCTCGACGGCCGCCGGATCAAGGTCGACCGGGCGCCCGCACGCATCCCGCGGGGCCGGATGTGGGTCGGCTTCCAGACCCACGCGCACAAGATGAACGGCCGCTACGTGCCGCTGCCGCGCGGCCGCAGCTCCGTCGCCCTCGAGGTGGACTGGGTGCGGGTCTACCGGCAGAACCGCTGAGCCGGGCGGTGCGCTGCTGTCCTAGCCTGGGCCGGTGACCGAGACGCCGCAGACCGCCCCGTCCGACGACCACGCCTTCGCCGCCTGGGTGGCCGAGCTCGCCGGGCAGCGGCTGCTCGCCGTCCGTGGTGAGGGCCTGGAGGGTCGTGAGCTCAAGGACGCCGGGGACGCCGCCGCGCAGGCGCTGATCGCCGAGCTGCTGGCCACCCACCGTCCCGACGACGCCGTGCTGTCGGAGGAGGCGGCCGACGACAAGGCCCGCCTGGACGCCGAGCGGGTGTGGATCATCGACCCGCTCGACGGCACCCGGGAGTTCTCGGAGCCGCCCCGCGACGACTGGGCCGTGCACGTCGCCCTGTGGGCCGGCGGCGACCTCGTGGCCGGAGCCGTGGCGCAGCCGGCGCTGGGGGAGACCTTCGTGACCGGGCAGTCGGTCGAGCTGGCCCCGCGCACCTCGGAGAAGGTGCGCATCGCCGTCTCCCGCACCCGCCCGCCCGCGTTCGTCGAGGCCATGGCCGCCGAGATGGACGCCGAGCTGGTGCCCATGGGCTCGGCCGGCGTGAAGATGATGTCGGTGGTCCGGGACGTCGCCGACGCCTACGTCCACGCCGGTGGCCAGTACGAGTGGGACTCCGCCGCCCCCGTGGCCGTCGCCCGCGCGGTCGGCCTCCACACCTCCCGCGTCGACGGCTCCGCGCTGGTCTACAACCAGCCCGACGTCTCCCTGCCCGACCTCATCGTGTGCCGCCCCGAGCTCGCCGCCGACATCCTGGCCTTCGTGGAGCGCCACGGCACCCAGTGACGCCGAGTCGTCCCGAACGCACGTCGCAGAGACGCCGAGTCGTCCCGAACGCACGTCTGCGGGACGCCGAGTCGTCCCGAACGCACGTCTCCGGGACGCCGAGTCGTCCCGAACGCACGTCGGTAAGACGCCGAGTCGTCCCGAACGCACGTCGGTGAGACGCCGAGTGGTCCCGAACGCACGTCTGCCGGGCGCCGAGTCGTCCCGAATACTCCGCTTTCAGCGGCGGGACCATCCGGTCGGAACGCATCAGGGCCGACTCGGCGTCCGCGGGGCATGCATCAGGGCCGACTCGGCGTCCGCGGGGCATGCGTTGGGGCCGACTCGGCGGGTGTAGGGCGTGCGTTCGGGCCGACTCGGCGGGTGTGGGGCGTGCGTTCGGGCCGACTCGGCGGGTGTGGGGCGTGCGTTGGGGCCGACTCGGCGGGTGTGGGGCGTGCGTTCGGGCCGACTCGGCGGGTGTGGGGCGTGCGTTCGGGCCGACTCGGCGGGTGTGGGGCGTGCGTTCGGGCCGACTCGGCTCAGCCGTTCTCCCGCAGCCACCGGTCGACGGGGACGGGGCGGGGCTCGTCGTAGCCGACGGGCAGGGTGACGTCGCCGCGGGCGGTCGAGAAGACGACGTCCCAGGCGTGGTAGCCGAGGTAGGCGCGGGGGTTGCGCTCCATCAGCTCGGCGTGTAGACGGATGGCGCGGACGTAGCGCACGTCGTTGTTGTAGGCGTAGACCGCGTCGTCGACGGCGCGGGGGTCACCGGCGTCGAAACCGCGCGCGGACAGGTAGCGGCCCGCGGCCATGATGGCGTCCTCGGAGTCGGTGACGTCCCCCTCGCCGTACTGCTCCCAGGTCGGGTCGATGAACTGCATCGGTCCCTTCGCGCCCGCCACCGAGTCACCCTCGATGCGGCCCATGCCGGTCTCGATCAGGTTGATGGCGGCGAGGTACTCCCAGCCGACGCCGAACTCCGCCTCGGCCGCCTCGTAGTACGACCGCAGCTCGGCCGCGGGCCGCGGCTCGACGACCCGCCACGCCGGGAGGGTGTCGTTCGGCGGGTACTCGGCCTGGAGGGCCAGCATCTCCCGGCGGGCGGCGACGTTGTCGCGGACGACGCTGCGCCAGCGGGGCGCGAGCAGCGCGCGGACGCGGGCGTCCCACCCCGGCCGCTCGGCCAGCGTGCGGTAGGCCTGCTGCTCCAGCCGACCGGCCGCGGCGAGGTCGGCCGACGCCGTCCGGGGGTCGCGGATCGCGGCCTCGCTCACCGCGACCTGCCGCACGACCTCCCAGGGGGCCCGGGCCGGACGCAGGGCCGGCAGGCCGGTGGACGACGCCGCCGTCGGGCGCTCCGCCGAGCGGTCGGGGCCGCCCGAGCGCGGCGCGTCCGTCACGCACGCCGCGGTCGTCAGCAACGTCCCGGCGGCCACCGCGGAGGCGAGCAGACGCCGCCGGCCGGTCGTCCTGTCTGTCGTGGAACCCATCCCTCCCAGGATGCAGGTCGCTGGTGAGGGCTCCGCGGGGTCGCGCTCGTAGACTGGGGACCCACCCGTCGCGCTCGCGCGCCGGGCCCGCACCCCTGCTCGTGATCCTCGAGGGAGACCCGTGTCGCTCGCCGGCCTGGCCGACGCCGTCCTCGCCGAACCCACCCTCGCCGGCCTGCTCGAGCAGGCCGCCGACGGCACCGGGCTCGACGTCACCGCCCCGGGCGCGCTGCGGCCGTTCCTCGTCGACGGGCTGCGTCGCGCGGGCCGCACCGTGCTCGCCGTGACCCCCACGACCCGCGACGCGGAGCTGCTCACCGAGGCCCTCGGCTCGCTGGTCGACCCCGAGCTGGTCGCGCACTACCCGAGCTGGGAGACGCTGCCGCACGAGCGCCTCAGCCCCCGCAGCGACACCGTCGGACGACGCCTCGCGGTGCTGCGCCGCCTGCGCCACCCCGGCACGGAGCCGGGCAGCGGCCCGCTGGCCGTCGTCGTCGCCCCCGTCCGCAGCCTGCTGCAGCCGCAGGTCAAGGGACTGGCCGACCTCGTGCCGGTCGAGCTGGCGGCGGGCGTCGAGCGCGCCCTCGAGGACGTCGTCGAGTCGCTCGCCGCCGCGGCCTACACCCGGGTCGACCTGGTCGAGAAGCGCGGGGAGTTCGCGGTCCGCGGCGGGATCGTCGACGTCTTCCCGCCGACCGAGGAGCACCCGCTGCGGGTGGAGTTCTGGGGCGACGAGGTCGAGGAGATCCGCGCGTTCTCCGTCGCCGACCAGCGTGCTCTCGAGCCGGTGCCGCACCTGTGGGCGCCGCCGTGCCGCGAGCTGCTGCTGACGACCGAGGTCCGGGAGCGGGCCCGCGCCCTCGGCGAGCAGCACCCGCCCCTGCGCGAGATGACGGAGAAGATCGCCGAGGGCGTGGCCGTCGAGGGCATGGAGTCGCTGACCCCGGCCCTGGTCGACGAGATGGAGCTGCTGGTCGACCTGCTGCCGCAGGACTCCCACGTGCTCGTCCTCGACCCCGAGCGGGCCCGGCGCCGTGCCCACGACCTCGTCGCGACGAGCGAGGAGTTCCTCGACGCCAGCTGGGCCGTCGCCGCCGGCGGCGGGCAGGCGCCCGTCGACCTCGGCGCGGCGTCGTACCGACCGCTGGGGGACGTCCGCGAGCACGTCGTGGCCTCGGGCCGCGCCTGGTGGACGGTCAGCCCGTTCGGGCTCGCCGACAGCGACGAGCTCGCGGACGCCGGCGCCGACGCGGCCGTCGGGTCGGCCGTCGAGCTGGGCGTGCCGACGCGCGTGCTGCCCGCGCAGCCCGTCGAGTCCTACCGCGGTGACATGGCCAGGGCCGTCGACGACGTCCGCGAGCGCCTGGGCGTCGGGCACCGGGTCGTCGTGGTCCACCCGGGCCACGGGCCCGCGCAGCGCATGGTCGAGCTGCTCGGCGAGAACGACGTCCCCGCGCGCCTCGTCGACACCCTCGACACCGCGGAGCAGCTCGACCCCGCCGTCGTCACGGTGACCTGCGGCAGCCTCGTCGAGGGCTTCACCGACGACGAGGCCCGGCTGGTCCTGCTGACCGGCGAGGACCTCACCGGCCAGCGCTCCTCCACGCGCGACATGCGCAAGATGCCGGCGCGCCGCAAGAAGCAGATCGACCCGCTGGAGCTGAAGGGCGGCGACTACGTCGTCCACGAGCAGCACGGCGTCGGCCGCTTCGTCGAGATGAAGCAGCGCGAGGTCCACGGCGCGACCCGCGAGTACCTCGTGCTGGAGTACGGACCCTCCAAGCGCGGCGGCCCGCCGGACCGCCTCTACGTGCCGGCCGACGCCCTCGACCAGGTCACCCGGTACGTCGGCGGCGAGCAGCCGAGCCTCGACCGCCTCGGCGGCGGCGACTGGACCAAGCGCAAGAACCGTGCCCGCCGCGCCGTCCGCGAGATCGCCGCGGAGCTCATCAAGCTGTACGCCGCCCGGCAGGCCACCGAGGGCTACGCGTTCGGCCCCGACACCCCGTGGCAGCGCGAGCTCGAGGACGCCTTCCCGCACACCGAGACCCCCGACCAGCTGACCACGGTCGAGGAGGTCAAGGGCGACATGCGCCGCACCGTCCCGATGGACCGCCTGATCTGCGGCGACGTCGGCTACGGCAAGACCGAGATCGCCGTCCGCGCGGCGTTCAAGGCGGTGCAGGACGGCAAGCAGGTCGTCGTGCTCGTGCCGACCACGCTGCTGGTCAGCCAGCACTACTCGACGTTCGCCGAGCGCATGGCGGGCTTCCCGGTGACCATCAAGGGGCTGTCGCGCTTCCAGACCGACGCCGAGGCCGCCGCCGTCATCGAGGGTCTCGCCGACGGCTCGGTCGACATCGTCGTCGGCACCCACCGGCTCCTGAACCCCGACATCAAGCTCAAAGATCTCGGCCTGATCATCGTCGACGAGGAGCAGCGCTTCGGCGTCGAGCACAAGGAGCAGATGAAGCGGCTGCGCACCGCCGTCGACGTCCTGTCGATGAGCGCGACGCCGATCCCGCGGACGCTCGAGATGGCGGTCACCGGGATCCGGGAGATGTCGACCATCACCACACCGCCGGAGGAGCGCCACCCCGTCCTGACGTACGTCGGGGCCTACGAGGACCGCCAGGTGACCGCCGCGATCCGCCGCGAGCTGCTGCGCGACGGCCAGGTGTTCTACATCCACAACCGCGTCAGCTCGATCGAGAAGGCCGCCGCCCGCATCCGCGAGCTGGTGCCGGAGGCCCGGGTCGCGACCGCGCACGGCCAGATGGGCGAGCACCAGCTCGAGCAGGTGATGGTCGACTTCTGGGAGAAGCGCTTCGACGTCCTGGTCTGCACGACCATCGTCGAGTCGGGCCTGGACGTCTCGAACGCCAACACGATGCTCATCGAGCGCGCCGACACCCTCGGCCTCTCGCAGCTGCACCAGCTGCGCGGCCGCGTCGGTCGCTCCCGCGAGCGGGCGTACGCCTACTTCCTCTACCCGGCCGAGAAGCCGCTGACGGAGACCGCCCACGAGCGGCTCGCCACCCTGGCGCAGCACTCCGACCTCGGCGGCGGCATGGCGATCGCGATGAAGGACCTCGAGATCCGCGGCGCCGGCAACCTGCTGGGCGGCGAGCAGTCGGGCCACATCGCGGACGTCGGCTTCGACCTCTACGTCCGGCTGGTCGGCGAGGCCGTGCAGGACTTCAAGGGCGGCGGCCAGGACGCCGACGACCTCGGCGAGGTCCGCATCGAGCTGCCCGTCGACGCCCACCTGCCCCACGACTACATCTCGTCCGAGCGCCTGCGCCTGGAGATGTACAAGCGGCTGGCGGAGGTCCGCACCGACGAGGACGTCGACGCGATCCGCGACGAGCTCGACGACCGGTACGGCGAGCCGCCGATGGAGGTGGCGTCCCTGCTGTTCGTCGCACGCTTCCGCGCGCGGGCCCGGCAGGCCGGCATCACGGAGGCCGGTGTCCAGGGCAAGTACGTCCGGTTCGCGCCGGTGTCGCTGCCGGAGTCGCGTGCCGTGCGCCTGCAGCGGCTCTACCCGAAGTCGCTGCTCAAGACGACGAACGACGTCCTGCTGGTGCCCCGCCCGCAGACCAAGCCGGTCGCCGGGTCGCCCCTGTCGGGCCCGGCCCTGCTTGAATGGGCCCGCTCGGTGCTCGACACGGTGGTCGACCCGCCGTCGTCCGAGACCGGGCAGAACAGCCAGCAGAAGCAGAAGGAGTCAGTCTCGTGAGGTCCCGTGCTGTCCGGACGGCCGCCCTCCTCGGCAGCGTCGGCGTGTTGACGCTGTCCGGGTGCTCCCTGCGCCCGGGCGTGGCCCTGGCCGTCGGTGACGACACCGTCTCCAACCAGCGGATCGAGGACCTGACCAGCCTGGTCTGCGACGTCCAGGCGGACCAGCTCGCCGCGCAGGGGCAGACGATCCCGCTGGCGCAGCTCAAGGCCAGCGTGGCCAGCACCGTCCTGAACCGCGAGGTCACCGAGCAGGCCGCCGAGGCGTTCGGCGTCGAGCCCGACGAGACCTACCTGCAGACCGTCGAGGCCACCCGGGCGCGGGTGCCGCTGTCGGACAAGGACGAGCTGCGCGACTTCGTCGACCTGGTGACGGTGCAGGACTACACCGAGTCGGTCATCACCGCCATCGGTGAGGAGGTCGCCGAGCCCGAGGCCGCCCCCGAGGAGGCCCAGCAGGCCGGGGTCGACGCCTTCACGCAGTTCGTCTCGGACGCCGACATCGAGGTCGACCCGCGCTACGGCTTCAGCTACGACGGCGCCGAGGTCGCCACCACCGGCGGCAGCTCGGTCGCGGTCAGCGACCTCGCCGTCGCCGCCGGTGACGTCACCGACCCGGCCGCCGCCGCGGAGTACGCCGCGAGCCTGCCGCCCGACCAAGTCTGTGGTGCCTGACGGGCCCGTCGGCCCCGCGGAACCGGACGTGGGCTCCGCGCTGCTGGAGTTCCGGGCCGTCATGGCGCAGCTGCGCGCCGAGTGCGGCTGGAAGTCGGCGCAGACCCACCGCTCGCTGGCCCGCTACCTGCTCGAGGAGACCCACGAGACCCTCGACGCCATCGAGACCGGCACCCCCGACGACCTGCGCGAGGAGCTCGGCGACCTGCTGCTGCAGGTCTACTTCCACGCCGCCATCGCCGAGGAGTCGGGCGCCTTCGACCTCGAGGACGTCGCTGCCGGCATCGTGGCCAAGATGCGTCGGCGCAACCCGCACGTGTTCGGCCCCGACGGTGACGCCGCCGGCCGCCCCACCGACCCCGCCGCGGTGAACGAGCTGTGGGAGTCGGTCAAGGCGACCGAGAAGCCCCGCGACGGCGTCCTCGACGGCATCGCCCCCACGCTCCCCGCGCTGCTGCTCGCCGACAAGGTCCTCGACCGGCTCGTCCGGGCGGGCGAGCCGGTGGACGACGTGCTGGCCCGCTCCACGGCGTCCTCGGCGTCCTCGGCGGACGACGCCGGGGTCGGCGCCGAGCTCCTGCGCGTCGTCGCCCGCGCCCGCGCCGCCGGCGTCGACCCCGAGCAGGCCCTCCGCGAGCTGGCCCGGGGCCTCGCCGCCGCCGGCGGGTCCGACTAGTCCCACGAGCCCCAGATTCCTCGGGTTTCACCAGCCGGCTGGTGACGTGCCGACCTGGCTCACGAAACTTCGGGGGCCAGGTCCCGACATCACCAGCCGGCTGGTGAAACCCCCGACAGGCAGCGCCGAGCCATGAACCATCCACAGCCGCGGCGGCCACCGCGGCGGTAGCGTGCCGAGGATGAGGAGCCGGGACGCAGCGGGGGACCGATGACCGAGCGGGTGGCGCTGGTGACGGGCGCGGCGGGCGGCATCGGGTCGCGGGTGGTCGAGGGCCTGGTCGCGGACGGGTGCCGGGTGCTCGCGCTCGACCTCGCCGTGGGGGAGGGCCACGACCTCCCGGGGATCGACCACCCCCTGGCCGCGCCGGAGGCGCTCGAGGCGCTCGCCGACCGCCACGGTGACGCCGTGCTGACGCAGGTCGGCGACGTCCGGGACCCCGCCGTCGCCACGGACGCCGTCGCGCGCTGCGTGGAGACCTGGGGCCGGTTGGACGTCGTCGTCGCCGCGGCCGCGGTCATCGCGGGCGGCGCGCCCCTGTGGGAGACCCCCACCGACGAGCTCGACACCCAGTGGGACGTCGGCGCGAAGGGCGTGTGGCACGTCGCGCGGGCCGCCGTCCCGGCGCTGCTGGCCAACCCCGACCCGGGCGGGTGCCGCTTCGTGGCGGTCGCCAGCGCCGCCGGCGGCCGGGGCCTGTACGCACTGTCCGCGTACACGATGGTCAAGCACGCCGTCGTCGGCCTCGTCCGCGGTCTCGCCGCCGACCTCGTCGGCACCGGGGTCACCGCGGTCGCCGTATCCCCGGGGGCCACCGACACCCCGATGCTGCGCGCCACGGCCGACCTGTACGGCGTGAGTCCCGCCGACCTCGCCGCCCACCAGCTGCTCCGCGAGGCGCTGGACCCCGCCGAGGTGGCGGCGGCCGTGCGGTTCTGCTGCTCGCCCGCGGGGCGCGTGCTGAACGGCTCCGTCGTCGCCGCCGACGGCGGCTTCGGCTGAGCGAGCGCCGCAGGTACCCAGTCGGTCGGGCGGCCAACCTTGTCACAACCCCTTCCGACGGAGGGTGTGGACGCACGCCCCTCCCGTGAGGGTGGTCACAGCGGCCCGGCCACACGCTCCGGGCCGCGACGAGACGGAGGACAGCCATGAACCGTTACGTGATCGAGCGCGACCTGCCCGGCGCCGGCGACCTGAGCGACCAGGATCTCCGCGACCTCAGCGCCAAGTCCAACGAGGTGCTGGCCGGCATGAACGACGTCGAGTGGGTCGAGTCGTACGTCAGCGACGACAAGCTCTACTGCGTCTACGACGCCGCCGACCCCGCCCTGATCGCCGAGCACGCCGAGCGCGGCGGCTTCCCCTGCGACCGGATCAGCCCGGTCCGCACCACGATCAGCCCCGCCACCGGCCGCTGACGCGGCGCGGTCGAGGGGACGGAGGACCCGGTGACCCTGCTGCAGTCGGCGCCCGCCGAGCACCCGAGCCACGCCCACCCCCGGCGGGACGAGCCGGGCGGGCTCGTGAAGTTCCACGCGCCCGAGATCGTCTTCGGCCACGACTCGCTCGGTGAGGCCGGCTTCGCGGCGGCGCGCCTCGGCGCGCGACGCCCGTTCGTCGTCACCGACGCGGGCGTGACGGAGGCGGGCTGGACCGACGAGCTCGTCGGGCACCTCCGCGACGCCCGCATGCGGCCCACCGTCTGGTCGGCGATCACGCCGAACCCGAAGGACCACGAGATCCGCGCGGCGTACGACGCCTACGTGGCCGCCGACTGCGACGTCATCGTCGGTCTCGGCGGCGGGTCGGTGATCGACGCGGCGAAGGGCGTCGCGATCCTCACCGGCGGGGCGGGCGACATCCTCGACTTCGCGGGCGTCGACCGCGTCAGCTTCCCGATCCCCCCGCTGCTGATGATCCCCAGCACCTCGGGGACGGGTGCCGACGTCAGCCAGTTCTGCATCGTCACCGACACCGACCGGTCGGTGAAGATCACGATCATGGGCCGCGCCCTCGTGCCGGACATCTCGGTGACCGACCCGCGCCTGCTGGTGACGATGCCGGAGGACCTCAACGCCGCCACCGGTCTCGACGCGTTGACGCACGGCATCGAGTCCTTCGTCTCGCTGGCCCACAACCCCCTCGCCGACGGCTACGCCCTCGGCGCCGTCGGGCTGGTGTGCCGCAACCTGCGCAGCACCATGACCGACCCGCGCGACCTCGTGCCGCGCGGGAGGATGGCCCAGGCCAGCCTCCAGGCGGGGCTGGCGTTCACCAACGCGATCCTCGGCGCCACCCACGCGATGAGCCACCAGGTCGGCGGGCTGCTCGACGCCCCGCACGGCGTGGTCAACGGCGTCCTGCTGCCGCACGTCATCCGCTACAACGCCCGCGCCACGCCCGACCGGTTCGTCGACCTCGCCGGCGCGGCCGGCCTCGACGTCGACGGCGTCGACGGCCAGGAGGCCGCGGACCTCCTCGCCGAGCACGTCCGTCGCCTCGCCGACGACGTCGGCGTCCCGACGGGGCTGGCCCAGCTCGGGGTCAGCGCCGAGGACCTGCCCGTGCTGGCCCGCACGACCCTCGACGACGCCTGCCTGTCCACCAACCCGCGCGAGGCGACCGAGGACGACATCCTCGGCCTGTTCCGCGACGCGCTCTAGGAGCGGCCGCAGTGGCGACGACCGCGGACCTCAGCGTCCTCACCGGGGTCCGGTCCGGCAAGAGGTCCTACTACCGCGCCTACGTGCGCTCCGACGAGCGCACCCAGCGCGCCGTCCGGGCGATGGACTCGATCTCCCGGGCCCTCGTCCGCACCCACGAGGGCCCGCGCGGGCTGCTGGAGGAGGTCGTCCGCGCCGCCGCCGAGCACCTCGAGGCCGACTGGACGATGCTCGCGGTCGCCGACGGGCACCTGCCCGGCGCGCGCCCCCGGTTCCTCGCCCTCGCCGGGTACGACGGGGGTCCGGACGGCGCCGGCGAGTTCGCCGACGACGACGCGGCGCTGCCGGACGCGGTCCGCGCCGAGGTCAGCGCGGTCCGTGCGGGCCTCGACGGTGCGGAGGTGGACGACCCCCGGTGGGTCCGGGTGCCGATGACGCTGGAGGGCCGCTGCATCGGCAGCCTCGTCGCCCGCCACGACCTCCCGCAGGACCCCGAGGCCGGCGACCTCGCCGTCCTGCGGATCCTCGCGAACCAGGCGGCGGTGTCGCTGCACACCTCGGAGCAGTACCACGCCGGGCTCGTCATCCACCGCCGCGCGCAGCGGCTGTACGACGAGGCGCAGGCCCAGGCGCGCGACCTCGCGCAGCGCACCGCCGAGCTCCGCCACGCGGAGGACCGGCTGCTGCTGGCGGACCAGCGCGAGCTCGTGGACGCCGAGCGGCACCGCATCGCGCGCGAGCTGCACGACTCCGTCACGCAGTTCGTGCTCTCCGCGGGGATGGTCGTCGAGGTGGCCCGCGGCGACGCGGAGCAGGCGGGCGCCCACGAGATCGGCGCCCAGCTCGAGCGGGCCAAGGCCCTGACCGCCGAGGCCGTCGACCAGCTCCGCCGCGCCATCTACGCGCTCCACCAGCCGCACAGCGACCGGGTGTCGACCCTGCCGGAGCTGCTGCACGAGGTCGCCGAGCACCACCGGCCCAGGCTCGACGTCCGGGTCCGGGTGGAGGGCAAGGACGAGCGGGGCGAGCTCGGGGTGGACGCCGTCCACGAGATCGCCCGGGCGGTGGGGGAGGCCCTCTTCAACGTCGCCCACCACGCCGGCGCGACCCGCTCCATGGTGCGGGTCCGCTACCGCCCGACCAGCCTCCTGGTGTCGGTCGCGGACGACGGCGCGGGAGACCCCACCAGGCTCAGCCGCCTCCTGCGGGAGCAGCGCGGCCACGACGTCGACGGCCGGCACCGCGGCCTCGCCAACATGGAGGCACGACTCGCGGGGCTCGGTGGCAACCTCGCGTTCCGCCGGGCGCGCATGGGGGGCGTCCGGGTGGAGATGCGGGTGCCGCTCCCGTTGTGCGACGCAGGACGACCGGGCCTCATCAGCGGCCTGGTGACCGACGGGCGGACCCCCGCCCCCTCACGTGGAGGCACCTGACATGGCGACGCTCACCCCCAGCACCGCGCCGTACGCCGCGGCCGAGAAGGCCGCCACCGACGAGATCGGCATCATGCTCGTCGACGACCACGCGATCGTCCGGCAGGGCCTGCGCTCGATCCTCGAGCGGGAGCGCGACCTGCGCGTGCTCGCCGAGGCGTCGACCGCCGCCGAGGCCGCGACCGTCGTGTCCCGCGTCGACCCCGACGTCGTCCTGCTCGACCTGAAGCTGTCGACGACCTCGGACTCCGAGGGTCTCGCGCTGTGCGCGCAGCTCGTCGCCGAGCACCCCGACCTCGCGGTGCTCGTGCTGACCACGTTCCTCGACGAGAAGCTCGTGCTGTCCGCGGTGCGGGCCGGCGCCAAGGGCTACGTCGTCAAGGACGTCGACACCTCGGGGCTGGTCCGCGCCATCCGCGACGTCTCGCGCGGCGGCTCGGCGTTCGACGCCCGCAGCGCCGCGGCCATGGTCCGCGGCCTGAACGCCCCGGAGCCGGAGGAGCACCAGCACCTGACCGAGCGTGAGCGGGAGGTCCTGGCCCTGCTCGCCCGGGGTCTGTCGAACCGCGCCATCGGCGAGCGGCTCTACATCTCCGAGACCACGGCCAAGTTCCACGTCGGCAACATCCTGCGCAAGCTCGGCGTCTCTCGGCGGGCCGAGGCGGTGTACGAGGCGTCGAAGCTCGGGGTCATCTGACCCGAGCAGCGACCGGACGAGGGGCGGGTCGGCCTACAGGTCGACGACCAGCCACCCGCCGTGGTGCTCGTGGACGTCGTAGGGCAGACCGGTGGCGGCGCCCCAGGCGTCGAGGTCGGCGAGGGAGACGGTGCGGACGTGGCCCCACGTGTCGTCGGCGACGTCCTCGAGCGGGACCGCGACGACGACGCGCCGGCGGGCGACCCGCAGCGCCTCCGCGAGGACGCGGTCGCCGTGGTCGGGGTCGAGGTGCTCGAGCAGGTGCAGCGCGATCACGGTGTCGTAGGAGGAGTCGGGGACGCCCACGTGCGCGGCGTCGGCGACGAGCGCCTGCAGGGGGAGCCCGAGCGCCGGCGCGATGCTCGCCAGCAGCTCGACCGTGCCGGGGGAGACGTCGCTGGCGGTCACGGCGAGCCCCTCGGCCGCGAGCCGCAGCGCGAAGAAGCCGAAGCACGACCCGAGCTCGAGCACCGAGGCGGAGCCGGCGGCGTACGGCAGGGCGTGGTCCCAGACCGGTGCGTAGCCCGCGATCGTGCCGTGGGCACCGTCCGGGACCGGCCCGGGGGCCGGCGCGGCGGCCTTCGCCATCGTGTTGCGGTAGAACGCGGTCCAGGCGGTCACCGGGTCCTCGTCCACGCTGCGGACGACCCCCGTGAAGACCCGCTCGAACGTCTCCGACCCGCGCAGCCAGCCGGGGGCGAACAGCTCGTCGGCGAGCAGGCCCGCGAGGTCGTCGTCCACCTCGGCGGCGCCCAGCACGTGGGTCAGGCGGATGCGTCCGGGCCCCGGGCGCAGCTCGAAGTGGGTGGTCCGGACGACGCCCGGGCCGGCGGCCCCCCGCGGCTCGGCCTGCGCGGACACCTCGACCGCGGCGTCGCGGTAGACGCCGTCGACCAGGGGCGCGAACGGGTCGAGCGGCGCGCCGGGGTGGGTGGGGACGAGGACCGTCATCGCGGCCCCGCCACGGGTCGCTCGGTGGCCCGCTCGAGCCCGGAGAGGTTGCGGACGACCTGGATGCGCGAGCAGTGGTCGGCGTACGCCGGCAGGTCGCACCGTCCCAGGCCCCACGAGTAGCGGGGCTCGGGGGTCAGCCACACGGTCTCCCGCGCGCGGCGGGTGAGCTCCTCGAAGGCCGACAGGCCGGGGTCCTTGCCGTTGCTGCGGCCGTCACCGAGCACGACCAGGGTCGTCCGCCGGGTCACGGCGCCCCCGAACTGCTCCAGGAAGTTCTCGAAGACCGTGCCGTAGTCGGAGTCCGCGTCGACGTCGAGGACGCCGCCCGCCGGCAGGCCGGACAGCACCAGCGAGAGCGCCTCCTCGGTGCGGTGCTCGGCGAAGAGGTCGGTGGTCTCGACGACGTCGGCGACGAACGCGAACGTCCGCACCGAGGCGGCCACCGACTGCAGGCCGTGGACCATGTGCATGGTGAACCGCGCCGTGGAGCGCACCGACAGCGAGACGTCGCACAGCACGAGCAGGCGCGGGCGGTCCTCGACCTTGGCCACGGTGACCGGCCGGAACGGGACGCCGTCGTAGCGCATGTTGGACCGCATCGTGCGGCGCCCGTCGACCGTTCCCCGGGCGGAGGCCTTGCGCCGCGGTCGCGGCGCCCCGTGCAGGGAGCGCAGCAGGCGGCGCAGCGACTCCTCCAGGGCGGCCCGCTCGGACTCGTCGATCGTCTCGGCCTGGGCCGCCTCGATCTCCCGCTCCTCGATCTCGAGGTCGGCGGCCATCAGCTTCTCGAGGTGGTCCTTCAGCTTCTCCGGCAGGGAGGCGAGGAACGGCGCCAGCGCCTCCCGCAGCGCGGCCAGGGAGGCCGCGTGCTCCGGGTCGGCGTCGTCGTCGGCGTCGTCCTCACCCGCGTCGAGCCAGGCGAGCAGGGTCATCTCCTCGGCGACGGTCAGCTCGGTCTCGAGCTCGAGCCCGGGGGTGCCGGCCAGCTCGCCGGGGTTGCCGGGGTTGTGCATCCGCTGGGTCGACATCTGGACCCGGGCGGCCTCGCCCATGGAGTCGTTCGTGTCGTCGGAGAAGACGATCTCGTCGGTCATCGAGGCCATGTCGAGGCGGTTCGCCTCCTGGTGCAGGTTGAACTGCTGCGCCATGTCCTCGGGGTTGAAGAACTCCTTGATGTCCTTCGGCTTGTCGTGGTTGTGACCCTCCTCCGGGGTGCCACCCGGGTCCTCCGACAGCGAGAACTTCTCGAGCTCGCCGTCGTCGTCCAGGTCGTCGTGGCCGTGCCCGTGGCCGTGGCCGACGTCCTCGGCGGCGATCTGCACCAGGCCGAAGAAGCGGTCGAAGACCCTCTCGAAGGTGGCGAGGTCGCGGCGGTCCTTCACCAGGGTCACCGCGAGCGCCGACTTCAGCACCTCGCGGTCGTCGAGCACGCCCGGGGCGGACGTCGCGTGCATGGCGTCGATGGCCTCCGCGGTGCTCACGCGGACGCCGTGCACCCGCAGCCACCGGATGAACCGGTGCAGCGCGCCCTCCACGTCGTCTCGTCCCGCCCGCTCAGACCGGCCGCTTGCGCGTGCCCTGGAACGAGCGGGCGCCCTGGCCGCTGCTCACCGAGCGCGAGCCGGACGACGAGCCGGGCTTGGACGTCGAGCCGTAGTAGGCCTCGTCGTGGCGCCCGGGCTGGTCCTTCGCGGCCCGCTTCTCCCTGCCGGACGGGCCGCCGAGGTCGTCGTCGTCCTCGACGGGGGTGCGCGGGACCGGGGCGGGTGCGGGCCGCTTCGGCTCCTCGTGGCCGTGCCCGTGGCCCTCGCCGTGCCCGTGGCCGTGGCCGTGGCCGGAGTCGGGGACCTCGGCGTTCGGGTCGCTCAGCGCCGGGACCTCGCGCAGCGCGCGGGCGAGGTCGCGCTCGTACTTCACGACGACGTTGAGGGTCGAGCTCAGCACGTCGGCGGACAGCTCCGAGACCCCCAGGACGGCGAGGGTGCGCGCCCAGTCGATCGTCTCGGAGATCGACGGCGCCTTGCGCAGGTCGAGCTCGCGGAGCTGGCGGACCACTTCGACGAGGCGGGTGGCGAGCGACTCGGCGAGGCCGGTGTCCTTGCTGGCGATGATGTCCAGCTCGCGCTGCGCGTCGGGGTAGTCGAGGAACAGGTGCAGGCAGCGGCGCTTGAGGGCCGCCGAGAGGTCGCGGGTGTTGTTCGACGTGAGGACGACGTACGGCGCGTGCTCGGCGACGACGGTGCCGATCTCGGGGATGGAGATCTGGTACTCCGCGAGCAGCTCGAGCAGGACGGCCTCCAGCGCCTCGTCGGCGCGGTCGACCTCGTCGATGAGCAGGACGACGGGCTCGGGCGACGCGATGGCCTCGAGCAGCGGGCGCGGGGCGAGGAAGCGCTCGGAGAAGAAGACGCTGTCCTGGTCGGCGATGCGCTCGACGGCCTCGGCGATGGTGGAGGTGTCGTCGACGATCTGGCCGATCTTCTCGCGCAGCATCTGCGTGTAGAGCAGCTGCTTGCCGTAGTCCCACTCGTAGAGGGCCTTGGTCTCGTCCTGGCCCTCGTAGCACTGCAGCCGCAGGAGCTTGCGGCCCGTGACCGCGGCCAGGCTCTGCGCGAGCTGGGTCTTCCCGACGCCGGCGGGCCCCTCGAGGAGGACCGGCTTGTCGAGACGGGTCTGCAGGAAGACGGTGGTCGCCAGGCGCTCGTCGGTGAGGTAGCCGGCGGCGGCGAACCGCTCGCGGACGTCGTCCACGGACGCGAAGTCGCTGCCCCGGTCCGTGGTGGCCGGCTGGTCCTGGCTCGTGGTCAACGCGTCTCCTGGGGGTTGGATCGGGTGGGTCCGGAGGGGTCCCGAGAGGCTCGACCACCGGTGGTCGAGCCTGTCGGGACCGGGACGTGCGGGTGACGTAGTGGCGCCGGTGACTCAGACGAGCAGGTCGTCCAGGTCGCCGTTCATGCAGTGGTCGACGACCGGGCGGACCGTCTCGAAGGTGCACTCCTTGGCGTTGCCCGGGGTGCAGGCGTCACCGAGGACGTGGTTCGTGATGCGGTCGACGTCCTCGTCGTCACCGGTGATGACCTTCTCGTTCTCGTAGAACTTGGTCGGGCCCTGGCCGAGGCGGTTCTTCGAGTAGGAGTCCTGGGTGACGTCGGTGAACTTCTCGGTGATCCCGACGTCGCGCAGCAGGCGGATCGACGCGGCGAGCGCGGCGTCCGCGGCCTGGACGGTGGTCATGCCGCCGACGTCCACGCCCATCGCCACCGCGATCTCGGCGAAGCGCTTGTACTGCGCGGGCATGTTGAACGCCCAGACGCGGGGGAGCGCGATCGCGTTGTTGAGGCCGTGGTGGGTGTCGTAGAACGCCGACACCGCGTGGCTGATCGAGTGGATGATGCCGAGGCCGCCGGAGTTGAAGGCCTGGGCGGCGATGTACTGGGCGTACATCATGCCCTCACGGCCCTTGAGGTCCTGGCCGTTCCACACCGCCTCGCGGAGGTTCTCCGCGGTGAGCTTGATGGCCCGGATGGCGTTGCCGAGGCTGGGCTCGAAGTTCAGGCGGGAGACGTAGGGCTCGGAGGCGTGCGCGAGGACGTCGAAGCCGCACTGCGCGGTGTAGTCGATCGGGCAGTCGTAGTAGAGGACCGGGTCGTCGATCGCCAGCGTCGTCACCGAGGCGTCGTCGAAGGCGACGTACTTGTGGGGCTTGCTCGGGTCGGTCGTGGTGTCGGTGATGACGTACGCCCACGAGGTCTCGGAGCCGGTGCCGGCCGTCGTGGACACCGCGATGTGCGGCGGGTTCTTCGGGTTCTCGGACATGTTGAAGCCCTCGAACTCGTTGACGTTGCGGCCGTCGTGGGCGACGGAGACGCGGGCGCCCTTGCAGGCGTCGTGGGACGAGCCGCCGCCGATGGAGACGAAGGAGTCGCAGGCGTTCTCCTGGTAGAGGCCCACGGCGTCCATGACGTTGTAGTCCTTGGGGTTGGACTCGACCTTGTCGTAGATGACGACCTCGAGGCCGTGGTACTTCATCGACTCCGCGATCTTGTGGACGATGTCCGTGCCGCGGAGGCCCGAGGTCATGATCAGCGTCTTCTTGAAGCCCAGCTTGAGGGCCTCGGGGCCGATCATCTCGTGCGCGCCGGGACCCATGAGCGCGCGGGGGAAGGGGTGGAACTCCTTGATCGGGAACGGCTTGAGCAGCTCGTCTACTTGCATCGGTACTCCTTGCGAGGGCGGCCGGCTGGTGGGTGGTGCTGGCCGTGGACGTTAGGTACGTCACTGCCCTCGGGAGTAGGTGGGGATCGGAAGACACTGCCGCCGAACGGGCACGCACCTGCCCGATCAGGCAGGTCGTGCCGTCGCCGCGGGGGGTGCTGGGTCCCCCGCCGCGTTCCTAGCGTGGACGACGACGGGGCCACCGGGGTCCCGCGCACCCGAGGAGGACGCGGATGGAGCCGGACACCACTTCAGCCGACAGCGCAGTCGAGGCCGAGCTCACCAGCGACGCGCTGGTCGAGGAGGTCTCCATCGACGGCATGTGCGGGGTCTACTGACATGACCTCCGGGACGCAGCCGACCGGGACCGTCGCCCCCCACGAGCCGTCCAGCAGCGTGGCGGCACCTTCCCCGACCCCGCTCGCGAGCCCGCTCGTGAGGCCGGAGGGGACCTGGGGCCTGTCGGGCTCGGTCGCGCTGCGTCCCGAGCCGTTCGGGGCCCTCGCCTACGACTTCCACACCCGCCAGCTCAGCTTCCTCAAGACCCCGACCCTCGTCACCGTCGTCCGCGGGCTGGCCGACGCGCCGTCGGTGACCGACGCCCTCGTCGCCGCCGGCGTGGCCGAGCGCGAGCGGACGGCGTACCTCGGGGCGCTGGAGACCCTCGCCCGCACGGGCATCATCAAGGAGCGCGCCGCATGACGCTTGCCCCCGAACGCCCCTCCGTCGCCCCGTCCGACCCGGGTGACCTCGAGCCGGTGCTGCCCCAGCGGCCGACGCCGAAGCAGAACCGCCTGGTCGACCAGTTCGAGCTCGGCCTGGACGCGCCGATCTGCCTGACGTGGGAGCTGACCTACGCCTGCAACCTGTCGTGCCTGCACTGCCTGTCGAGCTCCGGTCGCCGCGACCCGCGCGAGCTGACCACCGAGGAGTGCAAGGCGCTCATCGACACCTTCGAGCGGATGCAGATCTTCTACGTCAACATCGGTGGCGGCGAGCCGACGGTGCGCCCGGACTTCTGGGAGCTCCTCGACTACGCCGTCGACCACCACGTGGGCGTGAAGTTCTCGACGAACGGCTTCCGCATCACCCCCGAGCGGGCCGCCCGGCTGGCGGCGACCGACTACGTCGACGTCCAGATCTCCCTGGACGGCGCGACGCCCGAGGTGAACGACGCCGTGCGCGGCGTCGGCACCTACGACGCCGCGATAACCGCGATGGCGAACATGCAGGCCGCGGGCATGAAGGACTTCAAGCTGTCGGTCGTCTGCACCCGCCACAACATCTCCCAGCTCGACGAGTTCAAGGCCATCGCCGACCGCTACGGCGCCCAGCTGCGGCTGACCCGCCTCCGGCCGTCCGGCCGCGGGGCGGACGTCTGGGACGAGCTGCACCCGCTGCCCGAGCAGCAGCGCGAGCTGTACGACTGGCTCGTCGCCCACGGGGAGGGCGTCCTGACCGGGGACTCCTTCTTCCACCTCGCGGCGTACGCCGAGCAGGACGGCACCGGCGGACTGCCCGGTCTCAACCTGTGCGGCGCCGGCCGGGTGGTGTGCCTGGTGGACCCGGTCGGGGACGTCTACGCGTGCCCGTTCGCGATCCACGACCGGTTCCTCGCCGGGAACGTGCGCGAGGGCCACGCCGACCCGCGGGGACAGCACGTCGACGGCTTCGACGGGGTGTGGAAGCACTCGGAGCTGTTCGCCGACCTGCGCAGCCCGCAGACCGGCGGGGCCTGCACGCAGTGCTCGGCGTACGACGCCTGCCGGGGCGGGTGCATGGCGGCGAAGTTCTTCACCGGACTGCCGCTGGACGGCCCCGACCCGGAGTGCGTGAAGGGCAACAGCGCCGAGGCGCTGGCCGCGGTCGACCGGACGACGCTGCCGGGGCAGTCGCAGGACCACTCGCACACCGGGACGGTCCGCAACGCCCCGAGCGGGATCGTGCCGCTGACCCTGATGCGGCGGAAGCCGACGTCCGCCTGCGACGAGAGTCCGCTGGCGGGCATGTGAGCGAGCCCGGCGGGCCCCCGCGCCACGTCCACCACGCCCTCGCCCAGCGGCGGTGGCCGCTGCTGGACGACGACGGCGGGACGCTGGTGCTGGTGCCCGTCGGCTCCACCGAGCAGCACGGCCCCCACCTGCCGCTCGGCACGGACACGATGGTCGCCGCGGCCGTCGCCCGCCTGGCCGCCGAGCGGCTGGTCGCGGCGGGGCGGCGCATCACGGTCGCCCCGACGGTGTCGTACGGCGCCTCGGGCGAGCACGAGGACTTCCCGGGCACGGTGTCCATCGGCCACGAGGCGCTCTACCTGCTGCTCGTCGAGCTCGGCCGGTCCGCGTGCCGGTGGGCGCAGGGGGTCGTGCTCGTGAACGGCCACGGCGGGAACGTGCCGACCCTCAGGCGCGCGGTCGCCCTGCTGCGCCACGAGGGCCGGCCGGTCGCCTGGACGAGCTGCGGCGTCCCCGGCGGCGACGCGCACGCCGGCCGCACCGAGACCTCGATCCTGCGCCACCTCGCGCCGTGGTCGGTGCAGCCGGGGCTCGCCGAGCCGGGCGTCACCACCCCGGCGTCCGAGCTGATGGCCGAGCTCGTCGCGAAGGGGGTCCGGGCGGTCTCGCCGAACGGCGTCCTGGGCGACCCGACCGGGTCGTCGGCGGCCGAGGGACGCGAGATCGTCGAGGCGCTCGTGAGCAGGGTCGTCGCCGAGCTCGAGGACGTCGACGTGGACGACGACGGCCGCCTCCGGGCCCGTCGTCCGGCGCAGACGCGGGAACCCGCGCCGTGACCAGTGCCGCCGTCGACGCTCCTGCCGGTCGCCTCCCCGACGGGTTCGCGATCACTCTGTCCCGGCGCACGCGCCGCGCGGCGTCCGGGGACGGCCTGCTGCTCGTCGGCGGCACGGCCGGCAGCGTGCTGCGCCTCTCCCGCACGGCCGTGGCGCGGCTGGGCGGGCCCGACGGCACGGGGCTCGTGGTGGCGGACGACGTCGACGCCTCGCTCGCCCGCTCGCTGCTGGACGCCGGGATGGCCGACCCCGTCCCCTCCCGGGGCCCGGTCTCGCTGGGCGACGCGGTCACGGTGGTGGTGCCGGCCTACGACGACGCCGACGGGGTCGCCGCACTGCTCGCGGCCCTGCCGCCCGAGGTGCCCGTCGTGGTCGTGGACGACGCCTCGCCGGACGCCCTCGCGGTCCGCCGGGTCGTCGCGGCCCGCCCGGGCGCCATCCTGCTGCGCCACCGCGAGAACCGGGGGCCGGCGGTCGCGCGCAACACCGGCCTGGCCGGGGTCCGGACCCCCGCGGTCTGCTTCTGCGACGCGGACGTGCGGCCCGAGGGGGACCTCTGGCTGCGTCGGCTCCTGGCCCACCTGGACGACCCGCGGGTCGGGCTCGCGGCGCCGCGCATCACCGCTGCCCCCGCCGCGCGGCCCGGCCGGGAGGGGTGGGTCGCGGGCTACGAGCGTGCGCGCTCGTCGCTCGACCTGGGCGACCTGCCCGCCGGCGTCCGACCCGGGTCGGCGGTGTCCTACCTACCGAGCGCGTGCCTGGTCGCGCGGACCGCGGCGGTCCGGGACGGCTTCGACGCGGACCTGCGGGTGGCCGAGGACGTCGACCTCGTCTGGCGCGCGGTCGCCGACGGGTGGCGCGCGCGGTACGACCCCGCCGTCGAGGTCGCCCACCGCCACCGCACCGCGACCGGGGCGTGGCTGCGGCGCAAGGCCTACTACGGCACGGGGGCCGCCATGCTCGCCGCCCGCCACGGCGACGCGGTCGCCCCCGCGGTCGTGGCGCCCTGGAGCGTCGCGCTGACGGTCGCCGTCCTCGCGCAGCGACGGTGGTCGCCCCTCGCCGCGGCCGCCGTCCTCGCGGTGACCACGCACCGGGTCGCGGCGAAGGTGCCCGCCGCGGACTCGCCGCACCTCGTCGCCGCCCGCCTCGTCGGCTCCGGCGTCCGCGCCACCGCCCACCAGACCGCCGGCTCGATCACCCGTCACCACTGGCCCCTCGCCCTCGCCGCCTGCGCCGTGTCGCGCCGCGCCCGCCGGGTCGTCGTCCTCGCCGCGGTCGCCGAGGCCCTCGCCGACCACCGCCGTACCCGCGCCGCGCTCGACCCCCTCCGCTACGCCGCCGCCCACCGGCTCGACGACCTCGCGTACGGCGCCGGGGTCTGGCTGGGCGCCTGGCGCGCCCGCTCGCCCCGGGCCCTCCTGCCCCGCTGGACCCGCTGACCGCCGGGTCGGCACGTCTGCGCACCGGATCGGGGTCGAGTCGGCACGTCTGCGCACCGGATCGGGGTCGAGTCGGCACGTCTGCGCACCCGTTCTCGGTCTCGATCACCGCCAGCGCCAGTCGAGCTCGTCGAGACCGGCGAGCCGTGGCTCCGGCGTCGCCCGGCTCACCGGGTCTCGACCCGCGAACGCGACCTCGCAGGCTCGGTCGTGCGCTCGCTCGACCTGCGCCTCGTCACGGCCTCGCAGGCTCGGTCGTGCCGGCTCGACCTAGAGGAGGGCGAGGAGGGTGGCGACGGTGACGCCGAGGACCAGGGTGCCGACACCCAGGCCGAACGCGAGCCCGCCGCCGAAGCCGGGCAGGTGGCCGGTGCGACGCAACGCCCTCTCGGTGCGCTGCCACCGCCACCAGCCCTGGCCGACGCAGGTGGCCGCGAGCAGGAGCAGCCACGCCGACAGCAGCGTGCCGACGACGGGGCCGAGGTCGAGCACGGGGGAGTGGACGGCGACCGCGCCGGCGACCAGGGCGAGACCCGTGCGGACCCACGCGAGGTAGGTGCGCTCGTTGGCCAGCGAGAAGCGGACGTCGGGGTCGACGCCGTCGTCGTAAACGCCGTGGGGGAGACGGCGCCGGGGTTCGCTCACGCCCCCATCCTCGCCCACCGACGGGGCGGGTCCTCTGCCGACGCAAGCGTTACCGAACCGCGACCACAGGAAGCACAGGGTCCGACAGGATCCTCACACCCCCACTCGAAAGGACCACCCCCAGTGAGTCGACTCGGACCGCTGGCGGGCGGCAGCCTCGCGCTGCTGCTCACCGGCACCCTCATCACCGGCGCGACCAGCGCCAGTGCGGCCCCGGACGACGAGGGCGTGCGCGCCCCCGACGCCCGGTCCGCCGCGCCGGCCGCCCCCGCGCGCGCCGTCCGGACCTCCCCCGAGGCCACCGCCCGACAGCTCCAGGCCGAGTCCGCCGTGCCGGCGCCGCCGACGAGCTACCCGTTCCAGCCGCAGCTCCAGGTCTACCCGGACAACCCGACCGACGCGTCGATCGCCCGCGGGGCCTTCCCGTACGACGAGATCGCGCCGCGCCTGCAGCGCGTCATGCGCCGCACGGACTCCGTGTCGACCCAGGTGGTCGGCCAGTCGACCCAGGGCCGCGACATCTACCTGGTCACGATGACCGCGCCGGAGACCGAGGCGCAGACCGCGCAGCAGACCGCGTGGCGCGAGGCCATCAAGGACGACGCCGCCGCGGCCGCCACGGACACCGCGCTGGCCGCCGGCTACAAGAAGCCGATCTGGTTCAACGGCAACATCCACGGCAACGAGTGGGAGGGCGCCGACATGACGCTCGACTACATCGACGAGGTCGTGGCGGCCTACGAGTCGGGCGACACCGCGGCGCTCGACCTGCTGCGGGGCCACCGTCTCTACTTCACGGTGACCAACAACCCCGACGGCCGCGTGAACGGCGTCCGGCAGACCGCGCTCGGCCTCGACCCGAACCGCGACTTCATCACCAACACCACGCCCGAGACGACGATCATCCGTGACCTCGCGGACGACATCCAGCCGCTGTTCTTCTCCGACCTCCACGGCTACACCGGCAACCTCCAGGTCGAGCCGACCGGCCCGCCGCACGGCGAGAACTACGACTACGACCTGTTCATCCCGCACGCCTACGAGTCGGCGCTGGAGATCGAGGAGGCCGTCGTCGCGGCCGACATCGAGGGCAACCCGCTGACGCCCGACGGCGGCATCCTCATCCCCTACCGCGACATCCCGTCGGGCTGGGACGACTGGCCGCCGATCTTCACGGCGCAGTACATGGCGTTCCAGGGCGCGGTGACCAGCACCGTCGAGCTCCCGCTCGGCCGCGGCACCGCCCCGGTGCAGTACACCCCGCCGCAGCGCACCGAGATCAACAAGGCCGTCGGCGCGGTCGTCATGGACGTCACCGTCGACTACTCGGTCGCGAACGGCGACGAGCTGCTCGCCAACCAGATCGAGACGTTCCGCCGCGGCGAGGCGGGCGAGCCGATCGAACCGATCCTGGACCCGACCACGGTCCCCGGCCCGACGCAGTGGCAGTCCGAGTGGGACGCCGACGGCGGTGAGGCGTACGCCGCCGACCTGCCGCGCGCCTACGTGATCGGCACCGGCGAGACGCAGCGCTCCGAGTCCGACGCGGCGGCTCTCGTCGACTTCCTGCTCGCCCACGACATCGAGGTCTCGCGGGCCACCGCCGACTTCGACGTGGAGGGCACGACCTACCCGGCCGGCTCGTACGTCGTCGACATGCACCAGCCGATGCGCGGCCTGGCGAACTCGCTGCTCGACGCGGGCAGCGACATCTCCGACCGCGTCGAGTCGATGTACGACGTCTCGGCGTGGGCCCCCGGCCTGATCTGGGGCGCCACGACCCGTCCGGTGGGCTCCACCACCGACGCGGACCTCCCCGTCGCGGTCGAGCGGGTCGACGCCTCCGCCCCGGTGGGCTCCGCCCCGCCGACCGGCGAGTTCCTCCGCCTCGACCTCCTGGGCGGCGCCGAGCTGCGCGCGCTGAACGACGTGCTCGAGGCCGGCGTCCCGGTCACCTGGCTGCCGTCGGGCAGCGTCGTGCTGGGCGACGACCAGGCGTCGTACGACGCCGCGGCGGCCGCCGTGGAGGCGCACGACGTCGCCTTCGAGGCCGTCGACCGGTCCGAGGTCGGCGACCTGCTCGCCAGCGAGGGCGCCAAGGGCCTCGACGACCTGACCGTCGGGTTCACGGGCACCGCCGACGACCGCCTGGCCCTCGGCCAGATGGGCTTCGACGACCTCGTGCTGCTGACGTCCGCCGGGCTCACCGACGGCTCGATCGACCTGTCCGACGTCGACGTGCTCTACCTCGGCGGCGGGCTCTCCTTCACCTCCGCCCAGACCGCGGGGGCCGACCAGGTCCGCGCGTTCCTGCGCGAGGGCCGCGGCATGGCCGGGCGGGGTGCGGGCGCCACGTCGTTCGCCACCGCTTTCGGCCTGCTCACCGCCACCGCGGTCGCCGGCAACGTCGAGGGCACCGGCATCGTCGACGTCGACACCCCCGAGGGCAGCCTCCTCGAGCCGGTCGCGCAGCCGTACGGCTTCGTCGCCCCGGCGACCTGGTTCACCAACCTGGGGGTCAACACCGAGGTCGAGGCCCGGTACGGCGAGGGCAACCCCCTCGTGGCCGGTCACTGGGACGACACCGACTTCTCGGGCAACCCGGCCCTGGACGCCTCGGCGGCCGGCGGCAAGCCGTCGGTCATCTCCGGCAGCACCCGTGGCGGCTCCAACGCCATGGTCTTCGGCACCCTGCCGACGTACCGCACCTACACCCGCGGCGCGTACAGCCAGCTGGGTCACGGGCTGCTGTGGGCCGCCGGCGGCGTCGAGGGCGTGCAGCCCCCGACCGACCCGGAGCCCGAGCCCGAGCCGACCACGCCGGACCTGGGCATGACGCTCGAGCGGAACCCGATCACCGTCGGCCAGAAGCCGCGGGCGCTGGTCGAGCTCGACCTCGGGGACGCCGAGCCGACCGAGCTCACCCTGCAGATCCGCAAGGCGGGCGAGGTCATCGCGACCCGCACGGTGCGCCGCGACGGCTCGTTCGTCGTCGGCCTGCCGAAGCAGCCGGCCGGCAAGCACCGCATCCGTGCGGTCGTCCTGCCGTCGGAGACCACCACCCGGGCGAACAGCCCGCTGCGGATCCTCCGGGTCACCCGCAACTAGCACCACCCGCACGACCCAGCACGACCCAGGACCGGGGCGGTCCGGAGCGCACCACGCGCACCGGGCCGCCCCGGTTCGTCCGCACGGGCGCGGGAGGCGGCACCGGGGCCCCGGACGCCGTTAGGCTGACGAGCGCCCGTCGGGGGCCGCGAGGCCCCGACCCACGTCGACCCCAGGAGCACCAGTGGCAGCCATCGAAGCCGTCGGAGCCCGCGAGATCCTCGACTCCCGCGGCAACCCCACCGTCGAGGTGGAGGTCCAGCTGGAGGACGGCGCCTTCGGCCGCGCCGCCGTCCCGAGCGGCGCGTCGACCGGTGCCTTCGAGGCGGTGGAGCTGCGCGACGGCGGTGACCGCTACCTCGGCAAGGGCGTCCGCAAGGCCGTCGACGGCGTCAACGACACCCTGGCCGCCGCGGTCGAGGGCCTTGAGGCCGACGACCAGCGGCTCGTCGACCAGGTGATGATCCAGCTCGACGCGACGCCCAACAAGGCGACGTACGGCGCGAACGCGGTGCTCGGCGTCTCCCTCGCGGTCGCGAAGGCCGCCGCGGAGTCCGCCGGCCTGCCGCTCTACCGCTACGTCGGCGGGCCCAACGCCCACGTCCTGCCGGTGCCGATGATGAACATCCTCAACGGCGGCGCCCACGCCGACACCAACGTCGACATCCAGGAGTTCATGATCGCGCCGATCGGCGCGGCGTCGTTCTCCGAGGCCGTCCAGCAGGGCGCCGAGGTCTACCACGCCCTGAAGTCGGTGCTGAAGAAGAAGGGCCTCGCCACCGGCGTCGGCGACGAGGGCGGCTTCGCGCCCGACCTGAAGTCGAACCGTGCCGCGCTCGACCTCATCGCCGACGCGGTCAAGGCCGCCGGCCTGAAGCTGGGCACCGACGTCGCGCTCGCGCTCGACGTGGCCGCGACCGAGTTCTGCGAGAAGGGCAAGTACACCTTCGAGGGCAAGAAGCGTTCCGCCGCGCAGATGACCGACTACTACGCGGAGCTCGCCGGCGCCTACCCGATCGTGTCGATCGAGGACCCGCTGGACGAGGACGACTGGGACGGCTGGAAGGCCATCACCGACCTGCTCGGCGACAAGGTGCAGATCGTCGGCGACGACCTCTTCGTCACCAACCCCGAGCGCCTGCGCCGCGGCATCGAGGGCGGCCAGGCCAACGCGCTGCTGGTCAAGGTCAACCAGATCGGCTCGCTGACCGAGACCCTCGACGCCGTCGACCTCGCGCACCGCTCCGGCTACCGCTGCATGATGAGCCACCGCTCCGGCGAGACCGAGGACGTCACCATCGCCGACCTCGCCGTCGCCACCAACTGCGGCCAGATCAAGTCCGGCGCCCCGGCCCGCTCCGACCGCGTCGCGAAGTACAACCAGCTCCTGCGGATCGAGTCCGAGCTCGGCGACGCCGCCCGGTACGCCGGCGCCGGCGCCTTCCCCCGCGCGGGGCGCTGAGCGGGGCCCGACGGGCGACCACGAGCATGGCGACGACGGCGAAGCGACCGGGCCCCGCGGGGCCCGGCGGGGCGGCGCGTACGCCCCGGAGGGAACGACCCCGGGTCACCAGCCGCGGCGCGATCCTCGCGCTGGTCCTCGCCGTGCTCGTCGTCTCCTACGCCTCGTCCCTGCGTGCCTACCTCGTGCAGCGTGAGCACATCGCGGACGTGAAGGCCGAGATCGCCGAGCGGCAGGACGCCATCACCGCGCTCGAGCGGGAGCAGCGACGCTGGGAGGACCCGGTCTACCTGGCCTCCCAGGCGCGGGCCCGCTTCGGCTACCTGATGCCCGGCGAGACCGGGTTCCAGGTGCTGGACGAGGACGGCGAGCCGCTGGGCGCCGGCAACGGCCTGCCCGAGACGGAGCCCGAGCCGGAGCGCCCGACGGCCTGGTGGAAGACCGCCTGGGAGTCCGTCGAGATCGCCGGCCGCCCCCAGCAGGTGCCCGAGAAGGAGCCCGCCGAGCAGATCGGCCCGGGCTCCGGGTCCGGCCGGTGACCGCCCCGCCGACCCCCGCGACCCCGCCCGGTGGCGAGCCCGCGAGCGAGCAGGACCTGGCCGCCGTCCGACGCCAGCTCGGCCGCCCGGCCCGCGGCGTCCACGCCGTGGGGCACCGGTGCGGGTGCGGGCTGCCCGACGTCCTCACCACCGAGCCGCGGCTGCCCGACGGCACGCCGTTCCCCACCACCTACTACCTCACCTGCCCGCGCCTCGCGTCGCTCATCGGGACCCTGGAGGGGACCGGGCAGATGGCCGGGATGCAGGACCGGCTGGGTGACGACCCCGAGCTCGCCGCGAGGTACGCCGCCGCGCACGAGCGGTACCTCGAGGCGCGCGGCGCGATCGAGGCCGACCTCGGCGCCGTGCCGGAGATCGCCGGGGTGTCGGCCGGTGGCATGCCCACCCGGGTGAAGTGCCTGCACGCGCTGGCGGCGCAGTCGCTGGCGCAGGGCCCGGGCGTCAACCCGTTCGGCGACGAGACCCTCGAGCGGGTGGGACAGTGGTGGGCCCAGGGCCCCTGCGTCGCCGCGGAGGACGAGCCGCCGGGCGCCGCCGGGTGAGGGTGGCGTGAGGGTCGCCGCCGTCGACTGCGGCACGAACACCGTCCGCCTGCTCGTCCGTGACGAGGACGGCGTCGTCCTGCGGGTGGGCCGGATCGTGCGCCTCGGCGAGGGCGTCGACGCCACCGGCCGGCTGGCTCCCGCCGCGCTGGGCCGCCTGTTCGCCGCCCTCGACGAGTACGCCACCCTGGTCGCCGACGCCGGCGTCGAGCGGGTGCGGTTCTGCGCCACCTCCGCCGTCCGCGACGCCGCGGGCGACGACGACCGTGCGGCCCTCGCCGTCGGCGTCCGCGACCGGCTCGGGGTCGAGCCCGACGTCCTCGACGGGCCGACCGAGGCGGCGCTGACGTTCGCCGGCGCCGTCGCCGGCCTCCCGCCCGGGACCCCCGGCCCGGTGCTCGTCGTCGACATCGGCGGCGGCTCGACCGAGCTCGTGCTCGGTGACCCCGCGCGGCCGGCGGAGGCGGTCGGCCACAGCGCCGACGTCGGCGCCGTCCGCCTCGCCGAGCGACACCTCCGCACCGACCCGCCGACCGCCGGCGAGCTCGCCGCCTGCGCCCGCGACGTGGACGCCGCCCTCGACGCGGCCCGGGCGCACGGGGTCGACCCGGGCGCCGCGCGCACGGTCGTCGGCGTGGCCGGCACCGTCCTGACCCTCGCCGCGGGGCTGCACGGCGCCCGCGACCTCGAGGCCGTCGACCAGGCGGTGTGCGACGCCGGTGACCTCGTCGCGCTCGTGGCCAGGGTGGCGGCGATGACGACCGCGGAGCGTGTCGCGACCGGCTGGATCGACCCCGGTCGGGCCGATGTCCTCCCCGCCGGGGGAGTCGTGCTCGAACGGGTACTGGCGCGCACCGGGTCACCGCGGCTCATCGCCTCGGTCGGCGACATCCTCGACGGGATCGCCGCCGAGGTGCTGCGCCGGGCGTGACCCGCACCCACCCACCGGCCCCCCACTAGGGTTCGGTAGACGACGACGAGGGAAGGACCTCTGATGAGCAAGCTGACGATGCTCGCCGCGTTCGGCGCGGGGTACGTGCTGGGAGCGAAGGCCGGTCGTGACCGGTACGAGGAGATCCTCGCCGCCGCCGGCAAGGTGCGCAGCAACCCGCAGGTGCAGCGGGCCACCGAGCAGGTGACCGAGACGGTCAAGGAGCAGGCGCCGGTCGTGGCCGAGAAGGTCAAGGACGCCGCCGCCCAGGCCGCCGGCGCCGCGAGGGGTGCCGCCGAGGACGCCGCGGAGGCCACCCGCTCCAGCGACAGCGGCCTGTCCGACAAGGTCGAGGGTGCCGTCGGGCGCGCCGCCGACGTGGCCGCGGACGCCGCCGACAAGGCCGCCGACAAGACGGCCGACGCGGCTGACGCCGCCGCCGACGCCGCGCAGGACGCCGCCGAGGAGGCCCAGCAGCAGCAGCCGCCGGCCGGCCCGCCGCCCACCTCCTGAGCACCCGGCCCCACGCGGACGACGGCCTGCCGCACCCCCTGACCGGGGAGCGGTTCGCCTCGCCCGTGCCGCCGGGCACCGGCTGGCCCGGTGACCAGGCCGACGACACGACCCCGGTGGCCACCACGGCCGCCGGGGTCCGTCGCGTCGCCGCCGCGGCCGTGAGGACCGGCGGCGCCGACGGGCTGGCGGCCCTCGACGCCGCGGCCACCGTGTGCCGCGCCTGTCCCCGTCTGGTCGCCTGGCGCGAGGAGGTCGCCGTCACCAAGCGGGCGTCGTACGCCGACGAGCCGTACTTCGGCCGCCCGCTCGCGGGCATGGGCCCGCTCGACGCCCGGATCGTCGTGGTCGGGCTGGCCCCCGCCGCGCAGGGCGGCAACCGGACCGGCCGGATCTTCACCGGCGACCGCTCCGCGGACTGGCTCCACGCGGCGCTGCACCGCGCCGGGCTCGCGACGCAGGCGACGAGCCTGCACGCCGGGGACGGCCAGCAGCTGCTGCACACGCGGATGACGATGGGCGTGCGCTGCGCGCCGCCCGCCAACAAGCCCACCCCGGCCGAGCGCGACACCTGCGCGCCGTGGATGACCGCGGAGCTGCGGCTGATGCCCGACGTCCGGGTGGTCGTCACGCTCGGGTCGTTCGGCTGGGACGTCGCGCTGCGCACCCTGCGCGACCTCGGCCACGTCGTCCCGACCCCCAAGCCCCGCTTCGGCCACGCCGCCGAGGCGCTGCTGCCCGTGCCGCGGGCGGGGGCCGGCCGCCCCGACGTCCTGCTCCTCGGGTGCTTCCACCCCAGCCAGCAGAACACCTTCACCGGTCGGCTGACCGAGCCCATGCTCGACGCCGTCCTCACCCGCGCCCGCGAGGCCGCGGACCTGTAGCCCGTCCACGGGGATCGAGGGGCGAGGCCGCCCGCCGCTCGGGACACCGCCGGGACTCCGGGAGCGAGCCCTGCGACGACCAGGAGCGCGCACCCGTGACGGATGTCAGGGGCAGGTCGTGACGCCCGTTGCTTCGCGCGAGACGCGCGGGGCGCCAGAGTCGTGCCATGTCCACGAACGCGACCCCGGCACCGACACCGGCACCCACCCCGGCCTCGGGGGCAGCCATCGAGCTGGTCGGCCTGGAGAAGACCTTCCGCACCCGTGACGGCGACGTCCACGCGGTCCGCGGCGTCGACCTGACCATCGACACCGGGGAGGTCGTCGCCGTCCTCGGCCCCAACGGCGCCGGGAAGACGACGACCCTCGACATGGTCCTGGGCCTCACCGAGCCGACCGGCGGCACCGCCCGCGTGTTCGGACGGCGCCCCCGTGAGGCCGTGACCGCCGGCCGGGTGGCCGCGGTGCTGCAGACCGGCGGCCTGCTGCGTGACCTCACCGTCGCGGAGACCGTGCGGCTGGTCGCCTCGACGTACCCCCGGTCCGTCGTCGGCGCCGGCGACGTCGACGCCGTCCTCGAGCGGGCCGGCATCGCGCACCTGGGCGGGCGGCTGGTGTCGAAGTGCTCCGGCGGCGAGCAGCAGCGGCTGCGCTTCGCGCTGGCCCTCATCCCCGACCCGGACCTGCTCGTCCTCGACGAGCCCACCGCGGGCATGGACGTCACGGCCCGCCGTGAGTTCTGGGACGCCATGCACGCCGAGGCGGCGACCGGCCGCACGGTCGTGTTCGCCACCCACTACCTCACCGAGGCGGACACCTTCGCCGACCGCATCGTCGTCATCGGCGCGGGCCGGGTGCTCGCCGACGGCACGACGGACGAGATCCGCGCCCGCGTCGCCGGACGCAGCGTCAGCGTCGACGCCCCCGCGGACGCCGCCGTGCGGGACCGGCTCGTCACGGCGGCGTCCGCGCTGCCCGGCGTGCACGACGTGCAGGTGTCGGGCGGCCGCCTCCACGTGAGTGCCCCCGACTCCGACGCCGTCGCCCGCGCGCTGCTCGTCGACCTGGCGGCGACCGGCCTCGAGGTCGTCGCCGGCTCGCTCGACGACGCCTTCGCCAGCCTCACCCAGCCCGAGAACCAGCCCGAGGAGGGGCCCCGATGAACACGACCTACCTCGCCCTCGAGGTCAAGCGCTTCGTGCGCGACCGCGTCACCCTGTTCTTCGTCGCGATCCTGCCGGCGTTCTTCTACCTGATCTTCGGCGTCGCGCAGGACTTCGGCTCGCAGTCGGCGGGCAACGGCAACGTCGCCCTCTACATCATGGTCTCGATGGCGGCGTACGGCGCGGTGACCGCGACGACCGGCGTCGGGGGCGCGGCCGCGATCGAGCGGATGCAGGGCTGGGGCCGCCAGCTCGGGCTCACGCCCCTGCGCGACACCGGCTACGTCGCGGTCAAGGCGACGCTCGCCGTCCTGGTCGCGGCCGTCCCGGTCTCGGTCATCGCGGTGCTGGGCGTGCTCACCGGCGCCGAGGGCACCGCGCGGGCGTGGCTGCTGAGCCTGCTCGCCGTCCTCGCGGGGGCGTGGGTCTTCGCGCTGTTCGGCCTGGTCGTGGGCCTGGCCTTCCGGACCGAGGGCGCCGTCAACGCGATCGGCGGGATCGTCGTCGTCCTCGGGTTCCTGGGCAACATCTTCATCCCGCTGTCGGGGACGCTCCTCGACGTGGCGCGGTTCACCCCGCTCTACGGCTACGTTGCGCTGGTGCGCTACCCGATCACCGAGGGCGTGCTGCCGGACAACGCGGGCGGCACCGCGGCGACCGACCCGCTCTGGCTGCCCCTGGTCAACCTGGGGGCGTGGGCGCTGGTCCTCGGGCTGGTGGCGACGTGGCTGGTGCGCCGCGGTCGCGGGCGACAGTGACGGGCCCAGGAGCGCGCCGGTGAGCCTCGCCGCGCCCGCCGCACCGGAGCCGTCCGAGCGCTGGGGGATCCTGTACGCCAGCGTCTGGCTGACCTTCCTCGTCTTCCCGGTCGTGGACGCCGCCCAGCTCGACGCGCCCGGCTGGGTGCGGGCGCTGCTGCTGACGGGGCTGGCCGCCTTCGCCGGGGTGTACGTCGCCGCCTGGGTCGGCGAGCACAGCCGCCCCGACGCCGCCCAGCGTCGTACGCCGGCCTTCGCGGTGGTGCTGCTGGCGCTGTGGGCGGCGGTCTCGACGCAGCTCGGCTCGACCGCGATGGGGATGCTCGTCTTCGTCGTCGTCCTGTGCTGCCTGCTCGGCTCGCAGCGGGTCGCGACGGTCTCCGTGATCGTGGTCCCGGCGCTCGCCGGGCTCACCTGGTGGGTGACGGCCGACCTGGCCGCCGCGTTCCTCTTCGGGCTGGTCGCCCTGATGACGGTCGTCAGCCTGGTCCTGCGCGGCATGGAGCAGCAGCGCGAGACCCGGCGCGTGCTCCAGGAGGAGACGGCGGTCGCCACGGAGCGCGAACGGGTGGCCCGCGACGTCCACGACGTCCTCGGTCACAGCCTCACCGTCATCACGACCAAGGCCGAGCTGGCGCAGAGGCTGCTGGAGAAGGACACCCCCGAGACCCGCGCTCGGGCGGTCGCCGAGCTGGCCGACGTCCAGTCGCTGGGTCGGGAGGCCCTCGCCGAGGTCCGCGCCACCGTGGCCGGGCTGCGGGTCGCGCGGCTGGGGGAGGAGCTGGCCGGCGCCGACCGGGCCTTCGGGGCGGCCGGGATCGACGCGGAGGTGCCCGCCGACGTGTCGGTCGTCGACCCCCGCCGGCGTCTCGTGCTGGCGTGGGTGCTGCGGGAGGCCGTCACGAACGTCGTGCGCCACTCCGGGGCCACCCGCTGCGTCGTCGAGCTGGGCCAGCACTCGCTCGTCGTCCGCGACGACGGCCGGGGCGTGGCGGGCACGGTGCAGGGCAACGGTCTGCGCGGCCTCGCCGAGCGGGTCGCGGCGGCCGGCGGAGTCCTCACCGTGACCGACACCGCGCCCGGCACCCGGCTGGAGGTGTCGTGGCCGTGATCCGCCTGCTGCTCGCCGACGACCAGGCGCTCGTCCGCGGCGCCCTCGCCGCCCTGCTCGACCTCGAGAACGACCTCGAGGTCGTGGCGCAGGTGGGGCGCGGCGACGAGGTCGTGGCCGCCGCCCGGGAGGCCGGGGCCGACGTGTGCCTGCTCGACATCGAGATGCCCGGCGCCGACGGCTTGGAGGCCGCGGCGGCGGTGGCGCGCGAGCTCCCCGGTGTGCGGACCCTCGTCGTCACCACCTTCGGGCGTCCCGGCTACCTGCGTCGCGCGATGGAGGCCGGCGCCTCGGGGTTCGTCGTGAAGGACACCCCGTCCGCGGAGCTGGCGGACGCCGTACGACGGGTGCACGCGGGCCTGCGCGTCGTCGACCCGACGCTCGCGGCGGAGTCGCTGTCCGGCGGCACCAGCCCGCTCACCGCGCGCGAGGCCGACGTCCTGCGCGAGGCCCTGACCGGCGCCACCGTCGCCCGGATCGCCGCCGCCGTCCACCTGTCGCCGGGCACCGTCCGCAACCACCTGTCGTCCGCGATCGGCAAGACCGGGACCGCCACCCGCGCCGAGGCCGCCCGCACCGCGCGGGAGCAGGGCTGGATCTGACGCCGGGTCGGCGCGTCCTCCCGGCCGTGGGGCGTCGAGCGCGCTGCGCGATGGCTAGCGTGCAGCCCACGCCCCCGTGCCCCAACCGGCAGAGGGAGTCGCCTTAAAAGCGATCAGTTCTGGGTTCGAGTCCCAGCGGGGGCACGTCGTCCCCAGGAAGAGGTGCCGGCCCACCTCCCCGACGGCGGGGAGAGCTGTCGACCGGGGGTGTCGCCCGGGTCACGGCTCCCGGCGCCCGGGACGGGAACGATCCGGGCCGCAACCTCGTTGTTTCCTGTGAGGACCGGATATCCTGGGTCCTCGGCGAGCCGCCACCGCAGGCGGCCACCAAACCAGCCTCGAGGAGAGACTGATGAGAAGCAACAACCCGGTGTTCAACCGTTCCCCCGAGTTCAACGGGCAGCGCAACGCCGGTGCCCCCTACGGCGGCTACCAGCAGCCTGGCATGGGCTACTCCGACCCCTCCGGGTGGGGCGTCGCCCAGGGCGGCGCGCCGCAGCAGGCGCCCTACAAGTCGTCGCCCATGACCATCGACTCGGTCGTCCAGAAGACGGCGATGTCGGTCGGTCTCACCATCGTCGTCGCCCTGGCGACCTACATCGCCCTGCCGCCCGTCACCGAGGAGCCCTCGGCCCTCGCCACCGCCGGCGCGGTCGCCGTGGTCGGCAGCCTCGTGGCGTTCGGCCTGTCGATGGTCAACTCGTTCAAGCGGGTCATCAGCCCCGCCCTCGTGCTCGCCTTCGCGGCGGTCCAGGGTGTGGCCCTCGGCGGCTTCACGATGGTCTTCGGCGCCTTCGCCGACGGCATCATCGTCCCGGCCATCTTCGGCACCTTCGCGGCCTTCGCCGGCACGCTCGCCGCGTACAAGGTGCTGAACATCCAGGTGGGCGACAAGTTCCGCAAGTTCGTGGTCGCCGCTGTCTTCGGCATGGTCGGCCTGAGCCTGATCTCGTTCGTCCTCAGCCTCTTCGGCGTCCAGACCGGCCTGTTCGGCATGGGCGGCCTGGGCATGCTGACCGCCATCGCCGGCCTCGTGCTCGGCGTGTTCATGCTGATCCTCGACTTCGACTTCGTCGAGCAGGGGATCCGCGCCGGGCTCGACGAGCGGGAGTCGTGGCGCGCCGCGTTCGCGATGACCGTGAGCCTGGTCTGGATCTACACCAACCTGCTCCGCCTGCTGGCCATCCTGAACCAGGACTGACCCCGCAGCACCTCACGCACGAGGCCCCGGTCGTACGACGGCCGGGGCCTCGTCGCGTCCCGGCACGTCCGGCGGGCGGACGGGACGCTCAGGCCCCCTCGGGGGCCTGCGCCGCCTCGTGCAGCTCCGGGCTCTCGGCCTCGCCGGCCGGACGGCGCCGGCGGTGCCGCATCTCCACCCACCGGCCGCGGACACCGAGCCGGTCGCCGCGGACCTCCGTGCCGCCCAGCTCGGTGCCGGGCTGACGGACGGCGGCCACCGCCGCGCGGGCGACCGGCATGACGGCCTCGCCGCGCAGGGCCTCCAGGTGCTCCTCGTCGTCCGGCTCGAGACCGAGCGCCGCCAGCACCGACGGCAGCATCACCGCGACCAGCGACCGGTAGCCGTCCGCCGAGGGGTGGAACTGGTCCGGCCCGAACAGCACCGCCGGCGCCGCCTCGAACTCCGGGCCCAGGATCGAGCCGATCGAGACGGTGCGTCCCCCGGCCTCCACGACCGCGATGGTCTGCGCGGCCGCGAGCCGGCGCGACCACGTGCGGGCGACCTGCTTGAGCGGGGGAGCGATCGGCTTGAGGGTCCCGAGGTCGGGGCACGTGCCGACCACGACCTCCACGCCGGCGTCGCGCAGCCGCCGCACCTGCTCGGAGAGGTGACGCACCGACTCCTTCGGCATCACGGTGTGGGTGACGTCGTTCGCGCCCACCAGGATGATCGCGGCGTCGGGCTCGATGAGCAGCGCGGCGTCGACCTGCGGGGCGATCTCGCTGGTCTGCGCCCCGACGACGGCGAAGCTGCGCAGGTAGACCCGGCGGTCGGCGCGCTGCGAGAGACCCGAGGCGAACGCCGCGCCCGGGGTGTCCTCGACCGCGCTGACGCCGTACCCGGCGGCGCTCGAGTCGCCGATCAGGGCGACCCGGTACGCCGGGCCCGGCCGGGTGCGGCCGTACCAGCCGGTCGCGTCGGGGACGGGCTCGTCGCTGCGGACCCCGATGATCCTGCGCGCGACCTTCGCCTCGGCCCGCAGCAGGCCGTACAGCCCGGCGCCGGCGACGGTCATGCCGCCCCCGCCGAGGGCAGCGGCCGACGCGAGCTTGCGAGCGGCTGCGGCTTTCCCCACGCCCCGGACTCTAGTGAACGGCTGTGGGCCCGGCCCCACGCCCTAGGGTTGAGGCATGCAGTACGTCGACTCCGTCCTCGACCTGATCGGCGACACGCCGCTCGTGCGGCTGCGCCGCGTCCTGTCCGGCCCCGGCCCCTCCGCGGAGCGTCGTACGGCGTCGGCCGAGCTGCCGCTGGTGCTCGCGAAGGTCGAGTACCTCAACCCCGGCGGGTCGGTGAAGGACCGCATCGCGACCCGCATGGTCGACGCCGCCGAGGCCGAGGGACTGCTCCAGCCGGGCGGGACGATCGTCGAGCCGACGTCCGGCAACACCGGCGTGGGCCTCGCGATGGTGGCCCAGGAGCGCGGCTACCACTGCGTCTTCGTCTGCCCCGACAAGGTCAGCGAGGACAAGCGCAACGTCCTGCGGGCGTACGGCGCGGAGGTCGTGGTCTGCCCGACCGCCGTCGCGCCGGAGCACCCGGACTCCTACTACAACGTCTCCGACCGCCTCGCCGCGCAGCCGGGCGCCTGGAAGCCGGACCAGTACTCGAACCCCCACAACCCGCGCTCCCACTACGAGACCACCGGCCCGGAGATCTGGCGCCAGACGGAGGGCCGCATCACCCACTTCGTCGCGGGCGTCGGCACCGGCGGCACCATCTCCGGCGTCGGCCGCTACCTCAAGGAGCAGAACCCCGACGTGCAGGTCATCGGCGCCGACCCGGTCGGCTCCGTCTACTCCGGCGGCACCGGGCGCCCCTACCTCGTCGAGGGCGTGGGCGAGGACTTCTGGCCCGACACCTACGACCGCACCGTCGCCGACCGGATCATCGCCGTCTCCGACGCGGACTCCTTCGCCTTCACCCGCCGCATGGCCCGTGAGGAGGCGCTGCTCGTCGGCGGGTCCTGCGGGATGGCGGCGTACGCCGCGGTGCAGCTCGCCCACGAGCTCGCCGCCGAGGGTCGCAGCGACGCCGTGGTCGTCGTCCTGCTGCCGGACTCGGGCAAGGGCTACCTCGGCAAGGTGTTCTCCGAGGAGTGGCTGAGCCGCTTCGGGTTCGCCACCGGGGACGACGCCCACGCGGGCCGCACCGTCGAGGACGTGCTGCGCCGCAAGGACGGCCGGCTGCCGGACCTCGTCCACACCCACCCGGCGGAGACGATCGCCGAGGCGGTCGGCATCCTGCGCGAGTACGGCGTCTCCCAGATGCCCGTTGTCCGCGCCGAGCCGCCGGTGGTGGCCGCCGAGGTCGCCGGGTCCGTCTCCGACCGGGACCTCCTCGACGCCCTCTTCGCCGGCACCGCACGCCTCACCGACCGGGTCGAGGACCACATGTCGGCGCCCCTGCCGACCATCAGCGTCAGCGCGCCGTCCGAGGACGCCGTCCTCGCCCTGGAGTCCGCCGACGCCCTGCTGGTGCTCGCCGACGGCAGCCCCGTCGGCGTCCTCACCCGCCAGGACCTCCTCGACCAGCTCGGCGCCTCCTGACCCCTCGGACGTCGAGTCGGCACGTCTGCGCAGCCGTACGGGGTCGAGTCGGCACGTCTGCGCAGGGCCGGTCGGACGCGCCCGGCGCGCGTGGACCCTCGGTCGTACGACGTCGGGTCGTGCTCCGGGCCAGCGCGGAGGATCTCAGCGCGCCAGGCGCTGGGATCCTCCGGCACGACGACGAGATCACCGGGGCCGGCCGGGGCCGGACGCGCCATCGCACGACCCGGTGTGCAGGGGTGCGCAGATCTGCCGACTCGACGTCCTGGGGGTGCGCAGACGTGCCGACTCGACGTCAGGGATGGAGGGCGGCGGCGAGCTCCTCGACCCCGTCGACAAGGCGGGGCCCGGGGCGGACCCAGTGGGCGTCGGCGTCGACGGGGTGGAGGCGGACGTGGTCCGGCAGCAGGCCCTCGGCGCGGATCCGCTCGGCCATGGCGGTGGTGGCGGGCAGGTCGTAACCGCAGGCCGCGACGACCACGACGTCGGGCTGGGTGGCGGCGAGGGCCTCCCACGTCGTCCGCACCGAGCGGGCGCCGGGCTCGCCGAGCACGTTCTCGCCGCCCGCGGCGGTGACCATCTCGGGCACCCAGTGCCCCGGCGCGTACGGCGGGTCGGGCCACTCGAGGACCGCGACCCGCGGTCGGGGACGCCCGGCCACGCGCGCCGCCACGGCGTCCAGCCGGCCCCGGAGGTCCGCGACGAGGGACGCGGCCGCCTCGGGGCGCCCGACGGCCTCGCCGATGCGCAGGACCGAGTCCCACACCTCGTCGAGGGTGTGCGGGTCGACGGTGAGGACGTCGGCGGTGCTGCCGAGGTGGCCCAGCGCGCCCGCGACGGTGTCGACGTCGATGGCGCAGACCGCGCACAGGTCCTGCGTCAGCACGAGCTCCGCGTCGAGGTCGGCGAGGGCGCCGGCGTCGAGCCGGTAGAGGTCGACCCCGCGGCGGGCGGCGTCCGCGACCCAGGCGTCGATCCCCGCCGGGTCCAGCCCCTCGGGCATCGCGGACGTCGACACCACCCGCCGCGACCGCGCCTCGGGCGGGTGGTCGCACTCGAACGTCACGCCGACCACGTCGTCGCCCGCGCCCAGCGCGAAGCAGATCTCGGTGGTCGAGGGCAGCAGCGAGCAGATCCGCACGCCCCCATCATCGCCCCCGGGCGCCGGGTGAGACGGTGGCGGGCGTGAGCCTGCTCGCCGGACCGGAGATCTCCCTGACGGTGCTGGCGCTCCTGGTGCTCGCGGCCGCGACCGCCGGCTTCGTCGACGCCGTCGTCGGCGGCGGGGGCCTGATCCAGCTCCCCGCCCTGCTCGTGGCCCTGCCCGGCGCGGCCACTGTCGAGATCCTGGCGACGAACAAGCTCGCCTCCGCGATGGGCGTCAGCGTCAGCTCGGCGACCTACTACCGCCGGGTCAGGCCCGACCCGAAGGTGTTCGCGCCGATGATGGCGGTGGCGTTCGCGGGCGCCGTCGCGGGCTCGCTGACGGCGTACCTGATCCCGCGCGGGGCCTTCGACCCGATCGTGCTCGTCGTCCTGGTCCTGGTCGGCGCGTGGGTGCTGCTGCGCCCGGACGTCGGCGCCGAGACCGCGCTGCGCCACTCGGCGCGGCGCCACACCGTGCTCGCCATGGTCGTCGGTGCCGGGGTCGGCTTCTACGACGGGATCCTCGGCCCGGGCACCGGCTCGTTCCTCGTCGTCGGGCTGGTGACCCTCGGCTACAGCTTCCTCGACGCCTCCGCCAACGCCCGACTCGCGAACCTCGCGACCAACCTCGCCAGCCTCGTGGTCTTCGTGCCGCAGGGCGCGGTGCTGTGGGGGGTCGGGCTCGCGATGGGCGTCGGCAACGTCCTCGGCGCGTACGTCGGCGCCCGGGTCGCCGTGGCCCGCGGCGCGTCGTTCGTGCGGGCGTTCTTCGTGGTCGTGGTGGCGGCCTTCGCCGTCCGCATCGGGGGCCAGGTCCTGGGGCTCTGGGGCTGAGGAGGCACCGGGGAGGGCTTGACGGCCCCCGCCGGGCGGGTCGAGGATGCCCCGCCGCGGGTCCGGCGGCACTACCGTTGACCGCGTGGCCTCGGTGGCGGACGTCCTGGACCGGTTCCAGCGACGCTTCAAGCCGGTCTCGATGCCCCTGGCGACGATCTACAAGTACTTCGACGACCAGGGCAACTACCTGGCCGCGATCATCACCTTCTACGCGTTCCTCGCGATCTTCCCGCTCCTGCTGCTGGCGAGCTCGATCCTCGGCTACCTCCTGCAGGGCAACCCCGACCTGCAGGCCGCGATCCTGGACTCGGCGCTGAGCAACTTCCCGATCGTGGGGGAGCAGCTGGGCCGCCCCGAGGGCCTGCAGGGCTCCCTGACCGCCATCGTCGTCGGTGTGCTGACCGCCCTGTACGGCGCCTCCGGCCTGGGTCAGGCCATCCAGAACGCCATGAACGTCGCGTGGTCGGTGCCGCGGAACAGCCGCCCCAACCCGTTCCTGCTCCGCTTCAAGAGCCTGGTCCTGCTCGTGACCGCCGGGCTCGCCGTGCTCGCGCTCACCGTCGTCTCCGCCGTCGGCACCTCGACGGAGGCGGGGGTCTTCGGCGACACCGTCCGCGTCGTCATCCGCGTCGCCACCGTGGTGGTCATCGGGATGGGGCTGACGCTGCTGTTCCGGCTCGCCGCCGCCCGCCAGCACACCCTCGCCAGCGCCGCGCCCGGCGCCTTCGTCGTGGCGGTCCTGTGGCAGGGCCTGCAGTACGTCGGCACGGTCTACGCCACCCGGGTGCTCGGGGAGACCACCTCGATGAACCAGACGTTCGGCCTGGTCCTCGGTCTGCTCGGGATCATCTACATCGCCGCCGTCATCGCGATCCTCGGCATGGAGGTCAACGTCGTCCTCGCCCGCCGGCTCTACCCCCGGGCGCTGCTGACCCCCTTCACGGACGCCGTGGAGCTCACCGAGGCCGACCGTCGCGCGTACGCCGGCTACGCCCGGGCCCAGCGGCACAAGGGCTTCGAGCGGGTGGAGGTGGTCTTCGACGACGACGTCGAGACCGAGCGCCTGCCGGTCCAGCCGCGCCTCGAGGCCGTGCCGGACCCGTCGCAGGACCCGCCCGCCGCCAAGCCCGCGGGATGACCCTGCGGCTCGTCGGGGCCGGCCTGCCCCGCACCGGCACGAGCTCGCTGCGCGACGCCCTCACCCTGCTGCTCGACGCGCCGGTCTACCACATGCGGGAGGCCTTCGACCGTCCCGAGCACGCCCCGACGTGGGTCGCGGCGATGCGGGGCGACCCGC
Organism: Nocardioides sp. CFH 31398; assembly: GCF_022436705.1. Classification (GTDB taxonomy): domain Bacteria; phylum Actinomycetota; class Actinomycetes; order Propionibacteriales; family Nocardioidaceae; genus Nocardioides. The sequence goes on along the minus strand of NZ_JAKUHT010000005.1, from coordinate 20,100 downwards.
CGGACTGGCACCGCTTCCTCGCCGGGTACGCCGCCGGCGTCGACACCCCGTTCTCGTCCTGCTGGCGCGACCTCGCCGCGGCCTACCCCGACGCCCCCGTCCTGCTCTCGCACCGCGGGGACGCCGCGACCTGGTACCGCAGCATGGAGGCCACGGTGCTGGGCCGGTACCGGCAGCTCGCGGACGGCGACCCGCGCGACCCGATGGTCCCGCTGTTCCGGGCGATGTTCGACGGCGACTTCACCGACCCCGACGACCCGGCCGACGTGATGGCGGGCTACGAGCGCCGGCTGGCCGACGTGCGCGCCGCGGTCGGGGCCGACCGCCTCGTCGAGTGGCAGCCCGGTGACGGGTGGGAGCCGCTGTGCCGGGCCCTGGACCTCCCCGTGCCCGACGCGCCGTTCCCGCACGAGAACAGCACCGCCGCCTTCCGCGCCCGCGCCGGGCACCGGGCGGCCCGCGACGCCGACCGGCTCGACCGGGCTCAGGACGGGCCGGGCTCCACGCCGTCCACGTAGACCCAGCGACCACCCCGCCGGGCGAACCGGCTGCGCTCGTGCAGCACCGCGCGCCCCGCCGGCCCGTCGTACGTCGCGGTGAACTGCACGACGCCCTCCTCGTCGTCGGTCCCGCCGTCGACGACCTCCTCGACGACCAGGCCGCGCCACACCAGGGCGTCCCGCTCCGTGACCCGCTCGGGCCGGGTGCGCGGGTGCCAGGTCCGCCACAGGTGGTCGGTCTCGCCCAGCGCGTACGCCGAGTAGCGCGACCGCATCAGGGCCTCGGCCGTCTCGGCGACGCGACCGCGGTGCAGCGGGCCGCAGCACCCGCCGTACGGCAGGCCGGAGTCGCAGGGGCAGGCGTCGTCCGCGCCGATGCCGAGGATGCCGGGCACGTCCGTCAGCCTAGGACGGGAATAGACGGGACCCCGACCGCCTTGGGGTTGATCATTGCCTGAGCAAACGATCGGGCGCGGGACGAGCAGAGGGAGCAGGATCATCAGGGCGCGCGGCGACTACCGGATCACGTTCGCGGTGCTGTTGGTGGCGGTGGCGTCGTTCACGCTGCTGCAGTCGATGGTCATCCCGGTGCTCGGCCAGCTCGCGGTCAGCTACGACACCGACCAGGCGACCGTCTCCTGGGTGCTGACCTCCTACCTGCTGGCGGCCTCGGTCGCGACACCGCTGCTGGGCCGGCTCGGCGACGTCGTCGGCAAGCAGCGGATGCTCGTGGTCACCCTGGCGGCGCTGTCGGTGGGCTCCCTGCTCGCGGCGCTCGCGCCGAGCATCGGCTGGCTCATCGCGGCGCGCGTCGTCCAGGGCGCGGGCGGCGGCGTGCTGCCCCTGTCGTTCGGGATCATCCGCGACGAGTTCCCCCGGGCGAAGGTCAACGGCGCCCTGTCGATCGTGGCCTCGCTCGCCGCCGTCGGGTTCGGCATCGGCATCGTCATCGCGGGTCCGATCGTGGACAGCCTCGGCTTCCACTGGCTGTTCTGGCTGCCGATGATCGTGACCGCCCTGGCCGCCACGGCCGCGCTGGTGTGGATCCCGCGCAGCCGCGCCACCGGCCCGGCGCGCCTGCCGCTGGCGCCCGCCGTCCTGCTGGCGGGCTGGCTCGTCGCCGTGCTGCTCGGCGTCAGCCAGGGCAACACCTGGGGCTGGACCTCGCCCGTCGTGATCGGGCTGATGGTCGGCGGGGTCGCACTGATGGCCGTCTGGATCTGGCTGGAGCACCGCGTCCGCACCCCGCTGATCGACATGGCGATGATGCGCCGTCGCGGCGTCTGGACCACCAACGTCGTCTCCGCCTGCGTCGGCTTCGGCCTGTTCGCGTCGTTCGGGTTCCTGCCCCAGTTCCTGCAGACCCCCTCGGAGGCCGGCTACGGCTTCGACGCCACCATCGCCGAGTCCGGGTGGTTCCTCCTGCCGTCGGCGATGGCGAGCTTCGCCGTCGGCTTCCTGACCGCACGTCTCGTCCGCGGCCTCGGCGCCCGGGTGGTCGTCACGGGCGGCGCGCTGATGACGGCGGTCGCGTTCGGCCTGCTGGCCCTCCTGCACGACCAGGCGTGGCAGATCTACGCCTGGACGACGCTGCAGGGCCTCGGCTCCGGGCTCGTGTTCTCCAGCCTCGCCGGCGTCGTGATCGCGTCGGTCCCGGCGCACCAGACCGGCGTCGCCAGCGGCATGAACGCCAACATCCGCACCATCGGCGGCTCCCTCGGCTCCGCGGTGATGACCGGGGTCGTCGTCGGCCACGTGACCGCCACCGGCCTGCCGTCGGAGGAGGGCTACACCATCGGCTTCCTCGTGCTCGCAGGTGCGATGCTGCTCGCGGCCGCCGCGGCGGCGCACATGCCGAACATCCACGACCAGCCGGACGACGAGCTGCCCGACGACGCCCCCGGCGACCGTGAGGTCGTCGACGCCGACCCGGCGCTCCGCGCGGCGTGATCCTGCGCGACACGACGTCGTCGGACTGGGCGGGGATCTGGCCGGTCGTCGAGCCCGTCGTCCGGGCGGGGGAGACCTACGCCTACGCCAGGGACCTCACCTCGAGCCAGGCCCGCGACCTGTGGCTGGAGCGGCCGCCGGGCCGGACCGTCGTCCTCACCGACGACGGGCCCGACGCCGCCGTGCTCGGGACCGCGAAGATGGGCCCGAACCGCCCCGGCCCCGGCGCCCACGTCGGCACGGCGAGCTTCATGGTCGCCGAGCACGCCCGCGGCCGCGGGGTCGGACGACGCCTCGGCGAGGAGGTCGTGGCCTGGCACCGCGCCCAGGGCTACCGCGGCATCCAGTTCAACGCCGTCGTGGAGACGAACACCGTGGCGGTCTCCCTGTGGCGGTCGCTGGGGTTCGAGGTCGTCGGCACCGTGCCCGGCGCGTTCCGTCTGCCCGACGGCTCGTACGTCGGGCTGCACGTCATGCACCTCGACCTCACCTGAGCCCCTGGCGGTGAGGGCGACGCCGGGGACCACCCAGCTCGTTGGTGCCCTCACCGCCGTCGAGGTGGTCCGCGCCGCCGGTGCCGATGTCGGCGCCATCGGACACGCGGCCCGGCCGGACGGGGCGGCGGGAGGCGGCCCGGGCCACGTCACGGGCCGCCGAGCCGAGGAGGCGGTCGTCACCGGCACCCGTGGTGGCGGCCGTGGGTCCCGCCCCGAGGCGGTGCGCGAGCTCCTGGCGGTGCCTTGGCCCCCGACCTACGGTGGACGACGTGAGCCTCGGAGCGTCCACGACCGACCACCGTCCCGCCGACCTGCCCGCCACGCTGGGCCAGCTGCGCGCCTCCGGGCACGAGCAGAAGGCGCTGCGGACGGAGATCCGCGACAACCTGCTCGCCGCCCTCTCGGAGGGCCGCGACCCGTGGCCCGGGCTGCACGGCCTCGAGGACACCGTCATCCCGCAGCTCGAGCGCGCGCTGATCGCCGGCCACGACATCGTGCTGCTCGGCGAGCGGGGCCAGGGCAAGACCCGCCTCCTGCGCACCCTGGTGGGCCTGCTCGACGAGTGGACGCCGGTCATCGCCGGCTCCGACCTCGGCGAGCACCCCTACGACCCGATCAGTGTCGAGTCCCGCCGCCGCGTGGCCGAGGAGGGCGACGAGCTCGCGGTCGCCTGGCGCCACCGCGACGAGCGGTACGCCGAGAAGCTGGCCACCCCGGACACCTCGGTCGCCGACCTGATCGGCGACGTGGACCCGATGAAGGTCGCCGAGGGCCGCTCGCTGGGCGACCCCGAGACCATCCACTTCGGCCTCATCCCGCGCAGCCACCGCGGCATCGTCGCCATCAACGAGCTGCCCGACCTCGCCGAGCGCATCCAGGTCGCCATGCTGAACGTGATGGAGGAGCGCGACATCCAGATCCGCGGCTACGTGCTCCGGCTGCCCCTCGACGTCCTCGTCGTGGCGAGCGCGAACCCGGAGGACTACACCAACCGCGGCCGCATCATCACCCCGCTGAAGGACCGCTTCGGCGCCGAGATCCGCACCCACTACCCGACCGAGCTCACCGCCGAGGTCGCCGTCGTCCGGCAGGAGGCGGAGCTCGTCGCGCACGTGCCGGACCACCTGCTCGAGATCCTCGCGCGCTTCACCCGCAACCTGCGGGCGTCGTCCTCGGTGGACCAGCGCTCCGGCGTCTCGGCGCGCTTCGCGATCGCCGGGGCCGAGACCATCGCCGCCGCCGCGCTGCACCGCGCCACCCGGCAGGGCGAGGAGCGGGCCGTCGCCCGCGTGGTCGACCTCGAGACCGCCGTCGACGTCCTCGGCGGCAAGATCGAGTTCGAGACCGGCGAGGAGGGCCGCGAGTCCGAGGTCCTCACCCACCTGCTGCGGACCGCGGTCGCCGAGGTGGTCCGCGCCCGCTTCCGCGGCCTCGACTTCGCGCTGCTGGTCGACGCGATCGAGTCCGGCGCCATGGTCACCACGGGCGAGCAGGTCACCGCCCGCGACTTCCTCGCCGGGCTGCCCGTGCTCGGCGAGTCCGACCTGTACGACAAGGTGTGCGACGCCGTCGGCGCGACCGACGACGGCGAGCGCGCCGGCGCGATCGAGCTGGCCCTGGAGGGCCTCTACCTCGCGCGGAAGGTCGGCAAGGACTCCGACGGCTCGGAGACGGTGTATGGCTGAGCCCGGGCTGCGGGGTCGGCCGTGAAGGACCGCACCCGCTTCAAGCGCTACGACGGCGGCGACCCGCTCGCCGCCCCGGTCGACCTGTCCGAGGCGCTCGACGCCATCGGCGAGGACGTCATGGCCGGCTACAGCCCCGAGCGGGCGATGCGGGAGTTCCTGCGCCGCGGCTCGCCCGACCAGCAGGGCCTCGACGACCTCGCCCGCCGCGTCGCCCAGCGCCGCCGCGAGCTGCTCGACCGCCACGACCTCGACGGCACGCTCCGCGAGATCCGCGAGCTGCTCGACAAGGCCGTCCTCGAGGAGCGCAAGCAGCTCGCCCGCGACGCCCTCATGGACGACGACGACCGCGCGCTGCGCGAGATGACGATGGAGAACCTGCCCACCGATACCGCCGCCGCGGTGAGCGAGCTGTCGTCGTACGACTGGGCCAGCAGCGAGGCCCGCGAGGCCTACGAGCAGATCAAGGACCTGCTCGGCCGCGAGATGCTCGAGCAGCGGTTCCAGGGCATGAAGCAGGCCCTCGAGAACGCGACCGACGAGGACCGCCAGGCGATCGCGGACATGCTGGACGACCTCAACGAGCTGCTGGAGAAGCGGCAGCGCGGCGAGGACACCGCCGAGGACTTCGAGGAGTTCATGGCCAAGCACGGCCAGCACTTCCCCGAGAACCCCCAGGACTTGGACGAGCTGCTCGACGCGATGGCGCAGCGCGCCGCCGCCGCGCAGCGGATGATGAACTCGATGAGCCCCGAGCAGCGCCAGCAGCTGATGGAGCTCTCGCAGCAGGCGTTCGGCTCGCCCGCGCTGAACGACGCCCTGTCCCGGCTCGACGGCAACCTGCGCTCGATGCGCCCCGGCGAGGACTGGGAGGGCGGCGAGCGGATGCAGGGCGAGGAGGGCCTCGGCCTCGGCGACGGCACCGGCGTCTTCCAGGACCTCGCCGAGCTCGACCGGCTCTCCGACCAGCTCGCGCAGTCCCGGCCCGGCGCGCGTACCTCCGACCTCGACCTCGACGCGATGGCCCGCCAGCTCGGCCCCGAGGCCGCCGTCGATGCCCGCACCCTGCAGAAGCTCGAGCAGGCGTTGCGCGACGGCGGCACCCTGCGCCGCGGCTCCGACGGCCAGCTCAAGCTCACCCCCAAGGCCATGCGGCAGCTGGGCAAGGCGCTGCTCAAGGACGTCGCCCAGCGCATCTCCGGCCGCTCCGGCGCCCGGGACACCCGGACGGCGGGCGCGGCGGGTGAGCGCTCCGGCGCGACGCGGCAGTGGGAGTTCGGCGACACCGAGCCGTGGGACCTCCCGCGCTCCCTGCTCAACGGGATGCAGCGTCGCGCCGCGGACGGCGAGGGCATGGGCCGGGGATCGGGTCCGATGCTGGTCGTGGACGACGTCGAGGTGCAGGAGACCGAGGCCCGCACCCAGGCCTGCGTCGCCGTGCTGGTGGACACGTCGTTCTCCATGGCGATGGACGGCCGCTGGGTGCCGATGAAGCGCACCGCGCTGGCGCTGCACACGCTGATCCGGTCGCGGTTCCGCGGCGACGCGCTCGAGCTCATCGCGTTCGGCCGCCACGCCGAGACGATGGACATCGAGGAGCTCACCGGCCTCGACGCTCGCTGGGACAAGGGCACGAACCTGCACCACGGCCTGCTGCTGGCGAACCGCCACTTCCGCAAGCACCCCGGCGCCCAGCCGGTGCTGCTGATCGTCACCGACGGCGAGCCGACCGCGCACCTGGAGGCCGACGGCGAGGTGTTCTTCGACTACCCGCCGCACCCGCGCACGGTCTCGCTCGCGGTGCGCGAGCTCGACAACGCCCGGCGCCTCGGGGCGCAGACCACGTTCTTCCGGCTGGGGGAGGACCCCGGCCTGGCGCGGTTCATCGACCAGATGGCCGCCCGTGTCGACGGACGCACCGTCGCCCCGGAGCTCGACGACCTCGGCGCCGCCGTGGTCGGGTCGTACCTGGGCTCGCGCCGGGCCGGCCGCCCGGGCGGCACGTCGGGCGGGCCGTCGTACGGCGACTGGTTCGGGGGCCGTGGGTTCTGGGTGGGGGAGTAGGTCGGTGGCGAGCACCCCGCCGGACCCCGAGCGGTTCGCCGCGCTGGACCGTCGGTGGCGCGACCTCGCCGCCCGCTACCCGGCCGGCATCCGGCTGGCGGACCCGGTCGACGTGGACGCCGGCGTCCCCGTGCCCGACCCGCTCCGCCCGGCGGCCGCGGCCTTCCCGGGCGTCGAGCTCGGGTCCTCGCCGTGGGGCTGGTGGACCGAGGGTGCCGCGGCGCCCTCGATGGCGCACCGGACCCGCTTCCAGACCGTGTGGTGGGAGGGACGCGAGGGCGTCTGCGTCCGGCTCGAGGGGGGCTCCCGCGAGCCCGGGCCCGTGGTCTCGTTCAACGAGGAGGGCCGCGAGCGTCGGCTCGCCGACGACGTGACGGACTTCTGGGAGCACGTCACGGCCGAGGTCGAGGCCCGACTGCCCCCGCTCGCCGAGGAGATCGAGGAGGAGCTGGCGGCCGACGGGCTCGAGGGCGACGAGGCGGACGAGGCCCGCAGCGAGGAGTACGCCGACGCCCTCGGCGCGATCGTGGCCGGGCTCTGCTTCGGCTACGGACGCCAGGCGCCGCCGATGGGCGATCCTCTGTAGAGCCCCGGGCGTCAGTCCCGTCGCGCACGGCGGGCCGCGTGGCGGTGACCGTCGTGGTGGCCGACGGCCTCGACGAAGCGGGCCCACCACACGGCCGGGTTGTCCTCGAGGGGTACGGGCTCGTCGGGGCGCAGGTCGATCGGCACGACGAGGGCCGCGACGGGGTCCGCGACCAGCCTGGCGGTCGACCCGCCGAGCCGCAGTGCCTCCTCGTCGCCGAGGGTCGGGAACCGCGACCGCGCGAGCGTCACGACCCGGGGGAAGGTCGGGCCCGTCACCCGCGCCGGGACCAGCCGTGCCCCCGTCGTCCGCCGGTAGCCCGCGAGCGCGACCTGGCCGCCGGCGGCGAGGACTCCACGGACGAACGACCGCACCGCCTCGTCGTCCATCGGCCCGGCGGACGTCTCGACGTCCGCCAGGAGCGTGACGCGCTCGACCACGCCGATCGGCTGCGGCACCAGCTCCACGGCCCCGTCGAGGGTCGGCCCCTCGAGCAGCAGGCGAGCGGGTCCGGGGGAGACCTTCTTCGCGTACGCCGTGAGCGTCGCGGGGTCGAAGTCCGACTCGGGCGGCTCGAAGAGCCCCATCCGGGTCGGCGGGGCGTGGCCGGCGGCCGCACAGACCGCCCGGGTGAACTCCCCGACCACCGTGCTCGCGGCGAAGGGGTGCGTGGTCTCCGCCTGCAGGACCAGCGTCCACCGGTCCTCGGCGACGGGGTCGGAGGCCGGGTCGACCTCCGGCAGGACGTCGAACCCGTCCGCGCTCCACGAGAGGCGCTGACCGGTGCTCCCGAGGTACATGCCGTGCGGCCCGTCGACGATCCACACCGCACCGGTGGCGTCGAGGTGCTGCTGCAGCTGGGGCGTGACGGCCGTGGTCGTCGGCGTGAGGACGACGAGCAGCAGGTCCCGCTGGGCCGCCCACTCCTGGGCGAGCGCGATCCAGGGCGTCACGGACAGCACCGGGCGGGACTGCACGAGGATGGCCAGCTGGTCGGTGACCACGTCGACGGGGACGTCGCGCTCCTCGCGGCCGGCCGGGTCCGGGCGGGGCCCGCGGGCGGCGGTCCGGGCAGCGGCCGCGGTCCGGTCGAGGCCGGCGTCGGCCGCGCCACCCGTCCCGTCCGGGGGCAGGGCACCGGACGACCAGCGGTCCGCCGTCCCCTCCGTGACCTCGGCCAGCGACCGGGCGACCGCGCCCAGGAGGGCGGGTGCGCTGCGGAACGGCGGAGCGGTGCGGTCGGACGGCCCGACCACCTCGGTCCACACGGCCCGGTCGCCGGCCCGGGCCCCGTCGGGGAGCGCCCGGTCGGTGCCGAGGGGGAGCCGGACCTCCCGCGACTGGCACACCCACGCCACCGGTCGGTCGTCGTCGTCGGTGAGCACGACGGCGCGCCCGCCGGCGTCCGCGCGCAGCGTGATCTCGGGGGCGACACGCTCGACGCCCGCGATGATGTCCGTCAGCTCGAGGGGTCGGCGCCCGCGCACGAGCCAGTCCTCACTCACCACCCGAGCATCGCACGTGCACAGGTGTGCGCAGGCGTCACACGGGTTGCGGCGCTCGGTGCCGAATCGTGTCCTCGTCGGGTTGACCCCGGCGGAAGTCGACAGGTTCGATGGGTTTCAGTGCAACCGATGCGGGCAGGGTCGCGTAGGAGACACGAGGAGTCACGCAGGCGAGAGGTCATCGGGGCCTCGCGCCGGAAGGGACGCAGATGAAGTTCGACATGGGTGGCGACACCCTCGCCACACTGACCAAGCAGACCGACGGGTCGCAGCAGGACCTCGGCGCCCTGGTGCGCCAGCTCGTGGACGCCGCGGCGCCCCTGGAGGGCAAGTTCAGCGGCGCGGGCAAGGCCCGCTTCGACGAGTTCAAGATGCGCTCGGACGAGATCGCGGACGACCTGAACCGCGCCCTCGCCAGCATCGTGGGCGGGCAGGACGGCATGAACACCGCTTTCGTCACCGGCGACATGGAGGCCGGCGACAACGCGACCCAGGCCATGGGCTCGGCGAACTTCGACGGCGCGCGCTTCAGCAGCACGCGCGCCTGATCTCGGGAGGACGGACCAATGACGAACGGACGCATCGGCTTCGACACCGACGTCTCAGCGAGCGTGCAGGGCGACATCCAGGGGATCATCGGGCGGCTCGAGTCGCTGATGGGCCAGCGCGACCAGCAGGTCGCCACCGCGATGTCCGACTTCCAGGCCGACGGTGTCTCGGACGAGTACCACGCCGTCGAGCAGCGCTGGAAGAGCGCCTCGACCGAGGTCCGCGGGATCATCTCGCTGATCCGCGAGACCCTCGGCAGGAACGACGAGACCGCCATCGGCGCCCAGACGCGCGCGCGGACCTCCGTCCAGAACATCGGCTGACGCCGGGGCGAGAGCCCGCGTCGCGACCCGTTGGTCGCGTGCTGCGGCGCGCCCTCGAGGAGAACGAGAACGATGACGAACTGGGACATCGACCCCAACGCCGCGTTCGGCGTCGTCCGGACGGCGGCAACCGAGGCCGAGGGGTACGAGACCGACCTGACGGCGGTCGAGACCGCCATGAGCGACCTGGGCGCCGCGCTGCCGAACAGCCAGCTGGTGGTCCAGGCGCTCTCGGAGTACGCCACCGAGGTCGTCGCCCCCCACGTGGAGACGGCCCTCGGCCACACGAACAGCGCGGTCCGGGGGACCTCGGACGCCATCAACGCGTACGTGGCCGGTGACCTCGAGATGGCGGCGACGGCGCAGAGCAACGCGGCGACGGTCCAGTACCCGGCGGAGATGCCGGGCGGCTCGGGCGGACGCGCGCCTGCGGGCACGGGACAGGGGGAGTAGGAGCATGGGGCTCGACATCGGGGGCATCCCGGAGATCGACGAGGGCTGGCAGGTCCGGGTCGGGGCCGCGACCCTCGTCGGCAAGCTGCAGCTCGTCTCGGAGCGCGCGGGCGACATCAAGGCCGACTGGGCCGGTCTCGCCGCGCCGTACCAGGCGCCGGAGCAGGGCCTGGTGCTCCAGGCCATGGACGAGCCGGTCACGCAGGCCGACGACCTCCTCGACAAGGGCATCCAGGCGCAGACCGCCCTCTCCGACTACGGCGACGAGCTCGACCGCCTGAAGACCGAGCGAGCGACGCTCATCGCCGACATCGAGTCCTTCCAGGCGGAGAAGGCGGAGAAGGACGAGAACGGCGGCGGCTTCCTCGGCCACGAGGACTGGCTGCTCGGCGAGAGCCGCGACCTCCTGGGCAAGGAGGAGGACCTCTCGGGCCGCATCAGCGCCTTCGCGGAGGCCGTCGACGCCGCCCAGCGCACCTGCGCGAACGCGCTGAACGCGATCTGGGGCGGCCCCGAGTGGCTGGCCGCCGACCGGGCCGACGTCGGGTACGAGTACGTCTACGGCCTGAACTCGGAGTCCTACGACCAGCTCCAGCTGTCCGGCGAGGTCCCGTGGGGCACGCCCGACGAGTGGACCGAGGGCGACTGGACCACCAAGGCCTACATGTTCGGCCGGGGCGCCGTCCGCTCCGTCACCGACCTCGTGGAGTTCGGTGGTGTCCTGATCGGCGTCGGTGCCGAGGACGGCGAGACCTCCGCGGCGTGGAGCGGCCTGGGCGCGATGGCGAAGGACCTCGCCGTGCTCGCGGTCCCGCTGCCGCTCATCCCGGCCGTGGCCGCGACCGAGGGCGGGCGCGAGGCGTACAGCAACGCCGGCAACCGCCTGCTCGAGATGGGCAAGTCGACCATCGGCTACGGCACCTGGGGGACCTCCGGCTGGAACACCGCTGGCGGGTTCGCCCCCGACATCATCGCCGCCGTGGTCAGCGGCGGCTCCGCCACCGCGGTGAAGAGCGGTCTGAAGAGCGCCGCGGGATCGATCCTGACGCGGACGGCGCCCTCCGCCGCCACGCGGGTCATCGACCTCGGCAACGCGGTCCGTAGGACCCTCGACACCCCCATCAACGGCCTGCGCAACCTGGGCGAGAGCGTGCGCACGTCGTTCCGCAACCCCCTGGACGGCAACGGGCCGGGCACGGACCTGCCCGACGCGACCGTCCCCGACGTCGACGTGCCCGGCGGTCGAGGCACCCCCGACGTCGACACCCCGTCATCCTCCACGCCGAGCACGCCGGAGGCGCCGGTCCGCACCCCGGACGCGGAGGCGCCGGTCCGGACCCCGGACGGCGAGGCGCCAGTCCGGACCCCGGACGGCGAGGCTCCGGTCCGGACGCCGGACGGCGAGGCGCCGGTCGGGACGCCGGACGGCGAGGCTCCGGTCCGGATGCCGGACGGCGAGGCGCCGGTCGGGACGCCGGACGGCGAGGCTCCGGTCCGGATGCCGGACGGCGAGGCCCCGGTCCGGACGCCGGACGGCGAGGCCCCGGTCCGGACGCCGGACGGCGAGGCCCCGGTCCGCACGCCGGACGGCGAGGCCCCGGTCCGCACGCCGGACGGCGAGGCCCCGGTCCGCACGCCGGACGGCGAGGCCCCGGTCCGCACGCCGGACGGCGAGGCCCCGGTCCGGACGCCGGACGGCGAGGCCCCGGTCCGGACGCCGGACGGCGAGGCCCCGGTCCGGACGCCGGACGGCGAGGCCCCGGTCCGGACGCCGGACGGCGAGACCCCGGACCGGACGCCGGACGCCGAGACCCCGGACCGGACCCCGGACGCCGAGACCCCGGACCGGACCCCGGACGCGGTGACCCCGGACCGGACCCCGGACGCGGTGACCCCGGACCGGACCCCGGACGCGGTGACCCCGGACCGGACCCCGGACCGGACCCCGGAGGCGGAGACCCCGGACCGGACCCCGGACGCGGAGGCCCCGGCGGACCGTGCGCCCGAGGGCGAGGCCTGGCCGCCCGGCCGGGCTCCCGGTGACGACGTGGCCCCGCCGACGCGACCCGACTATGAGGGCGATCGCCGCAGCGGCATGCTGGGCCGCCCGCCCGAGACCCAGGGGCCGCCGCTGCACGTCGACCGCGGTGACCCGCTCATGCCGGGTCCGCGTGAGAGGTTCGGCGACGGGCTCGGCCCAGGCGACCTGCCCCCGAACACCGAGATCGTCGTCCGTGGCCGGGGTGTGTTCTACACCGACGAGAACGGGATGGTCCGTTTCGTGGAGCCCATGGAACGCACCGTGGGACGCGACGGGAAGACGCCTCTGCAGAAGTCGCAGCTCATCCCCGAGCTGCGTGACCCGCTGCCGAACACGACGTACCTCGTCGACAACAACGGGTTCTTCCAGACCGACGCCGCGGGTCGCACCACCCACGTGCACGTGGACGACCTGCGCTGGGTCCCGGAGTCGGACCGCCGACACTCCGCGCCCGCGAACCGGAACGTCACGGGCGGTGGGTCGATCTTCGACGCAGGGCACCTGTGGCCGCGGATGGCAGGCGGCCGCCCCGAGGAGATCAACCTGGTGCAGATGCTGAGGGAGATCAACCAGGGCTCGGCGAAGCGGCACGCGGCGGGTCAGTGGACGGTGTCGAAGCTGGAGAGGCAGCTGACCGCCGCGATGAAGGGCGACTCGACGGTGACGTGGGACGTCCGCGTCAGGTACGTGGACGAGCCGGCCGACTTCTCGGGCATGAGCGCCGCGGAGCGAAGGGCCCTCAGCGTCCCGAAGTCCTTCACCTACCAGCCGTCGATCGACGGCAAGGCCCTTCCGCGGATCAGGATCCCGAATGCATGAGGGTACCGACCTCGATCGCTGCGAGGCTGACGTGATCGCCGCGGCACTCGCCGTGGGTGATGACGTCGAGGGCGCTCGGGTCGTCTATCAGTTCCTGGAGGTCGGACGGACGGGGACCGATGCGCTCGTCATCGACGGCGAGGAGGCGGGACCTCTGGACAGCGACGCCGGTGACGACCTGATCGACGCCCTCGAGCAGCACAGGTCACTGGGCTCGGCGGACGGACGCCGATGGTGCATGGCCACTGTCCGGGTCGACTCGGGCGAGGCCAGCGTGGTCTTCGACTACGACCGCCCACCACCTCCGTGGTTCCTCACTCTGCGCACCGTCGGTGCCTACATGTCGGAGCTGGAACGCTTTCCGCGGCCACCCTCGGTGGTGCCTGGCTGGATGAAGGTCGAGCTCGCCCAGGTGGGAGCGTGGGACCTGGCGGCGGACCGACCGACCTACACCCAGGACTTCGAGCCCGTCGGGACACCGCAGACGCCGGATTCGGCCGGCGTCCCGTCGCCGCCGGGCGCCGAGCACGCGATCGCCCAACCCGTGCCACACGACGACCTGGAGGCGATGAACCGCCTCGCGATCGCCTTCGCCGAGGAGGAGCAGCACCGGACAGGCATCTTTCCCCCGGAGATGACCACCTTCCGCGAGGCCTGGGCCTGACATGGCCACGCCGCGGGCCGGGGGCTCCGCCCGGCCGGTAGTTCTGCTGGACGTCGTGCTCGTCAGCCCTGATGCCTGACCCGTCCCGGGGGGAGGAGCACATCAGCGCCGCCCGGGCCGCCGCCCTGGAGGTCGCCGGGGTGGTGGGTGGCGCCCGGGTGGGGATCCGGTACGTCGAGATCGGGCGGACGGCGGGCGTGACCACCACGCGGGACGGAGAGGACGTCAGGTCACCCCGCCGCGGGGCTGCTGGCGAGCTGCGCGACGCGCTCCGAGCCCACCGGGCACTGGGTCGCGACGACGGTCGTCGGTGGTACGTCGCGACGCTCACGGTGGAGGGGGGTGACGTCTCGGTGGACCTCGACTACGACCGACCGCCACCGCCGTGGAAGGTCCGTTTCCGCCTGGCAGGGGCCTACCTGTCGGAGCTGGAGCGCTTCCCACGTCCGTCGTCGGCCGTGCAGGGCTGGATGAAGGTGGAGCTCGCACAGGTGGGTGCCTGGGATCTGGTGGCGGACGAGCCGCGCTGGGACCAGGACCACGTCCCGACCGGCGAGCCGCAGACGCCGGAGTCGGTCGGGGTGGACCGGCCGGCGGGTGCGGAGCACGCGGTCCCGCAGCCGCTGCCCGCTGACGACCTCGAGGCGACGAACCGGCTGGCCATCGCGTTCGCCGAGCAGGAGGAGCGCCGCACGGGCGTCTTCCCGCCGGAGATGGTCCGCGTCCGCGACGACTGGGGCTGAGTCCGGCCCGGCGTCGGCGGCTGGGATGATCGGGCCGCACCCACCACCGCGACGGACGGGGACGGCACCGTGACCGAGCAGAGCCCGATGGAAGTCCAGCAGCAGCTCATCGTGCAGATCCTGCGCTGGGTCGGCTCGCTGGAGTCGGCCGAGGAGTGGACCGATCGCGCGGTCCAGGTGCGCCCGGCGCGCGAGGACGTGCCCTTCGTCCTCCAGGAACGGTCGGCGCGGGGGGTGGGCGGCGCCGCCGGCCTGCTGCCGCCGGAGGTGGCCGAGGTCGTCATCGCCCTGCAGCGCACGATGTTCGCCCCCGGCACGGGCACCTGGATCACCGGCATGTTCACCGTGACCGCCGACGGCAAGGGCGACGCCCGCTTCAACTACGACGAGCAGCCGCGCGACCCCGAGACCGGGGGCCCGGCCATGGGGCCCGAGGACGTCCGCGACCACCTGCAGCAGTTCCCGCGCGACCTCGACAAGACCCCCGAGTGGATGCGCGCCGCCTGACGGCGCCCACCTGACGGGCACCCGCCGCTCAGGCGAAGCCGCGACCCTCGACCTCGTCGGAGGGGGCCTCGCGCAGCACCGTCTGCACCGTCCGGACCGGCTCCCCGGTCCGCACCACCAGCGCCCGGCCGACCGGCAGGGGCCGGGGGCGCAGCGAGCCCAGGAGCTGGCCCTCCGACCGGTCGCCCGAGAACATCAGGCCGGTCGCGCCCGACTCCTTGACCGCCATGAAGAACGGCTCGTAGACCCCGCGCGACGCCCCCGCCGTACGGCGGGCGAGGACGACGTGCAGGGTGAGCTCCCGGCTCATCGCCACGAAGGGCCGCAGGGCGTCCAGCGGGTTGGTGCCGCCGGCGGTCAGGGCGTCGTAGTCGTCCACGAGGACGACGATCCGCGGCATCGGCCGCGCGGTGCTCGCCTGCGCGCTGACGTCCTGCGGCACGCGCTTCTGCAGCTCCGGGACGATCGCGGCGACCAGACGCTCCGCGATCGCCGTGCTGCCGGCGTAGCCGCCGAGGTAGTCGTCGGGGACCCAGCCGTGCATCGTTCGGCGTGGGTCGACCACCGCGATTACCAGCTCCTCCGGCGTGTACTGCTCGACGAGGGACGCGGCGAGGTGTCGCAGCAGCGACGTCCGCCCCGTGCCGGAGTCACCGATGACGACCAGGTTGGCGTCGGCGCCGTCGAGGTCGAGCAGCAGCGGCTGCAGGTCGGTCTCCTCCAGGCCGACCGCGACCTGCCCGGGACGGCGGGGGGCGTCGGCCGCCTCGGGGGTGACCACGGCCGGCAGCAGGCGCACGCGTGGTGCCCGGGAGCGGGTGGCCGCCGAGACCCGCTCGGCGAGGTCGGTGAGACCCGACGCGACGTCGCCACGGTCGGCGCGCCCGTCGATCCGGGGCAGCGCCAGCTGCGCGAACCGCTCGTCGGCGAGCAGGCAGCGTCCCGGCCGGTCGGCGGTCAGGGTCGCGGACAGCTTCTTGCCGACCGCTGACTCCGCGGGGTCCCCGAGGCGCAGCTCGATCTTGGTGCCGAAGAAGGTCTGCATGTTCAGGCGGACCTCGTTCCAGCGCGAGGAGGTCGCCACGACGTGCAGGCCGTAGCCACCCCCGCGTCGGACGAGCCCGCCGAGCAGCTGCTCCAGCTCCTCGAACTCCTCACCCACCTGGCCCCAGCCGTCGACGAGCAGGACGACGTCCGCCAGCTGCGCCTGCGCCAGGTCCGGCGCGCGACCGCTGCGGGCGAGTCGGCGGGCCGCCTCCATCGAGTCGAGACCGTGGCGCTGCAGCATCGCCTCCCGCTCGGTGAGGAAGGCCGTCACCTCCTCGACGGTGCGGCGCACCACCTCGCGGTCCATGCGCACCGCGACGCCGCCGACATGGGGCAGCCCGTCCAGCGAGAGCAGGTTCGACCCCAGGAGGTCGAGCGCGTAGACGACGACCTCCTCGGGGGAGTGGGTGAGGGCCAGCGAGGCCGCCAGCGTCCGCAGCGCGGTGGTGCGACCCGAGCGGGGCCCACCGATGACCAGGACGTTGCCGCCCGCCTTGTCGAGGTCCAGCTCCCACACGCCCTGCCACTGCCTCGCGGGGTCGTCCAGCAGCCCCATCGGCACCCGCAGCGGGCCGGAGCGGCGGATCCTCAGGCCGTCGCCCAGCGCCTGGGGAGGCTCGACGGCCTGGTCGAGGGTGACGACGTCCGGCAGCGGCGGCAGCCAGATCGACCGGGCGGGCCGGGGCCGCGTCGCCATCTGGGCGGTGACGACCCCGAGCACCGTCGGGCCCGACGCCTCGTCGTCCGCGTCGTCCGCGTCGGTCCCGTCGTCGTGGGTGGTGGGCGTCGACCCGCCCGGGTCCGCGTCGCCTGTCGCGTGGTGGTCGGAGGCGTAGCGCGGCAGCGGCAGGATCTCGGCGGCCTCGTCGGCGGTGCTGCGGACCTCCTCCTCGGGGTCGGGCAGCGGGCCGGAGACGTACCCGGCGCGGAAGCGGGTGTACGTCGTGGTGTCGACCTTGAGGAACCCGTAGCCCGGCAGCGGCGGCAGCGAGAACGCGTCCGTGGTGTCGAGCACCGTGCGGCTCTCCGCCTCCGACAGGGTGCGCAGACCGAGGCGGTACGACAGGTAGGTGTCCAGGCCGCGGAGCTTGCCGCCCTCGATCCGCTGGCTCGACAGCAGCAGGTGGACGCCGATCGAGCGGCCGATGCGACCGATGGACAGGAAGAGCTCGATGAACTCGGGCTTGGCGGTGATGAGCTCGCCGAACTCGTCGATGATGACCAGCAGGTGGGGCAGGGGCTCCATGGTCTGGCCGCGGCGTGCGGCCTCGGCGCGCTCGCGCCGGTACGTCGTGACGTCGGCGAGGTTGCCGGCGTCCTTCAGCACCTGCTGGCGACGCTGCACCTCCCCGGCGAGGCTGGTGTAGACGCGCTCGACGAGGTTCGCGTCGTCGTTGAGGTTCGTGATGACGCCCGAGACCTGCGGGGCGTCGGCGAACGGCGCGAACGTGGCACCGCCCTTGTAGTCGACGAGCACCATGCTGACGTCGTCCGGGCCGTGGGAGGCGAGCAGCCCGAGGACGAGGGTGCGCAGCAGCTCGGACTTGCCGGAGCCGGTCGCCCCGACGCAGAGACCGTGGGGGCCCATCCCGAACTGGGCGGACTCCTTGAGGTCCAGCATCACCGGCTGCCCGACGTCGTCGGTACCGATCGGGACGCGCAGGAACGACGTGCGCGGGCGCGGCGCCCAGGCGGCGTCGAGGTCGATCGAGGCCAGGTCGCGGCCGAGGCCGAGCAGCTCGGTGGTCGCCATCGACTGCTGGCCGGCGTCGTTCTCGAGGGAGTCGGGGGACAGCCGCAGGCCGGCGAGCGCACGCGCGAGGGTCTCCGCGGCGCCCGGGCCCAGGACGTCGGGTGCGGCCTCCCGGGTGCGGGGCTCGGCGTCGCGCCGCTCGTACTCCTCGACCAGCGCGGGCCGGCCGGGTCGCTGGGTGATCCGGACGGCGACGTCGTCGGGCTCGTGGAGCCGGTCGGCCACCAGGTGCAGGACGGTCGCGCCGAGCCACGGCAGGCGGATCTCCCGGTCCCCGACGGGCAGCGGCGCCGCGCTGTCGCCCCAGGAGTCCATGACGACCAGGAGCCGGGCGAAGCGCCGGGAGCCGTCGCCGCGGCCGACGTTGCGGCGCTGCTCCGCAGCGGCGGTGAGGCGGCGCTGCAGGTCGGCGCGCAGGACCCGGCCGAGCTCGGTGACGGTCGCCGCGACCCGTCGTACGGGACCGGTGGTGGAGGTCTGGTCCTGGTCGGCGAGGTGCGGCAGCCACAGCAGCCAGCGCCACGCGTCCGCCCGCTCGCGGGGGGCCATCACGGCGAGGTGGAGGTCCTCCGGGGCGCTCGTGGTGGCGGCCTGCGCCACCAGCACCCGGGCCACCGCCTCCACGAAGTCGCGGTCGCCGACGACGCTGACGTTGCCGACGGCGTCCAGGCGGAGCCTCACCGGGACGTCGTGGGCCGTCCCGAAGCGGCGCTCCACCGCCTCCATCTCGGCGAGCATGAAGTCGTCCGCGCCTCGCAGCGGGTCCTCGTCGCCCTCGCGGCGGAACTCGTGGGCGGGGTCCGCACCCAGCCCGAGCCGCAGGCGGAGGAAGTCCTCGTGGTCGCGGCGGCGCTCCCACAGCCGCTGGGGCATCCGGGCCAGGGAGAGCAGGGCCGCCGCCTCGGGGTCGGCCGCGCTGGCCGCGGCGGCCCGTTGCGCCGCGACGGTGTGCAGCTCGGCCCGGCGTCGCTCGAGGTAGGCGAGGTAGCGGTTGCGCTGCTGCATCCGCTGCCGGGCGGCCCGGCCGCGCTGGCTGATCGCCATGACGGCGCTCGCGATGATGGTCGCGACCATCATCAGGGCCCCGATCGCCGCGAGGCTCGAGCCGCGGAAGACCATCATCAGCGTCATCGACGCGCCGGCGCCGAGGAGCGGCACGAGCATGAGCAGGCTGCGCATGCCCGAGTCGCCGTCCGCCAGGGTCGGGGGGCGCTCGATGGACTGCTGGTCCAGGCTCGGCGCGCTCGGCGTGGTGCGGGCCGGCCGGTGCACCAGGCGGACGGTCATCGCGCCGCCACCGCCAGCTCCACCACCCGGGCGGCGAGCTCCCAGGCCGACACGCTCGCGGGGTCGGCGAGCGCCTCCAGGTCGAGACGGGCGCCGCCGGCGAGGTGACGGTCCGCCGCCACGGTGACCGGCGCCTGCGCCCGGCCGGCGAGCAGGAACGCCGCCCGGGAGGCGTCGAGACCGGTGTCCCGGCCGGTGTCGACCACGACCGGCAGCAACCGGTGCGTGCTCACGCCGGCCTTGACCAGGTCGTCGAGGACGGCGGAGGCGGCGTGGACGCCGGCCACCGACGGGACCACGGTGAGCACGACGGCGTGCGCCAGCCGGGCGGCGGGGTGGTACAGCGCCATCCCGCCGTCCACCACCGTGAACGCGTGGCGACGGCCCAGCCGGTCGGCCAGGGCGGCCACGGCCCGGGGGTCGACCCCGGCCCGGGTGACGGCGCGCAGGTGGGGGACGTCGGTGGTCGCGAGGACGTCCTCGACCCGGTCGACGTTCGCGGCGAGCGCCGTGAGCGCCGAGGAGGTGGTGCACGACCCTCGGGCCCCGAGCGCCAGGGACAGGGCGTCGCGGTCACCCGGCGCCGCGACCACGGCGGCACCGTCGCTGCGGGCGTGCGCCAGCACCCGGGCCAGGACGACGGCGGTCGTGGTCGCCCCGGAGCCGCCCACGGAGCCGAGCACGAGCACCCGGCGTCCGGTCGACACCGGGGTCTGGACGACGCGGGCCGCCTCGGCCAGCCGCGTGGGGGTGTCGTCGGCGGCGACCAGCGCGACGCCGCGGCGCAGCAGCCGACGCCAGGTCGGCCACCCCTGGCGGGCGGCGACCCGCTCGACGTCGCGGTCGGGCACCGTGCCGTCGCCGTCCGGGCCCGCGGGCCCCGGCTGCGGGGTCGGGGACTGCGGGGTCGGGGACTGCGGGGTCGGGGACTGCGGGCTCGGGGACTGAGGGGTCGGCGTCTGCCGGACCGGGGGCTGCGGCGTCGGGGGCTGCGGCGTCGGGGGCTGCGGCGTCGGGGACTGCGGCGTCGGGGGCTGCGGCGTCGGGGGCTGTCGGACCGGGGACTGCTGGGCGGGAGCCTGCGCCGGGCGGGGTGCCGCGACCGGCGGGGCCTGGCCCGGCGTCGG
>NZ_JAKUHT010000049.1 GCF_022436705.1 Nocardioides sp. CFH 31398 | reverse complement strand
GACATCCCCGCCCTGCACGCCTCGATCCTCGACGCCGTCCTCGACGCGATCGGGAACCCCACCCGTCCACCAGATCCACAGAACCCCTTCGGCCTCGAGGAGCCCGCGGTCGACGGTCAGCACCTCACCGGCCCCGAGCGCCGCGGACAGGCCCTGTGCACCCTGCTCGAGAAGCTCGACACCACCGACCTGCCCCACCGCCACGGCAACGCCGTGACCGTCGCGGTCCTCATCGACGCCGAGAAGCTCCGTGACGACCTCGAAGCCGCCGGGTTCGCGACCACCACGAGCGGTGTCGACATCACCCTGGAGCAGGCACGCCGCCTGGCGTGCAACGCGGGGATCCACCCCTACGTGCTGTCGGGGAAGTCCGTCGTCCTCGACGCCGGCCGCTCCCGCCGCCTCATCGAGGGCGCCCTGCGCCGCGCCGCCGAGATCGCCCACCACACCTGCCAGGCCCGCGGCTGCACCATCCCCGCCGCCTGGTGCGACGGCCACCACCTCCACGCCTGGGCGAAGGGCGGCACCACCCGCCTTGCGGACGTCGCCCTGCTCTGCCCCCACCACCACCGACGAGCCCACGACCCCCGCTACGACACCCACTGGGCCGACGGCGAAGCCACCTTCCACCTCCGCACGTAGACCGACGGACGGAGGTGCCAAACGGAGAAGAATCGCAGGTCAGCAGGCGTGTCGCTGACTTTTGCGGTTTTCCAGCAACAAGCCTGAGCAGACCTCACGATTTCTCTCGAGTCCGACCCGCGGACCCCGAAGCCCGGAGAAGTCGTCCATGTCCCTTCCTCCCGCACGCAGTCCCCGCGGAGCCGCCGCGCGCCGTGTCCGTCGTCTGCTCGCGGCCACGAGCGTGTCGCTCGTCGTGGTCGCCGGCACCGTCGCCACGGACGCCGCGGCCACGACCCCGACGTCCGCCGGTGCGGTGTCGGCGGGTGCCCTCGAGCCCGGTGTCGCCGAGAGCGACTGGACGCTGCTCGACTCCGAGGAATTCACCTCCTTCGACCGCAGCCGGTGGCACGTCTACGACACCCGCTCGAACGGCGACGCCTCGCACGTGTTCCGCCCGTGGCGGGCGAAGGTCCGTCAGGGGGCGCTGCAGCTGAGCAGCGGGATGGGCAAGAACGGCGTCTGGTCGTCGGGCACGGTCGGCGGCTGGGGTTGGCAGGCCGCGACGCTGCGTGAGGGCCGGGTCGACATGCGGGTGCGGACCTCTGCGGGAGCGGGGGTCGAGACGAACCTGATGCTGTGGCCGGACTCGGCGTCGAAGCCGCCGGCGCTGGAGCTGTACTCCAGCCCGGCGACCTGGGGATCGCGCCAGCAGGCGGTGCAGCAGACGCACTACAAGAAGGTCGACGGCACCAGCGCGCGGAAGTCCTCCACGCGCCGGGGCAACTTCACCCAGTGGCGCACGGTGAGCGTGCGGTGGGACGCCTCGAAGGTCATCTACCTCATCGACGGCGTCGTGACCCGCATCGACCGCTCCGCCGAGCTGATCCCCACCGGGCGTCTGTGGCCGCTGCTGCAGACCGTCGTGCACCGCACCGCCACGGGGAAGGTCCCGACCAGCGCCGGCAGAGCGACCACCAGCATCGACTGGATCAAGGTCTACGGCTGGAACCTCCCCGTCGTCGGGACCGACCCGACGCCGGAGCCCGAGCCGGACCCGACGCCGGACCCGACGCCGGACCCGACGCCGGACCCGACGCCGGACCCGACGCCGGACCCGCAGCCGGAGCCGACACCGGACCCCACCCCGATCACCGACCCGCAGCCGGAGCCGACGCCGGAGCCCACGCCGGACCCGCAGCCGGAGCCGACGCCGGAGCCCACGCCGGACCCGCAGCCGGAGCCCGAGCCCACGCCGGACCCGCAGCCCGAGCCCGAGCCCACGCCGGACCCGCAGCCGCAGCCCGAGCCGACGCCGGACCCGCAGCCCGAGCCCGAGCCCGAGCCCGGCGACGGGTGGGTCAGTGTCGGCCGGGACGACTTCAACGGCAGCTCGCTCGACACGTCGCGCTGGACGCCCTTCTACGGCACCCCCGGCTGCTGCCGCGACACCGTCTGGCACGGCTCGCAGGTGGAGGTCTCGAACGGTGAGCTCGTGCTGCACAACCGGATGACTCCGGACGGGTGGCGCAGCGGCGGCATCGGTGGCTGGAAGTGGAAGGACACGGTCCAGCAGTACGGCCGCATCGACACCCGCATCCGCTTCGACAAGGGGATGGGCTTCTCCGCCGCGGCGCTGACCTGGCCCACCGACGGCAGCTGGCCCCCCGAGATCGACTTCTACGAGATCTACGAGTCGCGCGGCAACCGCGACATGATGGCGCAGAGCACCCACTACAAGAACCCCAGCTCCTCGACCGGCCGGGGCGTGGACCAGAAGTTCAACCGCGGTCTCGACTTCTCGCAGTGGCAGACCATCAGCATGCGGTGGTCGGCGGACGAGCTGTCCTACTGGATCAACGGCGAGAAGGTCCACAGCGTCACGGACGTCAACAAGATCCCGCACAAGGCCATGTGGATCGGCTTCCAGACCCACGTCCACAAGATGAACGGCGCCTGGCCGACCATGCCCGAGGGCCAGGACACCGTCGCCCTGCGCGTCGACTACGTC
>NZ_JAKUHT010000048.1 GCF_022436705.1 Nocardioides sp. CFH 31398 | reverse complement strand
TGGGTGTGTTGTTTGAGAACTCAACAGTGTGTCATTCATATGATGATGAATTAGTTTGTATGCCCTTTCGATTCTTCGTTTGGGTTTGCTAGTTGTTTTGTTTTGCTATGGGTATGGATTTTCCATGGTTTTCGATGGAGAGTTTGATCCTGGCTCAGGACGAACGCTGGCGGCGTGCTTAACACATGCAAGTCGAGCGGTAAGGCCCTTTCGGGGGTACACGAGCGGCGAACGGGTGAGTAACACGTGAGTAATCTGCCCTTCACTCGCGGATAAGCTTCGGAAACGGGGTCTAATACGCGATGTACACCGTCTCCTGCATGGGGGTTGGTGGAAAGTGTTTAGCGGTGGGGGATGTGCTCGCGGCCTATCAGCTTGTTGGTGGGGTAATGGCCTACCAAGGCGTCGACGGGTAGCCGGCCTGAGAGGGTGACCGGCCACACTGGGACTGAGACACGGCCCAGACTCCTACGGGAGGCAGCAGTGGGGAATATTGGACAATGGGCGGAAGCCTGATCCAGCAACGCCGCGTGAGGGATGACGGCCTTCGGGTTGTAAACCTCTTTCAGTGTCGACGAAGCCTCGTTTTGGCGGGGTGACGGTAGGCGCAGAAGAAGCACCGGCCAACTACGTGCCAGCAGCCGCGGTAATACGTAGGGTGCGAGCGTTGTCCGGAATTATTGGGCGTAAAGGGCTCGTAGGCGGTTTGTCGCGTCGGGAGTGAAAACACGGGGCTTAACTCTGTGCTTGCTTCCGATACGGGCAGACTAGAGGGATGCAGGGGAGAACGGAATTCCTGGTGTAGCGGTGGAATGCGCAGATATCAGGAGGAACACCGGTGGCGAAGGCGGTTCTCTGGGCATTACCTGACGCTGAGGAGCGAAAGTGTGGGGAGCGAACAGGATTAGATACCCTGGTAGTCCACACCGTAAACGTTGGGCGCTAGGTGTGGGATCCATTCCACGGGTTCCGTGCCGCAGCTAACGCATTAAGCGCCCCGCCTGGGGAGTACGGCCGCAAGGCTAAAACTCAAAGGAATTGACGGGGGCCCGCACAAGCGGCGGAGCATGCGGATTAATTCGATGCAACGCGAAGAACCTTACCTGGGTTTGACATGCACCGGGATGTGCCAGAGATGGTGCAGCTTTTGCTGGTGTGCAGGTGGTGCATGGCTGTCGTCAGCTCGTGTCGTGAGATGTTGGGTTAAGTCCCGCAACGAGCGCAACCCTCGTCGCATGTTGCCAGCAGCGCCTTCGGGTGGCTGGGGACTCATGCGAGACTGCCGGGGTCAACTCGGAGGAAGGTGGGGATGACGTCAAGTCATCATGCCCCTTATGTCCAGGGCTTCACGCATGCTACAATGGCCGGTACAGAGGGCTGCGATCCCGTGAGGGGGAGCGAATCCCAAAAAGCCGGTCTCAGTTCGGATTGGGGTCTGCAACTCGACCCCATGAAGTCGGAGTCGCTAGTAATCGCAGATCAGCAACGCTGCGGTGAATACGTTCCCGGGCCTTGTACACACCGCCCGTCACGTCATGAAAGTCGGCAACACCCGAAGCCGGTGGCCTAACCCTTGTGGGGGGAGCCGTCGAAGGTGGGGCTGGCGATTAGGACGAAGTCGTAACAAGGTAGCCGTACCGGAAGGTGCGGCTGGATCACCTCCTTTCTAAGGAGCATCACACGCGGTCCTGCGTGTCGGCGTCGAGTGGCGTCGGCCTACTACAGGGGGCCGCAGCTTCGAAGAATATGTGGAATCATCGTCGCTCCTGCCTGTTCGGGTGGGGGTCATGGGTGGCGCACTGTTGGGTCCTGAGGCAACACACGGTGCAGCGTTGAGCTGTGTTGGGTGGTGTTTCTGGCTCCTCGAGGTTTCGGGGGGTTTGCCTTCCACTGGCTGGTCGTCCCTGGTTGGGGCGGTTCGGGGTGGGTGGGTGTGGTGGTTGAGAACTGCAGAGTGGACGCGAGCATCTTGTTTTTTGTGATGTTTGTTCGAGTACACGCACTGGTCTGACGTGCGCGTGCCCCCTTTTCTTCGACTTGTCGTGGAGGGGGGTGTGGGTGTGTTGGGTTGGTGTGTTTGTTCTTGTGATTGTTGGTTGTTTTATTGTTTGTGGTGTTTCTCGTGGCGTGTGGCATCCTCCCGGTGCTGGTTTGGTCTTGTGCTGAGCTGGTGGCTGGGGGGTGTGGCAAGTTATGAGGGGCGCATGGTGGATGCCTTGGCACCGAGAGCCGATGAAGGACGTGGGAGCCTGCGATAAGCCCTGGGGAGCTGGCAACCGAGCTGTGATCCGGGGGTGTCCGAATGGGGAAACCCAGCACCAGTCATGTGGTGTTACCGCTGTCTGAATGAAATAGGGCAGTCGGAGGGAACGTGGGGAAGTGAAACATCTCAGTACCCATAGGAAGAGAAGACAATAGTGATTCCGTGAGTAGTGGCGAGCGAAAGCGGAACAGGCTAAACCTATCTGCGTGTGATACCCGGCAGGGGTTGCGTGGTGGGGGTTGTGGGGTCGTCTGACCGGTGCTGCCGTGCCGGTGCGGAGTGAGAAACTCATCGTGAGGTCGAAGTCGGTTGGGAAGCCGTGCCGTAGTGGGTGATAGTCCCGTAGGCGTAAGCGATGGGCTCCGTTGGACGTGTCCCCGAGTAGCGTGGGACTCGTGAAATCCTGCGTGAATCTGGCGGGACCACCCGTCAAGCCTAAATACTTCTTGGTGACCGATAGCGGACAAGTACCGTGAGGGAAAGGTGAAAAGTACCCCTGGCGGGGAGTGAAATAGTACCTGAAACCGTGCGCCTACAATCCGTCAGAGCCTTATGCCAGCTTGCTGGTGGGGGTGATGGCGTGCCTTTTGAAGAATGAGCCTGCGAGTCAGTGCTCGGTGGCGAGGTTAACCCGTGTGGGGTAGCCGTAGCGAAAGCGAGTCCGAAGAGGGCGTAGCCGGCTTGTCCGGTGTAGTCGCCGGGTCTGGACCCGAAGCGAAGTGATCTATCCATGGGCAGGTTGAAGCGTGGGTAAGACCGCGTGGAGGACCGAACCCACTTCAGTTGAAAATGGAGGGGATGACCTGTGGATAGGGGTGAAAGGCCAATCAAACTTCGTGATAGCTGGTTCTCCCCGAAATGCATTTAGGTGCAGCGTCGCGTGTTTCTTACGCCAGGTAGAGCACTGGATAGCCGATGGGCCCGACCAGGTTACTGACGTTAACCAAACTCCGAATGGGTGTAAGTGAGAGCGCGGCAGTGAGACTGCGGGGGATAAGCTCCGTGGTCGAGAGGGAAACAGCCCAGATCATCAGCTAAGGCCCCTAAGTGGTGACTCAGTGGAAAAGGATGTGGAGTTGCAGTGACAACCAGGAGGTTGGCTTGGAAGCAGCCATCCTTGAAAGAGTGCGTAATAGCTCACTGGTCAAGTGATTCCGCGCCGACAATGTAGCGGGGCTCAAGTCATCCGCCGAAGCTATGGCACTTGCACGCGCACTTGGATGTGCGGCCCGTGAGGGTATGTGTGGGTGGGTAGGGGAGCGTCGTGTGGGGGGTGAAGCAGCGGGGTGACCCAGCTGTGGACGCCACGCGAGTGAGAATGCAGGCATGAGTAGCGAATCACGTGTGAGAAACACGTGCGCCGATTGATCAAGGGTTCCAGGGTCAAGCTAATCTTCCCTGGGTAAGTCGGGACCTAAGGCGAGGCCGACAGGCGTAGTCGATGGACAACGGGTTGATATTCCCGTACCGGCGAAGTAGCGCCCATGACGAGGCCGGTGATGCTAAGTGCCCGAAGCCTCCAACACGTGGGTTCTCTTTCGAGAGTTCCTGCATGGGGGTGGAGCGCATGACCCGATCCGGTAGTAGTCAAGCGATGGGGTGACGCAGGTAGGTAGTCGATCCACAGCGATGGTTGTCTGTGGCCAAGGGTGTAGGGATCCTCCTAGGCAAATCCGGGAGGTGGCACTGCGAGTGCGGTCCTGAGACCTGATGGGGACCCCGTATGGGGGAAGTCGATGATCCTGTGCTGTCAAGAAAAACCTCTAGCGAGCTATGAGCCGCCCGTACCCCAAACCGACTCAGGTGATCAGGTAGAGAATACCGAGGCGATCGAGACAACCATGGTTAAGGAACTCGGCAAAATGCCCCCGTAACTTCGGGAGAAGGGGGGCCGGATCCGTGAACCACCTTGCGTGGGGTAGCGGTGATGGCCGCAGAGACCAGGCCCAAGCGACTGTTTACTAAAAACACAGGTCCGTGCGAAGTCGTAAGACGATGTATACGGACTGACTCCTGCCCGGTGCTGGAAGGTTAAGAGGACCTGTTAGGTGGTAACACCGAAGCGGAGAATTTAAGCCCCAGTAAACGGCGGTGGTAACTATAACCATCCTAAGGTAGCGAAATTCCTTGTCGGGTAAGTTCCGACCTGCACGAATGGAGTAACGACTTGGGCGCTGTCTCAACCGTGGACTCGGCGAAATTGCAGTACGAGTAAAGATGCTCGTTACGCGCGGCAGGACGGAAAGACCCCGGGACCTTTACTATAGTTTGGTATTGGTGTTTGGTCGCATTTGTGTAGGATAGGTGGGAGACTGTGAAGTCCACACGCCAGTGTGGGTGGAGTCGACGTTGAAATACCACTCTGATGTGACTAGATGTCTAACCTCGGTCCGTGATCCGGATCAGGGACAGTGCCTGATGGGTAGTTTAACTGGGGCGGTTGCCTCCTAAAATGTAACGGAGGCGCTCAAAGGTTCCCTCAGCCTGGTTGGCAATCAGGTGGCGAGTGTAAGTGCACAAGGGAGCTTGACTGTGAGACGGACGTGTCGAGCAGGGACGAAAGTCGGAACTAGTGATCCGGCGCTGGCAAGTGGAAGCGGCGTCGCTCAACGGATAAAAGGTACCCCGGGGATAACAGGCTGATCTTCCCCAAGAGTCCATATCGACGGGATGGTTTGGCACCTCGATGTCGGCTCGTCGCATCCTGGGGCCGGAGTAGGTCCCAAGGGTTGGGCTGTTCGCCCATTAAAGCGGCACGCGAGCTGGGTTTAGAACGTCGTGAGACAGTTCGGTCCCTATCCGCCGCGCGCGTTGGAAACTTGAGAAAGGCTGTCCCTAGTACGAGAGGACCGGGATGGACGAACCTCTGGTGTGCCAGTTGTCCCGCCAGGGGCACGGCTGGTTGGCTACGTTCGGGAGTGATAACCGCTGAATGCATCTAAGCGGGAAGCACGTTTCAAGATGAGGTTTCCCACCCCCTCGAGGGGGTAAGGCCCCCAGCAGACCACTGGGTTGATAGGCCGGAGGTGTACAGCAGTGATGCCCAGCCGACCGGTACTAATAGGCCGAGGACTTGCCACCCACCCGCCACGAGACCCACCACGAACGGTGAAATAACTCGACCGGCGATCACCAGGTGACAAGCCCGAACAACGCACGTAACAAGATCAGGCCACACGGCCACGCGTCCACTCTGCGGTATCTGAACCACTACACACCCGCGAGCACACACTGCTCGCAGGGGACAGGTTCACAGATGTCACGGCGGCCATAGCGGAGCGGGAAACACCCGGATCCATACCGAACCCGGAAGTTAAGCCCTCCAGCGCCGAAGGTACTGCAGTCGAGAGGCTGTGGGAGACTAGGACGCCGCCGGACTACTAC